>JAWKHX010000011.1:0-205422 GCA_041394605.1 Ilumatobacteraceae bacterium
ACGCGCTGGACGACAGCCAGCCGAAGGTGCTGATCGTCGACGACGAGCGTCTGGAGCGGGTGAGCCACATCCTGGAGGCGGTGCGGGTCCGCCTGTCCCACCCGCTGCACGTGATCACCGTGCGCACCGACCGCGACCTGCCGGCCAACGCCACCACCTGGGCCGACGTGATGGCCGCCGACGACCCCGGCACCCTGCCAGCCGTTGCCATCGACGGCGACGACGACGCCACCATCTTCTACACGTCGGGCACCACCGGCTTCCCGAAGGGCGCCCAGCTCACCCACCGCGGTTCGGTCCACAACCTGCTGAACATCGTCTACATGAGCTCCGCCATCGCCAGCGCCGAGGCCAAGGCCATCGCCGCCGGCGACCTGCCCGCCCCCACGGGCCCGGCGGCCACGCCGAACCCGCCGGTGTTCATGGCCCCCACCCCGCTGTTCCACGTCACCGCCTGCAACTGCGTGCTACACCCGGCCACGGCCAGCGGCGCCACCATCGTGCTCATGTACAAGTGGGATCCGGGCCGGGCGATCGAGCTGATCGAGCGGGAGCGGGTGACCAACTTCTCCGGCGTGCCCACCATGGGCCGCGAGCTGCTCATGCACCCGGACTGGGCCACCCGCGACGTCAGCACGATGGTCGGCATCAGCGGCGGCGGTTCCGCCGTGCAGCCCGACCTCGTGCAGAAGATCGACGCCACGCTGGAGAAGGGCGCCCCCACCACCGGCTACGGGATGACCGAGACGCACGGCATCATCACCGCCAACGCCAGCCGCTTCTACGTGGCCAAGCCGTCGTCGTGCGGGCCGGTCGTGCCGACCCTCGACTACAAGCTGGTCGACGACGAGGGCAACGACCTGCCGATGACCCCCGGCACGGTGGGCATCATGTGCGTCCGCGGCGCCGTGGTCATCAAGGGCTACATCAACCGGCCGGAAGCCACCGCCGAGAGCATCAAGGACGGCTGGCTGAACACCGGCGACATCGCCCGGGTGGACGACGACGGCTGGGTGTTCATCGTCGACCGGGCGAAGGACATGGTGATCCGCGGCGGCGAGAACGTGTACTGCAGCGAGGTCGAGGCCGCCATCTACCACCACGACGCCGTGCAGGAAGCCATCGTGTTCGGCGTGCCGGACGACCGCCTGGGTGAGGAGGTCGCGGCCTGCATCGTCTGCAAGCCCGGCCAGTCCGTCACCGCCGACGAGCTGCGCGACTTCCTCAAGGCCAACCTGGCCGCCTACAAGATCCCCTCGAAGGTGTGGTTCCGCGACGAGCCGATCCCCCGCAACGCCTCGGGTAAGTTCCTGAAGCGCGAGGTGCGCAAGGAGATCCTGGGAGGCTGACATGCCGTACGCCCACAACGGTGGCTGCGACGTCTACTACGAGACGTTCGGCGACCCGGCGAATCCCACCCTGCTGCTGGTCAACGGCCTCGGCAGCCAGAGCATCAACTACGCCGACGCCTGGTGCGAGATGTTCGCGGCCGAGGGCCTTCAGGTGGTGCGCTACGACAACCGCGACGTCGGCCTGTCCAGCCGGTTCGCCGACGCGCCGGTCAACGCCGCCGGCGCGGCCTACACCATCAGCGACATGGCCGCCGACGGGATGGCCGTGCTCGACGCCGTCGGCGTGCAACGGGCACACGTGATGGGCCTGTCGATGGGCGGGATGATCGTCCAGACGATGGCGATCGAGCACCCGGACCGCCTCATCACCATGACCAGCGTGATGAGCGCCACCGGCGAGCCCGAGTACCGCAAGAGCTCGCCCCGCGCCTTCGAACTGCTGACGGCACCGCCGCCCACCGACTGCGAGGGCTACGTGCAGAACTGGATCGACGGCCTGCGCGAGTGGGGCAGCCCGGAGTTCTTCGACGAGGAGAGGGCACGCGCGACCGCCGGGGCCGCCTGGAACCGTGCCGCCCCTACGGACGGGGGTACCGGCCGCCAGTACATGGCCATCGGTGCCAGTGGCTCCTGGGCGGACGGCCTTCGGCAGGTCACCACGCCGACGCTCGTGATGCACGGCGACAAGGACACCCTGATCGACCAGATCGGCGGCCGGCGTACCGCCGAACTGATCCCCGGCGCCCGCTTCGAGCTGATCGAGGGCATGGGGCACGACTACCCGCCGCAACTGTGGCGTCGTTGGGTGGACCTGGTGGTCGGCCACATCCGCGAGCACACCCTGTGAACCCGGCCGACTTCGCCGCGCTGGTGCGGGCCCGCCGCACCAACATGACGGTGGACCGCGACCGGCCGGTGCCTCACGCCATCGTCGAGGAACTGTGCGAGTTGGCCCAGTGGGCGCCGAACCACAAGCGCACATGGCCGTGGCGGTTCGCGCTGTGCGAGGGCGAGGGGCGTGCCCGCCTCGGCGACGTCATCGCCGACGCGATGGCCGAGCGCGACGACCCGCCGGAGAAGGTGGCCAAGACCCGCACCAAGTACCTGCGCACGCCGGCGACGCTGGTGGTCGGCTCCGCCCCTGGTGACACGGTGCTGCGCACCTTCGAGAACGCGACGCCGTGGCCGCCGGTGTGCAGACCCTGCTGCTCGGCGCCACGGCACATGGGCTGGCCAGCTACTGGGGCAGCTGCCCGAAGGGCGCCCACGACGCCGTCAACCGGCTGTGTGGCTTCGAGGACGGCACCTACGTGGTGGCCATCATCTACCTCGGCTGGCAGGCGGAACCCGCGGTGGCCCCGGACCGCCCCGCCGTGCACCTCCGGGTCATCGGCTGACGCCCTGCCTCCGGCACTCAGCGCAGGTAGCCCAACACGTCCACCGCAATGTTGCACGAGGTGGCGGCGCCACCCAGCCGCACCGAGATCTGCCCGTCCGCGCACCGGCTGAGACACATGTTGGCCACCGCCCCACCCACCGGGAAGTTGAGGTTGGAGTGCCCGTTGTAGGTGGTGCCCTTGGCGCGCACCGACAGCCAGCCGGTGCCGTTCTGGTTGACCACCGTCAGGTTCACCAGCACCGCCGTCACGTCGGTGGGCACCCCACTGAGGTTGGCGGTCATCGCCACCTCCCGGTCCACACCGTTGGCCAGCGGCGTCTTCGGCCCGATCGCCGTGGGCACCTGGCCGGTGCGGCTGTCGTACACCCGCACGGGGGCACTGAGCACGGTGAGGCTGCCCGCGGACGTGTACCCGGTGAGTCGCCGCCATGACCCCGGCGTGCCGCTCTGCACGCAGGCCCAGAAGTCGCCGGAGTCGCTGAGCCCGTTGACGAACGCGATCTCGCCGCGGGTGTGCGCCACCGCGTCGCTGGGTGGCGTGGCCACCCTGCTGGTACCGAGGCGGAGGTCCGCCGCCGCCCCGTAGAACCACCCGCCGTACCCGGCGGTGGAACTGCCCAGCACGCCCTCGTCGGCGCCGATGCCCTGCACCCCAGCCCCACCGGTGGTGTTCAGGTTCCACAGTTGGAGCACGGCGGTGTTGGGGGCGCTCACATCGGCGCTCAGCCGGGTGAACGTGGTGGCATTGTTGGCCACGTTGAGCTCGAGCGGGTTGCCGGCCGCCGCAGCGGTCCCGGCTCCACCGGTCACGCCACCCGCCATCACGCCAACGGTGACCGCGGCACCGCGGGCCAACCACTGCCGTCGCGACACCGGGGCCGGCACCGGCGTCGCCACGATGGCCCCTTCCTGGCCGGCGGCACGCAGCCGGATGTTCTCCGCCTCCAACGCCTCCACCCGCTCGGCGAGCGAGCGGACCAGCGCCTCCAACTCGTCACGGTCCATCACGGCCCTCCTCGGGCGCGGAACTTACCCCTGATCGGCCCGCTCGGCGGCGCGGCGGGCAAGCGCCGTGGCGCTGGTGGCGTCGGGCGTGAGCACCGAGAACCAGCCATTGGGCACCTTCACGTACACCTCGTAGCCATTGGCCCGGTTCACCCCGCGCGCGGCGTCGCCGATGCCGGACAACTCGTCGATCACCTCATCGGTGGTGCCGGGGCCGGCGAAGTCGCCCTGCGACCGGGCGGTGACCACGACGAAGAAGTCCTCCCCACCGGCGGCGACAGGGTACGAGCAGCCGTCCAGCGCAACCGTGGGAACATCGGTGACCGAGCCGCGGCCGAGGCCGGAGAACACCACGGCGCCGATGTCGTCCTCCGTGAGGGCGCTGCAGAAGTTGCCGGCGAACAGGGCGCCGGGAGGGGCCGTGCCCTCTCCGGGCGGGTCGGTCTCCACCACCACGGGCAGCAGGGTGCCTGGGTCGGACGGCTCGGGCAACGACCCCACCGTGTTCGGCACGGGGTCCTCGGCCGGCCCGTCGCACGCGGCGACGGCGAGCGACGCCATGACGGCCATGGCCAAGGTGGCGGCGCGGCAGGCGGAGGGCACGGGGTGACGCTATCCGGCGGCCGACCAGCGGGACACGGCAAGCAGCGGCACGTCGAAGCACCAGGCCTCGAACGTCAGCCCGATCGACGGGTCGCCGTCCCACGGGTACTTCGCCCCCATCAACTCGCCCACGCGACGTCGCTCCTCGGGGTCGTCCACCACCCTGGCCTCCCCCGCTCTGGTCTCCCCCGCCACCCGAATCGTCACGTGACGATTCGCCGACGCGTTGAGGAACCAGTGGGCAGTGGGACCGTTGCCGCTGATCATGTAGAGCGTGTCGTCGACCACGCCGAACCAGATCTCCACCTCGTGCAGGCGGCCGCTGCGGCACCCCACCGTGGTGAGGTAGCAGCACTCGACGTCGGTGTACGGGCTGAGCCAGCTCATCGGCTCAGTGTGGCTGATACACCCCGAACACATCGCGCAGGGCGTCGCTGACCTCGCCGAGGGTCGCCCCGGCGCGGATGGCTTCCTTCATCGGGTACAGCAGGTTGTCCGTGCCGCGGGCAGCGGCACGCACGTCGTCCAGCCGCGCAGCGAGTGCAGCCGTGTCGCGCGCCGCCTTGTACGCCTTCAGCCGTTCCTTCTGGCCGACCTCCAGCGCCGGGTCGATCGGGAACAGGTCGGGCTCTGGCTCGTTGTCCACCGTGAACTTGTTGACGCCCACGATGACCCGCTCGTCGTCGTCGATGCTCTTGGCGTAGGCGTAGGCGGCGTCCATGATCTCGTCCTGCTGGAAGCCGGCCTCGATGGCCTCCACCGCACCACCCATCTCGTCGATGCGGTGGATGTACTCCCACGCCAGCCGCTCGATCTCGTCGGTGAGCGTCTCCACGAAGTAGCTGCCAGCCAGCGGGTCCGGCGTGTCGGCCACGCCGCTCTCGTAGCCGATGATCTGCTGGGTCCGCAGGGCGATGCGTGCCGCCCGCTCGGTGGGCAGGCTGAGCGCCTCGTCGAACCCGTTGGTGTGCAAGCTCTGGGTGCCGCCCATCACCGCGGCCATCGACTGCACGGCGACGCGGACGATGTTGTTCTCCGGCTGCTGCGCCGTCAGCGTGGAGCCGCCCGTCTGGGTGTGGAAGCGCAGCAGCTTGGAGGACTCCTTCTTGGCGCCGAAGCGGTCGCTCATCAGGCGGTACCAGATGCGGCGGGAGGCCCGGAACTTGGCGACCTCTTCGAAGAAGTTGTTGTGCGCGTTCCAGAAGAAGCTGAGGCGCGGGGCGAAGGCATCCACATCCAGCCCGGCGGCAATGGCGGCCTCCACGTAGGCGATGCCGTTGGCGATGGTGAAGGCGATCTCCTGGGCGGCGGTGCTGCCGGCCTCGCGGATGTGGTAGCCGGAGATGCTGATGGTGTTCCACTTCGGCACGTGCTGGGCGCAGTACTCGAAGATGTTGGTGATGATCCGCATGCTCGGCTTGGGCGGGTACACGTAGGTGCCGCGGGCGATGTACTCCTTGAGGAGGTCGTTCTGGATCGTGCCGCTGATCGCGCTGGCCGGCACGCCCTGCTCCTCGGCCACCAGCTCGTACATCAGCAGCAGGATCGCCGCCGTGGAGTTGATGGTCATGCTGGTGCTCACCTTGTCCAGCGGCAGGCCGTCCAGCAGGGTGCGCATGTCGTCGAGGCTGTCGATGGCCACGCCGACCTTGCCGACCTCGCCCTCGGCGCGGGCGTGGTCGCTGTCGTAGCCCATCTGGGTGGGCAGGTCGAAGGCACAGCTGAGGCCGGTCTGGCCCGCCTGCAGCAGGAACTTGAAGCGCTCGTTGGTGGCGGCCGCCGTGCCGAAACCGGCGTACTGACGCATCGTCCACAACTTGCCCCGGTACATCGTGGGGTACACGCCACGGGTGTACGGCGGCTTGCCCGGCTCGCCCAGCTGGGCAGCGGCGTCCCACCCCTCCAGGTCGGCGGGGCCGTACAGGGCCTTCACCTCGATGCCGCTGTCGGTGCGCTTCGTGTCGTCACTCATCGCCGCGAATCGTATTCGTCGCGCCGAGGCCGTGACCCATCCGTGATCGGTGGCTCAGGCCGCCAAGCCGGCGAGGGTCGTCCACTCCACCGGCCCGGTAGCGCTGATCGAACCGGCGATGGCCGTGAACAGTTCCTCCACGTAGGCACGTTCGGGACGGTTGTTCGTGCTCCACGCCATGTGGAGTGTGGTCGCCGACGACCCGCCGCCGGCCATGCGGGCCTCGCCGGTCAGGCTGACGAACGCCGCGGCGTCGCCGGTGGCGTCGAACGCACACGAGCCGGCCCGGCCCTCCGAGCCGCACTCCATGCTGGTGCTTCCCAGCGTGGACACGATCGTCACGGCGCCGCCGGCGTCGGGTGTCAGCCAGGTGGCCGCGTCGCTGGTCGTCCACGGGATCACCCGCTGGGTGTCGTCGGACGCGGGCGCCGGGTCGTGGCAACGGCCGGGGCTGGTGCACCGAGCCTGGCTGCGCAGCACCTCGGCCTCCAGCGCCGAGCCCGCGTAGGCGGTCGGGTCCAGCGAGTGCTCGCAGTAGGTGATGGTGCCCGCCACCACGGTCAGGCCGTTGTCGATCACCGGGGAGATCCAGTCGCTGTCGCCGGTGCAGGCGCCCGACACGGTGGTGGGCGCATGCCGGAAGGCGGCGGTGAAGTCCGCCCCCATCGCCGCCAGGTGGGCCTCGGCTGCCACGGTGGACAACCCGTCCATGCCGGCATGCAGCCCGAACGAGTGACCGTTCGCCTCCCACCGGGCTAGTTGCAGCTTCAACGCGGCTGGTGCCGTCGCCAGGTAGCGGAGCATGGTCTCGTCGAGGCTGAACGTCAGGTCGATGCCGTGCCGGGTGGCGGCGCGGGCCATGTCGGCCACGGTGCGCATCTCGGCGGGGGGATCGATGCTGTTCTCCACATGGATCTCGAGTGCGATTCGCACCGGCGCGGCTGTTCCCTCGGCCGCAGCCTCGATTGGCGCCGCCGGCACCACGCCGGTGGCGGCGGCGGCGAGTGAGGCGATGGATGCGATGAACGTGTTCATGGTGGGCTCCTCCGTGTGCGGTGATGCCACCATCGACCACTCCACCCCCGCGGCCGCTGGGAAGGATGTGAGGGAGTTGTGAAGGCTCCGAGTGCCGGCGGGAGCGACCTTGGTGCAACCATCCCCCGCCCCATCGAGTCATGTACAACGATGGCCATCATCGAGCGGCGGAACGACGACCTTGGCGCCCTGTTCACGGCGCAGCGCGCGCCGATGACCCGACTTGCCCACGTCGTCACCGGTTCACCAGACGCCGCGCAGGAAGTGGTGCAGGAAGCGTTTGCGCGATACGCGAGCGCCCAGGGTCGACGAACCATCGAGGAGCCCGCCGCGTACCTGCGCGCCATCGTCGTCAACCTCGCCCGCACGGAGGCCCGGCGGAGGGCTCGCCGACTTCCCGTCGTGCCGGCGCCACCGGTGACGGCCGAGCCGGAGGTCGACGAGCTGTGGGCGGTGGTGCAACGACTTCCGGAGCGCTACCGCACTGCGCTGGCACTGCGCTTCTACGCCGACATGAGCGAGCGGGAGATGGCCACCCACCTCGGATGCCGGCCCGGCACGGTGAAGTCGCTCGTCCACCGCGGCCTCGAACACCTGCGGAAGGAGCTGACCTCGTGACCGACCTGGAAGACGCCCTCCGGGCGATGTACGCCGCCATTGCGGAGGCCACCACGGTGGAGGAAGCCGGCCAGGACCCGCCCTTGGTCCCGGTCCGCCCCAGCGGGGGACACCACCCGCCGAGGTGGCGCTGGGTGGCCGCGACCGCGGCGGCCGTGCTGCTGGCGACCGCCCTGTGGGTGGTGACGCGGCACGATGCGCGGCCGGCGGACTCGCTGGCCGCACGGCCCTACGCGCTGCCCCTCTGGCTGCCGGACGGCCTCGCGCTGACCTCAGTTGGCGTCAACGCCGATGCCGGCGTGCCCGGTTTCGAGGGCGCCTTCGCAGACGTCGCGATCCTCGAATGGTCCACGGCCGACCGATCGCTCACTCTCGCATCGACCGCCCCCGGCGACGGCCGAGACGCCGTGCCCATGGCCAACCCCTGGGCGCCGGATTTCGAGGTCGCATCCATGACGAACGGCGGTGGCGGAGTCGTGGGCCTGAAGGCGCAGGGCATCCCGGCAGAGGACCTCGATCGGATCCTCGACTCCCTGTGGTTCGTGACCCCGTCCCTGTTCGCCGAGGTCGCATCGAGCGGCGGGTTCGCCAGCGGCCCCTGGGACCGATGGCAGCCGCCTGGCCCCGACGCCGCCGAGTGGACGGTCATGGTGACCGGCAGCCTGCAGGAGGGGCTCCACCTGAGCACGACGATCGGCTGGGGGTTCACCGCGCCCCTGCAGGGCATCTGCAGAGCCGTTGCGGTCGCCCCACCCGCGCAGCTCCTGTTCTCCGCGCCAGCGGCATCGTTCGCGGTCGCGGAGGGTCGCACGACCACCCGTATCGACGGCGCCACCCCACCCGGCATCCCCAGCATCGGTGTCGCCACCTACCGTCCCCCGGAGGGAGCGTCGGACGATCCCGCCCGGGTCAGATGCGAGCAGCGATGAGACGTTGGCTCCTCCCGGCGGTCTCCGCTGTCGTCGCTGTCCTCGCCGGCTGCGCGCACGCGCCCGCGGACACCATCACCACGCCGGTCGACCCGGAGGCGCCCGCGACGGTGCTGCGAGCGGGTGATCGCTGGGTCGTGGAGTCCGTCGCCACCGACGCGCCGTGCGTCCGCCTCAGGGTGGACGACGTCGCGACTGCGTGCACGTCCGCCAGTGAATACGACGCGGGCGGATGGTCGGTGGGGATCGCCCGCGGGCGCGGCAAGCGGTTCGCCCTCCTCGTCGGATCGGTCGGCGCGACCAGCGCTCGATGGTGGTCGTCGCGCGCGGCAGGCGTGCCCATCGAACCGGTCACCTTCGACACGCTCACCGTCATCGTCGTGGAACTCGCCGATGGCGAGGATCCATTTGGGATCCAGCTGCTCGGTGCGGACGGGAGCTTGATCGCAGCGGTCCCGTTGACCGGCGGGTAGGCCCGACGACCGACGCCACTCGTCCTACCGGGCGGCCACGAGGGCGATCTCCATCTTCCACTCCGGGCGGGCGAGGGCCGGAACCGTGACCAGGGTGCTGGCGGCACGGTGGCCGTCCAGGGCGCGGTCCCGGGCGGCCATCACCTCGGGGAGGTCGGCCAGGTGGTCCGCGACGACGTAGGTGGTCACGCTGACCACGTCGCCGGGCCGCATGTCCGCCTCCGCCAGCATCGCGGTGAGGTTGGCCCACACCACCGCCGCCTGGTCGGCCAGAGCCGCCGGCACCGTGCCGTCGGGCCGCGTGGGCACCACCCCACTCGTGTGCAGCCAGCGCATGGCGTGCTCGGTGTGGGTCGCGTGGGCGTAGTTGGCGGCTGGCGGGGCGATGGACGACGGCCTGACTTCCCGGTTCATCCCGCCAGTGTGGCACCACGGCGTCGTGGCCCGCTCGGCCCGGCCCCTCATGACGTCTGTGTCACGGCACAGCGATCACGGTCACGACACAGAAGTACGAACCTTTGTGCCGTGACGGTGACGGCTGTGATGTGACCCAGAGATCACGCACCCCCAGAGAACACGCGGATGCGGAGGTCGTGGCGGACTGAAGGCGTCAGATCGCGGCGCCGCGGGCGCGCAGTTCGTTGCGCACCGCCTCGGCGATGTCCAGCGCCAGGATCTCCGCGCCGGTCTGGTTGAGGTGGAAGCCGTCGTCGGCACGCACGTCCTTGCCGACGCCGTCGCGGGGGTCGATGATGTATTCCGCCCAGCCACCGTTCCGGCCACTGAACCGCGTCCACGTATCGATGTAGACCACGTCGGGGCGCTTGGCCGCTTCGGCGCGAACCACTTCGTCCTGGATCTGCATCCGGGCCGTGACATCTGGGTTGTCGTCGTTGGGAATCCCCACCCAGATGAGCGTGCGATTGTCGGCCGACAGGTAGTCCATGGCGTCGGCGACACGCTCGGCATAGAGCGCCTTCCACTCCTCGTCGCGGCTGCCGGACGCCGGCACGTACTCGATGGCCCACGACCCGTCGGCGTTGCTGATGGCCTGGGCGTCGTTGCCGCCGAACGTGACCACCACGATGTCCGGGTTCACCTGGGGGACGACGTCACGCATGTGCGCCGACCAGTCGTAGAAGTCCGGGCGGGACAGACCCGACGACACCTTGTAGTCCAGCGTGGTGGTGACGATGCCGGTCTGGTCCATCAGCGTCTTGAGGTACGGCCCGAACGAGCCCGCGTCACTGTCGCCGAGGATCAGCAACTCCGCCGGGTTGTCCGGCGTTGGGGTGGTGATCTCCTTCGGCGGCAGGGTGCTGGTGGAGGTGGGCGTGAGCGTGGTGGGTGTGACGCCGTCGGTCACCACCTTCACGGTGGAGGGCGGCCCGGGCGACGTGGCGCCACCGTCGTCACTGCCGAAGATGGCCGTGGCGCCGAACCACAGGCCGCCGATGAACACCACCACCACACCGAGCGCCATGAGGCGGCGGACGGTGTACGTGCGCTGGCTCACCCGCTGCTGCGGGCGCGAAGGAGGTCGGCCGCCATAGCTCATCGAAATCACAGAAATGTTACGAGCGTCACGTGCGGGATCGGCGGTCATCACTCGCGGTAATGTGAGGAACGGATATTCCATCCACCCAAACCCGAAACTCCAAGGGGGAGACATCATGGGTAAGAGCAAGCGCTTTGCTGCGCTGGCGCTCGTCGCGAGCTTCGGCGTCCTGGCCGCGGCCTGCGGCGACGACGAGAAGTCGTCCGACACCACCACGGCCAGCACCGACGGCGGTTCGTCGCTCAAGGTCGGCCTGGCGTTCGACACCGGCGGCCGCGGCGACGGCACGTTCAACGACTCGGCCGGCCGTGGCGCCGACCAGGCGAAGAGCGAACTGGGCGTCACCGTCGACGAGCTCGAGGCCACGACTGCGGACGACCGCAAGCCGAACCTCGAGACGCTCACCACCAACGGCAACAACCCGATCATCGCGGTCGGCTTCGCCTTCGGTGACGGCATGGCCGAGGTGGCCACCGCCAACCCGAACACGCAGTACGCGATCGTCGACGGTTTCGTGGCCGGCGAACTGCCGAACGTCACCATGCTGTCGTTCGCCGAGGAGCAGGGCTCCTTCCTGGTCGGCGCTGCCGCCGCCATGAAGAGCGAGTCCGGCCACATCGGCTTCATCGGTGGCCAGGAGATCGACCTCATCAAGAAGTTCGAGGCCGGCTACACCGCTGGTGCGAAGTACGTGAACCCCGACATCATCGTCGACGTGCAGTACCTCGGGCCGGCTGGTGACGACACCGCGTGGGGTTCGCCCGACGAGGCCAAGCAGATCGCCAACGGCTGGTACGCCGACGGCGCTGACGTCATCTACACCGCCGCCGGCGGCTCGGGCCAGGGCACCATCGAGGCTGCGGTCGAGAGCGGCAAGTGGGCGATCGGCGTGGACAGCGACCAGTACCTCACCGCCACTCCGGATCAGCAGGCGCACATCCTCACCTCCATGCTGAAGCGGGTGGACGTGGCCGTGTTCGAGACCATCAAGGCTGCCCAGGCCGGCACCCTCACCGGTGGCTTCGACCTGTACGACCTGGCCCGTGACGGCGTCGGCTACTCCACCTCCGGTGGCTACCTCGACGACGTGAAGGCCGACCTCGACGACATCAAGGCCAAGATCATCTCCGGCGAGATCGTCGTCCCGACGGCACCGGAAGGCTGACCTTCCTCACGGATCTCTGATCCGGACCAACGCAGTGCACGAGAGCCCGGGGTTCCACCCCGGGCTCTCTGCTATAACCATGCAAGCGCGAGAGGGGAGCCATGTCAGCCGACAACGACACGCTGGCCGTTCAACTGATCGGAATCGAGAAGCGGTTCCCAGGCGTGATCGCCAACCACGACGTCAATCTCAACGTTCGTCGGGGCACGATCCACGCCATCGTCGGGGAGAACGGTGCGGGCAAGTCCACCCTGATGAAGACCCTCTACGGCATGCACCAGCCGGAGGCCGGCACCGTGATGGTGGACGGGGTGGAGCAGCACTTCCGCAACCCATCCGACGCCATCGCCGTGGGCATCGGCATGGTGCACCAGCACTTCATGCTGGCCGACAACTTCACCGTGCTGGAGAACATCGTGCTCGGCGCCGAGCCCACCAGCCGCGGCGTGCTGCGCATGGGCAAGGCCCGCGAGCGGTTGCTGGAGATCATGGCGTCCACCGGCACCCACGTCGACCTGGACGTACGGGTCTCCGAACTGGGCGTCGGCCAGCGCCAGCGGGTGGAGATCCTGAAGGTGCTGTTCCGCGGTGCACGCATCCTGATCCTGGATGAGCCCACTGCCGTGCTGGTGCCCCAGGAGGTGGACGAGTTGTTCGCCAACCTCCGCCATCTGGTGGCAGAAGGGGCCACGATCATCTTCATCTCCCACAAGCTGGACGAAGTGCTCGCCGTCTCGGACGACATCACCGTCATCCGCGCCGGTACCACCGTCGCCGAGGTGAAGCCGGACCAGGTGGACCGCTCCATGCTCGGCCAGCTGATGGTGGGCAGCGAGCTCCCCACCCCGCACGGCCGCCAGAGTGCGGTCGGCGAGGCCGTCACCCTTCGGGCCGAAGGCCTCACCGTGCTCGGCGAGGGCGGCAAGGCCCTGCTGGAGGACGTCAGCTTCGAGGTCCACGAAGGCGAAGTGGTCGGCATCGCCGGCGTGGAGGGGAACGGCCAGTTCGAACTGTGCCAGGTGCTCCTCGGCCTGCAGCGCCCCGACGCCGGCCGGGTGGAGTTGGAGGGCGCCGACGTCACGGCCACCTCGGTGCAGCACCGCATCGAGAACGGGCTCTCCTACATTCCCTTCGATCGCCACCGCGAGGGTCTGTGGCTGAACGCGCCGCTGTGGGAGAACACCCTGCTGGGCCGCGACGGCAACCCTCAGTTCCTCAACGGGCCATTCGTGGCTGCGGGCCGGGTGAGGGCCGACGCCCGGCAGGTGATCGCCGACTTCGACGTACGCACCCCCAGCGAGACCGTGCCGGCTTTCGCACTCTCCGGCGGCAACCAGCAGAAGCTGCTGGTGGGTCGGGAACTGGCCAGCGAACCGCGTGTGCTGATCGCCGCCCACCCCACGCGTGGCGTGGACATCGGCGCCCAGGCCTCCATCTGGGAGAAGCTGCGCACGGCCCGCGACGCGGGCCTGTCGGTGCTGCTGATCTCCGCCGACCTCGAAGAGGTCATCGGCCTCAGCGACCGCATCCTCGTCATGTTCGACGGGCAGATCAATGCCGAACTGGCACCGAGCGAGGCGACGCCGGAGCTCCTCGGCGAGTACATGACCGGCGGCCGCCAGGAGGTGGCGTGATGACCGATTCCCCCGACGCACCCGCGCCGGTGCAGCCCTCTGTCAGCTGGGGCGACCGCATCAAGCGGATCGTCAACCCGCCGGAGAGCCAGTCTCGGTCGCAGACCCTGGTCACGCTGGGCAGTTCGCTCGGCGCCATCGTGCTGGCGATGGTGATCGCCACGCTCGTCCTGGTGATCAGCGGCAAGGACTGGACCGCCCTGTTCGAGAAGATGGGCGACAACCTCACCAACTCGGACAAGCTGCTGGACACCCTGCGCGAGGCCACACCGATCATGATGTCGGCCGTCGCGGTGGCCATCGGGTTCAAGATGAACCTGTTCAACATCGGTGTCGAAGGCCAATGGTTGATCGGCGCCTTCTTCGGCGCCGTCGTCGGCTCGAAGATCCACCTCTGGGCGCCGCTCCACGTGCTGGTCATCCTCATCACCGCAGCCACCGCCGGCGCGCTGTGGTCCGGCATCGCCGGCGTGCTGAAGATCACCCGCGGCGTGAACGAGGTGATCGCCACGATCATGCTCAACGCCCTCGTCAACAACCTGCTGCAGTTCCTGTTCGACGAGTACTTCCGCTACCAGGACCCGTCCGGCACGCTGGATGTGAAGACCAAGCGGATACCCGAATCCGGCTGGCTGCCGGACATCGTGGCCGGCCGGGTGAACAGCGCGTTCATCCTCGCGCTGCTCATCTCGCTGGCGTACTGGCTGGTGGTCTACAAGAGCCGCTTCGGTTTCCGCCTGCGGGCCTCCGGCGGCAACGCCATCGCCGCCGCCACGGGTGGCATCGCATCCAAGAAGCTGATCGTCACAGCGATGCTGCTGTCCGGCGCCGTCGGTGGCCTGGTGGGCATGGGGTACCTGCTCGGCGAGAGCCACGCTTACGGCCCCAGCCACCCCAGCGGCTACGGCTTCGACGGCATCTCGGTGGCCCTGCTGGGCCGCAACCATCCGGGCGGCATCGTGGCGTCGGCCCTGCTGTTCGGCTTCCTGGACACGTTGGTGGGGCCGCTGCAGATCGCCAAGCTGCCGTCCGCCGTCATCCCGGTGATCAAGGCGGTCATCCTCCTCACCGTCGTGATCGTCAACGAGGTGGTCTCGGTGAAGATGGCCAAGCGCACCGCTGAGCGCACCGCCGCTCAGCTCGAGTTGGCGGGGGCCGCAGCATGAGCACCACCGCCCAGGAACTGCCCACCCTGCCGCCGCTCGGCACCACCACCCCGTGGTGGAAGGCGCTGCTCGGCCGGCGCACCTTGCTGATCATCCTCTCGATGTTCATCACGATGTCGTTCATCCGCGCCAATGCCCACGGGGCCACGAAGCTGTCTGCGTCGTTCACCGTGTTCACCACGCTGGAGTTCACGATGCCCATCCTCCTCGCCGGCCTGGCCGGCCTGTGGGCGGAACGGGTGGGCGTGGTCAACATCGGCATCGAAGGCATGATGATCTTCGGCACCTGGTTCGGTGCCGTGGGCGCCTGGAAGTGGGGGCCATGGGTCGGCCTGCTGCTGGCGGTCATCGGCGGCATGATCGGCGGCGCCATTCACGCCGTGGCCACCGTGACGTTCAACGTGGACCACATCATCTCCGGCGTGGCCATCAACCTGCTGGCATTCGGTGCCATGCGGTACATCTCCGAGCTGTGGTGGGGTCCCGGCGCGAAGGATGTGCCGCAGGGGGCCGGCATCACCCAGTCGCCGCAGCAGAAGTGGTCGCTCCCCCGCTTCGACATGCCGTTCCTGTCCGGTGGCCGGATCGGCTCCTGGCACAGCCCGGACATGATGGGGTGGCTGGAGAAGCGCGGCTGGCCGGTCATCGGCGACGCAGCGTCCATCCTCCGCGGCTTCACGTCGCGGATCTCCGCAGCCACCATCATCGCCCTGCTGCTCGTGCCGCTCAGCTCCTGGGTGCTCTGGCGCACCCGGTTCGGCCTGAGGGTGCGGTCCTCCGGCGAGGACCCCGCCTCCGCTGAGTCGCTGGGCGTGCGGGTGGCCGGCCTGCGCTACCGGGCGCTCATCATCAGCGGCGGCTTCGCCGGGCTCAGCGGCGGCTACCTGTCGATCGTGGCTTCCAGCTACTACCGCCAGGGCCAAACGGCCAACAAGGGCTTCATCGGCCTGGCCACGATGATCGCCGGCAACTGGCGCCCCGGCGGCATCCTCGCCAGCAGCTTCCTGTTCGGCTTCCCCGAGGCGCTCAATCGGGTGGCCCGCCAGGCGCTACCCAGCCTGTTCCTGTTCGGCGCACTCGTGTGCCTCGCATGGCTGATCGCCTCGGTGGTCCGCAAGGCGTGGCTGCAGGTGCCGTTCGCGTTCGCGATCGGCTTCCTGGTCTGGACCTGGTGGAACGGCATGCCGTTCACCGACGGCTACGGCAAGGTCGACGAGATTCCCGAATCGCTCACCACTGGCGTGCCGTACCTGCTGACGTTGATCGTGCTGGCCACCGCCAGCCAGCGGCTGCGACCGCCGGCCCATGCCGGCCGGCCGTACCGCAGCGGCGAAGACCACTAGGCGCCGGCGGTGGCGGAGGGCGCAGCCCAGGGGCCGTTGGCGGACGTCCGCGTCCTCGACCTGAGCTCGGTGGTGATGGGGCCGTTCGGCACCCAGATCCTCGGCGATCTCGGGGCCGACGTCATCACGGTGGAGGACATCGGCGGCGACACCAACCGTTACATGGGCCCCGGGCCGCACCCCCAACTGTCCGGGGTGGCGCTCAACCTGATGCGCAACAAGCGCAACGTGTCGCTGAACCTGAAGCACCCGGACGGGCGTGAGGCCTTCCTGCGCCTGGCCGAGACGGCAGACGTGATGGTCACCAACCTGCGGCCCGGCCCGCTCGGCCGGCTGGGTCTGGCGTACGAGGACGTCGCCGCCCGCAAACCCGACATCGTCTTCTGCCAGGCCCAGGGCTGGCCCACCGACGGCCCGCGGGGCGACCAACCCGCCTACGACGACGTGGTGCAGTCCGCCTCCGGCATGGCGGACATCTACGAGATGCAGGGCGGGGTGCCGCGCATCGTGCCCACGATCATGGCCGACAAGGTCAGCGGGCTGACCATCGTCTACACCGTGCTCGCCGCACTCCACCACCAGCGACGCACGGGCGAGGGCCAGCGGGTGGAGGTGCCGATGGTCGAGGTGATGTCCTCGTTCCTGCTCGCCGAGCACGGCGGCGGCTCCATCCCCGTGCCGCCGCTGGGTGAGGCCGGCTACCGGCGGGTGCTGTCGGCCGACCGGCGCCCGCAGCGCACCGCCGACGGGTGGATCCACATCCTCCCCTACAGCCGCCAGAACTATGTGGACATCTTCCACGCCGGCGGCCGGGAGGATCTGGCCGACGACCCCCGCCTCGGCGACCGAGCCACCCGCTCGGCGAATGTCGACCACCTCTATGCGTCGGTGTCGGAGATCCTCACCACCCGCTCGACGGCCGAGTGGGTGACGTTCTGCGAGGAGCGCGACATCCCGTGCACGCCGATCGTCCGCCTGGCCGACCTGGTGGATGGCCTTCCGGTCGAGGAGCACCCGGTGGCCGGCCCGTACCGGGTGATCCCCAACGGCATCCGGCTGGATCGCACCCCGCCTGCGGTGCGCCGCCATGCCCCGCTCATCGGCCAGCACAACGACGAGGTGCTGGCGGAGGTGGGCTACGGCGCTGCCGACCTGGCCGCGTTACGGGCGGCCGGGGCCCTGCGCGAGCGGGCCTGAACCCGCAGCCCCCGTCAGACCTGGCTGCGCAGTTCGGCGACGGCCTGCACCTCGATGCCGCCACGCGGCCGCTGGGTGAGGGTCACCGTGACCCGGCGCGGCTGCGCCGACGTCATGATCTCGCCGGCGATCTCGGCCGCCAGTGCCTCGGCGAACACGGCCCGGTCGCGGAAGCCCCACAGGTACAGCTTCAGGCTCTTGGACTCCACACACCACTGCGCCGGCTCGTACTCGATGACGACCGTGGACAGGTCGGGCTGCTGGGTGACCGGGCACATCGAGTTCAGTTCGTCGTTGGTGAACCGCACCGTGGTGACATTGGCGGGCGCGGGGAACACTTCGACATGGTCGATCGCATGGCGCACCGTGGCACCGAGCACGGTGAGGCCCGGCGGCGGTGTGGCGGCGGATTCGGCGGCTTCCATGCCCGACAGGGTAGGGCCGCACGCGCACGGCCCCTACAGTGGCGCCGATGGGTCAGATCCTCACCGACGAGCAGGTCGCGCAGTACCACCGCGACGGGTTCCTCGCCGTGCCCGGCTTCGTGGGGCCGCAGGCGCTCGCCGAGTTGAAGGCGGCCGCCGAGCGGATCGTGGAGGAGTTCGTGCCGCCGGAGCGGCCGGCGGTGTTCACCACCGACGAGCAGACCCGGGTCAGCGACCGCCAGTTCCTGCAGTCCGGCGGTCGGGTGTGGTGCTTCTTCGAGGAGGACGCCTTCGCCGTCGATGGCTCCCTGCGCCAGCCGAAGGCGCTGAGCATCAACAAGATCGGCCACGCCATGCACGACCTGGTGCCCGAGTTCGAGCGGTTCAGCTACACCGCGGATCTCGCCGGCGCCGTGGCGGACATCGGGCTCATCGACGCGCTGGCGCTGCAGAGCATGTACATCTTCAAGCAGCCGCACATCGGCGGCGAGGTCGGCTGCCACCAGGACGCTGCCTTCCTCTACACGGACCCCATCAGCGTCACCGGCTGCTGGTTCGCCGTGGAGGACGCCACGCTGGAGAACGGCTGCCTGTGGGCGGCCCTGGTGGGCACTGCACGGCGCTGCGGTCGCAGTTCCGCCGGGCCGGGGCGACGGACGACGACGGCACGGAGTTCCGCACCCTGGACGCCTCTCCCCTGCCCACGCCACCCGACGACCTGGTGCCGCTGGAGGTACCGGCCGGCACGCTGGTGCTCCTGCACGGCTTGCTGCCGCACTGGAGCGACGTCAACCACTCGCCCGTCAGCCGCCACGCCTACACGCTCCACTGCATCTCGGCCACCGCCGAGTACCCCGATTGGAACTGGCTGCAGCGCCCCGCCGGCATGCCGCTGCGCCCGCTGGACTCGCTCGCCACCATCTGACACGGACGGCCACCTCACCATGAACACCAACATCTCCGCACTGCCCAAGGTTCTCCTCCACGACCACCTCGACGGCGGGTTGCGCCCGCGGACCGTCATCGAACTGGCCGAGGAGTACGGCTACGGCAACCTCCCCACGCACGATGTGGACGAACTGGCCGCCTGGTTCAACCGCGGCGCCAAGCGCAACGACCTCGTCCTCTACCTGGAGACGTTCGCCCACACCGTGGGCGTCATGCAGCACCGTGACGCCATCGAGCGGGTGGCGTACGAGTGCGCCGTCGACCTCGCCGCCGACGGCGTCGTCTACGCCGAGGTGCGGATGGCTCCGGAGCTGTGCACGGAGCAGGGGCTGACGCTGGACGAGGTGGTGCAGGCCATCATCGACGGGTTCCAGCGCGGCTCGGCCGGCACCGACCTGACGATCTACCTCATCTGCTCGGCCATGCGCACCGCGGCCCGCAGCCTGGAGATCGCCGAACTGGCCGTCCGCTGGCGCGACCGCGGGTGCGTCGGCTTCGACATCGCCGGCGCCGAGGCCGGCTACCCGCCCACCCGCCACCTGGACGCCTTCCACTACGTGCAGCGTGAGAACTTCCACACCACCATCCACGCCGGCGAGGCGTTCGGCCTGCCGAGCATCTGGGAGGCCGTGCAGTTCTGCGGGGCGGAGCGCCTGGGCCACGGGGTGCGGATCGTCGACGACATCACCGGCCCGGAGGGCCAGGAGCAGCTGGGCCGGCTGGCGGCATTCGTGCGCGACCGGCGCATCCCGCTGGAGCTGTGCCCCACCAGCAATGTCGGCACCGGCGTGTGCGCCACCATCGCCGACCACCCGATCGGCATGCTGAAGCGGCTGCGCTTCCGGGTGACACTGAACACCGACAACCGGCTGATGAGCGACACGTCGATGACCAAGGAGATGGAGCAGTTGGCGGATGCGTTCGGCTGGGGGCTGGACGACTTCGAGTGGATCACCATCAACTCGATGAAGAGCGCCTTCGCCCCCTTCCCCGAGCGCCTGGCCATCATCAACGGAATCATCAAGCCCCGCTACGCCATGGCCCGCGCCGGCACTCTCTGACCGCCACCGGCACCTGGCAGACTCGCGGCATGTCAGTTGCCGTGCACGTGGTCGACCACCCCCTCATCGCCGACTCCCTCACCCGGGTCCGGGCGAAGGAGACGCCGAACGCCCTGTTCCGCCAGGAGCTGGAGCGCATCGGCACCCTGCTGATCGCCGAGGCCACCAAGGGCCTGCCCACCGGCAGCGTCAGCGTGGAGACGCCCCTCACCACGACGCTCGGCCGTCAGCTCAGCTCGCAGCCAGTGGTGGTGCCGGTGCTGCGCGCCGGGTTGGGCTTCCTGCATGCCGCCCAGGACCTCCTGCCCAACGCCGACGTCGGGTTCATCGGCGTGGCCCGCGACGAGGAGACCCACCAGCCCAAGCCGTACGTCAACAAGCTGCCGGAGAGCCTGGCCGGGCGGCAGGTCATCGTGCTCGACCCGATGCTGGCCACCGGCGGCTCGCTGGCCCACACCTGCCACCTGCTGCTGGAGCGTGGCGCCACCGGCACGATCATCGTGGTGTGCGTGCTGGCTGCGCCGGAAGGCATCGAACTGCTCCGCAACGAGGGGCTGGAGCTGGCCGTGTACACCGCCGCGCTCGACGAGCGGCTGAACGAGCAGGCGTTCATCGTGCCCGGCCTGGGTGATGCGGGCGACCGCCAGTTCGGCTCACCTGCCTGACCGCGACGGAAACCGGCGCTGCCGTTCGTTGGAGTCGGTGTGAGCAATGACCGGCGGGTGGAGGAACGGCTGAACGACCGGGAGGCCTTCCTGGCCTTCTACGACCGGACGTTCACCGACGCCTACCGCTACGCCGGGCGGCTGTGCGGCACCGACCGGGCCGCTGCCGAGGACCTCGTGCAGGACGCGTACCTCCGGGTGCTGCGCCAGATCCGCGGCGGCGACGGCCCGCAGGTGTCGGTGGGGTACGTGATCACCACGATCCGCAACCTGCACCTCGACGGGCTGCGCCGGGAGGCCGGCCGGGAACGCCACCTGCACCTGGTGGCCACGCCGGCCGTGTCCGTCGATGCCGACCCGCCGTCGATGGCCGAGCCGTCGGCGCTGGCGGCCCTGCCGCCCAGGGACCGGACGGCACTCGTCCTCCGCTACGTGGACGGGCTGTCCGTGCCCGAGGTGGCCGAGGCACTCGGCACCACCGTGCACGCCGCCGAGTCACTGCTCGCCCGCGCCCGCACCCGACTCCGCCAGCAGGAGGCCGACCATGGATGAGATCCGTCTCGACGAGCACGTGTCCGACGAGCTGACCCCCCGACCGGACTTCCGGGCGGAGCTGCGCGGCCGCCTGGCCGCGGAGTGGTCCGGCCGCTCCGCTGCAGCCAGTGGGCACCGGCGCCGGCGTGCCGTGCTGGCAGTTGCCGCTGCCGCGCTCGTGGCTGCCGCGGCCGTCACCGTGGTGGTGGTGACGGGCGACGACGGCCCGAGCACCGTCCGGCCCGCCGACTCCTCCGGCGGCACCGCCGACCCCAGTGGGGTCACCGAACCGACCGGGTCGACCGAGCCGCCGACGACCGTGCCCGGCTCGACGACGCCGGCCGACACCGACCTGGCCGCCGCCATCGCCGGCGTGAACTGGACGGTGTGGGAGTGGAACGACGCCCGCACCAGCGGCACGCCCACGTTCACCCTCGCCGCCGACGGCACGGTCAGCGGCTTCGACGGCTGCAACGGCTACGAGACCGAGCCGGGCACCGAGGGCCGGTGGCGGGTCGAGGACGGCCTGCTGCGCCTGCCACCCACCCTGAGGTTCGCTGCGATGGAGTGCTTCCGCGCCGGCGTGATGCCCTTGGTCGACGGCACCACGCTGTCGTTCGACGCTGCGGCGGGCGTGCTGCGGATGACCAGCCCCGACGGCGCCAACCGCTACATGGCCACGACGTCCTCAACGCTGGACCTGGGCACGACGGAGGTCCCCGCCGGCCTCGCCGCCGAGCCGCTGGACCGCACGGTGCTGTACACGGCGACGGTGGGCGCCGGCGACGGCCAGCTGGGCCGGGAGGACTGCCAGGAGTGCGAACCGACACGCCCGATGGCGCCGGTGCTCACACCGCAGGGCACGGTGATCATCCCCGACCTGGCCAACGGGCGGTGGGTGATCGTCGACGGCGCCGACATGCGCACCGTACCGATGGACGGCGGTCTCGTCGGCCAACCGCTCCTCGTCGGCTCCTGGCTGTACGCGCCGATGAACACCGCCGCCGACCCGACGACCACCACCGTACGGGCCTACGACACCACCGACATGACGACGGTGGTGGAGGAACTGCCGATGACGACCGACCTGTGGCGAACCCTCGTCGTCAGCGGCAACCACCTGTTCGCCGGCGCCACCGAGTTGCGCGAACTGAGCCCGTACGACGCCGCCGCGACGATGGTGCCGGCGTTCGACCAGGCGCCGAACACGATGGACGTCACGTGGAACTCGGTGCACCGGCGCTGGCAGTTCCCCTCCTGGGCCACCGTCCCCACCGCCCTCACCGACGGCACCGTGCTGGTGGAGGCGGATCTCGGCGGGACCGATTCGATCGTCCGACTCTTCCCCGACGGAACGATGGCCGCCGGCACCCTGGCTGCACCGACCGATGCGTACGGCTGGTGGACGGCCGGCCAGCTGGGCATCGTCCAGATCGAGTTCGACGGCACCCGCTTCGAGGTCGCTCGCTACGCCCTGCCGCGGCCGTCCGGCCCACTGCAGATCGACGTCGAGACCGGTGCGCTGCTCGGCTTCGTCCCTGGCCCGCAGGATGCCGACGAGGTGGTCGCGGCCGTGACCGCTGCGATCGGCGCTCCCGTCACCGACAGCGGCTGGGCCGAGGTCTCCCGCAGCGGCGGCAGTGGCAGCGAATGGGAGTGCAGCGGCGCCACCGAGTGGCGCGAAGTGAGCTGGGACGGGGCCACCGCCACGTTCGTCCGCCAGGGCGGTTGGGTCGAACTGGTGGCCTGGTCCCTGGCTGACGGAGTCGCTACGTCGAACGGTCTGGCCATCGGCACGCCGCGGGCGGAGGTGCTCGCCGCCTGGGCCGACCGGGTGACGGTCTTCCAGAACAACGCCACCGTCACCATCAAGTGGGACGTGCTGACGCTCGCCGCCAACTTCGACGGGCAGGACGAGGTCGCCGCACTGACCGTCGAGCGCCGCCTCTGCAGCTGACCCGCGCTGACGGCCCCCTCCGCTCCGCCGCGTCACCACCGGAAGTTGTCGCGGGGCTGACCGTCAATTTCTCGGTCAGCCACGCGACAAGTCCGGGTCGAAGTGAGTCTGGTCAGGTCAGGTGAGCGTCATGTTGGGCTCGCCGTTGGCGTTCAGGCCGTTGCCGCTGCGGGTGCAGGTGCCACCCCTCGGGCTGCCGCCGTTCCACGCCTGGCGGACGCAGTTGCGGATGGCCTTCTCGCCCCACCAGTTGGGGTGGATGCTCTCCTGCACGTAGTACGGCCCGAAGATCGTGCTGACCGTGCGGATCTGGGCCACCCATTCCGTGGCATTGACGGCGTTGGCGTTGGTCCAGTTGCCGAGGCCGGTGTTCTCCATCAGGTTCACACCGCTCTCGCACAGCCGTCTGCCGTTGAAGGCCCCGTCAAGCCGCATCACCTTCACGTTGCCGGAGGTGTTGGCCGCGTTGGCCGCGTTCACCACGGCGCCGTTGATCTTCACCATCGCCGTGTTGTTGGCCCAGTCGGCATCCCTGTTCCAGAACCCACAGCCGCCGGTGCTCTGGCGGGTGTAGCCGCTCTCGCTGTAGCGGAAACCAGAGCCGTTGGGAATCGGCGAGGGGTAGGTCTGCATGACGATCGTGTACTGGCTGGTGCTGTACCCGGCGTTGGCCATGGCCGTCTTCACGTTGTTGACCGCGGTGGTGATGAGCGCCGTCTTGGCATTGACGTTGGTGGTGGTGAAGTTGGACTTCACCGAGCTGTCGTCGTAGCAGTAGTTCTTCCACCACGACGGCGAGGTGAGGAAGTCCACCACGCAGGCCTGCACGATGTCGGCGAAGTTGAAGTCGTTGCCGCCGATGGACAGCATGATCATCTTCACGTTGTGGGTGCCGGCGAATTCCTGCAGCATCCGGGCCTGGCCCTTGTTGCTGCCCGACTGGTAGAAGTCGATGCCCGGCTTGAAGTAGCCGTCGCTGGTGGTGAACGTGTTCACCTTCGCGCCGGAGCACGCCAGGTTCAGGCTGTTGATCCCGCCCCCGATGTGGATCTCCGCCGCAGTGCTGCGGTGGCAGCGGTTGATCGTCTCGCTGACCCCGCCGTTGTCGTAGTAGGCAGCCGAGCCGCCGGCATCCACCGACGACGAACTGTTGTTGCTGTTGCCGGCCCAGCGGCCGGCCTCACCGGAGATGTACGAATCGCCCAGGCTGACGACCCACGGCGTCCCCACGCCCGGCCCGTCCGCCTGTGCCACCTCGGTGCCGCCGACGACGGGCAGCGCCACCGCCACCGTCACCAGCGCCATCAACGCCCCCAACTTGCGCATGCATGCTCCTTTGGAACTGCCACCCACCATCGGTGGGCGGGTCACCACGGTGTGACGGACGACACTCTAGTTACCCGCCAGTAGCCCTGCTGACCACCAGGGTTGGAGGATTTCCTGCTCGGAGGTGAGCACGAAACCCTCCGACCCGGGTCAGGTGAGGAGGGCGGCGAGGTCGGAGAGGAGGGGGGCGGGGTCTTCGCCGATGCCTTCGGCGTAGAGCTTGACCTTCGGCTCGGTGCCGCTGGGGCGGACCTGCAGGCGCACGTCGTCGCCGAGGCAGAGGCGCAACAGGCCGGCCTCCTCGAACCACTCCACCCCGGTGACGGCCCGGCCCCCGACCGACGTCGGAGGCTCGGCCCGCATCCGCGCCACCGCGGCGGCACCGTCGGCGGGCGGCATCCGCACCGACAACTCCGCCATCACGTGGCGGCCGAACTCGGCGGCGATGGCGTCCAGGCGGTCCTGCAACGTCACACCCTCCTCGGCAGCGACTGCGGCCACCTCGGCCATCAGCACGGCGGCGGTGATGCCGTCCTTGTCCAGCGGCTGCCCGGCCACCAGGTACCCCAGCGCCTGCTCGTAGCCGAACACGAACCGCTCGTCGGGGTGCTCCAGCACGGTGTGGCCGATCCACTTGAACCCGGTGAACGTCTCCCGGCAGGTGACGCCGCGGGCCGCGGCCATCCGCCCGAGCAGCGACGACGACACCAGCGTCGTCACGACCAGGCGGTCGTCACCCGACGTGTGACGGAGGATGTGGTCGGCCATCAGCCAGCCGATCTCGTCGCCGCCGAGCCGCCGCCAGCCACCCTCCGGCGTGGGGATCGCCGCACCCAGCCGGTCCGCATCCGGGTCGTTGGCCAGCGCCAGCAGCGCGCCCGACGCCGCGGCCCGGGCCATCAGCAGGTCCATCGCCCCCGGCTCCTCCGGGTTGGGGAAGTGGACCGTGGGGAAGCGGCCGTCGGGCTCCTGCTGCTCGGGCACCACCGCCGGCACCGGCAGCCCGGCCACGTCGAAGGCCTCCAGCAGGGTCGCCCCGCCGACGCCGTGCATGGCCGTGTACGCCACCGGCACGCCGGCGACCTCCGGGCACAGCCGCACCGTGGGACGAACGCCAGGTAGCGCTCGATGTGGTCGCGCCCCAGCCGCTGGATCAGCGGATCGTCGGCGGGCGCCAACGCCACCGCACGGGTCGATGGCGTCGATGTGCGAGCTGATCAGCAGTCCGCCGGCGGGACGATCTGCGACCCGGTGTCCAGGTACACCTTGTAGCCGTTGTCCTCCGGCGGGTTGTGCGAGGCAGTGACCATCACGCCGGCGGCCGCACCGGCCTCGGTGATGTTCCACGCCAGCACCGGCGTGGGCACCACCCGGTCGAACAGCATCGCCTTCACCCCACGGGCGGCGCACACCCGCGCTGTGTCCAGCGCGAACGCATCGCTCTTGCGGCGGGCGTCGTAGCCGATGATCACGCCGCGCTCGGCGGCGTGCGGGGCATGCACGAGCAGGTAGTCCACCAGCCCGGCAGCGGCCTGCTGCACCACCAGCCGGTTCATCCGCTGGGGCCCGGCGCCCACCGCGGCGCGCAGGCCGGCGGTGCCGAACTGCAGGCGGCCGGTGAAGCGGGCCTCCAGATCCTCGTCGGGGCCGGCCAGCAGGGCGGCCAACTCCTCGCGCATGTCGTCGTCGGGTTCGGCCGCCAGCCAACGCTCGGCGGTCTCTCGTGCAGTGGCACTCATGGGGCAACCTCAGGGCAGCAGGGTCTTCAGTTCGACGAGCGGCCGCGGGCCGACGTGGGAGATCACTTCAGCCGCGGCGATCGCCCCCAGCTTCGCGCACTCATCCAGCTGCCGCCCCCGCGTGTACCCGAAGAGGAACCCGGCGGCGAACAGATCGCCGGCGCCGGTGGTGTCCAGCACCTGGTGCACGGGTTCGGCCGGGGCACGGTGCACGTCGTCCGGGGTGACGATGACGCACCCGTCGGCGCCGATGGTGATGACCGCCATGTGGCAGTCGTGCCGCACCCGGGCGACGGCCTCGTCGAACGAGTCCACCTGGTACAGCGACAGCAGCTCGGCCTCGTTGCCGAACAGCAGGTCCACCTCGTCGGTGACCAGGGCCGGAAGTCGTCGCGGTGGCGGTCCACGCAGAAGGAGTCGCTGAGCGTCAGGCTGACCCGCCGCCCGTTGGCGTGGGCGATGGCGGCCGCGATGGCGGAAGGCCTCCTTCGCTTCCGGCCGGTCGTACAGGTAACCCTCCATGTACAGCACGGCGCCGGCGGCCACGGTGGCCTCGTCGATGTCCGTGGGCTTCAGCAGGCTGGACACACCGAGGTAGGTGTTCATCGTCCGCTGGGCGTCGGGCGTGACCACGATGATGCACCGCCCGGTGGGCACGTCCGCCTCAGCGTGGCCGGGCCGGAAGTGCACGCCCACGGCGCGCAGGTCGTGGCCGAACACCTCGCCCAGTTCGTCGTCGCTGACCTTGCCGATGTACGCCGCCCGGCCCCCGAACGAGGCGACGCCGGTCATGGTGTTGGCGGCCGACCCGCCACTCATCTCCACCGCGGTGCCGAGCGCCCGGTAGAGGTAGAGGGCGCGGTCGGTGTCCACCAGCGTCATCGACCCCTTCACCAGCTCGTGGTGGTGGATGAAGTGGTCGTCCGCGTGGGAGATGACGTCCACCAGCGCGTTGCCCACACCGACCACGTCGTACAGCGGCTCGTTCACGGGGGCGCCTGACACGGGCAACAACGCTACCCGCCCCACACCGCCGACGGCCGGACGGCCGGGATACGCTCGCCGCGGTGGTCACGGAGAACGACGCAGGTGCCACCGCCGTGGCGGCTCTGCTCGCGTTGAGCGACCTCACACCTGCTGCGGCGCGTCAGGCCGGCGGCGACGCCGTGCCGCTGGAATGGTTCCGCTGGCTGGACGACGGGCTCGAGTTGTTCCGCCCCGCGTCGCCGGGCGATCCACTGGACCGGCCCTCGGTGGGCGAGACCTTCGCCCGTGAGTTCTTTGCCCGACAACCAGCGGTGACGTACCCCACCCTGGGGGTCGAGCGGGCGTTCGGCGAGGGCCTCGCGGCGCTGCAGCAGGTTCGCGGCGAGCAGGCCGTCCGGGTGGGTTGGCTGTGGGTGGCCGGCACGGCCACCATCACCAACCCCGACGGGTCGACCCGGCGCTCGCGGGTCTTCCAACCCCTCGTCACCCGCCCGGTCCGTGTCGTTCGCCGGTCCCCCCTCGCCGGATGGACGTTGCAGTCCTTCGGCGACTTCGAGATCACCGACCTGGTGACCGACCGCGACATGGTGCGGTCGTTCGAGGAGGTGGAGTTCGGAGGTGGCGCCTTCCACCGTCCAAGCCAGCTGACGCCCGCCCTGCTCGGACGGCTCTCCCGCCTGCAGAGCTACGCGATCCGCCTCAGCGCGGCCGCGGGTCTGCCTGCCCGGGTGCTGACGACCGCAGCCGAGCAGCCGCAGACGCTGATGCGTCGGGACGGCCTGCAGATCGTGGTCGGCGTGGGGGTCTTCGCCGACGGCGAGCGCGCTGTCACGACGCGCTCCGGCAGCCTGCAGGCATGGACTGACGTCGTGAACGACGAAGCGACCGCGTTCCACGCCGTCTACGCCGACACTGCGCCCGACCATCCGCTGGACGCCGGCGACGATGCAGCGGTGGAGTCCCCGCTCCCTCTGTCGCCCCGCCAGAGGGATGTGGTGCGCCGAGTACGGCGCCAAGCCGTCACCGTGGTGTCGGGTGCGCCCGGCACCGGAAAGTCGCACACCGTGGCTGCGGTCGTCGCGGACGCGCTCCGCCGCGGTCGCAGCGTGCTCGTCACCGCCAAGTCCGACGCTGCGGTCGATGCGGTGATCGCGCTGCTCGAGCGCCAGCCAGGGCTCGAACCCGTGGTGTTCGGTGCCAGTGAGCGACGGGAGGCCCTCAGCCAACGGCTGGCCTCGCTGAACCCTGCGCCGGACGCCACAGTAGAGCGCGCACGACGCCAGCTCGACGAGGCAGTCGCGAGGCGTGACAGGGCCTGGGCCGCCGCCCGCCGCGCCGTGTTGCCGGAGGAGCTGTTCACCCCGGGCGGTGCCGCGGCATTGGCACAGGCGCGGCTGCACGCGCCGGCGGCGTTCACCGGAGAGGCCGACCCCGAGACGGTCGCCGCACTGGCCACGGCAGCGAACGGGGGCGGGGGCGGCTGGCTCGCCCGGCGCCGGCGGCGAAAGGCTGAGCGCACCCTTCGACGGCTGCTCCACGCGCCCGGGTCAGCGAGCCTCGGCGAGGTGGTCGCCGCCGCGGAGGTGGCGGCGGTCAGGACGCCGCTCGACCACGACCCCACCCCTGCCGCCTGCTGCCGCGCTGCCGAAGCCGCCGAGGCCGCCGTACGGACGGCATTGTCCGAGTGGCTCGGCCTCACCTCCCGCTCGCAGGAGCGCCTGGACCGGGGCGGGCTGAGCGCAGTGGCAGCACTGTCGACGGCGCTGCGCAGCGGCCGGGCAGCCCGCCGCGCCCAGCTGCAGCGCATGCGTGCCAACCGCCTGACCACCGCGCTCCCCCTGTGGGTCGGGACGCTCAGTGATGTCGACGATCTGCTGCCACCGAGCCCCGCCTTGTTCGATCTTGTCGTGGTCGACGAGGCCTCTGCGGTCGAGCAGACGTCGGCGGCGCCGGCGCTGCTTCGCGGCAGAGCCACGCTCGTGGTCGGTGATCCCAACCAGCTGCGGCACGTGTCCTTCCTGAGCGATGCAGCAATCGAGGCCGTGCTCCAGTCGCGGCGCATCGACGATGCCCGCCGCAGCCAGCTCGACGTGCGACGCAACAGCCTGTTCGACGCGGCGACCGCCGTCGCCCCCTCGATCGTGCTCGACGAACACTTCCGCAGCGCACCGCATCTCATCGACCTCGTCGCCGAGCGCCTCTACGGTGGCCGGGTCACGGTCGCCACGCGGACTCCGCTGACGCAGGAGGAGGACTGCGTCCATCTGCACTCGGTCGACGGCACACGTGGCGGGGACGGCGTGATCTCGGCGGAAGTGACTGCGGTGCTCGCCGAGGTGCGCCAGCTGCACCGCCGTGGCGCCAACAGCGTGGGCGTGATCTCCCCGTTCCGCGCTCAGGCCGACGCGTTGGAAGCCGCGATGCTCGCAGCGTTCTCGGCGACGGAGCTGATGGCGATGGACCTCCGCGTCGGCACAGTGCATGCTTTCCAGGGCAACGAGCGCGACGTCATCGTGTGCTCGCTCGGCCTGGCCGCCGGTGATGCCGGCGGGTGGAACTTCCTCTCGAACCCCAACTTGCTGGCCGTGCTGCTCACCAGGGCTCGCCGGCGGATGATCATGGTCAGCTCGTTCACGCCGGCTCCGCACAGCCTGCTCGGCGAGTACCTCGCACGGGCGGACGCCCCTCCCGGCGCGCCGGCACCGGCCGTCGCCCCGACGGAGTGGTGCAACACCATCGCCGACGGGCTGGCGAGTGCGGGCTTGCCGACGTACCGCTGCTACCCGACCGGCAACCATGTCGTGGACGTCGCGACAATCAGCCAGGGCAGGCCTGCGGCGGTGGTGTGCGGCCTCCATCCCGCCGGAGTCGATGCCCATCTGGAACGGCACGCCGCGCTGGTACGAGCGGGGTGGCAGGTGCACGACGCGCTGCAGTCCCGGTGGGGCGACCGACCGGCGGAGCTGATTCTCGACCTGAGCCATCGTGTGACCACCGGTACCCTGGCTCCATGAGCGACAACCCGTACCGGCTGCCCCGCACCGTCCTCCCCTACCGCTACACGCTGGCGCTGGAGCCGGACCTCGCGGCGGCGAGCTTCGTCGGGCATGTCGTCATCGACGCCAACGCGACGGAGGCCGCCGACCGGATCGTCCTCAACGCCGCCGAGCTCGGCATCGACGGCGTCCGCGTTGACGGGGAGGACGCCGCCTTCACGCTGGACGAGACCACCGAGCGACTGCTCATCGACCGCGCCGTGCAGCCCGGTTCCGTCACGCTGGAGATCACCTTCACCGGCACCCTCAACGACAAGCTCCGCGGCTGGTACCGCAGCACCTACACGGACGCGGATGGCAATCAGCAGGTCATCGCCACCAGCCAGATGCAGGCCACGGACTGCCGCCGCGCCTTCCCCTGCTTCGACGAGCCGGACTTCAAAGCCGTCTTCGACGTCACGCTGATCGTCGACCCCGCCCACCTCGCGGTCAGCAACGGGCCGGAGGTGGAGCGCAGCGAGCAGGCCAACGGCAAGGTCGCTGTCCGCTTCGCCCCGACGATGCCGATGAGCACGTACCTGGTGGCGTTCGTGGTCGGCCCGCTGGAGGCCACCGCGCCCGTGATGGTGCCGCGGCTGGACGGCGGCGAGCCGATCCCGCTGCGCATCGTGCACGTGCCGGGCAAGGGCCACCTCACCGCATTCGGCCTGGACGTGGGCGCGTTCGCCCTGCGCTGGTACCAGGACTACTACGGCATCCCCTACCCCACCGACAAGTGCGACATGCTCGCCCTGCCGGACTTCGCCGCCGGCGCCATGGAAAACCTCGGCTGCATCACCTACCGGGAGAACCTGCTGCTGGCCGACCCCACCACCTCCACCCAGCTGGAGCTGCAGACCCTGGCCGACGTCATCACCCACGAGCTGGCCCACATGTGGTTCGGCGACCTGGTGACGATGAAGTGGTGGAACGGCATCTGGCTGAACGAGGCGTTCGCCACGTTCATGGAGGTCGCCTGCTGCGACGCCTACCGGCCGGACTGGCTGCGCTGGACCAGCTTCAGCCTGGAGCGCAGCGCGGCGTTCGAGGTGGACAGCCTGGCCAGCACCCGCAGCGTGGAGTACCCGGTGGAGGCCCCGGAGGACTGCGACGGCATGTTCGACGTGCTGACCTACCAGAAGGGCGGCTCGCTGCTGCGCATGCTGGAGCAGTACCTGGGTGAGGACGAGTTCCGCCGCGGCGTCAGCCACTACCTCTCGCAGCACGAGTACGGCAACACCGAGACCGGCGACCTGTGGGACGCGATCGAGGAGTCCGTGATGTCCGGCGGCGGCCCGGAGGTTCCCGTGCGCACGCTGATGGACAGCTGGATCTGGCAGCCCGGCTACCCGCTGGTGCGCGCCCGGCTGGAGGGCAGCACGCTCGTGCTGGAGCAGCAGCGCTTCGCCTACGGCGACACCGACGACGCCACCCTGTTCGTCGTGCCCGTCCACCTGCGCATCGACGGCGAGGAGCGCAAGGTGCTACTCGAGAGTGACGAGCTGCGCGTGGCCGTGCCCAGCGCCGACGCTTCCGTGGTCGTCAACGCCGGTGGCCACGGCTTCATGCGCGTGTCGTACGACGCCACGCTGCGCGCCCGCATCGAGCAGCAGTTGCCGCAGCTGACCATCCTCGACCGCTACAACCTGGTGGACGACGCGTGGAACGAGGTAGTGGCCGGCCGCCTCGCCGCCGCCGACTTCCTCGCCTTCGTGGAGGGCTTCTCCGCCGACCGCGACCTCGCCGTCTGGCAGGCCATCGCCGTCGGCCTCCGCGGCGTCGGCCGCCTGGTGGAGGGCGACGCCCACGCCGCGTTCCAGCAGCGGGTGGCCGCTCTGGTCGCACCCGCCATGGCCGACTTGGGGTGGACCCCGCTCGCCGGGGAGAACGACCTGCAGGCCAAGCTGCGTGGTCTGCTGGCCGGCCTGCTGGCGGTGCTGGCCGGCGACGCGGACCGCAGAGCCGCTGCCGCGCGATCATGGACGACCCGGCAGCCAGTGGCGCCGACCCGGAGCTGATCGCCGCCGCCACCAACGCAGTGGCCGCGGCCGGCACGGACGCCGACTACGACCAGTACCTGGCCCGCTTCCGCAACGCCGACACCCCGCAGGAGCAACTCCGCTTCCTGTACGCGCTCGCCGAGTTCCCCGAGGCCGCGCAGATCGACCGCACGGTGGACCTGGCGTTCAGCGGCGAGGTCCGCACACAGAACGCCCCGTTCCTGCTCAACCGGTGCATCGCCAACCGCTGGCACGGCGAGCAGGCGTGGGAGGCCGTCCGCCGCCAGTGGACGGTGGCCAACGAGACGTTCCCGAACAACACGATCGTGCGCATGATCGACACCGTGAAGCTGCTCACCCGGCCGGACGTCGTGGCCGACGTGCAGTCGTTCTTCTCCGAACACCCCATCCCGCAGGCCGCCAAGACGCTGGACCAGGTCCTCGAACGCCAGCGGGTCAACGCCGCGCTTGCCGCCCGGGAGGCCGACCGGCTGCCCGCCACCCTCGCCTGACGCCCGCCCACAGCGGCTACAGTCCCCGGACCCCCGCAGCGACGGTGGGCGACGGGCAACGAGCCACGGAAGGAACGGGACATGGCAGGAGGTCTGGTCGGACTGCTGGACGACATCGCCTCGCTGGCGAAGCTGGCGGCCGCATCGATCGACGATGTCGGCCTGGCCGCGGGCAAGGCCAGCGCCAAGGCCGCCGGCGTGGTGATCGACGACACCGCGGTCACGCCTGCCTACGTGCACGGCCTCGCCGCCGACCGCGAACTGCCGATCATCAAGCGGATCGCCAAGGGCTCGCTGCGCAACAAGATCCTGTTCATCCTCCCGGTGGCGCTGGTGCTCAGCGAGTTCGTACCCAAGCTGGTCGAGGTGATCCTCATGCTCGGCGGCACCTACCTGTGCTACGAGGGCGCCCACAAGATCCACGCCAAGCTCACCGGCCACGGGCACGACGACCACGCCACCCCCGCCGCGGTCGAGGGCACCGACGCCGAAGCGGCCACCATCGCCGGCGCCATCCGCACGGACTTCATCCTCTCCGGCGAGATCATGGTGATCGCGTTGAAAGAGGTGCTGGACAAGGGGTTCGCCATGCGGACCGCGATCCTCGTGATCGTCGCCGTCGTCATCACGATCGCCGTGTACGGCGTGGTCGCGCTGATCGTGAAGATGGACGACATCGGGCTGCAGATGGTCGAGCGCGGCAAGGGCGAACGCCTCGGCCGGGCGCTGGTGCACGGGATGCCGAAGGTGCTGGCGGTGCTGTCCGTGGTGGGCACCACGGCGATGGTGTGGGTGGGTGGCCACATCCTGCTGGTGGGCGCCGACGAACTGGGTTGGCACTGGCCGTACGAGCAGGTCCACCACCTGGAGCACTCGGTGCACGACGTGGCAGGCGTCGGCGGTGTGCTCGGCTGGCTGACCAACACCGCCGTGTCCGCGGCCGTCGGCCTGGTGATCGGCTTCCTCGTGGTGGCGGTGGTGGCGAAGCTGCCCCGTCGCGGCGGACCGATGGCCGCACCTGCACCCCACTGACCCCTTGGTATACTCACGGTATGCCGATGACCACCGTCAAGGTCACCACCGACACCCGCGACCGCCTCAAGGCCATGAGCCGGGGCACCGCCGACGACACCATCAACGCCGCCCTCGACGCGCTCGACCGGGCCGAGTTCTGGGCCCAGGCTGAGCGGGCCACTGCTGCGATACGCGCCCTGCCCGACGCCGAGCAGCGGCGCCGCAGGGACGCGGAGGCTGCGCTGGACCGCGCCTTCGACGGAATCGGCTGATGGATCAGGGCCAGATCTGGCTTGCCGATCTTCGGGAGGACGAGCGGCGGCGAGTCGTCGTGATGTCCTCCGAGCCGTTCCACCGGCTTGCCGACCGTGTCTGGGTCGTGCCCGAACTCGTCGGCGGAGAGCACGACGACCTGCCGTGGCGATTGGTCATCGACGACCGGGTGTACGCCGTGGACCACCTCCGCTCGGTTCCCGTCTCGAGCCTGCTCGAACGGGTGGGCACCGTGCCGGCGCCGGAGCTGGCACGTGCGCGGCGGGCCCTGCTGGCGATCACCGCCTGACCGCTTCCGACCAGGCCCGCAACGTCGACACAGATGGGTCAGGGGCAGGCCTGCCGGAGGTAGTCGGGGTCGTCGGGCAGCACGAGGTCGAGGTCGCGCAGGATCACCGACGCCGCCGGGTGCAGGGCATCGCAGGCCGCAGCGAAGCCGGCCTCCGTGTACTCGATGGCGAACACCTCGTCCCCGTACACCTCGGTGTAGTCGACGCACTCGTCGTACTGGCCGCACTCCTCCACGACGGCGAAGTCGAACCCGGCCTCGGCTCGCCCGCGGGCGGCGATCTCCACGGCGTTCTTCTGCCCGGCGGCCAGACCCAGCGAGTGAGCCTGAGCGACCAGTTTCGCCGCGTATGCCAGCGCCTCGTCCGCGCCGAACCCGAGCTGGGGGAAGCGGGTGAAGGAGTCCAGGTTGTCGAACTCGACGGCGCGGAAGCCCTTCGTGGCGCACGCCTGGAGCATCGAGCCCACGTGCGCGGCCGCGGTCGCCCGGAGCTCGGCGGACGACAGGTTGATGGCGAACTCGCCCGGCCACTCCGGGTCCTCGGCGGTGGTCACCACCTCGGCGGGCCATGCGTCGCGCACGTCCGGGCGGTCGTCCGCATCGGGCGGCTGGGTCTGGAAGGCGTTGATGTAGCAGATCGAGTACGCCCCAGGCGCGGCCGTCCCGGCGAACCAGTCGCGCACTACCACCGTCACCCCGTCGGGCAGGGGCGCGCCACCCCGAGCTGGTAGTCGAACCCGGCACCCGCCGGCGGCACCACGACCGTCGCGCGCACCCCGAGCGACGTCGTCCACCGCTGACGTTGTCGCGGCCCTGACCGGCATTTCCGCAGGAAGCGACCGCGACAAGTTCGGCGAGAAGGAAGACGACGGCGGCGGACAGGGACCGGGTACGCCGAGCCATCTGCCGGTCAGGGCAGTTCGACTGCCAGCTCGCCGGCTTCGTTCTGGGCCCGCAGGACCTTCTTGTCGAACTTGCCGACGCTGGTCTTCGGCACGCTGTCGATGAAGCTCCAGCGCTCCGGCACCCAGAACTTGGCGGTGCGCTCCGTCAGCCAGGCCTTCAGTTCGTCGGCCGTCGCGGAGGCGCCAGGCTTCAGCACCACGCAGGCCAGCGGGCGTTCGTCCCACCGGTCGTCGGGCACGCCGATGACGGCGGCCTCCAGCACGGCGGGGTGGCCCATGATGGTGTTCTCCAGGTCCACCGAGCTGACCCACTCGCCGCCGGACTTGATGACGTCCTTGGCCCGGTCGCTGATCATCACGTAGCCGTTGGGCATCACGCTGGCGACATCGCCGGTGCGCAGCCAGCCGTCGTGGAACTTCTCGTCGTCGTCCACGTGGTAGTAGGCGCCGGTGATCCACGAGCCGCGCACTTCGATCTCGCCCAGGCTCTCGCCGTCCCACGGCTGCACACTGCCGTCGTCGGCCGTGATCCGCAGTTCCACGCCCGGCATGATCCGGCCGGTCTTCACCCGCCAGTCGGTCTCGGTCTGGTCGCCCATCTCCTTCGGCGGGTGGCCGATGGCGCACACCGGCGACGTCTCGGTCATGCCCCAGCCCTGCACCACCGGCACGCCGAACGTGTCGCGGTAGCCGTCGATGAGGCCGCGGGGCACGGCCGATCCACCGCACATCACCAGGCGCAGGCTGCTCATGTCCGTGTCCGGCGCGTTGTGCAGCAGGTCGTTGAGCACGGTGGGCACGGCACCCGTCAGCGTGGGGCGCATCTCGGTGATCACCCGCGACAAGGGGCCGGCCTGGAGGAACTGCTGGGGGAACACCAGGTCGGCGCCGATCATCCAGGCTGCGTACGGCGTGCCCCACGCGTTGGCGTGGAACATGGGGACGATCACCAGCATGCGATCCGTCTCGGCCAGCGCGATGTTGGCCGTGGAGGTGACGGCGAAGGAGTGCATGTACGTGCTGCGATGGCTGTACATGACGCCCTTCGGGTTGCCTGTGGTGCCGCTGGTGTAACACATGGCCGCGCCGGTGCTCTCCACCACCTCGGGATAGTCGTACCCACCCGGCTGCTGGGCCAGCAGTTCGTCGTAGTCCAGCAGCCCGTCACCGAGCGAGGAGGCGTCGCCCGGCCCCTTGACGATGATGTGCTGCACCGTGGTGAGCTGATCGCGCACCCGGGCCAGCAGCGGCGCGATGGACGCGTCGACGATGATCACGCGGTCCTCGGCGTGGTTGATGACGTACGCCAGCTGCTCGGGGAACAGGCGGATGTTCAGCGTGTGCAGGACCGCACCCATGCACGGGATGGCCAGGTAGGCCTCCATGTGGGTCTGGTTGTTCCACAGGAAGGTGCCCACCCGGTCGCCCGGCTGCACACCCAGGCCGGCCAGCGCCGACGCCAGGCGATCCGCTCGGTCGGCCACCTCGGCGAAGGTTGCGGTCTGATAGCCGGCGTCGCCCTCAGCCCCCGTGAACGTGATGATCTTGCTGTTGGCGTGCACCTGGCGGCCGAACTTGAAGATCGGCAGCAGGGTGAGCTGGTAGTCGTCCATCATCGTGCTGGACATCGTGCTGATCGGCATGGCGGGTCCCCCTCTTCGCGACCGGTGCGGCGTTGGGGAAGAATAGGCCACCGTGACCTCCAGCCCCGCCCCCGCCGCCACACCGCAGACCGTCGTGACCCTCGATCTGGAGGGGGTGCTGGTGCCGGAGATCTGGATCGCCGTGGCCGAGCGCACGGGAATCCCCGAGCTGCGCCGCACCACCCGCGACGAACCGGACTACGACGTCCTGATGAAGGGCCGGCTGGCCATCCTGGCCGAGCATGGATTGACGATGAGCCTGATCGCCGACGTCATCGCCGGTCTCGGGCCGATGGAGGGGGCCAAGGCCTTCCTCGACGAGTTGCGCGCCCGCACCCAGGTGATCATCCTGTCGGACACGTTCGAACAGTTCGCCGCACCGCTGATGCGCCAGCTGGGCATGCCCACCATCCTGTGCCACCGCCTGGTGGTGGACGACGACCGGATCGTGGACTACCGCCTGCGCCAGCCGGACCAGAAGCGCCGTGCAGTGGAAGCCCTGCGCGGCCTGAACTACCGGGTGGTGGCGGCCGGCGACAGCTACAACGACTCGGCCATGCTCGGCGCGGCCCACGCCGGCTTCTGGTTCCACGCACCGGCGTCGATCGCCGCTCAGTTCCCCCAGTTCCCCACCACCGACACCTACGCGGACCTGCTGGCCGCCATCACCGGCGCACTGTGACCGGGACCTGACGTGAGCGGGCTGCGCGACACCACCATCGACCGGTTGACCACGCTGGCCGCGGCCACTGCGGCCGAGTACCGCTGCCCGAGCCTCTCGTGGGGTGTGGTGCGTGGCGGCGAGGTGGTGGCCCACAGCGGCACACCGGGCACCGTGTTCCGCATCGCGTCGATGACGAAGAGCTTCACCACCGCGGCGGTGCTCGCCCTGCGCGACGAGGGGGTGCTGGCGCTGGACACGCCCGTGCGCGAGTACGCGCCGGAACTGGCATCCGTCGCCGGCCCGGCGGGGTCGGCGGCCATCACCCTGCGCCACCTCCTGTCGATGACCTCCGGTCTGGCCACCGACGACGCCTGGGCGGACCGCCACCTGGACATCGACGAAACGTCGATCGACCGGGTGTACGCAGCCGGCCCGACGTTCGCCCACCGGCCGGGCAGCGCCTACGAGTACAGCAACCTCGGCTTCGCCATGATCGGCAGGGTGGTGCGCCGGGTCACCGGGCGCCCGGTGCAGGCCCAAGTGGAGGACCGCCTGCTGGGGCCGCTGGGCCTCAACCGCACCACGTGGGTGCAGCCGGATCACCCGGACTGGGCCCGCCCCCACCGGGTGGTGGACGGCCTGTCCGTGCCGGAGGGCACGCCCCTGCTGGGCGACGGCGAGATGGCGCCGATGGGCGGCCTGTGGAGTTGCGTCACGGACCTGGCCCGCTGGGTGGCCTGGTTCGACGAGGCCGTCAGCCGGCCCGACGCCACCGACTGGGTGGGCCTGTCTCCCGCCTCGCGCCGCGAGATGCAGCGGGTCAACACGTACATCGGCGCCACCACGGTGGCCGGGCGCACCAGCCCTGCAGGTTACGGCTTCGGCCTGAACCTGCGCGACGACGCCGAACTGGGCACCGTCGTGGCCCACGCCGGGGGCCTGCCCGGCTACGGCAGCAACATGCGCTGGATCAGCGGAACGGGCACCGGGGCCATCGCCCTGGCCAACACCACCTACGCCCCGATGAGCGTGCTGACCCTGCAGATGCTGGCGGCGCTGCACGAGGAGGGCGAAGTGCCGGCGCGGCCGGGACCCGACGCGTCCGCGTTCGAAGCCCGCTGCCGGGCGCTGGTGGACCTGCTGAACTCCTGGTCGGACGATGCCGCCCACCGCCTGTTCGCCGACAACATGGAACCGGACGACCCGTTCCCGCGCCGAGCGGCCGCTGCCGCCGCGCTGGTGGAACGCCACGGGCGGATCTCCGTGGTGGCCGTCCACCCCGCATCGGCCACCATGGGCACGGTGGAGGTGCAGGGGCGCCTGGCCCCGTTCCGCATCCTCGTGGAACTGGCGCCGCTGGCGGGCGCACCGGTGCAGCACTACAGCGTGCGCGGCTGAGCCGTCACAGCTCGCCGAGCGCCAGCATCCCCAAGGTGGTGGACAGGTCCACCACGTCGTCGAGCACGTCGAAGTGGTGGCGCCCGGTGCACTCCAGTTCGATCACCGAGGTCAACCCGCCGGCGCGGAGGTGGGCGGCGTACTCGCGGCTCTGGGCCTTGAAGGCGTCGGTGTCCGAGTCGCCCCAGGTGACCAGGGTCTCGGCGGCGCCGCGGACGGGCAGCAACTGGGGGCTGCGAGCCTCGGCCGAGCCGGCGTCCAGACCGAGTGGCTCGTTCACGGTGGTCTGCAGCAGGGGCCGCAGGTCGTACACACCGCTGACCAGGACCACCCTGGCCACCGGCACCGGCGGCTCCTCCACCAGCGCCACCATCGCCGCCAAATGGGCACCGGCGGAGTGCCCGGCCAGCAGGACCGGCCCATGACCGCCGTTCGCCGCGGCGACCGCAGCAGCCACCGCCGCCAGTTCGCGAGTGCATTCGGCAACCATGCCGGGGATGGTGCCGGCCGGGGCGATGGTGTACTCCAGGCTGGCGAACGACCACCCGAGATCGGTCACGGGTGGGGCCAGGTACAGGGCGTCGAGCGCCGACATCAACTGCCAGTAGCCGCCGTGGATCGCCACGAAGAGCGGGCCGCCGGGGGCGCCGGGCACCACCAGCGAACCCCCCGGCGTGCGGGTGAGCCGGGGGCCGAACTCGTGGGCTGCGGCCTGGCCGGCGGCCCGGTAGCGGGCGACGTGAGGGTCGGCCGACCCTCCGGCTCGTGAGCTGGGCGAATACTCCCGTTCCAGGTCGGTCATGACCCCACTGTAGAAGGCGCAACTCCGTAGGGACTTTGGTCCTGCGCGCGTGTGGTCGCCCGCCCCTGCCTGGGGCAACAGGCCCACCGTTAGGTTGGCCAACGTGTTCGTGACAAATCAGCAGCAGTCTCCCACCCGTCGGTTTGCCGTGCGGGCGGTCGCCATGGTCAGCCTCGTTGCACTCGGCGCCGCCGCATGCTCCGACGACAGCAACGATGCGGTCACCACGACGGCTCCCCCCACCACCGCTGCGCCCACCACCGTGGCCGGCGGCGACAGCACCGAGGTCACCTTCGCCCCGCCGAGCTCGCTCGACGTCACCCCCATGGGCGACATCGTCGCCACCGCCCTCACGGGCCATGTGTTCACCGAGCTCGCCGGCCTGGTGGTGGATGCCGGCCTGGTGGACACGCTGCGCGGCGGCCCCTTCACAGTCTTCGCCCCCACCGACGACGCGTTCGACAAGATCCCCGTGCCCATGCTGCACATGGTGCAGGACTTCGACGGAAACGGTGATGGCACGCCAGACCTGCTGGCCACGGTGCTCACCCACCACGTGCTCGCCGGCAACTACGCCCCCGAGGACCTCGTGGCCGGCGAGTACGAGACGGTGGCCGGCACCACGGTCACCATCACCGAAGTCGACGGGATGAAGTACGTGGACGGCGCCCCCATCGGCGCCGCCGTGCAGGCCACCAACGGGTACGTGTACGTGATGAACGACGTGCTGGTGCCGGCCATCGGCGACATCCCGACGATCGCCACCACCTTCACCTGCTGCTTCGAGACGCTGGTCGCCCTGCTGGTGCAGGCCGATCTGGTGGACGCGCTCACCGCCGACGGCCCGTTCACGGTCTTCGCCCCGATGGACGCCGCCTTCGGCAAGCTCGACGAGGCCACGGTCAACGCCGTCACCTCCGACAACGCCCTGCTCACCACGGTCCTCACCCACCATGTGGTGGTCGGGAAGTACAACCTCGACCAGCTCACCGACGGCATGGAGTTGGAGACCCTGGCCGGCGACACGCTCACCGTGAGCGTGGACGACCAGGGCGTCGTCTCCATCGACGGCTACCCGGTGGCCGTCGGCAACGTGCAGGCCACCAACGGCGTCATCCATGTGATGGGTGACGTGCTGGTGCCGGAGGGCTGAGCACGACCACGACCGCACTGCGGTCGCCACACGTTCGTGGCGGGCGGCATGGCGGGCACCCGAGGAGTCGGCGGATTCGACTCGGGTGCCGCCGCCGCCCGCCGCTTCGCGTCCGTGTCACCATTTCCGGGTCTGCCTCGTCCAACACATCGGCGGTGGCCCCACCGCTGCGCCGGTTCCCCGCCGGCGCCTCGAGAAGGAGCAGTACATGAAGGTCAACATGGGTCCCACGGACCGGAAGATCCGCGCGTTCGTCGTCGCACCGGTCCTCATCATCCTGGCGATCATCGTCGGCGCCGGCAGCGTCGGCGGGATCATCCTTCTTGCACTGGCGGCCATCATGCTGGCCACGGCCGCAATGAAGTCCTGCCCGCTCTACCTGCCGTTCGGGCTCAACACGTGCAAGGTGAAGAGCGCCAAGGGCTGACCCTCGCGGCGCTCAGCACGGCGGTGGCCGAGGCCACGCCCGTGCTGTTCGCCGCGGCGCGCCGCTTCGCACCCACGCCGCAAGCGGCGGAGGACCTGGTGCAGGAGACCGTCCTGCGGGCCGTGGAGCGTCGGGGCACCTTCCGGGGCGACTCGTCGCCCGCCACCTGGCTGCACCGGATCCTGTGGAACCTGGCGATCGATCAGGCCCGCCGCGGCGACCGCGAGTTGCTGGTGGCGGATGTGGAGGATCGCTGGAGGGACGACCGCTTCTTCACCAGCCCTGCCGTCGTCGCCGAACAGGCAGCCGACGCCGATCGGCTGCGTGATGCCCTGGTGCGCCTTCCGTTCATCTACCGCAGTGCCGTCGTGCTGCACGACTCGCTCGGCTGGACCCACCCGGAGATCGCCGAGCGGCTGGGCATCACCGTGGACACCGCCAAGCAGCGGGTCCACCGCGGCCGCATGCTGCTGACCACTGCCCTCGCCGAGGCGGCGGAACGGCGGCATGCCACGAAGGGAGCATCCATGCGCTGCTGGGACGCACGCACGCAGGTCGGCGACTACCTGGACGGCGCGCTCGACGCCCATGCGGCCGCCCAACTTGAAGCCCATCTCGCCGGCTGCCCCACGTGCCCGCCGCTCTACGCGTCGTTGGTGGGAGCGACCGATGCGTTGGGCCGATGGCGCGATGCCGACACCACCGTGCCGCCGGCGCTGGCCGGACGGATTGCGGCCGCGCTGACCACGCCGCCGGGTGAGGCGGCCGGGGCCGCGCGGATCAGGCGTCGGCCAGGCTCTTGATGTACTCGATGATCTTCTCGAGGTCCTCGGCGGTGACATTGGGGTTCACCGGCATCGGCACGGTGACGCCCTGGGGAATCTGGGCGCCGGGGTTGATCACCGACGTGCGCAGGTATTCGTCGTCCACCACCACGGTGGACCCGTCCTGCAAGGTGACGGTGGAGCCGTAGAGCCCCTTCCACGCCGGCCCGGTGCCACCTTCGCCGTTCTGCCCGTGGCAGCTCAGGCAGGCGTATTGGCGGGCCAGCGTCTGGCCTTCCGGGTCGCGTTCCGAGCCCTGGCCACATGACGCCAGCACGGTGACAGCCGCCGCGAGCGCACCCGCGGCAATGAGACGAAGATCCACACGCACGGCACCATCGTTCCACGGCGGAGGGGTCGCCGGAAATCAAGTGGCACCCGTCACCGGCGGTGCCATGCTGGCAGGCGGCCATGGACTCCACCGCACCCTCCGACGCGCCCGCCGAGGGCACCGCCTCGGCCACCCGGCGCGCCGCCACCCTGGAGACCCTGCGCGCCCGTGGCGCGCTCGTCTGCCCACCAGGGCTGCCGCTCGCCGAGCGGCGCGACGATCTGCTGGCCGCGCTGCGCGACCACCAGGTGGTGGTGGTTGCCGGCGAGACCGGTTCGGGCAAGAGCACCCAGCTGCCCAAGCTGTGCCTGGAGATCGGGCGCGGGGTGCACGGCCTGATCGGCCACACCCAGCCACGCCGGGTGGCGGCACGCACCATCGCCGAGCGGGTGGCGTTCGAGGTGGGCACTCCGCTGGGCAGCACCGTCGGCTACTCCGTGCGGTTCACCGACGTGATCGGTGAGGACACCATGGTGCGGGTGATGACCGATGGCATCCTGCTGACGGAGATCCAGCGCGACCGCATGCTGCGCCGCTACGACACGATCATCATCGACGAGGCCCACGAGCGCAGCCTCAACATCGACTTCCTGCTCGGCTACCTCCGCCAACTGCTGCCCCGCCGGCCGGACCTGAAGCTGGTGATCACCAGCGCCACCATCGACACCGAGCGCTTCGCCGAGCACTTCGGCACCGACGGGGTGCCCGCACCCGTGGTGGAGGTCAGTGGACGCACGTACCCGGTGGAAGTGCGCTACCGGCCGTACGGTGCAGCGGCCGGCTGGAACGACGACGACCGTCTGGACGACGGCGACCCGGGCGACGAGGCGCCGGGTCGTGGGCGCGGCCGACCCCGCACGGAGGACACCGACGAACGCGACCAGGTGCAGGCCGTCATCGACGCCGTGGCCGAACTGGCCGACCCCGCGCAGGGCGGTGGGCCCGGCGACGTGCTGGTGTTCCTCAGCGGCGAGCGGGAGATCCACGACACCGCCGACGCGCTGCGCCGCGACGCCACCGAACGGTTCCGCCAGTTGGAGGTGCTGCCCCTCTACGCCCGGCTGTCGGCGCCCGAGCAGCACCGCATCTTCCAGCCCCACCAGGGGCGCCGGGTGGTGCTGGCCACCAATGTCGCCGAGACGTCGCTCACCGTGCCGGGCGTGCGCTACGTGGTGGACGCCGGCACCGCCCGCGTCAGCCGCTACAGCCATCGCCTGAAGGTGCAGCGCCTGCCGATCGAGCCGGTGTCGCAGGCGTCGGCCAACCAGCGCGCCGGCCGCTGCGGGCGTGTCGCGCCGGGCATCTGCATCCGCCTCTACCCGGAGGACGACTTCGCCACCCGGCCGGAGTTCACCGAGCCGGAGATCCTGCGCACCAACCTGGCCTCGGTCATCCTGCAGATGACCGCGCTGGGGCTGGGCGACGTGGCGGCCTTCCCCTTCCTCGACCCACCGGACCCGCGGGCCGTGCGCGACGGCTACGGCCTGCTGGAGGAACTTGGCGCGCTGGAGCCACCGGACCCGGAGGGGCGGCGCCGGCTCACCGCCGTCGGCCGGCGACTGGCCCGCCTGCCGGTGGACCCCCGCCTCGGCAGGATGGTGCTGGAGGCGGACCGGCTGGGCTGTGTGCGCGACGTGATGATCATCGCCAGCGCGCTGAGCATCCAGGACGTGCGCGAGCGACCGGCCGAGCACCGCGGCACGGCGGACGAGATGCACCGCCGGTTCGAGGTGCCGGGCAGCGACTTCCTGGCGTACGTGAAGCTCTGGGACCACCTCCGCGAGCAGCAGCAGGCGCTCAGCGGCAACCAGTTCCGCAAGCTGTGCCGCACCGAGTTCCTCCACTACCTGCGGGTCCGCGAGTGGATGGACCTGTACAGCCAGTTGCGCCAGGTGGCCGGGCAGGTGGGGGTGCGCTCGGCCAAGGCCGGGCGGTCGGCAATGGAGGCCCACCCGGACCATGTGCACCAGGCGTTGATGAGCGGGCTGCTCAGCCACCTCGGCATGCGCGACGGCACCACTCGGGAGTACCGCGGCGCGCACGGCTCCAAGTTCATGGTGTCGCCCGGTTCGGTGGTGGCCAGGTCGCTGCCGCGCTGGGTGATGGCCGCCGAACTGGTGGAGACGTCGCGGCTGTGGGGCCGGGTGGTGGCCGGCGTGGAGCCGGAGTGGGCGGAGCAGTTGGCGCCGCATTTGGTCCGCCGCTCGTACGGCGAGCCGTGGTGGGACGAACGGCGCGCCGGCGCGGTGTGCCGCGAGACGGTCACGCTCCTCGGGCTGCAGATCACCAACCGGGTCGTCGGCTACGACCGGGTGGACCCCGCGGAGGCGCGGGCGATGTTCATCCGCACCGCACTCGTGGAGGACGACTGGCAGACCCACCAGAAGGCCGTGCTGGCCAACCGCGAGTTCCTCCGCGACCTGGCGGCGATGGCCGAGCGGATGCGCCGCGCGGACGTGGTGGACGAGGCCGCCGTGTTCGCCTTCTACGACGCCCGCGTCGCGCCGTCGGTGGTCAGCGGCCGCCACTTCGACCGCTGGTGGAAGGACGCCCGCCGTACGGATCCCGATCTGCTGACGATGCGGCTGGAGCACTTCGCCGGCGCCCGCGGTGCCATCGATCCCGACGGCTTCCCCACCGTGTGGCGTCAGGGTGCGCTGGAACTGGCCGTCACCTACCGCTTCGACCCGGGATCGGCGCTGGACGGGGCCACCGTGCACGTGCCGCTGGCCGCGCTGAATCAGGTGGGGCCGGACGGCTTCGACTGGGGTGTACCCGGGTTCCGCGAGGACCTCGTGGACGCGCTGGTGCGCTCGCTGCCCAAGGAGTACCGGCGGGAACTCACACCGATGAACGAGGTCGTCGTCGCAGTCGGGGCCCGGTTGGGCCGGCCCGAGGCGTGGGAGGACGGCACGTCCATCGCCGCCGCGCTGGCCACCGTGGTGCACGAGGTCAGTGGGGTGCGAGTGCCGTCGAACGCGTTCGACGCCGCCCGAGTGCCCGCCCACCTGCGGATCACGTTCTCGGTGGACGACGAGGGTGGCCGGTCGCTGGGCCACGGCAAGGAGCTCGCGGAGCTGCAGGAGCAGCTGGGGCCGAGGGTGCGCGCCGCGATCGCCCGGTCGATGCCGATCGAGGAGCGCACCGGCATCACGGCGTGGGATGTCGGCGACCTGCCGCGCACGGTCGAGACGACGCGGGATGGCGTGCCCGTGCGCGGCTACCCGGCCCTGCTGGACGACGGCGACAGTGTGCGCATCCGGGTGCTCACCGACGAGGGGTTGCAGCGCCGGGTGCAGCACGGAGGAGTGCGTCGACTGCTGCTGCTGGCCGTCCCGGTGGGCAACCGGGCGGTGGACGCCGACCTCACCAACGAGCGCTGCCTGGCCATCGCCAGGGCCGGGTTCGACCTCGGCGAGTTGCGGGCCGACAGCCTGCTGGCGGCGGCAGACCGTGTGGTGTCCAACGCGGTGGAGGTTCCGTTCACATCGGACGCGTTCGACGCGCTGGTGGCGGTGGCTCGTGCGGAACTGCCGGTGCGCGCCGCTCGGGCGATGCGCCTGGCCGCCGACGTGTTGGCCGCCGCAGCGTCGGCCGAGGCCCGGCTGGAGCGGCTGGTGGCGCCCGGCGTGCAGACCTCGGCGGACGACGCCCGCGCCCATCTGCGGCGGCTGGTGCGGCCGGGCTTCGTGGCTTCCACCGGCACGGCCAGGATGAAGGACCTCGTGCGCTACGTGCAGGCCATCGACCACCGCCTGGCCAAGCTGCCGGAGGACCCCCACCGCGATGCAGCCCGGCTGCGCGAGGTGGCCGCGCTGGAGGCCCGCTACACCGCTGCCCTGCGGCGGATGGGCCGCCATGTGCCGCCCGAGGCCGGCGAAGTGGGCTGGCTGCTGGAGGAGTTGCGGGTGGCCACGTTCGCCCAGCAACTGGGCGCCGCGAAGGGCACCAGCGTCGCCAGGGTGGCCAAGGCCATCGCCACCCTCCCCTGACCGCTTCCCCCCTCCCCCCCCCGGGCAAGTTGGCGTTCAGGTGCGGTCCTACCGCATCTCACCGCCAACTTGGGGCGACGGGGTCAGGTGGTGGGGCGGCGCCAGACGGAGATGTGGGACGGAGAGGTGGCGGTGAACGGCGCGCCCGACCAGTCGGCCCAGCGGTGCTCGAACTCCAGGCCGGCCAGGCGGGCCATCAGGTCCAGTTCGGCCGGCCACACGTAGCGGAACGGCATCGGCTCGCGGGTGACGCCGGCGGCGCTGGTGCGGACATGGTGGGACACCAGAGCCTGGGTGACCACGTCGTACTCGTCGAGGCCGATGTGGTCGTCCGTGACGCTGAAGGGGACGAACCGCTCGCCCGCGGCCAGCCGCTGCACCTGCGGCACCATCACCTCCACCACGAACCGGCCGCCCGGCCGCAGATGTGCCGCGGCGTTGGCGAAGCAGGCCACCTGGGCGTCCTGGGTGGTGAGGTTCATGATCGTGTTGAACACCAGGTACACGAGCGCGAAGTCGCCGTCGATGCGGGTGGTGGCCATGTCGCCGAGGTGCACGGGGAGGTGCTCGCCGCCGGGCTTGGCCCGCAACTCGGCCGCCATCGCCGGCGAGAACTCGATGCCGTGCACCTCCACCCCCGCCGCAGCGAGCGGTAGCGCCACCCGACCGGTGCCGATGGCAAACTCCAGCGCCCTCCCCCCGTCGGCGAGCGCCGCCAGGCAGCGGGTAGTCGGCGCCAGCAATTCGGGGGAGAACATCTCCGCCTCGTCCTCGTCGTAGGTCGCGGCGACGTCGGCGTCGAAATGGTTCTCCACAGCCACCAGGCTGGCAGGCGTGCCCCGTCGTGTCGACCGCGTTCCCGCGGCCTTCGCGGGCGTCAGTGGTCGTCGGCCACCTTGCTGAGCGCCACCGCGTTCATGCAGTAGCGCAGGCCGGTGGGCGGAGGGCCGTCGGGGAAGACGTGACCGAGGTGGGCGTCGCACACGTTGCACACGGTCTCCACCCGCACCATCCCGTGGCTACGGTCCACGTGGTAGGCGATCACGGCATCGTCCAGCGGCTGGGTGAACGACGGCCAGCCGGTGCCGGATTCGAACTTCTCATTGGCGTCGAACAGCACGGTGCCGCAGCAGGCGCAGGCGTACCGGCCGGGCGTGAACAGGCTGCACATGTCGCTGCTGAACGGGCGCTCCGTGGCGGCGTGGCGGGTGACCTCGAACGTCGTCGGGTCCAGCACAGCCTTCCACTCCGCCTCGCTGCGGTCGTCGCGCCGGGGCGGGGTGAGGTTGCCGTCCCGCCCCCGGGCCACGATGTCGTCCCACGTGATCATGACGTGCACGCTAACCCCTCAGGTGCGGGGCGGGTCAGCGGGGGCGCACGGAGGCGAGTGGCGAGCGCTCGGCGAGGTTGAGCGGCACCTCGCTGCCATCGGCCCGGCGCAGGACCGGGCCGGTCGCGCCGGGCAGCAGGGAGCCGGACGGCACCCGGGCCAGCATGGTGGCCATCACCTCCGCGGCCTGGACGGACAGGGAGTGAAGGCCACGGTGGCGGTGCTCGCGGACCCCGAGGTCAACCTGGGCGATGGCCTCCGGGCCGAACTGGCGGGCGATGTCGATGAGCAGGGCGATCTCCACGCCCCACCCCTCCGGGAAGGCCATCTGCTCCAGCACGGTGCGACGGCCGGCGTACTCCCCCGCCAGCGGTTGCTGCAGGCCGGTGAGCTCGGGGTAGTACAGCGACATCAGCGGCCGGGCGACCAGTTCGGTGGTGCGGCCGCCGCCGCCCAGCTGGGTGGGCCGGTGGAACGTGGCTTTCACCAGGGCGACCGTCTCGTCGTCCACCATCGGAGCCACGAGCTTGGCGATCCAGTTCGGTTGGAAGCTGGTGATGTCGCCGTCCATCCACACCACGAAGTCCCCCTTGCTGGCGGCCAGGCTGGCCCACAGCACGTTGCCCTTGCCGTGGCCCACCCCGTGCACGAGGTGCACGTCCTCGATGGACACCACGGTGGCGCCGGCGCTGGCGGCGACCGCGGCGGTGTCGTCGGTGCTGCGGTCGTCGAGCACGATCAACTCGTCCACCAGCGGCACCCGGCGCATCAGGGAGTGGCGCACCATGCTGACCAGCGGGCCGATGGTGGCAGCCTCGTCACGGCACGGAATGCACACCGAGATGGTGCGGCCTGCCTTGGCCTGCACCAGCAGGTCCATCACACAGTCCTCCACCTCGAACGTCCGCACACTGTTCACCACGACCTCCCTTCGCCAGCGGCGTGCCCGTAGCATCCACCGCCATGTTCCTGTACGGCGTCCTCAACGCCAGCCCCGATTCGTTGAACACCGACTCCATCGTGCGCACGCCTGCGGACGCATTGGCCCGGGCGGAACACCTGCTGGCCGACGGCGCCGACGGCTTCGACCTCGGCGGCCAGGGCAGCACCGACGTGGCCGAGGTGGTGCCGTGGCAGGCCGAGTGGGAGCGCCTGGAAAACCTGGTGCCGGCGCTGGCTGCGCTGGGCCGCCCCCTCAGCGTGGACACATGGCGCCCCGAGGTGCTGCGCCGGGCACTGCAGGCCGGTGCCACCGTGATCAACGCCGCGGACGGCATGCAGGCCGACGCGATGTGGGAGGTGGCGGCCGACTTCGACGTGCCGATCGTGGTGCCGTTCCTCAGCGGCCCGAACCCGCGGGCGATGGAGATGGTGGATCGCGACCCCGTGGACGCGATCGTGGAGTTCTTCGACGCTCGCCTGCGCGACGCGGACCGGTACGGCCTGCGCCACCGGTGCGTGCTGGACCCCGGCACCGGCTTCGCCCCGCCGAACTGGCCGTGGGAGGAGCGCTACGTCTACCAGAAGCGGGTGTACACGAACCTGGACGCGATGCGGGTGTTCGGCCTGCCGCTGTACATCGCCCTGCCGTGGAAGGAGACCGCCCAGCACGACGAACTGCTGGAGATCGTGGTGCGCGCCCAGCCCGAGTTCGGCCGGGTCCACTACCCGGCCAAGGTGCGACGGTTCGAGCACGAGGTGGCCCACGGCCTCACACCGGGTCGGCATCCAGGCTGAGCGGCCCGCGGGGCAGCACGGCAGCGGGCGGCAAGGTGTCGTCCCAGCCGGCGGGGCAGAACTCGGGCGCCACTTCTTCCAGCGGGGCCAGCACGAAGCGGCGTTCGAAGATCCGCGGGTGGGGCAGCATGAGGGCTTCGCTCTCGATGCGCATGTCGTCGTAGAACAGCAGGTCCACGTCCAGCGTGCGCGGCCCCCAACGCACCAGGCGCTGGCGCAGGGCGTTGGCTTCGATCCGCTGGCAGCGACGCAGGAAGGCGAAGGGGTCCAGCGCGGTCTCCACCTCCACCACCATGTTGAGGAAGGCGCCCTGGCCACCGGGGCCACCGATGGGTTCGGTCTCGAACAGCTGCGACATGCCCGTGACATTGCCCAGCTCGCGCACGGCGAACCGCAGGTAGCCCTCGCGGTCGCCGAGGTTGGAGCCGAGGGCGACGATGGCCCGGTGGGCCACCAGCGGCGGAGCGGCGGCCTCCTTGCGGGTGCGCACCAGGTGCACCGCGGTGGACTGCACTTCCTCGGGGATCGGCGGGCGCAGCTTGGTGAGCGTCACGTCCACTTCCTCCACCAGATCGAACTCCAGCACGGTGTCGGCCACCTTGGCGGCCAGGCGCTCCAGCAGGATGTCCTTGCTCTCGCGACACAGCTCGGCCACCCGCTCGCAGACCAGGCCGTAGTGGACCGTGTCGGCCAGTTCGTCGCTGCGACCGGCCTCGTGGAGGTCCACCCCGAGGGCCAGGTCGATGCGGATGGGCTGGGCGATCTCCCGCTCGTGGGGCAGCGCACCGATGACGGTGAGCACCCGCAGATCGTCGATGAGGATGCGGTCCATCAGGCCACGCTATCCAGCCCGGCCAGGGCTGTCGCCCCGGGCGGCGAATACGCTCGGCGCATGGCCGACCGCCCACTGCCCGACTATCCGACCCTCTACCCCACACTGTCGTTCGACCGGCCCGCCGAGCATGTGCTGCGGATCACGCTGGACGCCCCCGGATTGAACGCCGTGTCGCCGGAGTGCCACGCCCATCTGGCCGACGTGTGGCTGACGATCGACCGCGACCCGAGCGTGCGGGTGGCGATCATCCAGGGGGCGGGGAAGGCGTTCAGCGCGGGCGGTTCGTTCGAACTGCTCGACGAGTTGACCAACGACTACGCAGCCCGCACCCGCGCCATCCGCGAGGCCCGCGACATCGTGATGAACGTCATCAACTGCTCGAAGCCGATCGTGTCCGCCATCCACGGACCTGCCGTGGGCGCCGGCCTGGTGTGCGCCCTGCTGGCCGACGTGTCCGTGGCCGGCCGCAGCGCCCGGATCATCGACGGCCACACCCGGCTGGGCGTGGTGGCCGGCGACCATGCGGCCATCTGCTGGCCGCTGCTGTGCGGGATGGCCAAGGCGAAGTACTACCTGCTCACCTGCGACACGCTCACCGGCGAGGAGGCCGAGCGCAATGGGCTGGTCAGCCTGTGCGTGGACGACGGGCAGGAGCAGGCCCGGGCGCTGGAGGTGGCCGTGCAGTTGGCCGGCATGGCCCAGGCGGCGATCCGCTGGACCAAGCACACGCTGAACCACTGGTACCGGCAGGCCGGCCCGATCTTCGATGCCAGCCTGGCCTACGAGTTCTACGGCTTCGGTGGCCCCGACGCCGCCGAAGGCCTGGCCAGCCACCGCGAGAAGCGTGCCCCGTCGTTCGACGGGCCCACCAGCGAATAGCCGGCGCTGCGGGCGATGACCGGCCGGACCTCCGGAGGGTCAGTACTGCTCGGGGTCGAGGCCGTAGTAGCGCTCGAGCGTCTGACGCTCCCGACGGGAGAGCACGTGCGTGCCACTGGCCTTCATGGCACGTGTGACACGAGCCTTGTTCCACGGCACGACGACGGCATCGTCGGTGAGATAGGCGCCCTCGGCAGGCACATAGCGGGTGCGGCGGAACAGCCCGGGATCGACCACCAGGTACTCCGCCCGGCCACGGCGGTCGAACAGCACGTCCGTGACCGACCCGATGTCGCCGCCCGCCTCGTCGTGCACATGCCGTCCGGCGAGCACCGGACCGATCTCGGTGGGTGCGAATGGTGGGAAGTTGTCATGGCGGGGCCTCCTCGGCGCAACCGCCCGCTGTCATCATTCTGTAACAATTCGCGGGACATGTCCACCCTCCCTCATCACGACGCCCCGTGGTGCCGATACAGAGGGCGTGACGGAGCACCCGCACTCGCACCTCGGCGGTACGTCACCCCCTGACGCCCATGCGACTGCCCGCTTCGGACGGTTCGACCCGATGAGCGGTACGTGGCCGATGGTGATCCTCAACGTGCTGTGGGTCGTGGGCCTCACGATGCTGGCGTGGTTCGCCGCCGACGCCGCGACGTCTGGCCCGATGGCGGAGGCGTTGGTGTACGCCGCCGTAGCGGGGGCACTTCTCCTGGGCATCACCGGTGCGCCGCTGCGCTACTTCCTCCTGCAGCAGCGCGCCCAGTCCGCCCGGCGGGAGACGCTGCTGAGCATCGAAGCCGCCCGACGGGACTTCGAGTCCCGGCTGGCCCGTGCGATGGACATGGCCGACGACGAACCCGCCGCGCTGCACGCCGCGATGCTGGCGATGGGCACGATGGTCGACGACGCGCTGGTGGAAGTGCTGCTGGCGGACTCCAGCCGCGCCCATCTCGCCGTCGCCGCGTCCAGCGAACCGGCTGACGCGATGCGAGGCTGCGGGTGCGACGTCACCACCCCGCGATCGTGCCCCGCCATCCGCTCCGGGCACCACCTCACGTTCGAGGACTCGTCACGCTTCGACGCCTGCCCCCACGTGCGCGACCGGGAATGCGGCGCGCTGACGGCGATCTGCATGCCGGTCAGCGTGGTCGGCGCAGCGGTAGGCGTGGTGCACGTCACCCGCCCGGCAGAGCGGCCCTTCGACCGGTACGACGTGACCGCGCTCGCTGCCGTGTCGCAACAACTCGGTTCGCGCATCGGCCTGGTGCGGGCGATGGCCCAGAGCCAACTGCAAGCGTCCACCGATCCGCTGACCGGCCTGCTGAACCGTCGCAGCCTGGAGAACGAGGTTCGCCTGCTGACCCAGGACGCCCGCCCGTTCGGGTTGATCCTGCTGGACCTCGACCACTTCAAGATCCTCAACGACACCCACGGTCACGACGCCGGTGACCGGGCGCTGCGGATCTTCGCCCGCCTGCTGCAGCGCAGCGTGCGCGACCACGATCTGGTGTGCCGCTACGGCGGCGAGGAGTTCATCATCGTGCTGCCCGACCGCGACCTGGCGGCGGCCATGGAGGTCTTCGACCGCATCCGCCTTGAGTTGGCCGTGGCATGCAGCGACGGCCACGCCCCCAGCTTCACCGCGTCGGCCGGCATCGCCGACACCACGGAGGCGGCCACGCTGTCCGAGGTGATCAGCCTGGCCGACAACCGCCTGCTGCGGGCCAAGGACCAGGGCCGCGACTGCGCCGTCGTGAGCTGACAACCCGCCTCGCCGCCGCCGGCGCGGCGCGCCGATGCCACTCGTGGTCGTGGCGGTGATGCAGGTCCGGCACGTGGGGGTGGGCGTGCCTGAGCAGGGCGTGCTGGTGCACACAGCGTGTGCCCGGCCGGTGAATCCATCGTCGTGCGGCCACGAGCGCCGCCACCACCTCCAGCGGGGTCACGTCATCGCCGAGGAACGTCCATGCGACATCTGTCACTTTGCTCATGACCAGCGCCTAACCTGGGCCAATGACACCCGACCCGGCCCTGCACCATCTGGCGAGATCCGGCTGATGGCTCGAGCTGCCGGGGAGCTGCGCGCCGAGGACGACGGCTGGTGGGAATACCGAAGGGTGGTGGTCGACCCGACCGACCCTGGTCAGTTGGCGCACCTCATCGGCCTCCTCGCCGCGACCGGCTGGGAGCTGGATCAGATGACCGGCCCGGGCTCTGCCATGCTCCGCCGACACATGGTCGGGCGCGTGACGGAAGACGGAACGGCGAAGGAGTGACGAGGGGTGAGGACAGAACGCACGAGGCCCCGCCGGCTTTCGCTCGGCGGGGCCTCGTGTCAGATGTTCCGGGTGGAGGTGAGGGGAATTGAACCCCTGGCCTCAACAGTGCGATTGTTGCGCTCTGCCAACTGAGCTACACCCCCGTTGGACGCCCCGAGTGTAGCGGCGCCGGTGGCGGCTCCACTCGGTGATTGGGCGGCGGGTCAGGCGGCGTTGAACCAGTTGTGCTCGCCGTACGAGCGGTCCACCTCGAGGCTGCGGATCTGCACCAGCTTGTAGCAGTAGCCGCAGAGGGACACGAACGACAGGGCGAAGGCGTAGATCATCAGCGTGGCGTGGGTGGTGGCGGCAAGGAAGCCGCTGAGCGCCACGGTGAGAACCAGCACGAACAGCACGTTCGCGCGGCGGCGACGGACCTGCTCGCGACGGCTGACACGATGCACCTGCATGGTGCGGTGGCCGTGGTCGGTGTGGTCGTAGCCACGGCCGTGGTCGGCGGTGAGGTGCTGGCGGGTGCCGGCCTGGGGGAAGCCCTGTGCCCGGCGCATGGTGCCGGCGTGGCCGTGCATGCCGGGGCGCTGCTGGGGCGCCTGGGTGAGCGGGCGGGCCATGCCCCGCATGGGCACCATCGTGCGGGTGGGCACGGCGCGCTGCAGGGTGGACAACTGGCGGCGGAAGTCCGTGACCGACGAGTTGGGGCGGTTCTCCACCCGCGACCGCAGCAGCGGCGGGATGATGACGGCCAGCCACACAGCGGCAACGGCGAGCAGGACGACGGGCTGCATGTCAGTGCACCTCTCCAACGGGTTGGGTCAGCGGGCAGTACGCCATCGGGCGGTGGTGTTCTGGGAGCTTCATGTTCACGAGTTCTCCGGGTGCCGAGCCGTTGAACGGCAGGTTCTGGAGCGGCATCCGTTTCATTACGGTTCTACTACGTTCGTAACAGCGGACGCAATGTTAGCGGGTCGACGGTACGTCCCCGACCTGCCGCCGGTTTTCTCCCACAGGGCGATCTCGCCGATCACCATGCCCTTGTCGGCGGACTTGCACATGTCGTAGATGGTGAGGCACGCCACGCTGCACGCATGCAGGGCCTCCATCTCCACGCCCGTGCGGTCCACCGTTTCCACCTGCACGTCCACCTCTACGAAGTCGTCACCGATCTCGAAGTTCACCGAGACGGCACCGATCAGCAGGGGGTGGCAGAGGGGGATCATGTCGCTGGTGCGCTTGGCGGCCTGGATGGCAGCCACCCTGGCCACGGCCAGCACGTCGCCCTTCTTCACTTCGCGGTTGGCGATGGCCGTGGTGGTCTCGGGCTGCATGGACACGCGGCCCCGGGCGACGGCACGCCGGTGGGTGGGCTCCTTCGGGGTCACGTCGACCATGCGAGCCCGACCCAACGGATCGAGGTGGGTGAAGGTGAGGTCACTCATCCGTCACGGAACTGTAGTGCCCCCGTCGCGCGCCGACGGGGACTCCCGGGTGACCGCTGTCACCCCGTGATCGTCGGCCCCATGTTCACCACTTCGAACGCCGTGCCGGGAATGGCCTTCAACTGGTTGAGGTCGTCGTCGTTCCAGCCCGGGCTGGGGGCACCTTGGAAGTACCAGTTGCTGCCGTTGTCGGCCACGATCAGGCCGTAGTCCTTCATCGCTTCGGCGATCACCCGGGCCTGGCCGGTCAGGCCGGAGATGTCATAGCCGGCCTTCAACCGCAGGCGCATGCCCATCGGCGGGGCGTCGATGTTGGTGACGCTCGACGCGTAGTGGGTGGCGGGCAGCACGAAGCCACGCTGGGTGGTGGAGAAGGTCACCCGGATGGCGTGCTGGATCTTCCCCGCGGCCACCTCCTCGTAGCGCACCAGACCGGGCAGGATCGGCAGGCCGGCAGCGTCGGCGCTGGTCCAGCCGATCGGCCGCAGTGCATTGGACGTCAGGTCGAAGCGGGCCCCACTGGCGGCCACCCACCCGCTCCCCTGCCGCCGCCCGACGTACAGCTCGAACAGGTCGCACGTGCCCTGGCGGAGCACCAGCACATGGCGGTCGCCACCTGCGCCGCCGCCCTCCACGGGCGCGTCGAGCGGGATCGGGAACGGGCCGGGTCGCTCTCGTCGCCGTAGGCGTCGTAGGTGATCGGCACCAGCGCCTGATGCTGCGGCACCACCACGAACGGGATGCCGTAGGCCGGGTTCTCCCCGAAGTCCGGGTGGAGGTTGTCGCTGCCGTGGGCCTGGATGTAGCTGATGATCTGGCTACTGCGGCTTGCCAGCGGCGCGTTGCGGATGTTCACGTTCCACGAGTTGTCCGTGGGGAAGATCCGGCAGCCGCCGATGGTCGGCACCGGCGGCGGGGTCAGCCGCACCGGGTGGCCTGCGGCGATGGCCGGGGCATTCACTGGGTCCGCCCCGGCCACCGCTGTCACCATGAGGATGCCGACGACGGCAACGCTGGCGACGACGCGCATCCTCACAGGGCTTTCATCGGTCGGAACTGCGGCTTCGTTGAGCGCGTCACCCACTGTTCTGCCCAGCAGCGACAACATCACTTGCGCGGCCACGCAACGAAGATTGTCGGTGGCGGAAGAATGCCGCTGCGCCTCCGGCGGGTCGCCGGGGACTGCACCGGCATCCTCCCGGACGACGGTGCCTAGCCGCCGATCTGGCTCATCGTGCGGCGGGGCTTGACGAACGTGACCTGGCCGATCTGGTGGCCGGCCCACTTGGTGCCGACGGCGCGCTGGATCAGCGCCGCCAGGTCGTCGTCCGAGCCGCCGGTGCGCAGCACCTCGCGCACGTCGAACTCGCGGGTCTCGAACAGGCAGGTGCGGAACTGGCCGTCGGCCGTGAGCCGCACCCGGTCGCAGTCGCCGCAGAACGGCTTGGTGACCGTGGGGATGACACCCACCATGTCGCCACCGGGGGCAGCGCCGCCGTCGGTGTAACGCCAGCGGTCCGCCGGGGCAGCGCCGCGGGCGGGCACAGGCTCCAGCGGGAACTCGGCGGCAAGGCAGGCGACGATCTCCTCCTGCCCCACCACGTCGTCGTGCAGCCAGTTGCCGGCGGCGTCCAGTGGCATGAACTCGATGAACCGGATCTCCACGCCGCGCTCGCGCCCGAAGCGGGCCAGCGGCACGATCTCGTCGTCGTTCACCCCACGCTGCACGACGGCATTGATCTTCACCGGGGCGAACCCGGCCTCCAGCGCAGCGTCGATGCCGTCCAGCACGGCCGGCAGTTCGTCGCGGCGGGTCATCTGCTCGAACTTCGCCCGGTCCAGCGTGTCCAGGCTGATGTTCACCCGCCGCAGGCCGGCCTCGCGCAGTTCGTGGGCAAGGTTGCGGAACGTCGCCCCGTTGGTGGTCAGCGCCATGTCCACCCCCAGCCGGGCCAGCTTGGCCACCAGCACGGGCAGGTGGGCCCGCACCGTGGGCTCGCCACCGGTGAGGCGGATGCCGTCCACCCCGAACCGCTCCACGAACAGGCGGGCGACCCGTTCGATCTCCTCGAACGTCAAGATCTCGGAGCGGGGCATCCACCGCATGCCTTCTTCCGGCATGCAGTAGGTGCAGCGGAAGTTGCAGCGATCGGTGACGCTGATGCGCAGGTCGCGGATGGTCCGCCCGAAGGGGTCCACCAGATCCTGCGCTGCCATCTGCTCACCCTACCGAGAGCAGGATCGTGCGAACAGTGCCGCCCGCCGCCACGCCGTCCCCATCAGGCACCTCGGCAATGGCATTGGCCATCGATGTGGCCGCCAGCTGATGGCTGCCCTGGGCGCCCACGGACGTCACGTGCACACGCCCGTCCTCGCCGAACGAGGCGAACACCCGCATGAAGTGGATCTTGCCGTCGGGGCGGCGGGCCAGCCCGGCGTCGGCCACCGCGGCCACGGTGGGCCGCTGGATGACCGGGTGCCCCGCCATCTGGCGCAGCGCCGGCCGGGCCAGCAACTCGAACGACACCAGCGAACTGACCGGGTTGCCCGGCAGCCCGAACACGGGGATCTCCCGCGCCCCCGGTGCCGCCGCCAGCATCCCGAACGCGAACGGCTTCGCCGGCTTGATGGCGATCTGCATCCAGCGCATCGTGGCGATCCGGCCGAGCACCGCCTTGACCACGTCGTAGTCGCCCATGCTGACCCCGCCGCTGGTGACCACGGCGTCGAAGCGGGCGGCAGCGTCCAGCAGCACGCGCTCCAGTTCGGCCTCGTCGTCGCGCACGATCCCGAGGTCGACGGCCTCGCACCCGGCCTCCGCCACCAGGCCGAGCAGCACGGTGCGGTTGGACTCGCGGATCTGCCCCGGCTGCAACGGCGACCCGTCGTCCACCAACTCGTCACCCGTGCTCAGCACGGCGACCTGCGGGCGGCGGACCACCTGCACGACGGCGGCGTTCACCCCCGCCAGCATCCCCGCCACGGCAGGTGTGACCACCGTGCCGGCCGGGTACAGCACCGTCCCGGCACGCACGTCGTCACCGGCACCGCGCAGCGAGTCGCCGGCCTGCACCGCCTTCGAGATGGCCACCTGCGCGCCGCCGTCCACGCGCTCGGTGTCCTCCACCATCACGATCGCATCGGCACCTGCCGGCATGGGCGCTCCGGTCATGATGCGGATGGCCTCGCCCGGCTGGAGCACCCGGTCCGTGTAGCCGCCGGCAGCCACCTCACCGACCACCGGCAGCACCAGCGGCGCTCCCGCGGACGCGCCGGCCACCGACGCAGCGACCACGGCGTACCCGTCCACCGCCGAGTTGGCGAACGGCGGCACGTCCTCCGCGGCCACCACCGGTGCGGCGAGCACCATCCCGACGGCCGACCGGCAGGGAACCTCCACCACCGGCAACACGGCACAGTGGGACAGCACGTGAGCGCGGGCCTCGTCGACGGGGATCATCCGGGCAACGGTACCGTGGCCCGCATGTACTCGCCGTTCGCAGCCGCCCACGACCCCACCGGGCACGTCGTGCGCTGGACCACCTGGGACGGCGAGCATGTGGAGACCGTCGCCATCCGCTGGGAGAACGAGGGCTTCACCGTCAACGGCCACGTCGGGCGGGAGCGGGTGGAGTACGTGCTGCGCCTGTCGCCCACCTGGCAGGTCCGCCAGTTCATCCTCTTCCGCGACCTGGAGGAGCCGGACCTGTGGCTGGCCACCGACGGCCACGGCCGCTGGGGCGAGATGAACGGCGCCCACCGCACGGAGCTGGACGGCTGCTACGACATCGACCTGGCGTGCACCCCGTTCACCAACACCCTGCCGATCCGCCGCCTGCCGCTGCACGAGGGCGACACTGCCGAACTGCCCGTGGTGTACGTGGACCCCGAGACGCTGGAGGTCCGCCCCGTCACCCAGCGGTACACCCGGACCTCCGGCCACACCTGGCGCTACGAGAGCGTGGACTCCGGCTACGTCACCACGTTCGAGGTGGACGAGCACGGCCTGGTGCTGGACTACCCGGACGAGTTCCGCCGGGTGTCATAGGCCCGCCGCAGATCCGCCGCCATCGCCGGCGGGAACTTGCGCAGCGGCTCGCGCAGCGTCACCAGGTTCATCTGCGTCATGTGTGCCCTCAGCCAGGCCTCCACCTCGGCGGGCCGTCGAGCCGCCTCTTCCCGCAGGGCCCAGCCGAGCACCTTGCGGATGAAGAACTCGCGCTCGGGCAGCAACGCCGCCGCGTACCCGTAGAAGCGGCCGTGCTCGCGGCCCGCCGCCAGTGGCCCGCGGATCGCCAGCACGGCCGAGCGCCGAACCCAGAAGTCCGGATCCGACACCCAGCGGTCCAGCACCGGCAGCGTGGCGACGGGTTCGCGCGCCGCGAGTGCGGCCGCCACCGCCCCGGCCAACGGGTCCACCAGCGCCCAGGTGCCGCACTCGCGCAGACGCGCCTCGATCCACGGGAGGTCGGCCGCCGTCACCAGCTTCGGCGAAGCCATCAGCACTTCGACCGCCGCCAGGCGGCACTCGTGCACCGCCCTGCCGTCCACCTGCCAGGCCCACAGACCGTCGGCCAGCGCGAACGCTTCGTGGTCGGTCGGGTGGCCAGCCCTCAGCGCGGCCTTCACCGCCCGGCGCACGTCGGGTACACGCACGCCGAAGAAGTGCACGTTGCTCTTCAGATAGGCGGCCTCTCCCGTGGCCCGCTCCGGGTCGCCAGTGGCGGCCAGCAGGCCGGCCAACTCGCCCGCCGCCTGGCCGGGGTTCATCCCAGCCGGCCGCGCAGCCAGGCGGTGAACTCCGGACCCACCGTGGGGTCGTCGATGGCGAGGTCCACCACCGCGGTGAGCCAGCCGAGCGGGTTGCCGGTGTCGTGCCGGCCGATGCGGCTGAGCACGCCGTGGAACGGGCCGGCCTCCGCCTGCTGGCGCAGGGCGTCGGTGAGCTGGATCTCACCCTTGGCCCCGGGTGGCAGTCGCTCGATGAGATCGAACACGTCGTTGGTGAGCACGTAGCGGCCGATGATGATGAGGTCGCTCGGTGCGTCGGCCACCGACGGCTTCTCCACCATCGTCGAGATCGCCACCACCCCGGCGGCGTCCAGATCGCCCGCAGGAGCGATGACGCCGTAGGCGTCCACCTCGTGCATCGGCACCCGCTTCAGGCCGACGACGCTGCCGCCGGTGCGCTCGCACACATCGATCATCTGGCTGAGAAGCTGGCTGCCGCTCATCAGTTCGTCGGGCAGGAGGACGGCGAACGGCTCGTCGCCCACGGCCGGGCGGGCGCAGCCCACGGCGTGGCCGAGGCCACGCGGTTCGTCCTGGAAGGCGATGCTGACCTTCAGGCCCGCCATCTCCTGCTCGGCGTCCTTGCCGAAGCGCTCGATGGCCGGCTTGTCGCGGCTGGACACCAGTACCACATGGTCGATACCGGCACCCACGCATTCGTCCAGCACCAGCTGCAGAGCGGGCGTGGCGATGATCGGCAGGAGCTCCTTGGGAACCGTGCGGGTGATCGGCCGGAATCGGGTGCCCTGCCCCGCGCAGGGGATGACCGCGGTACGGACTCGCATGGACGCAGCTTAGGGGCGCTAGCCTTAGCACTCGCCCGACCCGACTGCTAACTGCCCAGCAGGAGCCCGAGATGCCCACCTACGTCTACAAGTTCGTCGAGACCGGCGAGACCATCGAAGTGCAGCAGGCGTTCACCGACGATGCGCTCACCGAGGCCACCCACCCCGGCACCGGCAAGGTGATGCAGGTCAAGAAGGTCTTCACCCCCGTCGGCGTCACGTTCAAGGGCGGCGGCTTCTACAAGACGGACAGTCGCGGCTCGAGCTCCAGCACCAAGACCGGCTCGTCGAGCAGCTCGTCCAGCTCGTCGGACTCCAGCAGCTCGTCCGGTTCGACGGACTCCAGCAGCTCAGCCAGCTCCGCAGCGCCGTCCAGCTCATCCGGTTCGGCCGCTTCCACCAGCTGAATTCCTCGCGCGCCGATATGGTGCGCCCCACGGCTTCCCCCGCACCTGTTCGTCTTGCGCGCCCCGGGGAGGCACCGTGTCGCAGCTCGCCCGTCTTCGTCGTCTTCTGGCCCGCCGGCCGTGGCTCTACTGGACCGCGGCTGCGGCCCTCGCTCTGCTGATCGCCCTTCAGGTGCAGGCCTCGCTGGCCGCCCTGGCCACTGCCCGCCAGGCCTGGGGCACCCCCGTCACGGTGTGGGTGGCCACTGCCCCGGCCGAGCGCGGCGATCACGTCCAGGCCGAACCGCGCGACTATCCGGCAGCGATGGTGCCGCCAGGTGCCCTGACGTCCGCGCCTGACCACCCTGCGGCCCGGACGATCGAGGTCGGCGAGGTGCTGCTGGCGTCCGCCGTCGGCGGGAACGCAGAGGTCGGCGCCGGCTGGGTCGTCGTGGCGCTGCCCTCCTCGGCGGCGCCACGTGTCGTTGCCGGGCAGCGGCTCGTACTGTTCGGGAATGGCGCCACGCTGTGCGACGGGGTGGTGACGAGCCCGGAGTCGGGCAGCACCATCGAGGTTGCCGTCCCGCCAGGCTGCGCGGCCACGGCTGCCGTGCACGCCGCGGCGAACACGCTCACCGCTGCCATCCGGCTGTGACGACACCCCTTGGAGGCCCGCGCCAGCCCGTTCCCGCGCCGCAGCACACCCGGCTGGGCACACTGGACCTTGAAACCTGCGGCGCAGGACACCAAGCTGGGCGCGTGGCGAGTCCGATCCTGCGACTGCGCATTCCGGAACCAGCTCGGGGTGCACACCCGGCCGACCCGGTCCCCTTCATCTCCGCGGCCGGCGAGATGCGCAAGCCCGACCTCGACGAGAAGGTCGAGCGCGTCGCGCTGATGCGCAAGCAGCTCGTGCGTGTGCTGGCGGAGGACGGAGCGGCCGTCGGCGAGTGGGTCCCGACGACGCTGACCACCGACCACAAGGTCCGTGGCCTGCGCGACATGATGCTGTTGCGCAGCTTCGACGCTCGGCTGCTCCGCGCCCACCGGCAGGGACGGATCTCGTTCTACATGCAGGCGCTGGGCGAGGAGGCAATCGCCTGCGCCCACCAACGGGCGTTGAGCCCCGGGGACATGAACTTCCCCACCTACCGCCAGCAGGGCCTGCTGATCGCGGCCGGCTACCCACTGGTCTCGATGATGAACCAGGTGTTGTCCAACGCGCAGGACCCGCTGAAGGGCAGGCAGCTGCCGATCATGTACTCCTCCAAGGAGTACGGCTTCTTCTCCATCAGCGGGAACCTTGCCACCCAGTACATCCAGGCGGTCGGCTGGGCCATGGCATCGGCGCTGTCGGGCGACTCCAGGATCGCCTCGGCGTGGATCGGCGAGGGTGCGTCGGCGGAGAGCGACTTCCATGCTGCACTCGTGTTCGCGTCCACCTACCAGGCTCCGGTGATCCTGAACATCGTCAACAACCAGTGGGCGATCTCCACACCGGAGGACTTCGCAAGGGGCGCCTCGGCCACCTTTGCCGATCGGGGCTACGGCTTCAGCATCCCCGCCATCCGCGTGGACGGCAACGACTACCTCGCCGTGTACGCGGCCACCGAGTGGGCGGCCGAACGGGCTCGCACCAACCTCGGGCCCACGCTGATCGAGTGGGTGACGTTGAGGGTGGGCGCCCACTCCACCTCGGACGATCCTTCCGTGTACCGGCCGGCCGACGAGGCCGCCCGGTTCCCCCTCGGGGACCCCATCGAGCGCCTGCGGGCCTACCTCGTCGCGATCGGGGCATGGGACGACGAACGGCAGCGGGCGCTGCAGGCGGAGGTGGACGACCAGGTCAACTCGGCGTTCGCCGAGGCGGAGTCCCACGGCTCGGTGAAGGACGGGCACACGGGCGATCCGCGGACGATGTTCGACGACGTCTACGCCGAACTGCCGCGCCACTTGCGCGAGCAGCGCGACCAGGTCGGGCGGTGACGATGGCGACGATGTCGATGATCGAGGCGATCCGGGACGCACACGCCATCGCTATGGAGCGCGACGACCGCGTGGTGGTGTTCGGCGAGGACGTCGGCTACTTCGGTGGGGTGTTCCGCTGCACCCAAGGGCTGCAGGAGCGCTTCGGGCGGCACCGCTGCTTCGACACACCGATCAGCGAGGCCGGCATCATCGGCGCGGCGATCGGGATGGCGGCGTACGGGCTGCGGCCCTGCGTGGAGATCCAGTTCGCCGACTACGTCTATCCGGCGTACGACCAGATCGTGTCCGAGGCAGCGCGGCTGCGGCACCGTTCGGCGGGCGACTTCACCGCCCCGCTCGTCATCCGGATGCCGACCGGCGGTGGCATCTACGGCGGCCAGACCCACTCCCAGAGCCCCGAGGCGCTGTTCACCCATGTGGCGGGCCTCACCACCGTGGTGGTCAGCAACCCGTACGACGCCAAAGGTCTGCTGCTGGCCGCCATCGAGGACGAGGACCCGGTGATCTTCCTCGAGCCCAAACGGGTCTACAACGGCCCCTTCGACGGGCACCACGACCGGCCGATCGTACCGTGGAGCGCGCACCCGCTCGGCGAGGTGCCAGAGGGGTACTACACGGTCGAGCTCTGCAAGGCCCGCGTGCACCGCCCCGGTGGCGATCTGACGGTGCTCACCTACGGCACACTCGTGCACGTCGCCCAGGCCGCCGCCGAGGAGATGGGCATCGACGCCGAGATCATCGACCTCCGCACGCTGCTCCCGCTGGACGTCGACTGCATCGTCCAGTCCGTCCGCACGACCGGGCGGTGCCTGGTGGTGCACGAGGCGACGCTCACCTCCGGCTTCGGCGCGGAGCTCAGCGCCACGGTGCAGGAGCGGGCCTTCCACCACCTGGAAGCCCCGGTGACTCGGGTCTGCGGCTACGACACCCCTTACCCGCACGCACACGAGTGGGCGTACTTCCCCGGGCCGCAGCGCGTCGGGCGCGCCATGCAGGAGTTGATGCGCGCATGAGCACCTACCAGGTGAAGCTGCCCGACGTGGGAGAGGGCGTCGCCGAGGCGGAGCTGATCTCATGGCTCGTGCAGGTCGGCGACCGGGTGACGACGGACTCCCCCATCGCCGAGGTGATGACCGACAAGGCCACCGTCGAGGTCATCTCCCCGGTCGACGGGGTCGTCACGGCCATCGCCTGCGACCCGGGCGACGTGCTCGCCGTGGGGGGCAACCTCATCACCGTCGAACTCGATGCCGGCGCATCGCCGCCGAGCGCACCGGCGGCCACGCCGGACCCGGCCAACGCCGCGCCGGTGGCTGCCGCGCCGGCCACTGCCGCGCCGGTGGACGCGACGCCAGTGGACGCGACACGGGGGCGGCACGCCGTCGCCGCCCCCGCGGTGCGCGCCAGGGCGGCCAAGCTCGGCATCGATCTCGCCGGCGTGCGCGGCAGCGGCCCGGACGGCCGGGTCGAACACGACGATCTCGACCGGCTGCTGCTCCGGGCCAGGGGACCCCTGCCGGCCATGCCCGAGGGCCCGGCGGAGGAGGTCGTGCCGCTGCGCGGTGTGCGGCGGCGAATCGCCGAGCGAATGAGCCAGGCGTGGGCGCAGATCCCCCACATCACGTATGTCGAAGCCGTCGATGTCACCGAACTCGAGGCGCTCCGCCACGAGCTGATCCGTCGGGAACCTGGCAACCGGTTGACGGTGCTGCCCTTCGTGGCCCGCGCCGTGGTCAAGGCGTGCGCCGAGCAACCGGGCCTCAACGCCCACCTGACGGAGGACCCGCCGGCGTTGCGGCTCTTCCCCGCCGTCCACCTGGGCGTCGCGACCCAGACCGACAACGGGTTGATCGTCCCGGTGGTTCGCCACGCCGAGCGCCTCGATGTGCGCGAGTTGGCGGATGAGATCACCCGTGTCGCCCAGGCAGCGAGAAGCGGAACCGCCGCACGTGAGGAGTTGACCGGGTCGACCATCACGATCACGTCGCTCGGCGCGATCGGCGGCCTGGTCACCACCCCGATCATCAACCAACCCGAGGTGGCGATCGTCGGGGTCAACCGCATCGAGACCCGGCCGGTGTGGCTGCACCAGTCGTTCCAACCCCGCCAGATGCTCAACCTCTCGTCGAGCTTCGACCACCGGGTCGTCGACGGCTGGGACGCGGCCACCTTCGTGCAGCGGATCAAGGGCTATCTGGAGTTTCCCGCCCTGTTGTTCGAGTGAGGCGGGGCCCGACGGCTCTCGTCACGCGCCGATCGACCCCAGCGCGGCCGAGAGGTCGGCCCACAGGTCGTCCACGTGCTCGATGCCCACGCTCATGCGGATGAGGCCGGGCGGCACATGGGCATCGCCGGCGTACTTCTGGCGACGTTCCATGGTGGTCTCCACCCCGCCCAGGCTGGTGGCCGGCACGATCAGCCGCACAGCCCGGCAGGCGGCGTCGGCCGCGGCCGCGCCCCCGACCATCACGAACGACACCATCGCCCCGAAGCCCGGGTAGCGCACCTCGGCCACGGCCGGGTGGGCGGCCAGGTGGGTGGCCAGATCGGCGGCGTTGGCCTGCATCCGCTCCATCCGCAGCGGAAGGGTGCGCACGCCACGCAGCGCCAGGAAGGCCTCCAGCGCGCCTGGCGTGGACCCGTTCACCAGGCGGGCGTGGTGCAGGCGGTCGTAGACCTCGTCGTCGGCGGTGACGGTGAGGCCGATCATCAGGTCGCTGTGACCGCCGATGGCCTTGGTGCCGCTGTGCAGCACCACCGTGGCGCCGTCCTCCAGCGGCCGGGCGCACACGGGCGTGGCGAACGTGCTGTCCACCACCATTGCCACGCCCGCCTCCCGGGCGGCGGCGCCGATGGTGGCCAGGTCGGCCACGTCGAGGGTCGGGTTGGTGGGCGTCTCCATCCACACCATGTCGGCGCCGGGCAGGGCGGCCAGCACCGCCGCGGTGTCGGCCACGTCCACGAAGCGCACGTCCAGGCCGCGCTGATCCACCAGGTCGGCCACCAGCGAGCGCACCCCGAGGTAGCTGTACGACGGCAGCACCAGCACCTTCGGCGCCAGTGCGAACAGGGCGGCGGCCGCCGCCGCCATGCCGGTGCTGAAGGCCAGCGCCCGGCCGCCCTCCAGCGCGCCCACGGCGGCCTCCAGGCCGTGCCAGGTGGGCGTGCCGTGGGTGCGGGCGTACTCGCCCTCCTCACCACGGAAGTTGCTGGCCAGCACGACCGGATGGTTGAGCGGGGCGCCGGTGCCCTCAGGGCGGCCGGCGGCGACAGCGGTGGTGGCGGGATGCATGCCCCGTTTCTACCCGGTGGAAGGGGTGGGCAGCGCCAGGAGGCGGGCCACCCGCTCGTCCGTCACACCCAGGTGCTCGGCCAGCACGCCGACCACCCGCGCCCGGTCCAGCGTGCCGGCAGCCACCATCTCCTCCAGATCCGCCCAGTCCTTCGTGCGGTTGAAGAACGCCTTGAACACGGCCAGGTCAGTGCAGGACAGGAACGGGATCTCGTGGCCGGCGAACGGCTCCCGCCGGGCCCGGGTGGCCACCTCGTCGTGGAACGGGGTGGTGCTGAAGAACACGTCCACCGGGGTGTCCGCCCACCACAGTCTGGCCTGGCCGTCGCGGGCCAGGAGGGCGTGGTCGGCGGTGGTCCAGGTGACCTCGGCCGGCAGCGCGGCGAGGGTGGCGTCCAGCCGGTCCGTGCCGACGAACAGGTTCACGTCGATGTCGATGGTGCCGCGGGCGCGCTGGGTGCACCAGGCGAGCGCGAGCGCACCGCCGAACGCATGCGGCACACGGCCGGCGTCCAGCGCCAGGTGGATGGCGACGATGCGCTCGGCGAGGCGGCTCATCGGCCGAACACCGGGGCCATCAGGGCGGGGGCGTGACGGGCGGGGAACTGCTCGGCCAGGGCCAGCACGTCCTCCAGTTCGCGCCCTCGCCGGGCCGCGTCGGGCAGGCGGCGGACCAGCGCCGGTTCCAGCTCGAACCCACCTGCGTGCACCACGCGTTCCACGGTGTCGGCCGTGGGCGAGACCCGGCCATGGGCGTAGGCCAGCAGCGTGGCGTGCGACGTGCCGGCCTGAGCCCCCAGCTCGCGCCAACTCATCGCCGTGCGGCGGTGCAGGGTGCGGAGGATGGCATCCACGTCCACGACCACATGGTATCTACTTCGATACCACATGCCAAGCCCCTAGCATGACCCGGGTGAGCACCCCCACCTCCCACTCACGCCGTCGAGTCGCGCTGGCCGCGGCCGCCGGCCTGGCCCTCCTGGCTGCGTGCGCCGACGACGGCAGCGACAGCCGGGCCACCACCACCGCCAACACGGCGCCCACCGTGCCGGCGCCCACCAGCACCGAGGTGCCGTCCACCACTGCCCCGGCGGGCACCGACAGCACGGTCGCGCCCACCACTGATGCACCCGCGTCCACCGCCCCACTGACGGCGGACTCCGTGCGGCTGGAGGCCGTGGCGGCCGGCTTCGACCGCCCGGTGGACATCGCCTGGCGGGCCGGCGACGGCCGCCTGTACGTGGTGTCGCAGACCGGCTTGGTCATCCCGGTCACCGACGGTGTGGCCGGCGCGCCGGTGCTGGACATCCGCCAGATGGTCAGCACCAGTACCGAGCAGGGTCTGCTGGGGCTGGCGTTCCACCCCACCGAGGCGTTCGCCTACGTGGACTACACGGACACCGAAGGCGACACCGTCGTGGCCGAGTACGCAGTGGGCACCGATGGCGTGTTCGACCCGGGCAGCGCCCGCGTGGTGCTGACGGTGAACCAGCCGTACGAGAACCACAACGGCGGCGACCTCGCGTTCGGGCCCGACGGCATGCTGTACATCGCCCTCGGCGACGGTGGCGCGGCCGCCGACCCGGAGCGCAACTCGCTGAACACCGGCGTGCTGCTCGGCAAGCTGCTGCGGATCGATCCGCGACCCGCGGGCACGGCGTCGTACGGGATTCCCGCGGACAACCCCTTCGTGGGTGTCGACGGGGCCCGCGGCGAGGTGTGGTCCTATGGCCTGCGCAACCCGTGGCGGTTCAGCTTCGATCCCACCACCGGCGACCTGTGGATCGGCGACGTCGGCCAGGGCGACTGGGAGGAGATCGACGTGGCCCGCGACGACGTGATCGGTGCCGGCGGCGGCGTGAACTTCGGGTGGAGCGCCTGGGAAGGCACCCACCGCTACAACGACGACCAGGCCCCCGAGGGCGCGACGGCACCCGTGTACGAATACCCGCACGGGGAGGACGGGTGCTCGGTCACCGGTGGCGTGGTGTACCGCGGCGCCGGTGTGCCGTCGCTGGCCGGTTGGTACCTGTTCGCCGACTGGTGCAGCGGAAAGCTGTTCGCCCTTCCCGCCACGTCCGAACCCGGCGGCGACATGGCTGCCATCCCGGTGCTGACGCTGGCCCAGCCCGGCCCGATCAGCGCCATCGGCACCGACCCGAACGGCGAGGTGCTGGTACTCGGCCACGCCGACGGCACGGTGTACCGCGTGGTGGCGGCCTAGGAGACCGCTGCCGCCGAGCCACCGAGCCCGCCGCCGTAGGGCCGTTCGGCACTGTGCCGCGAGGTGGCTCACCGATACCCTCCGAGGTATGAGTGAGCACACCCACGCCTACGGTTCGGACGTCGCCAACACGCTGGCACCGATCGCCCGCGAGTTGCGGCACGAGATCCCCGACACGGTGAAGGCCTTCGCCGACCTGCACAAGGTGGCCATGGCTGCCGGCGCGCTGGACGAGGCCACCAAGGAGTTGCTTGCCCTGGCCATCGCCGTCACCCGGCAGTGCGACGGGTGCATCGCCAGCCACGCGCGGGGCGCCGCCCGCAAGGGTGCGACACGGGCGCAGGTGGCGGAGGCGATGGGGGTGGCCATCCTGATGAACGGCGGCACCGCCACCGTGTACGGGCCGCAGGCGCTGGCCGCCTACGACGACTTCGCCGCGGCTGCCGCCGCCCTCACCGGCGGGCTGAGCCAGCGCCGCCGGGCGCTCCACCCGGCCGCTCGCGTGGCGGGCGAAGCGGGCTGCGCCGGCGTCGCGGTGCACGGGGTCCGGACGGTCCCACGGCCAGCCACCGAAGCCGGTGCGCCGGTAGTCGGTGAACGCCTGCTCGATCTCGGCGCGGGTGTTCATCACGAACGGGCCGTACTGGGCCACGGGCTCGCCGATCGGGCGGCCCTGCAGCACCAGGATCTCGGCGCCCTCCGGCCCGCCGACCAGCGGTGCCGAGACACCGCTCTGCACGACGACGCCCGTGTCCGTGCCGGCCGTGGTGCCATCCGTGACCGACCCTTCGAAGACGTACAGGACCCGACCGGTGTCGTCGCCGCGGGCCGGCGGCAGTGCCAGTTCGGCGCCTGGGGCCAGCACCACATGCCAGATGGCCACGTCGGCCTCCGGGCGCGACGCCCAGGAGGACGGCGGCGGGGCCGGCGGGATGAGCCCGGCGAACTCGCCGGCGATGACCGTGACGGTGGCGGTGCGGCCCGCGGCGTCGGTGTGCTGGTGGACGGGGACCTGCTCGGCCCACAGCATCGTGAAGTACGGCTCGACCATCTTGTCGGCGGCCGGCAGGTTCATCCAGATCTGGAACAACTCCACGGTGTTGGCACCGTCGCCCTCCGGAGACAGCAGGGGGAACATCTCGCTGTGCACCACGCCGCGCCCGGCGGTCATCCACTGCACGTCGCCTCGCCCGAAGCGGGCGGCGGCGCCCAGCGAGTCGCTGTGGTCGATGTACCCGCGGCGGGCGAACGTGACGGTCTCGAAGCCACGGTGCGGGTGCTCGGGGAACCCGGGCACCGTGCTGCCGTGGTACATCCGCCAGCCGTCACGGGGCTCGAAGTCGTTGCCGATGTTGCGCCCGGCCAGCGAGGCTGCGGGGCCGAAGTCGCCGTTGCCGGCCGGGTAGTGGTCCAGGTGGTGGACGCAGAACAGGTAGGGGTCCGCCGTCGGCCACTGGAAGCCCAGCGGCACCGTCTGGAGCACGATCGTCATCCGGTCAGCGTACGCCTGTGACGATGAGTGCCAGCACGAGCACGCCGAGGCCGATCCGGTAGACGACGAACGGCATGAACGTGCGCGTCCGCACCAGGCGGATGGTGCCCCACACCGCCAGCCAGCCGGAGATGGCCGACGTGATGATGCCGACGATCATCGGCACGCCGAGGCCGTCGGGAATGCCGTCCTTGGCGAGCTTGAGCATCTTGTAGGCCACGGCGCCGGCGGTGACCGGGATGGCCATCAGGAAGCTGGCCCGCGCGGCCGCGTCGCGGTGGAAGCCCACCAGGCGGGCGGCGGTCATGGTGATGCCGCTGCGCGAGGTGCCCGGGTTGAGGGCCAGGATCTGCGCTGCGCCCACCTTCAGCGCGTCGTCTTTGGTGTACTCCGGTAGGTCGCGGTGGCCGTCGCGCCGGTCGGCCCAGCCGAGCAGCACGCCGAACACGATCAGCGAAATGGCGATGATGGTGGGCGTGCCCAGCTTCTCGTCGATGAAGCTCTCGAACAGCGCGCCCACCGCAGCCGCCGGCAGGGCGCTGAGCACCAGCAGCCACGCCAGCCGGCCCTCGACGGTGGACGGCCGCTCGCGGTGCACCACCATCCGCACCCCGTCGCGCACATAGACAACGAGGTCCTTGCGGAAGTAGGCGACGACAGCGACCAGCGTGCCGATGTGCAGCGCGACGTCGAACGCCTTCTCGATGGAGACGTCGGCGAAGTCGTTCCAGTTGAACAGCCAGGGCACGAGCAGGAGGTGCCCGCTGGACGAGATGGGGAGGAACTCCGACAGGCCCTGGACGAGGCCGAGCACGATGGCGTGGATGATGGGCATGCGGGGGTCCTTCCGGTACCGCTATTCGATCGTGACGCAGGGGAGGATGCGGGGGCTCCACGGGCGGGGCTGGTCCCAGTGGTGGCCGACCACCCGGCCCTCGCGCAGCTTGGCCAGGAAGTCCTGCGGGCCGTCGAAGTCCGGCATCTCCACGTAGGCGGAGCCGAGCGCCAGGGGCACGTGGGCGTCGCTGCCGGCGCCGGCCGCCAGGTCGAACTGCTCGGCGAACTCGGCGGCCCGGCGGTTCAGGCTGGCGAGGGAGGTCTTGGCGTTGATGGTCTCGACCGCGTCGAGGAGGCCGGCCTCGGCCAGTTCGTGCAGCGCGGGCGCGGCCATGTTGCGGCGCATCGGGTCGAACGGGTGGGGCACGTAGACCACGCCGCCCTGGGCGCGGATGGCCTCGGCGGCCTCGGCGGGCGGGATGCCGAACGGGATGCGTTCGGTGAGGAACAGCCCGATGATCTCGCCGTGGTGGGTGCGCAGTTCCTCCCCCACGATCACCCGGCAGGGCAGGCGGCCGGCCAGTTCGGCGGCGCCCTTGATGGCGTGGTGGTCGGTGATGCACAGCACGTCCAGCCCGGCGGCCACGACGGCCTCCTCCACTTCCTCCGGCGTGGTGGTGCTGTCGCCGCTCCACATCGTGTGGCTGTGCAGGTCCACGCGGACCCAGCCGGCCGGTAGCGGGTCGCCCAGGTGCGGGTGACGCTCGACGGCGGAGGCGTGAGGGGCGGGCACGAGCAGTCACCGTACCGCCGTAGGGTGTCGGTTGTGACGACGCGGGTGCGGCGGTGGACCGGGCGGAAGCGGCTGATGATGGTCACCGGCGCGTCGGGGTTCCTCGGCCGGCACCTGGTGGAGGCGTCGGAGGCGGACGGCTGGGAGCTGCTGGCGCCCGGCAGCCAGGCGTTCGACATCCGCCGCGGCGAGCACGTGCAGGACGAGATCCGCACGTGGAAGCCGAATGCCGTCGTGCACCTCGCCTACCGGCCCGACGACCGCCGGGTGATCGTCGACGGGTCGCGCCATGTGGCCGCCGCCGCGGCGGCCGTCGGTGCCCGGCTGGTGCACATGTCGACGGACATGGTGTTCGCCGGGCGGGCGGCGGACTACACCGAGGCCGACCCGCCGGACGCCGTCCTCGACTACGGCAGGTGGAAGGCCGAGGCGGAGGCAGCCGTTGCGGACGCCTGCCCGGAGGCCGTGCTGGTGCGGGCCTCGCTGCTGTACGGGACGGGCCGGTCGAGCCGGGCGCAGGAGGACGTGGCCGACGTGCTGGCCGGGCGGAAGGCGATGCGCTTCTTCACCGACGAGTACCGCTGCCCCACCCACGCCGCCGACGTGGCAGCCGCGCTGGTGCAGGTGGCCGGGATGACGGGGCTGCGCGGCCCGCTGCATGTGGCGGCCCGCAATGTGCTGAGCCGCGCCGACCTGGCACGGACCTTCGCCGACTGGATGGGCCTGGACCCGGACCGCGTGCCCACCGCATCGCTCGCCGAGTCCGGCCTCACCCGCCCCGGCCGGGTGGTCCTGGACCCCTCCCTGGCCGAGTCCCTCGGCATCCGCTGCCGCCCCATCGACGAAGTCCTCACCCCCTGACCTCGCCCGTCCCCCCTGGGTCCCCGGGTCCGAGTGCCAGCCCCCGACCCGAGTCCCAGCGCCCCCACCCGAGTGCCAGCGCCGAGTGCTCACCCCGACCCCGGGGCGGAGGGCACCGGATGGGTCGAACGAGGCGTGGCTCCGGCCGGAGGTGTCGAGGTGGAGGTGGACGGGTGCCGACCGTCGGCGCGGCGACGGGGCGATGGGTCCGGGTCGCGGCTGGACGGTGATCGGCCTCGCTCGCGTTCGGGCTGCACCACGTCGGGCGACCCCTGACGGACCGACGGCGGGATGCTGAAGGCCCATTCGACCGTCCCACTACGCCTCGGAGGCCTTCGGACCGGATCGGCCGGCCCGAGGCTGGATCGTCGGCGACAGCGACGGCAACGAGATGACGTTCATCGGCAACTCGTTCCGCCACGTCGACCAGAGCGGGGACCGGCTCGTACTTTCCGAACGACTACCTGCGCTACTGGGTCGTCGTGCCTACGGTCCACTGGCGACGAGTTCATTGCGAAGCAGTTCGAATGGGACGCGCGGTCATCGCCTCGGTAGACGGCGGAGGCCGCAGGGGACCGACCGGGCGTTTCGGTCCCCGAGTCCGACTTCGCCGCCGAGCTGAGGGCGGTGGAGGACCGGACCGAGCAGCGGGCACGCCACGACTACCTGGCGCGGGGCAGCGTGCGTACCTGATCGCCGCCGACGGCGTGTTCCGTTGTCGGCCTGCTGCTGTGCTGATCGGGCCGCGTTGTGGTGGGTCGCCGACGACGGCGAGGCCGACGCCGCAGGCTGAGAGGCAGGCCGGTGCCACCATCCGAGTCGCCCGCGGCGCGGGCAAGCGCCCTGGCACGTGGCGATGATCCGTGGCTCATTCCTCTGTCAGCCTGGGTGGCTTCGCTGCTCATCGGCAACTCGATGAACGAGTACCGACGCCTGACCGGCGGTGAAGCAGCTCAAGAGATCTGGAGATTCCCCACGGCGGAGCGCTTCGACACGGTGATCGTGCCGGCCCGCGCGGGCACTGGCCGGCGCGAACCCGCATCCATGGCTTCTGGAGCCCCTACGGAGCAGACACGGGGGATCTCGAGACATGGCGCGGGTTCGTGGAGAACGATATGGCCAGCCAGGAGCGCTCGCCGCATTGCTGTTCGAGGACGACGCGTCATCGCTGCGCTCAACACGGAGGGCACAGAGGTGCGTCAGCTGAGATTTGGCGGCGGCGTGGACGCCGGCTACCGAGATCTACGCTGCCGAGGAAGAGTTCATCGCAGATGCCACGCGTTGGATCGACGATCTCGAACGGTCCGAGCGGATTCGAGAGTGGATCAGGCAAGCACTCCCGTGGATCGTGCTTGCGCTGCTCGCGGTGGTACCGACCCTCCTGTTCATCCGCTACTCCTTCTGGATGGACCGGCACGACGAGGCCGAGGGCGGGTGGCGGAACGCCGCGCCGCTGGTGCCGGCGCTGGCCGCAGGCCCGTCAGGCGCCGGAGAGGGTGAGGTCGCGGATGACCAGGCTGACGCCGGCGGAGCGCATGGGCAGCCAGTCCACGTCGCCGCCCACCTCGACGACGTCGAGGAGCATCCGCTGGAGCGTGGAGGCGATGGTGAACTCCCGTAGCGGCGCGCCGAGCTGACCGCCGCTGATCGACAGGCCGGACGCGCCGACGGAGAAGTCGCCGCTGATCGGGTTGACCCCGCTGTGCAGGCCCTGGACGGACTGGACGAGGATGCCGTCCTCCACGTCCGCCACCAGCTCCGCCTGGGTGCGGGTGCCGGGGTTCAACTGCAGCGCCAGGCAACCGACGCCGGGAGTGCCCTTGAACCCGCCGCGCACCGCGTTGCCGGTGCTGCGGGTCTGCATGCGCCGGGCGCTGTAGCTGTTGTGCACGAAGCCCTGCAGCACGCCGCCGTCGATCAGCACGTTGCGGCGGGCGGCCAGGCCCTCGCCGTCCAGGTCGGTGGCGGTGTAGGCCAGCGGGTTGGTGGGGTCGTCCACCAGGGTGACCAGCGGGTTGGCCACCTGGTCGCCCACGCGGTCCTTGAACAGGCTGCGGCCCTTGGCCACGGCCTCGCCGTTGAGGGTGCTGGACACCACGCCGAGCAGCATCGCCGTGACGAACGGGTCGAACACGACGGTGGTACGGCGGCTCTGCGGCTTGATCGCACCGATCAGCCGGGTGGCCCGCTCCGCCGCCTCCCGGGCGGCCTTGGCCAGGTCGAAGTCGTCGGGCGAGCGGCCGACGCTGAACCCGAACCCGGTGTGGCTCTCCTCGCCGTCGTCGGCCAGCGTGCCGACGCTGACGTAGCAGCCGTTCTCCCGCCCGCTGCGGCGGATGCCGGTCGTGGTGGCCACGGCCAGTTCGGCGGCGACGTCGGCGTAGTTGCTGTCCTCGATGCGGACCCTGCCGTCGGCGGCCAGCGCCATCCGCTCCAGCTCCTTGGCCAGTTCGATCTTGCGGTCGGTCGGGCAGGCGGCGAGCGCGTCGCTCCACAACTCCTGCTCCACCACGTCGACACCGTCGGGCTCGGCCAGCGCGGCGAACTCGTCGGGCGTGCCGAACGTGACGTTGTCCCGAGCCTCGGCCAGCACCTCGGCGATGGCGTCCGCATCCAGCGTGCCGGCGTAGGCGAACCCGGTGCGCCCGTCGCGGATGACCCGGATGCCGATGCCCTCGCTCTGGGCGCTGACGAAGTGCTCCACCTCGCCCTCGTAGACGCGGATGTCGGTCTCCCAGTCCCGCGACACGAAGGCCTCCACCTGCTCGCCCGGCAGGGCCTGGGCGACCACGCGCTCCGCCAGCGCGAGCAGTTCCTCTCCCCCGCTCATGCCGCCGTGCCCCCAATGGTGAGGCTCTTCACCCGCAGGGTCGGCTGGCCGTCGCCCACGGGCACGCCCTGGCCGTCCTTGCCGCACGTGCCCGGGTTGCCCATGGCGAAGTCGTTGCCCAGGAGGTCGATGTCGCGCAGCACCTGCGGCCCGTTGCCGATCAGGTTGCCCTCGCGCAACGGCTCCGTGATCTCGCCCTTCTCGATGAGGTAGGCCTCGGTCATGCCGAACACGAAGTCGCCGCTGGCCGTGTTGACGCTGCCGCCGCCGAGCTTGGCGACGTACACGCCGTAGTCGGTGGCGCGGACGATGTCGTCGGGGTCTTCAGCACCGTTCAACACGTAGGTGTTGGTCATCCGCACCATCGGCAGGTGCTGGTAGCTCTGGCGCCGGCCGTTGCCGCTCTGGCGGCGGCCCTCCTTGCGGGCCCGCAGGAAGTCCCACATGTAGTCGGTGAGCACGCCGTTCTCGATCAGCACGTTGTACTGGCTGGGGTGGCCCTCGTCGTCGAAGCCGATGGCACCCCACTCGCCGGTCATCGTGCCGTCGTCCACCAGGGTCACCAGCGGGCTGGCAACCAGCTCACCCTGCTTGCCCCGGTAGACGCTGCCACCCTTGGCCACCAGGTCGGCCTCCAGGCCGTGCCCGCAGGCCTCGTGGAACAGCACGCCACCGCTGCCCTTCTTGATCACCACCGGTAGCGCCCCGCTGGGGGCCGGGCGGGCGTTCAGCTTGGTGAGCGCGATGCGGGCCGCGTCGCGGGCCAGGGCCTCCACGTCCACCTTGTCGATGAGTTCGAAGCCCATCGTGTGGCCGGCGCTCTGCGAGCCGGTCTGCATGCCGGCGTCGCCGTCGGCCACCACGGTCATGCGCAGGAGGGTGCGCACCTGCTCGTCGGTGACGAACACGCCGTCGGTGTTGGCCACCAGGATGTGCTTGCGGCTGTCGGCGTAGCCGGCGCTGACCTGCACGATGTTGCCGTGCTGGCTCTTGGGCACGCTGCGGGCGGTGCCGTCGATGCGTTGCAGGACGGCCACCTTGTCGGCCTTGCGTACGTCGTCCGGGTAGCGCTCCACCGGGCTGACGGTGCGGGTGCCGGCACGGGTGAGGGCGATGGTGCGGGTGCCACCGTCGCCCTGGCTGGCAGCGGCTGCGGCGGCCTCGGCGGCAGCCAGCAGGCCGCGCTCGGTGAGGTCGGCGGTGTGGGCGAAGCCGGTGGTGTCGCCCTTCACCACGCGGATGCCGGCGCCTCGGTCGCGCCCGCTGGTGACCTGCTCCACCTTGCCGTCGTCCAGCCCGATGGAGCTGGACCGCTTGTCCTCCGCGTACACCTCGGCGAACTCGGCGCCGGTGCGGACGGCCGCAGCGAGCACCCGCTCCAGCACGTCCTGGTCGATCATTGCCGCTTGCGTCATGGGGCCGGAGCCTACCCAGCCCGTCGCCGTGCGGGTCCGGGGCCGTCCACGGGTTCGTGGTTCGGGGCGGCGGCGGCAGTAGCGTTGCTCGCCGTGAGTGCAGTGGTCGGCCTGAAAGGCACCGCTCGACTCGTGGTCACCGACGCCGACACGGCGGTGGCCATGGGGTCCGGGTCGGTCCTGGTGCTGGCCACCCCGCGCGTGATCGCTCTGTGCGAGCAGGCCACGTGCGCCGCCCTGGCCGGGCACCTCGCCGAGGGGTGCACGACGGTGGGAATGCGGGTGCAACTGGACCATCTGCAGCCGACGCCCGTCGGCGGCGAGGTCGAGGCGGAGGCCGTCCTCGAGAAAATCGAGGGGCGGAGGCTCACGTTCATGGTTTCGGCGTCCGATACCAAAGGGCTGGTGGCTGCAGGAAAGGTCACCCGCGTCCTGGTGGAGGTCGACCGATTCATGGACAAGACACAATGACCGCCCGACGACTGCTTCCCCTGCTCGCCGTCCCCCTTCTGGTGCCCGCACTCGCTGCCTGCCAGCAGGCCAAGGACGCCCGCGACGGCGCCCAGTCCATCCAGAACGCCTCGAATGCCAACTGCGTGGAGAACCGCCGGGTCTTCGAACTGGCGGTGGAGAGCTACCTGCTGCTGGAGAACCCGCAGGTGATCTCCGAAGCCGACATGGTGCCCGACTACATCAAGGTGGAGTCCCCGTACTTCGACCTCGACGCCCAGGGCAACGTCATCCCCGCCCCCGGCAGCGTTTGCGCCACCCCGTAACTGCCGCAGCGCCCGACGCCCAAGTTGGCGGTGAGATGCGGTCCTACCGCCACTCAACGCCAACTTGTGGGCAACCCTCGGCAAGTTGGCGGTGAGGTGCGGTCCTACCGCAACTGAACGCCAACTTGGAGGCGGCGGAGGCGGAGGCGCTCGGCCAGGTCGGCGACGACCGTGTCGAGCGAGTGCGTGAGCCAGCCGCTGGGGATGCGCTCCACCTCGCCTCCCAGCAGCCGGATCTCGAAGTCGCGCCACTTGTCATACGCGGCCTGTTCGGCGGCGTTGTGCCAGGTGGGGTGGTCGACCTCGACGTACAAGCCCACGCCCGGCACGCCGAGGTCCGGGTGCACCACGTCGCCGGTGCGCAGCTGCACCGGCGGATGACGGACGAACTCCATCAGCCCGGCGCCGTGCAGCGCGTGGAGCAGCACCACCTCGTCGTCGGAGTCGGCAGCCGTTCCGACGGGTGACCGCTCGGAGATCACGCGCAATGCTCGGCCGCTGCCCGGGCGCCCGCGAGACGCCACTTCGGCCACATGGTCGGCAAGCTCCGGGTGAGTGGCCAGACCATCCGCAATGATCTGCTCGCCGATGGAACGAAGGGCAAGGTCGCCCGTGTGACGGGCCAGATCGAAGAACGTCTGCACGGCATCGGTGTGGCGGATGCCGTCGTCCCTCGTCACGATGTGGTCCGTGAGGTCGAGGCGAGTGCGGTGGACCTTCACCGATGGGCCGATCGGCTTGGCCCTCCGACCGGTGGTGCAGTGCAGCCACTTCGTGCCGCACTTCCGCAACCCCATCAAGGCGCCTGCGGTGAAGCAGCACAGCACCAGCGACTCGTCGGCGGCGCACACGGCGCGGCAGCGGGCTTCGAACGTGAGCGGCGACGAGGTCAAGTGGTACACGCCCTCGAACGGCCGCTCCAGTACCCCGGCTGCGAGGAGTTCGCGACGCCGCTGCCGCCCGATGCCGAGTGCGGTGAGTTCAGCCGTCGATGCAATGCCGTGATGGTCGTGGAACCAGATCGCGGCGGAATGGTTGAAGGCGGGCACGGTGCCTCCCCTGGGAACGGCGCCGTCGAGGCGCGTCGTGCAGATCGGGGGAAGCTGTCCGCACCATATCGGCGTCGCCCGTGCACACCACCCGTCGACAAGTTGGCGGTGAGGTGCGGCCCTACCGCCACTCAACGCCAACTTCGGAGGGGCCTCGTGCAAGTTGGCGGTGAGGTGCGGCCCTACCGCCACTCAACGCCAACTTGGGAGTTCGCTGCGGCCGAGACTCAGCCGAGGTTGCTGGTGCGGGGGTAGACGTCGCTCGGGTCGGTGACCACGTTCACCATGTAGGGCACGCCGGCGGCGAAGGCACGGTCGAGGGCCGGGCCGATCTCGGCCGGTGACGTGACGGTCTCGCCGGCGCCGCCGAGTGCCCGCACCACCTCGTCGTAACGGCAGCCGGGCTGCAGGTCGCAGGCCATGTCCCAGCCGTAGATGGCCTGCATCGGGTGCTTCTCCAGCCCCCACATGCCGTTGTTGCCGACGACCATCACCACGGGCAGGCCGTGGCGCACCATCGTGTCGGCGTCCATCAGGCTGAAGCCGGCGGCACCATCGCCGAGCAGCAGCACGATCTGGCTGGACGGCCGCACCGTGCGGGCCGCGATCGCGTAACCCGGGCCGTTGCCGAGGCAGCCGTAGGGGCCGGTGTCCAGCCAGCAGCCGGGCTCGTAGACCTCCACGAACTTGCCGGCGTAGGAGGCAAAGTCGCCGCCGTCGCAGATCACCACGGCGTCGCGTTCCATCCGCTTGCCGAGTTCGCCATAGATGCGGCTGGGCTTCACCACGTCGCCACCGGCGGCCAGCAGTTCGGCGTCGGCGGCGCGGCCCTTCTCCTCCGCGGCACGCAACTCCTCCACCCAGCCGGCGTGGTCGGCGCGCGGGCCGGTGTAGTCGGCCAGGGCCCGGAAGATCAGGTTGGAGTCCCCGCCACCGTGTGCACCTCCACGTGCTTGGCCCGCTGGGCCTCGCTGTCCACCACGTGGGCGACGGTGGCGTTGCCGAAGCGGCCGAAGCCGAGGCGGAAGTCCAGCGGCGTGCCGAGCACCACCACCAGGTCGGCGCGGGCCTTGAGCAGGCCGCGGGTGCGCAGGAACGCCAGCGGGTGGTCGGCCGGCAGGGTGCCGCGGCCGAGGCCGTTGAAGAAGCAGGGCACGCCAAGTTGCTCGGCGGCGGCGCGCAGGGCTTCCCACGAGCCGTCCCAGTAGACGTCGCTGCCGACGATGAACGCCGGGCGCTCGGCCTGGGCGATCATCTGGGCCAGCGTCGCGACAGCGTCGGCATCGGGCGCCACGCCGAGGCCGACGCACTCGTCCACCTCGGGCAGGTCGCCGGCGCTCGGGCCGAACAGGTCCAGCGGGAAGTCGAGGAACGTCGGGCCGCGGTGCGGGGTCATGCTCAGCCGGGCAGCAGCGTGCACGGCGGCGGCGGCCTGGGTGGCGTCCTTCACCGTGGCGGCGTGCTTGGTGATCGGCGCCATCACGGGCACATGGTCGAACTCCTGCAGCGAGCCGGCGCCCCACCGCGCCTCCGGCGCCCGACCACCGAGCACGACCAGCGGCGACCCGTTGAACCACGCCGACGTGATGGCCGACGTGCCGTTGGTGATGCCCGGGCCGGCGGTGAGCGCGGCGAAGCCGGGCTTGCGGGTGAGCTTGGCGTAGGCCTCAGCGGCGAACGTGGCCGTCTGCTCATGGCGGGTGTCCACCACCTTCATGCCCTGGTCGCGGGCGGCGTCGTAGAGCGGCCAGATGTGTCCGCCATTCAGCGTGAACATGGTGTCGGTTCCGAACGCCATCAGCGCGGCCACCGCCTGCTGACCGGCATGACCGTCCACCCGAGTCGTGGCGATGCGAGTCGTCATGTGTTCAGTGTTCCACGTCGGCTCCCCCGAGCGCCCGGTCCGGCGTTCCTCGGCCGCCTCACTTGACGCGGGCAGAACCGTTGACGAAGCTGCCGGGATGCGGACGGAGCCATCCCTCAGGAACGTCACCCTGGGTTGGGCGGCAGTGCTGGCCCTTGTTGTCGCCGTGGCCGGCACTGCGCCCCGAGTTGCTGCGGGACCGTCCACCCGCGCAACACAGGCTGGCGGCACCGTGGGCGCCGCTCCGCCGGCCGCGTTCGGCGCCGGCAGTGCGACCATCGAGGGTCGTTTCGTGGTGCGCTACGCCGACCGTGAGGCGCTCGATCGCGCCATGACAAGCCTGGACACCCGCGGGCTGGCACCAACTCGACTGTCCGATCACGGCCTCTTCGCACTCTCCGTCAGGTTGCCGGATGCGCGCACACCACGCCTGGAAGATCTGGGCGGGGCCATCTCCATCGAGCCCGACAGGATCATGACGGCCTCGTCCAATCAGAGCGGCCCGCCGTGGGGGCTGGACCGCATCGACCAGCGCAACCTCCCGCTGAACAACACCTACTCCTACGGGGCCAGCGGCGCCGGAGTCGATGTCTACGTCATCGATTCGGGGATCTGGCACACCCACACCGAGTTCACCGGGAGGATCCCCCGGTCGGCGTACTGGGACTTCGGCGACAGCACCCAGTCCTGGGACTGCAACGGTCACGGCACCCACACGGCAGGAACCGCCGCCGGCAGCACCTACGGCGTTGCCAAGGCCGCCTCGATCATCCCGGTGAAGGTGTTGAACTGCTCCGGGTCCACGACGGACAGCATCCTCATCGCCGCCATCGACTGGATCCTCGCCGATCATCTGAACGGGGTACCGGCCGTCGCCAACTTGAGCCTCGGTGGTTCCGCATCCTCCGCGGTGGACCTGGCGGTCCAGTCGATGATCGACGACGGCATCACGGTGGTCGTCGCCGCCGGCAACGACGCCGCCAACACCTGCCTCTACAGTCCCGCCCGACTTCCGGCCGCCATCACCGTGGCGGCTTCCACCATCGCGGACGACGACGCGCCGTACTCGAACTACGGCTCGTGCAACGACATCTTCGCTCCGGGCAGCGGCATCCTCTCCGCATGGGCGGGCTCGAACACCGCCACCAACACCATCGACGGAACGTCCATGGCGGCGCCACACGTCACCGGTGCTGCGGCGATCGCGCTGCAGTCCTCGCCCACGGCCACGCCCGCTCAGGTATGGGCCACCATCAACGCGAACGCCACACTCGGCGTGCTCAGCGAGTGCTGTGGGGATCCCGACAAGCTGCTGTACATCCCACCGCCGCCGCCAGTGCAACCCACCCAGACGCTCTCGGTGTCGCTGGCCGGATCGGGAGCCGGCACCGTGACGTCGTCACCGGCCGGCATCAGCTGCACGGTCTCATGCTCCGGCGTGTTCGCCTCTGGCACGACGGTCACGCTGTTCGCCAGTCCCGGGCCGAATTCGACGTTCGTCGGGTGGTCGACACCCTGTTCCGGTGTCGGCTCGTGCCAGGTCTCGATGACGACGGCACGCTCGGTCACCGCCACCTTCGCCGGGCCACCCGTCGGAACGGACTACCAAGCCGTCACACCGATGCGGCTCATGGACACAAGGGCTGCCGGCATCACGGTCGACGGCTTCAATTCCGGCATGGGTCAACGCTCGGCGGGATCGATCACCGAGCTCCAGATCACCGGACGCGCGGCGATTCCCGGTGACGCGTCCGCCGTGGTGCTCAACGTCACCGCCGTCACCCCCGCCGCCGGCGGATGGATCACCGTCTACCCCTGCGGCAGCGCCCCACCCAACGCGTCCAACCTCAACTTCACCACCGGCGTCACCATCCCCAACGCCGTCATCGTCAAGATCGGGAATGCCGGACGGGTGTGCTTCTACACCTCCGCCACCACCCACCTCATCGTCGACGTCGGCGGCTACTACCCGTCGCCCTCCTGATCGCTCAGAACGAGTGGTAGCCACCATCGAGGGTGATGATGTCGCCGGTGTGCCAGGAGCTGGCCCGGCTGGCGAGGTAGACAGCGACGCCCCCGAAGTCGGCCGGCACGCCCCAGCGGCGCATGGGGATGCGCGGCATCACCTTCTGGACGAACGTGTCCCAGCCGAGCGCCGGCGCGGTCATGTCGCTCTCCACCCAGCCGGGCAGCACGGAGTTGCAGCGGATGCCGTGGCGGGCGTGCTCCACGGCGATGCCCTTCATCATCGCGTTGATGGCGGCCTTGCTGCCGCCGTAGTGCTGGCCGCGCTGCTGGCCGTAGAACGCGGACCCCGAGGTCGTGAACACGATCGACCCGCCCTGCGGGTCCTGCGCCTTCATCTGCTTCACCGCTTCCTGGGCGGTGTAGAACGCGCCGTCCAGGTTCACCCGCAGCACGCGGTGCCACTCCTCCTCGCTCATCTCGGCGAAGCTCGGCGCCTGCCCGCCGACACCGGCATTGACGAAGCAGGAGTCCAGCCGGCCGAGCTCGGCCACCGTGGCATTCATCGAGTCGATCACGGCCTGGTGGTCGCCGACATCGCACACGAGGTCGAGCACCGGGTTGCCGATCGCCCTCAACCGCTCCGCGGCGGCGGCGTTCTTCGCCGGGTTGGTGCCCCAGATGGCCACGGACGCCCCGTGCTGTGCCAGCGCCTCCGCCATGCCGAGGCCGATGCCGCTGTTGCCGCCGGTGACGAGCGCGACATGGCCGGTGAGGTCGAAGAGCGAGGTCTGCATGGGGGCAGTCTCACGCGGCAGGTGGTGGCGGCGGCGAGTCGAACGGGTTCGACGCCGGGCGGGTGCCGGCGGGATTGCGGGATCCGCTCAGCGACAAGAAGTCTTGCGGCCTGGTGCAACGAATGTTGTCGTTCGCCAGATCGAACGGCTGACCCGGGGATCGGTCACGACGGCCACGGCGGCGGCGAGTCGACGAGCACCGGCTCCACCAGGACCCACACCAGTCCGGTCCCCCGGACGGCAGCATGATCGCCTGCACATCCGGCCGCTCCGGGAAGACGACCGCACGGTCAGCGGGACTCGCGAACCGGCAGGTGGCCCTGGCGGCGTGAGGATGGACTGCCACTCGGGCGGGCTGTCATCCGGCAGGCACAGCCCGGCGGCCTGGGAGGTGTTCCACACGCCGTCGGCAACGACGCCGATGCTCCCAGGGTTCATGAGGTAGGGCTCGAAGCTGGCCACGCCGGAGACGTGCGCGATGACGCACCAGTGATCGTCGAAGGGCACGACCTGCACGCCGGTGGCGCGGATCTCACTGATCATGTCGCCGCTGGCGAGGGTGAGCGCCGTCTCAGTGCCTGCAGGTTGCAGCGGACCGGGAACAGCGCCGGCGACACCGCCGATCGGAGGTGGCGCCGTGTCGAGGCGCCGGGGATGGATGGTCACGGCGGGCAAGTCACCGAGGGCAATCGCCAACTCGTCAGGAACGTCGTCGCGGCGAAGTTGGAGACGCTCCGCCCCCACCGTCGTGCCAGGAGCACCATGAGGGTTTGGCCCCAGCGGTTCCCGACCGCACGCTCCATGTCGTCGTCGAGGGCGCATCCATCCACTACCTGCGAATCCCGGTCGACGACCGTCGGCCCGGCAGCCGCTACCGACGGCCCGAAGGCGGCGCCCAGGCCCGGGCCGTCCACGAGGTGCAGCGAGGCGAGCACGCTGACGCACGGGCCATTGACACGGTTGTTCACCGCGCTCGACCCGACCACGAAACCCTGCACACCCAACTCCCAGACCGCGCCGTCCTGGCGTGCAAGGTCACGACCTCCGTGAAGGAGTCGGCCGAGTCCGGCCCCGTCGTCGCTGCACGCCACCGGGAGCGTCAGCGTGCCGGCGACCACCACCCACGCAATCAGCCGCCGCATGCCATGAAACGTACTCAGCCGGGAGGGCCGCGTCGCCCATCACCATCTCCATCAACGGGGTCAGGTTAGGGGCGAGGCCGATGCCGCCGTTGCCGCCAGGCGGAAGCGACGTGGCCGGTGAGGTCGAGAAGCGAGGTCTGCGTGGGGGCAGTCTCACGCTGCAGGTAGTGGCGGCGGCGAGTCGACGAGCACCGGCTCCACCCAGACCCACTCGAGGTCTGCGCCCTCGCCGTGTGGCTGCAGGATCGCCTGGATGGTCGGCCGTTCGGTGAACTCGACCTGGATCGCCAACGAGACCGACCCGCCCGGTTCGACGGGCTCTGAGGTCAAGGTGCGCCAGAACGCGTCGGCGGTCGGGGGAAGGCAGTCACCCGCCGGACCCACCACGTCGTCACCGGGCGCCCACCCATCCGCCATCAGCCGGGGACGTTGCCGCAACCGTCCGCCACCATCGGGAAGCGTCGCCCAGGCGTACACGACGACGCACCACCCGTCGGCCGACTGGACCATCTGCACCCCTGCCACGGTGATCTCGTAAAGTGCGCCGACTTCACCGTCCCTCCATTCCGTCGTGGTCCCCACGGGCTCGAGCGGCGCGGTGACCGCACCGATCTCCACGGGCCGCGCCTGCGGTAGCGCAGTCAGCGGCCCAAGGTCCACCGTCACCTCGTCGACCGAATTGTGCAGTCGCAGCACGGGGGCGGCGTCGACAACCTTCTCGGTGATCACGAAGTTGGCCACGAAGTCCCGCGAAGCGCCGGGCAGCATGTCGCCCACCAGTGCAAAGAACGCACTGAGGCTGGCCGGCTCGTCGAGGTCGCAGCGGACGAACGGCTTGTACTTCACGGTCTTGTCGCCGGCGATCACCTCGATCGCGGCATCGGCCGCCAGGCCGGACCACCCATCGGGAGCATCGACGAGCGTCATCGAGCCGACGACGGTGACACATGGCTGATCCGTTCGTCCTGTCGTGTTGACCCCATGCAGATAGCCGTCCAGTTGCAAGCTCCACACACTGCCGTCCTCCCCGGTGACCGTGACGGCATCCGGCACGCCGGGAGCCGTCGCATCGGTCGCAATCGGGGCGGCCGTCGTGCTCGGCGATGTCGCCCAGCCACGCACCGTCGTCGCCCAGGACCACCACCCGCCTCCGCACGCCGCGAGGGCGAGCAAGGACCCCGCGGCGGCGAGATGAACGGCGAAGGGGCGTCGCATGGGCGGCAGCGTAACCAGCCCGACGTTCAGCCCGGATGGGCGGCGTCGCCCATCACCATCTCCATCAGCGGCGTGAGGTTGGGGCCGCGGCGCAGGGTGTGGCCGCCGTCGGTGCCGATGCACTGGCCGGTGATCCACGAGCTCTCCGGGCCGAGCAGGAAGCGCACCGCCGAGGCGATGTCGTCCACCGTGCCGAGGCGGCCGAGGGCGATCTGGTCGAGGTAGTCCTCGACGATCTGCGGGCTGCCCGTGAGGCCCACCGAGATGTCCGTGGGCACCAGGCTGGGCCGCACCGCGTTGGCGCGGATGCCCACCGAGCCCAACTCGTCCGCTGCCTGGCGCACCAGCATCTCCAGCCCGGCCTTCGACACGCAGTACGACGTCATGTACCGGTGGGTCAGCGGCCCGGCGATGGAGGACACCGCCACGATCGCCCCGCCGCCGTTGCGAGCCAGCGGCACCGCGGCGTGCTTGATGGTGAGGAACGCCCCGGTGAGGTTGGTGGCCAGCACCGAGTTCCACTCCTCCAGCGTGGTGAGGTGCAGCGGCGAGGCGGCACCCGTGCCGGCGTTGGCCACCACCATGGTGAACCGCCCGACACCTGCGGCCGCACCGCAGGCAGCCTCCACCGCCGCTTCGTCCGTGACGTCGCACACCACTGTGTGCACCTCGGGCGCGCCACCGTCGCGCAGCACGCCCGCGGCCTCATCCAACTTCTCCGCCCGCCGTCCGGCCAGCACCACGGCGGCACCATCGCGGGCGAGGTGGGTGGCGCACGCCAACCCGATGCCCGTGGCGCCCCCGGTGACGAGCGCGACCTGGCCTTCCAGTTCTCCGGCCATCCGGTGACCCCTCCTACTTGATCGCCAGCGCGTTGGGCGGGCTGGCCACGCCGTGCGGCAGGTTCAGCGGCGCCGACGTGAACATGCACTCGTAGCGGCCGTCGGCGGCGCAGTCGGCGGCCAGGGCCTCCAGCGTCCACATCTCGCCCAGTGGCAGGCCGAGCATCGGCAGCAGCAGGGTGTGGGTGAAGATCTCGTGCAGGCGGCGCTGGTCGGCGCGCACCTCGGCCTCGCGTTCCGGCGTGCTTGCCGAACCGGGCGGCCACACCTCCACCGCTGGGTTGTCGCACCCGATGGCCGAGATGTGCAGGTTCCACAGGTACTCCGCGAGGTGCTCGCCGCTGCGGAAGCCGGGCGTGGCCAACGCGCCGGATTCGGCCATCGCCGCCCGGGCCGCCGAATCCAAGCCCTCGTACCAGCCGATCCAGCCGGTGCGCACCAGCAGCACGTCGCCCTCCTGCAGCAGGGCGCCCTGGGCGGCCAGGCACTCGCCGATCTCGTCCGGCTCGATCGGATCCGACGTGTCGTACCGCAGCGGGCGGCCGATGGACTCGCGCCAGCGAGCGATGTCCGCCAGCACGGCCCGGCCGACCAGGCCGCGGCGGGCCCAGTGGTCGATGCCGTGGTCGGCGTCCTCCACACCAGCGAAGTGACCGCTGCCGGGCTCGTCCTCACGGGCGGCATGGTTGCGAATGTGGCGGAAGCCGTCCCACTGGCTGCTGGACTGGGTGTTCCAGTTGTGCAGCACGTCGTCGTGGCTGGTGGATGTGTCGTGGCCGGTCACCTCGTGCGTGAACGGCTGGCGCCCGAACAGTGGCGGGTCCGGCAGGCCCATGCTCCAGTTCAGGGCGAAGACCGCCCCCTTGCGCACCAGCCCGGCAGCGGCCACCACCCGCTCCGGCGTGAGCATGTTGAGGCACCCGAAGTAGTCGGCGTCGCCGCCGCCCCACACACCCCACGCCGCGGGCAACCCGCCGCGCCGGGGCAGTTCGTTGTACGAGGGAAGGGTCATCCGCCGACCGTATCCCACACCACCCACAGGTGGTCGGGCTGGCGGAACTCGCTGCCCAGCAGGCTCGACGGCCGAGCCGTGTCCAGCCGCAGGCCGGGCAGCGCGGCCACCAGCTCGACGAGCGCAATTCGCCCCTCGGCGATGGCCAGGTGTGAGCCGAGGCAGTGGTGCTGCCCGGCGGCGAACCCGAGGTGCTGGTGCGCGTTGTGCCGGTCCAGGTCGAACTCGTCGGGCCGCTCGAACACCGCGGGGTCGCGGTTGGCGGCAGCCAGCACGCACGACACCATGTCGCCCGCACGAATGGGCACCCCACCCACCATGGTGTCCCGCACGGCCATCCGGTGCGCGGCCTGCACGGGCGCGGCCCAGCGGATGGCTTCGTGGACTGCCCGCACCGTGGCAGTGGGGTCCGCGGTGGCCCGCCGCAGGCCGTCCGCCACGCCGCCGATGGCCCACACCGCGTCGAGAATCAGCGCCTCCACGGTGGTGATCCCGCCGAACAGCACGATCCCCGCGTTGAGTGCGATCTCGTCGTCGGTGAGGCGGCCGTTCGGGCCGGCAGGGTCGGCATGCACCAGATCGTCCAGCAGCGTCCCCGGCCGGCGTTGCTCGCGGATGTCAGCGATCGCCGCCTGGATGTGCTGGTGGAACTCCTCGGCCGCGTGCCGGCCGATCCGTCGAGGCTGCTCGCCGAAGGCCGTGTTGGCCAGCGCGGCCTCCAGCGCGTCGTACCACCGGCGGAGGAGCAGTTCGTCGTCGGCCGGAAGGCCCAGCAGGTCCAGCATCACCAGCACCGGCAGGCGGCTGGCGAACCCCGAGCGCAGTTCCAACTCGCCCCGGTGGCGGAACGAGGCGATCAGCCCGCGGGCGGCGGCGGTGATGCGAGGCTCCACCTCACCACGGACCGACCCGGGCAGGAACAGGGGCTGGTGAGCCTGCTTGTACCGGCGGGCAGCGGTGCCGTCGGTGGACATCATGTGGTCGCCGAGGATGTCGCGCACGGTGCTGCGCTCGAAGCCGACCACGAACGTCTCGTCATCGCGCAGCACCTCCTTCACCAGCGCCGCCGACGAGACGAACCACATCCCTGCATCGGGCACCCAGCTGACCGGCTCCTCCCGCACCAGCCGCGCGTACCAGGGGTAGGGGTCCTGGTCGAAGGCGTCCATGCGGATGGAAGCCCCGACGGGAAAGCCCTCCCGCGCCATCGCAGCCGAACCTACTCCGCGGTAGCGTGGCGCTGCCATGCCCCTGAACCAGATCCGGCAGCCCGCCGACCTCCGCGACCTCAGCTACCCCGAGCTCACCGAGCTGGCGGGCGAGATCCGCGATTTCATCGTGCGGGCAGTGGCGGAGAACGCCGGCCACCTGGGCAGCAACCTCGGCGTGGTCGAGCTCACCATGGCGCTCCACCGGGTGTTCCATTCCCCGGAGGACCGCATCCTGTGGGACACCGGCCACCAGGCCTACGTGCACAAGATCGTCACCGGCCGTCAGCAGCAGTTCGAATCGCTGCGCCAGGCGGGCGGCCTCAGCGGCTACCCGAACCGCGAGGAGAGCCCGCACGACGTCATCGAGAACAGCCACGCCAGCACCGTGCTGTCCTACGCCTACGGCCTATCGGTGGCGCGTGAGCTGGGCACCGACCCCGTGCGACACATCGTCGCCGTCATCGGCGATGGCTCCATGACCGGCGGCATGGCCTACGAGGCGCTCAACAACATCGGCCACAGCAACCAGCGGGTCATCATCGTCCTCAACGACAACGGCCGCAGCTACGCCCACCATCTCCAAGCTCACCGCCACACCCACCGAGCGCGAGAAGGCCCAGGAGGACCACCCCAGCCTGCCGGACCGCATCCAGGAGAAGCTGTCCCACAGCCTCACCAACATCCGGCTCAACCCCGTGTACGTGCGCCGCCAGCGCCGGCTGGAGCAGTTCCTCCGCGATCTCCCCTACGTGGGCGCCCAGGCGGAGAAGGGCATGGACGCGTTCAAGGCTGCGGTGCGCGAGTTCCTGCAGCCGCCGAGCTTCTTCGAGGCGCTCGGGGTGCGCTACGTGGGCCCGGTGGACGGCCACGACTTCGAGGCGCTGGAGCACTCCTTCCGCAATGCCATCGAACTGTCGGCGGAGGGGCCGATCATCGTGCACGTCCTCACCCAGAAGGGCCGCGGGTACTCCCCGGCGGAGGACGACGACGAGAAGCACCTCCACGACGCCCCGATCTTCGACCCGGCCGTCGGCCCACCGCCCGCCGTCGTCACCGGCTACACGCAGAGCTTCGCCGAGGCCGTCATCAAGGAAGCCGAGCTGGATCCGCGGGTGGTGGCCGTCACTGCGGCCATGCCGGGGCCTACCGGCCTGCTGCCGTTCCAGGCCCGCTTCCCCGACCGCTTCTTCGACGTCGGCATCGCCGAGCAGCACGCCGTCACCGGCGCGGCCGGCATGGCGCTGGGCGGCCTGCGCCCCGTGGTGGCCGTCTACTCCACGTTCCTCAACCGGGCGTGGGATCAAGTGGTCTACGACGTGGCCCTCCACCGCCTGCCCGTGGTGTTCTGCCTGGACCGTGCCGGCATCACCGGGCCCGACGGCGCCAGCCACCACGGCGTCTACGACATGGCCCTGCTGTCCAAGGTGCCGGGCATGCGGGTGCTCGCCCCCTCCAGCGCGGAGGACCTGCAGGTGATGCTGCACGACGCCATCGACCTGGCCGACGAGGGCCCGGTGGCCATCCGCTGGCCCCGTGGCGCCGCCCACCATGTGGGCGAGCACGAAGTGGGTGTGGGCCTGCTGGCCCGCCGGGCGCGCGAGGGCGACGGCTCGGTGGCCATCCTCGCCGTCGGCAAGATGCTGGTGGAGGCCGAGAAGGCCGCCGCCGCGTTGGCCGAGCGGGGCATCGACGCCACCGTGTGGGACGTCCGTTCCTGCCAGCCGCTGGACCCGGCGATGATCACCGACGCTGCCCGCCACCGCGTGGTGGTCACCTGCGAGGACGGCGTGCGCGAGGGCGGCATCGGGTTCGCCATCGCCGACCAGGTCACTGCGCTGCGCCCAGGCGCGCCGGTGAAGGTCCTCGGCATCCCGGTGAAGTTCATCCCCCAGGGCTCGGCGGACAAGATCCTCGCCCAACTGGGGCTGGACGCTGCCGGCATCACCGCCACCGCAGTTGCCGCGCTGGACGCGGCGTCGGCGTAGCCTCGCCCGCTGTGACCCTTCCCCCCGACTTCGACCCCGCCGCCGAGCTGGCCCTGGCCCAGGAACTGGCCGACCTCGGCAACGCCGTCGCCATGCCGCTGTACGAGAGCCGCGAGTTCTCGCTGGACCGCAAGGCCGACCGCAGCGAGGTGACCGAGGCGGACCGCAACGCCGAACTGGCCATCAGCCGCCGGGTGCTGGAGGCCCGCCCTCACCATGGGATGTACGGCGAGGAGCACGGGGTGGTCGGCGACGCATCGTCGCCCTGGCGCTGGGTGGTGGACCCCATCGACGGCACGTCGAACTTCGTGCGCGGCATCCCGGTCTGGGCCACGCTGGTCGCCCTCACCCACGCCGACCATGGCCCCGTCGTGGGTGTGGTGGCCGCGCCGGCGATGGGCCGCCGCTGGTGGGCGGCGCGCGGGCTGGGGGCGTTCGCCAACGGCCGCCGCTGCCAGGTGTCGTCCGTGGCCACACTGGAGGACGCCCAGGTCAGCGTGACGTTCGCTTCTGGCTGGGACGCGCTCGGGGTCACGCCCCAGTTGGTGCAACTGCAACAACAGGCGTATCGGGCCCGCGGGTTCGGCGACTTCTGGCAGCACATGCTGGTGGCCGAGGGGGCGGTGGACATCGCCATCGACGCCGTCGGCCTGATGCCGTACGACAACGCTGCCGTGAAGGTCGTCGTGGAGGAAGCGGGCGGCACCTACACCGACCGCAGCGGGGTGGTCACCTTCCTCAGCGACACCGCCGTGTCGTCCAACGGCCTGCTGCACGCTGCCGCGCTGGCTGCGGTGGCGGTGCCCGCCGGCTGAGCCCCGCACGGGTCGGGTGCGCGAAACTGGCGCCCGTGGCTCACGACCTGATCTTCCGCAACGCCCACCTCGTCGACGGCAGCGGCGCGCCCGGCAGGGTGGCCGACGTGGCCGTCGACGGCGGCACCATCACCGCCGTGGAGGCCGGCGGCTCGCTGGCCGGTGCCGGCGCCGGCCGCGTGGTGGAGGCGGAGGGCCTGCTGCTGACGCCCGGCTGGGTGGACACCCACACCCACTACGACGCCCAGGTCACCTGGGACCCGTACATGACGCCGTCGGGTTGGCACGGTGTCACCACGGTGATGATGGGCAACTGCGGCGTCGGGTTCGCCCCGGCCAAGCCAGAACTGCACACCGCGCTCATCGAGATGATGGAGAGCGTGGAGGACATCCCCGGCACGGCCCTGCACGAGGGTCTGAAGTGGGGGTGGGAGAGCTACCCCGAGTACCTCGACGCGCTGGAGGCAATGCCCCGCGTGATGGACGTCGGCTCGCAGATCGGCCACTGCCCGCTGCGCGTGTACGTGATGGGCGAACGAGGCTCACGCAACGAGGCGGCCACGGCGGACGACATCGCCCGCATGTCCGCGCTGGTGGAGGACGCCCTGCGTGCCGGCGCGTTCGGGTTCACCACCAGCCGCACCCCGATCCACAAGACGAAGGACGGCGAGCTCGTCCCCGGCACCACGGCCGATGCCGAGGAACTGCTGGGCATCGCCGGGGCCATCGCCCGCGTCGGGCGCGGCCTGTTCCAGTTCGCCCCGGAGCACTCCCGCCTGCCGATCGACGAGTGGCCGTGGATGCGCCGAGTGGCTGCGCTCACCGGCCAGCCGGTCAGCGTCAACCTCAACCAGCCGGACCAGGCGCCCGACGTGTGGCGCGAGGTGCTGCGCCTGCTGGACGAAGCCCACGCCGACGGCCTGCCGATCGTCGCCCAGGTGGCCGGCCGCAGCATCGGCATCCTCTACTGCCTGCAGGGATCGGTGCACCCGCTGCTGTTCCACCCCGCCTACCAGGAAGTCGCTGCGCTGCCGCTGGCCGAACGGCTGGCCGCACTCGCGGAGCCGGAGCGCAGGCGGCGGATCATCGAGGACGTGCCGGACGACGGCGGGTTCTTCCAGAAGGCCGTGCTCTCCAACCTCGGCCGCATCTGGCGGGTGGACGGCGAGGACATCGACTACGAGCCGGCGGCGTCGGACAGCGTCGCCGCCGAGGCATCACGGATGGGCGTCCCCGCCATGCAACTGGTCCTCGACCAACTCGTGGCCGACGGCGGCAACGGGATGCTCTACGCGCCGTTCTTCAACTACAGCTATGGCGATCTGTCGTTCACCGAGGCGGTCACCCGTCACCCGCACACCCGCATGGGGCTCAGTGACGGCGGCGCCCACTGTGGCGCCATCTGCGACGGCGGCATGCCCACGTTCATGCTCACCCACTGGACGCGGGACCGCCGCCGCGGCGACACCCTGCCGCTGGAGTACGTGGTCCACCGCCAGACCTCGCAGACCGCTGCGCTGTACGGCCTGGCCGACCGTGGCGTGGTGGCGCCGGGCATGCGTGCCGACCTGAACCTGATCGACTACGACCACCTCGGGTTCGACGTGCCGCGCATGGCCTATGACCTGCCGGCCGACGGCCGCCGCCTGGTGCAGCACGGCCGCGGCTACGTGGGCACATGGCTCAACGGCGTCCAGACCGTCGACCACGACGAGTTCACCGGCGCCCTCCCCGGCCGCCTCCTCCGCGCCGGCCACTGACCACCCCGTCCGCCCGGCCCCTCCCCACCCCGTTCCCCGTGATGTCTGTGTCACGGCACCGGCTTCACGGTCACGGCACAGAAGTACGTACCGTCTGTGCCGTGACGCTGAATTCTGTGCCGTGACACAAACGGCGCGGGAGCGGGCTCGGGGCAAGCGGGCGCGGGGCACGGCGAGCGGGGCACGGCGAGCGGGGCACGGCGAGCGGGGCAAGCGGGAGCGGGCGCGGCAAGCGGGCTCGGGGCAAGCGGAAGCGGGGCACGGCGAGCGGGCCGACAGGCTGCGTGGCGAGCGGGACGGAGGGAGCGGGCCGAGAAGCCGGCAGGGCTACGGTGAGCGGCATGGCCGACGATGTCACCCACTACGACGCGGTCGAGGCGTACTGCGACCGGCTGAGCTACCTGCCCGGCGAGGCGGTGAACCTGCACACCTGGTGCGCCGTGGAGCGCTACGGCGTGGAGGTGCGACGCTGGAACGGCGACGTGCTGTGGGCCGCCGACGACCTGCCGGGCGTCGCCCACCCGACCCCGGAGAACGCCGACAGCCACGGGTGCGACTGGCCCGTGGGCGTCACCATCCCCACCAGCATGGACTGGCCGAGCGGGATGTACCTGGTGACCCTGCACGCCCACGGTGCCACCCACTTCGCGCCTACGGGTACGCGATGTTCGTGCTGCGAGCCAAGCAGCGCACGGGCAACCCGCTGCTCGTGCTGGCCACCAACACCTACAACGCGTACAACAACTGGGGCGGGCGCAGCCTGTACACCGGCGGGCACCAGGTCAGCTTCGACCGGCCGTTCGGGCGCGGCATGCTCGTGCGCCAGCACGTGGACGGGTTGGACCGCAAGAGCCCGGTCGCCCCGCCCGGTCACACGCCCGACACCGACGGCTACGCCTACCAGGAGTACCGCAACGAGCACGGCTATCCCGGCTACATGAGCAGCGCCGGGTGGTGGACGTACGAGCGCCGCTTCGTGGAATGGGCCGAGCGCAACGGCATCGAGCTGGACTACGCCGTGTCGTCCGACCTCGCCGACCATCCGGAGGTGGTGGACGGGTATCGCCTGGTGATGGGCGTCGGCCACGACGAGTACTGGTCCGCCGCGCAGCGCGACGGCATCGAGGCGTACGTGAAGGGCGGCGGCAACTACGCCAGCCTCAGCGGCAACACGATGTTCTGGCAGGTGCGCTTCGACGAGGGCGGGCGGGACATGACGGCGTTCAAGTACAACGCTCACCGCGACGACCCCGTGGTCGGCACGGCGGACGAGCACTCGATGAGCGGCATGTGGTGCGACCCGCTGGTGGGCCGGCCGGAGTGGCGGTTCGTCGGCGGCGGCTCGGCGTTCGGCCTGTACGCCCGCTTCGGGCAGGCCACCCCCCGCGCCGCCGGCGGATTCACCGTGTACCGCGACGACCACTGGATGCTGGACGGCACCGGCCTGCGCTACGGCGACCAGATCGGATCCGCCCACGGTGCCGTCGGGTATGAGGTGGTCGGCGTGCGCCTGGGCATGGACGACTACGGCCTGCCCTACGCGGCGATGCCCGACGCCGCGCCGCACACGGTGATCGTGGGCATGGCGCCGGCGTCCAACCTGGCCGAGGGCGAGTACCCGGCGTCGGTGGCGGCCAGCGACGACCAGTGCGACCTGGAGTTCGTGGCCGAGCGCCTGTACGGCGACATCTCCACGGACTCGCTGCGCCGGGTGCGCCACGGTAACGCGGTGATGCTGACGTGCAAGCCGTTCGGCGACGCAGGCGGCACGGTCTGCACGATCGGCTCCACCGACTGGGTCTACGCCCTCGACGACACCATGGTGAGCCGGATCACCGAGAACGTGGTGACCCACCTCAACCGCTAGCGCGACGCGCTAGGAGCGTTCGACCAGCGGTGGGACGTCCCCGAAGTTGATGCCGAGGTCCCGCGCCGTCAGCATCGTGTCGCAGTCCAGCGGCACCGTCTTCAAGCGGGCGATGGCGGCGGCCAGGGGCACGTAGGCGACGGTCGGCGGGTCCAGCGAGACCATCACCCCGTCCAGCCCGTCCTCCAGCGCGCGCACCGCCGCCGCACCGAAGCGCAGCCCGAGCTGGCGGTCGAACGACACGGGTTGACCGCCACGCAGCAGGTGCCCGAGCACCACGGTGCGGGCCTCCTTGCCGGTCAGCACGGACAGCTCCTGGGCGACCTTCTCGCCCACACCACCCAGACGCTCGGCCCCGCCGACATCCTTGCCCAGCAGGGTGTACGCGCCGTCCACCGGGCGAGCGCCCTCGGCCACCACGATGATCGAGAACTTGGCGCCGCGTTCCTCGCGCTGGCGGATCATCGCCGCGACATGCTCGAGGCGGTAGGGGATCTCCGGGATGAGGATGCCGTGCGCCCCACCCGCCAGCCCGGCGTGGAGCGCGATCCAGCCCGCGTAGCGACCCATCACCTCGACCACCACCACCCGGCCGTGGGACGTGGCGGTGGAGATCAGCCGGTCGATGCATTCGGTGGCGAACTCCACGGCGGTGGCGAAGCCGAACGTCTGGGTGGTGCGCTCGAGGTCGTTGTCGATCGTCTTCGGTACGCCGATGACCCGCAGCCCGGCCTTGCACAGGTGGCTGCCGATGGTGAGCGAGCCGTCGCCGCCCACGGTGATGAGCGCGTCGATCTGCCGCTCGGCGAAACGGTCCAGCAGTTCCTGGGTACGGTCCACCTCCACCCACGTGCCGTCGGGCTGCTGGGTAGGGTACGCCGTGGGGTTTCCGCGGTTGGTGGTGCCGAGGATCGTGCCGCCGAGATGGGAGATGTTGCGCACGACGTCGCGGGTGAGGGGTACCACGCCACCGTCGGGGTAGTCGTCCGGGGTCATCAGGCCGTTGAACCCGTCGCGGATGCCCACGACGTCCCATCCCTGGTTCAGGCCGGCCAGCGTGGCGGCACGGATGACGGCGTTCAGGCCGGGCGCGTCGCCGCCACCGGTCGACAGTGCGATGCGGCGGATGGGGTGGCTCATGGCTTCACCGTACCCAACGGACGGCCGGCCTGGTCAGGCCGTGATGGCCGTGGGGCCGTTGACGAAGCAGAATTCATTTCCCTCGGGGTCCAGCATCACCTGGAAGCCGCCCAGTTCGTCGTACACCACCTCGCCGTGGCGGGTAGCACCCAGCAGTTCAGCGGCGGCCACGGCGTCCTCCAGATCGGGCACGTCCACATCCAGGTGCACCCGGTTCTTCACCGTCTTGGCCTCCGGCACCAGCTGGAACGACACGGTGATGCCATGCGGGGGTTCCAGCGCCACCCACTCATGGCTCTGCCGCACCACATAGCCACCGAGGACGCGCTGCCAGAACTCCGCCAGCCGCATCGGATCGTGGCAGTCGATGACGACCTCCTCGAGGCGACCGATCACACACCCTCCCCGAGTGATTGCGCCGCTCGGCCGAAGATGAAGAACGAGTCCATGTAGGGGTCCGGGTCGGCGGACCACCGGTAGCCGCGCACCTCGGTCTCGGTGCGCCGGCCCAGCCGGGCCCGGAACAGGGTGACGTCGTCCACCTCCACGTCCACGGGCGGCAGGCCGGCCTCGGCCACCTGCCCGGCGAAGCCCTCGCGCATCTGCGGGCCGGCCCAGGCCAGGAAGTCCGCGGGCACGTCGAACGGCAGGCCGAGCGCATGGCGCAGGTCGGCTTCGTGGGTGTGGATGTCCATCACCGCCGCGCCGGCCATCTCGCCTCCGGGGCCGGAGAGGAACGCCTCGATGCCCGGGCCGGTGGAACCCCACTCCTCCACCATCTCGGCGATCGACCGGCCGCGGTTGCGTTCCACCTGGGCAGCTGTCCACGCCTCGCCCGGGGCGCCGGCCATGTTCCCAGAGGTGGCGTCGGCCGCGACGCCGGTGACGTGGGCCACCAGGTCGTGCACCGACCACGCCGGGGTCGCCGGCACCACCAGGTCGGGGTCCACACCCTCGGCGGCGACGACGGACGAGATGCGTTCACGGGCGGCGCGGTACAGGGCGCCGAGGTCTGGCTGGCTCATGGGCGCATGGTACGCAGGGAAACCGCTGGTCGCCAGGGGCCTGACGCCCTAGCCTTGACCCGATGCCCGACCCGGCTGCCACCCCGTCCGACCCCGGCCCGCAACCGGCGCCGCGCCAGCCCTCCACCCGCGCCATCACCAGCGGGCGCGGGGCCAGCGGCCGGTCGCTCGCCCCGGCCTTGTGGGCCAGTTCCGTGTGGGAGAGCACGGACATGACCGACGCCCGCCGCCGCGCCACCGGGGTCCGGGTGGACGAGTTCTACAGCCGCTACAGCAACCCCACCGTGCGCAGCTTCGAGGACGCGATGGCGGAACTGGAAGGCGCGGAGGCGTCGTTGGCGTTCGCCAGCGGGATGGGCGCCATCAGCACCGTGGTGCTCGCCCTCTGCAGCCAGGGCGACCACATCGTCGCCCAGCGCAACCTGTACTCGGCCACGCTGGCGTTCCTGCAGGGGCCGTGCGCCCGCTTCGGCATCGACGTCACGTTCGTCGACGGCACGGAGCCGGGTGCGTTCGCCGCCGCCGTGCAGCCCGGCCGCACGATGCTGGCCCTGGCGGAGACGCCGTCCAACCCCCGGCTCGCCCTGGTTGACCTCGACGAACTGGCGGCGCTGCGCGGCCCGATCACGGTGGTGGACTCCACGTTCGCCACGCCCCTCGGCCAGCAGCCGCTGGCGCACGGCATCCACCTCTCCCTGCACTCGGCCACGAAGGGCATCGCCGGTCACAACGACGCCACGCTCGGCGTGGTCAGCGGCGAGCGCGACCTGCTGGACGCCATCTGGGCCTACGGCGTGCTCCACGGGGCCACGCCGTCGCCGTTCGATGCGCTCAACGCGCTGCGCGGCATCCGCACCCTCGCCGTGCGCACCAACCACCAGAACGCCACGGCGCTGTACCTAGCCGAGGCGCTGGAGCGCCACCCCGCCGTCACCGCCGTCCACTACCCCGGCCTGTCCAGCCACCCGCAGCACCTGCTGGCGAAGCGGCAGATGCGCCAGTTCGGCACGGTCTTCTCGCTGGAGTTGGCCGGCGGGCTGCCGGCGGTGGAGCACGTGCTGGAGCGCGTCGGCCTGGTGCGAGTGGCCACGTCGCTCGGCGGGCCGGAGACCCTGATCTGCCACCCCTGCACCACCACCCACGCCAGCCTGACGGACCGCGAGGCGGCCGAGCAGGGCGTCACCCCGGGCCTGCTGCGGGTGTCCGTCGGCCTGGAGGACGCCGCCGACCTGTGGGCCGACCTGCAGGCGTCGCTGGCCGGCGCGCCGGGCGCCGCCTGAGCGAGTGGTGATGGCGCGGGTCGGGCTGATCCACGGCCTGGGCGGCATGGCCGCGACCATGGCCCCGCTGGAGGCGGCGCTGTGCGACGCCGGCCACGAGTGCGTCGCCGTCACCCTGCCCGGGCACGGCACGTCGCCCGATGCCCTGGAAGGTGTGGGCTGGGCGGACTGGCTGGCCGCCGTGCCGCAGGCCGAGGTGCTGGTCGGCCAGTCGATGGGCGGTGTGCTGGCGCTGGCGGCCGCGGCGATACGTGGCTCGGCGGTGCGGCTGGTGGTGGCGGTCAACGCGCCGGCGCCGGACCCCGACGCGCTGGACGGCCTGGAATGGCGCCAGTCCCGCGGCCACCACTGGGTGGACGGCCCGCCGCTGGCCGATGGCGAGGAGGGCTACACCCGCTTCCCCATCACCGCGTTGATCGAGATGGTGCAAGGCGGCATGGCGGTGGACGCCGCGGCGGTGACGGCCAGGGTGGTGCTGGTGAACAGCGACGACGACGACGTGGTGGACCCCGCGTCCGCGGGCGTGTGGGCCGCGGCACTTGCGGCCGGGGCGACGACGGTCGAGCAGGTGGTGCTGCCCGGCGGCAGCCACGTGGCGACCATGGGCCCCGCGGCTTCCCACCTCGCGGACATCGTCCTCACCGCCCTCACTGCCCTGGCTTCCCCCTGACTCCCCGCCTCCTGACCTGATTCCGCGCCCATGGGCGCGATTTCACGTCAGCCGTGACCTGGTTTCACGCCCATGGGCGCGGGAACATGTCACGTCGGACGGAACCGATCCGGGGCGTCAGGGATCGATGGGGGTGACATGAGCGATGCGACGATCCCATTGGCCGCCGACGTGACCCCGATCCAGGTGCAGGTGAAGGAGCCGTTCGACGCGCTGTACCACCGGGAGTTCGACCGCATGGTCCGCCTGGCCACCGCCCTGGTGGACCGCACGGAGGAGGCCGAGGAGGTGGTGCAGGAGGCGTTCGCCCAGGTGTACCTGCGCTACCGGGTGGTGGAGAACCCGGTCGGCTACCTGCGGGTCAGCGTGCTGAACGGGTGCCGCAAGGTGTTGCGCCGGCGGGCCGTGGCCCGTCGCTGGCGGCCGGACCCGGGCGACACCGCCGGGCTGGGGTTCGACCATGTGCTCGACGCCGTGCGCCGCCTGCCGGACCGCCAGCGCCGGATGATCGCCCTCCGCTACCAGCTGCAGCTCACCGACAACGAGATCGCCGAAACGCTCGGCGTGCCCGTCGGCACCGTCAAGTCCACCATCCACCGGGCACTCGCCCGACTGCGCACCGAGGTTCCCCATGACTGACCACGACCCCACCGACCCCACCGCCACCGGGCTGGACCGCATGTTGAGCGACGCCTTCAGCGGTGTGCGCGCCGGCGGCCGCCGCCCGTCGATCTCCGACGTGCAGCGCCGGGCCCGCCGCCACCTGCACCGCCGCCGCGCCGGGCTGGCCGTTGGTGCCGTGGCATTGGTGGGCGCCGGCGGAGCCGCCCTCGCCGCCCGCGACGGTTCGACCGGCACCACCGCCCCGGCCGGAGCGGGCGACCTCGACGACCCGCAGGCCACGGCCACCTTCCCCGCCACCACGACCACGTGCGTCGTGTACGTGGATACCACCACTACCGACGTTCGCCCGAGCGACCAGGGGCTCAGCCCGACGAGCACGCTGCTGTGCGGCGAGGTGATCACCGACGACCAGGGGCAGTACCGCTGCGAGGGCGAGGGCCGGGTCGGCGACGACGGGTACACCTACTACGACTACTGCGAGCAGGTGTGGCCCTGGAGCGACGTCACCACCACGATGGTCGAGTACCCGACGTCCACCGTCCCGGGCTCGTCCAATGGCAGCACGGGCACCACCACCACCGGCCCTGTCCCGGGCTCGTCCAATGGCAGCACGGGCACCACCACCACCGGCCCCATCCCCTCTTCCACCACCACCCCCGGCGCGCCCTGATCCCGCGCCCACGGGCGCGATTCCAGGTCAAGGGTGACGTGGTTCCGCGCACGTGGGCGCGATTTCAGGTCTTCGACACCGAGCGCAGCGGTGGGGGCCGAGCTGGGGGTGGTGGGCCTGGGCGCCAGTAGCCTCGGCGGGCGTGGATGGCGACCCCCGGCTGCAGACCCACTACCTGGACGCGGCCGGGGTGCCGACGGAGTGCTCGCCCGAGGCGGTCGCTGCCGTGCTGGCGCTCCTGGGCGACGGCACCAGCCCGGCAGACGCCGTGATCGTGGCGTGGGACGGCGATCGCACCGGCCTTCCCGCCCACAGCACGGTGGAATTGGAGGATGGCACGCTCGCCCCACCCGACGGCCCGCTTCCCTTCGGCTATCACACCCTGCGACGAGCCGACACCCCTGTCGGCACCGTCATCAGCGCGCCCCGCACGGCGCCGCAGACCCGGCCCAGGCGCTGGGGCGCCTTCCTCCCCCTCTACGCTCTGCGCACCGGGCGCACGGACGGCGTCGCCACCTACGCCGAGCTCGGCGACCTGTTCGGCTGGCTGCGCCGCCACGGCGGCGACGTGCTGCTCACCCTGCCGCTGCTGCCCGTCTACCTCGACGGCCCGTACGACTGGAGCCCGTACTCCCCCGTCAGCCGCCGGCTGTGGAACGAGCTGTACGTGGACTACGCCGCGCTGGGCGCGACCGACGCCGGCCCCGCCCCGACCCTGGACGCCGACGGCCTGCTGGACTGGCCGGCGCTGGCCCGCCATCGCACCGCCCAGCTCGACGCGGTGGCGGAGCGCCTGGCCGACGACCCCGACCTCCACGCCTGGGCGGCCGCCAACCCGCTGGCCCTGACCTACGCCCGGTTCCGCGGCGCCCAGGCCGTCCTCGGCCGCAACTTCCGCCGCTGGGCTGTCACCCGGGAGGAAGCGCTGGCCGCAGCGGACCCCGTCGTCACCCGCCGCCACCTCGTCGGGTCCTGGCTGGCCGACCGCCAGCTTGCCGCCACCACGGCGGAAGCCCTCACCCACGGTCAGGTGCTGGCGCTGGACGTGGCCCACCGCACCCCCCCCCACCCCGTAGGCGTGTGGGACCAGGGCCACCTGTTCGTGGACGGCGTCGCCGTCGGTGCCCCGCCCGACCCGATCTTCATGGGCGGGCAGGACTGGGGCTTCCCGCCGGTGCACCCCGACCGCTCCCGCCGCACCGGCCACCGCTACTTCCGCGAGACCCTGCGCCACCACCTGCGCCACACCGGCCTGCTGCGGCTGGACCACATCATGGGCCTGGCCCGCCAATGGTGGGTGCCGGCCGGCCATCCGGCCACGGACGGCTGCTACGTGCGCTACCCACTGGAGGAACTGATGGCCGTCGCCTGCCTGGAGGCCCACCTGGCCGGCGCCGTCGTGGTCGGTGAGAACCTTGGCACCGTGCCACCGGAGGTGGACGCGCAGATGGCCGACCACGGCCTGCTCGGCATCAGCGTGCTGCTCGACCAGTTGCCCACCTGGGGGACGGACGGCATCGAGGTGGCGCCTGCCGAGCGCATGGCGATGACCAGCACCCACGACAGCTACCCGCTGGCCGGCTGGTGGAAGGGCGACGACGTCCGCATGATGCGCCGCCTCGAACTGATCGACGATCCGGACGAGCAGCGCCGCCACGAGGACCGTGCCGCAACCCGCGACCGGGTGGTGGGCCACCTGGTGTGGACCGGCCGCATCCTCCACCACGACCCGACGCCTGCCGAACTGGTGGGCGGCATCCTCGACGAGGTCGCGTCGCAGCCGACGCCGGTGATGATCGTCAACCTCGAGGACCTGTGGGGCGAGGAGCGCCCGCAGAACGTGCCGGGCACCTTCCAGGAGGAACCGAACTGGCGGCGGGTGGCCACCCGCACCATCGACGAGGTCGCCGCCGACCCGCAGGCCGATGCCCACGCGGCCCGGATCGCCGCAGCGCGCCTACGATGCACGCCGTGACCGACACCCCGGACGCCTCCGACAGCGAGACACCCCTCCGGTTGCCCGGTCGAGAGCATCCGGGTTGGGGCTGGTCGATCACCAGCGCCGCCTTCATCGTCGGGTTCGCGGCCATCTTCTTCCGGGTACCGCCGTTCTGGTACCTGCTGTGGCTCGTGGTGCTGGTGGTCGTCATCCGTCTCACCCCGCTCGGCGAGCGCACCGTGCAGCGCGAGCGATCGGCCCTGCTGGCCGGCCTGGTGCCCAGCCGCCACATCACGTCACGCCCGCTGCTCACCGCAGCGATCGCCTTCGTGCCGCTGCTCGTGATCGTGCCGGCGTTCTCCTGGGACCTCAGCGACCCGGCCGACCTGTGGAACGGCGGCATTCTCTGCGTGGTCGCCGTGTTCGGGCTGCTCACCTGGACCGTCGTGCAGGAGTTGCGGGCGACGGGCCACCAGGCCCGCTGGTGGACCGCATGGGTGGTGCTGGCTGTGCTGGTCGCCGGCTTCTTCCTCGTGGGCGGCCCTGCCCGCCTGCGCTGGAACTACTGCCAGGACCGACTGACCCGGGTGGTGGCGGCAGGTGACGAGGTCACCAGCGACAACACGGGGTCCATCTGCTGGCACGATGCCGAGCAGCGGGTGGTGGACGGCGACACACGCCTCTACACGGACAACGGCGATGCGGACGGCAGCAACGCCACCGGCCTGGTCTACAGCCCCGACGGCGCCGTCGAGCGATCTGGCGACATCCGCAGCCTCATCGACCTCGGCGGCGGCTGGTACTGGTTCGAGACCGGCTCGCTGGTGCGGGACTTCTGGTTCGACTCCTGACCGGGGGCGCGGGGGTAGCGTCGCTGCATGCGCCGCCCCACGCTCGCCCTGCTGGCCACGGCCACCCTGCTGGCCGCCTGCTCATCGGACGACAACACCGCCACGCCCACCACCGAGCCGCCGCCGTCCACCACGGCCCCCGTGCCCACCACCACGACCGCGGCACCGGGCTACCAGGCCTCCATCACCCGCACGGAGTACGGCATCCCCCACATCGTCGCCGACGACTGGGGCAGCCTCGGCTTCGGCCAGGGCTACGCCTTCGCCCAGGACCGGGCATGCACCCTGCTGGACCAGATCGTGAAGGTGCGCGGCGAGCGATCCATGTGGTTCGGGCCGGGCGACGGCGACCGCAACCTGCACACCGACCTGGCCTACCGTCATCTCCACTTGTGGGACGGCGCCGACGAGCTGTTCGCCGGCCAGCCCGACGAGATCACCGAGATGGTGGCGGGCTATGCCGCCGGGTTCAACGCCGAACTGGCCGAGGAAGGCCCCCACGGCTGGTGCGAAGGTGCGGATTGGGTGCAGCCGATCACCACCACCGACCTGTACGCCAACATGCGTGACATCCTGCTGTTCGCCAGCAGCGGCGTGCTGATCGACCCGATCGCCACCGCTGTGCCGCCGGCCCCGGCGGAGACCGGCCCCACCGACACGGCAACCCCCGACAGCGCCGCGGCCGCCGGGCTGGCCGCCATGCCCGACCTCACGGGCACCGCTGCTGACGCGCTGGGCAGCAATGGTTGGGCCATCGGCTCGGCGCTCAGCGAGGGCGGCGGCGGCATGCTGCTGGCCAACCCACATTTCCCGTGGGAGGGCGAGAAGCGGCTGTGGGAGAACCAACTCACGCTGACCACCGGCGATCTGAACGTCTACGGCGTCACGCTCACCGGCACGCCGGGCGTGCTGATCGGCTTCAACGACGCCGTGGCGTGGACCCACACGGTGTCAGCCGGGCATCGGATGACGTTGTACGAACTGGACCTCGCGGACGGCGATCCCACCTCGTACGTGTATGGCGACGAGACGCGGGCGATGGAGAGCGAGGAGGTGTCGGTGGACGTGCTGCAGCCCGACGGCACCCTCGAGACCGTGACGCAGACGATGTGGAGCAGCCACTACGGCCCGATGCTGAACCTGCCCTTCGGCTGGACCACGGAGAAGGCGTACACCCTGCGCGACGCCAACATCGACAACAGCGACTTCATCGGCCAGTTCCTGGACATGGACCGGGCCACGAGCATGGACGAGTTCATCGAAGCCCACCGCACCTGGAACGGCATCCCCTGGGTCAACACGATGGCCACCTCCGCCGACGGCCGAGCCTGGTACGCGGACACCGCGGCCACACCCAACCTCTCGCCGGAGGCGATCGCCGGCTGGCAGGCTGCAGTGGCGGCCGGCGGCACGGCTTCGCTGGCGCTGGGCAGCGGCGCCATCCTGCTGAACGGCAGCGACCCGGCCAACGAGTGGGTCGACGACCCGGCGGCCACTCGCCTCGGCGTCCTGCCGTTCGACCAGCAGCCCCAGCTGGAGCGCGAGGACTTCGTGTTCAACGCCAACGACTCGCACTGGCTGGCCAACCCGGCCGAGCCGCTGACCGGGTACTCCCCGCTGACCGGCCCGGAGAACAGTTCGCAGAGCGCCCGCACGCGGATGAACGCGATCCTGCTCAGCGACCCGTCGGTGCGCGGCGACGACGGCCTGATGAGCCTGGCCGACCTGCAGGGCGCCTGGCTTTCCAACCGGGCGCTCCACGCCGAGATCGCTCGCGACCAGGTGGTGAAGCTGTGCGACGACCAGGGCGTGGTGCTGGTGCAGGGCAAGCCCTTCGACATCACCCCGGCCTGCGACGTGCTGCGCGACTGGGACGGCCGGCTGAACCCGGATTCCACCGGTGCGGTGCTGTGGCGCGAGTTCCTGGCCCAGTTCAGCGGGGCGGATCTCACCCAGGGCGGCAGTGTGTTCTACGTGGTGCCGTTCGATCCGGCCGACCCGGTCAACACGCCCAACACCGTCGCCGACAACACGACGGTGGTGAACGCCCTCGCCCAGGCAATCCTCGTGTTCGGCGAGCGGGGCTGGCCGCTGGACATCGCACTCGGCGACGTGCAGTTCGACGGGCGCACGGTCACCGACCCGCTGGGCCTGCCCGGTGGCACGAACCGGGAGGGGGCCATCTCCATCGTGTCGTGCTGCAGCGGGGCCACCACGCTGGGGCCGCTGGGCGACCGCAACCAGCCCGGCTACCCGGTGACGTTCGGCAACAGTTTCGTGATGACGCTGGAGTTCACCACCGACGGCCCTCACGCGGAGGCCGTGCTCACGTACGGCCAGCCCGACGACCCGGACAACCCGGACTTCACGGCCCAGATGGCGCTGTTCGCCGGCAAGGAGTTCCGTCCGATCCGGTTCACACCCGACGACGTGGAGGCCAACGCCGCCGGCGCCACCCAGGTGGTCACCGGCGACCGCGCCGGCTGACGGTCAGCCGGTGAGCGTCTTGGACTTCACGGCCTTCTGCGCGCCCTTCACAGCGACCACGTAATACGTGTGGCTGAACGGGCCCGGGCACGGGTCGGGCAGGTCGTACGAACCCGACAGCGGCAACCCGGTCACGAACGGGCCGTCCTGGTTGTCGATGGCGATGTACACGCTGTCCGCGCCGCTGGCCGTCCACGTGACGCGCACCGGCTGCGAGGGCACCGAGAAGGAGACATCGACCGCCGGGCAGGTGGGGCCGTTCACCGAGAAGGACAGGATCTGCGGGCCGGACGGTGCCGTGGCCGGCGGGCTGGTGGCCGGCGGGCTGGTGGCCGGCGGGTTCGTCGCCGGCGGGTTGGTGGCCGGGGCCGCGGTGGTGGGCGGCGCCGTGGTGGTGGCGGCCGACGTGGTGGACTCGGCCACCGTGGTGGACGTGGTGGTGGACGACGTGGACGTGGTGGAGTCCGCGGTCTCGGCGGACTTCGACGTGCTGGAACTGCAGCCGGCGGCCAGCACGACGAGCGCAGCGGCGGCGGAGATCAGCACGCGGTGGGGGGAGGTGCGCACCATGAGGCGGCACTGTACGTCACCGGCAACACCCCGTCGCGCGAAGGCGGGCACCCCCGCCGGGTGCCGGGCGGCTCAGTGGTAGTAGGGGTTCTCGCCGGTGGTGTGGTCGGTGAGGTCGCGCACGCGCTCCACACCTTCCACCTGCTCCGTCAGCATCGCCTGCACGCCGTCCAGCATGGTCATCCGGCTCATCGAGCAGCCGTGGCAGCCGCCGCCCATCGTGAGGTAGGCGGTGCCTTCGCCGTCGTGCCCCACATAGGTGACGTACCCGCCGTGAGCCGCCAACGAGGGGTTCACCTCGGTGGCGATGACCGTCTCGATGGAGGCACTCAACTCGTCGTCGCGGGTGAGGCCTTCCACGGTGGGGGCCATCGGCTTGTTGGGGTTGCGGATGACGAGACCGGCGGACTCCGTGTGGTCCAGCGTGGCGCCTTCCAGCAATTCCACGCTGCTGGCCGGGATGATGACCTTCAGCGCGACGTCGCCATCGCGGTGGGTACGCACCTCGTCGGTGAACGCGGCCGTGGTGACGACGTCGAAGCACAGGTCGTAGCGGAAGTCTTCACCGGGTTTGCTGATGATCTCGACGCGAAGGCCGAGACGGTCGGCATCGGCCTCGCTGTCACGCAGGGCGACAAGCTCGGCGAGCGCGGTCGGTGTGATCGTGACGATCTGCGACGGGGCATCGGTGGCGAGCGGGCTCACGTGACCAGGCTACCGGGCGGGGTGCCCTGTCCGGGGCCGGGGGCGGTGCCACAATCGACGGCATGCCTCGCCGCCGACCCCCCGCCCGCGTCGCCGCCCTGCTGATTCCCCTCGGCCTGCTCGCCGCCGCCTGCGCCACCGAAGCCAAGGGTGCGCCGGCCACCCCGGCCGACGACACGGCGGTCGCCACCGCGCCCACCACCGCCGCGCCCACCACCACCGCTGCGCCCACCACCACGCTTCCGGCCACCACCACCACCACCACCGAGCCGCCGCCGATCGTCTTCCCGCTCACCGGCCTGCCCGCCGACAACGGCCTGATCACCCTGCGACCCGCGGTGGTGGCCAAGGTCGGCAACTACGACGCCCACCCCACCACGGGTGTCAACGCCGCGGACATCGTGTTCGAGGAGTTGATCAACGACCACATCAGCCGCTTCGCGCTCGTCTACCAAAGCCACTTCCCGGAGGACGCCGTCGGCCCCATCCGCTCCGGGCGGATCCAGGACGTCAACCTGCTCGGCTCGCTGAACGCGCCGATCCTCGCCTGGGCGGGCGGCAATGCGGCGGTCACCCGCGAGATCGACGACAGCGAGTTGATCAACCTCAACCAGACGCACTGTGCAGGCTCGTGCTTCCGGGTCAGCTTCGACAAGGCGCCGTACAACCTGTACTTCGACATCCAGGCGGCGTACGACGTCGGCAGCCCGCAGGGTGCCGGCAGCCCCGGCCCGCAGTTCCAGTTCCGTGCCGAGGGCGACCCGGTGGCCGGCACACCGTCGGCCGGGGTGGACCTCACGATCGACGCCTACCGGATGGGCTGGACGTGGAACGCCGAGACCGGCCTCTACGAGCGCACGCAGAACGGCAAGGTGCACGACGAGCGCAATGGCGAGCAGATCACCACGGACAACGTGGTCATCCTGTCGATGGTCTACGTGCCCGGCATCTCCAACAGCCCGGATGCGCAGAGCGTGGGCACGGGTGAGGTGTGGGTGTTCTCCGGTGGGCGGATGGTGCACGGCACGTGGAGCCGCGCCGACCGCCTGCACCCGTACACGCTGACCGCCGACGACGGCAGCCCGATCCTGCTGACCCCTGGCCGCACGTTCGTGGAACTCCCCCGCGCCGGCGAGGACGCCATCACCCCGAAGTGAGTTGGAGCATTTCCTGCTCGGAGGTGAGCACGAAATACTCCGACCGGGTCAGCAGCGGCCGGGTCAGAAGCGGCCGCCGCCGTCCACCTCGATGCGCTGGCCGGTGACGTAGCCGCTGCCAGGGCTGCACAGCCACAGCACCGCTTCGGCGATGTCGGCCGGCTGGCACACCCGACCGAACGGCGACATCGCATCCATCGAGCGGAGGTCCTCCATCTCCCGGTTGCCGGTCATCGCCCGGGCCAGGCGCACGCCCATGTCGGTCTCCACCAGGCCGGGGGCGACGGTGTTGACGTGGATGTTGTTGCGCCGCTCCTCCTTGGCCAGCGTGCTGGCCAGGGCCTCCATCGCCGCCTTGCCCATGTTGTACGGCGCGCCGTTGGCGCCCATGTGGCTCGTGGCGACGGAGGAGATCATGATGATGTCGCCGCGGCCGCTCTCGGCCGTGGCCCGCGCCCGCATGGATGGCAGGACCAGGCGGCACATGTGGTGCGGCCCGAACGCGTGGGTGGTGACGACGCGGATCATCTCCTCGGGGTCGGTGTCCGCCACGGAGCGGCCGCGGGAGGCGATGCCCGCGTTGCACACCAGCAGGTCGACGCCGCCATAGTCGCCCACCACCGCATCCACCATCGCCGCGCACTCGTCGGCGTCGTCCACAGATGCGGCGTACGCCTTGGCCTCGCCGCCGGCCGCGGCGATGGCGGCGACGGTCTCGCCTGCGGCGTCGGCGTCGCGGCGGTAGTTCACCGCCACGGTGGCGCCGTGCGCGGCCAGCAGCTCGCTGATCCCCCGGCCGATCCCGCGGCCGCCGCCGGTGACCAGCGCGACCCTCCCCTGCAGCACGTTCGTCTCGCTCATCCGGCCATTCTCGCCGCGCCGGCCGCTGCCCGCCGGGTCGAAGGGCAGCGGGGCCTCCGTCGGTAGTCTTCCGGCGTGCACGAAGGAAGCCGCAAGGCCATCATCGCGGCGTTCTTCGCCAACATGGGGATCGCCATCGCCAAGTTCGTCGGGTTCCTCATCACCGGCTCGGCAGGTCTGCTGGCCGAGTCCGGGCACAGCCTGGCGGACACCGGCAACCAGGGCCTCCTCATGTTCGGCAGCCGGCGGGGCAAGCGCCCGGCGGACCGTGCCCACCCCTTCGGCTACGGCCCGGAGCGCTACTTCTGGTCGTTCGTGGTCGCTCTGGTGCTGTTCAGCATGGGCGGCCTGTTCGCCCTGTACGAGGGCATCCACAAGCTGGGTGACCCGCAGGAACTGGACAGCGCGATCGTCGCGTACGTCATTCTGATCCTGGCGCTGGTGCTCGAAGGGCTCTCCCTGCGGACCGCGGTGAAGGAGGCCAACCACACGCGCGGCTCTCGTTCGTGGTGGACGTTCGTGCGCACCGCCAAGGCCCCCGAGCTGCCGGTGGTGCTGCTGGAGGACGTGGGCGCGGAGACCGGCCTGGTGTTCGCGCTGTTCGGCCTGACGATGGCGGAGATCACCGGCAACCCCCGCTGGGACGCGGTGGGCTCGATCGCCATCGGCGTGCTGCTCATCGTGATCGCGATCGTGCTGGCCGTGGAGATGAAGGGTCTGCTGATCGGCGAGAGCGCCAGTGACGACAACCTGGCCGCCATCGAGCAGGCAATCAACGACCATCCGCAGGTCAACGGGCTCATCCATCTGCGCACGATGCACCTGTCGCCCGACCAGCTGCTGGTGGCGGCGAAGATCGACTACCGCCACGACCTGTCCGTCGCCGAGCTGGCGGCCGCCATCGACGACACCGAGGTCGCCCTGCGGGCCGCCGTGCCGATCGCCGAGACGATCTACATCGAGCCGGACATCCGCCGCAAGCCGGCACCCGAGTGAGCTGCTCGTGAGCGTCCGCACCGACGCGCCGGCGAGCTCCGAGGAGGACCACGCCGGCCGCACCGCCGGCCTCCTCGCGCTCGGGCTGGTGATCCTCAGCTTCAGCATGGGCTCCACGCTGGTGAAGCTGTCGCACACCCCAGGTGTCACGGTGGCCTTCTGGCGGATGATCGTGTGCAGCATCATCTGGGCGGTGATCATGCGGGTCACCGATGGGCGCTGGCTGAACTGGGCCGACATCAAGGCCTCGCTGGTTCCGGGCGTGCTGTTCGGCCTGAACATCTGCTTCTTCTTCACCGGCATCACCAAGACCACCGTGGCCGCGGCGGAGTTCACCGGGTCGCTGACGCCGTTGCTGGTCGTGCCGCTCGGCGCCGTGTTCTTCAAGGAGCGGGTCAACGGGCGGGCGATGCTGTTCGGGCTGATCTCGCTGGCCGGGCTGGCGCTGGTGCTGTTCAACGCCCCGCCGAGCAACACCGAGTTCTCCTGGGTGGGCGTTGCCTGGGTGGGTGCAGCGATGGGGCTGTGGGCGGGCTACCTGCTCACCAGTCGGAACCTGCGCCAGGGGCGGACGGTGGCCACCGTGATGGCCGCGATCACGCCGATCGCCGCGGTGGTCACGCTCCCGCTCGGGCTGTTCGTGTTCCCCGGCACGCTCGACGAGGTGACCTGGCGCTCCGTGGTGTTCATCGGCATCCTGGCCATCGTCACCGGCACCACGGCCCACGGGTTGATGGTCTACGCGCAGAAGAGCGTGCCGATCGGGTTCATCAGCATGCTGCAGGTGTCGCAGCCGGCGTTGGCCGTCCTGTGGTCGGTGCTGATGCTGGACGCCACCGTGCGCGGCATCCAGCTGGTCGGCATGGCGCTGGTGATCGCGGGCCTCGCCGCGGTGACGTTCGTGACCCAGCGAGGTGTCTTCAAGGGCCGGTGACGTCCGCCTGCGCCGCCCCCACCATGGCGCGGGCCGGGCCGAATCTCCTGTTTCACTTCATTCCGATTTCGACCGGCACTCCGCCGCCGCGGCGTCGAGCCAGTCACTTGTCAGGGTTCATCCGTTCTGGTCGTCGTCATGCGCCGCGTCCGTCGAACGGGGGCCGGCTCGTAGCGTGCTGCCGTGGCCTGCAGACTGGCGAACTCGCCGCTGGGCAGCGAGCGCGCCTCCTCGTCGGTGCACAACTCGATCCGTACCCGCTGAGCGAGATCGCCCTCGGCGTACGTGTACCGGTATGGACGCCCTTCGAACGGTGCGCCGAACCACGGGATTGGCCACTCGGCTGTTGTCCAGTCCTCCGGGACCACCTTCTCGCGGGTCAATGGCGGCCGGAACTCCCTGAGCGACAGCATGGCAATCGCCCTCGCATCCTCGACCGTGAGCGTGGCGACTTGGGTCACATCGATCGGCTCGGTCGACCGGCGGAACAGATAACAGAGGAACCGCCGGTTGTGCAGGTCCGCACGGGCCACCCGTCCGGGGTAGTACCACCCGTCCTTCAGGGTCACGAACGCCTCCCCCTCCACGGGGTACCAGTCGGGGGTTGGGAACATCATCCGTTGGGCCTGGATCTTCGGCACCCCAGACCCGGCGAGGGAGTACACGACGGCGGACCGGACCCGTTCCGGGTCGTCCATCCATCGCTCCCGAGCCGGCCTCAGCTCGTCGTCCAACTCGATCTCCACGTGCCGTCCACGGACTGGCTGGAATCGGCGGAACACCGGCATCGGCCACTCCGCCGCCGGCTCACCAGCCCGACTGATCAGTGGCCAGTCGCCTGTCTCGATCGCATGCGTCGACACGACCAGCACGAATGTTGCCTGCTCGGCCGTGCAACCGGCGACGTCCGCCGAGGTCGGCTGCCCGGACCACGGACCGAAGAAGTAGCCGAGCATCCACCCCTCCGACGTGACGCGCCCGACGTAACACGCCGCCCAGCCGGACTCGTCCAACGACACGGCGTACCAGTCACCGACGGTCGGCGTGTTCACCGCCGACCGCTGAGCTCGCCTCGCAGCCACGGACAGGAACGTACCCGACCCCGGCCGTGTCCTCGTGGTGACCAGTCTGAATCGGAAAGAAGTGAACTGGAGCAGTGTGTCCGGACCTGCTGGAAACCGGCTGGCGGTCGAACGCGTTCGACGCGACCGGCGCCAGTCGGTCTAGGCTGGCCGTCACCAACGGGGAGCTCGCAGGAACGGCGGGCTGAGAGGGTGGACGCCACCACCGACCCATGAACCTGATCCGGGTAATGCCGGCGGAGGGATGCGGATGTCGCAAGTGGTCGTGATCGTCGGAGGGGGGTCCCTCTCACCGCGCGCCGTGGAGGCCGTGGAGGACGACGCCGTCATCGTCGCCGCCGACAGTGGGCTGGACCATGCGGTGGAGGCCGGGTTGCGGCCGGCGCACCTGGTGGGCGACCTGGACTCGATCAGCGCCAGCGGGCGGATGTGGGCCTACGCCCACGAGCTGACCATCGACGAGCACCCGGCGGCCAAGGACCTCACCGACACCGAGCTGGCCCTGGCCACGGCGGTGGAGCTGGCCGGCGACGAGGCCCCGTCCACCGACCTGCTGCTGCTCGGCGCCGCTGCGGGCGACCGGCTGGACCACCTGCTCGGCACCCTGCTGGCGCTGGGCCACCCGGCCCTGGCGGCGCTGGCCACGGTGAGGGCGGTCCTCGGCACCACCGAGGTCCACACGGTGCACGCCGGGCACACGGCCCGCCCGACGCTGGAGCCCGGCCAGGTGTTCTCGGTGCTCGCCCTGCACGGGCCGTGCACCGGTGTTCGTGTGCGCGGCGCGGAGTGGGAACTGGTCGACGCCGACCTCAGCGCCCACGAGGCCCGCGGTGTCAGCAATCTCGCCAAGGAGGATGTGATGGTGACGGTAGGAACGGGAGTGCTCAGCGTGGTGATCCCATGAGGCGGGCCGTCGCAGGCGGCGCGCTCGCCGCCGTGCTGCTGCTGGCCGCGTGCGGCGACGACAGCGGCTCCACAGCCACCAGTGCCGAGCCGGCCGACATCACGATGGTGGTCTACGACTCCTTCCCCACCGAAGGCACACCCCTGAACGACGCGCTCGCCGCCTTCACCGCCGGCACGGGCATCGGCGTGAACCTGGTGGTGGCGGGTGACGCCGGCACGATGGTCACCAAAGCCGTGCTCACCGCCGGCAACCCGGAAGGCGACGTGATGTGGGGCGTGGACAACACACTGCTCTCGGCGGCCACCGACGGCAAGGTCTTCGAGGGCGACCCCACCCCGGTGGACGAGGGCGACGTGTGCGTGAACTACGACATCGCCTGGTTCGCCGACCACGGCATCGACCCGCCACAGACGCTGGCCGACCTGATCGACCCCGCGTACAAGGACCTGCTGGTGGTGGAGAACCCGGCGACGTCGTCCCCCGGCCTGGCGTTCCTGCTCGCCACGGTCGCCGCCCGCGGCGACGGAGGTTGGCAGGACTACTGGCGGGCGCTGCGGGCCAACGGCGTGGCCGTGGAGGACAGTTGGACCACGGCGTACTACGAACGGTTCAGCGGTGCCGGCGGTGGCAGCAGCGGCGGTGACCGGCCGCTGGTGGTCAGCTACGCCAGCAGCCCGCCGGCCGAGGTGGTCTACGCCGACCCGCCGCGCGACGACGCCCCCACCGGCGTCAGCCTGGGCACGTGCTTCCACCAGACGGAGTACGCCGGTGTGCTGCGAAGCACGGATCACCCGGCCGAGGCCGCGCAACTGGTGACGTTCCTCACCAGCGTGGAGTTCCAGCAGGAACTGCCGCTGACCCTGTTCGTCAACCCGGTGAACCCCGACGTCACCCTGCCCGACGTGTACCGGCAGTGGGCCGCCGTGCCGACCGACCCCTTCACCGTCGACCCGGCGGAGATCGCCGCCAACCGGGAGCAGTGGCAGGACGAGTGGACGAGCATCGTGCTGCGCTGACCGGGCCGAACCTGCTGCCCCGCTGGCTCGTGCCGGCGCTGGCCACCGCGCCCGTCGCGGTGGTGGCGACGTTCTTCCTGTGGCCGGTCGGCACCCTGCTCGCACGGGTGGTGCGACCCGGGTCGGTCGGCGACACCCTGTCCATCCCGGGGCTCGGCGACGTGCTGTGGTTCACAGTGTGGCAGGCCGTCCTGTCCACGGCGCTCACGCTGGCGGTCGGGTTCGCCCCGGCCGCGCTGCTGGCCCGCTACCGGTTCCCCGGGCGGCGGGCGGTGCTGGCGCTGGTGACGGTCCCGTTCATGCTGCCGACCGTGGTGGTCGGTGCCGCGTTCCTGGCGCTCCTACCGGACGGCCTGCACGGCACGGCCACCGCGGTGGTCGTGGCCCATGTGTTCTTCAACGTGGCCGTCGTCGTCCGCCTGGTGGGTGCGATGTGGGCCGTGATCCCGACCGACCTCACCGGTGCCGCCCGCACGCTGGGCGCCTCGCCGGCGCAGGTGCTCCGACATGTGCTGCTGCCGCTGTTGCGCCCCGCGCTGGTAGCGGCGGCGACCGTCGTGTTCCTGTTCACGTTCACGTCCTACGGCGTGGTGGTGCTGCTCGGCGGGGCGGCCCACCCGACGCTGGAGGTGGAGATCGCCCGCCGGGCCACCCAACTCGGCGACGTGGACGGCGCGGCGGTGCTGAGCGTGCTGCAGTTGCTGACGCTGGCCGTCGTGGTGTGGTGGTCGGCGAGGGCGCAACGCAGGGCGGCGCTGCAGCTGGGCGGCGGCTCGGTGCCGCTGCGCCGTCCCCGGGGCCGGCGGGAACGGGGTATCACCATGGCCGTCGCCACCGTCACTGGTGCCCCCGCGATCGCGCCGCTGGCCGTGCTGGTGCTGCAGTCGTTCCGGGTCGGTGGGCGGTTCACGCTGAACGCCTGGCGGCGTCTCGGCGAGCCGGCCAGCAGCCGGCCCGGCAGCGGGCTGGGCGTGGCCCGGTGGCCTCGCTCGGGGTCTCGCTCCGCTACGCGCTGGTGGCTACCACGATCGCGCTGGTGGTCGGCGGGCTGGCCGCGATGGCCATCGCGTCGGCGCGGCGGCACGGGCGCCTGCTGGACATCGGGATGATGCTGCCGCTCGGCACGTCGGCGGTCACGCTGGGCCTCGGCCTGCTGATCACGTTCGACACCGCCCCCTACGACTGGCGGGGCGAGTGGTGGATGGTGCCGCTCGGCCACGCGCTGGTCGCCACCCCGTTCGTGGTGCGGGCCGTGCTGCCGGTGCTGCGCGCCGTACCCGACGACCAGCGGGCGGCCGCCGTCACGCTCGGCGCCTCCCCGCTGTGGGCGTGGTGGTGGGTGGACGCCCGCCAGGCCTGGCGCCCGCTGCTGGCCGGGGCGGGCATCGCGGCCGCGGTCTCGCTCGGCGAGTTCGGCGCCACCACGTTCCTCACCCGCAGCGGGCGGGAGACCGTGCCCATCGCCATCGGCCGCCTGCTCGGCCGGGCGGGCGCGCTGCCGCGGGCGCAGGCGTTCGCGCTGGCGACGATCCTCCTCGTGGCGACGGCCCTCGTCATCGCCCTCGTCGACCGACCGGAGGTGGACCGTGCTGGACGTTCGTGACGTGACGGTCCGCTTCGGCGAGCGCACGGTGCTCGACCGGGTCTCGTTGAACGTGACCGACGGGGAGGTGGTGGCCCTCCTCGGGCCGTCGGGGTCGGGCAAGAGCACCCTGCTGCGGGTGATTGCCGGCCTACTCGTGCCCGACGGCGGCAGCGTCTGGGTGGACGGCAACGACGTGTCCACCGTGCCGGCCCATCGCCGCCAGATCGGGATGGTCTTCCAGGACGAGCAGTTGTTCCCCCACCTCACGGTTGCCGCGAACATCGGCTTCGGGCTGCGGATGCAGGGCCGGCCGAAGGGCGAGATCGCCACCCGGGTGGCCGAGCTGCTGGATCTGGTGGGTCTGCCGTCGTTGGCGGATCGTCACGTGACGAAATTGAGCGGGGGTGAGGCCAAGCGGGTGGCGCTGGCCCGCTCCCTGGCGCCGCAGCCCCGGGTGCTGCTGCTGGACGAGCCACTCACCGGGCTCGACCGTGACCTGCACGACCGCCTGGCGGGCGACCTGGCCACGCTGCTGCGGGCCACCGGCACCACGGCCCTGCTGGTCACCCACGACCCGGACGAGGCGGCCACGATTGCCGACCGCACCGTCCGCTGGTCGCCCGGTCTGGCAAGCTGAGCAGCCGTGACCGCACCCGCCCCGCAGCCCTCCAGCCCGCTCCGCATCGGCTTCCTCGGGGCCGGGCTGATCGCCACCTACCACTCCAAGAGCCTGCGCCACAGCGGCGCGCCGGTGGAACGACGGGGCGTCTACGACCCCGACACGGCACGGGCCGAGGCATTCGCCGCGGCCAGCGGCCACACCGTGTACGCCGGCGAGGACGACGTGCTCGACGACTGTGACGCCGTCTACATCTGCACCTGGACCAACGAGCACCCACGCCTGCTGGCCAAGGCCGCGGCGATGGGCCGTCACGTGTTCTGCGAGAAGCCGCTGGCGTTCACCACCGCCGAGGCCATCGCCATGGCGGAGGCCGCCGACGCTGCCGGCATCACCCACCAGGTCGGCCTGGTGCTGCGCCGCTCGCCCGCCTACCTGTGGGCCCGTCACCTGGTCACGGCGCCGGAGGCCGGGCGGGTGATGGCCGTGGTCTTCCGCGACGACCAGTTCATCCCCATCCAGGGCCACTACGCCAGCACGTGGCGGGCCGACCGCACCCTGGTAGGCGCCGGCACCCTGCTGGAGCACAGCATCCACGACGTGGACATGCTCCGCTTCGTGGTTGGCGACGTGGTGGCCGTCAGCGCCAACACCGCCAACTTCCACGGCCACGACGGCATCGAGGACGTGTGCACCGCCAGCCTGCGGTTCGCCGGCGGCGCCACCGGCACGCTCACCAGCGTGTGGCACGACAACCTGGCCCGCCCCAGCCTGCGCCGGGTGGAGATCTTCTGCGAGCGCCGCCACGTGGTGATCGAGGGCAACGACTGGTTCGGCCCGATCACGTGGACCGACCACGACGGCACCACCGGTTCGCTCGAGGGTGACGCCCTGGTGGAGGCGGTCACCCCGATGTACGACGACGAGGAGAACCCGGACGGTGCGTTCGTCCGCGCCGTGCTCGACGGCCGGCCCGCCACGCCCGACCTGTGGACCGCGGTGGAGGCTCATCGCATCGTCGACGCGATGTACGCGTCCGCGGCCGAGGGTGGTGCGGCGGTGGCGGTCGAGGTCGGGCGGAGATGAACGCTGCCGGCGCAGGTTCGGAGGTCGTGGAGCTCACGCCCGAGGAAACCCATCCCCTGCGCCTCGCCGTCCTCCGTTTCGACACGCCCACGAAGGAGGTCGTGTTCCCGGAGGACACGTGGCCCGGTGCGGTCCACCTCGGCCTGCAGGTCAACGGCCGTCTCGTCGCCACCTCCAGCTGGGTGCCGCGGGACCTCGACGGTGAGCCGGGGGTGCAACTCCGCGGCATGGCCACCGACCGCAGCCTGCAGGGCAGCGGGCTCGGCGGCATCCTCCTGGAGGCCGGCTGCGAGCGCATGGCCGCGGCGGGCCATCGCCTGGTGTGGGCCCGCGCCCGCGACGCCGCGCTGGGCTTCTACCTGCGTCACGGCTTCGAGGTCCGCGGCGACGGCTTCATCGACGCCGCCACCCAACTCCCCCACCACCTCATCGCTCGCCCCCTGCCCACCCCCTGACGCCGTCACCCCGCGCCCCCGCCGCCCTCGCCCACCGCCACCACGCCCCGGGTCCCCGCCGCCGCCCCAGCCACCCGCGACTTCTGTGTCACGGCACAGACATCACCGTCACGGCACAGAAGTTCGTACGTCTGTGCCGTGACGGTGAACGCTGTGACGTGACACAGACGTCACAGCACACCGGGGACGGACGGGACGGGACGGGCGGGACGGACGGGACGGGACGGGCGGGACGGGACGGGCGGGGCTGGAGCGGGACGGGACGGACGGGACGGGCGGGGCTGGACGGGGACGGGCGGGGCGGGACGGGCGGGGCTGGGCGGGACGGCGGCGAGGGCACGCGGGACCGGGTGGGGATTTTGCCGAATCGGGGGGACTCGGTGTGCCCAGTGGGGGTGAGATGCCGACGTCCGAATCCACCCACCTCCGCCGCCGGGCCAGCGAGCTCCGGCGGTTCGCCCAGACGCTGGACACCCTGCGGGTCCACGACCTGCGGCTGCGCACCGGGCCGACCACCTGGCTCGGGCCGTCGCCGTCGGCCTGTGACGCCGACGTGCGGGCCATCGCCACCGGCCTGCACGCTGCGGCCGACGAACTGCGGCGCACCGCCGCCCGGCTGGAGCGGAGGGCGGCCGACCTGGACGCCGCGGCCCGCGCTGCCGCACTGGCGGGGATCAACTGATGGGCCTGCTCGCCTACGACCCCGACCAGTTGGCCCACCTGCGCCTGGCCATGCGCGACGCGCTCACGGAACTCGAAGGAACGGTGAACTGGTCGCTCGACGCCCAGGTGGCCATGGTCACCGTACGGGAGGCCCGGCGGCGGCTGGCCGAGCACTGGCTGCCCCTGGTGGAACGGCTGCTGGCCACCGATCCGCTGGCCGGCCGGGCGCTTGCCGCAGCCGGGCTGGACGACGTGCGCAACTCGCTGACCCACGTGATGCACGACGGTTACGGGTGGGCCGTGCAGGCCGACCCGCGGGCCGACGACCCCACCGTGGTCACGGCGGAGGAGGCCCGGGCGTTGGGGGCGATGCTGTCGCAGGGCGACCTGGACGAACTGCTGGCCGACCCGGCGGCGTTCAACTGGGCCGCCGCCCAGCTGGAGTGGATCGCCCAGGACCCCCGGCTGACCGCAGAGTTCATGGCCAACTGCGACGACCTGGCACGGGTCGTGGATGCACTCGCCCTGCGGCGCATGGAGCTGGACGCGCCGACCGCGAGCGGGCCGATCACCCCGGGCCAGATCGACCTGGTGATCGGCGGGCTCGCCGCCGTGTGGAACACCCACGTGGGCGGGCACGACGCCAACACCGCCACCGACGCCGCTCTGGACCCCGCCGTCGTGCTGCCCGACCCGGGGGCCATGAGCCCGTACGCGCAGGCGGTGTTCCTGCGCGCGATGGACCTCGACGCCGCCACGTTCGCCAGCGTCGCCGTGGAGATCCTCGAGCGGTGGCTGATGGCCGAGGGCGGCAGCGGTGCTCCGGACGCGTTCCGACCGGGCCCGAATGCGGCCGACCTGCTCTTCGCCCGCCTGGTGGAGGACCCGGCAGCCGCGGCCGCGTTCGCGGTCCTGGCCGCCGACGAACCGGCCATCCTCTTCGCCACCGCCGAGGACCCCGCACTCGCCCAACAGGTGGCGCTGCTCGGCACCTCGCCCGAAGCCTTGGCCACCGCCGACGCCGAAGCCCCGGTGACGGCGTTCGTGGAATGGTTCCAGCGCAACACCCCGTACCTCTCCACCGCTGACCCCACCTACCCCTCCGGATGGCAGCCCTTCCTGGTGGACCTCATCGCCCCATGGACGCTGCAGTTCACCGGTCTGGCCACATGGCAGTTCCCGTGGACGGCGCCCGAGGATCTGCTGGCGTTCGTGATCGCCCAGCCCGGCGCGGCCGAGCGGCTGACCGCCGACGCCGAGCTCGTGGCCGCGGGCGCGGCCGGGCAACTGAGCGAACTCGGCCGGCTGGAGCCGATCCTCGTCGCCACCTACCTGGGCCTGCTGTCGCAACTGATCGTGGAGCGCGACGTGGCCGGCGAGGAGCAGCGCGCCGCCCGCTGGGCCGCGACCCTCACGGTGCTCAACGCGCTGGTGGACGTGGTAACCGTGCCGGCCGGCACCGCGACGAGCGTCGCCATGATCGCCGGTGGGCCGACCATCGACGCGGTGATCGCCCACTGGGAACCCGACCCTGCGGCCGTCCGTGCCGCGGCAGAGGCGGACTCGCTCGCCGCCCAGACGGTCCTCGCCGCTGGCATGGCGAACGGCCTGCACGCCGCATGGGTGAGCGCGGGAAGCCTGCCGCCCGGCACCCTGCCACCACCCCAGCCGAACCCTGACGCCGACGACCCCGCGGCCGAGTACCTGCACGACTTCACCGAGTGGCTGCTGGCCCTGGACCGGGCCGGGTGCGCCGACCTCGCCGACGAGGCCCAGCGCTTCGTCTACATGATCCTCAACCCGTGGGACGGCGGCGAGGACATGGCCGACTGATCCGCCCGCGACGCCCGGCGGACAGCCGCGAGGGGCGGACCCTGGCACAATCGACCCCGATGAGACCAGCGGAGATCGAGCAACTGCCGCACCCGCTGGCGTTCGTGCTGCCCGGCGGCGGCGCCCTCGGCGCCTACCAGGTGGGCGCGCTGAAGGCGCTGGCCGAGGCCGGCGTCGTGCCCGACCTGCTGGTGGGCGTGTCCGCGGGCGCGGTGAACGCTGCGCTCCACGCCTGGAACCAGGGGTCCGACGGCATGCGCCGGGTGGAGGCCATCTGGCGGGGCATCCGCCGCCGCGACCTGCTGCGGGTGCACCCGGCCCGCCTCACGCTGGCCCTGTTCGGCATGCGCCCGTCCTTCCTCGACAACCGTCACGGACTTCGGTTCCTGCGCCGCCAACTCGGCGGCCGGCGGCTGGAGCACTCGCCCATCCCGCTGGTCGTGGTGGCCACCGACCTGTCCAACGGCGAGGCGGTACCCATCCGTGAAGGCGACGCGGTGGAGGCACTGCTGGCCAGCACGGCCTTCCCCGGGGTCTACCCGCCGGTGCGGCTGGACGGCCGCTGGCTGATCGACGGTGGCGTCACAGCCGACGTACCACTGGACATCGCCGCCGCCCTCGGGGCACGCAGCGCGATCGTGGTGCAGGTGCCACCGTTGGCACCGCTGGCGGAGGACGACCCGCCCAGCCGGGCCGTGGACATCCTGTTCCGCGCCAGCACCATCGGGGTGGAGGCCCACGGCCGCACCGTGCTGCGCCGGCCGCCACCGGGGCTGGCGGTCGTGGAGTTGCCGGCAGCACCCACCACGCTGATGACGTTCTCGGTCGGCAGCGCCGGTGCCGTCATCGACGAGGCCTACGACTCCACCCAGGAGTGGCTGCGCAGCTGACCGCGCGGAGGTCAGGGGATGGACACCGTTGCCTTCAACAGCGCCGACTGGGTGTCGGTGACTTGCACCACGAATTCCACCGTCCACTCCCCCGGCTCGGTGAACGTCACCGTGCCGCTGAAGTGGTTCGGGCCTTCGGGGATCACGGTGCCGGGCGACGGCGGGATGCCGGCGGACGGCAGCGACACCCGCACCGCCAGCCCGGCGATCGGCGTGATCGAACCGCCGGGCGGTGTGAGCAGCACGTGCATCTCGTTGGCGCCCACCCGGCCGGGCGAGATGGACACCGAGGCGATCACCCCGCTGCCGGCCAGCGTCTCGTCGTAGGGGCGGCTCGGCACGGGCACGCGGGGCGGCTCGCCGGCCAGCGCTGCGGTGAGGCCGAGGATCACCAACCCTGCCGCCAGTTCGGTCCGCACCGTGCGGCGCACGGCCCCGGCGCCCCCGCCGCGCAGCCGCCGCCGCGCCCAGGCGGCCAACCCCAGCACCACCAGCACCACCGCCACCTTCACCAGCAGCAGGTCGCCCCAGGTGGTGTCGGTGAGGTGGGCCACCCCGCCGGACAGGCGCCAGGCATGGGCGACGCCGGTCACCAGCGCCAGCGGGATCGCCGCCGTGGCGACCCCGGAGAACGTGCGGGCAAGCCGGTGCACCTCCGGCTCGTCCAGCGTGTCGGCACGACACAGCGCCAGCACCACCAGACCCCCGAGCCAGGCGGTGACGGCCAGCAAGTGGAGGGCGTCCACCAGGATCCACACCGCCCGCGGCGTGAGCGCGTTGGGGTGGCCGGACATCGGGAACGACAGCGCGGCCACAGCGACCGCCACGGCGGCGATCGGCATGAGTGCACCGGCGCCACCGGCGCCACCGGCGGCGGCGCGCCGGGCCGGCCGGGCCACCACCACGGCCAGAACCGCGGCGGCCACCACGCGGATGAGCAGCATGAGGCCCGGGGTGGTGCCGACCACGTCGCCCCACGCCGACGGCGACCATGCCGTGGCGAACGACCCGTCACCTGCCTGCGCGGCGAAGCTGAGGAACGCCGCCAGCGCGCCGGCGACGAACAGGCCGGCGCCGGCGGCGACGGCCAGGCGCACCCGGCGCTGGGTGAACAGGCGGGCGGGGCGGCGCAGCGCCCACCAACCTGCACCCGCCACCAGCACGAAGCCGGCCAGCGAGGCGAATCGGGCGACCCCGGCCACCCACGAGGAGCGGGCCGACGCGCCGGCGGTGCGCACCTGCTCCAGCAGCGCCTCGGCGTCGCCCGTGGCTCTGGTGCCGATCTGGAACGCGAACGCCCCGTCCACCGGGTGCCCATCGGCCGACACCACGTGCCAGACCACGGCGTACAGGCCGTCGTCCAGCTTCGGGACCGTCGCTTCCACCCGGGTGTTGTCGCTGCCCTGCTGCGGTGCACCGATGTCCACGGCACGCCCGTCGCCGTCGAACAGCGAGATGGTGGTCAGCCCCGTTTCGACCCGCTCGTCGAAGTCCAGCGCGATCTGGGGCGGGGAGGACGTGAGCACCGCGTTCGCCGCGGGCGTGGAGGACTCCAGCGCAGCGTGCGCGGCCGCGGGCGCCGCAGGGGTGACGGCCAGCACCGCCAGCATCAGCGCCAGCAGCGCCAGCGGGCGGCGGGCGAGGCCGCGCGGGGTGGCGCGGCTCATGCCATCAGCCCTGGGTCGCCGAGGCCTTCGATCGCGGCCCGGCCCATCAGCCAGGCCAGGCGGTGGGCTGGCGGCACGGCCAGCGCTGCCGGCGGCAGGCCGGTGAGCCCCATCGGGCGGCGGCTGTTCCACAGCATCGTCATCCGGTCCAGTTCCAGGCGCACGTAGTCGGCCGGCCACGCGGCCCAGCCGTCGTCCAGGCCCAGGTCGGCGTGGTGCACGGTGGTCTCCCGCCAGCGACGGAACGGCAGGTCGGCCACCTCCACCGGCCCGCGCACCGTGTCGCCCGTGCCCCGCCAGCCGTCGTCGGTCATCGCCGCCCACGCGGCCTCCAGCGCCGCGGCCGAGGTGGCCACGTCGGCCACCAGCGCGGCGGCGGTACGGCCGGCGCCGGCCTCGATGTCGCCGCTGCGCTGTTCGAGGCCGCCGGGGTACTGCGCCGCCGCCTCGCCCCGGTTGGCGGCCTCCAACATGCCGCGGTGGCTGTCCGCGTTGCGGGCGATGTGGGTGAGCACGTGGCCGACGGACCAGCCGGGCAGCACTGACGGTCGGCGGGCGGTGTCGTCCGTGAGGCCGTGGAGCAGGGCCTGGAGGCGGCGGTGGGCGGCCGTTGCGCCGGCGATGTCGCGCTCGAGCAGCCTTCGATCGGGTGCGTTCACGGGCGCCAACCGTACCGCTCCGGATTCGTGGCAACCTTGTCGCCATGCAGATCGCGATGGTCGGCCTCGGCCGCATGGGAGCCAACATGGCCCGCCGCCTCCAGCGGGCAGGGATCGACGTGGTGGTCCACGACGTCAACGAGCAGGCGATTGCCGCGCTCGAGGCGGAAGGGTTCACCGGTGCCCGCACCCCGGAGGACGTCGTGGCGGCACTCACCCCGCCGCGCCATGTGTGGCTGATGGTGCCGGCCGCGCACGTGGGCAGCACCGCCGATCGGTTCGCCCCGCTGCTGGAACGGGGCGACTGCCTCATCGACGGCGGCAACTCCTGGTACCGCGACGACGTGGATCGTGCCGGCCCGCTGGCCGAGCAGGGCATCAACTACCTGGACGTCGGTACCAGCGGCGGCGTGTTCGGGCTGGAGCGCGGCTACTGCCTGATGATCGGCGGGCCGCACGAGGCCGTCGCCCAGATGGTGCCGGTGTTCGACGCGCTGGCCCCGGGGGTGGACGTCGCCGCCCGCACCGACGGTCGGGAAGGCCCTGTGGCGGCGGAGGAGCAGGGCTGGCTGCACTGCGGGCCCAGCGGCGCCGGCCACTTCGTGAAGATGGTCCACAACGGCATCGAGTACGGGATCATGGCCGCCTACGCCGAGGGCCTGAACGTGCTGGCCAAGGCGGACATCGGCACCGAGCAGCACACCAAGGACGCCGAGACCGCGCCGCTCACCCACCCGGAGTACTACCGCTACCAGATCGACCTGGCGGCAGTCACCGAACTGTGGCGGCGGGGCAGCGTCATCTCCAGTTGGCTGCTGGACCTCACCGCTGCGGCCCTGCACGAGGACCCCTTGCTGGACGCCTACGAGGGCCGGGTCAGCGATTCGGGCGAGGGCCGCTGGACGCTCCACGCAGCCATCGACGAAGGCGTGCCCGTGCCCACGCTGGCCTCCGCCCTGTGGGACCGCTTCTACTCGCGGGAGCGCGGCGACGTGGCCCACAAGGTGCTGTCGGCCATGCGGTCCGGGTTCGGCGGGCACAAGGAGGTGAAGGGGTGAGCGAACTGGCCACTCAACCTGTTGCCGATGCGCTGGTGCTGTTCGGCGCCACCGGCGACCTCGCCAAGCGCAAGCTGTTCCCTGCCCTCTACCACCTGGAACGCCACGGTTCGCTCACCGTCCCGGTCATCGGCGTCGCCCGCAGCGACTGGACCGACGCCGGCTTCCGCGAGCACTGCGAGGAGTCCATCCGCCAGCACGTGGAAGATCCCGACGACGCGGTCATCACGCGGCTGCAGAAGCGGATGGACCTCATCCAGGGCGACTACGCCGACCGCGCCACCTGGACCAACCTGCGCAAGAAGCTGGACCGGGTGCACAGCGCCCACGCCGTCTACTACATGGCCATCCCGCCGGTGATGTTCCCCACGGTGGCCGAGCAACTCGCGTCGGTCGGCCTGAACGAGCGGGGGCGGATCGTCGTCGAGAAGCCGTTCGGCCGCGACCTGCCCAGCGCCGAGGAGCTCAACCGCACCCTGCACTCGGTGTTCCCCGAGGAGCGCATCTTCCGCATCGACCACTACCTCGGCAAGGAGAGCGTGGAGGACCTGCTGGTGTTCCGCTTCTCCAACGCGCTGCTGGAGCCGGTGTGGAAGCGCAACTACGTCCGCAGCGTCCAGATCACGATGAGCGAGACCATCGGGGTGGAGGGCCGGGGCAGCTTCTACGACTCCGTCGGCGCGGTGCGCGACGTGATGCAGAACCACCTGCTGCAGGTGCTGTCGCTGGTGGCGATGGAGCCACCGGTCGGGCCCGAGTCCAAGTACCTCCAGGACGAGAAGGCGAAGGTGTTCGCGGCGATGCCGGCGATGGACCCGCAGCGCATCGTGCGCGGCCAGTACGTCGGGTACCGGGAGGAACCGGGCGTGGCGGCGGACTCCGACGTGGAGACGTTCCTCGCCGCCCGGCTGGAGATCGACTCGTGGCGCTGGGCCGGCGTGCCGTGGTACATCCGCTGCGGCAAGGGCCTGGCCGCCAACGCCACCGAGGTGGTGGTGGAGTTCCGCGAGCCGCCGCGCCTGCTGTTCGACGAGGCCGGCGGACCGCGCCCCGAGCGCAACCTGGTGCGCCTGCGGCTGGGCAACGACGACGGGGTCACGTTCACGCTGCAGGCCAAGACGCCGGGGCAGGAACTGGACAGCCAGGCCGTGGACGTGTCGGTGGACTTCGCCGCCGCGCTGGGCGAGCGCCGCTCCGCCTACGAGCGCCTGCTCGACGACGCGATGGCGGGCGTGCCGCGCCGCTTCGCCCGCGAGGACATCGTGGAGCAGACCTGGCGGATCGTGCAGCCTGCGCTGGATCACCCGGGCGTCGTGCACCCCTACTTCCGCGGCTCGTGGGGCCCCGCCGAGGCCGACCGCGTCCTCGACGGCGACACCTGGTACCAACCCCACATCTAGTCGGAGGGTTTCGTGTCCACCTCCGAACCGGAAACCCTCCGACCGCCGATCGCGATGGTGGCGTGGGCGCTGGCCGTGGCGGCCGTGACCGTGCCGGCGCTGTGCCGCCTGCCCGGGTTGCCGTCGGTGGAGTCGTCGGACCGGGCGCTGTTCGAACTCCGCACCCGGGACGTGTTCAGCCTGGACCCACCACTCGTCGGCGCCTACAGCCGCTACGGCTGGAACCACCCCGGGCCGGTCTTCCAGTACCTGTTCGCCATCCCGTACCGGCTGTTCGGCGGCGACGCGACGGCCATCCGGCTCTGCGCCGTGCTGTTCACCGCCGGGATGATGGTTTGGATGGCGGCGCTGCTGCGCCGGCACGGACGGGCGGCGAACGTCGCCGTTGCGGCCGCCTGCGTCGGGGTGGTGGCCCTGCAGGGAGGGCTGCTGCCGCTGGACACCTGGAACCCGACGCTGGCCATCCTGCCGGTGATGGTGGTGCTGGTGGCCGCCGCGCTGACGATGGAACGGCCGACCCCCGGCCGCATCGGCAGCGTGCTGGCAGCCGCCAGCCTCGCGGCCCAGGCCCACTCCGGGACGGCCGTCGTGCTGCTGCCGGTCGTGGGGCTGGCCATCTTCAGCGCGGCGCGGGTCTGGTGGCGCGCCGGCCATCCGTTGCGAGGACTGCCGCGGGCGTGGTGGGGGTGGGCCGGATTGATCGCCCTGGTCTGGTTGCCCGTGGTGGTGGACACACTGTGGCGCTGGCCGGGCAACCTGGCCGACGTCGCCCGCTGGGCGCTGCGATCGGATGAGCCGTCGGCCGGCCCGCGCGAGGGGTTCGGCGTGGTCGCGAGGGCGACGTCGCTGAGCTGGCCGTGGAACTCGAGGGACGTCACCTTCCTGCGCACCATCGACGTCGGAGTGGGCGTCGCCCCCGGCGCCGTGATCGTGCTGCTGGTGGCGGCGCGCTGGTGGACACGCGGCCGTCGGCAGCGCCATGCCGTGGACGCCGCGCTGGCCGGGTGGGCCGGCGCGCTGGTCGGTGCGGCCGGGCTGCGCGGCCCCCGGTACGACTACCTCGTGGCGTGGCTGTTCCCACTGGTGGCGTACTCGTGGGCCGTCCTCGCCATGGTGGCAGGGGCGATCGCAGCGAGCACCACTCGCCGCTCCAGCGACCCGGGTCGCGCTGCTGCCCGCGCCCGTACGGCGATGCTCGCCGGGGCTGCCGCCGGCGGGGTGGCGATCGGGGCGGTCGCCGCGGTCAGCACGTTGCGGGTCGACCACCCGGACACCCGCACCAGCGCCGCGGCCGTCGCGCTGGCCGCGGCGGTGCCGGCCGTGGAAGGCGCCGTCGTGGAGGTCCGGCGGCTGGACGACGTGATGCTCTCCGGGCTCGTCGCCGCCGGTCTGGCCAACGCTCTCGACGCCCGCGGCACCGCGCTCGCCGAGCCGGGTCTCGACGCCCTCTACGGCCCCAGGCGGTCGGCCCGGGTTGCTGACACCGTGGTCGGGGTCCGTGCGTGGACGGCCCCCACGCCGCCGCCCGACGGGGCACGGCAGTTGGCCTGCTGGGGCCTCCCGTCCCCTGCGGACGAGGCTCGCCGGGCAACACTGCGCGAGGATCTCGCCGCGCTGCTGGTGGACGGGCATCGCGAGGACCTGATCCCCCTGTTGGACACCGCCAATGCGGAGATCGTGCTGGCCGCCGACCCGCCTGCCGCGGTCGCCGCCCGCGCCGGCGACGTTCGCGACCTGGCCACCCTCCAGGCCCACGCCGGCCGCGCCGTCTGCCTCTACCTCCTGTGACCTCGGTCGGAGGGTTTCGTGCACACCTCCGAGCCGGAAACCCTCCGACTAGGCCAGGGGGGTGGTGCGGCGGGGGACGACCACGACGGTGCCGTCGGGGTCGTGGTGGACGGACACGCTGACCCCGTAGAACTCGCTCAGCGTCTCGGCCCGGAGGACTTCCGCGGCCGCGCCCGAGGCCACCACGCTGCCCTGGTGCAGCAGGGTCAGGCGGTCGGCGTAGACGCCGGCCAGCGTGAGGTCGTGCATCGCCGACACCACCGTGAGGCCGTGCTCGCGGCGCAGGCGGTCCACCAACTCCAGCGCCTGCTGCTGGTGGCCGATGTCCAGCGCGCTGGTGGGTTCGTCGAGCAACAGCACCGGGGCCTCCTGGGCCACGGCTCTGGCGATCACCAACCGCTGCTGCTCGCCACCGCTCAGCGTGCCCAGGCGGCGGTCGGCGAACTGCACCAGGTCCAGCCGGCGCAGCACGTCGTCCACCAGCGCCCGGTCGTGCCGGCTTTCGCTGGCGAAGTAGCCGATGTACGGGTTGCGGCCCAGCAGCACATAGTCGAACCCCGTCATGTCGGCGGGGATCAGCGGGCTCTGCGGCACGTACGCCACCAGCGCCGCCCGCCGCCGCGGCGACCGCACCGACAGCGGCGCGCCGTCCACCGTGATCGAGCCACCGTGGGGCACCAGCCCGGCCACGGCGCGCAGCACGCTGGACTTCCCGGCGCCGTTGGGGCCGATGAGGCACAGCCACTCCCCTGGCCGCACCGCATCGGTGAACGGCTGCACGGCGGGGCGGCGGTCGTAGCTGACCGTGACGTCCTGGAAGGCCAGCGAGCTCATGTGAGCCTCCGCTTCGACCGCAGGACGACGATGAACATCGGCGCCCCGAGGAAGGCGGTGACCACACCGATCGGCGTCTCCCGCCCGTGCTCCAGCACGCGGCCGGGCACGTCGGCGAGGATCAGGAAGGTGGCGCCGACCACGATGCTCATCGGCAGCACCCACCGGTACGACGCGCTGAACACCAGGCGCACCACGTGCGGCACCATGATCCCGACGAAGCCGATCAACCCGCTGACGCTGACCACCGCGGCCGTGCCCAGCGTGGCGGCGATCACCACCACCAGCCGCACCCGCTTGACCTCGGCGCCCAGCGACGCGGCCTCCTCGTCGCCCACCCGCAGCACGTCCAGTTGCCGGCGGTGCAGCAGGAGGATCACGGACGACACGAGCACGTACGGCGTCACCAGCCGCACGTCCGCCCAGGTGGCGGTGGACAGGCGGCCGCTGATCCAGCTGTAGACCTCGTCGATGACGTCGGCGTTGCGCAGCAGCACCATCTGCTGGACGGCGGTGCACAGCGCGGCGACGGCCACCCCGGCGAGCACCAGCGTGAGGCTGCTGCCGCCGAACGACACGCCCACCGAGTACGTCACCAGCACGGCCACCAGCGCACCCACGAACGCCGCCAGCGGCAACGGATCCACCGGCCAGTGCAGCGTCGCCGTGCGGGCGTAGGCGAACACCAGCGTGGCACCCAGGCCGGCGCCGGCAGCCGAACCGAGCAGATAGGGGTCCACCAGCGGGTTGCGGAACACGCCCTGGTAGCTGGCCCCGGCCAGCGACAGCATCGAGCCGACGATCGCCGCCAGCACCACACGGGGCAGGCGGATCTTCCAGATGATGTGCCAGTTGGCCGAGCTGATCGACCCGGCCGGGCCGACCATCGCCCCCAGCACCGCAGCGCCCACCAGCAGCGCGAGCGCGGCCAGCAGCCACCAGCGATGGCGGGGGCGATGGTCGGCGTGGGCCGTCATGTCAGGCGTTCACCGGCAGTGCCTGGATCGCGGCCGAGACGGCTTCGATGAAGTCCACGATGCGCGGCCCCCAGCGGGAGGCGATGTCGTCGTCGATCGCCACCACGGCGCTGTTGGCGACGGCCGAGATGCCGTCCCAGCCGTCGCGGCCGGCGACGGTCTCGGGCGACTCGCCGCAGCACGCCGTGTCCGCCAGGAAGATGAGGTCCGGGTTCGACTGGACGATGAACTCGGCGTTGAGCTGCGGGTAGGGGTTGCCCGGCTCGGCGGTGTCGGCGATGTTGGTCATGCCGAACAGGCCGTAGACCTGGCCGATGAACGTGTCGCTGGTGACGCTGAAGTACGTCGGGTCCAGCTCGTGGTAGTAGGTCAGCCCCTCCGGCGGCAGGGTGGCCGCGGCGACGGCGGCGGCGATGTCCGCCTGCATGTTGGCCACCAGCCCGGCGGCCTCGCCGACGTGCCCGGTGGCCGCACCGAGCTGTTCGATCTGGGTGTACATGTCGTCGAAGCTCGAGGCCGCGGCGCCGATCCACACCGGGATGCCGAGGTCCTCCAACTGGGCCTGGATCATCGGGTCCTGCATGATCACCAGGTCCGGTTCCAGCGCGGCGATGGCCTCCACATTGGGTTCGAAGCCGGACAGGTCGTGCGGCAGGTCCAGCGCCTCGGCCGGGTAGGTGGAATACTCGTCCACGGCGATCACCTGGCTGCCGGCGCCGATGGCAAAGAGCATCTCCGTGGCCGTGGGCGACAGGCTGACGATTGCCTGCGGGTACTGGCCCGCCGGGTCGGTGGCCACGGTCGTGGCCGCATCCGCCGCGGTGGTGTCCCGGGCTGCCGTCGTGGCCGACGACGAGGAGTCGTCGCCACACGCCGCAGCAGTGAGCATGATCGCCGCCAGTGCGGCGAGGGAGGTGAACCGTTTCACACATCCTCCGTTTCTCCGGAGGACGGGGTCCTCCGGCTCTGGAGGACAAGTTGGGACTCGGCGGACGTTGCCGCCGCGAACCGCCCTTGCCTCGAGGGTCAATGACGCGCGTGTGAGGCCAGGCGACCGGACTCGCCAGTGCTCGTGGCACGGACCACCGTTGCGGGACAGTGCCGGGTTCTCACCGGCTTCGCTGACGTCCACACATCCATCCGTTGCGGGATGGACGGGGCAACCGTAGCCCCTTCGTGCCTATGCTCCAAACCTCCCATGACTGACGACACCAGCACCACCGACGACGCCGACACCGCCGACATCACGCCAGCACTCACGGAAGACCCCGGCCGGAAGGCGGGCGCCGCGCTGACTCCTCGTGCTGGTCAACACGGGCAACGGCAAGGGGAAGAGCTCCGCGGCGTTCGGCGTCATGCTGCGGGCGCTGGCGCGGGACTGGAAGGTGGCGGTCGTCCAGTTCGTGAAGGGCGGCGACTGGAAGGTCGGCGAGGAGAAGATCGGCCGCCAGCTGGGCGTGGAGTGGCGGGCGCTCGGCGGCGGGTTCACGTGGGACTCCGACGACCTGTCGCACGACATCGCGCTGGCCAAGGAGGCCTGGGGGCAGGCGGCGGCGCTGATCGCCGGCGGCGAGTTCGACCTGGTGATCCTCGACGAGCTCACCTACCTGTGCAGCTGGGGGTGGGTGCCCACGGAGGACGTCGTGGCCGCGATCGTCAACCGGCCCCGTCACGTCAACCTCGTCATCACCGGGCGCGACGCGCCGGCCGAGATCGTCGAAGTGGCGGACACCGTCACCGAGATGCGTCACATCAAGCACGCCTACGGCGCGGGCATCATCGCCAAGCGCGGCATCGACTACTGATGCTCACGTTCCTGGTCGGCGGGCGCGCAGCGGCAAGAGCACCCTCGCCGTGCAGATGGGCGAACGCGCCGCCGGGCCGGTGACCTTCCTCGCCACCGCCGAGCCGTTCGACGCCGACCTGCAGGCACGGGTGGCCCGCCACCGCACCGAGCGACCCGCCGGCTGGATGACCGTCGAAGGCCCGTGGAACTGGCCGGCGCCATCCGCGCCGTGCCCGACAGTTCCTTCCTGATCGTCGACTGCCTCACCGTGTGGGTGGCCAACCTCGAGGTGCGCGGCGTGCTGGCGCCGAAGGTCGCGCAGAGGGCGGCCGATGCCGTCGCCGAGTTGGCCGCCCGGCGAGGTCGCGGCGCAGCGCCGGCCGTGGTGGTCAGCAACGAGGTCGGCCTAGGGATCGTGCCCGCCGACGCCGCGACCCGCACGTACCGCGACACGCTGGGGCGGGTGAACCAGATGGTCGCCGCCACCGCCGACACCACCCTGTTCATGGCCGCCGGACGGGCCGTGCGGCTGGACGACCCGTGGGTGCTGCTGCCGTGAGCCGCCTGCGCGACCTGCTGGCGAGCCTGCCGGGGCCGGACCAGGCCGCGGGTGCGGCGGTGCGGGCCCGGGCGGCGGACATCCTGCGCCCCGCCGGCGCGCTGGCCCGGCTGGACGACGTGGCCGCCTGGGTGGCGGAGTGGCAGGGCACGCCCGCCGGCGGTGCGCCGGCCGGCGGCGCTGATCTTCGCCGCCGACCACGGGGTGGCTGCGGCCGGTGTCAGCGCCTACCCCACCGAGGTCACCGCCGCGATGCTGGCCGCCTACGAGGCCCGGCGCAGCACCATCACCGCGTTCGCCGCTGGGGCGGGCGCCACCGTGCGCGCCGTGGACGTGGGCGTCGGCCGGCCGACCGCCGACTTCCGGGTGCAGGCCGCCCTCACGACCGAACGGTTCGAGGAGTGCGTGGCCGCGGGCATCGCTGCCGTCGACGCGCTCGACGCCGACCTGCTGGTGCTCGGCGAGATGGGGATCGGCAACACGACGGCCGCCGCCGCGGTGAGCGCGGCCGTGCTCGGCGGCGCCCCGGCGGACTGGGTGGGCCGTGGCACGGGCGTGGTCGACGAGGGCCTTGCCCGCAAGCGCAACGCGGTCGCTGCCGCCACGGCCCGCATTGCCGGCACGGCCGACCCGCTGGAGATCCTTCGAGAGGTGGGCGGCGCGGAGCTGGTGGCCATCGCCGCCGCCACGGCCGCCGCCCGCCACCGTGGCATCCCCGTGCTGCTCGACGGGTACGTGGTCACCGCCGCCGTGCTGCCGCTGCACGCTGCGGTGCCCGGCGCACTCGCCCACTGCCGTCTGGGGCACTGCTCCGCCGAGCCCGGCCACCGCCGCCTCGCGGCGCACCTCGGGCTCGACCCGCTGCTGGATCTCGGCATGCGGCTGGGCGAAGGGTCCGGCGCGATGGCCGCAGTGCCACTGGTCGCCATGGCCTGCGCCGGCGTCACCGACGTGCCCACGTTCGCCGAGTGGTTCGGCCCCGTGCCGGAGTGACGTCCATGGGCCTGGCCGCTGCGCTGCAGTTCCTCACCCGGGTCCCCATCCGCCTGCGCCGCGAGCCGGATCTGAACCGCACGGTGGCGTGGTTCCCCGTGGCCGGCGCGCTGATCGGTGCCGCCGTCGGTGGGGTCGCCGCCGGGTTGTGGCAGGTGACGCCGCCGCTGGTCGCCGGCGCGGCGGCCGTGGCCGTCGGCCTGCTGATCACCGGCGCCTTCCACGAGGACGGCCTGGGCGACGTGGCCGACGCGTTCGGCGGTGGCTGGACGGTGGAGCGGCGGCTGGAGATCATGAAGGACAGCCGCCACGGCACCTACGGGGTGGCCGCCATCGCCACGTCGATCGTGCTGCGGATGGTCACGCTCGGCTCGCTGCCCGGCCCGGCGGCGATGTTCGCCACCGCGGTCGCCGCGCACACCGTCGGCCGGGTGGCCGCCGTCGGGTTGGCCGGCACCATGCGCCTCGCCACCCACGCCGGCCTCGGCGCGGACTACGGGCGCAGCACCACGCCGCTGCGGGCGATCGTCGGTGGCACCGCGGGTCTGGCCCTGACGGCGCTGGCGGTCGGCTGGTGGGTGGGTCCGCTCGCCGCAGCCGCACTGGTCGCGGCAGTGGCCGTCGGCCTGCTGGCCCGGGCCAAGGTCGGCGGGATCAGCGGCGACGCGCTCGGTGCGACGGAGCAGGTTGCCGAGTGCCTGGCCATGATCGTGTGCGCCGGCGTGGCGATGCACCACGGGGTGTGGTGGGCGTGAGCATCCGGCTGGTGGTGTTCGACTGCGACGGTGTGCTGGTGGACAGCGAGCGCCTGGCCGTGCGGGTGGACCAGCAGGTGCTCGCCCTGATGGGTTGGGACTTGCCGCTGGAGGAGGTGATCGAGCGGTTCGTCGGCAGCGGCCACGCGGCAATGCGGCTGGCGCTCTCCGAACGGCTCGGCCGCGACCTGCCCCACGACTGGGACGAGCCGTACACCGAGATGTACTGGGCGGCGTTCCGCGACGGGCTGACGGCCATCGACGGGGCGGCCGCGTCGCTGGCCGCGCTCGACGCCGCGGGGCTGCCGACGTGCGTGGCCAGCAACAGCACCGTCCCGCAGATGGAGTACACGCTGGGCCTCACCGGCCTGCTGCCGCTGGTGGAGGGCCGGCTGTTCAGCGGGCAGGACCACGGCCGCCCGAAGCCCGACCCGGAGGTCTACCTCCGGGCCGCGGCGGCGATGGGGGTGCCGCCCAAGGACGCGGTCGCCGTCGACGACAGCCCGGCCGGCGTGGCCGCGGCGGTCGCCGCCGGCATGCACGTCATCGGCTTCAGCGGCGGCCTCCACCCGGCGGACCGCCTGCTGGCCGCCGGCGCCCACGCCCTGGCCCCCGACCACACCGAGGTCCAGCACCGGCTCGACCACCTGGCAGGGAACTGACCGTCAGGGCTCGCCCAGTTCCCCCGTCATCGCCCGCACGGTGCCGCGGAGGACCTCGGTCGAGGTGGCGAAGTTCAGGCGGGCGAAGCCGTGGCCCTCGGGGCCGAAGTTGGGGCCTTCGCTGAGCCGCACCCCGTTGCCCACGAACGCGGCCGACGGGTCGTCACCGAGGTCCATGGTCCGGAAGTCCAGCCACGACAGGTAGGTGCCCTGCGGCGGCGTGTAGACCACGTCGGGCAGGTACATCGCCAGCAGGTCACCGAGGAACTGGCGCTGGCCGTCGAGGTGGGCCAGCACCGCGGCCAGCCACTCGTCACCATGGCGCCACACGGCCTCCGCCGCCGCCGACCCCATCAGGTTGGTGGCGCCGAACATGTGGTCCGGCACGGTACCGAACCGCTCCCGCACCCACGCCGGGGCGACGTGCATGATCGCGTAGCGCAGGCCGGCCAGGTTGAACGCCTTCGATGCGGCATGGATGGTGACGGTGCGCTCCGGGGCGAACAGGGCCATCGGCCGGTGGGTGAGCGGCGCGTACGTGAGGTCGGCGTGGATCTCGTCGCTGATCACCAGCAGGTCGTGGCGCTCGGCAATGGCCGCCAGCGACCGCAACTCGTCCTCGCTGAAGACGTGCCCGGTCGGGTTGTGCGGATGGCACAGCAGCAGCACCTTGGCCTGCTCGCCGGCGGCCAGGCGGGCGTCCAGCGCCTCGTGGTCGAACGCCCATCCCGACGGCGAGCCCGCCGAGCGGGACGCCGGCACGCGCACCACGCGGCGGCCGTTGTCCTCCACGCTGTGCAGGAACGGCGGGTAGGCGGGCGTGTGCACCACGACCCCGTCACCCGGTTCGGTGCACAGGTGCAGGACGATCTGGATGCCCTGCACCACGTCGTTCAATTCGCGCAGGTGCTCCGGGTCGAACGTCCAGCCGTAGCGGGTGGCGCAGCGCTCGGCGAAGGCCGTCGCCGCAGGCGACCCGCCGGTGACGTGGCGCCAGTCCGGGTAGCCGATGTCGCCACTGTCCAGCACGGCGCGGATGGCCTGGTCCACACAGGGCGGCGGCGGGAAGTCCATGTCCGCCACCCAGGCGTTCCAGGGCACGCCGTGGCGGTGCCACTTGGCGCCGGGCTTGGCGCGCAGCCAGTCCAGCGAGAGCGAATCGAACCCGAAGTCGGGGGCAGCAGAGGCAGAGGAAGAGGAAGAGGCGCCGGTCACGCCCCGCACCCTACCCACCCCACAAGTTGGCGTTCAGGTGCGGTGGTACCGCCACTCACCGCCAACTTGCATCGGCCCGTTTCCAAGTTGGCTTCCAGTGGCGGTGGTACCGCACCTCACCGCCAACTTGCAGCAGGCCGGGGGCGGGTTGGGGTCAGGCGGTGACCCACTGGTGGATGCGGCGGATGCCTTCCTCCATGTCGGCGTCGGCCATGGCGAAGCTGAAGCGGGCGTAGCCGGGGGTGCCGAACGCCTCGCCCGGCACGAACGCCACCTTGGCCTCGCCGAGGATGGTGTCCGCCAGCTGCAGCGTGGTGTGCGACACCGTGCCGTTGGGGCCGAGCGGCCGGCCGAGCAGCGCCTTGAAGTTCGGGTAGCAGTAGAACGCACCCTGCGGCTCGATGGCCGACACGCCGGGGATCTCGTTGAGCATCCGGTGCATCGTGACGGCGCGGCGGGAGAACGCCTCGCGCATCATCGCCACGGCGGACAGGTCGCCGCGCACGGCTTCCAGCGCAGCCATCTGTGCGACGTTGGAGACGTTGGACGTGCTGTGCGACTGGAAGTTGACGGCCGCCTTCATCACATCGGCCGGCCCGATCATCCAGCCGACGCGCCAGCCGGTCATCGCGTACGTCTTGGCGACACCGTTGACGATGACGCACTGGTCGGCCAGCTCCGGCACGACGGTGGGCATGGACACGAAGCGGTTGTCGCCGTAGACGAGGTGCTCGTAGATCTCGTCCGTCAGCACCCACACACCCTTCTCCACGGCCCAGCGGCCGATGGCCTCGACCTCGTCGGGCGAGTAGATGGCGCCGCTGGGGTTGTCGGGGCTGACGAACAGCAGCACCTTCGTCTTCGGGGTCAGCGCGGCGTCCAGCTGCGCCACGGTGACCTTGAAGCCGGTGGTCTCGTCGGTGTCGATGGCCACGGGCACGCCGCCGGCCAGCTCGATGGCCTCGGGGTAGGTGGTCCAGTACGGGGCCGGGCAGATGACCTCGTCGCCCGGGTCGCACAGGGCGGCGAAGGCGGTGTAGACGGCGTGCTTGCCGCCGCTGGTGATCAGGACCTGCGACGCCTGGCAGGAGAACCCGCTGTCGCGCAGGGTCTTGGCGGCGACGGCCTCACGGAGGTCGGGAAGGCCGGCGGCCGGCGTGTACTTGTGCATCGCCGGGTTGCGACACGCGGCGACGGCGGCCTCGACGATGTTGTCCGGGGTCGGGAAGTCCGGCTCGCCGGCACCGAACCCGATGACGTTCTCGCCCTTCGCCTTCAGGGCCTTGGCCTTGGCGTCCACGGCGAGCGTGGCGGATTCGGCGATGGCGGCGAGACGGACGGAGGTGCGCTTCACGATGGGCTCTTTCGGCGGGTTCAGCGGGGGAGGGTGACCTCGGTGGGCCGCCACAAGGCTACCTGCGACCCCTTCCGCGGCCCGTTGGAATTGCCGTTTCGTACAACGCCTTGCACGGAGTGCCCACGCGCCCGCGAGACTGTGCACGTGAGCGTCGACCCCACCTCCATCGTCATCCCCGCCGACCTGCTGCCCCAGGACGGGCGCTTCGGTTGCGGCCCCTCCAAGGTCCGGGCGGAGCAGGTGCTCGCACTCGCCCAGGCCAACCAGCACCTGCTGGGCACGTCGCACCGCCAGGCCCCCGTGAAGCAGTTGGTCGGGTCCGTGCGCGACGGCCTGAAGCAGCTCTTCAACCTGCGCAAGGACTGGGAGATCGTGCTCGGCAACGGTGGGTCCACCATGTTCTGGGACGTCGCCACGTTCGGCCTCATCCGCCAGTGCAGCCAGCACTACGTGTTCGGCGAGTTCTCCCAGAAGTTCGCCGACGCGGCCGCGGCCGCGCCGCACCTGCAGTCCCCCGTCATCGTGGCCTCCGAGCCGGGCACCCACCCGGCCATCCAGGAGGCCGTGCCCGACGGGGTGGACGTGGTGGCGCTCACCCACAACGAGACATCCACCGGCGTGATGATGCACCTCACCCGGCCGGACGGCGACGCGCTGGTGGTGGTGGATGCCACGTCCGGTGCCGGTGGCCTGCCGTGGCTGCAGGACGAGGTGGACGTGTACTACTTCGCCCCGCAGAAGTGCTTCGCCGGCGACGGCGGCCTGTGGCTGGCGGCCTGCTCGCCCGCCGCGGTGGAGCGGATCCGCGAGATCGGCCACTCCTCGCGCTGGCAGCCGGCCTCGCTGAACCTGATGACCGCGCTGGACAACTCCGTGGCCAACCAGACCTACAACACCCCGGCCCTCGGCACGCTGGTGCTGCTGGACGAGCAGATCAAGTGGATGCTCTCCAACGGCGGGCTGGACTGGTGCATCACCCGCAGCCGCACCAGCGCCTCGCGCCTGTACGGCTGGGCCGAGAAGTCCGACTACGCCACCCCGTTCGTCACCGACCCGATGCAGCGCAGCACCGTGGTCGGCACCGTCGACCTGGATGCCTCCGTCAGCGCCCACGACGTGTGCGCCGCCCTGCGCGCCAACCACATCGTGGACACGGACAGCTACCGCAAGCTGGGCCGCAACCAGTTGCGCATCGGCATGTTCCCCGCCATCGACCCGGACGACATCAGCGCGCTCACCGCGTGCATCGACCATGTGGTGAGCGCCCTGGCGTGAACGTGCTGACCACGGCGTTCGAGGAGCTGGCCCCGCTCCACCGGCCGATCATGGTCCTCGCCCTGCGCGGGCTGTTCGACATCGCCGAGGTGGCCACCGACGCGGTGGACATCCTCACCACGGACCGGGTGGCCCCCGTCGTGGCATCCATCGACCCGGACCCGTTCTTCGACTTCACGCAAGAGCGCCCTCAGGTGGAGATGGACCACGCCGAGCTGCGCCGCATCCGCTGGCCAGAGAACGAGTTCCGCATCGCCCGCTTCCCCGGCAAGGCGCACGACCTGGTGCTGCTGTCCGGGGTGGAGCCACACCTGCGCTACTCGACGTTCGCCCAGTGCGTCATCACCGTCGCCAAGGGGCTGGGCTGCGAGGTGGTCGTGACGCTCGGCGCCGCGCCGGAAGCCGTCCCCCACTCCCGCCCGCCGCAGGTGGTGGGCAGCAGCACCAACGACGGGCTGGTGCGGGCGCTCGGCCTGTCCCACCCCCGCTACCAGGGCGTCACCGGCCTGGTCGGTGTGCTGCAGACGGCGCTGGACCAGGCGGGCATCCCCGCCGTGTCGCTGCGGGTCGGCGTGCCCCACTACCTCGGCAACGCCAAGCACCCGACGGCGTCGGCCGCGCTGCTGACCCACCTGGAGCACGTGCTGGGCGTGCCCACGGGCGCCCGAACGCTGGACGAGGACGGCGCCCGCTGGCGCACCCTCCACGACGAGGCCGTGGCCGAGGACCCCGCCGCCACCGCCTACGTGGCGATGCTGGAGCAGGACTTCGACCGGCGAATGGAGGCGTCCATGCCGTCGGCCGACGACCTGGCGGCCCAGTTCGAGCAGTTCCTGCGCGAGCAGCGCGACGACGAGGAGTAGCCGGTCAGGCGAAGCGGGCCAGCAACGACCCGCCGATCGCCATCACCAGCACGTACGCAGCGGTCAAGGCGCCGATCTCTGGCTCCGCCCCGGCCGCCACCGCCAGGCCGCCGATCACGATCGAGAACTCGCCACGGGGCACGAGCGTCAGCCCCGCCCGCCGGCGGCTGGTGCGGTCCAGACCCGAGCGGCCGGCCGCCCACCAGCCGGCGAACGCCTTCGTGGCCGCCGACACCACGCCCAACGCCACGGCGGCCAGCAGCACGGGCGGCAGCGAGCCAGGGTCGATCTGCAGGCCGAAGAACACGAAGAACAGGCCGCCGAACACGTCGCGCAACGGCATCAGCAGCTCGCGGCCCGTGTGCGCGACACCGCCGGACAGGGCGACGCCGATGAGGAAGGCGCCGACCGCCGAGGACACCTGGACCTTGTCGGCGATGCCGGCCACCAGGAACGTCAGGCCGAGGAGGGTCAGCAGCAGCAGTTCCCGCGACTTGGCCGCCACGAGGGCCGACACCTGCTGGCCGTAGCGGACGGAGACGACGAGGATCAGCAGCACCGCACCCATCGCCACGGCGACGGTGATCATCCCCTTCCACCACAGCACGCCGGCCAGCAGCACACCGAGCACGGGGAGGAAGACGGCCATCGCCAGGTCCTCCATCACCAGGATCGACATGATCACCGGCGTCTCCGGCCGGCCGAGGCGGCCGAGGTCGTCCACCAGCTTGGCGATGATGCCCGACGACGACACGTAGGTGACGCCGGCCATCGCCACGCACGCCGTGACGTCCCACCCCAGCAGCGCGCCCGCGGCTGCGCCGGGAGCCAGGCCGAGCAGCAGATCCACCAGGCCGCCGCGCCAGTTGGCCCGCAGCCCGTCGCGCAGCTCGGTGCCCGTGTACTCCAGGCCGAGCAGCAGCAGAAGGAGCACCACGCCGACGTCGGCGCCGACCCGGATGAAGTCGTCGCTGGCATCCAGCGGCACCAGCCCGCCCTGCCCCATCGCCAGCCCGGCCAGGAGGTACAGCGGAATGGATGGCAGTCCGATCCGGCCGCCCCGCCCGAGCACGGCCAGCAGCAACAGCACAGCGCCGAGTTCGATGAGGGCGGCGGCCGACCCGCCCGCGGCGATCATCCGCTCAGTGTGGCAGCCGGTCGGAGGGTTTCGTGCTCACCTCCGAGCGGGAACCCTCCAACCGGGTCAGCCGGTGGTAGCGGCGGCGTCGAGTTGCTCCTGGGTGACGCCGCACTGCTTGGCGGCCGTGTCCAGCAGGGCGTTGACGGCCTCGGGTCGCGGCACGCTGGCAATGCCCATGGCCAGGAGTTCGGCCTCTGGCGTGGTGGTGACCAGGTTGACGGCCGCGCAGTTGGCCACGCCCGGGTCCACACCCACGCCGACCAGCGTGTCGTAGAACACGCCGGCCACCAGGCCGTCCGGCTTCTCCGCCGGCCCCGGCGGCAGGGTGGCGTCGGGCGCCAGCGACGTGGTGGGTGCGGCGGTGGTGCTGGGCGGGATGGTCGCCGGGGCCTCGCCCGTCTCGGTCATCCGCGGCGCAGCGACCACGGCTTCGTCGCTGTCCACCGCCCGCTGGATCATCACCAGGCCGCCGGCCAGCAGGCCGCGCCGCCACCCAGGCCATCGCCTGGCTGCGCTGCGACCGGGCTGTGCGGGCCACCTCGCCCACGGCAAGGAAGCCCAGGTGGTCTGCCGCCTTCACCAGTGGAGGCACCACCACCAGCGCCGCCAGCAGGGCGACGGCGATGTTGATCGTCACGACCATGCCGAAGTCGGCCAGCAGCGGCAGCGGCGAGAAGATCAGCACGGCAAACCCGCCAGGGTCGTGAGCGCAGACGTGAAGAACGCCCGGCCGGTCCGCTGGGCCGCCACCGTGGTGCTCGCTTCCGGGTCCAGCCCGCGGCCGCGCTCCTCCGCGTAGCGGTCCACCAGCAGCACGGCAAACTCCGCGCAGGTGGCCACCACGAGTGGACCGCCGACGGTGGTCAACGGGCTGAGCGTGATGTCCAGCAGTCGAACCAGCGCTGCGGACGTACCGACGGCGAGCAGCACGGGGATCATCGTCAGCAGGCCACGGGCGAGGTCCCGGTAGCGCAGGACGAGGAACGCCCCACCAGCACCAGCGCGACGATCGTGAGTTCGGCACGGTTGGCGGTGATGTTCTCCAGCAGGCCGACGCCCACCACGGCCAGACCGCCCGGCGTCGCCGAGGCGTCCTTGGGCAGCGGTGCGCCGTCACCGGGGTCGGCGATCAGCGCCCCCACCTCGTCCAGCACCACCGACCGCTCCTCCAGCGAGGACGGCCCCACCTGGAACAGCACGTTCGCGGCGTTGCCGTCGTCGGACACCATCAGTTGCTGCAGCGACCGCGGCGCCGCCTGGAAGGCCTGCAGCAGGTCCAGACCGGTGGGCGGCAGCGGCGTGGCTCCCGGCACCTCCATCAGCCAACCGACCGTGGTGACCAGGCTGGACGCCTCGACCAGCACGCCCTTCTCCGACGCCAGCGACTGCTCCACCAGGTCGAACTGGAACGCACCCATCTGGTCCGTGAACACCCCGTTCCCGTCCACCTCAGGGTCGGCCTTCACGAAGACGCCGAGCGTCGACGCGAAGCCGGCCTCGTGCTCCAACGTGCGGGCGTTCTTGATCGACGCGCTGCTCGGGTCCGCCCAGTTGATCGGGTCGCTCTCGATGCGCGACCCGGTCTCGAGTGACAGGCCCACCACGGGCACGACCACGGCGATCAGCACCAGCGGCAGCACGGCCCAGCGGGGCAGCGCCCCGAGCGTGCGCACCGTCGCCTCCACCCAACCGGGGCGGGGGTCCTTCGTCGTCGGCCAGCGGCGCTCCCGCCACCCCAGGATGGCCAGCGGCACGATGATGCCTGCGGCCAGCAGGGCGACGATGCCCAGCGACAGCAACACGCCGAAGTCCTGGACCATCGGCACCTTGGAGATCTTCACGGTGAGGAAGGCGATGACCGCGGCGACCGTGGCAGCCAGCAGCGGCGGGCCCATGTGGTGCAGCGTCTCGCCGAACGGGTCGCGATCGTGCTCCAGCGCGCGTTCCTCCTCCACCCGGTTCTGCACCTGGATGGAGAACTCGATGCCGAGGCCGATGAGGATCGGCAGGCCAGCGATCGTCACCAGCGACAGCATCGTGCCGGAGAACCCGAATGCGCCGAAGCCCCACAGCACCCCGACCACCATGCCGAGAAGCGGCAGCAGGCGCCAGCGGACCTTGAAGGCGATGACCAGGATGGCCATCATCACCAGCACGGCGATGCCACCGAGCGTCAGCATCCCGCCCTGCAGGTAGTCGTTGATGTCGGTGAGGAACGTCGGGGTGCCGGTGATGGTCACCGTCGCATCGGTGAACTCACGGCCGGCGAACGCGTCCTGCACGGCCGACGAACCCTCGGCCAGCGCGTCGAGCGGGGCGTTGCCCTGCAGCACGGCGGCGAAGATGGCGTGGCGGTTGTCGGGGATGAACGCGCGCAGCGGCTTGCGCACCATCATCTCTGCCGCAGGCGGGCTGACCAGCGCGTTGTCGGCGTCCAAGGAGAAGCCGGTGTTGTCGAACAGCAGGAAGGCCACCCAGTCCGGGTTGTCCAGCGACTGCTCACCGGCTGCGCCGAGGCGCAGCGCGGTGATCAGGCCATCCGTGTCGCGCAACGCCTTGCTGGCCTCGTCGGGGTCGCGCTGGGTAGCACGCCCGAGGATCTCCAGCGCCACGCCATCGGCGATCATCGTGTGGCTCCACTGCAGCAAGGCCACGGGCGACACCACGGAGCGAACGGGGCTGCCGGGCTGACCGGCGTTCAACGCCGCTTCCGCCTCGTCCATCTGGGCCATGTTGGCGCTGGACAGGAAGTCGGCCACCGTCTTGCCCTCCGGCACGGAGAACAGCACAACCATGTTCTCCCCGCCGAAGAGGTCCTGGTACTCCCTGTTGTCCTTCGCCACCTGTGATGCAGGGTCGATGTAGCTGTCCTGGCCGGTGGCGAAGTCCAGCCGGTTCAGGCCGAACACGAACCCCCCGGTCACCACCAGCACTCCGACGAGCGCGATCATCGTCTTCCGGCTCAGCCAACTGCCGACCGGTCGCCACCAGCGTCCCATGGCAAGTCCTCCCTCGACCTGTACGACCGGTTCGACCATACGATCGGTGACCGTCGCCTGCCAGGGCCGTTCGCCCCACGGGCGGTGGGCAGATGGTTCAGCGGGCCGACGTGAAGCCGGTGATGCCCAACGTGGCGTCCAACTCCGCCCGGCGACCGTCGGTGTCGTCCGGGAACCGTGCCCCCGTGCCGTCGGCGACGCGGGTCATCATCTCGAAGTTGGCGGCCACGGCCGCGGCGTCCACCATGAACGCCTCCCCCGAGGCGTCGACCAGGCGGCGGCGCGCCTCCACCAGCGTCTCGTCGTCGAAGCCGGCGACCGCCTCGGCGAACGCAACCAGTTCACGGCCGTGGGCCAGGCCGGCGTCACCCTCACCGCGCGCGATGGCGCCGAGGTCTGCCGGATGGCCTTCGGTGGTGCTGCTCCAACTGAGCATGCCGGCGTGCGCCGTCGTTCAAAAGAAGCACTGGCGCAACAGGCTCAGGCGCCCCGCCACCAACTCCATCTGCGGGCGGCTCAGGGTGCCACGGTTCCACAGCGGGTCGTCCATCTGGCGGTCGCTCATGTACTGGGCCTCGGCCAGGCGCCACAGGTTGTCCCACTCGTCCGGCAGCGCGCTGAGCGCCTGGACCACGGACGCCACCTGGTCGGCGGGCGCGGCGACCGGCACCCAGTTCAACCTTGCCGGTGCCAGTTCGTCGACGACGTGGCCGTGCGGTTCACCCGGCAGCGGGTCGGGCAGCGCCGGCAGCGGCAGCCCGGCCGCACGGGCGAACGCCACCGGCGGCACCACGGCGCAGACGATGCCCACGACCTCCACCCACTCCAGCGGATGCATCCCCTCCGTGATCACCTGCTCGTACCAGTCCAGCGTCAGCGTGCCGGCGTGGCGGGCCAGGCGATGGGCGACGTCCAGCGCCGGTCGACCGTATGGGCGCGCCCACGGCGGCGGCGGCGACGGATCGAGGTAGGCGTCGCGTGCGGCGGTGGCGATTGCCAACCGCTCCGCTGCGGTGAAGGCTGCGCCCGGCGCGGCGACATGAGCCAGTGAGCGCCGGTGGGCGTCGGCGAGATCTGCTCGGACCACGGGGGCCATGGGCGGCCACCGTACCGGCTCGCGCCGCCACGGCGTGCCATGCTCTTGGGCATGGGAGGCGACGCGACTGGCACCCCCCAGACGAGTGTGTGGACGCTGGTCGTCCGTAGGGTGCGGGGGCCGCTGCTGGCTGCAACGGTGGCCGTGGCCGTCGCAGCCACCGGGTACGTGGTCATCGAGGATTGGTCGTGGTTCGACTCGATCTACATGTCGGTCATCACCCTCGGCCAGGTCGGCTACGGGGAGATCCATCCGCTGTCGCACACCGGGCGGGTGTGGACGATCGGGGTGATCCTCGCCGGCTTCGCCGTGTTCGTCTATTCGGCTGCGTCGCTCACGGCGCTGTTCCTGGCCGGCGAGGTGTCGTCGGCGCTTCGGGAGAAGAGGAGGGCAAGGGTGCGTGCGCATCTCCACGACCATGTCGTCGTCAGCGGGTTCGGCCGGGTCGGCCGATCCGCCGCCGAGGCGGCTGTCCGCAGCGGCCACGAGTGTGTGGTGCTGGACACCAACGACGCGCTCGAGCCGGGCGTCACGGCGGTCGGCGCGGTCTACCTGCACGGCGACGCCCGCGATGCCGCGGCGCTGCGCAACGCCGGTGTGCACCGAGCCGCCGCGCTGATCACCACGCTGGACGACCCGTCGAACGCGGTCGTGGTGCTGACCGCACGGTCGCTGGCGCCCGACCTGCGGATCGTCGCCCGCGTCACCGACGTGTCGTGGCGCAACCGCCTGCTCCGCGCCGGCGCGTCTCACGTGGTGCCGGTGTACGAGAGCGTGGGCACCAGCCTGGCGGCAACGGCACTGGACGCCGAGGTGCTGGCGGTGCTGCCGATCGCCGGCACGGACATGCGCGTGGAGGAAGCCGAGGTGGCCAACGGCTCGCAGGCCGAAGGGATGGACCTGCGCACGCTGATGGCCGCCGCCCCGGACGCCCACATCCTTGGGCGCCGTCGCGACGCCGAGCTGCAACGCTGGCACGAGGCCGACGAGCCCCTGCACGCCGGCGACATGCTGGTGGTCATGGGCAGCGCAGTGGCGCTGGGCCGCCTCAACTCCCTCCTCCGCCATCAGTCCACCTGACGGCTCCGCCGGTCAGCCCGGGCGGCGGACGGTGACACCAGGCAACCCGTCGAATCCCGGGCGGTCCGAAGTGACGACGATGCGACCCGTCGCCAGGGCGGTGGCAGCGATCAACAGATCGTGCGCACCCCGGGGCCTGCCAGCAGCTCGGACCGCAACCAGGAGCCTGGTGTGGGCCCGGGCGACGTCGAGGTCGTAGTCGATGATGGGAAGTGTGGCGACGACGTCGTCGAGAAATGCCGTGCGCGCCTGCTTGCGCCGCCCAGTGGCCACCTCCACCCCGACGCCCAGCTCGGCCACGGTGATGGCGGCGATGGCCGGTTCGTCGTCGTCCGCGATCAGCGCGTCCAGATCGAGCGCCGTACGTTCGGCGTCGATCAGCACGTTCGTGTCCAGCAGGAGGAGCGTCAGAACCGTTCCTCCACCGTGAGCCCATCGCGTAGCGCGTCGTTCTCCGTCGCCCAGGCGCGATCGATCCGGTGGCGTCGCAGGAGGGCTTTGGCGTCTGCTCCAGCCGTGGTAGCCGCCGGTTCGAGTTGGGCGATGACGCGGCCGCGGCGCACGATCGTGTAGCGCTCGCCACGATGCTCAACACCGTCGAGCAGATCGGCGAATCGGCGGGACGCCTCCGTCGCGGTCACTTCGGTCATGGTGGTCAGATTATCAGATAATGTCGGCGAGGGAACGCTGGACCGTGCAGGCGCTCAGGCGGCGAGCGTGAGAGGGCGCGGCTGAGTCAGATCCGGCCGGCGTCGGGAGGTTCACCCCGACGGTCGTGCGCCCGGACGAACGGCGGAGATCACCATTCCCGCGTGGAAGTCGGACGGCGGCGCGTCATTCACCACGAGCCCCATCGTGGGAGGATCCTGCGGTGGGACCTGGCGGATGATCGTTATCCCCCGGCACCTAGTCTGGCGGTCTGCCACGCCATCGGACCATCGCAACTCGTCGCCCGTGCGCACGCCGCCGGACTCGACGTACCCGCAGATGCAGGTGCCGAGCTTCGTGAGCGTGAACGCGTCTCGGACGACGAACCGGCCGGTGGGCGAGTCGTTGTCCATCGCGACACACTGCCACGCATGCGCGAACGGACAGCTGCATCGACACGGACCTGAGGAGGTCGCTTGAGGCCACAGCTCTACACCGTCGTCCGATCGGGACCAGGGACGTTGAGCACGATGAGCCGTCCGCGGGGCCACGACTGGCTCGCCGATGAGATGCGGGCGCTCGGCGCGGCCGGCGTCAGCTGTCTCGTCTCGATGCTGACGTCGGCCGAGGAGCACGAGCTCGGGCTGGAACGGGAGGCCACACTGGCGCACAGCGCCGGCATGGCCTTCGTCGCCGTCCCGACGGTCGACCGCGGCGTCCCGTCCGTGAGTGCCCTCCGCGCCGCGGTCCAGGACACGACCGAGCGGTTGTCGAAGGGCGAGCACGTCGTGGCCCACTGCCGTCATGGCATCGGCCGCGCGTCGCTGTTCGCGGCAGCGGTCCTCGTCGAGGAAGGGCTTGCGCCGGACGACGCCTGGGCGCGGCTCTCGGCCGCACGCGGACGTCCCGTTCCGGATACCAGCGAACAGCGGGCCTTCCTTGCTCGGCGATCGCCACCGAGCTGAGGTGTCGTCGCCGCTGAGCTGATCGGCGACCGGCCCCCGCCGTGCGTCAGGCCGTGGCGGCGGCGAAGCCCTGCTCGAGGTCGGCGAGGATGTCCTCGATCGACTCCAGGCCGACGCTGAGGCGGATCAGGCCGGGGCGCACGCCCGTGCTGGCCTGCTCCTCCGCGGTGAGCTGGCTGTGGGTGGTGCTGGCCGGGTGGATGACCAGGCTGCGCACGTCGCCGATGTTGGCGACATGGCTGTGCAGGGTCAGCGCCTCCACGAACTTCTGGCCGGCCTCCTTGCCACCGACGATGTCGAAGGCCAGCACGCTGCCGTAGCCCTTGCCGCCGCCGTACTTCTTGGCCCGCTCGTGCCACGGGCTGGACGGCAGGCCGGCATAGGCCACCTGCTCCACCTGGGGGTGGTTGGCGAGGAAGTTGGCGACGGCGTCGGCGTTGGAGAAGTGGCGCTCCATCCGCAGGCTCAGCGTCTCCAGACCCTGGAGGATGAGGAAGGCGTTGAACGGGCTGATCGCCATGCCGAGGTCGCGCAGCATCTGCACCCGGGCCTTGAGGATGTAGCTGCCCGCGCCGAGCGCCGGCCAGTAGGCCAGGCCGTGGTAGCTGGGGTCGGGCTCGGTGAAGTTGGGGAAGCGCCCGCTGGCGCCGAAGTCGAACGTGCCGCCGTCGATGATGGCGCCACCGATGGACGTGCCGTGGCCGCCGGCGAACTTGGTGAGGCTGTGCACCACGATGTCCGCGCCCCACTCCAGCGGGCGGATGAGGAACGGCGTCGGCACGGTGTTGTCGACGATCAGCGGGATGCCGTTGGCGTGGGCGATCTCGCTGACGCCCTCGATGTCGAACACGTCGTTGCGCGGGTTGGCCAGCACCTCGCCGTAGAAGGCCTTCGTGTTGGGCTTGATGGCGGCCCGCCACTCGTCGAGGTTGTGCGGGTCGTCCACAAACGTCACCTCGATGCCCATCTTCGGCAGCGTGTAGTGGAACAGGTTATAGGTGCCGCCGTACAGCGACGGGCTGGCGACGACATGGTCGCCGGCCTCCGCGAGGGTCAGGATGGCCAGCGTCTCGGCCGCCTGGCCGCTGCTGACCACCAGGGCACCGGGCAGGCCGATGGCCGTGATGCAACCGCCCTCCAGCGAGTTGATCCGGGCCTCCAGCGCACCTTGCGTGGGGTTCATGATGCGGGTGTAGATGTTGCCGACCTCGGCCAGCGCGAACAGGTTGGCCGCGTGGGCGGCGTCGCGGAACTCGTAGCTCGTGGTCTGGTAGATCGGCACGGCGCGGGCGCCCGTGGCCGTGTCGGGATCGCCCCCGACGTGAATCTGCCGCGTCTCGAAACCCCAGGTGTTGCTCATAGGGGCGGCACCCTAGCCGCCTATTCCTGACCAGGCAAGTCGGAATTAGGAGCGAGGTGGCAGCAGTGCCAGCACCTGGTCCACGAGCGTGGTGCGAGCCAGGTCCGTCAGTGCCTCCACCTCGGGATGGACACCGTCGGAGCGCGTGGATCCGTGCTCGGCTTCGTAGGCCTCGAGCGCGGCGGCGTAGTGCCAGACCACCACGTCCCCGGGATGGGCTGCCGCCCACCGCTCCACTTGTGCGTTCCACGCGGCCAGTCGCGCCGGGTCGGCCATCTCCGGCGACGCCCACATCCCCTGGGCGATCTGCGGGCTGTCGGCAACGATCACGGGGGTCCCCGCCGGCAGGAGGTCCAGCAGTTCCTGCATCGCCTGATCGTGCGCCGCGGTGAACGCCTCGTCGCCCGCCACCGCCGCCTCGCCGCCCACGTTGAACTGCTGCTCCGTGAGCTCGGTCGGGCCCACCACCAGCAACACGGCCGTCGGATGGTAGGTGTCCACCAGCGTGGGCACGGCGGCTGTGAGGTCGGGGCAGTTGGTCGGGTGCCACGCGTCCGAGGGGTAGGAGCGCACGGCTTCCACCGGTGCGAACGGGCAGCCGTTGCGGCCGGCCCACACCACGCGCAGGCGGTCGTCGGCACCGTCCTGCAGCGCCTGGGCGACGTCGAGGGAGGTGGAGTCGCCGAGCACCAGGATGGTCGGGGCGGTGGCGGCAGGCTGCCCGGCGGCGGCTGCCAGCCCGGCCACCAGTTCGGCCGGCGTGGTGGCGATCTCGCCGAACAGGCCCACACGCAACATGGCCGTCCGGATCCGGTCGGCGCTGTGAGCCCGCGGTTCGGCGTTGTACACCACCACGGTGACCCCCGCCTGCACCACGTCCTCCAGGGTGCGGCGCACTTCCTCCTCCACCCGGCGCAGCGACGCCGCCACGGCCACCAGATCGTCCGTCCGCGGGAACGTGGGCTGATCCGCAAAGCGAACGGCGGCCGCGTCGAACGCGCCGACCACGAGGACGATCGCATCGGGGTGATGGGCGGCCAGCAGGTCCGGCAGCTGGCGGCGCAGCGGCACGCAGGCGGCCGTGGGCACGACCGCACCGTCGCCGAGGCGCAACTCCACGCCCGGCACCATCGGGCACTGCGGCCGGGTGGCGTCACGGACATCCCACTGCGTGGTGTCCAACGCCGGTGGCGCCGCGCTGCCGATCACCAGCACCACTGGCCGCGGCGGGTCCGTGCGCTCGGGCGTTGCCGCGGTCGCCGTCGCCCGCAGCCCCACCGCCGCCGCGCCGAGGTCCACCGGGCCTCCATCGCCGGCGGCCAGCAACTGCTCGGTGCGGGAGTAGCCCGGGGCGGGCACCACCAGGAGCGCCGCCGCCACGACCGCGCCCATGGCCAACGGCACCGCCAGGGCGCCACGGCGACCGCGCCATACCGCACCGTTGCGGACCGGTCGCTCCAGCAGGTGGTAGGAGGCGAGCGTGACGGCGGTGGTTGCCGCCAGCCGGGTCAGCAGCAGCGGAACCCCGCCGACGCCGAGACGTTGCGGGGTGATGAGGAGGAAGACGGGCCAGTGGAACAGGTACAGCCCGTAGCTGACCCGCCCGATCGCCGCCAGCGGCGCCCAGCCGACCGCACGGCTGACCATCGTGCCGGCCTGCAGGGCCAGGCCCGCCAGCAGCACCGCCCACACCACCCCGCAGGCCGCCAGGCCCCCGTGGTACAGCCAGGTGTCCTCGAGGGAGAGCCCAGTGACCGCCGCTGCGAACGCGGCGAGGCCGGCGCCCGCCATCCAGCCGGCAGCCCGCGGCGACGGGCGGCGGGTGGCCAGCACCACCGCCAGCACCGCGCCGGCCAACAGTTCGGCGGCGCGGGTGAAGGTGCCCTGGTAGGCCAGGTCGGTGTCGGTGATCAGCACCGCCGCCACACCGGCAGCCAGTGCCAGCGCGGCCAGAACCAGGCCGGTGACCCGCCGGCCGAACCGCAGCAGCCCGGCCACCAGCAGCGGCAGCACGAGGTAGCACTGCTGCTCCACCGCCAGCGACCAGAAGTGCGCCAGCGGGCTGGGCGCGCCGAGGAACAGGTCGCGGTACGAGGCGTCGAGCCCGATGAAGCGCCAGTTGGCGACACCGAACACCGAGGCGATCGCATCACCCGGCAGGTGGTCCCGCTGCGATGGCGTCCACCACTGGGCGACCAGCGAGCACCAGCGCCACGCAGAGCAGCGCAGCGGGCAGCAGGCGGCGGGCGACGTCTGCCCAGAAGGCCCTCAGCGAGATCGATCCGCTACAGCTCCGCTCCACCAGCAGCAGCGACGTGATGAGGTAGCCGGAGAGGGTGAAGAACAGCGAGACGCCGAGGAACCCGCCACTCGCCCAGCCGTAGCCGGAGTGGAATGCGAGGACGGCGGCGACGGCCAGGGCACGCACCCCGTCCAAGGCGGGCGCGTAGGCCAGCGAGCGGTCCCCCTCTCCCCCATTGGCCGCGCAGCGTACCGGACCCCGATGCTGCGCCGCACAGCCCGACAACCCGCTCCGGAACGCGGAACTGGGGCTGGAAAGTTGCGGAACCCGCAACAATCCAGCCCCAGTTCGAGCGATGGCGAGAATCAGCCCCAGAAACTGCAAGGCTCAGCCGCCGGAGATGTCGGCGACCTTCTGCTTCCCGGCGCCGAGGAAGGGCATCATGCCGCGCAGGCGGGCACCCACTTCCTCGATCTGGTGGGCCTTGCCGGCCTCCTGCAGGGCCTTCATGTTGGCCCGGTTGTTCTCCCGGCTCTCGTTGATCCACTCCTTGGCGAACTTGACCGGACTGGATCTCCTTCAGGATCTTCTTCATCTCCGTCTTCGTGCGGGGCGTCACCACGCGGGGGCCGCGGGTGAGGTCGCCGTACTCGGCGGTGTCGGAGATGGAGTAGCGCATGCCGGCGATCCCCTCCTCGTACATGAGGTCGACGATCAGCTTCACCTCGTGGAGGCACTCGAAGTAGGCCATCTCCGGCTGGTAGCCGGCCTCCACCAGCGTCTCGAAGCCGGCCTGCACCAGGCTGGTGACGCCGCCGCACAGCACGGCCTGCTCGCCGAACAGGTCGGTCTCGGTCTCCTCCGCGAACGTGGTCTCGATGACGCCGGCACGGGCGCCACCGATGGCCGCCGCGTAGGACAGGGCCAGCGCCTTGGCGCCGCCGGTGGCGTCCTGGTGCACGGCGATGAGCGCCGGCACGCCGCCGCCCTCGGTGTAGGTGCGGCGCACGAGGTGGCCCGGGCCCTTGGGGGCGATCATGATGACGTCCACCGTCTTCGGCGGGCGGATCTGCTTGAAGCGGATGTTGAAGCCGTGGGCGAACGCCAGGGCCTTGCCCTTGCGCATGAACGGCTTGATGAACTCCTCGTACGTCGCCTTCTGCTCCGTGTCGGGCATGGTCATCATGATGACGTTGGCCCACTTGGCGGCGGCGCCGATGTCCATCACCTTCAGGCCGGCGGCCTCGGCCTTGGCAGCGGACTTGGAGCCCTCGCGCAGGCCGACGACGACATCCACGCCGGACTCCTTGAGGTTCAGCGCGTGGGCGTGGCCCTGGGAGCCGTAGCCGATGATGGCCACCTTGCGGCCACGAATGATCGACGGATCCGTGTCCGCCTCGTAGTACATCTGTGCGGCCATGACAGCCAACCTTCCTTGTGTTTCGTTCAGATCGGGACGGGATTCGACGGGTTACTTGGCGACGGCGCGCAGACGCGCCTGGCGATCGAGCTTGGGCAGCGCCACCCGGCCGGTGCGCTGAAGCTCCACGATGCCATAACCGGACAGCAATTCCTCAAAATCGTCCAGCTTGTCGGGGTGCCCTTCGAGGGACACGGTGATGGCTTCCACGCCCACGGCGAGGATCTTGCCCTCGAAGATGTTGGTCAGCTCCACCACCTGGCCGCGCTGCTCGGGCGTGGCCCGCACGGTGGCGAGGAGCAGCTCGCGCTCCACGCTGCGGCGCGGGTCCAGCTCGCTGATCTTCACCACCTCGATCAGCTTGAACAGCTGCTTGACGATCTGCTCGAGCGGGGCGGACTCCACGTCCACCACGATGGTGATCCGGCTGAAGCCCTCGTCCTCCGCCGGTGCGACCGCGAGGCTGAAGATGTTGAATCCGCGCCGGGCGAACAGGCCGGCCACCCGGGCGAGCACGCCGGGCCGGTTCTGGACGAGGACGGACAGGATGTGGTGGTTGGTGGCGGGGGCGCTCATCGCAGGTGATCCAGGTTGCAGGCCTGCCAGGTGGGCAGGATCATGTCGTCGTTGCTGACACCGGCGGGCACCATCGGGAAGACCTTCTCGCTGGCGTCCACTCGGAAGTCGATGACGACCGGGCGGTCGTCGATGCTGTTGGCCTTGTCGATGGCCGGCTGCACTTCCTCCGGGCTGTCCACGCGGATGCCCACGCACCCCATGGCCTCGGCCCACATGACGAAGTTGGGCACCTCGGGCGAGAGGTACACCTCGCTGTAGCGCTCGTCGTAGAACATCTCCTGCCACTGGCGGACCATGCCGAGGTAGCTGTTGTTGAGGATCGCCACCTTGATGGGGATGCGCTCCACCGCGGCGGTGACCAGCTCCTGGGCGGTCATCTGGAAGCAGCCGTCGCCGTCGATGGCCCACACGGTGCGGTCCGGGCGGCCGACCTTGGCGCCGATGGCGGCCGGGATGCTGAAGCCCATCGTGCCCAGGCCACCGGAGTTCACCCAGGTGTACGGCTCGGTGAACTTCCAGTACTGGCTGCTCCACATCTGGTGCTGGCCCACGCCACTGACGAGGATGGTGCCCTCGGGGGCGGAGTCGCGCAGCTGCTCCAGGCAGAACTGGGGCTTCAGCGCCTCGCCGGGCAGGCTCTGCTCGTAGCTCAGCGGGAACTGCTCGCGCCAGCCGCTGACCCGGCTCTTCCACGCACCCGTGTCGGCCTGCTCGGTGCCGGCGGCCTTCAGGTCGCGGATGGCCTTGATGATCTCCTCGATCACCAGGCGGGCGTCGCCGACGATCGGCACGTCCGGCTTGCGCACCTTGCCCTGCTCGGCCGGGTCGATGTCCACGTGGATGACCTTGGCCTCCGGGGCGAACGAGCTGACCTTGCCGGTGATGCGGTCGTCGAAGCGGGCACCGAGGGTGATCAGCAGGTCGGCCTTCTGCATCGAGTTGATGGCCGTGGCGTTGCCGTGCATGCCCGGCATGCCGAGGCACAGCGGGTGGTCGTCGGGGAAGGCGCCGCGGGCCATCAGCGTGGTGACCACGTGGATGTCCAGCAGCTCGGCCAGCTCGCGCAGGGCGTCGGCCGCACGGGCCTTGAGGATGCCGCCACCGGCGTAGATGATCGGGCGCTCGGACGCCAGGATCATCTTCGCGGCCTCCTTGATCATCCGCGGGTGGCCCTTCATCGTCGGCCGGTAGCCGGGCAGGCTGGCGGCCACTTCCTCGTCGGTCGGCCAGTACCAGTCCATCGTGTTGATCAGGCAGTCCTTGGGGACGTCGATCAGGGTGGGGCCGGGGCGGCCGGTGGTGGCGATGTGGAACGCCTGGCGGACGGCCATCGGGATGTCCTGCGCCGTCATCACCAGCTCGTTGTGCTTGGTGGTGCTGCGGGTGATGCCGACCGTGTCGCACTCCTGGAAGGCGTCGCTGCCGATGGCGCCGGTGGCCACCTGGCCGGTGATGACCACCAGCGGGACGGAGTCCATGTAGGCGTCCATCAGCGGGGTGACCATGTTGGTGGCCGCCGGGCCGGAGGTGACCATGGCGACACCGGGGCGACCGGTGACGTGGGCGTAACCCTCGGCCATGTGGCCGGCACCCTGCTCGTGGCGGACCAGCACGTGGCGGATCGGCGAGTCCAGCAGCGGGTCGTACGCCGGGAGGATGCACCCGCCGGGGAGGCCGAACACGACCTCCACCGCTTCCATCTCCAGTGACTTGATGAGGGCTTGGGCCCCGGTGAGTTTCATGGTGGGTGCTCCTGGGTGTGTGGGGGAAGTCTGGCCGGAAAAACGAAGAAGCCTCCCGACAGGGAGGCTGGACGCACGCGAAGTATGTGGAGGCGTGCGTCTACACGATGAGTACTACGAGCTCGGAGGCGGGGTGGGCACGCATCGCTGAGCAGTCTGTCACCGGCGAGGGTCGTTTCGCAACTCGACCAGCGGCGGATTCGGGCCGAGGTCGCCATCGCTCGCTGAGGGCTGCTCGTCCCGCATGTGGCGACCCACGACGATCAAGACGACCAGACCGAGAGCGGCGAGTCGTGCGAGTACTGAGAGGGCCTGCATCGATGCGTCCGTCCCGCCGGACCAGATCCGGAAGGGCGGATCGGCGACCAGTGCGAGCACCGCTGCCGCGGCAAGAAGGGCGGGCGACCGCCGGAAGTAGTTGTTCACGAAGGCAACCGGCAACGAGATGCAGCCCACCACGAAGGCAACCGTTCGACGGGTCCATCCGACGAGCGAATCGACGTTGGACCAGACGAGCCCAGCAGAGAGCCCCACGATCGGTAGCCGATCGAGGTGTGACCCGGAAGTGGGAACCATCAGGATGGCTGCCACCATTCCGACGGCGTATACACCGGAAGGAAGTCGCTCTCGATTCACTGAATCTCCCTGGGATGGTTGGCGGCTCCTGACCTTGGAAACGAGGAAGGAGTCATGCCAAACGAGAACTCCATTCACGAGGAACTGCGACCCTCTGAAGAGTTCAACACCTTCAATCCCGCAAATGACATAAGTGCGCCGACGACAAACGCGATGCCTTCGATCAGTTCTGATTTGATAACAAATGCCGCGAGCAAGAAGGCGACCAATGGACCAAAGATCAGCGGGATAGCGAGTAGATTCCGCTTCACCACATGCCCCGACATACACCGGAGTTGTCAGTTGCCCTCACCTTCTCGTCCGTCAGTTGACGGGAAGGCGCCCACGCCCCGGTGTCCTGAACGAGATCCTTTCTCACATGCACCGGGACTTGTCGGATCCGAGCATGACTTGAAGAGTGGGATCTGGCTCATACATGGAAACTCCACCTGGCAGGTGCCCGAGGCAGAATTCCGTACCACAGGTGTCACTGGCTGTAACCCGGAAGTCGGCCAGCCGCGACTCCAGTTCAGCGCTCACTGTCAAAGCGGCCTGACAAAGGTCTGTTGACTGGCTGGCATTTGGGGTCCACTGGATCGACGCTGAGAGCTCATCGCAGTAACTCAATCGATTGTCCCGAGATGAACATGCCTCGCCCCAGATATTGACGGTTGGATTCACCAACTCCAACGTGGACTTGATCTGTGCGACCGCAGCTTCAATCTCAGGTCGAAGCTCTTCTGTAGTGGAGTTCGATCCGTTACACGAAGCCGTAACGACTAGGAGCAGCAGCACGGCGACGAGAGGGTGACGTGGGATCCGATGTCTCATAGATTCCTTGCTGAATTGCGGTCCAGAGGAACAATCCGGTGTACCGGTCAAGTACGAATAATACTGCCGCAGGCGGCGGCGAATCGATTGCTGTTCGCTCCTGCGGTGTTGATGTTGCTGCTGGTGCAGTTGGGTGCGGCGCCGCCGGTGCCGGTGTTCTGGTAGCAGTACCGCCAGTCGTGGTCAGCGGTGGTGAAGCCGGTGGTGCCGTATTGGGATTGGACGACCGATCGACACCGCAGCAGCCACCAACTACCGCCACGAACGAGACATATCGCCGACCTCCGAGCCGTGGGTGACGCAGCGTCACCAAGTTGTCCCGCGCAGTAGACACCCGAACAGATCCTCTGTCAATGGGCTCCACCGCACCACTAGGCAGATTGTGAAGCGATGCCGAACAACCTCCCGCCACTGTGCGACATGCTTTATCGTTGGCAGCTATGTCGAGTTCCTCTCCCACTCCCACCATCGCCCCCGCCACCGGCCGCCTCGGCGTGCTGACCGTCGGCCTCGGCGCCGTGGCCTCCACCCTCATCGCCGGCGTCGAGCTGTCCAAGCGTGGCCAGGGCCAGCCGATCGGCAGCATGACCCAGATGGGCACCATCCGCCTCGGCAAGCGCACCGACCACCGCAGCCCGCTGGTGAAGGACTTCGTGCCGCTCGCCGCCCTCGACGACATCGTGTGGGGCGCGTGGGACGTGTACCCGGACGACGCCTACGTCGCCGCCAGCCGCGCCGGCGTGCTGGAGCACGGCCGCCACCTGGAGGCCATCAGCGACGCCCTCCGCGAGGTCCGCCCGATGACCGCCGCCTTCGAGAAGAAGTACGCCCGCAACCTGGACGGCGACCACATCAAGCCGACGAGCAGCAAGCGGGCGATGCTGGAAGCCATCCGTGCGGACATCAACCAGTTCCGCGAGGAGAAGCAGGTCGACCGCGTGGTGATGATCTGGTGCGCCAGCACGGAGATCTTCATCGAGCCCGGCCCGGCCCACATGGACGTGGAGTCGTTCGAGAAGGCCATCGACGCCAACGACGAGACCGTCAGCCCGGCCCAGCTCTACGCCTACGCCGCCCTGCTGGAGGGCGTGCCGTTCGCCAACGGCGCCCCCAACCTGGCCGTCGACGCGCCGGTGCTGCGCCAGTTCGCCACCGACCGCAACATCCCCATCAGCGGCAAGGACTTCAAGACCGGCCAGACCCTGATGAAGACCGTGCTGGCCCCGATGCTGAAGGCCCGGCAGCTGGGCCTCAGCGGCTGGTACTCCACCAACATCCTCGGCAACCGCGACGGTGAGGTGCTGGACGCGCCGGAGAACTTCAAGACCAAGGAAGAGTCGAAGCTGGGCGTGCTGGAGCACATCCTGGAGCCGGGCACCAACCCCGACCTCTACGGCGACGTGTTCCACAAGGTGCAGATCAACTACTACCCCCCGCGCGGCGACAACAAGGAAGGCTGGGACAACATCGACATCTTCGGGTGGCTCGGCTACCCGATGCAGATCAAGGTGAACTTCCTGTGCCGCGACAGCATCCTCGCCGCCCCGCTGGCGCTCGACCTGGTGCTGTTCAGCGACCTGGCCCAGCGCGCCGGCCTCGGCGGCATCCAGGAGTGGCTGAGCTTCTACTACAAGAGCCCCCAGGTGGCCCCCGGCCTGTACCCGGAGCACGACCTGTTCATCCAGCTGACCAAGCTGAAGAACACCCTGCGCTGGATGATGGGCGAGGACCAGATCACCCACCTCGGCCGCGAGTACTACGACGAGGCCTGAGCCCCGCCGGCTCCCTCGCTCACGTCAGGCACTGATCACCCGGTCGACGCGTACGTCGTGCGCGTCGACCGGGAGGTCGTCCACCAACTGCTCGGCGAAGCACACGCCCGCGTTCGGCACCCCCGGCAGGGCGGTGAGGAACCGGTCGTAGTAGCCGGCGCCGTAGCCCAGCCGATCACCCTGCGGGGTGAACGCCAGCCCGGGCACCACCACGAAGTCCACCACCGAGAGGTCCAGCGCCGGCCCCTGCGGCTCGCGGACCCCGAACCGGCTGACCGCGATCGGCCCCTCGGCGGCACACACCAACATGTCGCGCCCATCCACCCGCGGGAGCACCAGTTGCTGCCCGGCCGCAGCGAGACGGGCGAACAGCGGGTCGGTGTCCGGCTCGCTGTCCATCCCCCAGAACGCCATCACCGTGCCGGCGGCGGCGAACTCCGGCACATCGGCGAGCTGCGACCACAACTCCACGCTTCGCAGCAGGCGGTCGTCGACCAGGTCGCGCACCTGGCGCATGCGCGCCCGCAGCAGCGCCTTCTGCTCGCGGATCGACCCGGCCATGCCGCCCAGAATCCCATACGCGTCAACCGCCCCGGCGGCGGGCACGCCCTACGGGTGATTGGTGTTGACCGCAGCCAGCTCGACCGTCGCGAACGTGGCCGGCGGGCTGACCCACGTGTAGTCGGGCATGGCCTCCACGTACCCGTTCACCCACATCGTCACCGAGTAGGTGATGCGCGCCTGGATGGTGACCGTGCCGGGGCCCGGCGGGGTCCACATGCAGGCGCCGTTCACGCCCGGCTCGGTCTGCTCGGGAAGGGCGGGCACCGGCGGGAACGCGGCGGCTGCCATGTCCGCGTCCGCGGGCGCGCCGACGCAGGCGACCACACCGTGGAACGGGGCGGACGGCTTGGTCGGGTCGGGCGTGAACGTCACCTCGAACTCCATCCGCGCCGGGGTGGTGTGGAGGTAGATGGTCCAGCCGCGGTGGTGGGCGACGCTGGACCGCTGCGGCTGCCACGCCTCGGGCTGGATGGCCAGCCACGCCGGGTAGCGGGTGACCAGCCCGCCCCACACGTCCACCACGTCGTTCCGGTACACGGCCGGCTCGATGAGTTGCAGGTTGGTGAGGAGGTTCCGCGCCGTCGGCCGCGGGTCGAGGAACGGGTCGTTGGCCGTCACCCAGGCCGACCCGAGGAACGCCGCGCCGTGGGGCACCTCGCAGAACCGGCCGAACAGGCGGCGGGCCTGGCCGAGCGTGCCGAGGGTGGTGGTGATCGGCCCGGTCGGCCCCGGCGCCTCCGTGGTCGGCAGCCCGTCGAACTCCACCCACAGGTAGCGGGTGCTGGTGACCGTCTGGCCGGCGACGAACGGTGTCCCGTCCAGCGTCGCCCCCGTCGCCGTGGCCACGAAGCTGCACGGCGACGCCGGCTGCAACTTGAACTGCGACCCGCCCGGAATGTTGGTGGTCGACCGCATCCCGCCCGTCTCGTTGTAGTACGCCACCGTGTTCGAATTCGCCGACACATAGATCGGCTGCCCAGGATCGACGTTCCCGAAGTCAGCCTTTGCGACCGGAACGAGGACGAGCTGCAAGACAGCAATCGTGGCGCCTAGCCAGCGGAGCATGCCGAGACCTCATCGTTGTATCCGGACGCCTTCCAAGCCTCGTCCACCTTTGCCATCTCGAAGGCATACCCATGTGCGACCACTCCCGGAGTCGCGCCAGGCGCATACTCGCCGTCTGCCGTGCGCGCTACTGCGCCGTCGGACACACAGTCCAGGAGAATCGCTCGGTCCTCGCTTCGCTCGTCCTCAGTCAGCCGAGGCCGCAAGACGACGCCGAGATCAAGATCCGCGTAAATGCCGCGGTCTGAGAACGCCTGATACTGAGGCACGACAAGGGCCTTCAACTCGGGGGTGTAGTAGAGGTCCCAGCCGGGGTCGTCGAGGGTGGCGGGGACAGAGTCGGTGCTGCGGTACCTCGTCAGCACGGCCATCAGGTAGGCCTCGATGATGGGGCGGTCCTCCTCGTTGAAGGTCCACAGGTAGCCGCGCTCGAGGTCCACCTCCGTCGGCAGGAAGACCCACAACTTCGGCATCAGTTCGTAGACCAGGCCGACGCCCTCCACGCCCGGCGCCGAGTCCACCAGATGCCACGGGCCGTCGGGCGACAGCCCCAGCTGGCCGGGCACCGTCGTGGCGACGATGGTCGTCGTCGGGCCCGTGGTCGTGACTTCGATGGTGGTGCTGACACCAGTGCTGGACGACGCCGCGACCGTTGTGGTGGCGTCCGCCACGGCGACATCCGTCGCCGGAGCGGACCCGGACCCACCGCCACAACCCGCCAACACGACGAGCGCGAACACCACCACAACTCGTGCCCGAGATGCGACCGCCATCGTCAACCTCCACCTGTCGAAACCAATCCGGTTGCCCTACTGAGGCACACGCCGACCGGCTGGTTCGGCAAAACCATAACAACTCGTCAGGACTCCCGGGCAACGGGTGGTCCGACACCGCGCCGTTAGAGTCGTCGCCATGACCATCGACCCGAACCTGTTCCGCCAGGTACTCGGCCACTTCCCCACCGGCGTCACGGTCGTCACCGCCACTGCGGCCGACGGCGAGCCCGTGGGTTTCACCATCGGCTCGTTCACCTCCGTCTCGCTCGACCCGCCGCTGGTGGGCTTCCTGCCGATGGTGGACTCCGCCCGTTGGCACGCCATCCGCGACAGCGGTTCGTTCTGCGTCAACGTGCTCGGCGCCCACCAGGCCGACCTGTGCTGGCAGTTCGCCAAGAGCAGCATCGAGCAGCCGTTCGAGGGCGTGGCCTGGCATCCGTCGCCGATCACCGGCTCGCCCGTCATCGACGGGTCGATCGCCTGGATCGACTGCGCCATCGAGCAGGTCATCGACGCCGGCGACCACCACTTCGTGCTCGGCCGGGTGCTGGAACTGGAGCACGCCCACCCGGACACGGACCCCAACGCTCTCTTGTTCTTCAAGGGCGGCCTCGGCCAGTTCCAGCGTCATGGCTGAGCGTCGCGCCGTCCTCACCGCGGCCGCCGCCGACGTGGCCGTGGTCATCCTGTTCGTGGTCATGGGCCGCAGCAGCCACAAGGAAGGCGGCCCGTGGCTCACCGAGTCGCTCAAGGTGCTCGGCCCGTTCCTCATCGCACTGTTGCTCGGCTGGTTGGTGGCCCGCGCCTGGCGCACGCCCATGGCGGCCATTCCCACCGGCATGACCATCTGGCTGGTCACCGCCGCGGCCGGCCTGCTGCTGCGCCGATTCGTGTTCCAGCGCAGCACGGCGATGGGCTTTGTGATCGTCGGCCCGGTGTTCCTGCTGGTGCTGATCGGCTGGCGCCTGCTGGCCGAGTGGCTGCGCGGCCGCCGCAGCACTGCCTCCACCACCTGACGCTTCCGCGGACGCGCCTGAGGCCCTGGTCGAACGCGTTCGACCACCCCGACGACATTCGAAATCGGAATGAAGTGAACTGCGCCCAACCGTCCGGGGCAGGCAGCGCCACCCGCCACCCGCCACCCGCCACCCGCCACCGCCGCACTCGCGTAGGCTCAGCCACCCCTATGGCCGCCGTGAAGTTCGCCAAGGCGTTCCACCGCCACACCACCTGCCCCGACGCCACCGTGCCCGGCGCCACCGTCCGCGAGGTCCTCGATGCGTACTTCGCCCTGTACCCCAGCGCCCGCGGCTACGCCCTCGACGAGCACGGCGCCGTCCGCAAGCACGTCACGGTGTTCGTGGAGGGCGAGCAGGTGGCCGACCGCACCGGCCTCGCCGACCCGGTGAGCGACCAGGCCACCATCCATCTCGTCCAAGCCCTGTCCGGAGGTTGAACCATGTCCACCCTGCTCGTCGGTACCCGCAAGGGCCTGTTCGTCCTGGACACGGATGGGGCCGATCGCGCCGCGACGGCCCTCGCCGGCCCCCACTTCCCCGCCGTCCCGGTCAGCGCCGTGCTGGCCGACCCGCGCGACGGCGCCTGGTACGTGGCGCTCGACCACGGCCACTTCGGCACCAAGTTGCACCGCAGCGACGACCGCGGCGCCACCTGGACCGAACTGCCCGCCCCCGAGTACCCGGCCGACGCCGGCCCCGTGCCGAACAGCCGGGTCGACCCCACCGCACCCGCCTCGCTGAAGATGGTGTGGTGCCTGGAGGCCGCCCACGCCGCCCAGCCCGGCACGATCTTCGCCGGCACCGTCCCGGGTGGCCTGTTCCGCAGCGACGACCACGGCGCGACGTGGGCCCTGGTGCGCTCCATGTGGGACCACCCCGACCGCCCGAAGGGCAACGGCGGCGGCTACGACGAGCCCGGCATCCACTCGATCTCGGTGGACCCGCGCGGCCCCGGCCGGTACGCCGTCGGGTCGTCCTGCAACGGCGTATGGGTCACCGACGACGACGGCGCCACCTGGACGCTCGGCACCGGCATGTGGTTCGGCTTCATGCCCGAGCACCTCGACGACGACCCCGCCGGCCAGGACCCGCACCGCGTGGTCCGCTGCCCCGCCGCACCCGACGTGATGTGGACCCAGCACCACTGCGGCATCTGGCGCAGTGGCGACGCCGGTCGCACCTGGCAGAACATCGCCGACGTGGCACCCAGCACCTTCGGCTTCGCGGTGGCCGTCCACCCCGCCGACCCCGACACGGCCTGGTTCGCACCGGCCCACAGCGACGAGCAGCGGATCCCTGTGGACGGCAAGGTGGTGGTCACCCGCACCCGCGACGGCGGCGCGACCTTCGACCAGCTCACCGACGGCCTGCCGCAGCAGGACGCCTACCACCTGATCTACCGCCACGGCCTCGACGTCGACGCCGCCGGCACGACGCTGGCGATGGCGTCGACCACCGGTTCGCTGTGGCTCGGCCACGACGGTGGCGAGCGGTGGGAGCGCGTGTCGGCGGAACTGCCGCCCGTGCTCTGCGTCCGCTGGACCTGACCCGCGTTGTGACCACGGCCACCGCGGACCGGGACCTCAGTCCCTACCCCTAGGGGTATCGCCACGCTTGGATGGGCATCGGAAAGGACGGTTCCGATGACAAAGCGAATCGTGATCCTGGGCGGTGGCACGGGGGGCACCCTCACCGCCAATCGACTGCACCGCCACTTCAAGCACCACCGGGTGGATTCCGAAGAGGTCGAGATCGTGGTCGTCGACCAGGACAACCAGCACCTCTACCAACCCGGCCTGCTGTTCGTGCCCTTCGGCCTGGCCCACGATCAGGACATCGTGCGGCCCCGCAAGAAGCAACTGCAGCACGGCATCGAGTTCGAGCAGACCGGCATCGACCACGTCGACATCCACAGCGACACGGTGTACCTGGAGAACGGTCGCGAGCTTCCCTACGACGTGCTCGTCATCGCCACGGGCGCACGCCTGGCCACAGAGGAGACCGAAGGGCTCACCGGCCCCGGCTGGAACGAGAAGGTCTTCACGTTCTACGACCTGCCCGGCGCCACGGCCCTGGAGGAGAAGCTGGCGGCCTTCGAGGGCGGCAAGCTCGTCCTCAACGTGGTGGACATGCCCATCAAGTGCCCGGTCGCTCCGCTGGAGTTCTGCTTCCTGGCGGACTGGTTCTTCACCGAGCGGGGCATCCGCGACAAGGTGGAGATCACCTACGCGACCCCGCTGGACGGTGCCTTCACCAAGCCGGTCGCCTCCGCAGCGCTGTCCGACCTGCTGGTCGAGAAGGGCGTCAACCTGGTCACCGAGTTCAACACGGGCGAGGTGGACGGTGAGGGTGGCAAGCTCATCGGCTACGACGGGCGCGAGGTGGAGTTCGACCTCGCCGTGGTCATCCCGCTGCACAGCGGCCAGGAGTACGTGGGCCGCAGCGATGGCCTCGGCGACGACCTCAACTTCGTTCCCACCGACCAGCGCACCCTGCAGACCAAGGCGAAGGCCAACATCTTCGCCATCGGCGACGCCACCAACGTGCCGGCGTCGAAGGCCGGGTCGGTCACCCACTTCGAGGGCGACGTGCTCGTGGAGAACATCATCAAGTTCCTCAAGCACGAGCCGCTGGACGAGGGCTACGACGGCCACGCCAACTGCTTCATCGAGACAGGGTTCGGCAAGGCCCTGCTCATCGACTTCAACTACGACACCGAGCCGCTGCCGGGCCACTTCCCGGCCAAGGTCGGCATGCCGCTGCTCAAGGAGAGCCGACTGAACCACATGGGCAAGCTGATGTTCCAGTGGTTCTACTGGCACGCCCTCCTGCAGGGCCGCGACATCCCCGGCATCGGCGCCACCATGCCCGAACACGGCAAAGAACACCCCACACCCACCCCCGAAGGAGCATCCGCATGAGCACCGCCACCTACGCCGGCGTCACCGTCGAGCTGAACGACGAAGGGTTCTTCGTCGATCCCAACGCCTGGACGCGTGAGATGGCCGAAGACATGGCCAAGGCTGACGGCATCGACAGCCTCACTGCCGATCACTGGAAGGTGCTCGACTACATGCGCAAGGAGTACTTCGAGAAGGGCACCGGCCCCACGGTCCGGGTGCTCGGGAAGAACTCGGGCGTGGACGTGAAGGCCCTCTACCAGCTGTTCCCGAAGGGCCCGGCCAAGATGGCCGCCCGCCTGGCCGGGATCCCCAAGCCGAAGGGATGCATCTGATCATGGGCTTCCGAGATCCAGACACCGAGCCGATCAAGAAGGTCTCGATCATCATCTCCAAGGGGTCGCTGGAAGGCATCTACCCCGGGCTGATCATGGCCAACGGCGCCCGCGCCGAGGGCATGGAGGCCAACCTGTTCTTCACCTTCTTCGGCCTCGACGCCATCCACAAGAAGAGGATCGACCACATCAAGGTGGCCACGGTCGGCAACCCGGCCATGCACATCCCCACCCTGCTGGGCGGCCTGCCCGGCATGAGTGCGCTCGCCACCCACATGATGAGCAAGAAGATGGACGAGCTGGACATCCCGCCGATCCACGAGTTCATCGAGATGATCGGTGACACGGGTGCCGGCATGTACGCCTGCCTCGCATCGGTGGACATGTTCGGCCTGAGCAAGGACGACTTCGTCGAGCAGGTGAACGACATCATCACCGTGGGCGACTTCTACGAGCTCGCCGCCGGTGGAGAGATCATCTTCACCTGACCCAGGGCGGCCCGGCCCTCAGGGGCCGGGCACAAGTTTCAGGGCCGTCCTCCCTGAACACGGCACGACCGGCACCCAGTGCTGGTCGTGCCGGCGCGTCCGGGTCACACCGCCGGTGGCGGGCCGTCGCAGGCGCCGGGGTGGTCTGCGACCCAGCGGGCGATCTCGTCCACGGGTGACGCCTGGCCACCGGCCTGCCAGTCGCGCAGGTAGGGCTGCGCGCTCGGCGTCGGTCTCCACACCCTCGGCGATGACGTCGCACTGGTGCATCTCGGCGAAGTCCACCAGCATCGTGGCGAAGGCTTGACCGGCGCTGTCCGTCTCGATGCCATCCACCGCCGCGGTGCAGCTTCATGAACGACGGCTTCAGTTGCTCGATCCGAGCCAGGCTCTCGTAGCCCGCACCCTCGTCGTCGATGGCCACGCGGACGCCGTCCATGCGGCGCAGCCGTTCCACCGCAACGAGCGCCTCGTCACCGCGCGGCAGTTCCACCACCATCGGGCAGGGCGCCTCGCGCAGCAAGACTCTCCAACGACTCCGCGTCTGCCGCCAACTCCGGCGACACATTGATGGCCAGCCAGGCTCCGTCCGGCAGTGCTCGGGCCGAGGCCAGGGCCGCTCGGGCCATCGCCTCGTCCAGCTCCAACGCCCGGCCGTCGCTCCCGGCCTCGGCCAGGCTCGCCAGCGGCGACTGCCCGTCGGCGAAGCGAGTGAGTGCCTCGTAGCCGACGGCGGCGCCGCTCTCCAGGTCGACGATCGGCTGGTACACGGTGAAGAACGTGAAGTCCCGATAGGAGGTCGACGACAGCGTCCCACCGCCTGCCCGCGCCTGGGGATGCGCGCGGGTGTGCACATGGGCGGACGAATGGGTCGCAGCCACGGGCCGGGCCAGCGCGGTGGGCGGCGCCGCCGGGCCACCGAGGGAACCATGGTGCAGCACCGACGCCCAGTCCCCGATCACCCCGGAGCGGGTGACGGCGGCGTCCGCCTTCACGGTCGCGTGCCGCGGCACCGGGGTACCCACGGGCTTGTAGAGCCAGCCGCGGAGTTGCATCCACAGGTCGACCATTCCGTTGCGCAGGCCGACGAACGCCACCATCGCGAACGCGGCCAGCGACGCGTTCAGCGCCGCGAAGAACAGGTGGTTCCACAGCTCGCGCTGCACATCCAGCACCGCCACCCAGGTGGAGTAGGCGATCAGCACCAGCGGTGCCAGCACGAACGCCGCCCGAGCCGTGGTGCGGTCGCGAACCTTCGGGGTGCGCTTGAACGAGCTCTTCTCCCCGGTGATCAGCTGCAGGATGGAGGCGAAGGTGCCGGACAGATTCACCGGCAGGAGGATGAGGTTGAAGCCGTAGATCCGCAGTACGTCCAGCCGTTTGTACCCGCAGGAGCGAAGGTCGGCGGCCATCATCGCGAAGTAGGGCAGGGCGATCAGCGGCAGGATCGGCTTCAGCAGTCCGGCGTTGAAGGGGTAGATCAGCAGGATCAGCAAGCACAGCGACGACCAGAAGATCGAGGCCATGTAGTTGGTGCGGAGGAACACCTCGCCGAATCGGTTGCGCTCGCCGTGCATCCGGCGCACCCGAGACTGCTCGCGCAGCTTGGAGAGGATCAGCAGGCCGCCGTTGGCCCACCGCTGGCGCTGGATGCACAGTGAGCCGAAGTCCGGCGGGGTGGCGCTGTACGCCAAGCGTTCCGGGTAGTTGTACAGCGACCAGCCATGGATCCCGAGGTCGATGGTGGACTCCGTGTCCTCGATCACGGTGTGGTCCTGGATGTAGCGGCGAATCTCCCAGTTGCCCTCGTGATCGATGGCGACGATCTCGTCGAGTGCCTGCTTGCGCAGCAGCGCATTGGCGCCCACCCAGAAGGTCGCGTCGTAGTGCGTCATGCCCTGGTGGGTGATGTGCTGGATGTCGGTGGTGGCGCCGGCGATGCGCTCCAGCCGCGTACCTGCCCCCGGGTAGGCGCTGTAGGGCGTCTGCGCCACAGCGACCTTGGCAAAGCCGGGCTGCTCCATCAGGTGCAGGAGGCGGGCGCAGTACTCCGGCAGCAGCACGCTGTCGGCGTCCAGCGTCAGCACGTAATCCGGCTGCGGCACAGTGAGATCGGCCTGGGCCGGCGAGCACGGCACCAGCGCGCGGCCGAGCGGCGTGGCCACCTCCTGGTAGCACCCACCCATCAGGGCGATGTAGCTGTTCAGGTTCATCGCCTTGTTGGGGGCATGGCTGCAGGACACGTACTGCTTGCGCTCGAAGCTGCTCAACTCGGCACGGAACGTGGCCACGAGCCGGCGGTACAGCTCCAGCAGGCGGTCCGTGGGCAGGCTGGCCTCTTGGTCGGCACCGGCGCGCAGCGCCAGCGCGATCACCTCCAGGTCGTGGGCCAGCGCGCCCAGCACGTGCTCCACGAAGAAGGTGTCGGCGTGGTCCACCATCTCCTGGCGGGCCCCGAGGCCGCGCAACCACTGGGCCGACCGTTCGTAGTGCCCCGCCAACTCGCGCATGTCGTCCACCGACGGTTGACGGTCCCCGGTCTGCATGTCCTCGAAGTGCTCCAGCGCCGCCACCGCGTGCCCGAATGGCTCGGCCAACTCGTCAGCCACCCGCCCCGGCAGGGCGCGCGGCTCTCCAGCATGGCTGCGGCCTTGGGCGTCGTCGGGTTGGGCGGATCGTCCACCAGCAGCACCACTCGCAGCAGGGGGTGCTCCTGCAGGGCGGCGGAGAGCAGCGTCGTGCGCACCACCCGCTCTTCCTCCTGGTACGACGGCACCAGCACCGTCACGGTCGGGACGCTCTCGGTGAAGAAGTGATCGATCTCCGCCCGTGGCGCTCGATGGTGAGCGCGGCTGCGGTAGAAGAAGCCGATCCGGGTGATGAGGTAGGCCATCGCCGAGGCGGTGAGCGCGGTCACCACCACGAGGTAGACGATCGCCTCGATCACCAGTCGGGCGCTGGATGCCCGGCCCTCCACGAACTGCTCGACGATCGTCACGAACATGTACGAGAACCATGCGGCCACCGTGAACACGATGGCCAGGCGGCCGAGCATGATCTTGCGCTCGGACACCGGAGCAGGAACCCTCGGCAACGGCGCGACTCGCCGGTCGCTGCCCCATTGCCGCCGTGTCCCACCCCGCAGCGTGTGTCGCCGCACGTTCCTTGCGTCCCATGACGATCCTCTTCCGTTCGCGGCCCGCACCCTGGCGCCCCCGTCGGGGGTCCGCCTGCGGGGTCCGTAGTGAACATCGGCGCACAGTGAGGTTCTCGTGAGCGAAGATCAAGATCGCCTCATGTTTCCCACCGGATGGGCCGATAGCGAACCGAACGCAGTCGTTCGCCGACACCATGGACACCATGACCGCCCCCAACCGCCAGCCCGACGGCCCTCCGTCGCCCGTGGCGACGTCCGAGCCCACCGAGCGCCTCTCCTTCGTACGGCTCGGCGCCGCCCTTGCAGTCCTCGCTCTGCTCGTGGCCGGCGTGTGGATCGGGTTGCGGCGAGTGGGCGACGACCCGGTCACGCTGGACACCTCGTGGAGCGTGCCGTACGTGGATGTCACGCTGACGCCCAGCTATCAGTTCCAGAACCCGTCGTCGAACCCGGCGCGGGACATCGCGCTGGCGTTCGTGGTGGCCGGCAGCAGTGATCCGTGCCAGCCGTCATGGGGCGGCGCGTACTCCCTCGACGCGGCCGGCCGCGACCTCGACCTTGACCGGCGGATCCTGCAACTCCGCGCGTCGGGGGGCGACGTGATGGTGTCGTTCGGCGGGCAGGCAAACGACGAGCTCGCCGGCGTCTGCACCGCTGCTGACGACCTGCTCAGCGCCTACCGCAGTGTGGTCGAGCGCTACGACCTGCACGCCATCGACCTGGACATCGAGGGCGACGACCTCACCGATGCGGCAGCGGGCGCCCGGCGGGCCACCGCGATCTCGGTGCTGCAACGCGAGCGGGTCGATGCCGGCGAGCGGTTGGACGTGTGGGTCACCCTGCCTGTCGCCCGCAACGGGCTGACGGACGATGGCCGCGCCGCCGTCGGCGCACTGCTCGACGCCGGCGTGGAGTTGGCCGGCGTCAACGCGATGACGATGAACTTCGGCACGGCCGACGCGCCCACGTCCGACATGCTCGCGGCCACCACGGCAGCCCTCGAGGCGACCATGAACCAGGTGACGTCGATCTTCGCCAACCATGGGGTGACGCTGGAGGGCAGCGCCCGTTGGGCGCGCATCGGGGCGACGCCGATGATCGGTCAGAACGATGTGGTCGGCGAGGTCTTCACGCTGGCCGACGCCCAGGGCCTGGCGGACTTCGCGCTCCGCACGGGCCTCGGGCGGGTGTCGTTCTGGTCGCTCAACCGCGACACGTCCTGCGATCAGGCATTCGCCGACGTGATGGTGCTCTCCGCCACATGCAGCAGCGTCAGCCAGGACTCGCTGGACTTCGCCGAGGTGTTCACCGAACTGCCCGGCCGGTCTGCTGCCCTGCCACAGGTGGACGCGGTGACCGAGCCGAACCAGGGCCAAGTGACGGACGACCCGGCCACCAGCCCGTACCCCATCTGGCGGCCCGACGCCTACTACCCGGGCGGCTACAAGGTGGTGCGGGCCGGCAAGGTGTACGAAGCCAAGTGGTACAACCAGGGCGACGATCCGGCGATGCCGCACGACAACCCGTGGGACACCGCCTGGGCGCTGGTGGGGCCCGTGTCGCCGAACGATGCGCCGTTCACCCCTGCCACGCTGCCCGCCGGCACCCACCCGGCGTGGGACCCGGTGACGCTGTACGACACGGGCGAGAAGGTGCTGTTCGAGGGCCTGCCCTACGAGGCGCGGTGGCCCAACAAGGGCGAGGCGCCGGCGACGCTGTTCCCGGTGAACCCGGACTCGGCCTGGGAGCCGCTGTTCACCATCGCCGGCGAGCCGGAAACACCCTGACCGACGGACCTCAGAGCGCCGTCGCGCCGACGAGCAGGAAGGCCGGGCGGTGTACCTCGTCGCCCCACTCCGGGTGGTCGGCCAAGTCCGCGGCGCTCGGCGTCCACTCCACCAGATCGGTGATCCCGAACCCGCCCTCGCGCAGCAACCGCAGGTAGGTGTCCAGCCGGCGGTGGTGCTTCACCACCCCGTCGGCCATCCAGTTGGTGACCCGCGGGCCTTCGGCCGCATACCCGTCCAACGGCCACGCGGCGCCGCCACCGGCCGTCGTCACGAATGCCGGGTTCGTGGGGGCGGTGAACACCGGGTGCTCCACCGAGAACACGAACGAGCCGCCCGCCGGCAACGTCCTGCGCACCGTCCCCACCAGCCGCGCCAGGTCCTCCACGTAGTGGAGCGTGAGCGAGCTGTAGACGACGTCGAACGACCGGCCGCCCAGGTCGAGGTGCTCGAGGTCGGCCCGCTCGTAGGCGACACGGAGCGGCACCCCGAACTCCACCGCCCTGGCCAGCATGCGCTCCGACAGGTCCACCCCCACCACGGCGGACGCGCCCTCACCGGCCGCCCAGCGGCAGAACCATCCGTAGCCGCAGCCGAGGTCCAGCACCCGCAGCCCACGCAGGGGTGGCAGCATCGCCTGCAGCGCCGGCCACTCTGGCGCGGCGGCCAGCCCGGCCTGCGACCGTGGCAGGGCGGCGTAGTTCTGGAAGAACCCCTCGTCGTCGTAGATGTTCTGCGCCACGACGAGGGGCCCCGCTCAGAGGGTGTTGGTGATGGCGCCGGTCTCGGCGCCCTGCACCAGGCGGGCGTACTTCCCCAGCACGCCGGTGGTGTACCGCGGCGGGTTCGGCGCCCAGCTGGCACGGCGCTTGGCGATCTCGCTGTCGTCCACCAGCAGGTCCAGGCTCAGGTCGCCGACGCTGATGCGGATCTGGTCGCCATCGCGCACGAAGGCGATCGGGCCGCCGTCCACGGCCTCGGGGGCGACGTGGCCGATGCAGAAGCCCCAGGTGCCGCCGCTGAACCGCCCGTCGGTGATCAGCGCGCAGTCCGAGCCGCGCCCGGCGCCCTTCAGCGCGCCGGTGATGGCCAGCATCTCGCGCATGCCCGGGCCGCCCTTCGGGCCCTCGTAGCGGATGACGAGCACGGTGCCCGGCTGGATCGAACCCGAAAGGATGGCCTCCATCGCCCCGTCCTCGCCGTCGAACACGCGGGCCGTGCCGAGGAACTCCTTCTGGTCGGCGCTGAGCCCGGCCACCTTCACGACCGCACCCTTGGGGGCCAGCGACCCGGTGAGCACGAGGATGCCGCCCTCGGAGTGGATCGGCTTGTCCAGCGGGTGGACCACCACACCGTCGGGTGCCGGCGGGTCGATCTCGGCCAGGTTCTCGGCCATCGTCTTGCCGGTGACGGTGAGGCAGTCGCCGTGCAGCAGGCCGGCGTCCAGCAGCATCTTCAGCACCACGGGCACGCCCCCCACACGATCCAGGTCGCTCATGTGGAACTGCCCACCGGGCTTCATGTCGGCGACGTGCGGCACCTTCTCGGCCACCCGGTTGAAGTCGTCCAGCGACAACTCCACGCCGGCCTCGTTGGCAATGGCCAGGAGGTGCAGCACGGCGTTGGTGCTGCCACCCAGCGCGGAGGTGACGGCGATGGCGTTCTCGAAGGCCTCCTTGGTCATGATCATCCGCGGGGTGATGCCGAGGCGCAGCAGGTTCACCACGGCCTCGCCGGCCATGCGGGCGTCGCTTTCCCGGCGGCCGTCGATGGCAGGCGGTGAAGCGGTACCCGGCAGGCTCATGCCGATGGCTTCGGCGATGGAGCTCATCGTGTTGGCGGTGAACATGCCGCCGCAGGCGCCCTCGCCGGGGCAGGCCTTGCGCTCGATCTCGCCCAGTTCCTCTTCGGTGATGGTGCCGGCGGCGCAGGCGCCCACGGCCTCGAACACCGACGTGATGTCCAGCGACTTGCCGTTGTGGTGGCCGGGCATGATGCTGCCGTTGTAGACGAACACGCTCGGCAGGTCGAGGCGGGCGGCGGCCATCAGCATGGCCGGGATGCTCTTGTCGCAGCCGGCGAGCCCGACGAAGCCGTCCAGTCGCTCGGCGTGCATCACGCACTCCACGGAGTCCGTGATGACCTCGCGGCTGACCAGCGAGGCGCGCATGCCCTCGTGGCCCATGCTGATGCCGTCGCTGACGGTGATGGTGCCGAACTCCATCGGGAAGCCACCGGCGGCACGCACCCCGTCCTTGGCGTGGTCGGCCAGCTTGCGCAACGTCATGTTGCACGGGGTGACCTCGTTCCACGACGAGGCGATGGCCACCTGCGGCTTCACCCAGTCGTCGTCGGTCATGCCGACAGCCCGCAGCATCGCCCGGGCGGGCGCCTTCTGCATTCCATCGGTGACGTCGCGGCTGCGCGGCTTGACGTCGACCGGCGTGCCGTCGGGCTGGGAGGCGGTGGTGCTCATGCCCGTTGACGCTACCCCGTACACCGGTCGGGAACGGAGGCCGATGTGTAGCCTGACGGTGTGGCGCAGGGACGCAGCCGGGGTGCGGACAGTTCCCCACCTTCCATCGCGCGCCGCCGCGCCTCCCGCTCACGGGTCAGCAGGTTCGGGCCGCGTTCCCTCACCGCCCGCGTGTTGTTCGTCGCCCTGCTCCCGATGGCCGGGCTCCAGTTCGCAGCCGTTCGGGAGCTCCAGCAGCAGCGCCGCATCGCCGACGGAGCGCACATCGCAGCCACCGAAATGGCCGTCCTCCAGGAGGCCGGCAACGTGATCCCATCGATGTACGCCGAGTACACGGCGACCCTCGGCATCGCGCGCGCCGAGGAGCTCGGCATCGATCGCGGCATCGTGGCCGACGCCATCGGCGTCGACTTCCTCTCGATCGTCGACGCGGCGCGGGACGACATGGACGCCCACCTCGACGAGCTCACGCAGGCCGTGGGGGACATGGTGCTACCGAACGGCGACACCGTCGCCAGCGCGCTCGGCAGCGCCCGAGCGTCCATCGCCGAGGCCCGTGCCGCCTTCGACCGCGGCGCGCAGACCACGGCCGGTGTGACGACCGCGTTCGAGAGTGTGGCCGGACTGCTGGACGACATCCGCCGGCACGCCACGGCAGCCATCCGGCCGGGTCAGGTCACCACGACCCTCGCCCGCCTCGGCGCCGGCACCGACCAGATGCTGATCGCGTTGGATCATGCCACCGCCGAGTTGCGCTACGTGGCCGACGCCGGCATGACCGGCGGGCCCGACGCGCCGGTCACCGAGATGATGATGGAAGCGGGTGCGCTGGACGCCTCGCTCGCCCAACTCGCCGACTTCCTCGACGCCGACCAGCAGGCGGCCCTCGGCGACCTGCTGCACAGCACCTCCCTCACCAGCGTCGCCTCACTCCGATCCGAGTTCGTCGATGCGGTGCTGTCCATCAAAGGCGGTGGTGGAACACTGGAAACCGACGGTGCCCAGGTTCAGGTGATCGTCGACACGATGCTGGCGTCGTTCGACCGGCTGACGGATCTGCAGGCGTTCGCCGGGCTGCTGCTGCAGCACAACGCGGAGCAGGCCCAGCAGATCTCCGACGACGCTCACGACCGCTACGTCATGGCCCTGGTGGCGATGATCGGCGTGGCGATCCTCAGCCTGCTGCTCCTGGCACTGGTCATCCGGTCCATCCTGCGGCCGCTCAGCCGGCTGGCCGAACGGGCCGACGAGGTGATCCAGGGCGACCTCCACGTCCCGCCGCTGCAACCCACCGGCCCGACCGACCTGCGGGTGCTGACCCGAACCTTCAACGACATGGTCACCACCCTGCGCGACTACGACCGCCAGGTTGCCCGCCTCGCCACCGGCGCCACCGAGGTGGACACCGCGCTGCCGGGCGCCCTGGGCGACACCGTGCGCCGGTCCGTCACCCACCTGGCAGAGGTCACCCGCCGGCTCCACGAGAGCGAGGCGGCCGCCGTGCAACAGGCCCGTACGGACGCCCTGACGGGGCTGGCCAACCGGACCCTGGCCCTCGAGCAACTGGCCGACATGGCGGTCAGGGCCCGGATGACCAGCCGGCGGGGCGCCGTGATCTTCCTCGACCTCGACGGGTTCAAGAGCATCAACGACTCCGAGGGGCATGCCGAGGGCGACCACATCCTCACCCAGATCGGCGAGCGGCTGCGCGACACGTTCCCCGAACACCTCGTGGCCCGCATCGGCGGGGACGAGTTCGTCGTCCTGGTGCAGGGCGCCGAGAACCTCGACGACATCACCATGCTGGCCCGGGAGATGATCGCCCTCGTCGGACGGCCGACCACCGGTGTGGCCGGCCGCACCTACAGCCTCTCCGCGAGCGCCGGCGTGGCGATGGTGGACGGCAGCCGCGAGCCGCTGACCAGCATCGCCCAGGCGGACTCCGCCGTGTACCGGGCGAAGGAGCGCGGCCGCGGGCAGGTGCAGGTCTACGACGACAGCCTCGCCCACGCCATCGAGGACCGCGCCGACATGGCACTGACGATGCGCCAGGCGCTGAGCGACGACCAGTTCTTCCTCGTCCTGCAGCCGATCGTCGACGCCGTCACGCTGGAGCCGGTGGGCGCCGAGGCCCTGCTGCGCTGGCGCCGGCCGGGGCTGGGCGAGACGCTGCCGCACGACTTCATCCCCATCGCCGAACGGACCGGGGCGATCCTCGATCTCGAGCGGTGGGTGCTCGAGCAGGCCGTCGGCCTGCTGCGCGAGTGGCGCATCGACCCGGCCACCGCCCGCCTCCAGCTGACGGTCAACATCTCCGGCCGGCACATCGTGGACGGCGGGCTCAGCGACCTGCTCGAGGTGCTGTGCCGCAGGGCCAGGATCGACCCCACGCTGCTCCACCTGGAGATCACCGAGACCCACCTGGTCGCGGACATCGCCCGCGCCAGCGCCGTGGTGGACGACCTGCGCGAGCAGGGCGTGAAGGTGGCCATCGACGACTTCGGCACGGGCTACTCCTCGATGAGCTACCTCCACCGGCTCACCGTGGACACGATGAAGATCGACCGGGTGTTCATCGCCGGCATGACCCGCAACATGCTGGACCGCAGCATCGTCGAACTGCTGCTCCGCCTCGGGGACTCGCTGGGGATGCGCGTGGTGGCCGAGGGCGTGGACAGCGAGGAGAAGCTGGAGATGCTCCGCGAGATGGGCTGCCATCTCGTGCAGGGGTTCCACATCGCCCGGCCGATGCCGGTGGACGACGCCACCGAGTGGCTGCGGGTGCGCTCCCACCCTCGGGCACCCGCCGGTTGACGGATTCTCAGCGTTCTCCCAGCCGGCTCGACCACAATGGGCGCCGTGGGAGCACCGAGACCGCGAGCACTCGTCGTCGATGACGAGGAGAACATCTCCTTCCTGGTCGAGGCGGCCCTGCAGCTGGAGGGGATGGACACCCAGACCGCGGCCGACGGGTTCGCCGCGCTCGCGGCCGTGCGGTCGTTCAACCCGCACGTGATCGTGCTGGACGTGATGATGCCCGGGCTCGACGGGTTCGAGGTGCTGCGCCGCCTGCGCAGCGACGGCATCACCACGCCGGTCCTCTTCCTCACCGCCAGGGACGGAGTCGACGACCGCGTGCGCGGCCTGACGGGAGGTGGCGACGACTACCTGGTGAAGCCCTTCGCCATCGCCGAGCTGATCGCCCGCGTGCGGTTGGCACTGCGCCACGGCGGTGTCATCGCGCATTCCGTGTTGGCGCTCGCCGATCTGGAGCTGGACGAGGACGCCCATCGCGTCACCCGCGCCGGAGCCGTGGTCAACCTGTCCCCCACCGAGTTCAAGCTGCTCCGCTACCTGCTGCTGAACAGCGGCCGCGTGCTGACCCGCAACCAGATCCTGGAGCAGGTGTGGGGGTACGACTTCGACGGTGACGGCGCAGTGGTGGAGACCTACGTCAGCTACCTGCGGCGCAAGGTCGACACCGTCGAGCCGCGCCTGCTCCACACCGTCCGCGGCGTGGGGTACAGCCTGCGGGTCGAGCCATGACCCTGCGCGCCAGGCTGGCGCTGGCCATGGCCGCGATCGCCACCGCCTTCGCCGTGGTCGGGTGGTTCGTCGTCACCACCCAGCGCCGCTCGCTGGCCGACGAGCTGGACCGGCGGCTGGAGAACGCCGTGCCGCTGGCCCTCAACGTGCTGGAGAACCGGGCGACGCCGGCCGACCCGCTGGACCCCGCGGACGCCGGCCAGCTGTACGTCGGCGTGCTGCACGCCGACGGCCGTCTGGACACCCTGGTGGCGATGAGCGACGGGAACACACCCGCCGTCGACCCGCAGGACGCGCAGGCCAACGCCCGCGGGCCACGCGGGCTGACACCGTTCAACGTCGGTGGCGTGGACGGCGGTGAGTTCCGGGTGGTCACGATGCCCCGGCAGGTCGCGCCCGGCGTGCCCGCCTCACCGCAGGCGTGGTCCGTCATCGCCGTCCCCACCGCGGACACCGACGCGGCGGTGCAGCGGTTGATGCTCACCGCCGCCGCCGGCGGGGTGGCGATCCTGCTCGTGCTCGGCGTCACCTGGCTGTGGGTGGTCCGCCTCGGTGTGCGCCCGATCACGGAGATGACCGCCGCCGCGGACGCCATTGCCGCCGGCGACCGTGACGCCCGGCTGCCCTCCTACCCGGCCGGGACGGAGGCCGCGCACCTGTCCACCGCGTTCGGCGAGATGCTGGGTGCCCGTGACGCGGCGGAGGGCCGGTTGCGGCAGTTCGTGGCCGACGCCTCCCACGAACTGCGGACCCCGCTGACGTCCATCCGCGGCTACGCCGACCTGTACCACCAGGGTGCCTTCCGCGAGGAGGGCAAGACCGACGACGCGATGCGCCGGGTGGGCAAGGAGGCCGAACGGATGGGGCGCATCGTCGACGACCTCCTCCTGCTCTCCAAGCTGGACCAGGGCGTGGCCCTGCAGATCGGAGCGGTCGACGTCAGCCAACTGCTGGCGGACCTGGAGGCGGACGCCCGCGCGCTGCAGCCCGGCAGGGAGGTGCGGCGGACGGTGGCCACCGGCGTGACCTGCCGAGGCGATGCCCAGCGGCTGCACCAGGCCCTGCTGGCGCTGGTGCACAACGCCCTGTCGCACACCCCGGCGGACACGCCGCTCACGCTGACGGCGACCGCCGAGGCGGCGGGCCGCGTGGTGGTCGAGGTGGTCGACACCGGCCCGGGCATGCCGCCGGAGGTCGCCGCCCACGCCTTCGAGCGCTTCTACCGGGGCGACCCATCGCGGTCGCGCCACAGCGGCGGCAGTGGCCTTGGCCTGGCCATCGTCCAGTCGATCGTCGAGGCCCACGGCGGGACCATCACCCTGCACACGGCCCCCGGCCAAGGCTGCCGCTTCCGCATCCTCCTCCCCGCCTGAGGCTTCACCGCCACCGGCACGGAACTGCGCCGTCAGCGAAGGACGAGACGGCGTACTGCGTCCGTGATCCACTCCTCCACCTGATCCGGCGTCAGGCCGTAGACATCAGTCATCACCAACGCCGTTCGCGGGTCCGACACCAACCCGATGGTGACCGCCGCTGCATCGATGTCCAGCCCGTCCCGCAACGCACCGAGGGCGTCCAGGCGACGGGCGAGCCCGGTGGTGCCGAGCCGATGGCGCCGTGACCCCTCCTCCACAAGTCCCCGGAGCTCGTCCTCCGCTCTGGCGGCGTCGATGCCAGCTCGGACGATGTCGCCACACCGCTCGATGATCGTCCGCGTGATCCGTGCCGGCACCGTGGCCAGCTGATGCGGATCGTCAACGAACCCGACCTCGGCGGCGATCGCCGCGACCTCCGCCTCGCGGTCGATGAGGTCGTTGAGCGACCGGACGAGGTCGCTCTTCGAGCCGACGCTGTCGTAGATGGTCTGCACTGACACGCCCGCGTCACTGGCAATGGCCCGCAGGCTCGTGCCGGCATACCCCCGTTCGGCGAAGTGACGGCGCGCCACCTGGAGGATGTCGTGCCGTGTCTGTTCGGCCTGGATGGCCCGACGCGACGGCCGGAGAGGTTGAGACTTGACCATTGTTCCAGTGATATGTACGTTGTCCTAGTCGCTTGACGTATGTTCCAGTCAATTGACCCTCGATCTACCCCGATTCTAGGAGGACGATTCCCATGAGCACCACCACCACCACAGGACCGAAACCAGATGCCACGATGCCGGTCGGGTCGACGGTCGCTGGCAATCAGCCCGGGACTGCGCCGCGCCTTGTCTCATCCGGGTTGCTCGGCGGCGTCGGCGGCCTGCTGTTCGTGGTCCTCGTGGTGGCTCAGAACGCCATCCGGTCCGGCTTCCCGATGGCCGACGACGGCGCTGCGAACGTCACCGAGTACTACGCCGCCCATCGCGGCATGAGCGTCCTCCTGGGCGCGCTCTTCCCCGCCGGTGCCCTCGGCCTCGTGCTGTTCCTGGCGGCGCTGATCAGCCGAGTGGCGACCGGGCGCACGCGCGCGGCCGGCATCGCCGGTGCCATCGGCGGCGTCGGCATCGCCGCCGGCTTCACGATGGTCACCGCGACTGACATCGCGCTGGCCGAGTACATCCACCGTGGCGACCCTGCGGCGTCCGTCGTCGACGCGCTCTGGGTGCTCCACAATGCCGTCTTCGCCGTGCTGTTGATCTGGATCGGCGTGACCGTGGCCGCCCTGACCGCGGCGTCGGCCGCGGCCGGCATCCTCCACACCGCCTGGAGGGCGGCAGGGCTGCTCGCCGGGATCGCCCTGCTGGTCGCCGGCGGCTCCGCCTTCGGTGTGCTCGGCGGCTCGGGCGTGCTCTTCGTCGGGCTCGCCGGTTTCGCCGCATGGGCGGTCTTCGTCGTCGTGGCGTCGATCCATCTGCTCCGCGACCGTCGCCACTGAGGTCCCGAGCACCCTGCAGCGCGAGGTGGTCCTCGGGCACCACCATTGTGTCGAACGCGTTCGGCAAGCTCGCTGGCAGCGACCACGACCGCCCTCGCCTTCGAGCGCTTCTACCGGGGCGGCCCATCGCGATCGCGCCACAGCGGTGGCAGCGGGCTGGGCCTGGTCATCGTCCAGTCCTGCCCCCAGCCCAGGCCGCTCCCGACCACGCGCCCCGCTCCCGCCCCGCGCTCCGTTGACGTCTGTGTCACGGCACAGCAATCACCGTCACGGCACAGAAGTTCGTACTTCCATGCCGTGACCGTGATGTCTGTGTCGTGACGGGGAAGTGTCGAGGTGCTGGTGTTGGTCGGTCCGCCGCTCGCGAACGCTGCGCCCCCGGGGGGAGGGGGAGAGGCTGGCGCTGCGGTCATGTCCTGTGGCTGCAGCGCCGTGGGGGCGGCGGGCGTGTGTGACGATGATGGAAGCGCTCCACACCCGTACGGCACGAACAGCCCCCATGCAGATGACCGACCCCACCGTCCCCGTCACCACCTCGTTCGACGACCTCTATCGCACCGAGTACCCCGGTCTCATCGGCGTCGCGATCGCCCTGACCGGGACGATCGAGGACGGCGAGGATGCTGTGCAGGGCACGATGCTCAAGGCGTTCGTCAACTGGGGGCGGGTGGGCTCGCTGGAACGACCCGGAGGCTGGTGCCACCGAGTGCTGGTGAACGCCTGCCGCAGCCTGTTCCGCCGCCGGCGCACCGCTTCACGGTGGCTGGCCGAGCGGCGCCGGGTGGAGCCGTCGGCCGACGGACCGTCACCGGACGTGCTCGTCTTCTGGGCCGCCGTTCGCCAACTCCCCGAACGGCCTCGCCAGGTGGTCGCCCTGCACTACGCCGGGGACCTGGCAGTGGAGGAGATCGCCCGCATCCTGACGGTTCCAGAGGGGACCGTGCGCAGCGACCTGACCAGGGCGCGGGCTGCGCTCCGCGCGGAACTGGAGGACTGGCGATGAACGAGCCCGACGACCGCTTCGACGAGATGGCCCGCGCCGCCGGCCGGGCGCTGCGCCACCCGGCACCGGACGACGGTGTCGAACGCGTCCGACAGGCGCGGCGACGGCAGGTGGCACTTCGCGCGGTTGCTGCGGGGGCCGCGGCGTGCGTCCTCGCCGTCGGCGTCTGGGCAGTGGCCCGCCACGACTCGGATGGCGGTGCGGTGTCGCCGGCGACCTCCGTCACCACCACGGCCGCGGACACCACCGCGGTGGCGTCCTCAACGACATCAACGTCAACCACGACCACGGCGACAGCGACGACCCTGTTCGACCCGCTCGTGCCAGGTGACGTCGGCGCGTGGACGACTGTCGACCCGAGCACGATCGCGACCAACTGGACGAACCCATGCTGCGAGGACACGTACCGCGAGGTGACCTCCCCCGATTTCCCCGCACCAGGCAGCGACCTCGCCGATGGCGAGTACCACGCGACGTTCGAGTGGCCGACGCCAGGTGCGACGACACTGTCGCTGACACTCAGCCGCTACGACGTCGGCTTGGTCGCAGATGAGCGGTTCACCATAGTGGTGCCGCTGGACGACACGCTGCGTGTTCTCTTCTCGTCGACCGGCTCATGGATCGCCACGGGTGCCGACCTGCACAGGTTGCTGACCTCGTTCGAAACCGCGGTCGACCGGGTGATCGCTCCACGCCTCGCCGCTGGCGCCACCTTCCAGCAGATCGCGTCAGAACTGGGATCCTCGCCCACTGACGGGTTCACCAACCCCGGCGGAGTCCTGCTGTACACGGACGGCACCCATCCGCTCGTCAGCCTCGGCCATTGGGAGATCACCGGCGGCGTGAGCGGGTGCATCGTCGGCGTCGGTCTCGTCGTACGGGACGACACCCTCACCCTGGTCGTGGCCAGCCAGTCGGGTGGCTAGCCCTTCTTCTGGTTGAGGAGGGCGGTGACGGCCTTGCCGTCAGCCTTGCCCTTGCTGGCCTTCATCACCAGACCGACGAGAGCACCCATTGCCCGGCCGTCGCCGCCGCAGAACTTCGCCCAGGCGTCGGGGTCGGTCGCGATGGCCTGGTCGACCAGCGACTCCAGGTCGCCCGTCTCCATCGCCTCGAAGCCCAGGCGGGCGGCGATGGCAGCCGGGTCGGCCGCGTCCGCGGCGCCGCCGGCCATCTCGCCGAGGATGGTCTTGGCCTGCGTGGCCGTGACCTTCCCGCCGGTCTCCAGTTGCACCAGCGCGGCCAGCGCGGCTGCGGGCACGGCGGCCACGCCGTCGTCGGACAGGTTCTGCTGCACGTGCGTCAGCGTGCGGGCGGCGTCCGCCCCAGCAGCCGCGGCCGCCAGCACGTAGTCGTCGTGGCCACGCTCCACCACCACGCCGACGGCCTCGCTGTCGGCGGCAGCACCCGTGGCTTCGGCCAGGCGAGCGCGGCGGGCGGCGGGCAGCATCGGCAGGCCGGCACGCACTTCCTCGATCCACTGCGCCGACGGGGCGATGGGCACCAGGTCGGGCTCCAGGAAGTAGCGGTAGTCGTCCGCATCCTCCTTGGTGCGCAGCGTGTGGGTGCGGCCGTCCGCTTCGTCCCAGTGGCGGGTCTGCTGGCGGATCGGCTCGCCGCTCTCCAGCAGGTCGATCTGGCGGCGGGCCTCGTACTCGATGGCCCGGCCCAGCGAGCGCACGCTGTTGACGTTCTTGATCTCGCAGCGGGTGCCAAGCGGTTCGCCCGGCCGGCGCACGCTGACGTTGGCATCGACGCGCATGGAGCCTTCCTCCATCTTGGCGTCGCTGGCGCCGATGGCCACGAGGATGGCTCGCAGCTCGTTGACGTAGGCGCGGGCGTCGTCGGCCGAGCGGATGTCGGGCCGCGAGACGATCTCCACCAGCGGCACGCCGGCCCGGTTGAGGTCGATGAGGCTGTAGTCCGCGCCGTGAACCCGCCCGCTGGCGCCCATGTGGGTGCTCTTTCCGGCGTCTTCCTCCATGTGCGCCCGCTCGATGCCGACCCGGGTGCCGTTGGGCAGGTCCAGCCACCCGTCCACGTTCAGCGGCTGGTCGTACTGGCTGATCTGGTACGCCTTCGGCATGTCCGGGTAGAAGTAGTTCTTGCGGTGGAACGTGCAGGGCTGCACCGTGCAGTTCAGCGCCAGGCCGATGCGCATGGCCAGCTCCACCGCCTGGCCGTTCAGCACCGGAAGCGCACCGGGCAGGCCGAGCGTGACCGGATCGATGTTGGTGTTCGGCTCGTCGCCGAACCGGTTCGGGCTGGCCGAGAACATCTTCGTGGCGGTGGCCAACTCCACATGGACCTCGAGGCCCACGATGAGTTCCCAGTCGCCGGGGAGGCCGTCGTAGGTGCTCACAGCATCGCCCTTTCCAGCGCAGCGGCCACTCGGAACATGGTCGGCTCCTGCAGGGTGCCGGCGAGCACCTGCACACCCACCGGCAGGTCGTGGGCGCCGGTGCCGAACGGCACGCTCATGCCCGGGTGGCCGGCCAGGTTGGTGGGGATCGTGTACGTGTCGCACAGGTACATCGCCAGCGGGTTGTCGCCCTTGGCCCCGAACGGGAAGGCCACGCTGGGCGACGCCGGAGTCAGCAGCACGTCGGCCCGCTGGTAGGCCCGCTCGAAGTCGTCGTGGATCAGGCGGCGGACCTTCAGCGCCTTGCCGTAGTAGGCGTCGTAGTAGCCGGCGCTGAGGGCGTAGGTGCCGAGCATGATCCGCCGCTTCACCTCGTCGCCGAAGCCGGCCTCGCGGGTGGCGGCGTACATCGTGTTGGTGTCGGCAGCCTCCACCCGCAGGCCGTAGCGCACGCCGTCGTAGCGGGCCAGGTTGCTGCTGGCCTCGGCGGGGGCGATGAGGTAGTAGGCGGTGAGGCCGAACGTGAACGCCGGCACCTGCACGTCCACCACCGTCGCCCCGGCGGCCACCAGTGCCTCGAAGGCCACCTCCAGGCGCTCCAGCACGTCGGGGTCGGCGCCTTCCGGCAGGTCGGTGATCCGGCCGATGCGCAGGCCCTCCACACCCTGGTCCAGGCAGTCCACCAGGCTGGGGTGGGCCTTGGGGATGCTGGTGGAGTCGTGCGGGTCGTGCCCGCCGATGACGTCCAGCACCAGCGCGGCGTCCTCCACCGTGGCGGTGAACGGGCCGATCTGGTCCAAGCTGCTGGCGAAGGCCACCAGCCCGTAGCGGCTGACGTAGCCGTAGGTGGGCTTCACCCCGACCACGCCGCACAGCGCCGCCGGCTGGCGAATGGACCCGCCGGTGTCGCTGCCTAGGCCGACCTGGCTGAACCCGGCGGCGACGGAGGCTGCGCTGCCGCCGCTGCTGCCGCCCGGCACCCTGCTGGTGTCGTGCGGGTTGCGCGTGGGGCCGAACGCCGAGTTCTCCGTGCTGGAACCCATGGCGAACTCGTCGAGGTTGGTCTTGCCCACCACCACCGCGCCCGCGGCGTGCAGCTTCTGCACCACCGTGGCGTCGTACGGCGGGCGCCAGCCCTCCAGGATCTTGCTGGAGCACGTGGTGGGGATGCCCCGCGTGCACATGTTGTCCTTCAGGGCGAACGTGACGCCGGCCAGTGGGCCGGGGTCGTTGCCAGCAGCGACTGCGGCGTCCACCGCCGCGGCGGCGGCCCGGGCTTCGTCGGCCATCACATGGTTGAAGGCGTGGATCTCGCCCTCGCGGTCGGCGATCCGGGCCAGGTGCTGCTCGGTGATCTCTGCCGCGGTGACGGTGCCGGCGCGCACACCGGCGGCGATCTGGCGGGCGGTGGTGGGGGTGGACGCGGCCATCAGCCCTCCAGCCCGATCACCGGCGGCACCCGGAAGCGGCCGTCCTCGGCCAGCGGGGCGGCGGCGAGCACCTCGTCGCGGTCCAGCCCGGGCTGCACGATGTCCGGGCGGAACACGTTGACCAGCGGGTACGGCTGGGTCATGGGTTCGACGGCACCCAGGTCCAGCGCGTCGATGTCGTTGAAGTGCTCGAGCATGCCGGCCAACTGGGCGGTCATCCGCTCGACCTCCTCCGCAGTGACATCGAGCCGCGCCAGCCGGGCCACCTTGGCAACATCGGCGGCAGTGAGGCGTTCGGACACAAGAGTCGAGTCTACGGCCGGCCCCGCCTCGCGGCCCTTCCCCAATTTGGCGGTGAGGTGTTGCCCTACCGCATCTCACCGCCAACTTGGGAGGCCGTGAGGCGGTAGGCGAACTCGTAGCGGCCGGCGGGCAGGCGGTAGCGGTCCAGTACGTCGGGGCCGCAACTGGCGGTGCCGATGCCGCGGTGGGCGGCGTCGACATGCACCCACAGGCGGTCCGGGCGGGGCAGGTCCACGTCATGCGCGGCGGCGAACAGGTCCTCCACCGAGTGGCGCAGCACGGCCATGAACAGCGGGCCCGGTGCCACGGCGTCGATGCGCAGCACCTGGCCGGTGCGACCCGACCGCAACTCCAGCCAGCGGACGTCGGTGCGCCCGGCGTACTCCTGCGGCACGAGATAGGGCAGCGGGTCGGGCGGCCCTTCCCACAGCCCGACCATGGCGCTGCGGTTGCGGTCCGGGTAGTTCTCGTGCGGGCCACGGCCGTACCAGCGCACGGTGTCGAATGCGTTCGACACGGCGAACCGCACGCCCAGCCGCGGCAGGTCGGCCAGCTCGTCGGGCACGTCGACGACGTGGCGGTAGAGCACCGACCCGTCGTCGGCCACCGTCCGGTCCACCGTGTGGCGCACCAGTTCCTCGGCCTTCGTCACCGGCAGCCCGGCGGTGGTCCACTTCGGCAACCCGTCGCCGCCGATCCCCCAGCGCAGGCCCAGTTCCGGCATCAGCTTGTAGCCGTCGTTGTCCGTCGCCGCCCGCCACACGAACGGCTCGACGGGGCTGACCAGCACAGCCTCGGGATCCTGCTGCTCGGCCGGTCGGCGAATCGTCACGTGACGAATTGGCGTGGGGTGGGGTGAGAGGGGCGCGCCGGCGCGGGATGCCCGAGCGGGCGTGGCCAGCGTCACCTGGTCCCACGCCACGAGATGACCGGCGGGGGCCCACGGGGTGGCCTTCCGCTGCGACCAGCGGATCGACAGGAACGCCTCACCACCCGCGGGCACCGTGCACGGCAGCGGCACGTCCACGGTCGAGTGCGGCGCCACCGCCGGCACGGCCAACCGGCCCGAGCCGGCGACGGCGCCGTCCACCAGCAACTCCCACGTGGCTGCGAGGTCGGCGAGCCCGGTGAACGATCGGCGGTTGGCCACCCGCAACCGGCGCCCTGCGCCACGGCCCACCAGCACCACGGTCACCGGCCGGTACACCCAGGCCACCTCCCGCATCGCCGGGTGGGGCGCCAGGTCGGCCGACATCAGGCCATCGGCCACGAAGTTGCCGTCGTTGGGCTTGTCGTCGAAGTCGCCGCCATAGGCCAGGCGGACCCTGCTGCCCACCCGCTGGCGCAGCCCGTGGTCCTTCCACTCCCAGATGAACCCGCCCTGCAGACCCGGGGTGGTGGTGATGACGTCCCAGTAGTCGGCCAGCGAGCCGTTGGAGTTGCCCATCGCATGGCTGTACTCGCACATGATCAGCGGGCGGGTGCCCACACCGCTCTCGCCGTAGCGGCGGATCGCCTCGATGCCCGGGTACATCGGGCACACCAGGTCGGAGGCGTGCAGCCCGCCCTCCACCCAGTGCGGGTTCATCTCGTGACGGTCGGGCGGCGGCACGCTACCGTCGCCGTGGAACACCGCCCCTTCGTAGTGCAGCGGCCGCGTCGGGTCTGCCCGGCGGATCCATCCGGCGAACGCGTCGTGGTAGGCGCCGTAGCCGCTCTCGTTGCCCAGGCTCCAGGCGATGATGCACGGATGGTTGCGATCGCGCTGCACCATGCGGGCGCCGCGCTCCAGCCAGGTCTGGCGGTAGCGGGTGTCCTCGCACAGCGAGGTGTTGTAGGCGTGGCTCTCGATGTTGGCCTCGTCGATCACGTAGAGGCCCAACTCGTCGCACAGGTCGTAGAAGGCGTCGTCGTTCGGGTAGTGCGACGTGCGCACCGCGGTGATGTTGTGGGCCTTCATCGCCACCAGGTCGGCGCGCATGTCGTCCGCCGTCACCGCCTTGCCGCGGTCCGGGTGGTGGTCGTGGCGGTTCACGCCGAACACCCAGATCGGCTGCCCGTTCATCAGCAGTTGGCGGTCGCGCACCTCCACCCGCCTGCACCCCACGTGCACCGCCGTGGTCTCCACCACCTCACCGGTGGGAGCCAGCAGTTCACAGGTGACCGCGTAGCGGTGCGGGCTCTCCGCCGACCACGGCCGGCAGGTGGGCAGGTCGAACGCCGCCGTCACGATGTGCCCGGTGAACACGTAGGGCACCTCGAACGCGTGCGGCACCACGCCCGTGACGGCCTTGCGGCCCAGCCGCACTCGCACCGACCACCCGCGCTGCACCCCGCCGGCGAAGGCAACCTCCGCCGCGACGGTCACGCGGCCGGCACCGGTGGCGGGGTCGAAGTCGCCGCTCGCCCGTACGTCCGCGAGGTGGACCGGGCCACGGGCCTCCAGCCACACCTGCCGGTGCAGGCCGGCCATCCACCACTGGTCCTGGTCCTCCACATAGCTCTGCGCGCTGTAGCGCCAGACCACGATCGCCAGGTCGTTGCCACCCTCCACGGCCAACGCACTGATGTCGTACTCGCTGGGCAGGCGGCTATCCGTGCCGTAGCCGGCGAACTCGCCGTTCACGTACACGGCGTGCACGCTCTCCGCCCCGCCCACGTGCAGCACCACCTGCTGGCCGCGCCATGCCCGGGGCACGCTGAACCGCCGCCGGTACACACCAACCGGCTGGCGCTCCGGCAGCGCCGGGGGCGGGCCGGGGAAGGGCATCTGCACGTTGGTGTAGTGCGGGTGGTCGTCCAGCCCGCCGTCGAACGGCCCCTGCAGCGTCCAGTTGCCGGGCACCTCCACCGCATCGGGTGACGCCACACCGGGGGCGACCGCATCCGCCGGTACGGCGTCGGGATGCTCGTAGAAGCTGAACCCCCACACGCCGTCCAGCGGCTGACGGCGGGCCCGGGTGATCGGCGTGTGCATCGGCAACCGGCCGATCGACGTGACGGCAGGGTCCGCCCACGGGCGGAGCGACGACAGCACGGGCAACATGAGGGCACCTCTCAGTCGGCGGTCAGGTGGAGCAGCACGACGCTGTCCGGGTTGAGCGGGGGCACCTGCACCCCATGGGCAGCCAGTTGACGACCGGTGAGCCGGACGCCTCCGTCCTCCACCGCCACCCGGGAGCGGCCCATCGACCAGCCCTGCCGTGGCAGTGGCACCGTGGTGACGGAGTACACCGCGGCCGAGTCCAGCCCCGGCAGGCGCAGCGGCGGCGGGGCCAGCGAGATGCCGGTGGCCAGTTGAGCGACGCTCACCAGCGCCTCCCGCCGGTCAGCGGCGTAGACGCCATGGGCCAGCGCGGTGACGTCCGGCCCGCTGCAGAGTGGGTCGAACCGTACGGCGTCGCCACCGTGCAGCAGCGGCCGGAACCGCTGGTGCAACGCCACCATCTCGGCCAACTGGGTGCGCTCCGCGTCATCCAGCCCCAACAGGTTCCACTCGATGCCCATGTGGCCGAACAGGGCGGTCGCCGCCCGGAACGCCAGCGTGTGCATGCGACCGGTGGTGTGCGCCACCGGCCCGCCGATGTGCGAACCCATCAGCTCCGGCGGCAGCAGCATGGACACGCCGCGCTGGATCAACTGGCGCTCGTGAGCGTCGATGCAGTCGCTGGCCCACACCCGGTCCGTGCGGGCGAGGATGCCGACGTCCATCCGCCCGCCGCCGCTGGAGCAACTCTCGAACTCCACCTGCGGGTGCAATGCCCTCAGCTCGTCCAGCAGCCGGTAGACGGCCAGGGTCTGGGCGTGCGTGCCGGCCGAGCCGCGCTCCCCCGCCGCCTGCACATGGTGGCGGTTCATGTCCCACTTCACGAAGGCGATGTCGTGGTCGGTGAGGACGGCGTGCATCTGGTCGCGCACGTGGGCGTACGCATCCGGGCGGGCCAGGTCCAGCACCAGTTGGTGGCGAGCCAGCACCGGCTCGTAGCGCAGGTCCACCAGCGCCCAGTCCGGGTGGAAGCGGTACAGGTCGCTGTCCGGGTTCACCATCTCCGGCTCGAACCACAGCCCGAACTCCATCCCCAGCGACCGCACGTGCTCGATCAGCGGCCCCAGCCCCTGCGGATGGGCATCCGCGGACACCACCCAGTCGCCCAACCCGGAGCGGTCGTCGCGGCGCGACCCGAACCAGCCGTCGTCCAGCACGTACCGCTCGGCCCCGACCTCGGCCGCGGCGGTGGCCAGCGCCTTCAGCCGCTCCAGGTCGTGGTCGAAGTACACGGCCTCCCAGGTGTTGACCAGCACCGGCCGGGGTCGCTGCGGGTGCGACGGGCGGGCCCGCAGCCAACGGTGATATCCCCACGACGCCGGGGTCAGGCCCTCGCCATACGTGCCGTGGACCCATGGGGTGGCGTACGCCTGGCCGGGCTCCAGCGCCAACTCGCCCGGGTGCAGCAACTCGCCGGCCTGCACCACGGCGCGCCCGTCGGGCAGCACCTCGGCCAACCACTGCCAGTTGCCACTCCACCCGAGATGCACGCCCCACACCTCGCCCGCCCACTCGCCGAAGCCTTCCGTGCCGGCGAACACCAGCGGCACATGCTCCTGCGACGACCGCCCGCTGCGATTCTCGCTGGTGATCGCCCCGGACACGAAGGGCTGGCGGACGGGCTGGAACTCCCGCGCCCACCGCCCGTCGAACCGCAGCACCTCTCGGGCGTGCGCCGGCAGGGGCAGACTGACCAACAGGTGGTCCACCAGGTAGCGGGTGGTGCCCTCGTTGTGCACCGCCGCCCGCACCCGCAGGGTGTGGTCCAGTTCGATCTCGGTGGTCAGCCGCAGGCCCGCCACCGCATCCACGGCGTGCACCACCAGCCGGCCGTCGCCCTCCTCCACACCGTCCGGCGCGAACCGGGGCGCCCAGTCGCGCCCGCCTTGGCGGCGCCCCGCCAGGCCCGGTCGCCCAAGGAAGCCGCTGCCGTGCTCGGGCACCACCGCCAACGGAGCCACCACGTCCAGCCCGCCGACCACCACCGGCCGGGCTGTCGCCCGAACCACTGATGCGGGGTCTGCGTCGCCCAACGGGGCACCCCAGTGAACGATCACGGGCGCGCCCGCCGACGTGTCGACGACCACGTCGGCCACCCGGCCGCGCAGATGGATCATGTGGACCTACCCCTTGTTGGCGCCCAGCGTCAGACCGCTGATGAAGTGCTTCTGCAAGGCAAGGTAGACCGCCAGCGTGGGCATCGCGATCATCATCGACGCTGCGGCGATGAGGTTGTAGTTGCTGGCGTACTGGCCGTTCAGCACGGCGATCGACGACGTGATGGGCCGCTCGGCGCCCTGGTTCAGCAGCACCGCACCCCAGAAGAAGTCGTTGTACAGCCAGGTGAACTCCAGGGTGCCGAGTGCAGCGAACGCCGGCCGGCACAGCGGCAGGATGATCTGCCAGTACTGCCGCCATACGCTGGCGCCGTCCACCATCGCGGCCTCGCCGAGTTCCTTCGGGATGGTTTTCATGTAGTTGGACAGCACGAACGTGCAGAATCCGGTCTGGAAGGCGACGTGGATCAGGATGACCGCCACCTTCGTGCCCAGCAGCGAGCCCGTGTCGGTGTCGCTCAGCACGTCCGGCCACGGTGTGTTCTTGAAGATGCGGAACAGGGGCTGGAAGATCACCTGCTGCGGCATCAGGTTGCCGGCGGTGAACAGCACCAGGAAGAACACGTTGAACTTCCACGAGTACCGCGAGCAGGCATACGCGACCATGCTGGAGAGCAGGAGGATGAGGATCAACGACGGGATGACGATGAACATCGTCTTGCCGAAGTGGCCCCAGATGCTGCCCACCCGCCAGGCCTCGCGGTAGTTCTCCAGGGTGAGCGCCTTCGGCCAGGAGAACACGCCGTTCACCTGCGTGTCGCGCTCGAAGAAGCGGAACGAGGACAGCAGCGCCGCCACCATCGGCACCAGCCAGGCCACGGCCACCACACCGAGTACCGCCTGCACCAGGAACCGCTTCAGCCGGCTGTCGCCGACCGAGTTCACGGACGCGTGCCCACTCATGTCTCACGCTCCCGGAAGTTGTTGATGACGTACCAGATGATGAACCCGATGCACAGCACGAACAGCACCATCCCGAACGCCGAACCGCGGCCGGCGTAGCCGCCGCCTTCGCCCATCAGCGAGTTGGTGACCAGCGTGCCCATCACCTCGGTACCTCGCGGCTCGCTCAGCGCGGCGACGATGTCGTAGGCCCGCAGTGCCTCGATCACCGTGATCACGGCGACCACCACGTTGATCGGCTTCAGCCCCGGGAACACCACCCGGCGGAACGTCTGCCACTCGTTGCAGCCGTCGATGGCAGCCGCCTCGCGCAGCGCCGGGTCGAAGCTCTTCAAGCCGGCGAGGTATAGCACCATCACGTAGCCGATGTGCCGCCACGCCATGGCGATGAGCAGCGCGGCGAAGTTCTTCGACAGCCCGAGCGGGAAGTCCAGCAGGGGCAGGTGGATCTCGAACAGCTTGGTCTGGTCGCCCACGAAGTCCACCGGTTTGCCGGGCCACAGGATGTTCAGCAGGCCGGAGTCGCGGTTGAACATGACGCTCTTCCAGATGAACCCGACCACGGCCATCGAGAGCACCACCGGGAAGTAGTACACGCTCTGGTAGAAGCGGGTGCCCTTGATGTTCTTGTCCAGCAGGTAGGCCAGCAGCACCCCGATCGCGGAGCACAAGAACAGCCACACCATGAGGATGAGGTTGTTGAACAGCGCCGGGAACAGCTGGTTGTCGAAGATCGTGAAGATCTCCCAGTAGTTGCGGAAGCCGACGAGCTCGGCGGTGCTGACCGGGCGGATGTTGTCCCACCGCATGAACGACAGGATCCCGGTGAGGATCGCCGGGATCCAGACGAGCACCACGTGCAGGAACGTCGGGATGCCGACCATCACCCACAGGACGATCTTGTCGCGCTTGGTCAGCTGGGAAAAGCGCCGGCGGCGCCCCGTGGGGGGCGCCGCCGTGACCTTGTTGGAGGACATGGTCTGGTCCGTCACCGGATCGCGCCTGTCACTCGAAGGTGTAGGTCTTCTTCTGCTCTTCCACCGTGGACAGGATCGAGTCGATCTGGCCCGGGTCGGAGAGGAAGTCCTGGATGGCCTTGCCGACGACCTTGGCGGCGAAGTCCGGGTCCGTGTCGCGGTCGAGGAACTGGGAGATGTACTTCGCCGCGCCCACGATCTCGGCGGACTTCTCCTGCAGGGCGTTGTACCCGTCCGTCTTGGCCTTCGAGTTGGCGGCCACCACGGCGGGGTTCACGCCGATGTAGGCGTCGATCGCGCCGGCACCGCCGAGGGCCCCCAGCAGCGACCTGGCACCGGCGTCGTTCTTCGGGCTCTTCGCCATCATGAAGCCGTCGATCGGCGCCTCGACGGCCTCCTGGCCGTACGCCGGGTCGATGGCCGGGAAGGCGAAGAAGTCGATGTCGTCGATGATGTCCTGCTGGGTGTCGTCGAAGTTGCTGGTGACGAACGTGCCGAGCAGGTACATGCCGACCTCGTTGTTGCCGAGCGCCGTGGCGGCGTCCTGCCAGGTGCGGCCGTTCACGTCCGGCTGGTAGTAGTCCAGCAGGGCCGACCAGTTCTCGAACACCTTCTTGACCTTGTCGTCGGTCCAGCTCTCCTTGCCGCCCATCAGCGACACGTGGAAGTCGTAGCCGTTGGTGCGCATGTTGATCATGTCGAACATGCCCATCTGCGGCCAGCCACCGTCGTTGGCCGCGGCCAGCGGGGTGATGCCGTCGGCAACCATCTGGTCGCACAGGGCCATGAACTCGTCCCACGTGGTGGGGATGGCGTAGTTCTTCTCCTCGAACAGGCTCTTCCGGTAGTGGACGGCCCACGGGTAGAAGTAGAACGGCACGAAGTACTGCTTGCCGTCGAGACCCGTGGCCGCGTTCTTGAAGCCCTCGCTCATGTCGGGCAGCTTCGTCCACACGTCGCTGATGTCGGCGACCACACCCTTGCCGGCGAAGGCCCGCATGCGATACCCGGCGAACCAGCAGACCACGTCGTCGGGCTGCTGGATGTAGGTGTTGAAGTTCTCCTGGTACGTGTTGTGGTCGACGGTGTTGATCTTCACGTTGAGCCCAGTGGAGTCGATGGCCGCCTTGATGGCCGCGCTGTCCTTCGGGTCGCTGTAGTTGGAGCCGAACGTGACCTCACTGCCACCACCGCCACCGCTGCCGCTGTCGTCGTCGTCACCGCACGAGGTCAGCACCACGCCACCGGCAGCGGCGGCCACTGCGGCGGAGGCCAGCAGCGTGCGGCGTGACATCACGCTGAACCCGACCTCGGACGGGCTCGGCGACTTCTCGATCTTCCCGGTCATGACTCCCCCTCTGGAGTGTGCGTGAACGCCGTACAGAATCGGCGTGACTGAGGGAACAATCGCACGGAAACGACAGGGTGTCAATCGCGGTGTGCGTATTTCGCACAGATCCTGTTGGATTTCGTGCGAAATACCGTCATTGGCGCCGACGATCTCTCACCTCGTCGTTCGATTCTGTTGACTTTCCGGTCGCGGGAGGGCACAGTGCAACCCGATGACCACTGCGCATCCGCCGACCGACCTCGGGTCCACGCGGGCACTCGCCCGCCAACGACACGACGTGATCCTGGCCGAGGTGCGCCGGCGCGGCGCGGCCCGGGTCAGCGACCTCGCCCAACTGCTGGGCGTCAGCGACATGACCGTGCGCCGCGACCTCGAGGTGCTCGACGAGGCCGGCCTGCTGGCCAAGGTGCACGGTGGCGCCACCCTGCCCGAAGAGCACAGCACCGACGAGCCGGGCTTCGAGGCCAAGCTGCAGCGCAACACCCGTGAGAAGCACGCCATCGCGCTGGCCGCGGCCGCGTTGGTGCGCCCCGGCTCGGCCATCGGCATCACCGCCGGCACCACCACGTGGCAGTTCGCCTCGCACATCATCGACATCGCCGGCCTCACCGTCGTCACCAACTCGATCCGGGTCGCCGAGGTGCTGCACCACTCGCAGCGCCCCGACCGCACTGTCGTCCTCACCGGCGGTGTGCGCACCCCGTCCGACGCGCTCGTCGGCCCCGTGGCCGTGGGCGCGTTGCGGTCGCTCCATCTGGACATGGTGTTCATGGGCGTGCACGGCATGAGCAGCCGCGCCGGGTTCACCACCCCCAACCTCATGGAGGCCGAGACCAACCGTGCTTTCGTCACCGCCACCGAGCACCTCGTGGTCCTCGCCGACCACAGCAAGTGGGGCATCACCGGGTTGAGTTCGATGGCTGCACTGGAGGACGCCGCCATCCTCGTCTGCGACCGCGGCCTCGGCGACGCTGCCCGCACGGAACTCGGCGATCGGGTGGGGCGCCTCGTGCTCGCCGACCCGGCCTTCGCCGAAGACCCGTCCCACACCGACCCGTCCACCATCGAACGCAGGAGGGCCTGATGGCCACCGTCACCTTCCAGGGCGCCAGCCGCATCTACTCCCAGGGTCACGCCCCGGCCGTCGACCATCTGGACCTCGAGATCCTCGACGGCGAGTTCCTCGTGCTCGTCGGCCCGTCCGGCTGCGGCAAGAGCACCACCCTGCGGATGCTGGCCGGGTTGGAACCGATCGACGACGGTGCGGTGTTCATCGGCGACCGCGACGTCACCGCCGTGCCACCGAAGGACCGCGACATCGCCATGGTCTTCCAGAGCTACGCGCTCTACCCGCACATGACCGTGGCCGAGAACATCGGCTTCCACCTCAAGGTGAAAGGCGTGCCCAAGGAGGAGCGCGCTGAGCGGGTGCTGGAGGCCGCCCGGTTGCTGGACCTCGAGGAGTACCTGTCGCGCAAGCCGGCCAAGCTCTCCGGTGGCCAGCGCCAGCGCGTCGCGATGGGGCGGGCCATCGTCCGCCAGCCGCAGGTGTTCCTGATGGACGAACCCCTCTCCAACCTGGACGCCAAGTTGCGTGTACAGACCCGCACCCAGATCGCGTCGCTGCAGCGACGGTTGGGCGTCACCACGGTGTACGTCACCCACGATCAGGTGGAGGCGATGACGATGGGCGACCGCGTGGCCGTGCTGAAGGACGGTGTGCTGCAGCAGTGCGCCAGCCCGCGCGAACTGTTCACCCGCCCGGCCAACCTGTTCGTGGCCGGCTTCATCGGCTCACCGGCGATGAACATGGTGCAGTGCACGGTGCGGGGCGACACCGCCGAGTTCTCCGCGCTGCAGGTGCCGCTGTCGCCCGCCCAGCAGGCGGCCCTCACGTCCGACGCCGTCACCATCGGTGTCCGCCCCGAAGGCCTCCACCTGTCGCCCGATGGCACCGGCATGCACGCCAAAATCGCCGTCGTCGAGGAACTGGGGTCGGACAGCTATCTCTACTGCGCTCCCGAGGGCCACCCGGATGTGTCGATCGTGTCCCGCGCGGAAGGGTTGAGCTCGGCCCGCGTGGGAGACTCCGTGGTGCTCCGGCCCGACCCGGGCGCGGTGCACCTCTTCGACACCGCCTCCGGAGCCCGCCTCCCCGACTGAGCCATGAACACACCATCCGACCGCCGCAGCGACCCCCACCTCGGCACCGTCGTGCACGTGGTGGGCACCCGCCAGGCCCGCCCCAACCTGCCCTCCACGGGCTGCCCCTTCTGCGTCGGTGGGCGCGAAGCCCCCGAACCGTACGACGTGAAGTCGTTCCCCAACCGCTGGCCGGCCATGCCCGGTGACCGCTGCGAGGTGGTGCTGTACACGCCGGACCACGACGCAACGTTCGCGTCGCTCGGGGTGGACGGCGCCCGCCGGGTGATCGACCTGTGGGCGGAGCGCACCGCCGCGCTCGGCGCCCGACCCGACGTGGACTATGTGCTGGTGTTCGAGAACCGCGGCCCCGAGGTGGGCGCCACGATCGCCCACCCCCATGGGCAGATCTACGCCTACGACCATGTGCCCCAGCGCCCTGCCCGGCTGCTGGAGGCCAAGTGGACCCCAGACCCGCTGCCCGGCGACCGGCTGGTCATCGCTCGCGACAGCTGGCAGGTGGTGGTGCCGTTCGCCGGCACGTATCCGGTGAGCCTCAACATCGCCCCCGTGGAGCAGGTGCCCGACGTGGTGGCGCTGGACGGCACCGCCCGCGACGCGCTGGCCGGGGTGATGGTGGACCTGCTCGGCCGGCTGGACCGGCTGTTCGGGCAGCCCCTGCCCTACATGATGTGGATCAACCAGCGGCCCACCGACGGCGGCGACTGGCCGCAGGCGTGGTGCAACATCGAACTGGTGTCGCCGTGGCGCAGCGCCGGGGTGCCGCGGTTCATCGCTGCTGCCGAGGTGGCGTGCGAGGAGTATTTCAACCCGGTGATCCCCGAGGTGCTCGCCGAGGACCTCCGCGCCCTCGGCTGATCGCGCCAACGGTCAGGCGGCCGGGTCCACCGGTCGGAACGCAGGCACCCGCTTCTCCAGGAAGCTGGCCACGCCCTCCTTGAAGTCCGGCCGTCGCAGCGATGCCTTCATCAACTCGATGGCGTCGTCGGTGGCGGCGACCAGCCCGCGGTCCCAGTCGCCCCACACCTGCCGCTTCATGACGGCCATCGAGGTGGGCGATGCCGCAGTGGCCAGCTCGGCTGCGTAGTCCAGCGTGCGGTCCATCAGCTGATCGGGCGCGACCACCTCGTTGACCAGCCCCATTTGGGCGGCCTCCTCGGCCAGGATGACGCGGCCGGAGAACAGCAGGTCCAGCGCCCGCGCATTTCCCACCAGGCGGGGCAGTACCCAGCTCATGCCGTACTCGGCGATCAGGCCACGGCGGGAGAACGCCGTGGTGAACTTGGCGCCGGCGGCAGCGAAGCGGACGTCGCACATCAGCGCCTGCACCATGCCGATCCCGGCGCAGGCACCGTTGACCGCGGCGATCACCGGCTTGGGGATCAGCGTGGTGTGGTACTGGGGCCGGCCGCCGGCCGCGGCGTCCGCACCGCCCGACCCGCTGCTGGCGCCGATGCCCTGCAGGGTGTCCATGTCCGCGCCGGCACAGAAGCCGCGGCCGGCGCCGGTGACCACGATGACCTTGACCGCCTGGTCGGCCGCGCACTGGTCGAGCAGTTCGAAGTAGCGGGTGGCCAGGCCACCGTTCCAGGCGTTCAGCCGCTCCGGCCGGTTGAGCGTGAGCACGCCGATGCCCGGCTCGCGGAACTCGTAGAGGACGTCGTCAGTCATCCTCGGGAACGTAGTCGTCCTGCTCGGCGGCGGGCGTGTCCGGGTTGTCCTCGTCCGCAGGCATGTCCGAGTCGTCAGCGCCGGCAGCGGCAACGGGAGCGGGGCGACGCCAGTCCCACACCAGGAACGCCACCGCCAGCACGAACGCGACGACCGCGGTCCACTGGTTCAGCCGCCAGCCACCGCCGGCGTTGGCGGGGTCGATCCGCAGGCCTTCCACCCAGAAGCGGCCGGCCGCGTACCCGGCCACGTACACGGCCAGCAGGCGGCCGGGCTTCAGCTTCACCTTGCGCTCGATGAGGATCAGCGCACCGGCCAGAGCCACGTTCCACAACGCCTCGTAGAGGAAGGTGGGGTGGAACAGCGTGCCCGACGCGTAGCCCTCCGGCAGGTGGGCATCATCGATCTCCAGCCCCCACGGCAGGGTGGTGGGCCGGCCGAACAACTCCTGGTTCCACCAGTTGCCGAGGCGCCCCACGGCCTGGGCCAGCGGGATGGCCGGCGCCGCGGCGGTGAACATCGCGGCAACGCTGACGCCGCGGCGGCGGGTGGCCCACATGCCCACCAGCACGCCGGCCAGCAGGCCGCCGGGGATGCCCAGGCCACCCTCCCAGATCTTCAGCCAGCGGCTGGGTTCCTTCCACGGCTGGCTCTTGTCCGTGACGATGTAATAGAGCCGAGCGCCCACCACGCCGGCGGCCACGGCCCACATCGCCATCGAACTGACGTCGTCCTTCGTGCCCGCCCCGGCGCGCTCCAGCCGGCGGCCGGTGAGCCACACGGCCAGCAGCACACCACTGGCGATCATCAGGCCATACGCGTGGATGGACAGCCCGAAGATGTCGATGCTGCCGCTGGACGGGCTGGGGATGGAGGCGGGGCGGCCCACGGTCAGGCGGTGACGCGGCGGGCGAACGCCACGGTGGACTCGAAGATCAGTTCCTTGTCGTAGTCCTGGGTGGCCACGTGGTAGCTGCGCTCCAGCGTCACCCGCTCCACCGGGCCGCCGTACGTGGTGGCCAGGAACTCGGCCTGGGCAGGGTCCACCACATGGTCCTGCGGGGAGTTCATCAGCAGCAGTGGCACCCGCATGCGCGGGTACTCGCCGGCCAGCGGGGCCAGCCCGTCGTTCACCAGGGACAGCAGCGCCCGCAGCGGGGTGGCGTCGTAGGCGGACTCCTTGGTGTCCGGGTCGGCGATGTCGCTGCCGATGGCCGGGAACAGTTCGGTGCCGCTGGCCAGGGTGTCCTCGATGAGTTGCACCACCTCGGCCGCCTGGGGCTGGGTGGCCGGGTTCACGCACACCAGGCCGGCGATCTCCGGGTGGTCGGCACCGAGGCGCAGGGTGAGCGCCCCGCCCATGCTGAGGCCGGCCACCACCACCTTGCCCGCCCGCGCCGCGAGCGTCTGGTAGGCGGCCTCGGCCGCACTCAACCAGTCCGCCCAGCGTGTGGGCAGCATGTCCTCCACCTCCGTGCCGTGACCTGGCAGCAGCGGCATCTCCACGTGGAAGCCCGCCGCGGCGACGGCTTCGGCCAGGCCGCGCATGCTGCCGGGGTTGCCGGTGAAGCCGTGGAGGACGAGGACGCCGTGCGGGCCCTCACCGGTGTGGGACCAGGGCTCCGCCCCGGGGATCAGCGCAGTCATGCCGGAGAGTATGTCAGCACCGGGGCCGGGACCGGCCGCAACTGCTCACACGTAGGGGTCGTTGGCCGAGCCCGGTTCCTCCCACCACTCCCCCGGCACGCCCTGCGACTGCCAGTCCGGGAAGGGGTAGATGCAGTTGACCGGGCAGGCGGGCAGGCACTTGTCGCACCCGCTGCACAACTCGGGGATGATGACGACGTCGGGTCCGTGGTTGAAGATCGCGCCGAACTGCGGCGGGCAGTGGCGCAGGCACGCGTCGCAGTTGATGCACTCCAGCATCTCGATGCGCAGCGGTGGGTTCTTCCACTTCTCGTTGCGCGATCGCTGGCTGATCCGGTCGGCACGGCTGGCTGCCATGCGGCGCAGTGTAGGACAACCCCGTCGGCACGGATTGACCCGGCGGTCAAGGCCTGCTGGACTTGGCGTGTGACCGAGGCGCGCCTGCACACCGAGCACGGCATCGAACGCAAACAGCAACTGGTCGAGGCGGCCGAGGCCCTGTTCACCGAGCGGGGGTACTCGGCCACGCGGATCAGCGACATCTGTGCCCGCGCCGGCGTCGCCAAGGGCCTGTTCTACTGGTACTTCCCCACCAAGGAGTCCCTCTTCGCCGAACTCGTCCGCTCCATGCGCCAGTCGCTGCGCCGGGCGCAGGCGGCCGCGATGGACACTGCCGCGGACCCGGTCACCCGCATCCGCCAGGGCAGCGAGGCCAGCGTGCGGTTCATGGCCGAGCACCAGTCCTACTTCGCGCTGCTGGACGTGGAACGCGCCGACGACGCCGTGGCCGGGGTGCTGCAGGAGGGCAGCGACGTCTACGCCGCCGACGTGCACCGCCTGGTACGCGACGCCCAGGCGGCCGGGCTGGTGCCCGACGGGGAACCCGCCTTCTACACCGCGGGGATCATGGGTGCGGTGTCGTCGTTCAGCCACGCCCACCGTCGGGGCCACATCCGCATGCCGATCGACGACCTCGCCCGCATGGTGGGCGACTGGGTCACCCAGGCCCTCACCGGTCGGGCACAGCCTCCAGCGCCGCCCGGCGGGTCATCACGCTGACGAAGGCGTCCACCACCAGCGGGTCGAACTGCGAGCCACGACCGGCCCGCACGAACGCGACGGCTTCGGCCGACCCCCACGAGCGCTTGTACGCCCGCTCGCCCACCAGCGAGTCGTACACCTCCGCAACGGCGACGATCCGGCCGGACAGGGGAATCTCCTCCGCGCCGAGGCCGAACGGATAGCCGCTGCCGTCCCACCGCTCGTGGTGCGACAGCGCGACCTCCTCGGCCAGCGCCAGCAGCGGCGACCCGGTGGAGCGCAGCACAGCGGCGCCCAGCGTCGTGTGCAACTTCACCTGCTCGAACTCGGATGCCGTGAGCGGGCCGACCTTGCGCAACACGGCGTCGGGCGTGGCGACCTTGCCGATGTCGTGGAGGGTTGCGGCTTCTCGCAGCAACTCCGCCCACGGGCGGTCCAGACCCAGTTCCAGCGCCAACTCCTCGGCCAACGCGCCCACGCGTTGAGGGTGGGCGACGACATCGGTGTTGTACGACTCGGCGAAGGCAGCGACCCGCTGCAGTGCGCCGAGATACGCCGACTCCACGTCGCGGGTGCGCTGGTGGACCATCGACTCCACCTCGGTGGTGCGCAGCCGCAGCAGTTCAGAATGCAACCGCGACGTCTCGGTGTCGTGCTGCACCTGGAGGGTGCGGATCCGCAGGTCGGTGCTGCGGGTGAAGATCTCGTCGTTCAGCGCGAAGCGCGCTTCCTGATGGGCCAGCGCCTGCTCGAAGCGCCCCATCTGCTTGTTCAACTCGGCCAGCTTCTCGCGCAGCATCAGCGCGATCTCGGTCATTCCCGCCTGGGTGGCCAACTCGAGGGCGTCGCCCCACTCGCGGATCGCGTGATCGCGCAGGTGCTGGGCCACGTACAGCTCACCACGAGCCGTCCGGACCGTGACCACGCTGCCGGGCGACAGGGCCACCCGCCGGGCAGTGCGGTCGCGCAGCACGTCCTCGGCCTGGTCCAGGCAGCTGGCGGCGCGGTCCAGCGACGACAGCGCCACATACGCCATGCCCAGCCGGGCGAGGATCTCGGGCACGAACTCGGGCGCGTGCTCGGAGGCCAGTTCCAGCGCCGACTCACCAAGGCTGACCGCCAGCAGGTTCTCGTTCCGCTCGGCACGGACCTTGGCCATGTTGGCCAGGGTGATGGCGTCGAGGTCGGGGCGCTCCTGCCCCTTGTTGGCCATCAGCGCCGCTTCGTAGGTGACGATGGCCCGGTCCGTGTCCCGCAAGCTGTGCTGGATGACGGCGAGGGAGTTCAGCAGCATGCCCTCGCTGGCCCGCTCGCCACTCGCCCGGTACAGATCCAGCGCCGCCAGCGCGGACGCCAGGGCTTCGGAGAAGTTCGCGGCGTGGTACTGCACGGCAGCGATCAGGTTCAGGGCGGACACCTCGGTCTTCGCCGCCCCGCACTCGTGGGCCAGGTCGCGCGACTCGATGGCCACCGCCAGCGCCTCGTTGGGGAGGCCGGACGCGTACGACAGTTCCGCCAGGCGGTAGAGCGCCTCCGCCTCGCCGGCCTGCTCGCCGCGGGTGCGGGCCAGTACACGGGCCTGCTGCACCAGCGACCGGGCGCGAGAGATGTCGGCGTCCTCGATCGAGCGCGCCTGCCCCAGCAACTCGGCCACCGAGTCGCCACGGCCGGATTCCTCCTCGGTGATCGGCAACGACGACGCCACACTCACCTCCCTTCCGTCGCTCTGGGCCCGCGGCCGTCCGTTTCGTTCCGTGGCCGCGACCCGCGACGACGCGCGAGCGGGCGGCCACCGTTGTTATCGGCCGCGTTTCCCTCAGGGATAGCGAAAGTTGGCCACGGGCCGCGTTGATCGGCCAGTTCCGTGCTGCGACTCACCGGTTGGGGCCGAAATCACCGAATTCGGCTCGGTTCAATGGCCGAATTGCCCGCTCACCGGGGTCGGCGCGTGAGCGGCGACCTCGTATCGTTCACCCCCGTGACCGGCCCGGCCCGCACCCGGCGCCCCAGCGCGCGGCGCACCGTGGACACGTCCGCGCTCACGGCGCTGGCGCCCGTCGCGGCCGTGCTGCCGGTGTTCCTCCTGGCCATCGGCGTGGTGTGGCTGGTGGTTCGCCTGGTGTGGGACGTTCCCTACTGGTGGTTCGCCGCCGGATATGCCGGTGCTGTCGTGCTGCTGTTCCTGCGCCCGGTGCAGCAGTTCCTGCTCGCGCCGCTGCTCGGTGCCCGCCGGCCCACACGGGCCGAGCGGGTGGCGCTGGAGCCCGCCTGGCGCCCGGTGCTGCAGGTGAACGACCTGCCCCAGCGCCGGTACGTGCTGGCCGTGCAGCCGTCGCCGGAGGTCAACGCGTTCGCCTGCGGTGGGCACCTGGTGGTGGTCACCTCGTTCGCCGTCACCTCGCTGCCACGCGACGAGCTCAGCGGCGTGTTGGCGCACGAGTTGAGCCATCACCTCGGCCTGCACACCGTGGCGCTCACGCTCTCGCAGTGGCTCAGCGTGCCGGTGCTGCTGCTGGCCCGCATCGGCTTCTTCCTGCAGAACGTGGCGAAGGCGGCCACGTCCAGCTTCGCCAGCCACTCATCGGCGCTCACGGCCGTGGGCCGGCTGGTGGCACTGGTGCTCACGGCGGTGTCGTGGGTGTTCCTCAGCGGGCTGCTGCTGGCCAACGCGCTGGCCAACGCCGTGGGCCGCAACGCCGAGTTCCAGGCCGACCGCCGGGTGGTGGAGATGGGCTTCGGCCGCCCGCTGGCGCTGGCCCTGCGCCGGGTGGTGGCCATGAATGGCAGCGATCTGCCGGCGACCTGGGCGGAGCGACTGGCCGCCACCCACCCCCCGGCCCGCACCAGAGTGGCCCGCATCGACGCCCTGCTGCGCCAGCGTCGGTGAGGTGGTCCTGCGACAGCATGCGTCCGTGCTGCCATTCGTGATCCGGCCGCTCGTGATCCCGCCGTTCCGTGTCACACCCTTCGGGTAGCGTCCGGCTCCATGCCCCCCGATGCAGCACCTCCAGCCATCCATGCCCGGGCGCTGGCCCGCTCCTTCGGCGACAAGGCCGCCGTCGCCGGGGTCGACCTCGCCGTTGCGGCGGGCGAGATCTACGGCTTCCTCGGCCCCAACGGGGCCGGCAAGAGCACCACGGTGCGCATGCTCACCACCCTGCTGGCCCCCACCGGCGGCACGGCCACGGTGGCCGGGTTCGATGTGCGGGACCAGCCCGAGGCCGTTCGGCTGCGCATCGGCGTGGCGCTGCAGGAGGCCGCGCTGGACCCCAAGCAGACCGGCCGCGAACTGCTCGACCTGCAAGGTCGCCTCTACGGCCTGCCCACGGCGGACCGGCGTCGCCGAGTGGCGGAACTGCTGGAGTTGGTGGACATCGGCGACGCGATCGACCAGCGGATCGGCACGTACTCCGGCGGCATGAAGCGCCGGCTGGACCTCGCCGCGGCGCTGGTCCACCAGCCCGAGGTGCTGTTCCTCGACGAGCCCACCACCGGGCTGGACCCCACCAGCCGCGCCGCCGTCTGGGCCGAAGTCCGCTACCTCAACCAGCAGTTGGGCATGACCATCTTCCTCACCACCCAGTACCTGGAGGAGGCCGATTCGCTGGCGCACCGGGTGGGCATCATCTCCCAGGGCCGGCTGGTGGCGGAAGGCACGCCGGCCGAACTGAAGCGCAGCGTGGGCAGCGACCTGGTCATCGCCACCGTCGCCACCGGCAGCGCCCAGGCCGCCGCCCAGGCGGTGCAGGGGGTGGACGAGGTCACCCGGGTGGAGGTGTCGGACGACGAGGTGGTCATGGCGGTCACACACGGGGCCAGGGCGGTCAGCCCCGTTGCCGTGGCGCTCGCGGAGGCGGGGGTGGAGGTCGAGGGTCTCACCTTGCGCACCCCCACGCTCGACGACGTGTTCCTGCACATCACCGGTGGCCGCCTGAAGGAGGACGCAGCATGAGCACCACGGGAGTCACTGCCAGCGCCACGTCCACGCACGGCCAGCGGGTGCACGCCCGCAGCGCCGGCTTCTGGGCGGACTGGCGCACCGTGGCGTTGCGCGCCCTGCGGCTCACCTGGCGCGACCCGGAGGCATTCGGCCCGGCGCTGGCCATCCCGCTGTTCTTCTTCGTCGTCAACGTCGGGGCACTGCAGGCGTTCGTGGAGAGCGGCTCCCGGTTCCCACCCGGCTTCGACTACAAGGCCTTCCAGTTGCCCGTCGCCGTGGTGTTCGCCGTCACCGGCATCAGCCGGGCACAAGCGCTGGTCACCGACATCCAGGACGGCTACCTGGACCGCCTGCTGCTCACTCCCGTGCGCCGCGGCACCCTGCTGCTGGGGTTGATGACGGCGGACTTCGTGCTGATCCTGGCGCTGGCCACCCCGGTGATGCTGCTCGGGCTGGCGCTCGGCATCCACGTGGCCACGGGCATCGGCGGTGTGCTCATGTTCATCGCCATGGCCGGGTTCTGGGGGCTGGGGTTCACCGGCTTCCCCTACGCCATCGCCTTGCGCACGGGCAACCCGTCGGCGGTCAACAACTCCTTCCTGCTGTTCTTCCCATTCGCCTTCCTCACCACCGCCTACCTCCCCGCAGAGGCCATGACGGGGTGGCTGGCCACGGCGGTGAAGTTCAACCCCACCACCTACCTCCTGGAGGGCATGCGCGCCATCCTGCAGACCGGCTGGGAGTGGGGCCAGATCGGCAAGGGGTTCGCGGCCATCGGCGGCATCGCCCTGGTCAGCTTCACGCTCGCGTTCCGCGCCCTGGCCGGCCGGGTCAAACGCAACTGAGCATGACGGTGGCGCGTCAGCGGTCGGCGCCGATCTCGGCCACCACGGCATCCAACAGACGCACCAGATCGTCCGGCGCCACCTCCAGGTCCAGCCCGCGGCGGCCGCCGCTCACGAACACCGTGTCGAACAGGACGCACGTCTCGTCGATGGCCGTGCGCAGCCGCTTCTTCTGCCCGAACGGGCTGATCCCCCCGACCACGTAGCCGGTGATCCGCTGGGCGAGGTCCGGCGGGCACATCTCGGCTCGCTTGCCGCCCATCGCCGACGCCAACTCGCGCAGGCTCAACTGGCCGCTCACCGGCACGATGCCCACCACCTGCTCCACCCCGCGCTCCACCGTCAGGTTCGCCAGCAGGGTCTTGAACACCCGCTCGGGCTCCACGCCCAGCGCGTCGGCGGCCACCTGGCCGTAGTTGCGTTCCCCCGGTTCGTGGTGGAACTCGTGCACGGTGAACGGCACCCCTGCGTGCTCCAACATCACGATGGCCGGCGTCGCCCCTTTCACGTGGCGCAGTCTGCCGCCCGGGTGGCGCACGCGCACACCCCCGCTCGAGAGGTGACATGATGCCGACGTGGCAGCGACACTCCCGATGGGCGCCGACACGTCCTCCTACCGCCTCACCGACCGCTACCGGCGGGACGACGGGCGGGTCTTCCTCAGTGGTTCCCAGGCCCTCGCCCGCCTGCCGTACGAACAGTTGCGGGCCGACCGCCGGGCCGGCCTGCACACTGCGGCGTACGTGTCCGGGTACCCCGGCAGCCCGCTGGCCGGCTACGACCGCGATGTCACCGCGGCCGCGGCACTGGCCAAGGAGGACGGGCTGGACCTGGTGTTCCAGCCGGGCATGAACGAGGAGTTGGCGGCCACCGCGGTGATGGGCAGCCAGTTGGCCGTCACCCTGCCGACCTGCCGGTACGACGGCATCCTCGGCATCTGGTACGGCAAGGGCCCGGGGATCGACCGTGCCAGTGACGCGCTGCGCCACGCCACCTTCGCCGGCACCGCGCCGATGGGCGGGGCGCTGGCGCTGGTGGGCGACGACCCGAACGCCAAGAGCAGCACCATCCCCTCCAGCAGCGGCGCCACCCTGGTGGACCTCAACATGCCGATCATCTACCCGGGTGATGTGCAGGAGGCCATCGACCTCGGCCGCCACGCCGTGGCGCTGTCGCGGGCCTGCGGCGTGTGGGTGGGCGTGAAGGTGGTGGAGGCCGTCGCCGACGGCACCGGGTCGGTGGAACTGCAGCCGGACCGGATCGTGCCGGTGATCCCCACGATGGAAGTGGACGGCACCGTCTGGGTGCCCCGCCCGAGCGGCAACATCCTCACGCCGTACACCCTGCAACTGGAGAAGGAGTTCCACGAGGTCCGCCTGGAACTCGCCCGCCGCTACGGCGTCGAGAACCGGTTGAACACGGTGCCCGTGCGCAGCGGCGACGACTGGATCGGCATCATCGCCAGTGGCCACACCTACCACGAGACCGTGGAGGCCCTGCGCCTGCTGGGCTTCGAGCACGACGACGCCCTGCGCGCCGCCGGCATCCGCCTGTTCAAGGTGGCCATGCCGATGCCGCTGGACGCCGACCAGGTGCGCGAGTTCAGCGAGGGCCTGGCCGAGGTGATGGTCGTGGAGGAGAAGGCCCCGAACCTGGAGTGGTTCGTGAAGGACGCCCTGTTCGGCCGTAGCGACCACCCCATCGTGAGCGGAAAGAAGGACCCCGCCCACCAGCCACTCGTGCCGATGACCGGCACGCTGGAGGCGGACACCATCGCCCCCCTGCTGCGCCGCCGTCTGCAGACCCGCCTGGCGGACCGCCTGGCCCCGGCGCCGGCACCGAGGCGAGCGCTCATCCCGCTCAGCGTCACCCGCTCGCCCTACTTCTGCTCCGGCTGCCCGCACAACTCGTCGCTGCCGGCGCCGGAAGGAATGCTGATCGGGGCTGGCATCGGCTGCCACAGCATGGTGATGCTGATGGAGCCGGAGCGCCAGGGCAACATCGTCGGCCTCACGTCGATGGGCAACGAGGGCGCCCAGTGGTTCGGCATGGCGCCGTTCGTGACGGACGACCATCTCGTCCAGAACCTGGGTGACGGCACCCTGTTCCACAGCGGGATGACGGCCATCCGCGCCGCCATCGCCAACGGCGCCAACATCACCTACAAGGTCCTCTACAACGGCGCCGTGTCGATGACCGGCGGGCAGGACCCGTTCGGCCAACTGCCGGTGCCCGCGCTGTGCAAGGTGCTGCTGGCGGAGGGCGTGAAGCGGATCATCGTCACCACCGACGACCTCGCCAAGTACCGGATGGGCGACCTGCCCGAAGGGGTGCGGGTGTGGGGCCGCAGCCGGCTGGACGAGGCCCAGCGCCTCCTGTCCACCGTGCCCGGCTGCACGGTGCTCATCCACGACCAGCGGTGTGCAGCCGAGAAGCGACGGGACCGCAAGCGGGGCAAGATCGACGCCCCGCCGTTCAAGGTGG
>JAWKHX010000012.1:0-179528 GCA_041394605.1 Ilumatobacteraceae bacterium
AGGCACGCCATCGTGGCCGTCACAAGGACGACGACACTCTGACTGTTTGTAAACCAACGGTTTCAGGTACTATTTCACTCCCCTCCCGGGGTGCTTTTCACCTTTCCCTCACGGTACTGGTTCACTATCGGTCGCCAAGGAATACTTAGACTTATGGGGTGGTCCCCACAGATTCACGCGGGTCTGCTCGGTCCCCGCGTTACTTGGGATGACATGCGGAGGTTGCGTGCGTTTCGTATACGGGGCTGTTACCCACTACGGCCGGCCTTTCCAGAACCGTTCTACTACACAGCAACTTGGTAACTCCGTGATCGATCTGGTGCTCGATCTCATGGTCCCACAACCCCGCGTCAGCAACGCCACCAGGCTTGACACTGACACGGTTTGGTCTCTTCCCGTTTCGCTCGCCACTACTCAGGGAGTCGCGGTTGCTTTCCTTTCCTCGGGGTACTGAGATGTTTCAATTCCCCCGGTTCCCTCCTCCTGCCGTATGTGTTCGGGCAGGGGTAACACCCCATGACGGGTGCTGGGTTTCCCCATTCGGACATCTGCGGATCGAGGCCTAGTCGACGGCTCCCCGCAGCTTTTCGCAGTCACTCACGTCCTTCATCGGTTCTTGGCGCCAAGGCATCCACCGTTGGCTCTTTGTAGCTTGGAAGAACAAAGATGCTCGTGCTTGCTCTGCAGTTCTCAAAGGGCATCGCCGGCGCCGGGTCGTGCGATTGCACGCCCACCAGACACGCCGTGGCAGCGGAGCGCAGTGCGCTCGTGCCGTGCGAGAGGGTTGCGGCCGAGTGGCCGGCTCCCTCAAAACGGAAGAGAAGACTAGATCAGCCGATCGAGCTCGGCGGGAGGCGAACCTACAACCGACGATCTCTCACGACTGACCCACCAGTGCACCAACTGGGAACTGGTTCGAACCGGGACGGCGGTTGCCGACCAACGGTTGAACAGTGCTCCTTAGAAAGGAGGTGATCCAGCCGCACCTTCCGGTACGGCTACCTTGTTACGACTTCATCCCAATTACCGACCCCACCTTCGACGGCTCCTTCCTTGCGGTTAGGCCACCGGCTTCGGGTGTTGCCAACTTTCGTGATGTGACGGGCGGTGTGTACAAGGCCCGGGAACGTATTCACCCCGGCGTGCTGATCCGGGATTACTAGCAACTCCAGCTTCATGAAGGCGAGTTGCAGCCTTCAATCCGAACTGAGACCGGCTTTATGGGATTCGCTCACCCTCACGAGTTTGCAGCCCTTTGTACCGGCCATTGTAGCGTGTTTGCAGCCCTGGACATAAGGGGCATGATGACTTGACGTCATCCCCACCTTCCTCCGAGTTGACCCCGGCAGTCTCCTATGAGTTCCCGGCATTACCCGCTGGCAACATAGGACGAAGGGTTGCGCTCGTTGCGGGACTTAACCCAACATCTCACGACACGAGCTGACGACAGCCATGCACCACCTGTGTAGGCCCCGAAGGACACCGTATCTCTACGGCTTTTCCCTACATGTCAAGCCCAGGTAAGGTTCTTCGCGTTGCATCGAATTAAGCAACACGCTCCGCTGCTTGTGCGGGCCCCCGTCAATTCCTTTGAGTTTTAACCTTGCGGCCGTACTCCCCAGGCGGGGCACTTAATGCGTTAGCGACGGCGCGATTCCGTTGGTTGAAACCCACACCTAGTGCCCAACGTTTACGGCGTGGACTACCAGGGTATCTAATCCTGTTTGCTACCCACGCTTTCGCTCCTCAGCGTCAGTATCGGCCCAGAGTGGCGCCTTCGCCACCGGTGTTCCTCCTAATATCTGCGCATTTCACCGCTACACTAGGAATTCCCCACTCCCCTACCGAACTCTAGTCACAGCAGTATCGGATGCAGGCGTTGGGTTAAGCCCAACGATTTCACACCCGACTTACCGAACCGCCTACGAGCGCTTTACGCCCAATAAATCCGGACAACGCTTGGTGCCTACGTGTCACCGCGGCTGCTGGCACGTAGTTGGCCGCACCTTCTTCTGCAAGTACCGTCATTTTCGTTCCTGCTGAAAGCGGTTTACAACCTGAGAGCCTTCTTCCCGCACGCGGCGTTGCTGCGTCAGGCTTTCGCCCATTGCGCAAGATTCCCCACTGCTGCCTCCCGTAGGAGTCTGGGCCGTGTCTCAGTCCCAGTGTGGCTGATCATCCTCTCAGACCAGCTACCCGTCGATGCCTTGGTGGGCCGTTACCCCGCCAACAAGCTGATAGGCCGCGAGGCTCTCCCGATCCGGTAACCCTTTCGTCAGCATCCCATGCGAGATTCCGACGTCATCCGGTATTAGCAGTCGTTTCCAACTGTTATCCCAGAGACCGGGACAAGTTCCTCACGTGTTACGCACCCGTTCGCCACTAGGTCTTCCCTTGGATTGCTCCGCAGTGGACCTCGTTCGACTTGCATGTGTTAAGCACGCCGCCAGCGTTCGTCCTGAGCCAGGATCAAACTCTCCAACAAGAATCTGTTCCGGACGAGCCGGAACCGATTGGTTGAGAGCCGGGTGCATCGTGCGGGAATAGCGCACGTTGGTAGCACCCAGATCTGACTGAATTGCCACGGTTTGGGACCGTGGACTTTGAATTGACAGACAGCATCCGACGTCGGCCAGAAGCCAACCTCGTTGCTGCCCGCACTGGCGTTCAGTCTTCTCTTCCGTTTTCAAGGAGCCGAAGGCCGCTGTTGCGAACCTCCGCTCGGGGCACTCGGCCACCCGTGAGTGGCTGTTGGTGCCTCTCCTTCGGGGCTTGAGGCCCGTCCGGAGCGAGATGCAACGCTATCGCATCCCTTGGCGGGCATCAACCTCCCGCGGAGAAATTTCCTACGACAAAGTCGCGCTTGCCCTTCCGAAGCAGGAGGAAACGGCCTCTGAGCAGGTCAGACGCGCCGATCAGCCCGTCTTCGTCGAGGACGCGATTTCCTGCCCGGACGGCCTTCTGGGCGAGCAGGCGGCCCACCTCGCTGTTGGACTTGGCCACGCCGGCGGCGGTGAGCAATTCGTGGACCCGCAGCCCCTCCAGCGATGCCGGCAGGCCAACGGCGGGCACTTCGGCGGCCACGATCTCCAATGCCTCCTCAGAGGCTTCCGTTGGGTCGCCGCCGAACAGCACAGCCGCAGCTTCCGCAGCGGCGGCTGCGGCCGCGGGGCCATGCACCAGGGCGGTCATCTCGTCGGCCAGGGCACGCTGGGCCACGCGTCGCTCGGGGGCCCCTTCGTGCTCGTCGACAAGGGCCAGCAGATCTTCCAGGGGCCGGAGGGACAGCATCTTCAGGTACGTGGCGACCATCTGGTCGTCGGTCTGCACCCAGAACTGGCGGAACTGGTACGGAGAGGTACGGGCAGGATCGAGCCACACCGCGCCACTGACGGACTTCCCGAACTTGGCGCCGTCACTCTTCACCATCAACGGATGGGTGACGGCGAACGCCTGCTCGCCGAGGCGCCGCCGGATGAGCTCCACGCCCGCAGTGATGTTGCCCCACTGATCGCTGGCCCCGGCCTGCAACTCCACACCGTGCGCCTCGTACAGGTGGCGGAAGTCGTTGGCCTGCAGCAGCATGTAGCTGAACTCGGTGTAGCTGATGCCGTGCTCGCTCTCGATCCGGCTGCGCACGGAGTCCTTGGCGATCATCTGGTTGACCGTGAAGTGCTTGCCCACGTCGCGGAGGAACTCCAACATGGACACGCCCACCGTCCAGTCGGCGTTGTTGACCAGCGTCGCCTGCGTCGGCCCCGGCTCGAAGTCCAGCAGGCGGGACAGCTGGGCCTTGATGCACTCGACGTTGTGGCGCAACGTGTCGTCGTCGAGCAGGTTGCGTTCCTCGCTGCGCCCGCCCGGGTCGCCGATCATCCCGGTGGCGCCGCCGGCCAGTGGGAACGGCCGGTGCCCGGCCATCTGGAAGCGGCGCATGAACAGCTGCCCCACGAGGTGCCCCACGTGCAGGGAATCCGCCGTGGGGTCGAAGCCGATGTAGAGCCCGATCGGCCCGGCAGCCAGGCGCGCCCGCAGCGCGTCGAGGTCGGTGCTGTCGTGCAGCAGCCCGCGTGCACGAAGGTCGTCGATCAGATCCATAGGCCGTCCATGTTGCCAGGTCGACCGACGGAACCCACGGTGTTTGGCCGACCGACGCCCCTGCGTCGCAGCGATACTCTCCCGGCATGGCCGACACCGGCGAGGTCCAGCAGATGTTCCGCGACTTCGCGGCCACCACGGCGGCCCGGGCACCGCTGTACGCGCGGCTCAGCACCGCCATCGCCGACGACCCCGACGTGGCCGGGCTGCTGCTGGCCGCGCCCCCGTCGCAGGGCATTCCGGTGCTGCTGTTCGCGGCGGTGCACGACCTGGTGCTGCGTGGGCACGCCCCGGAACTCGCCGCCCACTACCCGAACCTCGCTGCCCACCCCGCGGAGGGCGACCCGTGGCCGGCCTTCCGCGCGCTGTGCCGCCGTGAGGACGGTCTGCTGCGGACGCTGCTGGCCAGCCGCCACACGCAGACCAACGAGATCGGCCGCTGCGCCCTGTTCCTGCCGGCGTTCGGGTTGGTGGCTGCGGAGACGGCTGCGCCGATCGCCCAGGTGGACGTGGGCACCAGTGCCGGCCTGACGCTGCTCTGGCACCGTTACGGCTACCGCTACGAACCGGGTGGTGACGTGGGCCCGGACTCCTCGGTGGTGCTGCCGTGCAGTGTTCGCGGCGACGTGCCGCTGCCGGCGGCGCTACCGCCGCACGCCGCCGGCGTGGGGCTGGACCTGCAACCGATCGACGTCACCGACGACGATGCGGTGCGGTGGCTTGAGGCCTGCTGCTGGCCCGACCAGGCCGACCGCTTCCACCGCCTGGAGGCTGCCGTGCGCATGGCGCGCACCGCGCCCCCTGACGTGCGGGCCGGTGATGCGGTGGCGGACGTGGCCGCGCTGGTGCGCGAGGCGGCGACGCGTGGTCACCCGGTGGTCACCACGAGCTGGGCGCTGTCCTACCTCAGCGAGGAGGGCCGCGGCGCGTTCGTGGCGGCGCTGGACGGCGTGGGCCGCGACCTCGACCTCTCGTGGGTCTCGCTGGAGAGCCCGCAGCAGGCCACAGGGCTACCGATTCCCACGGACGCGGCCACCGACCACCTCACCGTGCTCGGCCTGGTGACGTGGCGGGGCGGCACCCGCACGGCACACCGGCTGGGCACGGCGCACCCGCACGGCTACTGGCTGCACTGGGGGGCCTGACGGTCAGCCGCTGTGCGGCCCCACCAGCTTGGCGTTGCGCCGCTGGATCTGCTCCACCACGGCGCTGGCCCGGCCGACGATCAGCGGGTCCACCGGGCCGATGCGGTCCACGTCCTTGTTGGCGTAGGGCATGCGGTGCAGCACGTAGCGCATGGCGTTCAGCCGGGCCCGCTTCTTGCAGTCGCTCTTCACCAGGGTCCACGGTGCCACCGAAGTGTCCGTGTGCAGGAACATCGCCTCCTTGGCCGAGGTGTAGTCCTCCCACTTGTCCAGCGACGCCATGTCGATGGGCGACAGCTTCCACTGCTTCAGCGGGTGCTTCTTGCGCTCGGCGAAACGGCGGCGCTGCTCGGCGCGGCTGACGGAGAACCACAGCTTCACCAGGTGCACCCCGCTGCGCACCAGGTGGGCCTCGAACTCCGGAGCTTGGCGCATGAACTCGGCGTACTCGTCGTCGGTGCAGAAGCCCATCACGTGCTCCACGCCGGCCCGGTTGTACCAGGAGCGGTCGAACAGCACGATCTCGCCCGCGGTGGGCAGGTGCTGCACATATCGCTGGAAGTACCACTGCCCGCGCTCCTGCTCGGTGGGCTTCTCCAGCGCCACCACGCGGGCACCACGGGGGTTGAGGTGCTCCATGAACCGCTTGATGGTGCCGCCCTTGCCGGCGGCGTCGCGGCCTTCGAAGAGGATCACCAGGCGGGCGCCGGTCTCCTTCACCCAGGCCTGCAGCTTCAGCAACTCCACCTGCAGTTGGTACTTCTGGGCCTCGTAGGTCTTGCGCGACAGCAGGTTGCGGTAGGGGTAGACGGCGTCCTGCCAGCCGTCCACCAACTCGTCGTCGGGGCTCATCGGCGGCACGCCGAAGACGATCTCGTCCTCCACGTCGATGGCGGCGCGAACGTCGTCCACCTCGTCGGCGGAGGTGCCGGCCAGCACGGCCTGCAGCCACATCGCCACGGACTCCAGCTCGTCTTTGTCGGCGGTGCGCAGCACGTCGCGGATGGCGCTGACCTTGGCCAGGCGTGCCGCCTCCGTGGCGCGGCCGATCTCGAACTGCTCGATGCCTGCGGTGGTGAGCACCGGCGAACGGTCGCCCTGCACCACCCGCCGTGGTGCCGCCTTCTTGGCCATCGCGCTTCCCCTCCGTCCGGCCGACAATGTTGCAGGAACGCTAGGCCACCGGTGCACCGCGGTGGTAGGGCCGAACTACCCCGCCAGCCAGCGGCGCGGCCAATCCGCCGCCTTGGTGATGCCGATGCGGGGTCACCAGGTGCGGGCGCGGCGGCACGTGACCGTCGTCGTACAGCTCGGCCTAGCGCCCGTTCCATGAGCGGTCGATCTCCAACTCACGGCACAGCCGGCCCGGGCCGGTGGTGCGGCGGGCATCGATGCCGTCCACCACGACGGAGCGGATCAACACCGCCTGCCCGTCGCCCGCAGCTCCGGTGACCAGGTTGAGGCAGTGGTGCATGCCGTAGATCAGGTACACGTACCAGTGCCCCGGGGGCCCGAACATGGGCGCGTTGCGCTCCGTGGGGCCACGGAACGAGTGGCTGGCGGGGTCGTCGCGCGTGTACGCCTCGACCTCGGTGATGCGGGCGAGGTGCGGTCCGAGCCTGGCCACCTTGTGCAGCAGGTCCGGCGCCACCATCGTGGCGTCGCGCTCAGCCCAGGTCGGGGGCAACCGCTGCACGCAGTTCCGCCAGCTTGGCGCTGAATCGCTCCAACTGCACCGCCACGGCGGCCGGGCCGGCGCCGCCCTTGGTGGTGCGCCGCTTCACGGCGACGCCGGGGGCCACCAGCGCCGCGGCGTCGGGGCCGAGCGCTTTGTGCGCCGCCACCAGGTCGCGCAGCGAGCCCTCACCCGCGAGCGTGCGCCGCACCAGCGCGCCGACGATGGCGTGAGCGTCGCGGAACGGGGTACCCCGCTGCACCAGCCACTCGGCCAGGTCGGTGGCCGAGGTGGTCTCCGCGTCGGCGGCTGCCTGCATGCGGTCCGGCACCCACGTGATCGTGGCGATCATGCCGGTGACCGCGCCCAGCGCCAGGCTGATCTGGTCCACCGCGTCGAACAGGGGCTCCTTGTCCTCCTGGTAGTCGCGGTTGTAGCTGAGGGGCAGGCCCTTCATGGTGGCCAGGAAGCCGGTGAGGTCGCCGATCAGCCGGCCGGCCTTGCCCCGGGCGAGCTCGGCGATGTCCGGGTTCTTCTTCTGCGGCAGCATCGAACTCCCCGTGGCGTACGCGTCGTCGAGCTTGGCGAAGCCGAACTCGTCGGTGGTCCAGAGCACGATCTCCTCGCCGATGCGCGACAGGTTGAGCCCGATCAGGGTCAGCACGAACAGCGCCTCGGCGATGTGGTCGCGGGAGCCGACGGCGTCGAGCGAGTTCTCGAAGCGGGCGGCGAAGCCCAGTGCCTCGGCCGTGACGTCCGGATCCAGCGGCAGGGAGGAGCCGGCCAGCGCGCCGGCGCCGAGCGGCGACACGTCGATGCGCTCCAGCGCGTCCAGCAGGCGCTCCACGTCGCGCCCCAAGGCCCAGCCGTGGGCCAGCAGGTGGTGGGCCAGGAGGACGGGTTGGGCCCGCTGGAGGTGGGTGTAGCCCGGGAGGTAGACGCCTTCGGCAGCGACGGCGCGGTCGAGCAGGACGTGCTGAAGGTCGACCACCCGGCCGGCCACCGCCATCAGCTCGCGCTTCAGCCAGCGGCGCACGTCGGTGGCCGACTGGTCGTTGCGGCTGCGGCCGGTGTGCAGCTTGGCGCCCGCCGGCCCGGCGAGCTCGGTCACCCGCCGCTCCACCGCGGTGTGGATGTCCTCGTCGGCCTCGACGAACACGAAGGTGCCGGCGCCCATCTCGTCGGCCACCTGCTCCAGCGCGGCCAGCACGGACGCACCTTCGGCCTCGTTGATGATCGACGCCTTCACCAGGCCCAGCACGTGGGCGACGGAGCCGGCGATGTCGTCGGCCCACAGGCGCCGGTCGAACGACAGGCTCTCCGTGTAGGCCATCAGCTCGGCGGCGGGGCCGCCCTCGAAGCGCCCGTGCCAGAGCGTGTTGCCGCCGCTCATGACAGCCCCGCCAGGTCACGCAGGATCGCGGTGAGCGCCGCGCCGCCGAGGTCCTCCTCGGCGACGCACAGCAGGGTGTCGTCGCCGGCGACGGTGCCGAGGAGGCCGGCCATGCCGCTGCGGTCCAGCGCGCTGCCGACCACGTGGGCACATCCGGGTGGCGTGCGCAGCACCACGAGGTTGCCGCTGTTGCGGACCTCGGCCACCCACTCCCCCATCACCCGGCGCAACTGGTCCTCCGGTGCCAGCCGGTTGGGCTCGTACTCGGGGATGGCGTACACGGTGTCGCCGCCGGGCACCCGAACCTTCACCGCACCGAGGTCCTCGAGGTCGCGGGACACGGTGGCCTGGGTGGCGGTGATGCCCTCGTCGGCGAGGAGGTCCACGAGTTGGGGCTGGTTGGTGACGGCATGGCGGGCCACCAGTTTGGCGATGGCCTGCTGGCGCTGAACCTTGGACGACATCAGCGGACCCCCAGGAGGAACGCCATCAGCCCGCGTGCCGCGTGCATGCGGTTGTGGGCCTGGCGGATGACATGGCTCTGCGGGCCGTCGATGACCTCGGCGGCCACCTCGTAGCCGCGGTAGGCCGGCAGGCAGTGGTAGAACCCGGCGCCGGGCGCGGCGAGCGCCATCATCGCCGGATCCACGGTGTAGCCCTCGAACACCTTCACCCGCTCGGCCTTCTCGGCCTCCTGTCCCATCGACGTCCAGGTGTCGGTGTGCACGGCCAGCGCGCCACCCACGGCGTCGGCGGCGCGGTGCACCTGGCGCACCTGCCCGGCCCCCAGCGAGTTCAGCCGTTCCAGTTCGGCGGCGTCGGCGCAGTAGCCCACGGGGCAGCCCAGCGACACGTCGGCGCCCAGCAGCACACAGGCTTCGGCCAGCGAGCGGGACACGTTGTTGTAGTCGCCCACGTAGGCGACGGTGTGGCCGGCGAGGTCGCCGTGGACCTGCTGCATGGTCAGCACGTCGGCCAGTGCCTGCAGCGGGTGCAGTGGTCGCTGAGCATGTTGACCACGGGCACGTCGCTGACGGCGGCCATGCGCTCCACCACGGAGTGCTGGAACACGGGCGGCGAGCATGCCGTGGTAGCCGGCCATCACGCGGGTGACGTCCTCCACGGTCTCGCGCACGTCCAGGCCGACCTCCTCGCCGCGGGTGTAGACGGGGTGGCCGCCGAGTTGCACCACCGCCATCTCCATCGAGTGGCGGGTGCGGTTGGACGGCTTCTCGAAGATCAGGGCGACACCCTGGCCGGCCAGCGGGGTGGGCAGGTCGGCGCGCTCGGCGAGCGCGATCACGTCACGCAGTTCGCCGGCCGTCAGTTCGGTGATGTCGAGGAAGTGGCGGGTCATGCGGGCAGGTGCTCCTGGATGGCGAGTGCAAGGATGGCCACGGCCTCGTCGATCTCGGCGGACGAGACGGTGATCGGCGGAGCGAGACGCAACGCCGTGGGCGTGACCGCGTTGGTGACCAGGCCGTGCTCCAGCGCCCAGGCGTACACGGCCTTGGCGTCGATGCCGTCGGCCAGTTCGGCGGCCAGCAGCAGGCCCACACCGCGTACGGACGCCACGCCGGGCACCGCCCGCAGCTTGCCGACCAGTTCCTCGCCGCGTTGGCGGGCCAGGTGCGGCGCGTCGATGCGGTGCATCTCCTGCAGCACGGCGTTGGCGGCCGCGGTGGCGATGGCGGTGCCGGAGTAGGTGCTGCCGTGGTCGCCCGGGCGGAACAGGCCGGCCACCTCGGTGCGGGCCCACACGGCGCCGATGGGGAACCCGTTGCCCAGCGCCTTGGCCATGGTGACGACGTCGGGCACGATGCCGGCGTGCTGGAAGCCGAACCACTCGCCGGTGCGGCCGAAGCCGGTCTGGATCTCGTCCATGATCAGCAGCAGCCCGCGCTCGTCGCACAACTGCCGCACGGCGCGCAGGTAGCCGGGGTCGGCGGGCAGCACGCCGCCCTCGCCCTGCACGGGCTCCAGCAGCACGGCGGCCACCGTGGTGTCCACCGCCGCAGCCAGCGCGTCGATGTCGTTGAACGTGGCGTGACGGAAGCCGTCGGGCATCGGGTGGAACGGCTCGTGCTTGGCCGGCTGCCCGGTGGCCGCCAGGGTCGCCAGCGTGCGCCCGTGGAAGCTGCCGTAGGCGCTGACGACGGCGTGCCGGCCGCGTCCGCCGAACTTGCGGGCCAGCTTCAGCGCGGCCTCGTTGGCCTCTGCGCCGCTGTTGCAGAAGAAGACCTGCCCGCCTTCGCCGGTGACTTCGGCCAGCAGGGAGTTGAGCCGGATGGCGGCCTCGGTGGCCACCGGGTTGGCGAAGAGGTTGCTGACGTGCAGCAGGGTGTTGGCCTGGGTGCAGATGGCCTCGGCGACCACCGGGTTGGCATGGCCCAGCGAGGTGACGGCCAGGCCGCACAGGAAGTCCAGGTAGCGGCGGCCCTCGGTGTCCCACAGCACGGTGCCCTGGCCGCGCTCGAACATCACCTGGGGGGCGCCGAACACCGGCATGAACGGGCAGTGCCCGTGCCCGTCGGTGGTGAATGCGTGTGAGCTCATCTGACCATCGTTCCGATCCCCTCGTCGGTGAAGAACTCGAGCAGCAGCACGTGAGGGATACGGCCGTCGAGGATGTGCGCCCGGCGGACACCGGCCCGCACGGCGGCGACGCAGCTCTCCACCTTCGGGATCATCCCTCCGGCGATGGTGCCGTCGGCCATCAGCGCGTCCAGTTCGTCGGGCGTGGTCTGGCGTATCAGGCTGGCGGCGTCGTCGACGACGCGACGCAGGCCCTCGATGTCCGTCAGGTAGACCAGCTTCTCCGCCCCCAGGGCTTCGGCAATGCGCCCGGCCACGGTGTCGGCATTGATGTTGTAGGCCTGCCCGGTGTCGTCGGTGCCGATGGTGGCGACGACGGGGATGAAGCCTTCGTCCAGCAGGCCCTGGAGGATGCCCGGGTTGACCGCCACCACGTCGCCGACGAAGCCGAGTTCGGGGTCGCGGGCCGTGGCCCGGATGAGCCCGGCGTCCTCGCCGCTGACGCCGATGGCGAGCGGGCCGTGCACGTTGATGGCGCTCACCAGCTGCGGGTTGACCTGGCCGACCAGCACCATGCGGGCGATGTCCACCGTCTCGGCGTCCGTGACCCGCAGGCCGTTGCGAAACTCGGTGACCTTGCCCAGCCGCGACATCAGGTCGCTGATCTGCGGCCCACCACCGTGCACCACCACCGGGCGCATGCCCACTTGGCGCATGAGCACGATGTCCTGGGCGAACAGCGCCAGCGCGTCGTCCTCGCTGGCGCCGGCCAGCGCGTTGCCGCCGTACTTCACCACCACGACCTGCCCGGCGAACCGCCGGATGTAGGGCAGCGCCTCGACCAGCACCGCTGCCTTGTCGGCTGCCGTGGCGGTCACGGATAGAGCCCGACTCGTGAGAGGCCGGCGGTTTCCGGCAGGCCGAGGGCGACGTTGGCGGCCTGGACGGCGCCGCCGGAGGCGCCCTTGGCCAGGTTGTCGATGGCGCAGATGGCCATCACGGTGCCGGTGCGCTGGTCGAAGCGGACGGTCAGGTGGGCGGCGTTGCTGCCCAGCGTCGCCTTCGTGCTGGGCGAGGCGTCGGACACCACCACGAACGGCTCGCCGGCGTAGGCGTCGGCCAACGCGGCCAGCAGCGTGGCGGTGCTGACGTCCGCGGCAGGGCGGGCGTAGCAGGTGGCCAGGATGCCCCGGTTCATCGGGGCGAGGTGGGGGGTGAACAGCACCTGGGCGCCGACCTCCTGCTCGATCTCCGGTGTGTGGCGGTGGTCCAGCAGGCCGTATGCGGTGACGTCCTCGTCGGCCGAGCAGAACAGCGACGTGTGCTTCAGGCCGCGGCCGGCGCCGCTGATGCCCGTGATGCTGTTGACGACGATGCCGCTGGCTTCCACCAGGCCACGCTCCACCAGCGGGGCCAGCGCCAGCGTGGCGGCGGTGACGTGGCAGCCCGGCGTGGCCACCAGGCCGGCACCCTTCAGCGCCGCACGGTGCCGCTCGGGCAGGCCGTACACGGCGTCGGCCAGCAGACCGGGCTGGTCGTGGGTGAAGCCGTACCACTGCGGGTACAGCGAGGCGTCCTTCAGCCGGTAGGCGGCGGACAGGTCCACCACGCAGCCCACCGTGCCGACCAGTTGTGGTGCCAGCGCCATGCTGGCCTCGTGGGGCAGGCCGAGAAACACCACGTCCAGCCCCTCGGCCCGTGCGGGGTCGAACGCCTCGAACACCAGGTCCGGGTAGCGGGCGGCCAGGCTGGGGTACAGCGACGCGGCGCGCACCCCCGCCTGGGTGTCGCCCGTGGCGTAGACCACCTCGAGGTCTGGGTGCTGGGCAATGGTCCGCAGCAGTTCGGCGCCGGTGTACCCGGACGCCCCGATGATGCCGGCTCGCATGACGCATGACTATACGAAGTATTGAATGTTCATGCAACACGGTTGACGGGGAGAACGTCCAGGCCGACGTCCAGCGCCCGCACGCTGTGCGTCAGCCAGCCGAGCGACAGCACGTCCACGCCGGTCTCGGCCACCTCGCGGGCGCGCTCCGGGGTGATGCCGCCGGAGGCCTCGGTCACCAGCCTGCCGTCGATGCGCTGCACGGCCGCCCGCAGGCGCTCGGGCGAGAAGTTGTCCAGCATCACCACGTCCACCCGATGGCCGTGCTCCACCAGGAGGAGCAGTTCGTCCAGCTGGGCCTCCGTGTCCACCTCCACCTCGACCGGCACGAGGTGGCCCACGCGTGCGGCGATGCCGTCCAGCGCCGGCCCGAGCCCGCCGGCGAAGGCGATGTGGTTGTCCTTCACCAGCACGGCGTCGTCGAGGCCGAAGCGGTGGTTGGCGCCGCCACCCACCCGGACGGCGTACTTCTCCAGCGCCCGCAGCCCCGGCGTGGTCTTGCGCGTGCAGGTGACGGCAGCACCGGTGCCGGCGACGGCGTCGACCAAGGCTCGGGTGGCGGCAGCGATGCCGCACAGGCGACCCAGCAGGTTCAAGGCGGTCCGCTCCCCCAGCAGGATGGACCGCGCTGCGCCGCACAGCGTCGCCAGATCGGTGCCGGCGTCCACCGCGTCGCCGTCTGCCACCAGCAGGCGGACCTCCACCGCAGGGTCGACGAGGGCGAACAGCCGGGCCACGACCTCCATCCCGGCCACCACCCCGGCCTCGCGGGTCCGCAACACGGCGGAGCCGGTGCGGTCGGCCCCCACCGTCGCTTCCGCGGTCAGATCGCCGGCTTGCCCGAGGTCCTCGCGCAGGGCGGTCCGCAGCAGGTCGTCGTACACGAGCGGGTGCGGTGCGGTGGGCCTCATCGCACCACCTCCAGCCGGCGGCGGGCCCATGCCGCGTCCGGTTCGGGGTGATCGCTGCGGAAGTGAGCGCCCCGACTCTCCGGGCGGGCCAGAGCGAACCGCACCACCTGCCGGGCCACCTGCACCTCGCCGGGCGGCAGACCGGGGTAGCGGGCGGCGATGGCACCCAGCCGATGGGCGGCCAGGCGCAGCCCGGCACCGTCGCGGATCACTCCGGCGTGCTGCCACAGCACCTGGCGGATCTCGGCCAGATCGGCTGGCCGGATGACGCCGGGCACGTCGACCCGCGACGGCCGCGCCCACGGGGCGTTCCACGGCCTCACCGCGGCCGCCATCGAGGCCGCCATCGCAGCCGCCGCGCGCCGACCCATCACCACCGCTTCCAGCAGCGAGTTGCTGGCCAGCCGGTTGGCGCCGTGCAGCCCGGTGCTGGCCACCTCGCCGGCCACCCACAGCCCGGGCACCGTGGTGGCCCCGTCGGGGCCCGCCGCCACACCTCCCATGCAGTAGTGGGCCACCGGGGTGACCGGCAGCAGGTCACGGCAGGCGTCCAGCCCGTGCGCCCGTGCCGTGGCCACCACGCCGGGGAACTCGGCGGCCAGGTGATCGCCCAGGTGGCGCAGATCCAGCGCCGCCCGGGCGCCGGCCTGCAACTGGGCGTAGACCTCTCGGGCGACCACGTCGCGGTGCCAGTTCGGCGTCGGGATGCCGGCCGACCATGAACCGGGTGCCCTCACCGTCCACCAGCAGGCCGCCGGCGCCGCAGCGCTTCGGTCAGCAGCGGCCGCGGGTCGCCGCCGACGTCCAGCGCCGTGGGGTGGAACTGCACCATCTCCAGGTCGGCGACCGCGGCGCCGGCCCGCATCGCAAGCGCCAGCCCGCCACCCACTGCCTGGGCCGGGGCGGTGGTCCGGGCCCACAGGTGGGAGTAGCCGCCGGTGGCCACCAGCACCGCGGGGGCGGTGATGCCGATATGGGCGCCATCCGCCCGCCGGACGATCACCCCGGCCACCCGGCCACCCTCCATGTGCAGCGCAACCGCCTCGGCCCCCACCCGCAGATCGATGTCCTCCCTCGCCGCCACCGCCGCGGCGAGGGCCCGCACGATCTCCTGGCCGGTGTGGTCGCGGGCGTGCACGATGCGCGCCTGACCGTGCGCCGCTTCGCGGTGCAGGTGCAGGCTGCCGTCGCCGGCGGTCGAAGTGGACGCCCTGCGCCGCCAGCCAGGCCACCGTCTCCGCCGGCACCGCACACTGCAGCGGCGACCTCGGCCTCCACCAGGCCGGCGCCCGCGGTCACGGTGTCCGCCACGTGGTCGGCGGTGGAGTCGTCGGCCGCCACGGTCGCCGCCATGCCGCCCTGGGCCAGCGGGCTGGACCCGCCTTCCCCGGCGCCGTGTCGGCCAGCAACATCGCCCCGCGCGACGCCAGGGCGGCGCTGAGGCCCGCTGCGCCGGCCCCCACCACCACCAGCGGCGCCTCCAGCCACTCCTCGATGCAGGCGATCATCGTGCACCCACCACGGCAGCAGCGGCGGGCACGGCCAGCATCGCGTCGATCGAGCGACGGGCGGCGGCCGTCACCCCCTCCGGCACGGTGACTTGATGGGTCATAGTGGCCAGCGAGCGGTGGATCCCTGCGAGCGTGATCTTCTTCATGTGCGGGCACAGGTTGCACGGCCGCACGAACTCGACGTCCGGGCAGTCGGCGGCGACGTTGTCGGCCATCGAGCATTCGGTGATCAGGGCCACCCGCCGGGGCCGCTGCACCGTGACGTAGCGGGTCATCGCCGCCGTGGAGCCTACGAAGTCCGCCTCGGCCAGCACGTCGGCGGGGCACTCGGGGTGGGCGATCACCGTCACCTCGTCGGCGCGCAGTGAGCGCACCTGCGAGCCGGTGAACCGGTCGTGCACCTCGCAGGCACCGTGCCACGGGATGATCCGGATGTCCGGTACCTGCCCAGCCACCCACGCGGCCAGGTGCCGGTCGGGCAGCATGATCACCTCCGCCGCACCGAGGCTGCGCACCACTTCCACGGCATTGCCGGACGTGCAGCAGATGTCCACCTCCGCCTTCACCGCGGCTGAGGTGTTGACGTAGGCGACGATCGGCACCCCCGGGTGGCGGTGACGCAGCGCCGCACGTCCGCCGCCGTGATGGACTCGGCCAGCGAGCAGCCGGCGGTCGGGTCGGGGATCAGCACCGTGCGGTCCGGGCAGGTGATGGCGGCCGTCTCAGCCATGAAGTGCACACCGGCGAACACGATCACATCGGCATCGGTCGTGGCAGCGGCGCGAGCCAGCGCCAGCGAGTCGCCGGTGATGTCCGCCACCCCGTGGAAGATGTCGGGCGTCATGTAGTTGTGCGCCAGGATCACCGCGTTGCGCTCCTCGCACAACTGGCGGATCGCCGCCACCTCCTCGGCCACCGCCCACGCTTCTGCCTCCGGCATCATCGGCCGTCTCCTTCCGGTAAATGCTCTGCATGAGCATTTCTACTACTCGTGATGAGTATAAGCCCGTCGCCGTGAACGTCAAGCCGATTGCTGTGCGGTCGCAGCTCGGAAGGAGCGTCAGGCGGTCGGCGCCACGCCGGGGCGGGCACGTTCGCGCAGCACCTCGCGGCGGAAGCGGAACGTGGCAGCCGGGCGGCCACTGGTGGCCTGCCTCTCCCCCGTGGGCTCAACCAGCCCGGCACCCTCCACCAGGCGGCGGAAATTCTGCTTGTGCAGCATCCGGCCCAGCAGTGCCTCCACCACACGTTGCAGCTGCAGCAGGGTGAACGCCTCGGGCAGCAGCTCGAACACCACGGGGCGGTAGGTCACCTTGCCGCGGAGCCGGCCCAGCGCCGTGGCCACCATGCGGCGGTGATCGATGGCCATTGCAAGGCCGATGCCGGTGCCCGGCCGGGCTGCGGCCTCCCCTACCAGGCCGACTTCGTAGAGCAGTTCGTAGCGCTCCAGCGTGCGCACCCCGTCCCACGCGGCGCCCGAGAGGCCGAAGGCGATGTCGGCCCGCTCGGCGCGAGCACGGCGTTCGACGCGCGAGCCCTTCGCCGCCCAGCGGGCCAGCGCCGGAACGATGCGGTCGTCGAGCACCGGGGGCCGGCCGCCGCGGTGGTCCTCCCACGGCAGCAGGTCGTACACGTCCGACCAGGCCGAGCCGGCGAGCGGAGCAGTCTCGTGCACCAGCGCCAGGTAGGCCACCGACAGCACGCGTGCGCCTGCGGGCGCGTCGCGACCGGCGCGGTTCATGTCGCCGAACGTGTAGAGCTGCTCCACGTAGCCCAGGTCCAGGCCGGCCTGCTCGTTGGCGAAGCGGCGCAGCGCCAACTCCAGCGTGCGGTCGCCGGCGCTCGGCCGGCCGGCGGGCAGCCGGGGCAGGTCGTCGCCGTCGACACAGAGGACGCGAGGGGTGCCACCGGTGACGGCCAGCACGATGGCCTCGAGCGTGGCAAGGGTGGGTTGGTCGCCAGCGCCGGTCGTCACGTCGCGCAGGCTAGTTGACCGCCCTCCACACGCCCCTCGACATCGCTCCGGCCCTTGGGACGGCCCCAGCCCGTCCCGTCAACAGCGGGGTTCGGCAGGTCGTTGAGGTCTCTCCGGGGGCGGTAGACGTCCGACCGATGGGCGATTCGAAACACCGTGGCGGTCGTTGCCGCATCGTCGAACACGAACTCCACCACCGCAGCGGCGACACGTTCGGGAAGGCGAGCGAGCGGTCGTTCGGCGGAGGCTGCGACGCGCAGGTCCCAGCGGGGAGTGTTCACTACTGGAGGTACTTGGCGCGGATCTCGTCGACTGAGACCGTGTTGCCAGCGACCACGTCGCGGCGAGCTCGCTCGATGTGCTGTCTTGGCGCACCTTCCAAGCGGTTCAGCTGAACCGCCCACTTCGGCAGTTCGGGGCTATCACGTCACCTCGTTCAGTCGTGCGCGTTGATGACGCGAACGGGATGGCCGAGCGCGTCGCCGATAGCCGCAAGCTCGACGTCAGAGAGTCTGTTCGTGACTGGGTTCATCACCTCGAGCCACCCGCACGCGAAGCCCTGGGGCGCGTCGTAACGGAGGTCGTCGAGGCTCGTCGTGCCGGATCTGCACGTAGGTGTCCAGCGCCTATCGGCAACTCTGCGCCGTCAGACGTCGATGATCTGGACTCGACGCCGGGCGGCAGTGGCGAGCTGCTCGATGTCGTTGCGGTCGGACGTGACGACTGCCGCGCCGCGGCGAACGGCTGATTCGACCACTGTCGCGTCGATCGGCCCGATGGCATCAGCGACCGTTCGACGAAGTGCCCCAGCGCGCTTGGCAGGATCAGCGGCCAGCGGCTCGATCTCGCAGCCATCGAGGAGCCGGGACAAGTTGGTCTGACGACCCCCACGCCAGGCCTCGACAATGCAGCCCGCCGGCACGATCGGCAGCACGCCACGCTGCATCGCTCGCGCATGGAGTGCCCACATACGCCGATCGTTCCCCTCTGCAGCGCTCAGAGCACCGGTGTCGTACACGACACCGAGTGGCAGACGAGCGGCGCCACGCGCAACCATCAGCCTCGGCGGGCAGAAGCACTTCTTGCTCGGTCACTGCACGCCCCCTTCGTCGAGGCCCAACTCACCGTGGAGCATTCGGATGACGGTGGCGAGTTCGTCCTGCAGCCCAGGGCTGCTCCAGGTTCGCGGAGCACTCAGCGACCGGTCCGGGCTGGGCCGGGCATCCAGCCGAGGTGTCATGAACGGTCGTGGTACTCGGCGGTGTCGATGGGCGAACTCCACATCGTGAGGTGCAGGTGGTCGCCGGTGTAGGCGTGCGCGCGGGCGACCTCCTCGTTCAGGGTCACGCCCAGCCCGGGCTCCATCGACGGCACGACCCTGCCATCGACCCACTCCACGTCGGTGCGCACCAGGTCGCGGTGAAAGCCCTCGATGGTGCCGATCGTCTCCAGCAGCAGCGTGTTGGGCGACGTGCACGCGACAGCGAGGCCGGCGATCAGGCCGATCGGCCCGTTGTAGCAGTGCGGCGCCATTTGAGCGCCGAACGCCTCAGCGATGGAAGCGATCTTCTTCGCCTCCATCAGGCCACCGCACCGGCCCACATTGGGCTGCACGATCGACACCGCCCTGCGTTCGAGGGCGCGGGCGAACTCGTACTTCGTGGTCCATCGCTCCCCCGCGGCGATCGGGATCGGTGACGCCGCAGCCACCTGGGCGAGCGCGCCGATGTCATCGGGCGGAACCGGCTCCTCGAACCACAGGGGATCGCAGGGAGCGAGATGGCGGCTCATCCGGATCGCCCCGGCGGCGGTGAACTGCCCGTGCGTGCCGACGAGGATGTCAGCTCTGCTCCCTACCGCGTCGCGCACGGCACGGGTCACCGCAACCGCCGTCGCTACATCGTCCGGACGGGGCTGGTGCCCGCCCATCACCGTGTACGGCCCGCACGGATCGAACTTCACGGCAGTGAACCCGCGCCCCACCTCCTCGGCGGCGCGGGCCGCGGCCGTGGCCGGGTCCGTGTACACCGACGCAGCGTCGCCGTCGCGGGGGTACAGGTAGGTGTACGACCGCACGGCCTCATGCACGCGCCCGCCCAGCAGGTCATGCACCGGTCTGCCGGCGGCCTTGCCGATGATGTCCCAGCAGGCGATCTCCAGCGCGCTGACGGCGCCCTGCACCGTGACGTCCGGGCGTTGGGTGAAGCCCAGCGAATACGCCATGCGCCAGAACCGCTCGATGCGGTGCGGATCGTGGCCGACGAGGCAACGGCGTGCCACGTCGTCGATCACCGCGGTGACCACGGCGGGCCCGACGGACGACCCGTAGTGCTCGCCGTAGCCGACGTACCCGTCGTCCGTCGTGACCTTGACCACCACGAAGTACGGCCCACCCCACGACGGTGGCGGGTTGGCGATGACGAAGGTCTCGATCTCGGCGACGCGCACGCCCCCGACCTTAGGAGGTCAGTCAGGGCCACCGGGGCGGCCGAACTCCACGTTCACGTGCTCGAAGCCGAGGTTGCGCAGCAGGGTGTACAGCATCAGCCGGGTGTTGTCCTCGGCCCGCTGCAGCAGGTCGGACTCCAGCGCGGCAGCGGACATCTTGGCGTCCGCGGCCTCGTACAGTCCGTCCTCGCTGGTCGGGTTGTCGCTGAACAACCCGCCGATCCGGTTGAACAGCCCGCGGTCGCGGTTCATCACATGGCTCTGGTCGTGGTCCAGCACGGGGTCGGCCAGCACCGGGTGCGGCACCACGACCTCCACCGACGTGCCATCGGCGCTCACGGTGATGGCGTCCGTCGCCAGTGTGGAGAAGTCGACGATGGCGTCCACCGTGCCGACCCCGACGAACTGGACACGCTCGCCGGCGAGGGCCGACGGCAGCCACTGCACGTCGTGCTCCTCGTCGATGGTGACTTCGAACTGGGCCTGCGCAGCGTGGTACTCGGCCAGGTCGCGCAGGTCGACGATGACGACGGGCGGCGAGTGATCGACGGTCTCCGTGGTGAACGGCATGCCCCAGAGGCGGCCGATGACGGCGACGGCGGCGACCACCAGGCCGACCATCACGCCGAAGCCGACGAGAAAGGGGGTGAACCGGCGGTGGTTCTTGTTGTTCCACATGGGTGGTGTTGCTCCTGACGGTTCCTGAGGGAACCGGTTGGAGACGCCGGCTTGGCACAATGATGACGTGGACGCCGACGAGACACCCGACACACCGTTCCCCGGGTCGTGCAAGGGCAAGCTGCTCGTGGCCACTCCCCCGCTGGAGGATCCCAACTTCGACCGCACCGTGGTCTACGTCCTCGAACACCACGACGAGGGCGCCGTGGGCGTGGTGCTCAACCGTCCGTCCGGGCTACCCATGCCCGATCAACTGGAGCGTTGGTCGGCCTTCCTCAGCGAGCCGGCCGAACTGTTCACGGGCGGCCCGGTGGAGATGGACGCGCTCATCGCGCTGGCCCGCCTCGAGGGGCCGGCCGAGGGTGCATGGAGCCCGGTGGTCGGCGACCTCGGTTCGGTGGATCTGGCCCACGACCCCGTGGTGGTGGCCGACCGGGTGCGCCGGCTGCGGGTGTTCCGCGGCTACTCGGGATGGGGCCCGTTCCAGCTGGACAGCGAGCTCAACGACGGCGCCTGGATCGTGCTGCCGGCCGAGACGGTCGACGTGTTCACCGCCCGGCCGGACCTGCTGTGGCGCGCCGTGCTGCGGCGCCAGGGCGGCCGCCTCGCCTGGCTGGCCGACGCCCCCGACGACCTGAGCTCGAACTGAGCCTGCCGCTCAGCCCTGCTCGCGCAGGCGGAACCGCTGGATCTTGCCCGTCTGCGTCTTCGGCAGGGCCGCAGTGAACACCACCGAGCGCGGGTACTTGTAGGGCGCGATCGTCGCCTTCACGTGCTCCTGCAGGCGGGCGGCCGCGGCGTCGTCTGCCGTCACGCCCTCCTTCAACACCACATGAGCCTGCACGATCTGGCCGCGGGCCTCGTCGGGCACGCCGATCACGGCGCACTCGGCCACGTCGGGGTGCGCCAGCAGCGCAGCCTCCACCTCCGGGCCGGCGATGTTGTAACCGCTGGAGATGATCATGTCGTCACTGCGGGCGGCGAAGTGGAAGTAGCCGTCGTCGTCCTGCACGAACGAGTCACCGGTGAGGTTCCAGCCGTCCTGCACATAGCGGCGCTGACGGTCGTCGGCGAGGTAGCGGCAACCTGTCGGCCCCTGCACGGCGAGACGGCCGACGGTGCCGCGGGGCACCTCCTGCATGTCGTCGTCCACCACCTTCGCGCGGTAGCCGCCGACGGGGCGGCCGGTGCACGCCGGGTGCGAGTCGCCGAAGCGGTTGGTGATGAAGATGTGCAGCATCTCGGTGGCGCCGATCCCGTCCAGCATCGGCTTGCCCGTGCTGGCCATCCACGCCTCGTACACCGGCGCAGGCAGCGTCTCCCCTGCGGACACGGCGGCCCGCAAAGAGGAGAGGTCGGCACCGTCCGCCATCGCGGCGAGCATCGCCCGGTAGGCCGTGGGCGCGGTGAAACAGACCGTGGCCCGGTACTCCTGGATGATCTCGATGAGGTTCGGTGGGGATGCGTTCTCCAGCAGGGTGGCCGCGGCGCCGAACCGCAGCGGGAACACGGCCAGGCCTCCGAGCCCGAACGTGAAGGCCAGCGGCGGGGAGCCGACGAAGATGTCGTCGGGGGTGACGCCCAGCACCTCCTTGGCGTAGCCGTCGGCGATGATCAGCAGGTCCCGGTGGAAGTGCATCGTCGCCTTCGGCCGGCCGGTGGTGCCGCTGGTGAAGCCCAGCAGGGCCACGTCGTCGCGGCCGGTGGGCGGCGCCTCGTAACGAACGGGCTTGTTCAGCGCCACCCTGTCCAGTTCCGCATCATGGTTGGCGGTGCCGTCGAAGCCGACGACCTTGGTGAGGAACCGGCTGTCCTTGGCGCACGCCACCATCTCGTCCATCAGCCGGGTGTCGCACAGCGCCAGCGACACCTCGGCGATGTCCACGATCTGGCCCAGTTCACCTGCGCGCAGCATGGGCATGGTGTTCACCACCACCGCGCCCGCCTTCGTGGCGGCCAGCCAGCAGGCCACCATCGCCGGGTTGTTGGCGGAGCGGATCAGCACCCGGTTGCCCGGCACCACCCCGTAGTCCTCCGTCAGCGCGTGGGCCAGCCGGTTTGTCCAGTCGGTGAGCTCCTTGTAGGTGCGGCGCCGGCCGTTGCCGATGAGGGCGGTGTGGTCGCCGAAGCCGCGCTCCACCATCCGGTCCGTCAACTCGACTGCAGCGTTGAGGTGCTCCGGGTAGTCGAAGCCGTCGAGCAACAGTTCCGGCCACTCCTCGGCCGGCGGCAGGTGGTCGCGGGCGAACGTGTCCACGTGCCCGGTGGGGCCGAGCGGGGCGTTCACGGCACCACCGCCGTGGCCTCGATCTCCACCTTCGCCCGCGCCTCCATCAGCGCCACCACCTGCACCACGGCCATGGCCGGGAAGTGGCGGCCGATCACCTCGCGGTAGGCCTGACCGATGCCCGCCAGGTTCTCCAGGTACTCGTCACGGCTGGTGACGTACCACGTCAGGCGCACGAGGTGCTCGGGGCCGGCGCCCGCCTCGGCCAGCACGTCCACGATGTTCTGCAGGCACTGGCGGAACTGGCCCACGAAGTCGTCCGTCTCGAACTGCTGCTGGCCGTTCCAGCCGATCATCCCGCCGAGGTAGACCGTGCGGCCTTCGGCGACCACGCCGTTGGCGTAGCCCTTGGCCCGCTTCCAGCCCGGCGGCTGGAGGAACTGGTGTGGTGAGTCGCTCATGGTGCCCCCTGTGTGTCGTCCCTGTTCAATCGCCCTCGAAGACGGGCCGCTGCTTGGCCACGAACGCGTGGTAGGCGCGCTCGAAGTCCTTCGTCTGCATGCAGATCGCCTGCGCCTGGGCTTCGGCCTCGATCGCCTGCTCCAGCCCCATGCTCCACTCGTGGTTGAGCTGGGTCTTGGTGATCCCGTGGGCGAACGTCGGCCCAGCGGCCAGGCGGCGGGCCAGGTCCAGCGCTGCGCCGTCGAGGGCGGCCGCATCGTGGAGCGAGTTGTAGAAGCCCCACCGCTCGCCTTCCTCGCCAGTGAACGACCGCCCCGTGTACAGCAGCTCCGCGGCCCTCCCCTGCCCGATGATGCGGGGCAGGACGGCGCAGGCGCCCATGTCGCAGCCGGCCAGGCCCACCCTGGTGAACAGGAAGGCGGTGCTGGCCTGCGGCGTGGCCAGGCGCAGGTCGGCGGCCATCGCCATGATCGCCCCGGCCCCCACGCAGACCCCGTCCACGGCGGCGATGATCGGCTTGCCGCACCCGATCATGGCCTTCACCAGGTCACCGGTCATCCGGGTGAACGCCAGCAGTTGCTTCATGTCCATCGCCACCAGCGGGCCGATGATCTCGTGCACGTCGCCGCCCGAGCAGAAGTTGCCGCCGTTGGAGCCGAGCACCACGACGTCCACGTCGTCGGCGGAGCTCAGCGCCCGGAACGTGTCGCGCAGTTCGGCGTAACTGTCGAACGTCAGCGGGTTCTTTCGTTCCGGACGATCCAGGCGGATCGTCGCCACCTGGTCCTGCACCTCCCACAGGAAGTGCTGTGGGCGCAGGCCGGCCATCGAGGTGGGGGTCATCGGGTGCCTTTCGGTTCGGGGTGGAGGTGGGCCTCCAGCCGGTGGAGCAGGTCATCGAGCAGGTCGAGGTCGTGGCCGCCGAGGCCGCTGAACAGCGCGTCCACCCGTGCGGCGTGCGGCGCTGCCTGGGCCTCGAAGTGGGCCGCACCCGCCGCCGTCAGGCCGACCCGCACGACACGGCGATCGGCCGGCGACGGCGCGCGACGAACCAGCCCGTCGCGCTCCAGCCGGTCCACCACCGCCGTGGCATTGCCGTTGGAGACCAGCAGTTGCTGCGACAACTCGCCCATCGTCAGTTCGCCGTCGGCCCGATGCAGCGCGGCGAGCACGTCGAAGCGCGGCAGGGTGCTGTCGTGCTCGACCCTCAGGAACTCGCGGAGTTCGGCCTCGATCGTGCGGGTGGCGCGCAACAGGCGGATCCACGTCTTCAGCCGATGGCGGGCCAGTGGCTCGGTCATGTGGCACCACCGTCCAGGGCGATCGCCTGCCCGTTCACCGCGTCGCTGCCCGGCCCGCACAACCACAGTGCGGCGGCCGCCACCTCGGCGGGCTCGATCAATCGGCCCAGCGGGCTGTCTGCAGTGAGCGCAGCCAGCGCCTCCTCACGGCTGCGACCGGTGGTGGCCTGGATGTTGGCGATCGACCGCTCGGTCATCTCCGTGGCGAGGAAGCCGGGACACAGGGCGTTGGCGGTGGTGCCACTGCCGGCGACCTCCTGCGCCGTCGCCCGCACCAGGCCGATCACACCATGTTTGGCCGCCGTGTAGGCGCCCACGTAGCGGTAGCCGCGCAGCCCGGCTGTGGAGGCCACGGCGATCAGGCGCCCCCACTCACGCCCCCGCAGTTGTGCCCAGCCCTCGCGGAGGGTGAGGAAGGTGCCGGTGAGGTTCACCCCGACCATCTCTTCCCACTGCGTCATCGAGGTGCGATGCAGCGGCGCGCTGGCGGACGCACCGGCGTTGGCGATCACCACGTCCACCGGCCCGGCAGCGGCGAACATGGCCTGCACCGAGGCCTCGTCGGTGACGTCGGCGACCACGGTGCGCATGCCGGGCGTGGCGGCGGCCACCTCGGCCAACGGCTCGGCACGCCGGCCGGCGATCACCACCTGGGCGCCGGCGGCGGCGAAGTCTGCCGCCATCCTCGCCCCGAGGCCGGTGCCGCCGCCGGTGATCAGCACCGTGCGGCCCTCCAGGCTCATGCCCGGATCACCTCCTGCGCCCGCTCGGCCAGCCGGTAGGCCTGATCCCGCCCGGGCAGGTACGGCAGCGGCCACTCCGTGCCCCGGTCGCCGAGCGCGACGGCGGCATGCAGGGTGAAGTACGGATCGGCCAGATGCACACGGGCCAGACACACCAGGTCGGCGCGGCCGGCCATGAGGATGCCGTTGACCATGTCGTGGTCGGTGATGTTGCCCACCGCCATCGTGGCGATGCCGGCCTCGTTGCGGATCCGGTCGCTGAACGGGGTCTGGAACATCCGGCCGTAGACCGGGCGGGCGTCCTCGCTGGTCTGCCCGGCGGAGACGTCGATGATGTCGGCACCGGCGGCGTGGAACCGGCGGGCGATCTCCACCGCCTCGTCCGGGGTCACGCCGTGCTCGTCCAGCCAGTCGTGCGCCGAGATCCGCACGCTCATCGGCTTGTGCGCCGGCCACACGGCGCGCATCGCCTGGAAGACCTCCAGGGGGTAGCGCATCCGGTTCTCCAGCGAACCGCCGTACTCGTCGGTGCGCACGTTGGAGACGGGCGAGATGAAGCTGGACAGCAGGTAGCCGTGTGCAGCGTGCAGTTCGATCATGTCGAAGCCGGCCCGCTCCGCCATCTCGGCGGCGGCGACGAACTCGGCGGTCACCCGGCCCATGTCCGCCCGGGTCATCGCCCGCGGCACCTGGTTGGCCGGGGACCAGGGCACGGCGGAGGCCGACATGACCTCCCAGTTGCCGTCGGGCAGGGGCCGGTCGGCGTCCTCCCACCCCACCTGGGTGCTGCCCTTGCGGCCGCTGTGGCCGATCTGGCAGCACACCTTGGCCGCGGTCTCGGCGTGCACGAAGCGCACCAGGCGTGCCCACTCGGCCTCGTGCTCCGGTGCGTACAGGCCGGGGCAGCCGGGCGTGATCCGCCCCTCCGGCGACACGCACGTCATCTCCGTGTAGAGCAGACCGGCGCCACCCTTGGCCCGCTCGGCGTAGTGGGCGAAGTGCCAGTCCGTCGGGCACCCGTCCACCGCCCGGTACTGCGCCATCGGCGACACCACCACCCGGTTCACCAACTCCATGTCCCGCAGGCGGAACGGGGCGAACATCGGCGCCCGCCCAGGGGTACCGCCGGCCTTGGCCTGGAACCAGTCCTCCGCCTGGCGCAGCCAGTCCGGGTCGCGCAGGCGCAGGTTCTCGTGGCTGATCCGCTGGCTGCGGGTGAGCAGGGAGTAGTTGAACTGGACCGGGTCCATGTCCAGGTAGCGCTCGCACTGCTCGAACCATTCGAGGCTGTTACGCGCCGCCGACTGGAGGCGGAGGACCTCCATCCGCCGCTCCTCCTGGTAGCGCTCGAACGCCTGCTCCATCGTCGGCTCGCTGTGGAGGTACTCGGCGAGGGCGATGGCGCTGTCGAACGCCAGGCGCGAGCCGGAGCCGATGGAGAAGTGCCCCGTCGCCGCGGCGTCGCCCATCAGCACGACGTTCTCGTGGTGCCACCGCTCGCAGATCACGCGTGGGAAGTTCATCCAGACCGCGGAGCCGCGCAGGTGGCTGGCGTTGGACATCAGAGCATTGCCGCCGAGGTGGGCGGCAAACACCCGCTCGCAGGTGGCGATCGTCTCCTCCTTGGACATGTCCTCGAAGCCCCAGGCATCCCACGTCTGCTGGGTGCACTCCACGATCGCCGTCGCCGTGTCGCCGTCGAACTGGTAGGCGTGCATCCACATCCAGCCGTGCTCGGTGGGCTCGAAGATGAACGTGAAGGCGTCGTCGAACTTCTGGTGGGTGCCGAGCCAGATGAACTTGCACAGGCGCATGTCGATGTCCGGGCGGAAGTGCTGCTCGTACTCCTTGCGGACCAGCGAGTTGATCCCGTCGGCCGCCACCACCAGGTCGTAGTCGTGGCGGTACTCCTCGGCGGAGCGGAACTCGGTCTGGAAGCGCATGTCCACGCCCAGTTCACGGGCCCGCTCCTGCAGCAGCAGGAGCATCTTCATCCGCCCGATGCCGGCGAAGCCGTGCCCGCCCGACACGGTGCGCTGCCCGTGGTGGATCACCGCGATGTCGTCCCAGTAGGCGAAGTTGGCCCGGATGGCCGCCGTGCTCTGGGGGTCGTTGCGTTCCATCCGGCCGAGCGCGTCGTCGCTGAGCACCACGCCCCAGCCGAACGTGTCGTCGGCCTTGTTGCGCTCCAGCACGGCGACCTCGTGGCTGGGGTCGCGCAGCTTCATCGAGATGGCGAAGTACAGCCCCGCCGGGCCTCCCCCGAGACACAGCACCTTCATTCCAGCCCCCCATCGGCGTCGTGACCTGCGCAGTGTCGCGCCGTCCGGAGATTATTTCAAGTACGAAATATCACCTGGCCGCGCCGAAGGATGCCGGGAGAGGATGGCTCAGCCGCGGAGTTGACCGCCGAGCTTGGTGACCGCGGCGACGACCTTGTCGCGGATGGCCGCCAGGTCGGCGTCGGTGAACGTGCGGTCCGGTGCCTGCACGCGCAGGCGGTACGCCAGGCTGCGGCTGCCGTCCGGCACGCCCTTGCCGCGGTACACGTCGAACAGCGCCAGGTCCACCAGCGCGCTGCCGGCGCCCTGGCGGATCGCCTTGTCCACCTTCTCGGCGATCACGGAGTCCGCCACCACGAACGCGAGGTCGAAGTCACTGGACGGGAACCGGCTGGTGGGCTTCCACTGCGGCACCTTGGGCTCCATCGCCAGCAGCACCGACAGGTTCAGTTCCAGCACCGCCACCCGCTCGGTGACGTCGTAGGCGTCCAGCACATCGGGGTGCACCTCCCCCACCACTCCGATGGCGTCGCGGCCGAGCGACAGGGTGGCCGATCGGCCCGGATGCATGCCGGCGGGCACGGTGCCCTGGTCCAGCCGGGCGCCCCACCCCATGGCCGCGGCGATCTCCCGCCACACGTCCACTGCGTCCGGGGCCTCACGGCCGGCCAGCACCACGCCGAGCGCCTCGTACTCTGCGGGCAGCACATCGTCGCTCGGCGGGTACACATGACCCACCTCGAACAGGGCGGCACCCGTGGTGCGGTGGGACTCGTTGAACGCCACGGCCTTCAGCAGCCCGGGCCGCAGCGAGGTGCGCAGCACGTCGTCGCCGACCACCAACGGGTTCACCAGGCGAACGGCGTCCGCTGCCAGGCCGGCACGCGCCAGGTCGCCATCGCTCAGGAACGGGTGGGGCATGGCCTCGCTGATGCCCAGGCCCAGCAGCACGTCGCGCAGGCGACGCCGGCGCTGCTGGATCGGGCTGAGCCCGCCGGGCAGCGACGACTTCGGCACCGTCTTGCCGAGCTTGGCGTAGCCGTAGTGGCGGGCCACCTCCTCGACGATGTCGATCTCCAGCGTGCAGTCCGGCCGCCACGAGGGCACGGTGACCGTGACCGAGCCGCTGCCGTCGGCGGCCGGTGCGCAGGCGAAGCCGATCGGCTCGATCAGGGCGGTGATCTGCTCCGCCGTGAACGGGGTACCGAGCAGGTGCTCGACCCGCGCTGGGCGGACCGTGATGGTGGTGGCGTCGGGGAAGTGCTCGCTGCGGGCGTCCACCGCGCCCTCGTGGACCACCAGGTCCGGGCAGGTCAGCCGCAGCAGTTCCACGAAGCGGGCGATGCCGGCGCCGATGCCGTGCGGGTCCATGCCGCGCTCGAAGCGGGCCGAGGCCTCGCTGCGCAGGCCGGTGCGGACCGCGGTGCGCATGATGCCGAGCGGCTCGAACCAGGCGGTCTCCAGCGCCACCGTGGTGGTGTCGTCGCTGATCTCGGTGTTCTGGCCGCCCATCACGCCGCCCAGACCGATCGGCCGGTCGTTCCCGTCGCAGATCAGCAGGTCGTCCGCGGTCAGCGTGCGCTCCGCGCCGTCGAGGGTCACCAGCGTCTCGCCGTCCGCCGCCAGGCGGACGCGGAAGCCGTGGCCGCCCAGCGTCTCGTAGTCGTAGGCGTGGTTCGGCCGGTTGCACTCCAGCATCACGTAGTTGCTGACGTCGACGACGTTGTTGATCGGGCGCATGCCGGCGGCGGACAGCCGGCTGGCCATCCAGTCCGGCGAGTGGGCCACCCGCACGCCGCTGATGACCACGCTGGTGAACCGGGGGCAGCGATCGCCGTCCACCAGTTCCACGGTCGCGGTCATCGGCGCGCCGGTGGCCAGCACCGCCGGGGGCGAGTAGTCGAACGGCACGCCGAAGCGGGCCGCCAGGTCGCGGGCCACGCCCACATGGCCGTAGGCGTCGGGCCGGTTGCGCAGCACGTCCAGGTCGTAGACGACTTCCTCACGCAGGCCCAGGGCGGCGCCGTAGTTCAGCCCCAGCGCGGTGTCGTGGGGCAGCAGCAGGATGCCGCTGTGGTCGTCGCCCAGGCCCAGTTCACGGGCGCTGCACAGCATGCCCTGGCTGGGGATGCCGAGGATCGGCTTCGGCTCGATGAGGCGCCCGTCGGGCATGGCGGTGCCCGCGGTGGCCAGCGGCACCACGTCGCCGGCGGACATGTTGAACGCGCCGCACCACACATGGCGCTCCACCCCGTCGCCGGCGTCGACGTACACGCGGTGCACCTTGGCGGCGTCGGGGTGACGCTCCGTGCGCAGCACCTTGGCGGTGATGACGCCCTCGACCGCCGAGCCAACGCGGTCGACCGACTCCACGGCCAGACCGAGGTCGCTGAGCGCGTCGGCGATGGCCTCCGTGTCGTCCGGCAGCCCCGGGCAGAGGTCCAGCAACCAGGAATGAACGATCTTCATGATCCGGCCCCTCTCAGAACTGCGTGACGAAGCGCAGGTCGTTGGCGTACATCTCGCGCACGTCGGCGATGCCGTGGCGCTCCTTGGCCATGCGGTCGATGCCGAAGCCGAACGCGAAGCCGCTCCACTCCTCGGGGTCCAGCCCGCCGGCGCGCAGCACGTTGGGGTGCACCATCCCGCAGCCGCCGAGCTCCAGCCAGTCGCCGGACGGGGTGCGGATGTCGAACTCCGCCGACGGCTCGGTGAAGGGGAAGAAGCTGGGCCGCAGGCGGCTGGTGAAGTCCACCCCGAAGAATGCCTGGGTGAACTTCTCGATCGTGCCGGCCAGGTCGGCCAGCGTGATGCCGCGGTCGATCACCAGCCCCTCGATCTGGTGGAACACGGCGAGGTGGGTGGCGTCGGTGGTCTCGTTGCGGAAGACCCGGCCGGGCATGACCATGTAGATCGGCGGCTCGATGGTCTGCATCACCCGGATCTGCACGGGCGACGTGTGGGTCCGCAGCACCGTGCTGCCGGGGGCGCCGTGGTCCACGTAGAACGTGTCGTGCATGCTGCGCGCCGGGTGCTGCGGGGGCATGTTGAGCGCCTCGAAGTTGTGCCAGTCGGTCTCCACCTCGGGGCCCTCGGCGATCTGGAAGCCGAGCCCGATGAACACGTCCTCCAGCCGCTGCCAGGCCTGGGTCACCACGTGGGCGTGGCCACGCGTCGGCCGGCTCATCACTTCGGTGAGGTCCAGCCGCTCGGCGACCAACTGGGAGGCCCGCTCCGCCTGCTGCAGTTCGGCGCGGCGAGCCGCGGCCGCAGCCTCCACCGCCGAGGTCGCCTCGTTCACCGCCTGCCCGGCCGCCTTCTTCTCGTCCACCGTGGCGAGCGACCCGAGGCGGGTCTTGAACGTGGCGAACGGGCCCTTCTTGCCCAGCAGTTCGCTGGTGACGGCGTCGGCCTCCGCCAGGTTGGTGACGGCCGCCAGGCGCGCGAGTGCACTGTCGCGGGCGGCCAGGATCTCGTCGATCATCGATTCCTCTTCAGGGTTGGTGTCGTCCAGCAGGGTGGGAAAACCCCCGGGCGATCGACAGGCGTGCGCAGACCGCAGTTCAGCGCGCCACCCCGAGCATCGCCCGGGGGCACCGAAATCGCTGCGACAACATCAACGCCAGCCTAGCCGCCACTCCCCTGCACCCCATGGTGCAGTTTGCTGCGGGCCGGCGGCCGTCAGGCGAGGCGGCGCTGGCGGGCGACCTCGAACGCCAGCACGGTGGCGGCCATGGCCACATTCAGGCTCTCCGCCGCGCCCGCCTGGGGGATGGTGAGCCAGCCGTCGACGGGTTCGTCGTCGGCCACCCCGTGGGCCTCGTTGCCGACCACCATCGCCACCGGGCCGGTGAGGTCGGCGTCCGTGTAGACGATGCCGTGGTGGGAGGACGTCGCCAGCACGCGCAAGCCGGCGGCGCGCAAGGCATCGAGCGTGGCGGTCACCACCGGGACGCGGAACAGCGAGCCGGCAGACGCCCGCACCACCTTGGGGTTGAACGGGTCCACCGAGCCGGGGGTGAGCACCACGGCCTGTGCCCCGGCCGCCTCGGCGGAACGGATGATGGTGCCGGCGTTCCCAGGGTCGCCCAGCCGGTCGGCGGCGACCACGAAGTCACAGCCGGCCGGCAGCGCCGCGGCCGCCGGGAGGGCGAACACGGCCAACACCGGCTGGGGCGACTCCGTGGAGGCCACCCGTTCGATCACGTTGGGGGCGAACTCGTACACCGGGACGTTCGCCGGGCCGGGCACCGCATGGGTGCCGGCGGCCACGAACATTGCCTCCATTCGCCAACCAGCGGCAAGGGCCTCGGCCACCAGGCCGGGCCCTTCCACCACGAAGGCACCTTCCTCGGTACGCGCACTGCGGCGCCCCAGGAGGCGCCGCAGTCGTTGAACCTTGGGGTTCGAGTAGGTGAGCTGTTCGCTCAGGGTCGGGCCCTCAGCAGCCTCAGAGGGCGGCCTTGGCCTGGGCCACCAGCGCGGTGAACGCCGCCGCGTCGGTGATGGCCAGGTCGGCCAGCATCTTGCGGTCCACCTCGATGCCGGCAGCGTTCAGCCCGGCGATGAACCGGCTGTAGCTGATGTCGTTCAGGCGGCAGGCCGCGTTGATCCGCTGGATCCACAGGCGGCGGAACTCGCCCTTCTTGGCGCGGCGGTCGCGGAATGCGTACTGCCCGCTCTTCATCACCTGCTCGTTGGCGGCGCGGACCGAACGGCTCTTGTTGCCGTAGTAGCCCTTCGCCTTGGAGAGGATCTCGCGGCGCTTCTTCTTCGCGCCGACTGCTCGCTTCACTCGTGCCATGTCTCAGTCGTCTCCTTCGCTCAACGCTCGCCCAGCAGGCGCTTGATCTTCTTGGCGTCACCGGGGTGCACGTCGACCTCGCCGTCGAGGCGACGGGTGCGGGTGGACGGCTTCTTCTCGAACAGGTGCTGGCGGTTCTGCTGCAGGCGGCGCAGCTTGCCGGTACCCGTCTTCTTGAACCGCTTGGCAGCGGTCTTGCTGGTCTTCATCTTGGGCATGGTGTGGTTCCTGTGGGGTCTGGTGGCACGGCCACCGGTGGGGCTGCGCGACGGCACCGGGTGGTGCCGTCAACGCGAGTCCGTGTTGGTGTTCTGGTCAGGCAGGGTCGGACGGGGCGTCCGCAGCGGGGTCCGGTGCATCTGCCGAGGAGTCGGACCCGGCCGGCGGGCGTTCCTTCTCCTTCTTCGGCGGCGCCTTCTTCTCCGGGGCCAGGACCATGGTCATGTTCCGTCCCTCGAGACGGGCCTGGGTCTCCACCTTGGCGATGGAGCCGACCTGCTCGAGGACCGAGTCGAGGATCTTCGAGCCGAGCTCCGGGTGGGCCATCTCGCGGCCGCGGAACTGCAGGGTGACCTTCACCTTGTGGCCTTCTGCAAGGAAATCCTGCATGTGGCGGACCTTGGTGTCGAAGTCGCCCTTGCCGATCTTGGGGCGGAACTTCACTTCCTTGATCGACACATGGACGGTCTTCTTGCGGCTCTCCTTGGCCTTCTGGCTTTCCTCGTAACGGAACTTGCCGTAGTCCATGATCCGGCACACCGGCGGGTTCGCCATGGGTGCGACCTCGACGAGATCGAGATCCAGACCTCGGGCCATCGAGAGCGCTTCCGGCAGGGGCTTGATGCCCAACTGGTTGCCGTCTGGCCCGATCAGTCGGACCTCGCGGGCGCGAATGGCCGAGTTGTACCGGTGTTCGGATTGCTGCGGCGGTGCTATGGCTGCTCACTCCTGTGCAATGGGTGTGTCCCCTCCTGTCGTGGTCGATGCGAAGCCACCGCACCATGACGGGGCACACCGCATCGGGACGAGAGCTGGTGCTCTCGTGCCACGGGCGGCATGCTACGCAATAGTTGTGACCCGGACGCACCTTTGTGCCCCGAAGGGCCGTGGCCGGGTGGGGTCCGGCAGGCCGGCCCACTTCGCCTCAGTTGTCGGGCCGATACGCTAGCAGCGATGACGCACGATCACGACGTGGGCGATCACGACTCCTACGACGACTCCCGGCTCGACGACGCCGAGGCCGCCCTGCACGATGCCCGTGCCCGCCTGGCCGACGTGCCCGCCGAGTACGTGGTGTCCAACCATGTGATGGGCCTGTACGAACTGGCCGCCATCCACCTCAGCGCCAACCCGCCCTCGCTGCACCAGGCCGCGCTGGCCATCGACGCCGTCGGCTGCCTGGTGGACGGCCTCGGCGACCGCCTCGGCGAGGACGCACAGACCCTGAAGAACGCCCTCGGCAACATCCGCCTGGCCTTCGTGCAGATCAAGGGCGCGATGGACCAGCACGCCGCTGAGTCCGACGACCCGTCGTCGGCGGGTTCGGCCGGCTGAACCTCCCGTACGTCGCGGCTCGAACCCGGCCGTCCTGCACCGTCACGCCCTCCGCCTTCAGCAGCGCGGTCTGCTCGCGTTCGTTGCCCGGCACCAGCCGGCCGGCCGAGTTGACCACCCGCCACCACGGCAGGTCGTCGTCGGTCTCGGCGAGCAGGCGGCCCACCAGGCGGCTGAGCGTCGGGTAGCCGGCGTCGGCGGCGATGTCGCCATAGCTGACCACCTCGCCCTCGCGGAGCGACCGGATCACCTCGATGATGCGCCGGTCGCGATCGTTCATCCGACCGCCGCGGCCTCGTAGCGGCCGAGCTTGCCGATGAGGTCGAACCCCACCTGGGCGCCCACCAGGATGTCGCGGGTGCCGTCGGCGATCTCGATGCAGTGGAACTCGAACTCTGCGCCGTCGTCGCGGCGGACCGTGCCCAGGCCGACCTCCTTGTCGAAGGCCACGACGGTGCCGCGGAAGGTGCTCACGGGATGATCTTGGAGATCGGCAGTTCGAGGATGCCGGTCGCGCCGGCATCCACCAGGTCGGGGATCAGCCGGTTGATCTGGTTCTTGGCGACCACGGTTTCCACGGCGAAGCCCTCCCCACCGGCGAGTTCGTTCACCGTGGGCGACTTCAGGGACGGCACCTTGGCCAGCACGGTCTGCAGCCGGTCGGCCGGCACGTTCATCTTCACCAGCACCTTGCCGCGGGCGTCGAGGGTGCCGTTCAGCAGAGTCATCAGCTGGCCCATCGCGTGGCGCTTGGCGGGGTCCTCGTAGGCGGCCTTGTTGGCCACCACCTCGGTGTAGCTCTGCAGGATCTCGCCGATGATCCGCAGGCCGGCGGCACGCAGGGCCCGGCCGGTCTCGGTGATGTCCACGATGCAGTCGGCGATGTCGGGGATCTTCGCCTCACTGGCCCCGTAGCTGAGGCGGATGTCCGCGCGGATGCCCTTGGATTCGAAGAACCGGCGGGTGAGCTCCGGGTACTCAGTGCTGACTCGCAGGTCGTGGGGCAGGTCCTCCACTTGCTGGGCCGGGCTGTCGCCGGCCACCGCGACCACCACCCGGATGGGCAGGCTGGTGGCCTTGGAGTACTTCATCTCGCCCAGGCTGACCACGTCGCTGGCGGTCTCCTCCACCCAGTCGCGGCCGGTGATGCCGATGTCGAACAGGCCCTCGGCCACGTAGGAGGGGATCTCCTGGGGGCGCAGGATGCGGACCTCGGCGATGCGCGGGTCGTCGATGGAGGCCTTGTAGTCGACGGACGAGGAGCGGACCACCGGGAGGTCGGCCGCCTCGAACAGATCCATCGTGGCCTTCTCCAGCGAGCCCTTGGGGAGTACGAGTCGCAGCACGGTGGTCGAGGCTACCGGCCCCGGTCCGCCAGGTCCCAGGCCATTGCCCCTCCCCAAGTTGGCGTTCAGGTGCGGTACCACCGCACCTCACCGCCAACTTGCCCGGCCGCGTTCCCAAGTTGGCGCTCAGGTGCGGTACCACCGCACCTCACCGCCAACTTGTGCGACGTCTGTGGGAGGTGGGGGTGTCGGCGAGGAGGCGCAGGGCGTGGGGCAGCACGTCGAGGATCGCCGAGAGCTGCTCCACACAGCCCTTCGGGGAGCCGGGGGTGTTGCAGATGACGGCCTGGCCGCGGATGCCGACAATGCCGCGGCTCAGCCGGCCGAGCGGGTTGACCAGCCGCATCGCCTCCGCCAGGCCGGGGGCCTCCCGCTCGATGACGGCGCGGGTGCCCTCAGGTGTCTGGTCCCGCGGGGCGAACCCGGTGCCGCCGGTGCTGACCACCAGCCCGGCGAAGCCGTCGGTCATGCCGGTGAGGGCGGCCGCCACGGTGGCCGTGCCGTCCGCCACCACCTGGTGGTCCACCACGTCGAACCCGTTCGACCGGAGAAGCTCCACCAGCGACGCGCCACTGGCATCCACCCGGGTGCCGGCGATCACACCATCCGACACCGTGAGCACCTTGGCAGCCAGTCGTTCCTCGGTCATGCCCTGACGGTACCGCGCCGTCGGGTGGCCATAGAGTCCGCCCGTGCCCGAACCCAGCGAGCTCAGCGACCTGCGCGACCCGACAGCGCTCGCCGCCGGCCAGTACGCCACGGGGGCCAACCTCGCCGACCGCAGCGCCCTGCACGACCGCTTCTCCAGCGCGCGGGTGCCGTTCCGGGAATGGGAGGCGGGGCTGATCACGTGGCCGGAAGGGGGCGCCGTGCTGGACGTCGGCGCCGGTCCGGGCCGGTTCTGGGCGAACCCGGCGCTGCCGCGCTCGCTGCACGTGACGGTGGCGGACATCTCGCCCGCCATGGTGACCGACGCGACGGCGGCCGTCCGCACACACGGCTACGCCACGCACGGCACCGTCACCGACGCGCAGGCACTGCCGTTCGAGGACGATTCGTTCGACTTCGTGATGGCCAACCACATGCTGTACCACGTGCCGGATCCTGGGCTGGCGCTCGGCGAGTTCCGTCGCGTGCTGCGGCCGGACGGCGTGGCCCTGATCGCCACGAACGCGCCGGGCCACATGCATCAACTCAATGAGGTGGTGAGCGAGGTGTTCGGCCCCCAGACGCTGGGCCTGAACTCGGCATTCGCCATCGACAACGGCGAGGCCATGCTGCGTGGCCACTTCGGTGCGATCAGCTGGCACTCCTACATCAACGCGCTTGTCGTGGACGACGTCGATGCCGTGGTGGCCTACGCAACGTCCATCCCGCCCGCCCAGCACGCCACCCACGACCAGCGGCGCGTGCTGGCGGACGCGGTCCGGCGCCGGATGACGGAGGGCGGTGGCTCGATGCGCATCGACACCCGCACCGGGGCATTCGTGTGCCGCGGCCGGACCGCCTGACGACGGTCAGCCGGCGCGGCGCCAGCGAAACAGGATCATCCCGTCGGTGCCGGCGTCCTGCGGCAGCACGCGCCACCCCGTGCCGAACGGCCGCCAGGTGCCCTCGGGCGGCTCGGTGATCGGGTGGAACCCCTCCGAGACCCGGTGGTCGGCGGACTCTTCGGCCAGCAGCGTGCAGACCGAGTAGGTCAGCGTGCCACCCGGTGCCACCAGGTCGGCAACGTCGTCCAGGATTCGCTGCTGCAACGCGGCCAACTCCCCCACCGACGACGGCTGGACCCGCCAGCGGGCGTCCGGCCGGCGGCGCAGTGTGCCCAGCCCCGAACACGGCGCATCCACCAGCACATGGTCGAAGGCCCCCTCCCGAAACGGCGAACTTGTCGCGTCCGCCACCACCGGCAACACGGTGGAAGCAGCTACACGAAGGGCGTTGGAGGTGATCAGGCCGACACGGTGGGGCTGAAGGTCGGCGGCGACGACGACTGCGCCGGTCGAGGCGATGGCCGTCGCCTTGCCGCCGGGCGCGGCACACGCGTCGAGGACCGTGTCGCCCGGCGCGGCGTGCACGGCGGCGGCCACCCATTGGGAGCCGAGGTCCTGGATGTAGCCGTCGGCGCGCTCGGTGACCTCCGGAGGTTCGTTCATGGTGGTCATCGCCGCCACGGCATCGGATTCGCCGAGATCGGCGACGAGCCGGTCGAACAACCAGTCCGGGTAGCTCAGGCGCACCGCCTCCGACGGCCACTGCATCTCCGTGCGGCCGACATTGCGCAGCACGGCGTTGACGAAGCCGCGCAGCCGCTTCGGCGCCAGCGCCACGGTCTCGCCGACGGCCGCGTGCGGGGCGACCCCGGCGAACGCCAGCTGGTAGGCACCAAGCCGTAGCAGGGTGCGGATCTCCGGCGCAGGCTCGGTGGCGAGGAAGCGGTCCACCAGCGCGTCGCACGCACGCCGCATGCGCGTGGTGCCGTAGACCAGGTCGGTGACGAACTTGCGGTCCCGCTCCGGCAGGTCGCTGCGGCCCAGTTCGGCGGGAGTGACCAAGTTCGCGTAGGCGCCGTCGTGGTCCACCCGTTGGAGGCAACGGAAGGCCACTGCTCGCGACGACATGGTCATTCGAACCGCTCGCCGGGTTCGGGGCGGGCGCCGCGCAGGTAGTCGGCCAGCAGCATCGGCCCCTTGCCCTCGGGCTGTACGCGCACCACGGTGAGGCCGGCGACGGGCGACGCGAGCGAAGCGCCGTCGCCCTGCGGATCCGCGGCCAGCACCTTCATCCGCTTACCGCGGAACGTCGTCCAGGCACCGCCCAGCCGGATCTGCCGGTCGGCGGCGACGGCGCCGGCAGCCCAGTCGATCCGCAGGTCGTCCGGGGTGAGCTTGGCCGCGTAGACCGGCTCACCCACCTGCGGCTGCGGATCGGGCAGCGGCTCGGCGAGGCAGCGCACCAACTGCTCCACCCCGGCGGCCACCAGTTCGGCGCGCAGCGAGTCGCCCGTGGCGTCCGGCCGGATCGGCACCCGCACCGTGTCGTACACGGGCCCGGTGTCCAGGCCTTCCTCCAGCTGCATCAAGCACACGCCGGTCTCGGCGTCGCCCGCCAGCAGCGCCCGCTCGACCGGCGCGGCGCCGCGCCAGCGCGGCAGCAACGAGTAGTGCGAGTTGACCATCGGCACCTCGGCCAGCACGTGCGGGCGGATCAGCTGGCCGAACGCCACCACCACGCCGAGTTCGATGCCGTGGCCGAGCACGTCGTCCACCCGATGCGACACCGGCAGGCCGAGCTCCAGTGCCGCTGCCTTCACCGGCGACGGGGTGAGCTCACTTCCCCGGCCTCGCCGCTTGTCCACCCGGGTGACGACGAGGGCAACCTCGTGGCCGGCGGCCACCAAGGCCTGCAGCGACGGCACTGCCATGGCGGGTGTGCCGAGGAAGGCGAGCCGCCGGCGCAGCGCCACGCCCGTCACTTGAGGCGCAGGCGCCGCCGCTGCGACGGTTGCGGGGTCTCCTGGATGCGGCGGTACTCGGCCATCGCTTCCTTGCGCTGGTCGGGCGTCATCCGGTCGAACATCAGCACGCCGTTGAGGTGGTCGATCTCGTGCTGGAACATCCGCCCCATCAGCTCGTCGGCCTCGATCTCCACCTCGTCGCCGTCGAGCGTGAGGCCCCGCACCAGCACCTGATTCGGGCGGAGGATGTCCACGTACAGCTCGGGGATGCTGAGGCAGCCCTCGCTGTACACCCACTCGCCGTCGCTCTCCACCACGGTGGGGTTGATGAGCACCATCGGCTGGTCGTCGATGTCCCACACCACGATCTGCTTCTGCACGCCGATCTGCGGAGCGGCGAGGGCGATGCCGGTGTCGCTGTCGTACAAGGTGTCGAACATGTCGTCCACCAGGCGGGCGACCTTGCCGTTGATCTCCGCGATCGGCTGCGCCTGGGTCTTCAGGACCGGGTCGCCGTAGGTGCGGATTTCGTACGCCATGGCGTGCAAGGCTACCGACCCGTGACCGCGCCCGGCTCTCACTACTTCGACGAGGACCCGACGGCCCCGTCCGCGCCCCGCGACGTCACCCTCCTGCTGCCCGACGGGTCGCTCACGCTGACGACGGACCGGGGAGTGTTCGGCTACGACCGCATCGACGCAGGGACGAAACTGCTGCTGCTGAAGGCACCGGCCCCGCCGGCGACCGGTGACGTGTTGGACCTCGGCTGCGGCTACGGCCCGATCGCGCTCACCCTGGCCCGGCGGGCGCCGGGCGCCACGGTGTGGGCCGTGGACGTGAACGAGCGGGCGCGTGACCTGTGCGCCGCCAACGCCGCCCGCAACGGCCTCGCCAACGTCCGGGTCGCCGCACCCGACGACGTGCCCGGCGACGTCAGGTTCGCCGCGATCTGGAGCAACCCGGCCATCCGCATCGGCAAGTCCGCGCTGCACGAGATGCTGCTGCGCTGGCTCGGCCGGCTCGGCCCGGGTGGCGAGGCGATCCTGGTGGTCCACAAGCACCTCGGCAGCGACTCCCTCCAGACGTGGCTCACCAACCGGAACCTCCCCACGATCCGGCTCGCCAGTTCCGCCGGCTACCGCATCCTGCGGGTCGCGTCGGCGATCGACGCCGCGAGCGACGGCCTGTAAGCGCGCCCACGGGCGCGATTTCACGTCAGATTCGACGTGTTCCCGCGCCCGTGGGCGCGGGAACAGGTCAGGCGCGGGGTGGGTCGACTTCGACCCTCAGACGGCTGGCCTTCGGGCGCGGAGTGGCCGCGAGGCGTGAACCCAGTTCCTCCCAGGTGTCGGCACGCACCAGGAACCCGCGGGCAGTGGGCGCCGCCTCCAGGCCGGTGGCGGCCACGAACTCCTCGGCGCCCGTCCCCTCCACGGCGGCCAGGGCACGGAACGGGGGTAGGCCCAGCAGGCGCCGGCGGGCGAGTTCGACCTCCTCCACCCTGTGCGGCTCAGCGAAGCGGTAGGCCTGCAACACGGGGTGATCGGGCACGTGCGTCTGCACCAGCACCCGGCCCCCACCCGACCGGCGCCCCACCAGGCGGCCGGCGCGCACCAGTAGCGCCATCGCCTGCTCTGCGGCGCGGTATCGCGGCGCCAGCAGTTCAGCGTCGATGTCCAGGAATGCCACCACGTCCACGCCTCGCACCCGGTGCAGCACGGCCTCCGTGCCCACGTACACGTCGGCGGCGGGCAACTCGGCGGAGTCGCCGGTGACCGCCGCGACCGGCCGGTTCGCGGCGGCCTCCAACTCCTCCCGCAGCCGGGTGACGCCCGGCTTCGACAACGCCATGGCCGTGCCGCCGCAGACCTGGCAGACCTGCGGCCGCACCGCGTCGCAGCGCGGGCAGTGGAACATGCCGTCGTCGCGCTGAGCAACGGCGGCCTCGCACCGCTCGCATCGCTGCAGGGTGCGGCACGACCGGCACGCCAACAGCCGGGCGCGCCCGGTGGTGTTCAGCACGCAGACCACCCGCTTCGCCGGGTCGCGCAGGTGGGCGATCAGCGCGGAGCCCACCAACGACCGCTTCCACGGCTCGAGGTCGCTGCGGTCGTCGATCTCCAGAAACGGCCAGGCCGGCACTCGCTCGCCGGCCGGCAGGTCGGCCACGTTCGCTCCCGCCCACCGCAGGGCGGTGGCCGTAGGGCACGGCGACACCAGCACGCACGACGCCCCCGCCCGACGGGCACGCTCCACCGCCACGTCCCGCGCCTGCCACGTGGGCGAGCGTTCCTCCTGGTAGGCCTCGTCGTGCTCGTCCAGCACCACCACGGCGGCCAGCCCTGGGCACGGCGCCCACACCGCCGCCCGCGAGCCCACCACCACGTCCACACCGGCCGCTGCAGCGGCCCAGTCCTCTGGTGCCACCGCCACCGTGAACCCCTCCTTGCGCAGCCTCCGACCGAGCGCCGCGGCGGCTGCGGGCGACGGGTGGAGTACCAGCGCCGGGCCGCGCCGCACGGCCTCCACCACGATCGGCAACGGGTCCGTGAGTGGGGCGATCCGCCGCACGCCCGACCACACGTCCCCCGCCGCAACCCCCACCGCGCCCTCTGCCGGCACGACCGTCCGTCGAACTTGTCGCGGCCTGACCACCATCGACGGAGGCGAGGCCGCGACAAGGTAGGGGCGGAGGCGGTCCGTGCCCCAGCGGGGACCGGCCCAGCGGGCCAGGACCACCACCTCCGGCGGCGGCCCGCCGGACGCCCACTTGGTGATCTCCACCAGGCGCTCCACGGGCAGCGCGGGGTCCGGCGGCCCGAGCGCCACCACCCAGCCACCGACCCGACGGCCGTGCAGCGGCACCCGCACCAGCGAGCCGACGGCCACCTGGGCGCGCATCGACTCGGGAACGAGGTAGTCGAACTGCTTGTCCAAGCCGGTCAGGTCCGGCACCACCCGCGCGACCAGCGGCGGGTCGGTGAAGGCCAGCTGACCGGCCGGTGCGTTCACACGCCGACGGCGCGCATGAACTCGTCGAGCCGGCTCACGTGCTCCCAGGTGAACTCGGGCAGGTTGCGCCCGAAGTGGCCGTACGCGGCGGTCTTCTTGTAGATCGGGCGCTTCAGGTCCAGGTCGCGGACGATGGCCCCAGGGCGGAGGTCGAACACCTCGCGCACGGCGCTGACGATCCGCTCGTTGGCGACGGTCTCGGTGCCGAACGTCTCCACCAGGATGCTGACCGGGTGGGCCATGCCGATGGCGTACGCCACCTGCACCTCGCACCGGGCCGCGGCGCCGCTGGCGACCACGTGCTTGGCCACCCAGCGGGCGGCGTACGCAGCCGAGCGGTCCACCTTGGACGGGTCCTTGCCGCTGAACGCACCGCCGCCGTGACGGCCCATGCCGCCGTAGGTGTCCACGATGATCTTGCGGCCGGTCAGGCCGGTGTCGCCGTGGGGGCCACCGATGACGAACTTGCCCGTGGGATTGATGTACACGTGGTAGCCGTCGTCGGCGAACTGCTCGGGCACCACCGGGCTGATGACCTGCTCGATGAGGTCGGGGCGGATGACCGTGTCGCGGTCCACCCCGTCCTGGTGCTGGGTGCTCAGCAGCACGCTCTCCAGCCGCACGGGCTTGCCGTTCTCGTAGGCGATGGACACCTGGGTCTTGCCGTCGGGGCGCAGGTACGGCACGGCACCGCTCTTGCGCACCTCGCTGAGCCGCTCGCTGAGCCGGTGGGCCAGCCAGATCGGCATGGGCATGAGGTCCGGTGTCTCGTCGCAGGCGTACCCGAACATCATGCCCTGGTCGCCGGCGCCCTGCAGCTCCAACTGGTCCTCGGCATGCCCGGTGGTGCGGACCTCTTCGCTCTTGTCCACGCCCTGGGCGATGTCCGGGCTCTGTTCGTCGATCGACACGATGACACCGCAGGTGTTGCCATCGAACCCATAGGCGGCGTTGTCGTAGCCGATCCCATTGATGACCTCACGGGCGATCTTCGGGATGTCCACGTAGGCGAACGTGGTGATCTCGCCGGCCACGACGCACAACCCGGTGGTGAGCAGCGTCTCGCAGGCCACCCGGCCGTGGGGGTCCTCGGCGAGGATGGCGTCCAGGACGGCGTCGCTGACCTGGTCGGCCATCTTGTCCGGGTGGCCCTCGGTGACGCTCTCGGAGGTGAAGGTGTAGTTGCTCACGGAGGTGAGGCTCCTCATGCTGTTGGGGTGTGGCCGCGGCGGATGTCCTCGACTGCGTCGAGCACCGCCCTGGCGATGGATCGTTTGTCGGTGAGCGCCACCGTAGTGGCGGCAGGGGGCTCGCCGGGTGCTCCGGCACGGAGCAGGGTGACGGCGTTGGTGTCGTGCTGGAAGCCCACACCAGGGGCGCTGACGTCGTTGGCCACGATGAGGTCCAGCCGCTTGCGCTCCAGCTTGCCGCGGGCGTTGGCCAGCAGGTCGTGGGTCTCGGCGGCGAACCCGACCAGCACCTGGCCAGCAGGCTTGGCCGCACCCAGCCCGGCGAGGATGTCGGGCGTGGGCTCCAGGACGATCTGGGGAACGCCCTGGTCCTTCTTGATCTTGCCGTCGGCGGCCGCGACGGGGCGAAAGTCCGCCACGGCGGCCGACATGACCACTACGTGGGCCGTGGGGGCGGCAGCTTCCATGGCCGCCTGCATCTGCGCCGCAGTCTCCACGGGCACGACCGTGCACCCCGGCGGCACGGGGAGTTCGACCGTGGACACCAACGTCACCCGGGCGCCACGGGCGGCCGCCTCGGCGGCCACGGCGTAGCCCTGCTTGCCGCTACTGCGGTTGGCGATGACCCGCACGGCGTCGATCGGCTCGCGCGTACCACCGGCGGACACCACCACGTGCAGCCCGGCCAACTCCCCCGCCCCACCGAGCACGCCGTCCACCGCCTCGACGATGCGCTCGGGAGCGGCCAGCCGGCCGGCGCCCACGTCGCCACCGGCGAGGCGGCCGGATTCGGGCTCCACGATGTGGACGCCGCGGGCCCGCAGGGTGGCGATGTTGGCCTGCACGGCCGGGTGCTCCCACATCTCGGTGTGCATCGCCGGGCAGACCACCACCGGCGCCCTCGTGGCGAGCAGCACGTTGGTGAGCAGGTCGGTGGACAGCCCCGCAGCGTAGGCGGCGAGCAGGCGCGCCGTGGCAGGGGCGACCAGGATCAGGTCGGCGCCCTGGCCGAGTCGGGTGTGCGGGATCGGGCTGTCTTCGTCCCAGAGGCTGGTCTGCACCGGCTCGCTGGCCAGCGCCGAGAGCGTGGTGCGGCCGATGAAGTGCTCCGCCCCGGCGGTCATCACCGGCACCACATGGGCGCCGGCATCGACCAGGCGGCGGGAAACCTCGACCGCCTTGTACGCCGCGATGCCACCGGTGACACCGAGGACGATGCGCTTGCCGGCGAGCATGGCGGCCAGACGTGGGGTGGGCTCAGGCCGGGGTGTCGGCGGTCTCGGCCGCTTCGGCAGCCTCGTCGCCCTCGGCCGGCTCCTCGTGGACGGCCTCGCCGCGACGGATCTTGTCCGCGGCGATCTCCTCGAAGCCGATGCTCAGCGGCTTGCGGGCCACCGAGCTGACCTGCGGCGGCACCATGTGGCCGAGGCCATCACCGAGCTGGTTGAAGTAGCTGTTGATCTGCCGGGCACGACGGGCGGCCAGCGTGACGAGGCTGAACTTCGAGTCCACCTTGTCGAGCAGGTCCTCGATCGGCGGGTTCATCATCGTGTCGAACGAACGGGTGGGCATCCGGGTTTCGCCTCCTCCAAGAGCAGCGGTGCAGTCTACCGGCAGGGATCAGCCTTGGGGCGATACGCGCCGATGATGTCCATCATCTCCTGCACGGTGCGTTCGAGGTCGTCGTTGACCACCACATGGTTGGCGATCGCCAGCCCCACGGGCTCCTCGTCCAAGGCCTTCTGCAGGCGCTGGTCCACCTTGTCCTCCGGGTCGCCCCGGCCGCGCAGGCGGCGCTGCTGTTCCTCCCGCGAGGGCGGCAGGACGAAGATCAGTACGGCCTCGGGGTGAATGCTCTTCACCTGCTTGGCGCCGTCGACCTCGATCTCCAGCACCACGTCGCGCCCGTCCACCGGATCGGGTGTCGGGGTGCCGTAGTAGTTGCCGAGGAAGTTGGTCCATTCCAGGAAGCCACCAGCCTCGATGCGCGCCTCGAACGCGTCACGATCGGTGAACACGTACGCGGTGTCGGCTTCACCCGGCCGCTGACCACGAGTGGTCCACGACCGGCTGAGCCACAGTTGCGGGTCGCGCTCCACGAGCGCGTTGACGATCGTGCCCTTGCCGACCCCACCGGGGCCGGACACGATGAAGATCAGCCCCTCGGCGGGGCCGGCAGGCGAGGGGGCCAGGGCCTACCTCACTTGCCGAGCTGCTCGAGCAGCGCCGCCTTCTGCTGCTGGCCGAGGCCCTGGACACGACGGTTGTCGGCGATGCCGATGTCCTCCATGATCCGGCGGGCCTTGACCTTGCCGACGCCGGGCAGGGACTCGAGGAGCGACTGCACCTTGAGCTTGCCGATCGTGGAATCCGTGGAGGCCAGCGCTTCGGAGAGCGACAGCGAACCCATCTTCAGTTGGTTCTTCACTTCGGCGCGGGCCGCACGGGCCTCCGCAGCCTTGGCCAGGGCTGCCGCACGCTGTTCCGGTGAGAGTGACGGAGGTGTTGCCATGGGACGACCCTAGCGCCGGCGACCACGCCGCGAGTGGCATCACCACGCTGCGTGCGGAGTCACGCGCCGCCGAGGCCGCCACGGTGGGCGAGGCCGGTGAGGCCGGCCGGAGTCAGCCCACGGTGGGCACACCATGCCAGCAACTCGTGCAGCACCGTCAGCGGGGCCTTCGGATCGGCGAACGTTGCGGTACCCACCTGCACCGCGGTGGCACCGGCGAGCATCAGTTCCGCGGCGTCCCAACCGCTGGCCACTCCCCCGGTGCCGATGATCGGGAGGTCAGGGAGGGCAGCGTGAACGTCGTACACGGTGCGGACCGCGACGGGATGGACGGCCCGCCCGCTGTAGCCCCGCCGCCGGCGCCGAGCACGGGCATGCCGGTCGCGGGGTCCAGCACCATGCCCAACAGGGTGTTGATCAGCGTCACGGCTTCGGCGCCGGCGTCGCGCACGGCGGCCGCGACCTCCACCACACGGTCCGTGTTGGGGCTGAGCTTGGCCCAGCGGGGCCGGCCGCACCCGGCGGTGGCGGCGATGACTTCGGCGGACAACCCGGCGTCATGAGCGAAGATGCCCCTGCGCCCCTCCAGGTTCGGGCAGCTCAGGTTGACCTCCACCGCCACCACGCATGCCGGAGCGGCTGCAAGTTGGGCGGCCGCGGCGGCGTAGTCCTCCACCGAACGGCCCCAGATGCTGGCCACCACGCGGGCGCCCGTGGCCGCCAGCGCGGGCAGGTCCTCCGCCAGCCAGTGCTCCACGCCCGGGCCCTGCAGGCCCACGGCATTGATCATGCCCACCCCGGCCGGGTGCACCCGCGGCGCCGGGTTGCCCTTCCACTCGTACGCCGCGAGCGATTTCACCACCACGGCACCGAGTTCGGCGAGGTCCAGGTAGGGGGCCAGTTCCGCGCCGTGGCCGGCAGTGCCCGATGCCGTCATCACCGGCGTGGGCAGGGTGACCGAGCCGATCCTGACCGAGGCGCCCATCCCCGTCCCCTCGCTCACGAGTGGTAGCTCTGCAGGGGGCGGACCATCACCTCGTGACCCACCATCTCGGCCATGCCGTGCACCGCGGCCAGCGCGGCCTCCACCGTGGTGACGGAACTGACCCGGTGGGTGTTCGCGGCCTTGCGGATGGCCTCGCCGTCCGTACGGCCGCCCCGACCCTGAGGGGTGTTGACCACGAAGGCGATCTCGCCGCTCTCGATCAGCTTCACGGCGTTGATGCCATGGCCCTCGCTGACCTTGCCCACCACCTGGTCCACGGTGATCCCGAACCGCTGCAGGTAGTCGCACGTGCCGCGGGTGGCGGCGATTCCCAGGCCCAACTCGCGCAGTCGCTTGGCCACCACCAGGCCGGCCGGCTTGTCGCCGTCGGCGAGGGAAAGGAAGACGGTCCCGCTGGTGGGCAGCAGGGTCCCGGCCGCCAGTTCGGCCTTGAAGAAGGCCTTGCCGAACGTGGCGTCGATGCCCATCACCTCACCCGTGGAACGCATCTCCGGGCCGAGCGCGGTGTCCACCTCGGGGAATCGGTTGAACGGCAGCACGGCCTCCTTGATGGCCACGTAGCCGTGGTCACTCGGCGCACGCAGCAGGCCCTCGGTCCGCAATTCGGCCAGGGTCGCACCGAGCATCACCCGGCTGGCCACCTTCGCCAGCGGCACACCGGTGGCCTTGGCCACGAACGGCACCGTGCGGCTGGCCCGTGGGTTGGCCTCGATGACGTACACGGTGGTGCCCATCACCGCGTACTGCACGTTGATGAGGCCGCGCACGTCCAGCGCGTGGGCGATGGCCCGGGTGTAGCTCTCGATGACCTCCACCACCCATGCCGGCAGCGTCTGCGGCGGGATCGCGCAGGCGGAGTCGCCGGAGTGCACGCCGGCTTCCTCCACGTGCTCCATGACGCCGCCGATCACCACGTCGCCCGTGTGGTCGCGGATCGCGTCCACGTCCACCTCGGTGGCGGACTCCAGGAAGCGGTCGATCAGCACCGGGCGCTCGGCGGACAGGCCGCCCTCCTTGCCCAGGCTGCCGAAGCCGGCCAGCTCGGCCATGGCCCGCGCCAGGTGGTTGCGGTCGTGGACGATCTGCATGGCCCGCCCGCCCAGCACGTAGCTGGGGCGGACCAGCACGGGGAAGCCGACCTCCTCCACAATGCTCAGCGCCTGCTCCAGGTCCACCGCGGTGCCACCGGGTGGCTGGGGGATGTGCAGGTCGTGGCACAGCTGGTTCCACTTCTCGCGGTCCTCGGCCAGGTCGATCGAGGCGGGCGACGTGCCGGCCACCAGCTCCAGCGGGATCTGGCCGCTCAGCTTCAGCGGGGTCTGCCCGCCGAGCGACACGATGACCTTCGGGGCCACCCCGCCCGCCGCCGCGGTCTCCGCGGCGATGACGTTCAGCACGTCCTCCTTGGTGAGCGGCTCGAAGTAGAGACGGTCGCTGGTGTCGTAGTCCGTGGACACCGTCTCCGGGTTGCAGTTGACCATCACCGTCTCGTAGCCCGCGTCGCGCAGGGCGAAGCTGGCGTGCACGCAGCAATAGTCGAACTCGATGCCCTGGCCGATGCGGTTGGGCCCGCTGCCGAGGATGACCACCCGCGGCCGGTCGCTGGCGCGGACCTCGTTCTCGTCCTCCCACGTGCTGTAGTGGTAGGGCGTCTCGGCGGCGAACTCGGCGGCGCAGGTGTCCACCGTCTTGTACGTGGGGAACACGCCGGCGGCCTCACGAGCCACGCGCACGGCGTCCTCGCCCGCACCCCACAGCCAGGCCAGCTGGGCGTCGGAGAAGCCGAACTGCTTGGCCCGCTTCCACGTCCGCCGGGTCATTCCGGCCAGGCCGGCGTCGGCCAGCGCCACCCGCTCCTCCATGATCTGCTGCATGTGGTCGAGGAACCAGGCGTCGATCCGGCACGCGGCGTGCACGTCGCCGATGCTCACCCCGCGGCGCAGCAGCTCACCCACCTGGAAGATGCGCTCGGGCGTGGGAATGGCCACCGCGGCCAGCAACTCCTCGTCGCTGCGCTCCGCCAGCAGCGCCTCGCCCGGGTCGCAGCCGAGGCCGTAGCGTCCCTGCTCCAGCGACCGCAGGCCCTTCTGCAGGCTCTCTGCGAACGTCCGGCCGATGCTCATCGCCTCGCCCACGCTCTGCATCTGCGTGCCGAGCACGCCCTTGGTGCCGGGCAGCTTCTCGAACGCCCAGCGGGGGATCTTGGTGACCACGTAGTCGATGGTCGGCTCGAAGCTGGCCGGCGTGGACGTGGTCTCCGTCTGGGTGATGTCGTTGGCGATCTCGTCGAGCGTGTAGCCCACGGCCAGCTTGGCGGCGATCTTGGCGATCGGGAAGCCCGTGGCCTTCGACGCCAACGCCGACGACCGTGACACCCGGGGGTTCATCTCGATGACCACCTGCTCACCGGTGGCCGGGTCGACGGCGAACTGCACGTTGCTGCCGCCGGTCTCCACGCCCACTCGACGGATGCAGGCGAACGCGGCGTCGCGCATCTGCTGGTACTCCACGTCGGTGAGCGTCTGGATGGGAGCCACCGTGATGGAGTCGCCGGTGTGCACGCCCATCGGGTCCACGTTCTCGATCGAGCAGATGATGACGCAGTTGTCCGCCCGGTCACGCATGACCTCCAGCTCGTACTCCTTCCAACCGGCGATGCTCTTCTCGATGAGGATCTCGCTGATCGGGCTGGCGGACAGACCGTTGGCGGCGACGGACTCGAACTCTTCCGCCGTGACGGCGATTCCGGTGCCGCGGCCCCCGAGGATGTAGGCGGGACGGATGATCACCGGCAGGCCGATACGAGCCATCACCTCGCGGGCCTCGGCCATGTTGTGGGCGGTGCCACTGGACGGCACGTTGAGGCCGATCTCGATCATCGCCTGCTTGAACAGCTCGCGGTCCTCGGCCGTGGCGATGGCTTCGGCGTTGGCGCCGATCATCTCCGGCGTGCCGGGGCGGCCGATGACGCCCTGCTCGTAGAGCGCCATGGCGGTGTTGAGGCCGGTCTGGCCGCCGAGCGTGGGAGCACGGCATCGGGCGCTCCTGCTCGATGATGCGCGCCACCACCTCGGGGGTGATCGGCTCCACGTACGTGGCGTCGGCGAAGTCGGGGTCGGTCATGATCGTGGCCGGGTTGGAGTTCACCAGGATCACCCGGTAGCCCTCCTCGCGCAGCACGGCAGGCCTGGGTGCCGGAGTAGTCGAACTCGCAGGCCTGACCGATGACGATCGGACCGGAGCCGATGATGAGGATGCTGTGCAGGTCGTCGCGGCGGGGCATCACACACCCGCCTTCGCGCCGGCGTGGGCGTCCATCAGGTCCCCGAACATGCCGAACAGGTACCGAGAATCGTGTGGACCTGGACCTGCCTCGGGGTGGTACTGCACGCTGAACGCCGGGGCCCCGAGTACCCGCATGCCTTCGTTGGTGAAGTCGTTCAGGTTCAGGTGGGTCACTTCCACCTTCCCGTCCAGGCTGGACGGATCCACGCAGAAGTTGTGGTTCTGGCTGGTGATCTCGATGTGGCCGGTTGCCTCGTGGCGCACCGGGTGGTTGCCGCCGTGATGGCCGAAGGGCAGCTTGAACGTCTCGCCACCCAGCGCCCGGCTGAGCAACTGGTGGCCGAGGCAGATCCCGAACACCGGCACCTGGCCCACCAGTTCGGCGATGGCCTGCGCTGCGTACGGCACCATGGCCGGGTCGCCCGGCCCGTTGCTGAGGAACACCCCGTCGGGCCGGCGGGCCAGCACGTCGGCGGCGCTGGTGGACGCCGGCACCACTTCCACGGTGCCCAGGCCGCTGAGGTGGCGGACGATCGTGGTCTTGATGCCGAAGTCGTAGGCGACGATGCGGCGGTTCGGCGCACCCTCGGCCGCCGCCATCGTGTACGGATGGTCGGTGGTGACCGTGGCCACCAGGTCGATGCCGTCGGTGCCCTTCTCCGCCGCCGCAGCGGCGCGCAGCGTGGCCTCGTCGGCAGTGCCGAACGCACCGGGCATCGCGCCGGTGTCGCGCAGCACCCGGGTGAGGCGGCGGGTGTCGATGCCGGCGATGCCGCTGATGCCGAAGCGGCGCAGCATGGCCTCCAGGGAATCCTCCGCCCGCTGGTTGCTGTGACGTCGGGCCATCTCGCGGACGATGACGCCCCGGCAGAACGGCCGGGTGGCCTCGAAGTCGTGGTCGTTGACGCCGTAGTTGCCGATGTGGGGGTACGTGAAGGTGATGATCTGCCCGGCGTAGCTGGGGTCGGTGATGACCTCCTGGTAGCCGGAGAGCACCGTGTTGAACACCACCTCGCCGGCGGACACTCCGCCCACCGGGTCGGCGCCGATCAGTTCGCCCTCGAAGACGCTGCCGTCGGCCAGTACCAGTGCCGCGTCGCGCATCATGCCCGCACCTCGTGTTCCATTCGCATGATCATACAGATGACCGCATGATCATGCAGTACTCCGATGGCGCCCCGGGCATGAAAAACGCCCCCTTGCGGGGGCGCGAACAGCGGAAGAACTCGATTCACCTGGGTGCTCCTTCCCGTACGGGCCTCACAGGACCCGTTTCACGGTCGGAAGCGCAGGATAGCGTGCGCACGTGCTCGTCCGGGTACTCCTCGCCTCGCAACACCGCTTCGCCGCCGCGGAGCCGGTGCTCGCCGAACTGGACGAAGCGCGCCGCGCCCTCGCCCCGAGCGGCATCGAGATCACGGCCGACCTCATCGGGCCGGCGGCCGACGCCGCCTCGGCGCTGGCGCTGGCCGCCCGGTTGGGCCTGCCCACCACCGTCCACCCCTCCCCCGCGCCGGACTTCGCCGTGGCCCTGCTGGACGGCTTCCGCAGCGCCCTGGCACATGGCGCCGACGTCGTGGTGTCGCTTGACGCCGATGGCCAGCACGACGCCCGCCAGATCCCCGACCTGGTGCGCAACCACCTCGCTCACGGCAGCGGCCTCACCATCGGGTCGCGCTGGACCCGCGGCGGCTCCTCCCCCGGTACGGGCCCCCTGCGCACCATGCTGAGCCGCACCGGCAACGCGGCTGTCAAGGCGGTCACCGGCGCCCGCGGCGTCAGCGACAGCACCACCGCGTTCCGGGTGTACTCCCCCGAGGTCGTCCGCCTCCTGCTGGAGGAGGACCTGCCCACCGAGACCTACGGGTTCTTCAGCGCGATGGTGGCCGTCACGCAGGCGCACGGCTTCGCCGTGGACGAGGTGCCGATCGTGTACCGCCCCCGATACAGCGCCACCGACCAGCCGGACCAGCACGACCTGCGCGAGTTCGCCGCCAGCCTGCTCCCCATCCGCCGCAGGGTGCAGTCCGTGCGCCGGGAGATGCGCAGCAACCAGGCGCTGTGGGCGCAGCGCAACCCCCGCCTGCGAGCCCAGGCGGCCAGCGGCGAGAGCGTCTTCGGGGCCACGGAGGAACTGGCCAACCTGTCCGACGCGGACCACTTCCTCAGCTGGATCAGCGAGGAGATCGAACCCCACCTCGGCCCGGACGTACTGGAAGTCGGCGCCGGCGTGGGGGCCATTGCGATCAAGCTGGCCGAGGCCGGCCATCGGGTCACCGCCATCGAGCCGGCCGCCAACGTGTACCCGGAGCTGGCCAGCCGCACCGCCGCCAAGCCGGCCATCACCGCGATGCAGGTGACGTCGCAGGACCTGCTGGCCGCTGGGCACGCAGCGAGCTTCGACTCGGTGGTCTACGTCAGCGTCTTGGAGCACATCCGCGATGACGTCGCCGAACTGCGCACCGCCCTGGAGTTGGTGAAGCCGGGCGGCACCATCGCCCTGTTCGTGCCGGCCATGCCCGTGCTGTACGGCAGCCTGGACTTCAAGAGCGGGCACTACCGCCGCTATGACCGAACCCTGCTGCGCGGCGTGGTGGAGCAGGCCGGCCTGGAGGTGGAGCGGCTGACCTACATGGACATCGCCGGGGTGTTGCCGTACCTGCTGATGTACCGGGTGCTGGACGTGCCCACGCTGGACGCCGGCTCGTCGCGCTTCTACGACCGGGTGATCGTGCCGGTCAGCCGCCTGTTGCAGCGGCCTTTCGCAGCTCCAGCGCTTGGCAAGAATCTCGTTGCGGTTGCACGTCGACCTCTGGGCTCGTCCCGATCCGATGGGCCACCACCACGTTCTCGTCCATGAACACCGCCTCGAACGGCCCACCGGGCTTCAGCATGTCGATGAAGAGCTGGCGCTGGGCCGGGTTGTTGGGGTCGTCGATCTGGGTGAGGTCGAGGATCAGGTAGTCCACGACGGTGGGGTCGGGCAGGTTCTTGCAGTCGTCGTTGCCCCAGTAGTGGGGCATGAACGGGCTGGGCCAGTCGAACAGGTCCTCCCGGTGCGCCAGGTGAGGCCCGAGCTGGTACGTGGCCACCACGGCGGCGTCGTCGGGAATCAGCGACAGCGCCTCGTTCAGCGACGCATGCCGTGGGCTGGGACCTGCCCAGACCGTGTAGTTGGCGTCCGACAGCGGCGACGGCGACCAGGCGACGTTGGTGGTGTACGCGCAGCCGAGCAGCCACAGCGGCAGGACGATCTTCGCCCACGGGAACCGGTTCCACACGGTGCGGGCACCGTAGATGGAGGCGATGACGATCGGCGCGTTCATCACGGCCGTGTACTGGTAGCGGATCATCCGCGCGTACGGGGTGGCGGTGATGACGCTGGCCACCAGTTGGGGCAGGGCCATCAGCAGGGCGAGCGGGTTGAACAGGAACGTCCACCCCATCGGCCAGCCCATCTGCTTGTAGAACACCAGCCGGTCGTGCTGCACGGCGTCGCTGATCACCCGGTCCGGCCGTTGGATCATCGTGGACAGGATCTCCACGGAGTCCTTGCCGTAGTGCCCGTAGAAGTAGGTGATGTAGAAGGGTTCCTCACCGTCGTTGAACAGGGGCAGCACCACCTTGGTGGCCACCACGTACCACAGCGCGCCCACCAGCGACGTGAGGATGGCCATCTTCCGCACCCGGCGGAAGTCCGGCGCATGGCGCATGTGCACGAGCAGCACGATGCCCATCATCACCACGGCCAGCGCCACGTCCTCGCGGATGCTGAGCGAGATCACCACCATCACCCAGAACGCCGTCCACCGCTCCTTGGTGGCGAACCACCAGGCGAACATGAACGGGCAGATGACCAGCGCCTCGGGGTGGAAGTCCGCCCGGCTGATCCACTGCACCGGCGCGTAGAGCAGGTACACGATGGCGAACACGCCCCCCATCCACGGGGTGCGGAATGCGTCGCGGGCGATCAGGTAGACCGGCCAGGCGGCCAGGCCGAGCACCACGGCCTGGACCACGTACAGGAACGGCAGACCTGCCCCGAGCCAATAGAAGGGCACGAACACGATGGCGACGAGGTTGACGTGGTGCCCCCAGAAGTCCATGCCGCGGACGGTCATGAACGAGTGACCGCGGGAGACCAGCCAGAAGCCCTGGTCGTAGATGGCCGAGTCGTAGGCCCAGGTGCCGAAGTTGGCGTGGTTCTGTACGGCCAGGCGGCCGAACACGACACCGAAGATGAAGATGCCGGCGGCGGTCAGCCATGCCGCCGGGTGCGCCGTGAGCACATGGTGGCGCAGGCGGTCCCACCAGTCGGTCAGTCGTGCACCCACCCGGGCGGCTCGTCCCACGGCGGCAGAGTCTTGCCGAAATGCCGCCACGGCGGAGGTCATTGGGCGCTCAGGCGCGCAGCACGGGCACGAGCGCCGACAGCACGCCGTTGACGAACCGGCCGGAGTCGTCGGTGCTGAACCGCTTGGCCAACTCCACCGCTTCGTCCAGCACGACGGCCACGGGCACGTCGGGCCGGGCCATCAGTTCGAAGCCGGCGATGCGCAGCACATTGCGGTCGATGACCGGCATGCGCGCCAGCGTCCACCCCTTGGCGTGGGCGGCGATCTCGTCGTCCAGCCGCTTCTGGTTGGCGGCGACGCCCTCCACCAGTTCGCGGGTGAGTTCGTCGGGCGGCAGCACCTGGGCGTCGAGCACCTCCAGCGGCGGCACGCGCTTGGACTCCGCCTCGTAGAGGAGGATCAGCGCCCGCTCGCGGGCATCGGTGCGCTCGTCGACGCGGCGGGTCATCAGGCCGCTCAGACCCGGGTGATGTAGTCGCCGGTGCGGGTGTCCACCTTCACGCGGTCGCCTGGGTTGACGAACAGGGGCACCTGGACGACCTTGCCGGTCTCCAGGGTGGCGGGCTTGCGGGCGCCGCTGACACGGTCGCCCTGCACGCCGGGCTCGGTGTCGGTGATGGTGAGCTCCACCGCCGCCGGGATCTCCACGGTGACGATCTCGCCGTTGTAGAAGGCGATGATGGCCACCGAGTTCTCCACCATGTAGTCGGCCGCGTCGCCGAGCGCCGTGGGGGCCACGTTCTGCTGGTCGTAGCTCTCCATGTCCATGAACACGTAGTCGTCGCCGTCGCGGTAGAGGAACTGCATGTCCTTCTTCTCCAGCAGCGCCTGCTCCACGCGGACGCCGGCGTTGAAGGTGCGGTCGAAGACGTTGCCGTTCTTCAGGTTGCGCAGCTTGGTGCGCACGAAGGCGCCGCCCTTGCCGGGCTTGACGTGCTGGAACTCGACGACCTGGAAGAGGCCGTTGTCCAGCTCCAGCGTGATGCCGTTCTTCAGGTCGTTGGTGGTGATGGCAGGCACGGAGAATCCTTGGGGCTTGCAGTGAGTACTCGGCATCCGTCCTCGGTGACGACCACGAGGTCTTCCACCCGGACTCCGCCGAAGCCATCACGATAGACCCCAGGCTCCACGGTCACTACATCCCCGACCTGCAGGATGGCGTCGCCGGCCCGGTTCACGAACGGATCCTCGTGAATCAGCAGGCCCACGCCGTGCCCGGTGCCATGGGTGAACCAGTCGCCGTAGCCGGCCTCGGCGATGATCCCGCGGCACACCCCGTCCAGCTCCTTCACGCTCATCCCGGCCTTCACCGCGGCCACGCCGGCCTGCTGGGCCAGCAGCACCAGGTCGTACAACTCCTGCTGGAGGGGGGTGGGCTCGCCCACCACGAACGTGCGGGTCATGTCGCTGTGGTAGCCGCCGACCAGCGCCCCGACGTCGATGATCACCGTGTGGCCCGCTTCGATGCGGGCGTCCGTGGGACGGTGGTGCGGGAGGGCGGCGTTGACCGGGCCGGTGGCCACGATGGTCTCGTAGCTCGGCCCGGTGGCGCCCAGCTCGCGCATGCGGGTCTCCAGCCGGTTGCGCACCTCGGCCTCGGTCAGCCCTTCCAGGTGCGGTACCACCTCGGCCAGCGCCTGGTCGGCGATGGCGCAGGCGCGGGCCATGGCCTCGATCTCGCCCGCGTCCTTCACCCGGCGCTCCGCCTCGACGATGCCGTGGGTGGGGCGCAGGTCGGTCTGGAACGCGCCGGCCCAGCGGGCGTGCTGGGCGAACGTGACGTGCTCGGCCTCGAAGCCCACGCGGGCGTGGGGCGCGCAGAGCGCGGCGAGGTGTGCCTGGGTGTCGGCACCCGTGGCGCCCACGAGCACGTCGCCGGCCACGCCGGCGGCCGCCATCTGGGCTGCCGCCTGCTCGCCGTAGCGGCCGTCGGTGACGAGGGTGAGGCCATCACCCGTGCGGTCGAGCACCACCCAGCCGTTGGACCCGGTGAACCCGGTGACCCAGCGGATGTTGGTGAGGTCGTTGAGCAGCAGCGCGTCCACGTCCGCCGCCGCGAGGCGGGCGCGAACCCGCTGGGCCCGGTGGGCGATGCTCACGCCGACGCCAGCTTCCGGGCCACGGCGTCCACCGCCAGTTCGTAGCCGTGCATGCCCAGGCCCGTGATGCTGCCGGTTGCCACCGGGGCCACGACGCTGGTGTGCCGCCACGGCTCGCGGGCGTTCGGGTTGGAGATGTGCACCTCGATGACGGGGCCGTCGAACGCGGCGAGCGCGTCGTGGATGGCCCAGGCGTAGTGGGTGAACGCCCCGGGGTTGATGACGATGGCCGCTGCCCGTCCGCGGGCGGCGTGGATGGCGTCCACCAGTTGGCCCTCGTGGTTGGTCTGGAAGGCCTCGACCGTGTGCCCGTGTGCCGCCGCGGCCGCGGCGGTGGCGGCCACGTAGTCGTCCAGCGCGGCGCTGCCGTAGATGTGCGGCTCGCGCTGGCCGAGCAGGTTCAGGTTGGGTCCGTGGAGGAGGGCGATGATGGCCACGGGCCTATCGTGCCACGCCTGCCGCCTGCTGCCCCCGCCACATCCGCTGCCCAGGTGTCGCGGTCGATGACGTAGAGCACGTGATGGCGTTCGTGCCAGCGCGGAAAGAGTGGATGGTCGAAGTCGCGGGTGGCGTCGTGGCGCATGCCCAGCTTCTGCATCACCCGCTGCGACTTGAAGTTCTTCGAGGTGGTGAAGCTGACGATCTCGTCGTGGGGCAGGGCGAGCCGTTCGAAGCCGAACTCCAGGGCGGCCCGGGCGGCCTCCGGGGCGAAGCCGAACCCCCAGTGCTCGCGGGCCAGCCGCCAGCCGACCTCCACCATCGGCACGCTCGACCAGCCGGGGACCGACAGGCCGGTGAAGCCGATGAACTGGCCGGTGTCCTGCCGTTCCACCGCCCACAGCCCGAACCCATTGCGCTGCCATGCCGCGGCCATCCGGTCCACCATCTCGTCGCTCTGCTGGGGCGTGAGCGTGGCCGGGAAGTGGCGCATCACCTCGGGGTCGCCGTTCAGGCTGGCGTAGGCCGGCTTGTCCGTTTCCCGCCACCCCCGCAGCACCAACCGCTCCGTCCGCACCTCCACCACCATCCCGCCGAGTCTGCCACCCCCACCCTCCCAATTTGGCGGTGAGATGCGGTACAGCCGCACCTCAGCGCCAACTTGCAGAGGCCCCGTTCCAAGTTGGCGGTGAGATGCGGTACAGCCGCACCTCAGCGCCAACTTGGGGAGGGTGGGGGGAGTACGGTCGGCGGGATGGAGATCCGCAACGGCGACCTCACCCTGCACCTGGCGACGGATGGCCCGGAGGACGCCCCGCCGATCCTCCTGCTGCACGGCATCACCTCGTGCTGGCGCACGTGGGACTGGCTGGTCCCCCACCTCGCCGACCGCTACCGCGTGCTGCGGCTGGACTTCCGCGGCCACGGCCGGTCCGACCGGGCGGCCGGCGAGTACCACGTGGCGGGCTACGTCAGCGACGCCGCCGCGGCAGTGGACGCTGCCGGCGGGCCGTGCATCGTCCTCGGCCATTCACTCGGCGGCGTCACCACGGCGGGCCTCACCCAGCGCCACCCTGACCTCGTGCGGGCCGCGCTGATGGAAGACCCGCCCATTCCCGCGGCCGCCCGCACGCTGGAGGGCAACTCGCTGCTGGACGGCTTCCGCCTCATGCGCCAGTCGATCCCGATGATGCAGGAGCAGAAGGTGCCGGAGGACGTGCTGGCCGGCATCCTCGCCAACGCGCCCAGCGCGACGGGGCCGACGTTCGGCACCCTCGTCCACCCCGACGGGCTGAGCTCGATGGCCGCCGGCATGCTCCACGTGGACGCCACAGTGCTGGACCCGGTGCTGAGCGGCCAGCCGCTGGACCCGTTCTACGACCCGAACGCCCCACTCGGCCGGCCCGCCCTGCTGATCACGGCCGACCCGACCGCACCCGATGCCGTTGCCCGGGCAGAGGACGCCGCCCGCTTCGCCGAGGTCAACCCCGGCGCCACCGTGACGGTGATGACGGGCGCCGGCCACCTGATCCACGACGAACTGGCCAGCCGCGACCGCTTCCTCGCCGCCGTCACGGAGTTCCTGGCGACACTGGGCTGATGGAGCCTCGTCGGCGCGACGTCCTCGTCAACTGGCTCGTGGCCGCGGCGATGGTCGCCGCGGTTGCCGGTTCGATCGTCGGCCGGCGATGGGAGGTGTCGTCGCGACAGTCTTCCCGCGACGCGGCGACCGGCCTGTCGATCACGTTCGCGGACTTCATCGACAACGTCGAAGCCAGCGTCGCCGAGTGCTTGGCGGTGAGCCCCTGCACAGATCCTGCACAGTTCGAACCAGGGCGCGACACCGAAGCGGAAGCGTTGAACTCGGAGCTGATGCGCCAGTTCTTCCCCGAGTACGACCTGTACCTGGCACTCACGTACGAGTGGAACCACGCAGTGATGGAGGTGGTGGACGACAACGGGATCGTCACCGACCGGGCGAGGTTGGCGACGCTCGCCAACGGCGCATTTCTCGGGGACATCCGCGCCGAGCTCACCAGTGCCCGGAGCCATCTCGAAGAACGCCAGGTCGACGAGGCGCATGCGTCACAGGTGTGGGGTTGGACATGGAAGGGACTGCTCGTCGCTGCACCGGTTCCACTGCTGTGCCTCCTCGCGGTGCGAGGGCGGCGCGACCGGCGGGAGGCCATGGCGCTGAGCCAGGCCAGCGCCGCAGCCAGGGTTGACGCGCCCTCAGCCACCATGACGGAGGCATCGCCCCAGAGCTGCGGGACGTCATGACGAGGCGTGATCACGGCGACTGGGGCATCGCCGTGGCGCTACTCGTCGCGGTGGTTGCGACGATCGCGTTCCGGATCATCGAGTTGCGGGCCGGCGACTCGGCGGAGCAGGCGCGGGTCGACGCCCGTCACGCGATCGCGCTCGCCACGAAGGTTGAGGATGCCGCGCAACGCCTCGACACCTGCGTGACGGAGAGTCGATGTGACGACCCGGCCGAGTTCAGCCCGGGACGGCGGACCTTCAACGAGGGACTGGTGGTGGCACTGACCCGAGGCGTGGCGCCGGCGTATGTCCCGTTCACCGAGATGACCCACGAGTGGAACCACGCCGTGATCGCGGCCATCGACGAGGACGGGGTGGTGACCGACCAGCCGGCAGCCGAGACGCTGGCCGGCGGGCCGATGATCGATGAGCTGCTGTCGGAGCTGGACCGGGTGCACGGCGAGCTGACCGACGATGCGGCGGCCTCGCAACTCCTCTCCGACATCGCCGGGTGGGTGTGGAAGGTCTCCCTCCTCCTGGCCGTCGTGTCGCCGTTCGGGCTGATCCTGCTGCGGCAGCGACGCGACCGGCGTCAGGACATCGAGCCGAGCGCGGCCATCGCGTCGTCGCGCGACACGCCGGACACGACCTCGACGCCCGCAGGGCCGTCGAGCACGAACGTCAGCTGATCGCCCAGCACCTTCTTGTCCCGGCCCATCAACTCCACCAGGCGCTCCGCCGACACGCCTGCGGGCAGCGACGTGCCGAGCTCGTAGGCGCCGCCGACGATGTCGTAGTGCTGCTGCACCCGCTCGGCCGGGATGCGGCCCAGCCGGTGCGCCAGGTGGGCCGCGTACACCAACCCGATGGCCACCGCCTCGCCGTGGGCCAGAGCGTGGTCGGTCTCGATCTCCAGCGCGTGGGCCAGGGTGTGGCCGTAGTTCAGCAGCGCCCGGCGGCCGCCCTCGCGCTCGTCCTCGCCGACGATGTCCGCCTTGATCTGCACGCATCGGGCGACACGCTCCACCTCGTCCATCGCCAGCAGGTCGTCGCCGGTGAGGAAGTGGTACTTGGCGATCTCACCCCGCCCGCAACGGACCTCCCGCGGCGGCAGGGTGGCGAGCGCGTCGAGATCGCAGACGACGCCGCTGGGCTGCCAGAATGCGCCCACCAGGTTCTTGCCCTCGGGGATGTTGACGCCCGTCTTCCCACCGATCGCTGCGTCCACCATCCCGACCAGCGTGGTGGACACGTGCACCACGGGCACCCCGCGGTGCCAGGAGGCGGAGGCGAAGCCGGCCACGTCGGTGACCATCCCGCCGCCGACCCCGATGACCACGTCGTTGCGGGTCAGCCCCATGCGGGCGAACCCGCGGCAGAGCGTCTCGATGGTGGCAAGCGACTTGTGCTCCTCCCCGTGCCCGATCTCGAACACCTCGAACGGCACGCCGGGGTCGACCTGCAGCGGGATGCCGGCCTGGGTGACGACGGCGGCGCGGGCGGCCGCCGGCGGCAACAGCGCGGCCAACTCCGACACCACACCGTGACCGACGATCACGTCGTAGGAACGCTCACCGAGGGGCACCCGGACCGTGATCACCGCAGCACCGCCTCCACCACTTCGCTGACCGAGCGATGGTCGACGAGCACGATGGCGTCGGCAACCTCCCGGTAGAGCGCCTCGCGCTGCTCGAACATGCGCTGCAACGTACCCGCTGGATCCTCGTCCAAGAGGGGGCGGTGACCGCCGCCGCGCACCCGCTCCACCAGGTTGGCGGGGTCGGCGCACAACCAAACGACCCGCGCCTGGGCGGCGCGCATGGCCGCACGGTTGGCCTCGCTGAGCACCACCCCGCCGGCGGCCGCGATGACCAGCGGTTCCTCCGACTGCAGCGCTTCGAGCAGCACGTCGCTCTCCAGCGCCCGGAACGCTGGCTCACCCTCCTCGGCGAAGATCTCCCGCACGGTACGGCCGGTGCGCGCCTCGATGACCGCGTCGCTGTCGAACACCCGGCGGTGCAAGCGATCGGCCAGCACCCGCGCCGCAGTGCTCTTGCCCACACCCATCATCCCGACGAGCACCAGGTGTTGGTCCGGCCGGATCACGGCGCACCCGTCACGGCAGGGTGGCGCGGAACGCCTGGGCGTTGCGGACGAACTCGGACACGCTGTCGCCGCCGAACTTGCGCTGCGCCTCGGCCGCCAGCACCAGCGCCACCATTGTCTCGGCGACCACGCCTGCGGCCGGCACGGCGGTGACGTCGGTGCGCTCCTTGAAGCTCACCGTGGCCTCCTTGGTGACCACGTCCACCGTCTGCAGGGTGGGCCGGTTGAGCGTGGCGATCGGCTTCATGGCCGCCCGCACCACCAGCAACTCGCCGGTGGTCATCCCGCCCTCGGTGCCGCCGGCGTGGGTGGTGAGCCGGCGGTAGTCGCCCGTGCCGCCGTTCGCCGTCGGATCCCAGACGATGCCGTCGTGGGCGACGCTGCCGCGCTGACCCGCGACCTCGAACCCGTCACCGATCTCCACGCCCTTGATGGCCTGGATGCTCATCACCGCTTGGGCCAGCGCGGCGTCGATTTTGCGGTCCCAGTGCACATGGCTGCCGAGACCCACCGGCACGCCGTAGCCCAGAACCTCCACCACCCCACCCAGCGAGTCGCCATCCTTGGCCGCCGCCTTGATCTGCTCCACCATCGCCGCCGAGGCAGCCGGATCGAAGCAGCGCACGTCGTCGGCGTCCACCGCCGCGAGGTCTGCGGGGGTGGGACGAACGCCGGCTGCAGCCCGTGCCGCGCCCATCTGGATGACGTGGGAGATGACCGACACGCCGAGTTCAGCCAGCAGCAACTTGGCCAGCGCGCCGGCGGCCACCCGCGCCGCGGTCTCGCGGGCGGACGCCCGCTCCAACACGTCGCGGGCGTCGGTGAAGCCGTACTTCTGCATGCCCACGAGGTCGGCGTGGCCGGGCCGCACCTGGTGCAGCGGCGACTTCGTGGCGCCGGGCGCAGGCGACATCTCCTCGTGCCACTTGTCGCTGCGGAACCATTCGCTGTTCTTGATCTCGATGGCCACCGGCGAGCCGAGGGTGCGGCCGTGCCGGACACCGCCGACCAGCGTCAGTTCGTCCTCCTCGAAGCGCTGGCGCGGCCCACGGCCGTACCCCAAACGGCGGCGGGCGAGTTCCGCCTGCAGCGCCTCCACGGTAACGGGCAGCCCCGCAGGCAGGCCTTCCACGACCACGACCAGGGCCTGGCCGTGCGATTCACCGGCGGTGAGGTAGCGAAGCATCCCCGGCAGGCTACTGGCCGCGCCCGGCGAGTTCCCGTTCTGCCGCAGCGGCCATCACCGCCACGTCGGGAGCCTGCCCGTGCCACAACTGCTGCTGCAGCGCCGCCTGCTGCACCAGCATGCCCAAGCCGTCCACCGTGGTGCATCCGGCCGCCGCGGCAGCGCGCAACAGGGCCGTCTGGCGGGGGTGGTAGACGATGTCGGCCACCACCTGCCCGGCGTGCAGACGGGTGATGTCGCAGGGCAGGTCGTCGCTGCCCATGCCGACGCTGGTGGAGTTGACCACGATGTCCGCGGCGCCCACGTCGTCCGCCGTCGCCAGGCAGCCCACCTCACCCGCCAGCCGCACGGTCTCCTGCGCCGTGGCGAACGTGCGGTTCAGCACCGCCACCCGGGCCGCGCCGGCGCGGCCCAGCGCGTCGGCGATGGCCCGCGCTGCGCCACCGGCCCCCAGCAGGCAGACGGTGCGGCCCTGCACCTCCACACCCGCCGAGGCCAGCGACGCCACGAACCCCGCCCCGTCGGTGCTGTGGCCGACCAGGGCGCCGTCGTCGCGCCGCGCCACCGTGTTCACGCTGCGCAGCGCCGCCGCGGCAGGGTCCAGTTCGTCCACGGCGAGCGCCACGGCCTCCTTGTGCGGCATGGTGACGGACATCCCGCCGAGGCCGAGCACCCGCATGGCGTCGACCGCCTTCTGCGCTTCGCCGCGGGCCACGTGGAACGCCACGTAGACCCAATCCACACCCAGCTGCTGGAAGGCCGCATTGTGCAGGGCCGGTGACAGCGAGTGGTGTACCGGGCTGCCGATGACCGCGGCCACCCGTGTGCCGCCGTGGATCACAGCAGGCCCTTCCGCCGGGCCTCTTCGATGTTGGCCTCCTGCTGTGCCAGCGTGGCGGAGAACACGTGGCGGCCGTCCTCGTCGGCGATCACGTAGTACAGGTAGAGGCACGGGAAGCCTTCGTCCACGTCGACGCAGATCGGGTCGCCCAGCGACGGGTTGGCCGCCGGGTTCAGCGCGGCACGGATGCTGGCCCGGCCGGGATTGGCGATCGGCGTGGGCGGCAGCCCGGCGTGCAGGTAGGTGTTGTACGGCGAGTCGATGGTCTTCAGCAGGCTGAACGGCATCGACGGGTCCTGCTGGTAGTAGAGCGTCGCGTCGATGCCCAGCGGCATGCCGAGGAACAGGCGGTTGTAGATGACCCGGGCGATCTTCGGACGATCCTCGTCCACCCGTGCCTCACGCTCGATCATGCTGGCAACGATCAGCACCTGGTAGGGGGTCATCCCCAGTCGGGCGGCCCCGTCCTCGATGTCCTCCTGGGCGCCCACGCGCTCCATCAGGTGGACCATCCGCTGCAGCACCTCTCGTTCGCTCTCGCCGTTGGAGACCTGGTACGTGTCGGGGAACAGCAGCCCCTCCAGCGAGGTGATGCCGTCCGGCAGCCACCCGGCGTCGATGGAGCCATCGGTAGCAGCGTTGTCGAAGTCCACCGCCGACAGGCGCGGCACCCGGTCAGCCAGGCGCAGGGCCATCTGCTCGTAGGTGAAGCCCTCCGGGAAGGTCACCTTCGTGTACGTCTCCGACGGGGGTGTGGCGAGGATGCTCATCACATTGCCCATGTGGTCCAACGGACGGATCTGGTAGTAGCCGGGCGTCAGTTCCAGGCCACCGTGATGGTCCACGTAGTAGATGAAGGTGTCGGCGTCGCTGACCAGGCCTTCCTCCTCCAGACGCAGGCTGATCGACTGCAGCGTGTCGTCGGCGTTGACGGTGAAGTTCATCGGCGGGCCAGGGTCGCCGGGCGGGTTGACCTTTCGCGTGTACGACAGACCCCACAGACCCCACGCCACGATGCCGGCCATGCCGGCGTACAACGCCAGCCAGGTGAGCCACTTCAAGGCCCGGTACGGGCGCCGCGGGCGCTCCAGCATCAGCGCATCCGTCTGGTCCGGGTCGTCCCACGGGTCGGCACGCCACTGGGTCTCATCGACGTACGTCATCGCGGTGCCCCCGGGCGGCCGGCGTCCAGCCACTGCTGCAGCATCACCGCGGCCGCCACCTTGTCCACCACCTTGCGGCGGGCCTGGGCGTTCATCCGCGCTTCCATCATCGCCATGTCGGCGGTGACGGTGGTGCGGCGCTCGTCGAACAGGGTCACGGGCACGGGCACCACGGTAGCCAAGGCCGCCGCTTCCTTCCGGGCAGCCTGCGCGGCCGGCCCTTCCGAGCCGTTCATGTTCAGGGGCAGCCCGACGACCAGGACCTCCGCTTCTTCCTCGGCGGCGAGCGCGGCGATGGCCCGGTGGTCGCGCGAAGGCGAGCCCGTGCGCTGCAGCACCGTGAACGGCGAGGCGATGGTGCCGCTGCGATCGCTGACGGCCACGCCGATGCGCTTCGAGCCGAGGTCGATGCCCAGGGCGCGCATGGGTCAGCCTCTGGCCGCAGCCTCCGCGATCCGCAGCGCCTCGGGCAGGCCGTCCGGGTTCTTCCCGCCAGCCGTGGCGATGTCGCCCTTGCCGCCGCCTCCACCCCCCACGGCCTTCGCCGCGTCGCGAATGAGGTCGCCGGCCTGCGCCCCGCTGGCCGCTTGCACCGCCGCCACCAGCGACACGCCACCCGTGTCGGTGACCCCGCCCAGCACGACCTTCAGCACGCCCGCCTGCTGGCGCACCGCGATGGCCAGGTCGCGCAGTTCGTTGGGGCTCAGCCCGTCCACCTGGGCCACGACCACGCCGTCGCTGCCGGCAGCGGCCAGTTCGGCGGCGCGCCCGCTGGCCACCTTGGCACGCAACTGCTTCAACTCGTCGTGCAGCGCCTTGATCTCGTCCATCCGCCGCTGCACCCCGCCCACGAGGTCGTCGGCGGTGGCGCCCACCAGGCGGGCCGCCTGGCTGACAGCGGCAGCGTCGCGCTGCAGGAGGGCGAGCGTGTTGGCGCCGGTGGTGGCCTCGATGCGGCGTAGGTTGCTGCCGATGCTGGCCTCGCTGACCACCTTGATCAGCCCGATGTCGCCGGCAGCGCGCACATGGGTGCCGCCGCAGAGTTCGATGGAGTTGCCGACCTCGAGCACGCGCACCAGGTCGCCGTACTTGTCGCCGAAGAACGCGATGGCGCCCAGCGCCTCGGCTTCCGCTTTGGTGGTCTCGAACACCCGGGCCGTGGCGTTGGCCAGCACCTCGGCGTTGGCGATCTCCTCGATCTGGCGGATCTCGTCGTCCGTGACGGCGGCGTAGTGGCTGAAGTCGAATCGCAGGCGGTCCGGGCCGACCAGCGAGCCGGCCTGCTTCACGTGCTCGCCCAGCACCTTGCGCAGCGCGTAGTGGAGGATGTGCGTGCCGGTGTGGTTGCGGCGGATGGCGTCGCGGCGCGCCACGTCGATGGCCGCGGTGGCCGGCTCGCCCGCCGTGATGGTGCCGCTGGTGACCTTGGCCGTGTGACGGCGCAGGCCCGGCAGAGCGTACGTGGTGTCCAGCACGTCGGCGGTCCCGCCGGGTGTGGTGATGGTGCCGGTGTCGCCCACCTGGCCGCCGGCCTCGGCGTAGAACGGGGTGCGGTCGAGGAAGATCTCCACGGTGCCGTCGTCGCCGTCCAGCACGGCCAGCACACGGCCCTCGGCCTCGCTCTGGGTGTAGCCGAGGAACTCGGTGGTGCCGAACTGCTCCACCACCTCGCGGTAGGCGTCCAGCCGGTCGTCGTCGGCGGCCTTGCCCTTGCGCGCCGCCTTCGCCCGCTCGCGCTGGGCCTGCATCTCCGCATCGAACCCGGGCCCGTCCACACGGACGCCGCGTTCGCCGGCGATCTCCTCCGTCAACTCCAGGGGGAAGCCGTACGTGTCGTGGAGGAGGAAGGCGGTGGAGCCGGGCAGCTCAGTGTGCCCGTCCGACAGCTCGTCCTCCAGGATGCCGAGGCCGGTCTTCAGGGTCTGACGGAAGCGTTCCTCCTCGCGGGCCAGCACGCCCACCACGAAGTCGCGGTTCTTCACCACGTCCGGGTAGGCGTTCCCCATCACCGCGATCGCCGTCTCGGAAAGGGTGGGCATGACCAGCTTCTCCGTACCCAGCAGGTAGGCGTAGCGGACCGCACGGCGGATGATCCGCCGCAGCACGTAGCCCCTCCCCTCGTTGCTGGGGAACACCCCGTCGCTGACCAGCATGGTGGCGCTGCGGGCGTGCTCGGCCAGGACGCGCATGGCGAAGCTCTCGCGGTGCTCGTACTCGCCCGCCTGGTAGGTCTTGCCGGTCAGGCTGCAGGCTTGGTCGATGAGCGGCATCATCAGGTCGGTCTCCCACACCGCGTCCACCCCCTGCACCAGGCAGAGGATGCGCTCCAGGCCGGCGCCGGTGTCGATGCTGGGCTTCGGCAGCGGTGTGCGGGTGCCGTCCGGCGCCTGGTTGTACTGCATGAACACCAGGTTCCAGAACTCCATGAAGCGGTCGCCGTGGGGGTCGCCCAGGGGGCCGCCGTCCGGCCCGAACGCCGGGCCGCGGTCGATGTGGATCTCGCTGCACGGGCCGCACGGGCCGGTGTCGCCCATCTGCCAGAAGTTGTCCTTGTCGCCGAGCCGCTGGATGCGGTCCATCGGCACGCCGACCTGCTCGTGCCAGATGGCCTCGGCCTCGTCGTCGCTCTCGTGGACGGTGATCCACAGCCGGTCGCCGTCGAAGCCGAAGCCCTCGGTGACGAGCTCCCAGCTCCACGGGATGGCGTCGGTCTTGAAGTAGTCGCCGAAGCTGAAGTTGCCGAGCATCTCGAAGAACACCAGGTGGCGCTTGGTGCGGCCCACGTCGTCGAGGTCGTTGTGCTTGCCGCCGGCCCGGGCGCACTTCTGGCTGCTGGCGGCGCGGCTGTACGGCGGCACCTCGTCGCCCAGGAAGTAGGGCTTGAACGGCACCATGCCGGCCACGGTGAACAGCACCGTGGGGTCGTGCGGGATGAGGCTTGCCGAGGGCACCGCCGTGTGACCCTTCGCGACGAAGAAGTCGAGGAAGGTGGAGCGGAGCTGATCGGCAGTCTTCGGCGGCGTACCCATGGTCGCGCCAGCCTACCGACGCGCCCGCGCCGGACCCCGTGCACTTTGCGCCCGCAGGCGACGGTCAGCTCGGGGCGAACGTATGGCTGCCGGCGGCGGCGTCGCCCGAGAGGATGGTCATCGGGCTGCGGCCGCCATCCACATAGCCGAGGGCATAGGCGCCGGGTTCGTAGCCGAGCAGGCGCTGCACCCGCTCTGGCATCGCCCGCACCTCGTCCAGCGAGTACGTGAGGTACTGGTTCTCCTCCTGGCGCAGCCAGCCGAGCACGTAATCCACGTTGACGCCGATGCGGGTGCCGGGGCTGCGGTTGGCGCCGCCGCCGTGCACGGTGGAGCCGAGGTACAGCACCACCGAGCCCCTCGGCATGGCCGCCGCCACGGTGTCCTCCGGCGTGTACCGCAGGTCGTCGGGTGTGCGGTGGCTGCGCGGCACCACCCGGGTGGCCCCGTTCTCCTCGGTGAAGTCGGTGAGCGCCCAGATGGTGCTGACCTCCACGTCCACGTCGCGGGGGAAGGGGAAGAAGTCGAAGCACCAGTGATCCCGGTGCAGCATCTGGGCCGGCGACCCCGGGCCGATGGCGATCGACTGGGTGAGGTGCAGCTGGAACGTGGTCTTCTTCGGCCAGAGCGCCTGCTCCACCACCTCCAGCACCAGCGGGTGCGCCACCATGCCGACAGTGCTCGGCGCCTTCGTCAGCAATCCGCCGGTGCGGCGCGTGTTGCGGCCGGAGAAGTCGTCGGCGCCGACGGGTGTGGCGTCCACCCACGGCCCGAGCTCCGCCGCCACCGCGTCGCAGAGTTCGGTCGACGCCAGCCGCTCCACGATCACCGCGCCATGAGCGAGGAGGAGTTCGACGACGTGCGTCGCAGTGGAGTCGGCGGAGCAGCGGGGCACGTCGGTCACGGTCGGCATGGCGGAAGTCTCGCGGATAGCGTCGTTCCACGTGCCGCTGGACACCCATGAATGGATCAGCTTCGAGGACGACCACCACCGCCGCACGTGGGTGTTCGACGCCACGTTCCTGCGCTCGTCGTGGCGCTGCGTGTACGGCGAGGGATGCAAGGGTGTGCACGACAACGACACCAGCCACCTGATGGAAGGCTGCTGCTCGCACGGCGCCCACTTCATCGACGACGAGGACATCCAGACCGTGGTGGTCGCCTCGGCGCACCTGCGCAAGCGCCACTGGCAGTTCAAGAAGCAGGGCGTGCGCGACGGGATCCTCGGCGAGGAGGACGGCGTCACCACCACCCGCACGGTGGACGGCGCCTGCATCTTCCTCAACCGCCCCGGCTTCGAGGGTGGCGCCGGCTGCGCCTTCCACCACTACGCCGCCGAGTTCGGCGTGCGCAAGATGGACCTCCAGCCCGACGTCTGCTGGCAGCTGCCGCTCCGGCTGGAAGACCACACCGACGACTACGGCTACGTCACCTCCACCCTGCGGGAGTGGAAGCGCCGCGACTGGGGCCCCGGCGGCGACGACTTCCACTGGTGGTGCACCGAGTCGTCCGACGCCTTCACCGGCAGCGACCCGGTGTACGTGTACCTGCGCAACGAGATCGTGGAGATGGTCGGCGAGCACGTCTACACCCAGATGGTGGCCCTGCTGGAGCGCCCCAAGTGGACCCCGCTCCCCCACCCCGCCGCCCGACCCTGACGCCGGCCCCCTGACGCCCGCCCCTGGCCCCAACCCCGGGCCCCAACCCCGGGCCCCAACCCCGGGCCCCAACCCCGCCCCCAGGCAGCCCCGCCGCGGCCCCGACCGTGACCTTTGTGTCACGGCACAGACGTCAGCGTCACCACACAGAAGTACGTTCCGTCTGTGCCGTGACCGTGACCGCTGTGCCGTGACACAGACATCACGGGGTTGGATGGGTGCCCGCGGCAACCGGCCAGATCCGCCCGAATCACAGGTGCAATCAGCGGATCCTGACGATTGACTCCGCCCGCATGGCCAGCAACTTCACGCTCGACCATCGAGGAGACCGCTCGCGTCGCGACGACACATTCCTCCAGTTGCACCGCACCGTCACCGGCCTCGGCGAAGGCTCCCGCATCGCCCGAGACACCGCCGGTGCCCTCCACCGCTTCGACGAGTTCGAGCTCGTCCGCCCCTATCACTTCGTGACCCCGCGGGGCACCAATCGGCAGCGTGTGGGCAACTATGTGCACACCAGCCTCTACCTTCCCCCGATCGACTGCGAGGAGGTGGCGGGCCTGCCGGTCACGTCGCCCACCCGCACCCTCATCGACCTGGCGGTGGACTGCAAAACCGACCGCCTCACCGTCGCCCTCGACAGCGCGCTGCGGGACCTCAAGACCACCGAGGAGTTCCTGCACGGGCGCATCGTCGACCTGCGCAGCCGGGGGCGCTACGGCATCCCGAAGCTGCTGGCCGTCATCGAGGGCGTCGAGGCCACCCGCGGCGCCCACTCATGGCTGGAGCGGCGGTTCCTCGAGCTGTGCCACACGGCCGGGCTGCCGCTGCCGACCCCGCAGCGGGTGATGGGCAAGCGGGACGGACGGCTGATCCGCGTGGACTGCCACTTCGACGACACTCCGGTGGTGGTCGAGTTGCTCGGTTACCGCTTCCACCGCTCCGAACTGCAGATGCGACGCGACGCGGAACGGATGAACGAACTGCTGCTGCGCGGCACCATCGTGCTGCAGTTCGCCTACCGCACCGTCGTCGAGCAGCCCGAGCAGGTGATCGACACCGTCGTGCGGGCCCTCCTGCCGTACGGCATGACCGCCTGAGCCGCCGCGCCGCGCACCTCTGTGTCACGGCACAGAATTCACGGTCACGGCACAGACGGGACGTACCTCTGTGCCGTGACGGTGACGGCTGTGCCGTGACACAGACATCACGGGACGGTGAGCGGCGCGGGTGGGGGCCGGACCCGCCTACGATGCGCGGCCATGTCGATCTTCGGTGTCGCGGACTGGGCAGCGACGTCGCTCTGGCGGGGGCGCAAGCGCCGCCTGTTCGAGCAGGAGGCCGCGGCCCTGCGATCCCGCGGCGTCACGGCACCTGCCGTCGTCGTCTCGGCGAAGCATCGGGGCGAGCGGAGCGGCCCCGACGGGCACGAGATCCACATCCGGTACACCGTGGACGTCCACCCGCCGCAGGCACAACCGTTCCGCGCCGAGTTCGACCATTGGTCGCAGCGGCGCGGCTACACCGCCATCATGGGCGAGATCCAGGGCGAGGCCGGCACCCACGTGTGGGTCACGTTCGACCCGGCCGACCCCAGCCAGATGCTCTACGAGTGCACCGAAGCCGAACGCGTCGCTCGGGCCACCGAGGAGCAACTGGAGGCCGGACGGGCGCAGTTCAACGCCATCGCCGAGCCCCTGGAACCACTGCGCTCCACAGGGGCGCCGGCCGAGGCGCTGATCGTGTTGGCCGAGGACCTCGGCCTGCCGTACCCACGTCGCCAGGCGACGGCCATGCGTCTCCACGTGGACGTCGGCCCGCCCGGCGCTGCGACCTACCGGGCTGCGATCCCAGCGTTGATCCCCTTCACGTCGCTCGGGAAGTACGCCGCCGGACGGCGCGTGTACGCGCGCGTCGACCCGCAGGACCCGCAGCGGGTCGTCCTCGACAAGGAACGCAACGCCACCCTGGCGATGTGAGCACGACGTGCCGTCAAGGAGATCCACCCGGCGGCGTGTACTTCACCGCGACGGAACGCAGGGCAGGCAGCACCGACGAATCGGGCCATCCATCGACCCGCCATCTCGGGGCCAGTGCCTCGCCCGGCTCGGGCCGGAGATACCCGGGGGCCAGCCGCTCGACATCGGTCCACGCGACCGACATCGACTCGCCGGTGTCGAGATCGTTGAGGCGGACGACGTCCACCTTTGGCAGGAGCCTGCGAACTTGTCGCTCGCACGTCGCCACGGAGTAGATGTCGCCGTCGGGCTCCTCCTCGATGGCCATGTGGTTGGCGACCCACACGTCATCGCCGCGCCGCAGCAGTGCAGGAGCAAGCATCGTTCGAGTAGCCGCATAGGAGTACGTCGCCAGGGTGACGACCGCACGCCGCACGTTCCGGAGACAAGGACGACCCGCTTCCGGGGTCCACGGGACGAAGACGGGCGTCGGCCGGTACGGCACCGGCGACAGTCGGCGGGGCGACGACACGTAGAGGTCGAGCGCTGCCTGCAGTTCGCGCTGCAACCCCTCCTCCGATGCTGTGCTGACCAACCACAACCTCCGGAACTCGGGGACCAGCACCACGAAGTCACCGAGCGGCTTGCTGATGGAGAACAGCATCCTCGGCACGAGCGCCCAGGAAGACGCAACATCGCTTCCCTCGATCCGGATCACGCCGCCGACCGCGTCGATCTCGATCGACGGGGTCGTGTCCAGGAGATTGGCCAACGCGGCCCGGTCGAGCTGGCGGTGGTCGACGCCCCACCGTTGCACATGCTCTGCCGTCACGAAGTGCAACGTGCGCGGGAGGTCGAGCACGAGCGTGGCGCAGAGGAAGTCGGCCACCGGACGGAACTGTAAGCCGTCGAACATGTGAGCGACGCCGCGAACCGCCGGAAGAATTCGTTGCTTGGCGTCCTCCCATTCGGTCGTCGACGAGCCGGCGAGCATCTCCCCGAAGAGCTCATCGAGGTGCCGACGCTGCTCGGCCTCCTCCCACGTGCCGATGTCGGCGACGACGCGCGTCAGGTCGATCCGTCTCAGGTCGCGATCGCCGGTCCGGGCCTCGATCGTCAGCGGTCCCGTGCGGACGACCGTGGACTCGGGTAGCCGCTCGCGCAGCAGTTCCTCTGCGAGGGCCACCACTCGATCATGGGCACGCGGGTCTGGGGACGAGTCGCCCTGGCTCACGTGGCGCACCGTAGCGGAGCGCCCACACCGGCGCGCCCGCGTCAGCCGGAGGCGGACTTCTGCTGCTTGAAGGCCTTGCGGCGGTCTTCCAGGCCCAGGTGGCGCTTGCGGATGCGGATGGCCTTGGGGGTCACCTCGACCAGCTCGTCGTCAGCGATCCACTCGATGGCGGTCTCCAGGGTGTGGATCTTCGGGGCCGCCAGCTTGACGCCGTCGTCGTGGCTGTGCGTGCGGATGTTGGTCTTCTCCTTCGCCCGCACGGCGTTGACCACCATCTCGTCGTCGCGGGCGTTCTCGCCCACCACCATGCCTTCGTACACCTCGTCGCCGGGCTGCACGAACAGCTCGCCGCGCTGCTGCAGGTTGTCCAGCGCGTACGCGGTGACCTGCCCCTGGCGGTCGGCCACCATCGCTCCGCCGGTGCGGTGGGGCAGCTCACCCGCCCACGGCGTCCAGCCGGCGTGGTGCTGGTGCAGCAGCGCCGTGCCACGCGTGGCCGTGAGCAGGAGCGACCGGAACCCGATGAGGCCACGCGACGGGCACTCGAACGTGACGATCGTGCGGCCGGCATCGCCGGGGCGAAGGTCGGTGATCTTGCCCTTGCGCGGGGCGAGCTCCTGGGTGACGGTGCCCACGTGCTCGTCGGGCACGTCGCACACGCCGCGCTCCAGCGGCTCGAAGCGCTTGCCGTTGACGTCCTTGGTGATCACCTCGGGCCGGCTGACCTGCAGCTCGTAACCCTCACGACGCATGCTCTCGATGAGGACGGCCAGCTGGAGCTCGCCACGACCGGCGACCTCCATCACGTCGGCGGAGTCGGTGGGGTGCAGCTTGATGCTGACGTTGCCCAGGATCTCGCGGTTCAGCCGCTCGATGAGGTGGCGGCTGGTGAGGTACTTGCCGTCACGACCGGCGAACGGCGACGTGTTGACACCGAAGCTCATCCGCAGCACCGGCTCGTCCACCGTCAGGCGCTCCAGCGGCACCGGGTGGTCGAGGGATGCCAACGTGTCGCCGATCTCCACCTCGGGGAACCCGGCCAGCACGAACAGGTCGCCGGCGGACAACTCCTCCGCCTCGCCACGCCCCGTGCCGCTGAACTCCATCAGCTGGGTGAGGCGACGCTTCAGCGGCGGCTGCCCTTCGGCGAACTCCTCCTCCAGCAGGGCCACGGTCTCGCCACGGCGCAGCACGCCGTTGTAGATCCGCCCGATGGCCAGGCGCCCGAGGTACTCGCTGGCGTCCAGGTTGGTGACCAGCGCCTGCAGCGGAGGCCGTGGGGTCGCCGGTGGGCTGCGGGATCTTCTCCACGATCGTGTCCAGCAGGACTGACAGGTCGTCGCCATCGCCCGGGTAGCCGATGCCCTTCACGGCCTTGCCGTCGCGGGCGATGGCCGAGATGATCTCGAAATCGATGTGGTGGTCGCCGGCGTCGAGGTCGATGAAAAGCTGGTAGATCTCGTCCAACACTTCCTCGGCGCGGGCGTCCTGGCGGTCCACCTTGTTGATGATGACGATCGCCGGCAGGTCGCGGGCCAGCGCCTTCTGCAGCACGTAGCGGGTCTGTGGCAGCGGGCCCTCGGCGGCGTCCACCAGCAGCAGCACGCCGTCCACCATGGTGAGGGCACGCTCCACCTCGCCACCGAAGTCGGCGTGGCCAGGCGTGTCCACCAGGTTGATCTTGACCCCGTTCCAGGTGACCGAGGCGGCCTTGGCGAGGATGGTGATCCCCGCTCGCGCTCCTGGTCGTTGGAGTCCATCACCCGGTCCACCACCGCCTGGTGGGCGGCGAAGGTGCCGGTGGCGCGCAGCAGCGCATCGACGAGGGTGGTCTTGCCGTGGTCGACGTGCGCGACCAGAGCGACATTCCGAAGTTGGGGAGACATTGCCGGATCCGAAGGCCTGTTCAGGAGGGTGCCAGGCTCGGGCCGACCCGCGATCAGTCGTCGTCGTCCTCGTCGTCGTCGAAGGTGACGCCGTACTTCTCCGCCAACGCGGCGTACTCGTCCTCTTCGTTGTCACGATGACGATCGCTGCCGCCGAACCCGAGATCGAATGCACTCGGACCGGCCTGCTTGAGTTTCCGCGCCTCTTCGAAGCGGCGGTGACGACCCTTCTTCACGGTAGGGCTCCCGAACCTAGAGAGTTGACATTGGGTTCCACTCTACCGGCTCCCCCGCCCAAACTGCGGGATGCCGGTCCCGGCCTAAGGTGCAGGTGATGCACACAAAACAGCCGTGGTGGCGGCATGGAGTGGTCTACCAGATCTACCCCCGGTCGTTCGCGGACTCTCCACGGCCGGACCGCCGCCCGGGCGTCGGCGACCTCGCCGGCATCGCCGCCCGGCTCGACCATCTGGCCTGGCTGGGCGTGGATGCGCTGTGGCTGTCGCCGGTCTTCCGCTCGCCGATGGCCGACTTCGGCTACGACGTCAGCGACTACTGCGACATCGACCCGGTGTTCGGCGACCTGGCGGCGATGGACGCCCTCATCGAGGCCGCCCACGCCCGCAACATCCGGGTGCTGCTGGACTGGGTGCCCAACCACACCAGCAACCTGCACCCCTGGTTCCAGGAGAGCCGCACGGACCGCACCAACCCGAAGGCCGACTGGTACGTGTGGCGCGACGAGCCGGCCACCAACTGGAACGCCAGCTTCCTCGACCACCGACCGGCGTGGACGTTCGACCCCCGACGCAGCCAGTACTACCTGCACTGCTTCCTGCCCGAGCAGCCCGACCTGAACTGGGACCACCCGGAGGTGGAGGCGGCAATGCACGACACACTGCGCTTCTGGCTGGACCGCGGCGTGGACGGGTTCCGGATGGACGTGGTGCACCTGATCGGCAAGGACTACGCCGACGACCCTGCCGACGCGGTGGCCAAGGGCTGGAGCCATGTGACGTTCAACGACGTGCCCGTCACCCATGAGCGCCTGCGCCGCATCCGCGCGCTGCTGGACGCCTACCCCGGCCACCGCACCAGCGTCGGCGAGGTGTACCTGCTGGACGAGCAACAGATGGCCACCTACCACGGCACCGCCGACGCCCCGGAGTTGCACCTCTCGTTCAACTTCCGCTTCTTGTGGAGCGCGTGGGAACCGGGCGCGCTCGCCGGCCTGGCCCGGAGCACCAGCGCCATCCTGCAGGCCCACGGGGCACCGGCCACGTGGGCGCTGTCCAACCACGACGTGCCCCGTCACCGCGGCCGCTACGGCGGCGACGAACTCGATGCCCGGATCGCCGCGGTGATGCTGCTGATGCTGCCCGGCACGGCGTTCCTGTACCAAGGCGAGGAACTGGGCCTGGTAGACGCCGACGTGCCCGCCTCGCGGCAGGTGGACCCGGGTGGGCGCGATGGCTGCCGGGCGCCGGTCCCGTGGGACAATGGCCCGTTGCACGGCTGGCGGGACGACCCGTGGCTGCCGTTCCCTCCGGAGGCGGACGTACGCAACGTGGCCGCGCTCGCCACCGACCCCGGTTCCATCCTGCACTGGTACCGCCGGCTGATCGACCTGAGGCGCACGATGGGCGACGCCCGAGCCGGCACCTGTACGTTCCTCACCGGATCGCCCGGGCTGTTCGCCTGGTCGTTCCGCGGCCCCGAAGGCGCGGCCGACGAGTGGTTCGTGTATGTCAACCCCACCGCCGAGGGGCAGGACGACGGCGGCCGGATGGAGGGCGCCACTGTGGTGGCGTGCACCGACCCGAGCGTGGAAGGCGCCACCATCAGCCAGGAATTGCCCGCCCGCGTAGCGTTCGTCGCCCATCGCGCATGAGAAGCTGAGCGCATGGGTCGAGTCGTTGCCGTACTGAACCAGAAGGGCGGGGTGGGCAAGACCACGGTCACCCTTGGCCTCGCCTCCGCTGCTGCCAGCGCCGGCCAGCGGGTGCTGGTGGTGGACCTGGACCCGCAAGGTTCCAGCACCTGGGTGCTCGGCCACGACCCGACCTCGCTGGACACCACACTCGCCGAGGTGATGGGCCGCACCCCTGCCACCCGGGCCATGCTGCCCTCCGCCTGGGGCGGCGAGGTCTGGGTGGTGCCCTCCTCGCCACGCCTGCTGGCCCGCGACCACGGCGGCAACCCCACTCGCCTGCGCGCTGCGCTGGAGGAGGTGGTGGACCAGTTCCACATGGTCCTCATCGACTGCCCGCCCTCGCTCGGTGCTCTCACCACTTCCGGCCTCGCCGCAGCCGACCACGCCGTGATCGTGGTCGAGCCCTCGGCGTTGAGCCTGCGGGGCATCGGCGCCGTGGCCGACCTGGTGGACGAGGTGTGGGATGCGCACAACCCCGATCTGGAACTGGCCGGCGTGGTGGTCAACAAGGTGCCTGGCGTCAGCAGCGAAGCGGACCGCCGCTACGACGAACTCACCCGCACCGTCGGCAAGCGGGCCGTGTGGCAGCCGGTGGTGCCGCACCGGGTGATCGTGAACCAGGCCATCGGCGAGCGCCGCCCGATCCACGCCTACGGCTCGCGCAGCACCGAGGTGGCCGAGGCGTTCGATCGCCTGTGGGCCAAGCTGCGGCGGGTGACGAAGGACTGACCGGCGTCAGCCGGGCGCGTCGATCAGCCGCAGCCCACCGCGGCCGTCGAACGTCAGCGCCGCATGCCCCGCGACCAGGCGGCGGATGCCATCGCCCAGCAGGTCGTGACGCCAGCCGGTGGCCAGGCGGGCATCGGCGTCGCCACGGAGGAAGGCGACGAGGTCGTTGCGGGTGGCCAGCAGCGCCGTGTCGATCTTCTCCTGGCGGGCGACCTCGCTGACCCAGGCGGACACCAGCGTGACGGCCGGGCGCAGATGGCGGTCCAGCTCCTCGCCCTCCGGGGACGGCAGCGCCGCCTCGGTGCGCAGCCCCTCCTCCACCGCCTCCAGCAGCTCCTTGGCGATGCTGCCGCGGGTGTGCCGATCGTCCACCCCGCGAGCGTGCGACAGCTCCTGCACCGTACGCGGCTGCTTCTGGGCGATGCCGAGGATGGCCAGGTCGGGCAATACCTGGCGGACCGGCGTGTCCACCGCCATCGCCCGGCGCTCCCGCCATGCGGCCACGGAGCGGGCGACCCCACGGGCACGCGGCTTGAGGGCGCGGACGTCCTTCAGCCGGGTCCAGGCCATGTCCGGGTTGGTGCCGCTGACCGGCTTGCGCAGCAGTTCCTCGCAGGCGTCGTCCACCCATTCCAGCCGTCCACTGGCGGTGAGCTGGGCGACCAGCCCGTCGTGCAGGGCCAACAGGTGTGCCACGTCGGCGGCGGCGTAGTCGCACTGGTCGGCAGTGAGCGGGCGGCGCAACCAATCGGTGAGCCGATCGCCCTTCGCCGCGGTGACTCTCAGTTCGGCCTGCAGCAGCGACACCAGCGACGGAGTGCTGTAGCCGAGGAAGCCGGCGGCCAACTGGGTGTCGAACAGGTTGGTGGGCACGGCGCCGACGGCGTGGGTGAGCACGTCGAGGTCCTGCTGGGCGGCGTGCAGCACCGCCAGCGCAGGTGCAGCGAACAGGTCCTTCAGCGGGGCAAGGTCGCAGGCCAGCGGATCGATGAGGACGATCTCGCCGGCCCCGGCGATCTGGACCAGTGCCAGACGGGGGAAGTAGGTGCGCTCACGGTGGAACTCGGTGTCCAGCGCGTACCGGGGTTCGGCGGCGAGCCGCTGGGCGAACTCGACGACCTCCTCGCTGGACTGGATCCACCGGTAGGTCACGTCGGCTCGGCTCCGGTGACCACCGCCCGGCCGCCGGCCACCCAGTCCAGCGTGCCGCCGGCGATGTTGACCGCCTCCACGCCCTCCTGGGCCAGGTACTCGCAGGCGCGCATACTGCGGGCACCGCTGCGGCAGATGACGTACGCCGGGCCGTCGCCACGGAAGGCGTCCACGTGATGCGGCACGGTGCCGAGTGCGATGTGGACGGCACCGGGCACATGGCCGGCGGTGTACTCGTCGGTCTCCCGCACATCGATCAGGCGCACGCCCGTGGCCAGGAGTTCTTCCAGTTCCGCCGCACTGATCTCGTGAATGGACATCACCGTCACGCTAGTGGGCAAGGTCACTCGGCGCGTTCACGTTCCGGACATCTTGCGACGAAATGGACACCTCCGCCACCCTGAGCGTTTCCAGCACTGCATGGAGCGCTCGCACTCCGGCGGCGAACGCGGCGGCCAGCACCGGACCCGCCGACGGCGCCCACGCCGCGCACAACGGTTCCCGCCGCGGGGCCACCGCGAGGGCCACCTGGGCGTCGCCCACCAGCGCAGCCGCCACCGACGCGACGGCTCCCGGGCGCAGCTGTGGCATGTCGCAGGCCACCACCACCACGCCGCGACCCCCTGCCGCGTCCAGTGCGGTGAGCACGCCGGCCAGCGGCCCCTCCCCCGGCCGGTCGTCGGGCACGACCTGCAGCCCGAGTGCGGCCAGCCGCAGCCCGTCGCCGCCGATGGCCAGCACCGGGCGACAGCCGGCGGCCGCCAGCGTGTCGGCCATCCGCCGGGCCATCGGCACACCGTCCCACTCCACGAACGCCTTGTCCTGGCCCATCCGCCGGCTGGCACCACCGCACAGCACGGCACCGGCGAGGTCGGCCACCGCACCGACGGTCATGTGGCGCCCCTCGTCACCCCTGCCCGGCGCCGGGGTCCAGCTGGGCGAGGAACAGGGAGATCCGCTCCGCCTCGTCTGCCTCGCCGATGGTGGCTGCCATCTCCCCCAGGCCGCGCAGGCACCCGAGGAACCCGCGGTTCGGCTCGTCGGCCCACCGCACATAGCCGGAGCCGCGCCAGCCATTGGCCCGCAGCGCGTCCAGCCCGCGGTGGTAACCGACGCGGTATGCGGCGTAGCGCTCCACCGGGTCGCGGCCGGTGTCGCCCAACGCCTGCCAGGCCAGGAACGAACGCGGGTGAGCAGCCACCACTGCGGCGCAGCGGTCGCGACGCTCGGCGGTTGCCGCGGCCAGCGCCTGCTGCACGGCATGGCGGACCTCCGCGGGCTCCACCGGCAGCACGGTGCGCGGCGGACCCTGCGGAGTGAGGTGCACGGAGTGATCGGTCACGGCGTCACCCTATGCGTAGGGTGTGTGACCATGCTCGCCCTGTCGCTGGAAACTGCGAAGACCGTGGCCATCGTCGTACTCCTGGCCTTCCTGGCCGCCGGGGTGGTCTCGGCCTGGGTCATCAAGAACGTCGTCGCCAAACTCATCACGGTCGCGCTCATGGCCGCGCTGGCGCTCGGTGTGTGGACGCAACGTTCCAACCTGGTGGACTGCGCCGACAAGGCCAAGGCGAATGTCCCCAACGGCGTCCACAAGGTGGACTGCACGTTCTTCGGCTCCGACGTCGAGATCGGCGTCTGACGGGCGGCTCACCGGTCGACGCGCTCAACCCCAGGGGGCGCCCACCATCGCCAGCAGGGGTTCCACCATCTCGGCGCGGAACCGCTCGGCGTGGCTGTTCGGGGCGTTGTGCGGGCAGCCGTCCATCTCCACCAGCACGGCGCCGGGTACGTGCTCCACGAGGTACGACATCCCACGGCGGTGATGGGGCGACCCGGTGGTGCCGTGGCCGGCCAACAGCGGCACCCGGATGTCGGCGTAGTGCCACGGCGCCCGGGCGCGGATGTCGGCCAACTCGCCCACCATCGCCGGGCCCTCGGATCGGCGCACTTCGCGGGTGCGTTCGGGCAGTTCCTCCCACCGCCGGTCGCCGATCAGGCGGCGCATGAACACTTCCGCGGCGTCGGCCGGGTCGCCGTCGTGGGCGACGGCCTTCGAGCCCGCAGAGTTCCGCGGCCACCAGTCCTCCCAGCTCAGCGGGGTCTCGTAGACCGCCACGCCGGCGACCAGCTGGGGGTGGCGGGCGGCGGTCGCCAGCGCCACGTTGCCGCCGAAGCTGTGCCCCACCAGCACGGCGCGGCGGCCTTCCAGCACGTCGACGAGGTCGGCCACGTGCTGGTCCACCGTGAATGGCCCGTGGTGCGACGACCGGCCGTAGCCGCGGCGGTCGTAGCGCACCACATGGTGGTCGTGGTCCAGCCGCCGGCTGAGCCGCAGCATGCCGGCCGAGCGGTCCATCGAGCCATGGATGAGCACCAGCAAGGGGTGGGCGGGGTCACCGGAACTGTCCCGCCAGATGCCTGCGTGCTGCACGTCAGTCCACCCGCACGATCCGTAGCACATCCGTGGCGGCGCCACTGGGCCGGTCCGGCGCGCCGGCCAGCACCAGCACGGTGGCCCCGTGCTCCAGCAGCCCGGCCTGCATGCTGCGCTCCACGGCGAACCAGACCAGTTCGTCGGTGGACTCGTACACGCCGACGGCCAGGGGACGGACCCCCCAGGTGAGCGCCAGCGCCCGCACCGTGGCGGGGTCCGGCGACAGGCCGACCAGCGTGGTGAGCGGGCGGAAGCGGGCCATCGCCCCAGCGGTACGACCGCTGCGCGTGCAGCACAGGATCGCGGCCGCGTCGGCATCCGCCGCAGCCATTCCGGCGGCGTGGGTGATGGCCATCGTGATCCGGTCGGCACCCTCCGGCCACTGGCTGCGCTGCACCCTGCCCAGGCGGGCCGCCCACTGGCGATAGCCGGCCTCGGCCTCGGCTCGGGCCGCCACCCGCACCATCGTGCGCACCACGTCGGGTGGGTCCAGGCCGATGGCCGTCTCGCCCGACAGCATGAGGGCGTCGGTGCCGTCGAACACGGCGTTGGCGATGTCGCTGACCTCGGCCCGCGTCGGCGACGGTGCGGTGATCATGCTCTCCATCATCTGGGTCGCCGTGATGACCGGCACGCCCATCTCCACGCAGTAGCGGATGATCCGCTTCTGCAGGTGGGGCACGTCCTCCAGCGGGCACTCGATGCCGAGGTCGCCGCGCGCCACCATCACCGCATCGGCCTCGGCGGCGATGGCCTCCAGGTCGGTGACAGCGCTCATGGTCTCGACCTTGGCCACCAGCCGCGGGCATGCCGCGCCGAGATGCCGGCGCACGGCCCGCAGGTCGTCGGCGGTGCGCACGAACGACACGGCCAGGAAGTCCGCCCCTTCGGCTGCCATGGCCACCGCCAGGTCCAGGTCCTCCCCCGTGGGGGTGGACAGGCGCAGCCGCTCGCTGGGCAGGTGCACGCCCGGCCGGCCCTGCACCGGCCCGCCGGTGAGTACCACGCAGCGGACGGCCGCGGTGGTGACCTCGGCGACCTCCAGCGTGATGGCCCCGTCGCCCAGCACCACCCGGTCACCGGCGCGCAGGTCGTCCAGCAAGGTCGGGTAGTCCACGGTGATCCGGTCGGTGGTGCTGCCACCGTCGCCGGGCACCAGTTCGGTGGTGGCCCCGCCATGGAGTTGCACGCCACCCTCGGGGAAGTCGCCCGAGCGGACCTTCGGGCCGGGCAGGTCGGCCAGTACGGCCACCACCCGGTCCACCCGCTGGGCGGCGGCGCGCACGTCGTGCAGGCGGGCCACGTGCGCCGCCAGGGTGCCGTGGCTGAGATTGAGGCGCACGACGTCCACACCCGCGGCGAGCAGGGCGTCGAGCACCGGGGGCTGCTCGCTGGCGGGGCCCAGCGTGGCGACGATCTTGGTGCGGATCGGGGCCGGCGCGGGCGATGTGGCGGTTCGGGTGTCGGTTCTGGCGTCCATTGCTGCTCAACTGTCCGGATGGAGTTGATCCTGATCCGCCACGCCCTTCCGGTGCGCCGCGAACTCGACGAGGGTATCGCTGATCCGGAGCTCAGCCCGGCAGGGCACGCCCAGGCTCGCCACCTGGCCGAATACCTGGCCAGCGAGCCGATCGACGCGCTGTACACCAGCCCGATGCGCCGGGCGGTGCAGACGGCTGAGCCGCTGTCGGTCGCCAAGGGCCTGCCGATCACGGTGATCGACGAGGTGGCGGAGTGGGACCGCAACGCCAGCGAGTACATCCCGCTGGAGGAACTGAAGGCCGCCGGCGACCCGCGGTGGCGCACCATGGCCGCCGGCGAGTTCGATTTCGGCGAGGAGTCGCCCGAGCAGTTCCGCGGCCGGGTGGTGACGGCGCTGGAGGCGCTGGTGGAGGCCCACGCGGGCCAGCGAGTGGCGGTGACGTGCCATGGTGGCGTGGTGAACGCCTACCTGGCCCATGTGCTCGGCCTGCCGGTCAGCCCCGGCTTCTTCTTCCCCAACTACACCAGCATCCACCGAGTGGCCGCGTCGCGCGGTGGCCATCGCAGCATCGTCACCGTCAACGAGACGGCCCACCTACGCGGCACGGGCCTGCCGATGGGTGTGGTGCAGCAGCCATGAGCACGTCCATCCCCGACCTCTGCGCCTACCTCGACGGCTCGCCATCGCCGTGGCACGCGGCCGCTACCTCGGCCGCCCGGCTGGCCGCTGCGGGCTTCACGGAGTTGGACCCAGCCCTGCCGTGGGCCGACGTGCCGTCCAAGGGCTTCGTGCGCCGCGGTGGCGCGTTGGTGGGCTGGCACCGGGCGGCGGGCGCCACGGCGCAGGACCCGCTGCACATCGTCGGCGCCCACACGGACTCCCCGTGCCTGCGGGTGAAGCCCCGCCCGGACGTGGCCGCGCACGGCTGGAAGCAGCTCGCGGTGGAGGTGTACGGCGGGCCGCTGCTGAACTCCTGGCTGGATCGCGACCTCGGCGTGGCCGGCACGCTGGCCACACCCGACGGCCCGGTGCTGGTGAACGCCGCCACGCCGGTGGCCCGCGTCGCCCAGCTGGCCATCCACCTGGACCGTGACGTGAACGAGAAGGGCGTGGTGCTGGACAAGCAGCAGCACCTCGCCCCGCTGTGGGGTGTGGGGGCCACCAAGGACGGCGAGTTCCGGGCCTGGATCGCCGAGGTCGCCGGCTGCGCCCCCTCCGATGTGCACGCGTGGGATCTGTGCCTCTACGACCTCAACCCGGCCGCCGTCATCGGTGCCGGCGGCGAGCTGCTGGCATCCGGCCGGCTGGACAACCAAGTCTCCTGCTGGGCCGCCACCACCGCGCTGGCAACCTGCATGCCGACGCACGGCACGGCTGTGATCGCCCTGTTCGACCACGAGGAGGTCGGCTCGGACAGTGTGGGCGGCGCCGGCGGGCCGGTGCTGGAGCACGTGCTGGAGCGCCTGGCGGTGGCCACCGGCGCCGACCGCGGCCAGTACCTGGCCCAACTGGCTGCCAGCTCGTGCATCTCGGCCGACAACGCCCACAGCGTGCACCCGAACTACCCCGAGCGCCACGAGCCCGGCCACCGGCCGATGGTCAACCGCGGGCCGGCCATCAAGCTGAACCACAACCAGCGCTACGCCACGTCGGCCACCACGGCGGCGCTAGCCCAGCGGGTGTTCGAAGCGGCCGGGGTGCCGTGGCAGGTGTTCGTCAGCCGCAACAACATGCCCTGCGGCTCCACCATCGGGCCGATCACGGCCACCCGGCTGGGCATCGACACGGTGGACGTCGGGGTTCCCCAGCTGTCCATGCACTCGGCGCGTGAACTGTGCGGCACCAGCGACCCGGAGTGGCTGGCCGCGGCCATGACCACCTACCTCGGCGGCGCCTGGTAGCGCCGCTCGGGGGTTGGGTCAGGCCCCGGCCTTGCGCTGGGCCTCGTCGAACAGGTCCTGCAGGCGGGCGTGCAACTGGTGGGTCACCACCCGCGCAGCCTCGCGCTGCTCCTTCAAGGTCGCGCCGGTGGGCGCCGGGATCGGCTCGCCGACGATCGCCCACACCTTCTTCGGGCGGATGAACTTGGCGCCCTTCGGCATCACCCGCTCCGAGCCGCCGATGCCCACCGGCACGATGGGGGCGCCGGTCTTGGCAGCGATGTAGGCGGCGCCGTCGAACAGGGGCTGCACCTCTGGCCCGCTCTTGCGCTCGCCCTCGGGGAACAGCACCAGCGGCTCGCCACCCTCCAGCACATCGATGCAGCGCCGCAACGCCTCACGGTCGGCACTGCCGCGGGTGACGGGGAAGCCACCGAAGACCGTCAGCAGGCGACCGAACCACTTGTTCTTCCACCACTTGTCCGCGCCCATGAACCGCATCCGCCGCCGGGTGACGGCGGACGCGATGGGCGTGTCCAGGATCGACCGGTGCGTAGGGGCGAGGATGAAGATCCCCTCTTTGGGCACGTGCTGCTTGCCCTCCACCCGCAGCCGCGTCCAGGTGAGGCAGAAGCCGACGACGGTGTTGCGGCCGAAGCCGTAGGCGATGCGGTCGAAACGCGAGCGCCCGGCCAGCTGGGTGCGGATCTTGGTCATACCTGCTCCAGGAGTTGGAGGATGTGGTCGAGCACGGCGTCCACGCCCATACCGGTGGTGTCCACCACGACGGGGCCGTGGGTGTCGGTGAGCGGGCTGTCGGCCCGGTTGCTGTCGTAGTGGTCGCGGGCGGCGATGGCCCGCTCGATCTCGTCCACGTCGCCGCCGGCCTCCGCCACGCGACGTTCGGCGCGGGTGCGAGGCGAGGCCGTGAGGTACAGCTTCAGCTCGGCGTCGGGGAACACCACCGAGCCGATGTCGCGCCCTTCGATCACTCCCCCGTCGCGCACCATGGCCCACGCCTGCTGGCGAGCGCGCATCTCGGCGCGGACCCCGCTGTTGGCAGCGACGGTGCTGACCGCAGCGGTGACCTCCGGCGTGCGGATGGCCGCGGTGGCCTCCAGCCCATCCACGCGCACCCCGTGCTCGTCCACCTCCAGGTCCACGTCGCGGGCCAGTTCGGCGACGGCAGCGTGGTCGGTGAGGTCCAGGCCGCGGCGCATGGCCGCGTAGGTGACGGCGCGGTACATCGCGCCGGTGTCCAGGTACTCGAGGTGCAGGCGGGCCGCCAGTGCCTTGGCGATCGTGCTCTTGCCGGCCCCCGCCGGGCCGTCGATGGCGATGACCCTCACTACCAGCTCGTCCCCTGCGGCAGGCCCTCGCTGTAGCCGGCGGCGCTCTGCACACCTACCACCGCGCGTTCGTGGAAGTCGGGGATGGTGGCTGCGCCGGCGTACGTGCATGCCGAGCGCACCCCGGCGACGATGTCGTCGATGATGTCCTCCACGCCCGGACGCTCCGGGTGGAGGTACATCCGCGACGTGCTGATGCCCTCCTCGAACAACTCCTTGCGGGCCCGCTCGAACGGCGTCTCGCTGCGGCTGCGGTTCTTCACGGCCCGGTTGCTGGCCATCCCGAAGCTCTCCTTGTAGAGGCGGCCGTCCGGGTCGCGCAGCGTGTCGGCTGCAGACTCGTAGGTGCCCGCCAGCCAGGAGCCGAACATCACGTTGGCGGCGCCGGCGGCGAGGGCGAGCGCCACGTCACGCGGGTGGCGCACCCCTCCGTCGGCCCAGATGTGCTTGCCGTGCCGGGCGGCCTCCGCGGCGCAGTCCATGACCGCGCTGAACTGGGGGCGGCCGACGCCGGTCATCATCCGGGTGGTGCACATGGCCCCTGGGCCGACGCCGACCTTCACGATGTCCGCGCCGGCGTTGATGAGATCCCTGGTGCCGTCCACGGTGACCACGTTGCCGGCGACGATCTTGGCATCGGGGGCCACGGCACGCACCGCCTCGATGGCCGACGCCGTCTTGGTCTGGTGGCCGTGCGCGGTGTCGATGACCAGGATGTCGGCGCCGGCGGCGATGAGGTCCTTGGCCTTCGCCGCCGGATCGCCATTGATGCCGACGGCGACGGCGATCAGGAGGCGGCCGTCCGCCCCGACGGCCGGGGTGTAGATGGTGCTGCGCAGCGCCCCCTTGCGGGTGATGCAGCCGAGCAGGCGGCCGTCGCCGTCCACCACCGGCGCGAAGTTCAGCCGGGCGTCGCTGAGCCGTTCGAAGATCACGTCCGGCGCCGTGCCGTCCTTCACCAGCACCAGCTCGCGGCTCATCACATTGCGCAGCTGGGTGAAGCGGTCGAAGCCGGCGGCGTCGTGCTCGGTGAAGATGCCTTCGGGCCGCCCGTCGGCGCCCACGATCACCACCGCGCCGTGCGCCCGCTTGTGGATCAGCCCGAGCGCGTCGCCCACGGTGTGCGACGCGTCCAGCGTGATCGGAGTGTCGTACACGAGATGGCGCGACTTCACGTACCGGACCACGGTGTCGATGACGTCGAGCGGGATGTCCTGCGGCAGCACGGTGAGGCCACCACGGCGGGCCACGGTCTCGGCCATCCGCCGGCCGGCGACCGCGGTCATGTTCGCGACCACCACGGGGATGGTGGTGCCGAGCGCATCGGGGGTGGAGAGATCCACATCGAACCGTGATGGCACCGCCGACAGCGAGGGCACCATGAACACGTCGCTGTAGGTGAGGTCGTAGGGCGGTGGGCTGCCGAGGAATCGCATCGTGGTGACTGCCTTTGCTGACCGGTTCCGGTGAAACGGCCGCCCAAGGCTACCGTGACGCCATGACGCCTCCGGTGGTCCTCGTCCACGGGTGGGGTGGCTCGTTCGCCAGCACCTGGCAGCGCAGCGGCTTCACCGAACTGCTCCGCGACGCCGGCCGGGAGGTCATCGGGGTGGACCTGCTGGGCCACGGCACCGCACCGAAGCCGCACGAACCCGAAGCGTACGACGACCTCGGCGCCCGGGTGCTGGACGCCATGCCGGACGAACCCGTGGACGCGGTGGGCTTCTCGCTCGGTGCCATCACCCTGCTGCGGTTGGCGATGGACCACCCGGGGCGTTTCCACCGCCTGGTCCTGGCCGGCATCGGCCGCAACGTGCTGGAACCGGACCCGGATTCCGCCCGCCGCATCGTGGCCGCGCTGGACGGCACCGCGCCGGAGACGGACACCCACGCCCTGCTCTTCTCCAAGTACGCCAACCAGCCCGGCAACGACCCGGTCGCGCTCGGCGCCATCATGCGCCGCACCAGCAGGGCGGTGCCGACGGCGGAGGAACTGGCCGCCGTCACCTGCCGCACGCTGGTCGTCATCGGCGACAAGGACTTCGCCGGCCCCGGCGACCCGCTGGTGGCGGCCCTGCCGAACGCGACCCTCACGGTCCTGCGCAACACCGACCACTTCGCCACGCCCGAGTCGTTCGGATTCATCGACGCCACCCTCGAGTTCCTGGACGCGGTCCCCGCATGACCCCGGCGGCCGGGCCGCGCGTCGGCACGTCGGTGGACGAGGCGTTGGAGGTGCTGCGGGCCGGCGGCCTGGTGGCCATCCCCACCGAGACCGTGTACGGCCTGGCGGCGGATGCCGCGAACCCGGCTGCGGTGCGGCGGATCTTCGCCGCCAAAGGCCGCCCGGCCGATCATCCGCTGATCGTGCACGTCGCCCGTCCCGAGCACTTGGCGGCGTGGGCTGCCACCGTGCCCCCTGCCGCCGCTGTGCTGGCCGACGCCTGCTGGCCGGGGCCGCTCACCCTGCTGGTGCCCCGGGCCGCTCACGTCCTGGACGTGGTCACCGGCGGGCGCGACACCGTCGGGATCCGGGTCCCCGCCCACCCGCTGACCGAGGAACTGCTCGTGCGGTTCGGCGGCGGCCTGGCGGCACCGAGCGCCAATCGCTTCGGCATGGTCAGCCCCACCACGGCGGCCCACGTGGCAGCAGACCTCGGCGACGCCGTGGACTATGTGCTCGACGGGGGCGCCTGCCCTGTGGGCGTGGAGAGCACGATCGTGGACTGCACGGTGGAGCCGGTGCAGATCCTCCGCCCGGGCGGCATTCCCAGCGAGCAGATCGAGGCGCTGCTCGGCCAGGTGGCGCCCGCCGCCGGACCCAGCCGGGCCGCGGGGATGCTGGCGTCGCACTATGCGCCGAAGGCCACGGTGATCCTCGCCGAGTCAGCGGCCGACGCAGCCGAGGTGGCAGCGGCCACCGACGGTGCGTGGGTGCTGGACCGCACCGCCGATCTGGTGGCCTACGCCCGCCACCTGTACGCCGACCTGCGGGCCGCCGACGAGCGGGGCGTCACCACGGTGGTGGCCGTCCTTCCCCCGCCGAGGGCCTCGGCCACGCCATCCGCGACCGCCTGCCTCTCCAAAGCCGCTACGGCAACACCACCTTCAAACCCGCCTATTGACGCGCGCTCTAAACGCTGTCGGGCGCTGACCTGGGGCTGTGAGTCGGGGTTCTTGACACAAACCGGGAGCAGCGACGGACGAGGCCGGGTCAGGCGGAGCCGAGGCGGTTGAGGTTGGCCACCCAGACATCGCGGACGGCGTCCACATCGGGGGCCGGGCCCTCCACGCCCGCGACCGTGAGGCTGACCGTGCTGCCGCCGGCGTCCGGCACCAGGTCCAGCCGGCACCAGCACGGCTCGGGCTCCTCGAGGAAGACCTCCAGCGCGTACGGCGGGTCGTCGACCAGTGCTTCGCCGATCCACGACGTCACCACCAGGAGCGCCTCGTAGGCCTCCACGGGGAGGGCGTCGATGGTGAACGAGGCGTCGTCGCGGACCATCCGCCGCAGCGGTTGGACGCGCTGCATCCGGGCCCGGCGGCGCTGCCCCGGACCGGGTGCGGGCTCCGCCGGTTCGCCGGCCTCCTCCGACGACGGGGGGTGCAGCCGCAGGGCCAACGCCAGTTCGTAGGCCGCGTTGACCCGCTGCATCTCGGCGTGACTGCCGCCACGGTCGGGGTGCACCTGCCAGGCCTTCCGCCGCCGGGCCGCGGCCAACGCCTGCTCGTCCGCGTCGGCGTCCACGCCGAGCACGGCGAAGGGATCATCGCCGGCCATCGGCTCAGCCGCGCCCGCCGGCCAGGATCGGCGCACCCCGCCAGGTGCCGAGTGGAGCGTCGGGAGCAGCCACCGCCGGCACCATGCCGGCCCAGTCCAGGCCCCCGTCCACGATGGCGAGGAGGTCCCACCGGTACGTGCCATCCGCCCACGCTCCGGTGCGGGACGCGTCCGCGGCATCCGTGACCGCGTCGCCGGTGAGCGCGGCGACCAACCACGCCTGTGGCGTCAGCGCGGCAGCCATCGCCGACCACGCGGCGGCGTCGCTACGGTGCAGCCACGACAGCTTGGCGAGCGTCCACGATGCGTCCGGGGCGGCGCCCACGGCGGTCTGCCAGTCCTCCGCCTTGCCGGGCAGCCGCCCGGTGAGCCAGCCGGCGTCGGGCGTGGTGTCCGGGTCGTCGCCCACCAGCACGGCCACCAGGCTGCCCGCAGCATCCACCGCCACCAACCCCGGCACTGCCGACACCTGCACCTGCGACAGCGCCGCGCCGAACGCCTGCACCACCTGACCGCACACACCGGCGACCGTGGCGGGCGTGGCCGTGGCACGGCCGCGTTCCTCGCCGCCCTCGCCGACCATGGCGACGGTGATCCCGCCGGCCTCCCACTGCACCGTCAGCACCGCATCGCTCATGGACGGCGACGCTACTCCTGGGCGCGGCCGCCGCCCTCGGTGTGCTGGCGCCAACTGGTGTGACGGGCGTCGGGCGGTTCCTCCACCCACGTGGCCGAGCGACCCCAGGTGCCATCGAACACCACGTCGGCGGCCGGCCGGCGGCGCACCGGCCCGTGCTGCCCAGCGGGACGGCCGAGCGTGACACAGGCCGAGAGCGCAACGTCGTCGGGAATGCCCAGCAGCGGCCGCAGGTGGTCCTCCACCCCCAGGTGGAACATCGTGACGGCGCCGCCGTAGCCCAGGGCCCGCGCGGCCAGCAGCAGGTTCTGCACGGCCGGGTACACCGAGCCGCCTTCGTACGGGTTGGCCGCCCGGTAGCGCTGCAGGCAGACCAGCACCACCACCGGCACGTGCTCGAACCCGTCTACGTACTGCTGCATCGCCGCCGCCGTGCGCGCCTTGGGCGAGCTGGGGTCGGCGCCGCTGCCGTCCTTGTAGCCGTCGCGTTCGTACTTGCCGTTCCACACGGCGCGGGCACCCTCACCGATCAGCCGGCGGGCCTCCTGGGCCACCCCGCCGTCGTCGCGCAGCACCAGGTAGCGCACCGGCTGGCGGTTGCTGCCGCTGGGCGCGCGGGTGGCATGCCACAGGATGGTGGAGAGATCGGCGTCGGGCACCGGCTCGGCGGTGTAGCGCCGGATGGTGCGTGTGGTGGCGATCCCGTCGAGCAGCGCCGGCAGCCGCTCGCTCATCGCCCGCTGAACTTGGGCTGCCGCTTCTCGATGTAGGCCGCGACGCCCTCGCGGAAGTCCTCCGTGCGCATCAGCGGCAGCAGTTGGAGGAACACATGGTGCACGTTCTGGTCGAACGTCTCGGTCTCGGCGGCACGCATCATCCGCTTGATGGCCCGCACTGCGAGTGGGGCGTTCTCCGTGATCGAGGCCGCCATCTCCTTCACGGTGTCGGCGAACAACTCGTTGGGGACCACCTTGTTGATCAGGCCCAACTCCAGCGACTCGTCGGCCGTGAGCGTGCGGCCGGTGAAGGCGATCTCGGCCGCCTTGGCGTAGCCGACCAGCCGTGGCAGCAACCAGGTGCCACCGCTTTCCGGCAGGATGCCGCGCTTGGCGAAGCCGGGGTTGAGCTTGGCCGAGGCGGCGGCGATGCGGATGTCGCAGCCGAGGGCGATGTCCAGCCCGTAACCGGCGGCGCCGCCGTTGAGCGCGCAGATGGTGGGCGTGTCCAGGTTGTGCAGCACGGTGGGCGGGGTGAACCGCAGGTCCAGCTCGCCCGGGATGCCCTCACCGTTGCCGCTCATGTTGCCCAGCGAGCCGGGCTTGGCGTTCATCTGGGCTGCCATGTCCAGGCCGGCGCAGAAGGCCTTGCCGGCGCCGGTGAGCACGATGCAACGCACGTCGCGGTCGCGGTCGGCCTGCAACAGACGCTCGCTGAGCTGGTCCAGCATCAGGCCGGAGATGGTGTTCATCCGGCCGGGAGCGTTCAGCGTGATCGTGGCCACGTGGTCGGCCACCTCGTAGAGCACTTCGTCGGGTTGGCGTTCGTTGGCACCGTCGGTCATGCACCGAACCGTAGCCGTGCCGTCATGAAAGGAACGGGCTGGGTGCTTGTGACCCCGTGAAAACCCGGCCTAAGCTACGCGCCTCGCAAACAACCGGGGTCGCTCTGGCGATCCTGGCGATCAGGGGGAGAATCCCATGCAGAAAACCCGTGTGCGCCGGGCAGGCGCGCTGCTCGTGGGCTTGGCGCTCGTCGCCGTGGCTTGCGGCGACGATGAGAAGACCACGGAGACCACCGCGGCTGCGGAGACCACCGCAGCTCCGGAGACCACCGCAGGCGCTCCGGAGACCACCGAGATGGCTCCGGAGACCACCGGCGCTTCGATGGGCGGCGACCTGGAGGGCTTCAAGGGCACCACGCCCCTGACCCCGCTGGGCGACGACTTCAAGCAGCGTCTCCTCGAGGTCAACCCGGACCTGGTGGACTTCAACTACGCCGCCGAGGGCTACGACCTCACGATGATCATCGCTCTTGCCGCCGCCAAGGCCGGCACCGATGGCATCGAGTACGCCAGCGAGATCCAGGGCATCACCCGCGATGGTGAGAAGTGCAGCGACTTCGCGTCCTGCATGGCCATCATCGACGCCGGTGGCGACCCGGACTACGACGGCTATGCCGGCCCGATCACGCTGAACGGCGTGGGCGACCCCATGGAGGCCAGCTACGGCGTGCTCACCATGGGCGCGGACAACCGCATCGACGACAGCCAGACCTACTACCTGCCTGCCGCTGCCTCGGCTGACGCCGATGTGCCGGCCGTGCCGGTGGAAGGCACCCGCGCCGGCGACGGCGAGCTGAAGATCGGCACCCTGCTGCCGGTCACCGGCTCGCTCGCCTTCCTCGGGCCGCCCGAGATCGCTGGTGTGCAGCTGGCCATCAACGAGATCAACGAGGGTGGCGGCGTGCTCGGCAAGCCGGTCGTGCTCGTCGAGGGTGACTCCGGCGACACGCCCGAGTTCGCCAACGCCACCACCGACCGCCTGCTGGCCGAGAACGTCGACGCTGTCGTCGGCGCCGCGGCCTCCGGCATCTCGCTGAGCGTCATCGACAAGATCACCGGTGCTGGCGTGGTCCAGTTCTCGCCGGCGAACACGTCCGACAAGCTCACCACCTACGCCGACAAGGGCCTCTACTTCCGTGTGGCTCCGCCGGACCTCCTCCAGGGTGCGGCCATCGCCAAGCTCGTTGCCGACGACGGTGCCACCAACGTGGCCATCATCGCCCGTAACGACGCCTACGGCACCGGCCTCGCCGAAGTGGTCCAGAAGACGCTCGAAGATGCCGGCATCACCGTGTCGGTCGTGAAGATCTACGAGCCGGACGCCGGCACGTTCGACGCCGAGGTCGCCGACATGGTTGCGGCAAGCCCCGACGCGGTCGTGGTCATCGGCTTCGAGGAGTCCTCGAAGATCCTGCGGACCATGGTCGAGAACGGCATCGGGCCGCACGACGTCATGACCTACGGTTGCGACGGCAACATCGGCAACGGCCTGGGCGAGAGCTACGACGCCGAAGGCTGAGTGACCAACCTGGGCACCGCCATGGTGTCCCGGTTCGTGAACTGATCGAGGCCCCGGGGGCAACCCCGGGGCCTCGTCGCGTCACGGCAGTCTCCCCGCAGACCTGGGGCGAGGCGCGGCGTCGCAGGCGCGGCGACGCCCGGAGGGCGTGTCGGGTGACGAGGAAGGGCGGCCTCAGCCGCCGGTGGAGCGGGCGAGCGTGCCCAGGTAGAGGCCGATCACGTTCGGATCGGCCAGCAATTCCCTGCCGGTGCCCGTGTACGCGTTCTGGCCCTGGTCCAGCACGTAGGCACGGTCGCAGACCTGCAGGCAACGGCGGGCGTTCTGCTCCACCATCAGGATGGCCACGCCGGAGGCGTTGATCTTCTTGCAGTTGATGAACACCTCGTCCTGCAGCATCGGCGACAGGCCGGCAGAGGGCTCGTCGAGCAGGAGCACCGTGGGGTTCATCATCAAGGCCCGGCCCATCGCCACCATCTGGCGCTCGCCGCCGGACAATGCGCCGGCCGACTGGGTGGCCCGGCTGCCGAGCTTCGGGAACATCTCGGCGACGACCTCGAAGCGCTCGGCGAACATACCCGGCTTCAGGTAGCAGCCCATCTCCAGGTTCTCGCGCACGGTGAGGCTGGGGAACACGTTGCGGGTCTGGGGCACGAAGCCGACGCCACGGCCCACCAGGGCGTGCGCCTTGGTGCCGGTGATCTGCTCGCCGCGCAGGTGGACCGAACCGCTGCGGATCTTCAGCATGCCGAGGATCGCCTTGAGCAGGGTGGACTTGCCGGCGCCGTTGGGGCCGATGATCCCGACGAATTCGCCAGGGGCGACGGTGAGATCGCAGCCGTTGAGGATGTTCACGTCGGAGGTGTACCCGCCGATGAGTTGTCGCACCTCGATGACGGGAGTGTCCGAGGAAGTGGTGGCGTCGCTCATCGTCATACTCCGAGGTCCGTGTTCTGGTGGGCGCCGAGATAGGCGTCGATGACGGCCTGGTTCCCGCCGATGAACTCGGGCGGTCCCTCGGCGATGATCTGACCCTCGGCCATGACGACGACCCAATCGCTGATCTCGTGCACCATGTCCATGTCGTGCTCGACGAACAGGACCGTGCGGCCCTCCTCCTTCAGCCCCTTCACATGGTCCAGCAGGCTCTGCTTCAGCGCCGGGTTGACGCCGGCCATCGGCTCGTCGAGCATCACCATCTCCGGCTCCACCATCAGGGCCCGTGCCATCTCCAAGAGCTTGCGCTGCCCACCGGACAGCGACCCGGCGAATTCATCGCGCATGTGGGACAGCTTGAAGCGTTCCAGCAGGGCTTCGGCACGTGCGGTGATCTCCGCCTCCTGGTCCTTCCACAGGAACCGGAAGGGCGCGGTGAACAGGCCCTCGCCGCGCTGACCGGTGGCGCCCAGGCGCATGTTCTCGATGACGGTCATCCGGGTGAGGCTCTTCGTCAACTGGAACGTGCGCACCATGCCGAGGCGGGCTGCCTGGTGGGGCCGGACGTTGCCCATCGACTTGCCGTTGAACGACCAGGTACCCGTGTCGGCGTTGTCGAAGTTCGTGAGCAGGTTGAAGAAGGTCGTCTTGCCGGCGCCGTTGGGCCCGATGAGCGCGGTGATGGTGTTGCGCTGCACTTCCAGGTGCTCCACGTCCACCGCGACGAGGCCACCGAAGCGGCGGGTGACCGAGTCGGCCACCAGGATGGGATCCGGCTTGGCCACACCGGGCACCGGCTCGAGGGAGGCCAGCGGGTTCATCTCGTCACCTGACATCGAACGACTGCTCCTTCCGGTCGCCGAAGATGCCCTGCGGCCTGAAGATCACCAGCAGCGACAGGCCACCGCCGACCAGCACCCAGCGGAAGAAGCTGTAGTTCGAGGAGTCCATGATCCAGTCGGGCAGGTTGAAGCCCCGGCCGTCCGTCCAGTCGGCCAGCAGGCTGTCGCTGAAGCTGATGATGAACCAGAAGATCATCGCCCCGACGATCGGTCCCTTCACCCTGGCGACGCCGCCGAGCACCACGATGGCGTACGTGAGGAACGTGAACTGGGTCTGGAAGCTGCTGGGGGCGGCGTTGCGCTGGCCGATGGCCAGCATCGCTCCGCCGAAGCCGCCGATGACGCCGCCGAGCACCAGGCTGGTCATCTTGTAGGCGAAGACGTTCTTGCCCAGGCTGCGAGCGGCGTCCTCGTCCTCACGGATGCTGCGCAACACGCGGCCCCACGGGCTGCGCATCAGCGCCCAGACGAGGAACGAGAAGAGGGCGATGAGGAACCAACCGAGGAGGATGACCCAGACGTAGTAGTCGGCGACCTTCACTTTCCACAGCGAGACGGATTCACCCTTGAGGAAGCCGGGAATCGTGTTCTGGATGTCGTCGGTGAACGAGTTGAGGCCATCGGTGGCACCGGTGACGCTCTCCCACTTGGGTGTGGAGACCAGCAGCCGAAGGATCTCGGCCGCGGCGATCGTGACGATGGCCAGGTAGTCGCTGCGGAGCCGCAGGGTGGGGATGCCCAGCAACAAGGCGAACACCGCCGAGGCGATGATGACGACCGGGATGGTGGCCCAGATGGACCAGCCGCGGTTGGTGACCGGGATGGCGACGGCGTAGGCGCCGACCAGCGCGAAGCCCGCCTGGCCGAAGTTCAGCAGCCCCGTGTACCCGAAGTGCACGTTCAGACCGATGGCGGCGGAGCAGTAGGCGATGGCCTGGACGCCGATGGCGCCGGCTGGGGCGTTGGAAATCGTCTGGCTCATCCGATGCGCTCCTTCTTGCCGAGGATGCCCTGCGGACGGAACAGCAGGACGAGGATCATCGCCGCCAGGGCGCCGACATTCTTCAGATCGGTGAAGTTCGAGAACCACCAGGCCCACAACTGGACGAACACACCCACTGCGAGGGAGCCGACGAGGGCCCCGAAGGGCCGCCCGAGGCCGCCCAGCGTGATGGATGCGAAGATCAGCAGGAGGATCTTGGTGCCCATGTTCCAGGACACCTGCTCGTCGAGGCCGAAGATCACCCCACCCAGACCGGCGAGCGCACCGCCCAGCAACCACACGTTGCGGATGATCCCGTCCGTGTTGATGCCGGTGGTGGACGCCAGATCGGGGTTGTCGGCCACCGCCCGGATGGCCTTGCCGGTCCGCGTGTACATCAGCAGGTAGGCCACCCAGAACAGGGCGATCAGGGCGATGATGCCCGTGGTGAGGTCGCGGGGCGTGACACCGATGGGGCCCCAGTTGAGGTTCTGCTGCGAGGCGAACTGGGCGTACGACTTCGGCTGCGAGCCGTAGTACATCTGGATGACGAAGCGCACCACCATCGCCAGACCGATCGACACGATCATCTGGGACGTGAGGCCGATCCCCCGGCGGCGCATCGGACGCCAAATGGCGAGTTCCAGGCCGCCGGAGAACACAGTGGCGATGAGGATGCCGATGATGGCGGCGGCGCCGATCTGGAGCAGGGCTCCCCACCCGCCTCTCGCACCCGAGAGCGTGAACCACCCCGAGGCGACCGCGGTCATCACTGCGCCGATGGTGACGGTCTCGCCGTGGGCGAAGTTCGACAGGCCCGTGGTGCCGTAGATGAGTGAGAGGCCGACGCTCATGATGGCGATGACCAGGCCGTAGCGGAGGCCGTTGAAGACGAACTTCGGGAGTTGGGTCATCTTGCTGGCCTTCGTGGGCCCAGCGTGGCCGAGGTTGAAGTTGGCGTTGCCACCGAGACCGGCGGTGACGTTGACCGTGCGGCTTTCCTCGCCCTCGGGGATGCTCAGCCCGTCCGGCAAGGTCGACGTGTCCACCGTGACGGTGAACTGGCCGTCGCTCGGCACCTGGATCCTCACGACGCCCTTGGCGTCCGTGTCGCCCTCGGCGACGACCGTGCCACTGGGGTCGGTGACCACCACGTGCACGCCCTCCACGGGCACCTTCTTCGGCTGGGAGGCATCCTGCACCCGGACCTGCAGCGTCTGCTCGTCGGCGTGGGCCGTGCCACCCGTCAGCGCGAAGAACGCGCAGGCCGCCAGCAGGATCTGCAATGCCCTTCGAAGTCTCGTTCGTGTCAAGTTCCCACCTATGCCGTCGAAAAGTCGGGCGGTATTCAACCGCACTGCCGAAGACGGGTCAACCGCTGCGCCCGTGACCGCCACGCTGCGGCCGTGGCGGTCAGTCTGGCACACCGTGCCGGCGCCACCGAACGTCCCGCCGAGGAACCGTGGGGAGTACCGTCACCGAGCGTGACGAACAGCCAGCACGACGCACCCACCGGCGCCAACTCCACCGAGGCCGTGCCCCAGCCCACGCTGCGCGGCGAACCCCACCCCGACGAGTGCGAGATCCTGCTGATCCGCCACGGCCGCTCGGCCGACATCGTGCCCGGCAGCGCCGAGTCCACCGACCCTCCGTTGCACGTGGTCGGGGTGGAGCAGGCGGCCCGGCTGGCGACCCGCCTGGAGGGCAAGTGGATCGACGCCGTGTACAGCTCGCACCTGTCGCGCGCCTATCACACGGCGCTGCCGCTCGCCGCGCCGCGCAACCTGGACGTCACCGTGTTCGAGGACCTGGAGGAGGTGCGGCTCGGCGACTGGGGCAATGGCGAGTTCCGCCGCCGCGCCGCCGCCCGGGACCCGGAGTGGGTGGCCTGGAGCCTCACCGGCCGGTGGGACGGCATCCCCGGCGCCGAGGGCGACGAGGTGTTCCGGCGCCGGGTCGCTGCCGTCATCGATTCGCTGGCCGCCCGCCACGGTGGGCAGACCATCGCTGTGGTCTGCCACGGTGGTGTCATCGGCGCCTACCTGGCCCATGTGTTCGGCATCCACCGCACCGCCTGGCTCACCGTGGAGAACACCAGCGTGTCGCAGCTGCGCCTCTCCCCCGCCGGGCCGGTGGTGGTGACCGCCAACGACTGCCACCATCTCTACGATCCGGTGCTCGGCGGCGCCTGACGCTTCGCTACCGTCGGCGCATGACCGACGTCAACGACGCCCCCGCCCCCGTCCGCACCCGCGTCAGCGAGCTGCTCGGGGTGGACTACCCCATCGTGCAGGCGCCGATGGGCTGGATCGCCCGCAGCCAGCTGGCGTCGGCGGTCAGCAACGCCGGCGCGTTGGGCATCATCGAGACGTCCAGCGGCGAGCTGGACAACGTCCGCGACGAGATCCGTCGCATGCGCGACCTCACGGACAAGCCGTTCGGCGTCAACATCGCCCAGGCGTTCGTGCGCGACCCGTCGATCGCCGAGTTCGTCATCGAGCAGGGCGTGCGGTTCGTCACCACCTCTGCGGGCGACCCCACCAAGTACACCTCCACACTGAAGGCCGCCGGGCTCACCGTGTTCCACGTGGTGCCCACACTCGCCGCAGCGCTGAAGGCGGTGGACGCCGGCGTGGACGGCCTGGTCGTGGAAGGTGGCGAGGGCGGCGGGTTCAAGAACCCGCGCGACGTCAGCACGATGGTGCTGCTGCCGCTGGTGGCCAGCAAGGTGGACGTGCCGATCATCGCCGCCGGCGGCATCACCGACGGGGCCGGCATGGCCGCGGCGTTCGCCCTCGGCGCCGAAGGGGTGCAGATGGGCACCCGGATGGTCAGCGCCGCCGAGTCGCCGGTGCACGAGAACTGGAAGCAGGCCATCCTCGGCGCGGCCGAGACCGACACGGTGTTCCTCAACCGGTTCGGCCGGCCCGGGCTGCGAGCCCTGCGGACTGCGCTCACCACGGAACTCGAGCAGCAGACCCAGGTGGATCTCAGCGTGTTCGGGCGGGTCCGCGACCTGTACTTCGGGGGCGACATGGAGGCCTCGGTCGCACTCACCGGCCAGGTGGCCGGCCGCATCGAGGAGGTGCTGTCCGCCGAGCAGATCGTGCACGGCACGATCCGTGGTTTTCGGGAATGCCTCACGTCGCTGGGTCGCCACGTGTAGCCTTGCGCCAGCAGCGGGTGGAGACCTGGGCGTGTTCGGCGTTCCCCGGAGGTCCCCCCATGGCAGCTCTGCTCGAACAACTCAAAGCCGCTGGTCGTATCGCGCTCTACCTCATGCTCGCGTTCATGGCCATCCACCTCTGGCAGGACCCTTCCGGCTCCGCCCAGGCCACGGTGGATTTCGTGAAGGGCATCGGCAACTTCTTCGCCGCGCTGTTCGACAAGGTCGGCGAGTTCGTCAAGGGCCTCACCGGCTGAGCGTCACCAGCTGAGTCTCACGGCTGCAGCGCGGCTTTGCGGCGACGGTTCACCCGCTCCACCATGTCGCCGGCGGACTCCGCCTTCTTGGACGTGGCCGCCCACAGCCAGGTGGTGATGGCCACCAGCGCGGTGCCACCGGCCAGGTGCACCGCCACCAGGCCGACCGGCAGCCCGGCGGCGTACTGCACATAGCCCACCGAACCCTGCACCACGCAGGCCACCACCCAGGCGGTGAGCGGGGCGTCCAGCACGCGGCGGTCGTTGGGCAGCCGGCGCAGCGACCAGAAGATGGACAGGGCGATGGCGGCGGCGATCCACACCGACACGCCGTGGATACGGGTGATCCACTTCAGGGCATTGCCGTCGATGTCGGTGACCGTGCCCCAGAAGCGCTTGGCCTCCTCGTCGCCGGCGTGCGGGCCGGTGTTGGTGACCATGGTGCCGAGCACCACCACCACGCCCACCCACACGGCCAGCAGGCGAACCCGGGCGCGCACGCGTGGCACCACCGCGGCGACCCTGGTGCCGGCGTCCGGCTCGCGCGAGCGGACGATCATCATCACCGCCGCAGCCACGAGCACCATCGACAGCAGGAAGTGCCACTGCACGGCGGCCGGGTGCAGGTCGGTCCAGATCACCACCGCACCCACCAGACCCTGCGCCGGCACGCCGACCAGCATGATCATCGAATACACCAGCAGGTCACGGCGGCGAGGGCGGCGGTACCACGCGGCCAGCGCCGCCAGCACCACGCCGAGGGCCACCAGGAACGTGAACAGGCGGTTGATCTGCTCCACCGCGGCGTGCGCGTTGGACACGTCGAGGATGCGCTCGTTGTTGCAGTTGGGCCAGTCCTCGCAGCCGAGGCCGGAGCCCGACAGGCGCACCGCACCGCCGCTGACGACGATGATCGACAGCAGCACCAGCGCGGCGACGGCGATGGACATGAACTCCCGGGGGGTGAAGCCCTCGGCACGCACCCGGCGGACGAAAGCCTTGAGGCGGGACATGGTGGTGAGGCTACGGCGCGGCCGGGTGCCAGAGCCAGCCGCCACGCTCGGTACGGTCGCGTCGTGCTCACCAGCTTCGACGACTACCCCATCCACCAGGCGTCGGTGCCGGTGGCCCACACCGCGACGGCGGACCTCAACCACTACGACCGCTACTTCTTCAACGGGTACACCCGCGACGGCGGCCTGTACTTCGCCGCGGCGATGGGCCTGTACCCCAACCGTCACGTCGCCGACGCCGCGTTCTGCGTGGTGAAGGGCGGCACCCAGACCAGTGTCTTCCGCAGCCAGCGGGCCCCGGACGACCGCCGGGCGGCCACGTCGCTCGGCCCGATCGTGGTGGACGTCGTCGAACCACTGCACATCCTGCGCCTGCAGATCGACGCGCCGGAGCAGGGCGTGCGCGCCGACCTGACATTCGAGTCCCGCTCCCCCGCCATCGAGGAACCGCACTTCTTCCAGCGCGCCGGGGTGCGCCCGTTCTTCGACTACACCCGCCTCACCCAGTTCGGCGCCTGGACCGGGTGGGTGGAGGTGGACGGCGAGCGTCACGACGTGCGCCCCGAGGACGTCTGGGGGTCTCGCGACCGCTCGTGGGGCATCCGCCCCGTGGGCGAGGCGGGCTCCACCGGTGCACCCGTGTCGCTCCCCCAGTTCTTCTGGCTGTGGGCGCCGGTGAACTTCCCCACGCTCAGCACCCACTTCGACGTCAACGACTACGGCGACGGCCGCCGCTGGCACGAGACCGGCACGCTCGCTCCCGCGGGTGGTGAGCCGCACATGATGCGCACGGTGGACTGGCGGATCCGCTGGCGCCCGGGCACCCGCTGGGCCGACCACTTCGAGTACGACCTGGTGGACTGGGACGGCTCGGTGAGCACGGTGCGGCTGACGCCGAAGTACGAGTTCCACATGCGTGGCATCGGCTACGGGCACCCGTCGTTCACCCACGGCGCATGGAAGGGCGAGGCGGTCACGTCCGGCGAGCGGATCGACGTCGCCGGGCTGGACCCATTGAGCCGGGAGAACATCCACGTGCAGGCGCTGTGCGACGCCACGATCACGCTGGCCGACGGCCGCACCGAGGAGGGCATCGGCATCCTCGAGCAACTCGCCGTGGGGCCGCACCCCACCGGGCTCACCGGCCTGCTGGACGGCTACACCGCAGAGTAGGCTTCCCGCCCCATGGGGGCTCGCCGGGTGTTGATCGTGTTGGCCGCGGGCGCGGCGCTGGCTGCCGCCTGCAGCGCCGAGGCGTCGTCGGGGGCTGATGGCACCACGCCCGGCTCGACCGCACCCTCGGCGTCGTCCACGACGCTGATCCCGCAGTCCACCGTGGCCACGTCCACCTCCACCACGCTGGCCGACCTGCCCAGCCGCGAGGGCGCCGAGACGCTGCACTTCAGCGCCGGGCCGTTCCACATCGAGCCCGGCCAGAACAACATCGACAACGAGTTCGGCATCCCCCAGCCGGAAGTTGACGGATGGATCGTCGGCTTCCGCCCCAACCTCACCTACCTCGACGGCACCGTCCCCCGCGTGGACATCGTCCACCTGCACCACGGGGTGTGGCTCAACCAGAGCGCCAGGGACTCCACGTCGTCGTTCCCCGAGCGCTTCTTCGCCGCCGGTGAGGAGAAGACCATCCTGGCCCTACCCGAGCCGTACGCCTACCCGTACCGCGTGAGCGACCGCTGGTTCCTCAACTACATGCTGCACAACCTCACGCCGGTGGCCACCGACGTGCTGGTCACGTACGACATCGACTTCATCCCGGCCGATGCCGCCCAGGCCGCGGGCATGATCGCCGCCCGGCCGGTGTGGATGGACGTGCAGAACGGCAAGGGCTATCCGGTGTTCGACGTGCTGCGCGGCGACGGCGACGGCGTCACCTACACCTACCCGGACCAGGCCGCCGACCCGTACCCTGGCGAACCGCAGCTGAACGAGTGGACGGTGGACGCCGACGGTGTGCTGATCGCCACCGCCGCCCACCTGCACCCCGGCGGGCTGCACGGCGACCTGTGGCTGGACCGCGGCACCGACACGGCACACCTGTTCCGGTCCGAGGCCAAGTACTACGAACCGGCGGGCGCGGTGAGCTGGGACGTGTCGATGACGGCCACGCTGCCGGACTGGCGGGTGGAGGTGCGCCAGGGCGACGTGCTGCGCACCAACGCCACCTACGACTCCGGTTTGGCCAGCTGGTACGAGTCCATGGGGATCATGGTCGTGTGGATGGGGCCGCCGCTGGAGACCGCGCCGGACCCGTTCACCACGGCGGTGGACACGCCCGGCATGCTCACCCACGGGCACCTGCCGGAGAACGACAACCACGGCGGCGAGCCCGACCCCCGCTACCTGGACCTCACCGCACTCCCGTCCGAGCCGGTGGACGGCAACATCGAGATCTTCGACTGGGTCTACGGCCAGGGCGACATGAACTACGCCGTGGCGGTGCCCACCGTGCGACCGGGCGAGACCATCACGTTCGTCAACCTCGACGCCGACGTGGCCAACGGGCAGTGGCACACCATCACCGCCTGCAAGGCGCCGTGCAACCTGAGCACCGGCATCGCCTACCCGCTGGCCGACGGTCCGGTGATCTTCGACTCGGGCGAGTTGGGCACCGGCGGACCGCCCACCGCGGGCACCGTGGAGTGGACCATCCCGTCCGACCTGCCACCGGACACGTACACCTACTTCTGCCGGATCCACCCGCTGATGCGTGGCGCGTTCCGCGTGGAGGACACGCAGGGCTGAGGCTGTCAGGTGTGGCGGATGGTCATGCCACCGTCCACCGGGATGATCGCCCCGTTCACGAAGCTCGCGGCAGGCAGGCACAGGTTCAGGGTCATGTGCGCCACTTCCTCGGGGTCGCCGTAGCGGCGCAGTGGCACCCGCCGGCGGGCGTACGTCTCCTTCGCCTCGTCGGGGATCGGTGCCGTCATGCCCGTGTTGATCGGGCCCGGGCAGATGCAGTTGACGTTGATGCCCAGGCGCCCCAGTTCCACGGCGAAGCTCTTGGTGAGACCCACCACGCCCGCCTTCGTGGCGGCGTATCCGGCCAGGCCGGCGGTGGTGACGATGGCCTCGGTGGACGCGATGTTGACCACCCGGCCGCCACCGTCGGCGGCGCGCAGGAACGGCAGGCACAGGCGGATGAGCCGGGAATGGGCGGTGAGGTTGACGTCCAGCGTCCGCGCCCAGTTGGCCTCGTACTCGCCTTCCTCCTGGAAGGCGGAGTTGGGCAGCGAGATGCCGGCGTTGTTGACCAGGATGTCCACCCCGCCCACCTCGTCCACCACGGCGGCGACGAGGTCGTGCAACTGCTGATGAGCGCCCACGTCCACCACGAACCCGAGCGCCCGGTCACGCCCGTGCACGGACTGGATCTCGGACACCACCCGGTCCACACCGTCCTGGGTGATGTCCACCACCGCCACCCAGGCGCCCTCGTCGGCGAACAGGTGGGCGGTGGCCCGCCCCATGCCCGAGGCCGCACCGGTGACGATGGCCCGCTTGCCGACGATGGAGCGGCTGAGCGCGGTGAGCCGGCTCACGGCTTCCGCCAGCGCTCGATGCCGTTCATCCCGTAGGCGCCCAGCCACATCGCCCGCTCGGGATGCACGGCCATGAACCCCGTGCCGGGCGAGTTGTCCGGCCCACCCGGCGCGAACAGGTTGAGGTCGTAGTCGAACACGCCGGTCCACAGGCGGCGCTTGGTCTCCAGGTCGTCGTGCACCGTGGCGGTGCCCCACACCTCCAGCCCGTCGCCCTTCTCGGTGACCTGCCAGTGCAGGGCCACGTTGGGGTTGGCCGCCACGTTGCGGGCCTTGACCGAATCCGTGCCGCACATCAGCCAGAGGGTGTCGCCCTCCCAGCAGGGATGGACGGGAACCACGTCGGGGCAGCCGTCGGCGCCGACGGTGGCGAGGTGGGCCCACATGCTGAGTTGTGCGCCCCGGTCCTTGATCTCCTGGAGTTCCATCGGCAGATCTTCGCGTTCCTGGCGGGGTCAGCGGGTATCGTGCGCGGCTGGTGAAGAAGCCCACGGTCGAAGAGCGGCGCAACGAGATCCTCGAGATCACCTGCGAGGTGGTGATCGAGCGCGGCTTCGCCGCCACCCGCATCGCCGATGTGGCCAAGCGGCTGGGTGTGTCCAGCAGCCTCATCCACTATCACTTCGACTCCAAGGAGCAGTTGCTGGCCGAGGCGTTCGCCCACTACGCCCGCAAGGACCTTGCAGAGATGGAAGCCGAGATCCAGTCGGCGCCCACCTCGGTGGCCCAGCTGGACCGGGCGATCCAGAACTATGTGCCCGAGGGCAGCGACGACGTCGAGTGGATGCTGTGGATCGATGGCTGGGGCGAGGCGCTGCGGAACCCGATGATGCGCCGTATCAGCCAGGAGCTGGACGAGCAGTCCGCAGAGCTGCTGGCCCGGGTGATCAGCAACGGGGTCGCCCGGGGCGAGTTCGTGTGCGACGACCCGGCCGCGGCCGCCACCCGCCTCACTGCAGTGGTGGACGGTCTGGCCGTGCAGTTCGCCGCCCATGACGGGATGATGACCCGCGACCAACTGATCGACCATGTGCGCACGCTGGCCGCATGGGAGGTCGGGCTGGAGCCATCGGCGCTGCGCGACCCGGGCAGCGTCGCCCGCCCGTCCGCGGCCGGGCCGTCACCGATCACCGACACGGCGTTGCGCCAGCTGATCGCCCGCTACTCGGACAGTGTGATCCGCCACGACTACGACGCCTGCCGGGTGCTGTGGACCAAGGACGCCTACTGGGACATGGGCGAGACGGCAAAGGGGCTGGACGCCATCATGGCCTTGTGGGACGAGAAGGTCGGCTCGCTGAGCTGGGTGGTGCAGACGGCGCCGAACGCAGTCTTCGAGGTGGACGAGGTGGCCGGCACGGCCACCGGCCGGGTCACCGTGCAGGAGCAGTACCAGCGCAAGTCGAACGGCAAGATCGGCAGCTTCGTCGGCATGTACCACGACAAGTACGTCCGCCAGGACGGCACCTGGCTGTTCGCCGAGCGGATCATGCAGCGCATCCACCAGTTCACCTGAGTGCGTAGGGTGGGCGGCATGCAGTTCGCCGTCTGGCCCATGTACGACCGCCCGTGGGACGAAGTCCTCACCCTCGCCCGCTGGGCCGAATCCGCCGGACTCGGTGGCTTCTGGGCCGCCGACCACTTCCTCCAGAACGGAGCCGACACCGACCGCGGTGAGGGTGACGTGCAGGAGTGCTGGACGGTGCTCACCGCCGTCGGTGCGGCGGTCCCCCGCCTGCGACTGGTGTCGATGGTGTCGCCGGTGACGTTCCACCATCCGGTGGTGCTCGCCAAGCGGGCCATCACCGCCGACCATGTGTCCGGCGGTCGGGCGGTGCTCGGCGTCGGTGCCGGATGGCAGGTCAACGAGCACCTCGCCTACGGGGTGGAGCTGCCGCCGCCCGGGCCGCGGGTGGACCGCTTCGGCGAGGCGCTGCAGGTCATCCACGGGATGTTGCGCGAGGACCGCTTCAGCTTCGGCGGCAGCTACTTCCAGGTGGACGATGTGGCATGCCGGCCCAAGCCGGTCGGTGCGCTGCCGATCCTGGTCGGCTCCAAAGGGCCGCGCATGGCCCGCCTCACCGCCCGCTGGGCCGACGAGTGGAACACGTGGGGCGACCCCACCCAGCTCGCCGAGCGGAGCGCACTGGTGGAGCAGGCCTGCGAGTCCGTCGGGCGGGACCCGGCGACCCTCACCCGCTCGGCGCAGGCTGTGATCGTGCTGCTGGACGACGAGGCGGACCGGGCCGCCGCCGAGGCGAAGGCGATGCCGGGGCAGACGCTGATCGGCACGGCCGGCCAGCTGGTGGAGCTGCTCCAGCAGTACGTGGCGATGGGTGTCCACGAGTTCGCCGTGCCGGACTTCAACCTCGGGCGCACGGGCGCCGAGCGCCTCGAGCAGTACCAGCGCCTGCACGCCGAGGTGCTGGCCCACGTCGGCTGACCCACACCCGGCTGCTCGACACCGGGCATGCCCGAACCGATGACCCCGGAGTGGCTCGACCTGGTCAATGAGGCAGTCGTCGACCCCGGCCGGCGCATCGTCGACCCGCACCGGCTGATCGACCCCAACGTGGTGGCCAAGCTCGGCGGCTTGGCCATGCCGGACAACGGCTTCCGCTGGAACCTGGCCGAGCGCCCGCCGACCTCCGACGAGTTCGTCGCCGTCCAGGGTGGAACGGGCAGAAGAAGATCGCCGCCGCGTACTCCGACGCAGAGCAGGATGCGTTGTTCGCCGGCACTGCGGCGCGGGTGTACCGCCTCGACCTGCCCGCCTGAACGATCTACCCAGACTGGTCGTTCTCGCCCAGCGACAACCCCAGTTCCCAGCCCGGGGACGCCAGTTACCGCTGGGCACCACACAACACCCCGCCCCAGCACGGAACGGGGCGGCGGCAGGAGTGTGCCACGTCCGCAGCGGCGATATGGTCCGACGATGCTTCCCCGCACTCGAGTGGAGGGAGCGCGCGGATGGCGCGGATTCGCAATGAGCTGGTGCTGCTGATCGACCAGGTGCTGGGCGACGACCCGAAGCGTGCGCTGGCGGCGGCGTACCAGCTGCGGCAGGAGATCGTCTGGCTGGAGCAGCGAGCGGTGGCGCATGCCCGCGCCAACGGCTTCGACTGGGGCCGCATCGGCCGCAACCTCGGCCTCACCCGCCAGGGCGCCCGCAAGAAGTTCGGCAACCTCACCGTGGCGGCACCTCCTCACGTCGTCGCACGCGACCGGGCCCGGCAGCAGGAGCATGAGTTCACCCGGCTGTGGAACCGGACCTCGGAGGGCCGTTACGGAGAGGGCGACGACGGCGGCGAGCCGGTGTTCTGGTGAAACTTGGCGTGGATCGCCTCGGCGACGGCGTCGGGCAGGAAGCTCAGCGCCTGCAGGTCCTCCAGCGAGGCCTTCTTCACCGCGTTGACGCCACCCATCGCCTGCACCAGCTTCTTCTTCCGGGCCTCGCCCAGGCCGGGGATGCCGTCCAGCGAGGACGCCGTCATCCGCTTGCCGCGCAGCTCGCGGTGGAACGTGTTGGCGAAGCGGTGCGCCTCGTCGCGGATGCGCTGCAGCATGAACAGCCCCTCGCTGCCGCGGGGCACCTGCACGGGCTGGCTGCGCCCGGGCACATAGACCTCTTCGAACCGCTTGGCCAGTGAGGCCAGGGGGATCTCATCGGCCAGGCCGAGCTGCTGCACCACCCGCTCGGCCACGGCCAGCTGCCCCTTGCCGCCGTCCACCAGCAGCAGCTGCGGCGGGTAGGCGAACTTCTTCGGCCGCTTGCCGAACTGCCGTCCGCCCTGCCCGCCGGCCTGCCCATCGCCGAGCTCATCGTCCAGCGGGGCGTCGCGCTCGTCCAGGTAGGCCTGCAACCGGCGGGTCAGCACTTCCTCCATGGCCGCGTAGTCGTCGTTGCCGCCGACCGCCTTCACCTTGAACCGGCGGTACTCGCGCTTGTTCGGCAGGCCGTCCTCCAGCACCACCATGGAGCCCACGTAGTCGGTGCCCTGGAGGTGGGCCATGTCGTAGCACTCGATGCGCAGCGGCGCCTCCGGCAGGCCCAGCAGGTCCTGCAGCTCGGTGAGCGCCCGGCTGCGGGCGTTGTGGTCGCCGGCCCGGCGGAGGCGGTGACGTACGAACTCCTCCCCGCGTTGCGGGTGACCGTCTCGTGCAGCGACCGCTTGTCGCCGCGCTGGGGCACCGCACCTGGACCCGGCTGCCGCGCAGGTGGCTCAGCCACTCCTCGTAGGTCGGCAGGTCGTCCGGCTCCACCGGGACCAGCACCTGTTTCGGGACGCCCGCCGGTGGCTCGTCGCCGTACAGGGCCTCCAGGATGCGGTCCACCAGGCCACCCGGCGTCAGCGCCTCCACCTTGTCGAGGATGAAGCCCTTGCGGCCGACCACCCGCCCCTTGCGGACGAAGAACACCTGGACGGCGGCCTCCAACTCGTCGTCGGCGATGCCGATGACGTCGATGTCCTCGTTGCGCTCGGCCACCATCTGCTGCTTCTCGATGGCCTTGCGCACGGCAATGAGACGGTCGCGCATCCGGGCGGCGCGCTCGAACTCCAGCGCCTGGGAGGCCGACGCCATCTCGGCCTCCAGGCGGCGGACGATGTCGTCGGTGTCGCCGTCGAGGAAGTCGCACAACTCCTGCACCAACTGGCGGTAGGGCATCTCGTCGATCTCACCCACGCACGGGCCGCTGCACTTCTCGATGTGGAACAACAGGCACGGCCGGCCGAGGCGGTGGTGCTCGTTGAACTTGCCGGGGCTGCACGTGCGGATGGGGAAGCTGCGCAGCAGAAGGTCCAGCGTGTCACGGATGGCGTAGGCGTGGGCGTACGGCCCGAAGTAGCGGGTGCCCTTGCGCTTGCGGCCACGCATGACCATCGCCCGCGGGAACTCCTCGTCCACCGTGATCGCCAGGAACGGGTAGCTCTTGTCGTCGCGCAGCCGGATGTTGAACCGTGGCCGGTGCTGCTTGATGAGGCTGTACTCCAGCATCAGCGCCTCGACCTCGTTGCGCACTTCGATCCACTCGACGGTGGCGGCCGTGGCCACCATCTGGGCGGTGCGCGGGTGCAGGTTGCGCGGGTCCTGGAAGTAGTTGGAGAGGCGCTGGCGCAGGCTGGATGCCTTGCCGACGTAGATGACGCGGCCGTCCTTGTCCTTGAACTGGTACGAGCCCGGCGTATCGGGAATCGTGCCGGACGGAGGGCGGGCGACCATCAGGCCAGGATAGGGTGACCGGTCGATGGCCGGCCGCTTCTCGATCTCCTTCCCCGGTCGACGCGACCACGACGACCCGTGGTTCCGCGTCGGCACGCTGGACGTCACCACCTCGGTCCTGGTGCCGGCGCTGTGCGTCATCTCGATGTTCGTGTGGGCGGCCAGCCCGAGCTTCCTCGAACCTCTGGTCCTGTGGGCCGCCGACGTCCGCGGCGGGCAGATCTGGCGGCTTCTCACGTGGCCGCTGGCCATCAAGCCGGACATCTGGACGGCCCTCACCATCGCCATGCTGTGGTACTTCGGCCGCGAGTTGGAGCGGATGATGGGCCGCACCCGCTACCTGTGGCTGCTGGTGCTGCTGGCCATCGTGCCCGGCCTGGCCGCGACCCTGCTGGACGTCAACATGGCCGGCATCCGTGGCGTGGAGATCGCCGTGTTCTGCGTGTTCGCTGCCGAACTGCCCGACATCCGCTTCTTCGGCGGCATCCCCGCGTGGGTCTTCGCCGCGGTCATCGTCGGCATCGAGATGCTCAACCTCATCGGCCTGCGCCAGGAGGAACTGATCCTCATCCTGCTCGTGTCGCTGGCCACCGCGGCCGTCACGGCGCGCAGCTTCGGGCTGCTCAGCCGCTACGCGTGGATCCCGCACCTGCCGTCTCGCGGCGATCGCACCCGGGCCAAGCGCAAGCGCTCCGGCCGCATCGTGGTGGCGGGTCCGTGGACCGGCACGCTGGAGACCAGCGCCGGCCTTTCGCCCGCCGAGCACGCCGAACTGGACGCCCTGCTGGACAAGACCAGTGCCACCGGCCTGGACTCCCTGTCCAAGGCCGAGAAGGCCCGGCTCAACGAACTCAGCAAGAAGCTCCGCCAGCGCTGACCGCTACGCCAGCGCCGGGCGGCGGCGGGAGCGGAGGAACTGGGTGTAGGCCAGCACCAGCAGCAGGCCGGACACGACCGTGGCCGCGTCGGCCAGCAGGTGGTAGCCCCACGCCTGCTTGATGAACCCGGAGCTGAACGCCGCCGCGCCACCGCAGAAGCTCATCGTCAGGTCGGCGGTGCCCTGGACCTCCACCCGCGACGCCTCCGGCACGGCGGTGGTGAGGATCGCTGACCCGGCGATGAGCCCGACGTTCCACCCCAGGCCCAGCAGCCAGAGCCCGACGAAGATCAACGCCGGCACGTACCCCGCCACCACGGCGGTGACGGTCCCCAGCCCCATCACCACTGCTCCGACCATCACGGCGCGGATGTGGCCCACCCGCTCCACGAACATGCCGACCCACGGGGCGAAGAAGTACATGCCGACGATGTGCAGGGCGATGACATAGGCGGACAGGTCTCCGTGGCCGTGGTCCTTCATGTGCGGCGCGGTCATCGTCATCACCGCCACCATCACGGCTTGTGAGATCACCATGGCAGCCAGACCCAGCGGCGCCAGCGGGCTGGCGGCCACCACACGCAGGCTGGAACGCACCTGGCGGAACGGGTTCACCCGTTGGGCGCCCGGGTCGATCTGGCCGTTGACCTCCAGCGGATCGGGGCGTAGCCGGGCGACCACCACGACGAACGCCACCACCAGGAACGCCGCAGCGAACAGGTACGGGCCGACCAGCGGGTCCAGCCCCAGCCACTCGCCGACCTTCTTCTCCTCCGGCGTCAGCACCGGGCCGAAGATGGCACCGAGCGTGCCCACCCACACGATGCCGGCGATGGCCCGGGCCCGATGGTGGGACGGGGCCAGATCGGCCGCCACGTAGCGGGCCTGCAGGCTGGCCAGCTGGGCGCCACCCAGCCCGGCCATGCCGACGAGGAACAGCCAGAACCAGCGCAACTGGCCACCGGTGGCCGCCAGCGACGCACCGGCGATCCCGATGGCCAATGCCGTGGCCAGTCCACGTCGACGACCGCGGCGGCGCATGTACGCGGTCACCGGCACGGCCAGCACGGCCGACCCGAACGTCATCGCCGCACTGCCACTGCCCGCCAGCCGGTCGCTGCCCAGCATGTCCTTGGCCAAGAGGCCGACCACCGCCACCACACCGGCCACCGCCGCCTGCGTGGGCACCTGCCCGAGCCGCAGGGTGGTCATCGTGCGGCGCTGCAGCGCCGCCCACTGGTGGTCCGGGTCGGCGTCGGTGGTGTTGGCGGCGGCGAGCGTCACCGGGTCAGTCTTGCAGGAGGAGGGGCTTCAGGAACCGTCCGGTGTGGCTGCCCTCGGTGGCGGCGATGTCCTCCGGGCTGCCTTCCGCCACCACCATGCCACCGCCCGAGCCACCTTCCGGCCCGAGGTCGATGATCCAGTCCGCCGTCTTGATGACGTCCAGGTTGTGCTCGATGACCAGCACCGTGTTGCCCTGGTCCACCAGGCGGGACAGCACGGTGAGCAGGCGACGCACGTCCTCGAAGTGCAGACCAGTGGTGGGCTCGTCGAGCAGGTAGATGGTGTGGCCGGTGCTGCGCTTGGCCAACTCCGTGGCCAGCTTCACCCGCTGGGCCTCGCCGCCGGACAGGGTGGGGGCCGGCTGGCCGAGCCGCACGTAGCCGAGGCCGACATCCATCAGCGTCTGCATGTAGCGGGCCGATGGCCGGCTGGTTGACGAAGAAGTCGACGGCCTCGGACACCGGCATGTCCAGCACCTCGGAGATGTTCTTGCCCTTGAACTCGATGTCCAGCGTGTCGCGGTTGTAGCGGGCGCCCTTGCACACTTCGCAGGGCACGTAGACGTCGGGGAGGAAGTGCATCTCGATCTTGATGGTGCCGTCGCCGGAGCAGGCCTCGCAGCGGCCGCCCTGCACGTTGAAGCTGAACCGCCCGGGCAGGTAGCCGCGCACCTTGGCCTCGGCGGTGGTGGCGAACAGCTTGCGCACATTGTCGAACACGCCCGTGTAGGTGGCCGGGTTGCTGCGGGGTGCGGCCGATGGGCGACTGGTCCATGTCGATGACCTTGTCCAGCAGTTCCACGCCGCGCACCGTCTTGTGCTTGCCCGGCGTCCTTCGACTTGTAGATCTTCTGCATCAGCACGGGCAGCAGGATGTCGCGAACCAGCGTGCTCTTGCCGCTGCCGCTGACCCCGGTGACCGCCACGAAGCAGCCGAGGGGAATGCGGACGTCCAGGTTGCGCAAGTTGTGCTCCCGGGCCCCCACGACCTCCAGCCACTCCAGCCCCGGCACCCGCCGCTGCTGGGGCACCGGGATGGACCGCCTGCCGCTGAGGTACTGGCCGGTGACGGACTCCTTGACCTTGAGGATCCCCTTCACCGGGCCGCTGTAGACGACGGCGCCTCCGTGCTCGCCGGCGCCGGGCCCGATGTCCACGATCCAGTCGCTCTCGCGGATGGTGTCCTCGTCGTGCTCCACCACCAGCACCGTGTTGCCCAGGTCGCGCAGGCGCACCAGCGTGTCGATGAGGCGGCGGTTGTCGCGCTGGTGCAGGCCGATGGACGGCTCGTCCAGCACGTACAGGGTGCCCACCAGGCCGCTGCCGATCTGGCTGGCCAGGCGGATGCGCTGGGCCTCGCCGCCGGCCAGCGTGCCGGCCGAGCGCGACAGGGTGAGGTAGTCCAGCCCGACGTCGAGCAGGAAGCCGAGACGGGCGTTGATCTCCTTGGTGACCCGCTCGGCGATCATGCGGTCGCGCTCGCTCAGTTCCAGCCCGGCCAGGAAGCCGGAGGAGTCGGCGATGGCCATGTCGCAGATCTCGGAGATGTTCTTGTCGCCGACGGTGACCGCCAGCGTGGCCGGCTTCAGGCGGGCACCCGAGCACGCATGGCACGGCACCTCGCGCATGTAGCCCTCGTACTGCTCGCGGGCCCAGTCGCTCTCGGCGCCCTCGCGGCGGCGATTGAGCCACGGGATGACGCCCTCGTAGGCGGTGGAGTACTCCCGCGTGCGGCCGTAGCGGTTCTTGTACTTCACCTTGAGGTTGCCGTCCACACCGTGGAGGACGACCTTCTGCTGCTTGGCGGTGAGCTTGCCCCAGGGCTTCTCCAGGTCGATGCCGTAAGAGTCCGCCACGGCCTCCAGCATGCGGGCGAAGTACTGGGTGGAACTGGACTTCCACGGGGCGATGGCGCCACCGTTGATCGACACGTCGGAGTCGGGCACCACCAGTTCCGGGTCCACCTCGAAGGTGGTGCCGAGGCCGTCGCACGCCTCGCACGCGCCGTAGGGCGAGTTGAACGAGAAGTTGCGTGGCGCAGGCTCTTCGTAGCTGGTGCCGCACTTCGGGCAGGCGAGGTGCTGGCTGAACGTGAGCGTCTCGCTGTCCGCCTCGCCCTCACGGGCCACCAACTCCACCTCGGCCACACCATCGGCCAACTTCAGCGCGGTCTCCAGCGAGTCGGTGAGGCGGCGCTCGATGCCGTCGCGGCGGACCAGGCGGTCGACGATGATCTCGATCTTGTGCTGCTCGTAGCGGGCAAGCCGTTCGTCGCGCTGCAGGAACTCGGCGATGTCGACCACCTCGCCGTCGATCCGCGCCCGCACGAAGCCCTGGCCGGCAAGGTCGCCGAGCAGGGTGTCGTACTCGCCCTTGCGGCCGCGGACCACCGGGGCCAGCACCTGGAAGCGGGTGCCGTCGGGCAGCAGCAGGATGCGGTCCACGATCTGCTGGGGGGTCTGGCGTTGCAGGCGGGTGCCGTCGTTGGGGCAGTGCTGCACGCCGATGCGGGCGAACAGGAGGCGCAGGTAGTCGTAGACCTCTGTGATGGTTCCGACCGTGGAGCGCGGGTTGCGCGACGCCGACTTCTGGTCGATCGAGATGGCCGGCGACAGGCCCTCGATGACGTCCACATCGGGCTTGTCCATCTGGCCGAGGAACTGGCGGGCGTATGCGCTGAGGGATTCCACGTAGCGGCGCTGGCCTTCGGCATAGATGGTGTCGAACGCCAGGCTGCTCTTGCCCGAGCCGGACAGGCCGGTGAACACGATGAGCCGGTCGCGCGGCAGGTCCACGCTGATGTTCTTCAGGTTGTGCTCCCGAGCACCACGCACGATGATCGTGGGCGCATCGGCCTTCGGGCTGGCGGACGGCATGACGGCGAGGCTACCGAGATCGGGCGGCGGGGATGCCGGGCAGGTGGGGTGTCATCGGACGCGACGCTAGCACATCAGGCGAACAGGTGTTCCCTCTCGACGGGGTCGCGCTCGCTTCCGAGGAATGTGCCAGAGTTGTCTCGTGACCGCGGCGGACGACGACCCCTCCATGCCCGGCGCTCGGGATGGGCGGCCGGGTTGGATGCGTGGTGCCCTTGCCGGCGCGTTGGCCATCTTGCTGGTCGCCGCGGCCGGCGCCGGCGTGTTCCGTGGCTTCGCCCCGCACGACGTGGACCGCGGCGACGCCGTTCGCCGCGCCCTGGTCGGCGCGCTGGCCGGTGCCGCAGTCGGCGCCGTGGCGATCGCCGCCTGGAACTGGTACCGCCATCGCCGCGGGCTGGCCGCCGGGTCGCTGGGCGGCGCCGCGCTCGCCGCACTGCTGGCGCTGCTGATCGGCGGCGGGGCAACGCTGGGGGCGTCCACCGCGCCACCCGCCACCCCCGCATCCGACGTGTCCGCTCCCCCGCCGACGGACGGCGACACCGGGCAGGACACCGGCCCCGACTGGTCCGTACCGGAGGGCGGCGCCGTGCTCGACGCCTCCACCGGACGGGCCTACCTGGACACCAACGGCGACGGCATCCTGGACACCGAGTTGGTGCCCTGCCCACCGGTCACCACCACGTCACCCACCACCGCGCCCGGCAACGGCACCGGCGGCACGACGGTTCCCACCACCACCGCTCCCACCACCACCCTGCCGCCGTACCGCGTGGGCGACACGGTGCGGGTGGCGATCGACAACGGCTGCGACGGGATCATCGACCAGTGGATCTATGTGTCCGTGGTGGACCACGCCAGCCTGCCCGGGAGCACCACCACGGTGCCCCGCACCGTGCCGCCCACCCCCACCACGGCGGCGCCCTCCGACGACGACGGCGGATCCTCCACGGGCACGGTGCTGATGATCGTGCTGGGCCTCGGCGTCATCGCCCTCCTGATCCTGGCGTTGCGCGGTTGGCACCCGGGCCCGCGCACCGCGCCGCTGCCGCCGCTGCCCACCCTGCCCGACGCCCGAGCCGGAGGTGGACGAGCAGGCCGTCGCGGACTCGTTGGCCGACAGCGCTCGGCGGCTGCTGGACGACCCCGATCCGCGGCAGGCCATCATCGCCGCCTACGCCGCGCTGTTGGACGGGTTGGCCGACGCCGGTGCGCCGCGAGCCGCCTACGAAGCCCCTGAGGAGCACCTCCAGCGTGCCCTTCGCCAGCTGGGTGTGCCACCCGAACCGCTGGCCGAGGTCACCCGGCTGTTCCTCATCGCCCGGTTCAGCAGTCACCCCCTCGGCGAGCCGGACCGCGAGGCGGCCCGCCGGGCGCTCACCGCCGCAGAGCGCGAACTGCGCTGGTTGCTGGCCCGGCGGGCGACCGAGCAGCAGGAGCAGCAGCAGCAGCAGCAGAACACCGGCGGCGCACTGCACCCGCCACCACCCCCACCCCCCTCCCCGGGGTCCGGCTGGGCGCCGCCACGATGAGGACCCGGGCCACCGTGATGATCGTCACGGGCGTGACCGTCGCGCTCATCGCCGCCATCGCCCGGCCCGACGCCGCGCACCTGGTGTTCCAGGGCCTGCTGGTCGGGGCCGTGGTCATCCTCCTGATCGAGTTGCTCGCCGCCACGCTGCAACGCCTGCCCACCAGCCGGTGGGCGGCCAACTGGCGGCGGGCGCCCCGCCGGCGCCCGCCGGTACCGCGGGCGATCGGCGACCTGGCCCAGGAGTTGCGACTGTCCCGGCGCCGCCTCAGCGTGCGGATCGCCAGCCTGCTGGCCCAACAGCTGGACGGGAAGCTGGCCCTGGATCACGGGCTGGACACCACCGACCCCGACCAACTGGAGGCGGCCCGCAACCTGCTGAGCGAGCACGCCTTCTACCTTGTCGCGCTGCGACGGCACCCCGATTCCCGCGCCCGGGCCAGCCTGGCCGACATCCCCCGCTCGTGGCTTCCCCACCTGCTGAACGAACTGGAGCAACCGTGACCGACATGACGCCCGCTGCCGCCGCGCCGCTCATCCGCGCGATCGTCGACGAGGTCTCCAAGGCCGTCGTCGGCAAGCGCGCCGTCCTCGAGCTGATCATGGCGGGGCTGATCGCCGACGGCCATGTCCTGCTGGACGACGTGCCGGGCGTGGCCAAGACGCTCACCGCGCGTTCGCTGGCCCAGGTCGCCGGCCTGTCCTACTCGCGCGTGCAGTTCACGCCCGACGTGCTGCCGGCGGACATCACCGGCAGCACCGTCCTGGACCTCACCACCCGCGAGGCCCATTTCCGTGAAGGCCCGATCTTCGCCTCGCTCGTGCTGGCCGACGAGATCAACCGCGCCCCGGCGAAGACCCAGGCCGCCCTGCTGGAGGCGATGCAGGAGCGCCAGACCACCGCCGACGGCGTGGCTCATCTGTTGCCCCGCCCGTTCCTCGTGATCGCGACGCAGAACCCGATCGAGTCGGAAGGCACCTATCCGCTGCCCGAAGCCCAACTCGACCGGTTCATCCTGCGGACCACCATCGGCCTGCCCGAGCGCGCCGACGAGGTGGAGATCATCCGCCGCCGGCTGGCACGTGGTACCGACGAGGTGGCCCTGCAGCCGGTCACCGACGCCGCCACCTTCATCGCCATCCAGCGCTCCTTGGAGAAGGTGCAGGTGGCCGAGGTCATCGGCAGCTATGTCGTGGACCTCGTGCGGGCCACCCGTGCGGCGGCACAACTCTCCGTCGGAGCGAGCCCGCGTGGCACCCTGGCGGTGCTGAAGCTCAGCCGCGCCCTTGCCGTCATCGCCGGCCGCGACTTCGTCACCCCTGATGATGTCCGCAACGTCGCCCTGCCTGCCCTGGCCCACCGGGTGGTCCTCACCGCCGACGCCTGGGCGAGGGGCACGGACACCCGGGATGTCATCACCGCCGCGCTCAGTTCGGTGCCATCGCCGTCGTGGCAGTGATCCCTCCGTCCCGCGACCCCCGGCTGGTCGGCTACGGGGTACTCACCATCGGCCTGCTGGCCGTCGCGCTCGTCACCGGGCTGCCGGCGCTCGCCGCCGGCGCGCTGCCATTCGTGGTGGTGCTGATCATGGGGCTGCGCGACACGGCGCCACGCGAGATCGACGTGTCCGTGGCCACTTCCACCCTCACGCCGCTGGAAGGCGACGACGTCACCCTCACGATCGTCGTGCCCCGCGAGCCCGGGGTCGTCACGCACGTGGAGATGGAACTCGGCCCGGCATGGGGTGCCGAGGACCGCGACCAACTGCACCTCGTGGCGCCGCCGGACGGCTCCGATGCGGTACTCACCGTGGTGGCCCAGCCGAAGTGGTGGGGCCGCACGTCCGCCGGCGCCGTACTGGTCACTCATCGGGACCCCGAGGGGCTGGTGATCTGGGAGCAGCGGACCACCGTGGACGCCGTGTTCCGCTGCTGCCGCCGCCCACCAAGGTGCGCCAACTGTTGCCGCCGCCGATGTCGCACGCGCTCATCGGCGTGCACTCCTCACGGATGGTCGGCGATGGGTTCGACTTCGCCGAACTGCGGCCGTACCAGGACGGCGACCGGCTCCGCGACATCAACTGGGCCGCCACTGCCCGCTACGGCGAGCCGCATGTGAACCGTCGCCACCCGGAGCGCAACGGCGACGTGGTGCTGCTGCTGGACACGTACACCGACGCGCTGGGTGGTCACAGCGAGGCACTGCAGACCGTCATCGCCCGGGCGGCCCGCGCCGCCTGGTCGATCTGCCGCCTGCACCTCGCGGCCCACGACCGGGTGAGCCTGGTGGCCCGCGGGCGGATCTCCCACACCGTGCCGCTCGGCGGCGGCGACCGTGCCCGCTACCGGCTGCTGGAGGCGATGCTGGACATCGGCGGCAGCGTCGCCGACGGGCGGGCCGAAGGTGCCCCGGTCGGGCGCCTGCGCATTCCCCCGGCGGCGCTGGTGATCGCGCTCACCACCCTGGTGGACGAGCGCGCCGTCCGCGATCTGGTGGCGCTGCACGCCGGCGGTCGTGCCGTCGTGGCGGTGGTGATCGACCTCATGGACGACCTGCCGGCCGCCACCGACGAGGCCGAGCGGGCAGCCACCCGGATGTTCGCCACCACCCTGCGCCAGCACCGCGACCGGCTGGCCAAGGAGGGCATTCCCGTCACCACCTGGCATCAGGACGGGTCACTCACCACCGTGCTGGCGGTGCTGCGCCATCTGCAGGGTGCTCGGGTGGTACGGCGATGAACCACCACCGGGTGGTCCCGTGGGTTGCTGCGGCGCTGGCTGCCGTCGTGGCCGGGGTGCCGTGCGTACTCGCCGGGGCCGGGCCGATGGCCGTGCTGCCGATGGCGCTGTTCGGGGCCTTCGTGTTCAACGACAGCGAGACCCTCCTGGTGGTCGCGTTCATCCCCTGCGTGGTCATGGCGGCACTGGTGGGAAGGGACGCCCCGGCCCTGGCCGTCATCGTGGTGACGGCCGCGTTTGTCGCCACCGAAATCGCCTCGGCCGGCGCACGAGTCCACCGCGCCGGTTCGCCGACCGTGCTGCCGGCCGCAGCGCGCGAGTTGGCGCGGCACGGATCGCTGGCCGTTGCGGGCCTGGTCATCGGCATCGTGGCCACGGCTGGATCGCCGCCTCCCTGGCTGGCCGTCACGGCATTGGCTCTCGCCGCCGCCGGGCTGGTGCTGACCGGCGCCGTCGCCTCGGTCACCCGCCGCCGGCCGCGATGAGCGCGCCACTGCATGCCAGGGCGAGACCGGCGAACGATTCTCTGGTTCGCCTCAAGATCTGCTGAAGACGATTGCCGCGCCCGCCGATGAAGAGAGCATGACGTATCGGGACGACAGCGCCATCCAGTTCGCCCATGTGGCGCAGTCGGTGGTGAAGCACCTTTCGGCAACCACCGGCTTGCCCACCTGGGTCTTGGTGCGCGACGACGGCGGTGGCGCGCACGCGCTGGCCGCCCACGACCCGAGCGACAGCATCCGCGCCGCCCAACTGGTGCCCATCGACGTGGGGATGGGGGCTCCGCATCGGGTGGAAACACCGATTGCACTCCCCGACCGGCGCCCATTCGGGCGCCTCATCGGCTACGGCCAAGCCGCCGTGCCGCCAGGCTCGGAAGTGGCGGAGACGGCACAGGCCTTTGCCCTCGTGCTCGGCGCGTTGGCAGCCAGCGAGATGACCCTGCTGCAGGACCGGCGCCAGATGGAGGTTCGCGAGGCGCTGTACGACCCGCTGACCGGCCTGGCCACCCGCCAGGGGTGGGAGCAGCGCCTGCGGCGCGACGAACACCTGTGCGCCGACTTCGGCGAGACGGCCGCGGTGATCATCATCGAGTTGGACGAACTGAAGCTGCGCAACGAGCAGCACGGGCACTCCGCGGGCGACGAGCAACTGCGCCTGGCCGGCACCATCGTCCGCGGTGTGCTCGGCGAGCGCCACTACGGCGCACGGGTCACGGGCGACCGGATCGGCGTGCTGATGGTCGGCGTCGGGCAGCACGAGGTCGGTGAACTGGAGCGTGAGCTGCGGCACACGCTGGCGAGCTCGCAGATCTCCGCCCTCGTGGGTGTGGGCCATCGCCAGCCGGACCGGACGCTGCACGACGCGGTTGCCGCCGCCGACTCGCAGCTCGAGGCCTCCGCGGCCGCCGCACCGGCGAGTGAGGCGAACGCGATGGAGGCCGCCGAGATGCTCGGCGCCATCGAGCGCGGCGAGATCGGCGCCTACTTCCAGCCCGTCGTCGACCTCCGCACCGGCGAGGTCGTGGCGGTGGAGGCACTGGCGCGCTGGTGGACACCAGAGGGCGTGCGCGAGCCGGATCGCTTCCTCCAACCGCTGGGCCGGGCCGGCTTGCTGGGCGCGCTGTTCGATCGGATCCTCGACGACGGGCTGGCGCATCTCTCCCAGTTCCGTGCCGTGTCGCCCAACCTTCGGTTGGCCGTCAACATCGAGTTCGACTCGAAGGCCGACAACAGCTTGCTGTCCAGCATCGTCGAGCGCCTGCAGCGTCACGGCATTCCCGCGGAGGCGCTGTCCATCGAACTCAGTGAGCGCCAGACCTTCGAGCTCACCGAAGCCATCCGCAACGACCTGATCGCTGTGGCCGACCTTGGCGTGCAGCTGATGCTCGACGACTTCGGTACCGGTTTCGCCTCGCTGGAGACGCTCACCAGCCTGCCGATCAGCGGCGTGAAGCTGGACCGGCGGTTCACCGGCCAGGTGGTCAACGGTGACCGCGAGCCCGTGGTGGTGAAGGCGATGATCGCGATGGCCGCGGAAGCCGGCCTGAGTGTCATCGCCGAAGGCATCGAGACGCAACTGCAGTGCGACCGCCTGGTCCGCATGGGCTGCCGCCTGGGCCAGGGGTACCTGTTCGCGCTGCCTCAGCCGGCGGAGAGCGTGGCTGCCGTGCTCAGCGCCCCGCTGGTGAGCCTGTTCTGAGCCTTCTCCGAGATCGGCTCAGCCGGCGTCGCGGAGCTCGCGACGCAGTTCGTTGATCTCGTCGCGCAGGCGGGCGGCGTACTCGAACTTCAGCTCGGCGGCGGCCTCGTGCATTTCTTCCTCGAGCGTCTGGATGAGGCGAGCGAGTTCCTGCTGCGGCAACGTCTTCAGCTCGCGTTGCACCTTGTCGCGCTCCCGGTTGCGGCGCTGACCCTTGCCCGGCACCGGCGCGGTGTCGTCGGGGCGCAGCAGGGAGAGGATGTCGCCGACCGCCTTGCGGATGGTCTGCGGGTTGATCCCGTGCTCGGCGTTGTAGGCCAACTGCCGCTGGCGACGCTGCTGGGTGGTCTCGATGGCCTTCTGCATGGACGGGGTGATCTTGTCCGCGTACATCACCACCTGGCCGTCCACGTTGCGGGCGGCGCGGCCGATCATCTGGATCAGCGAGGTCTCGCTGCGCAGGAAGCCTTCCTTGTCCGCATCGAGAATGGTGACCAGGCTGACCTCCGGCAGGTCCAGGCCCTCACGCAGCAGGTTGATGCCCACCAGCACGTCGAACTCGCCCAGCCGCAGGGCCCGGAGGATCTCGATGCGCTGGATGGTGTCGATGTTGCTGTGCAGGTAGCGCACCCGCAGCCCCTGCTCCAGCAGGTACTCGGTGAGGTCCTCGGCCATCTTCTTGGTGAGCGTGGTGACCAGCACCCGGTCGCCCCGGGTGATCCGGTCGTTGACCATCTCGATGAGGTCGTCGATCTGGCCCTTCGTGGGCTTGACGATGACCTCCGGGTCCACCAGGCCGGTGGGGCGGACGATCTGCTCCACCACCTGGGTGCTGTGCTGGATCTCGTAGTCGGCCGGGGTGGCCGACAGGAACACGCACTGGTTGATCCGTTCCAGGACCTCCTCGAACCGCAGCGGGCGGTTGTCGCGCGCGCTGGGCAGGCGGAAGCCGTACTCCACCAGTTCGTCCTTGCGGCGGCGGTCGCCGAGGTACTGGCCGTGCAGCTGGGGCACCGCCACATGGCTCTCGTCGATGACGAGCAGGAAGTCCTTCGGGAAGTAGTCCAGCAGGGTGAACGGCGGCTCACCGAACGTGCGGCCGTCGATGTGCATCGAGTAGTTCTCGATGCCGTTGCAGTAGCCGACCTCCTGGATCATCTCCAGGTCGTACTGGGTGCGCATCCGCAGGCGCTGGGCCTCCAGCAACTTGCCGTTGGCCTCGAAGTACGCCAGGCGCTCCTGCAGCTCCGCTTCGATGCCCACCATCGCCCGGCGCATGCGCTCGTCGCCGGCGACATAGTGGGTGGCCGGGAACACGAGGATCTCGCTGTGCTCGTGGAGCGTCTCGCCGGTGAGTGGGTCCACCGTGGTGATGCGGTCCACCGTGTCGCCGAACATCTCCACACGGAGCACGGACTCCTCGTACGACGGGTGGATCTCGATGGTGTCGCCGCGCACCCGGAACTTGCCGCGACCGAGCGTGGCGTCGTTGCGGTCGAACTGGAGGTCCACCAGGCGGCGCAGGATGCTGCGCATGTCGTAGTCCACCCCGACGTGGAGCTCCAGCAACTGGCCCTTGTACTCCGCAGGATCCCCCATGCCGTAGATGCAGCTGACGGAGGCGACCACGATCGTGTCCCGCCGGGTGAGCAGCGCCGCCGTGGCCGAGTGGCGCAGGCGGTCGATCTCGTCGTTGATCGAGGAGTCCTTCTCGATGTACGTGTCGCTGCTGGCGATGTACGCCTCGGGTTGGTAGTAGTCGTAGTAGCTGACGAAGTACTCCACCCGGTTGTTGGGGAAGAACTCGCGCATCTCCTGTGCCAGCTGGGCCGCCAGCGACTTGTTGGGGGCGAGGATCAGCGTGGGCCGCTGCACGGCCTCGATCGTCCACGCCACGGTGGCGCTCTTGCCCGAGCCGGTGATGCCCAGCAGGGTCTGGAACCGGTCGCCGCGCTCGATGCCCTCGGCCAGTTGGGCAATGGCTCTCGGCTGGTCACCGGCCGGCTGGAACGGTGACACCACCTGGAATCGACGCGCGTCGGTGACGGTCATTCGGCCATCGTAGCCCCACGAACGTGCGTTCGTTGCGCTGGTCGCTACGCTGCCGGCGTGCTGCTGCCGATCGTCACCCGCGCCTCACCATCCGGCGCATGCGCCCGGCCGACGCGCCTGTCTTCGTCGCCTACCGCAATGACCCTGCCGTGGCGGAACTGCAGGCCTGGGACCTGCCGTACACCATGGAGATGGCCGAGGAGGCGCTGGCGTCGGCCGACGGCAACGCGCAGCCCGAGGAGGGGTGGAACCAGCTCGCCCTGGAACTGGACAGCGAGGTCATCGGCGACCTGGCGCTGCGCTACCAGCCCGACGACGGGCTGGCCGAGGTGGGCTGGACACTCATCCCCCGCTTCCAGGGGAAGGGCTACGCCACCGAAGCGGCAGGCGCGCTGGTGCAGGCGTTGTTCGAACGCGGTGGCGTGCACCGCATCGTGGCCTCGCTGCACCCGGACAATGTGGCGTCCATGCGGGTCTGCGAGTCCATCGGCCTGGTGTGGGAGAGCCACACCCGCCAGTCGTTCAAGAACCGGCAGGGCGAGTGGGAGGACGACGCCAACTACGCCATCACCCGCGACGAGTGGCAGGAGTGGGCCGCCCGTCCCCGCCACGAACCCGCCGAGGTGACGCTGACGGAGATCACGCCCGACGATGCCTACCTGTGGAGCCGTCTCACCACGCACCGCTCGCAGGAGGCGTTCGTGTCGCCGGTGCTACGCAGCTTCCGCGACGCGCTGTTCCCGGAGGTCGTGGACGGGGCCCCGGTGGTGCCGTGGATTCGCGGTGTGACGGCCGACGGTGACCGGGTCGCATTCGTGATGCTGGCGGCGGTGACGGCCCACCATCCCGAGCCCTACCTGTGGCGCCTGCTGGTGGACCGGCGGCACCAGCGCCGCGGCATCGGCCGGCGGATCCTCACCGTCCTCACCGCCCAACTTCGCGCCGAGGGGCACGCCACGCTGCTGACCAGCTGGGTGGACGGCCCCGGTTCGCCACGGCGCTTCTACGAAGGTCTGGGGTTCGTGCCCACCGGCCGCCTGGTGGACGGCGAGGTGGAGGCCCGCCTCACCCTGTAGTTGGCTCGCCGCCGTCGTCGCCCGCAGTGACCGCCTCCACGAGCTCCAGGAACGTCCCGTCGGGGTCGCGGAAGCACACGAACCGTGAGCCTCGGCGCTCGTCCACCATCACCGTGGCCGGGCCGCCCACGATCTCCACCCCTTCGTCGCGCAAGCGCTGCAGATCGGCCTCCAGGTCGGTGGTCCTCATGGCCGGGCGAGGCCGGGGCGGTAGAGGTGCGGGTAGGGGTCGGCGTCATCCCGAGGCTCCACCCACTCCAGCAGATCGATCACCAGCGGCGGCCGCGCGCCCGGCACGGCCATGATCGCCCCCTTCACCCGGTACGGCGGCATGCCCACAGCGGCCGCGACCTCAGGCGTGTTCGTCTCGGGCACCGGCCACACCACCTCGAAGCCGAGCATCTCGTAGAACGCGCGGGAACGCTGGAAGTCGCGGCAGTTGATGTTGACGTGCACCATGCCGACGACGTGCAGGGTGCCGCTCACTCCGCCGGTTCCTCCGGCGACTCGCTGCGCCCGCCGAACTGGTGGTCCTCAGGAAGCTGGGGCAGGCTCAGCAACCAGGTCCACAACGCATCGATCTGGGGCGCCAGGTCGTCCAGGTCGCCGCTGTTGTCCACCACAAAGCTGGCGCCGTCCAACCGTTGCTCCCTGGTGGACTGGCGGGCGATCCGGGCCCGGGCATCGGCCTCGTCGAAGCCCCGGAAGCGGACCAGGCGATCCACCTGCACCTCCACGGGCACGTCGACGACGATCTTGCCCTGCAGGCCATCCCGCGGGTTCTCGGTGAGCAGGGGGATGTCGAGAACCACCACATGGTCCGTCGCCACCTGCTCGCTGACGCGACGCTGATCTCCGCCCCCACTGCCGGGTGGACGATGGCGTTGAGGTCCTTTCCAGCGCCTCGGGATCGGCGAAACATGCCGGCGTGACCTTTGGCGCGCATCCAGCGCGCCGTCCTGGTCGAGGATGTCCGCCCCGAACCGCTCGGCCATCGTCGCTGCCAGCACGGGCGAGCCGGGCATCTGCACGTCGCGGACCACCGCGCCCGCTGCGGCCCACGATGACCGCACCACGCTCGGCCAGCGCAGCGGCGGCGGACGGTGACTTGCCGAACCAATGCCTGGTGAGGCCGACGAGGATCATCGCGCCACCGTAGCGACACCTGCGCTGCCGGTTCGCTCGTTACATCGCGGTGGCCGACGACATCGACGAGATCTCCGACCGCGGCGCCAAGCGGCGGGACTGCGGTCACCGACAACGTGCGCCGCCTGACGGCCTCCCCGCTGTCCTGGCCCCTGCGGAGCGGTAGGCGGCGCTCCAACCGCACTCCGCCGGGCGACCACCGGTCGCCACGCCCGGCGCCGCCCACGGTCGTCACGCTGGCCGCTGCTTCGCTGTGGTCAGTTCCGCCCGGCGGCCTGGCGGGTGCGCCGCCCGCGCCGCTCAGACCTGGCCGCCGACGGCGACTGACGCTGATCGGCGTCACCATCGGCGTAGTCATCTACACGCTGCGGCCGCTTCCGGCTGCGCCCCATCCCCTACCGCGACGACCTGACCGGACGCCTTCCGCGCCGTGGTGGAGCAGGGCTTCACCATCGCGTCGTCGCACTCACCGGCAGCGCGGGCATCGCCGTTCGTCCTCTACTTCGTGCCCACCGGCATGCTCGCCGGCCTGGCCGCTGGTGGCATGTTCAGCGTGTCCTGTGTCCGGGCCGCTGGTGGCCGGTGACGGCACAGCACGTGGCCGACATCGGCACCAAGAACGGCCTGCAGGACGGTGCGCTGTGGGCCGGCCTGCTCACGTTGGTCGCCTTCACCAGCGGACTTGCCCACCGCCGCGCTGACGCTGCCCGCCAGCAGCAGGTGGCGCTGGACCGAGGAGCCGCCTGGCCGAAGCCAACTGCCACTGCTCTTCGCCCTGCAGCGGCGTGGCCCAGACCCTGCCGGCACGTTGGCCTAGATGACGACGTGCTGGACTCCACCGTGGGCCGGTTGCGCACCATGATGCGCCACGACGCGCTTGCGGTGTACCTGGTGGAGCCTGCCACCCGGCGGGTGGTGCCGGCACGTACCGAAGGCATCACCCAACCGCGGCATTCCCCCTGGACCGCCTGCCCGCTGGGCTGCAGAACGCCATCGCCTCCCGAAGACGGTGCGCATCGACGATCTGCCCGCTGGTGGCGGGGTGGACCTCACGGCACGGTGCGGCCTGTACGCCGCACTGCGCGCGAGAGGTGCGCTGGTTGGTGTGCTGGCCGTGGAGGCCAAGCCTCCCGGCTGCTTCGGTCAGGGGGCAGCAGGCCGAGGGTGCACGGCCTCAGCGAGCCGTTCGGCATCGCCATCGACAACGCCCGCATGTTCCTGCGCATCCGCACACTGGCCGCCGATGAGGAACGGTCACATCGCCCGCACCCTCCACGATCATGTCGGTTCGTCACTGGCCCTGGTGGGCTTCGAGATCGACCGGGCGCTCTCCGTCGCCGCCGACGAGAGCGAGGTGAAGCCGGTGCTGCGCAACCTTCGCACGCAGGTGTCGGCCCTGGTCACCGAGGTACGGACACCCTGCATGACCTGCGCACCGAGGTCAGCGACACGGACCTCACGGCGACCACCAGCGAGTTCCTCGAGCGGGCGCAACGCAGCGGCATCAAGACCAACTGCGACATCCGCCTGCCCGAGCGGCTGCCGCTGATCGTCGAGCAACTGTGGCAGATCGTGCGCGAGGCGATCGTCAACGCCGAGCGGCATGCCCAGGCAACCCACTCCGATGGTCAGCGCCCGCCAGACACCCCAGTCGCTGGTGGTCACCGTGCGCGACGACGGCCTCGGCGTGGACGCCAATAACCCGCGTCGACAGCTGTCTGGCCGGCATGCGAGCGCGCTTCCACCGCATCGACGCCGACCTCTCCATCCACTCGCTGGTCACGGGCGGCACCGAGGCGCCTGAACTCTCCACGGAAGGATCCTCGCCCACATGAGCCTGACCGTCGTGCTCGTCGATGATCACACGATGTTGCGTCAGAGCCTGCGCCGGGCGCTGGAGAGCGAAGGGGTCACCGTGGTCGGCGAGGCCGCCGATGGCGCGGCCGGCGTGCACGTGGCCCTCGCCACCAAGCCCGACGTGGTGCTGATGGACGTGTCGATGCCCGGCACCGACGGCATCGACGCCACCCGCCAGCTCAACGCCGCGGACAACCGGATGAGGGTGGCATGCTCACCATGCACATCGACCGCGCATATCATCGACCGGGCCATCAAGGCCGGCGCGGTGGGCTACCTCACCAAGGACTCGTCACGGACGTGGTGGAGGCTATCCGCCTCGCCGCCAACGTGGCGACCGGCCGATTACCGACGCTGGCTCGGCCATGCTGCACGAAGCAGCAACGAGGACGAGTCGGTCATCTCCCCCGCGAGGAAGAAGTGCTGCAACTCGTGGCCGACGGCCTTGGCACCTCGGAGATCGCCGCCGAGCGGCCTCCACATCAGCCAGAAGACGTGAAGAACCACTTGGCGTCGATCTACGAGAAGCTCAACGCCCGTGATCGCACCCAGGCCGTGCTGATGGCCGTGAAGATGGGCATCGTCAAGCTGACCTGACGCCACAATTTGCGGGAAGGGCGCCGCAGCGCCCTCCTGCTGACTGTCGCGGCGAACTGCCCGAAGGCTCAGGCCTCCTCGGCTGCAGCCTCCTCGGCCGGAGCCTCCGCCGCAGCGGCGTCAGGGGCTTCGTCCGGTTCTCCTGGCAGCACTCCGCCCAGGCGGCCTCACGCTCGGCGTCGTCCTGCCCGGCGGTCCAGTTGCCGTGCTCGTCGATCTCGAAGTGCTGGCGGTACCTCGGCCAGCTCGCCACCTTGGCGGCCTGCTTGATCGACAGGCTGATCCGGCGACGGGCCAGGTCCAGGTCGATGATCTTCACCCACAGCTCGCCGGGGGTGACCACCTGCTCGGGGGCGTCCACAGGGGCGCTCATCTCGCTGATGTGCACCAGGCCCTCGATGCCGTCACCCACCTGGACGAACGCACCGAACGGCACCAGCTCGGTGACCCGGCCGTAGACGAGCTGGCCGACCTCGTGGGTGCTGGCGAACTCCTGCCACGGGTCCTGCTGGGTGGCCTTCAGCGACAGGCTGATGCGCTCCCGGTCGAAGTCCACGTCGAGCACTTGGACGGTGACCTTGTCGCCCACGGGTGACGACCGCTTTCCGGGTGGATCCACGTGCTTCCACGACAGCTCGCTGACGGGATGAGGCCGTCCATGCCGCCGAGGTCGACGAACGCACCGAACGACGACGCTGCTGACCACACCCTCGCGACCTCGCCCGGCTTGAGGTTGGTGAGGAAGCTGTCGCGGCTCTCCTTCTGGGTCTCTTCCAGGAAGGCGCGGCGGCTGAGGACCACGTTGCGGTTCTTGTCCAGCTCGATGATCTTCGCCTGCACGGTCTTGCCCACATAGGGCCAGGTCGCGCACCTGGCGCAGCTCGACCAGCGAGGCGGGAAGGAAGCCACGCAGACCGATGTCCACGATGAGACTGCCCTTGACCACCTCGATGACCGGGCCTTTGAATCATGCTGTCGGCTTGATCTTCTCGATGGTGCCCCACGCACGCCTGTACTGGGCGCGCCTGCTGAGGACCAGGCGACCTCTTGTCCTCCTTGGTGAGGACGAGGGCTTCGACCTGCTCACCGAGCGAGACGATCTCGCCGGGGTCCACGTCGTTGCGGATGCTCAGCTCGCGGGCGGGGATGACGCCCTCGCTCTTGTAGCCGATGTCGAGCAGCACTGTCCTTGTCGACCTTTGATGACGGTGCCGGACGAGCTGACCGTCCTCCACGTCGACCATGGTGCCTACGATGGCTCTCTGGCGAAGGACATGCCGAGGTCGTCGGCGACGATCTGGCGAGGGTGTAGTTGCCCTCTTCGTCGAAGGTGCCCATGGCATCTGCGGCGGAGGAGTAGCGGTGTCGGACAAGGGATTGCTGCTTTCGGGAATGGGTATGGAAAGAGGCCTCGGCGGATTCCGGACCCGGCAACGGATACCAGCGACCTGCGCCGACGTCATCAGGCGAGGTGAACGAATTGTCAATGTCGGCTGCCAGCACGAGGAACTCGGCCGTCTCGGTAGTGGACTGGCGTCGCCAGCTGCCCGGTTCCACCCCACTGGATGCGATCCACGTCCAGGCCGGCTCGCCCGCCCGGCACAGCAGCCGCAGTTCGCGGGTGTAGCAGCCGGGCCTCACAGGTCCACGCGCGGTTCGCCCTGCTCGTTGCGCACTTCGGTGTGCTCGTTCACCCCGCTGTCGGCGTCGAACTCCGCACCGTCTCCGGCGTGGCGAAGTACTTCACGGCGAAGTAGGCGCTGAACGCGCTGAGCGCCAGCTTCTACTACCGGGCGCAGTGCCCTGGCCATGCTTACCAGCACCACTTCGTCCTCGCTGCTCGCCGTCATCAGGCCGAACGCCCCCTGGCACAGCAGGCAGATCACCGCGCCGAACGGCGTCGAACGCCAGGTGGCGGGCGTCGAGCTGCTCGAACGTCAGCCCGCGGCGCGGCCCCGGTTGGCGATGTCGACGAAGGTCTCGCTGATGTCGATGCCGTGGGTGGCGATGCCCCCGGCGGGCCAGTTCGTAGGCGTGACGACCCGGCCCGCACCTGATGTCCAGTACCGCATGCCGGCCGCAGCCCGAGCGCAGCGACGGATGGGTCCACCTCCTGGCGCGCCCCTCGGTGAACGAGTACCGAAGGTAGGCGGCGCCGAGGTGATCGGCAACCGGCTCGAACCAGCGGTCAGGGCTGCTGGTGGACTCCATCGCCGCCAAGACCGCTCACCTCCCCCAACTCCCCCAACGCCTGTGTCACGGCACAGCGTTCACCACTGCCACGGCACAGACGGTACGAACTTCAGGCCGTGACAGTGATGTCTGTGCCGTGACAGACATCACTGGGTGGCGGGGCGGGGCGGGGCGGAGCAGGCCGGGGCTGGGCCGGGGCGGGGGCGCAGCCGGACGGAGCCGGGGGAAAGGCTCAGGACTTGGCGTCGGCCCAGGTGTGGCCTCCCAGGCAGCGTTGACCTCGAGGGGCACGTCCAGGTCGGCGGCGCCACGCATCAGATCCAGCACGAGAGGCTTCCACTGCGGTCGTGCTCGCCGTCGGGTACTTCCACCAGCACCTCGTCGTGCACCTGGAGGACCAGTCGGCTGGCGACACCGGCGTCGTCGAGCGCCTGGTCGATGCGCACGAGAGCGACCTGGTGGCGACGTCGGCGGCCAGACCCTGGATGCCGGCTGTTCATCGCCTGGCGCTCGCCTGCCTGACGGATGCGGAAGTTGGAGTTCGACAGCTCGGGGATCGGGCGACGACGGCCGAACAGGGTCTCGGTGTACCCACGTATCCGGGCCTCCACCACCGTGCGCTCCATGTAGTCCTTCACGTTGGGGAAGGCGGTGAAGTAGGCCTCGAGGATCTCGGCGGCCCTCGCGGTGGGGATGCCCAGGCGCTGGCCCAGCCCGTAGGCCTCCATGCCGTACGCCAGGCCAGGAAACCATCTTCGCCTTGGACCGCTGCTCGATGGCAGGTGACGTCGCCGGCCCACGCCGAACACCCGTGATGCGGTGGCGTTGTGGTCGCGGCCGCTGGTGAAGGCGTCGATGAGGCCGGGTCCTGCGCAAGGTGGCGATGCAGCGCAGCCTGATCTGGTTGTAGTCGGCCACCAGCAGTCGGCAGCCCGGGGCGGGATGAAGGCCCGGCGGAACAGTTTGCCCTCCTCACTGTGCACCGGAATGTTGTGCAGGTTCGGCTGGTCGCTGGAGAGGCGACCGGTGCGGGCGACGGTCTGGTTGAACGTGGTACGGATGCGCCCGTCGGGTGCCACCTCGGCCAGCAGGCCGGTGCCGTACGTGCCGCGGAGCTTCTCCACCTCCCGGTAGGCCAGCAGCGGGTCGATGAACTCCGGCCATTCGTCGCGCAGCTTCTCCAGCGTGGCTGCGTCGGTAAAGCTGTAGCCGGTCTTGGTCTTCTTGGCCGGGGCCAGACCGTGCTCGCGGTGCAGAGGATCTCGCGGAGCTGGATTTCCGGCGAGTTGAGGTTGAACGGCCGGCTTCTACCACCCGCACCAGTTCGGCGCCGAGACGCCCGCACCTCGGCGGTGAGCTCTGGTTGAGGGCGGTGGCACTCGGCGACGTCCACGGCGATGTGCCGACGTGCTCCATCTTCGCCAACACCCGCACGAGCGGGTTCTCGATGGTCCGGTAGAGGTCGGCCATGCCCTGCTTCGTCCAGCGACGCCTCCAGCGCGGCGGACAGGTGAGCGACGGCGAGCGCCTCGCGGGCTGGCCACCTGGCGCTCCCGGCCCTCGCCGAAGTCGAGCTGCCGCTGCCTGCACCGCCCTCGTCGGCAGTTGCAGTCGGTGAGCGGGCCAGCAAGGTCGTAGCGGGCGGGTGGGTCGATGAGGTAGGCGGCGATCTGGGTGTCCAGCCGCAGGCCGTGAGCAGCACGTCACCACCCTGGCCCAACAGCCAGCGCACTAGCCTTGGCGTTGTAGCTGCGCAGGCCGCGTGGCCGACAGCGCGGCGACGACTTCCGTGTCGTGCGCCACCGCGGCGGGCAGCCAGGGCAACGTCGGCCACCGCGGGGTCGGTGACCACGGCCAGGGCCGGTGACGTCGCTGCGGCCGGCCCTCCAGGTGGCGATGACGTCCAGCGTCGGCAGGCTTACGATCAAGACGCCGCCGCTGCCGGGCCGTCCACATCGGTGACCTCGGCCTCGAGCACCTCGGTGGACACGCCCAGCGGGGCGGTGGCCGCCACACCGATGGAACCGAGCGCGGCCGTACAGGCGGCAGCAGCGAGCGGAATTCGAGGAACTCGAACAACCGCTTCACCTCGGCGTCGTCGGGGCGCACCGACGAGTGAGGCGAAGTCCACCTCCATTCTGGCGCCGCGGCGCAGCACCATGAGCGCCAGGCTCGTCGCGGGCACGCTGCTCGAACTCAAGCAGGTTGGCCTGCAGCTTGGGGGTTCGCTCGCCGGCTGTGGCGAAGATGCCGTCCAGGCCGCCGTACTGGTTACAGTTTGGCCGCAAGGTCTTCTCCCACCCCGGGGATCCTTCCAGGCTGTCGCCAGTCGCTGCCATGGCCGTACTCGGGGGTAGAGGGCCGGGGTGACGCCCGTCTTCTCCTGATGCTTACCGTCGTAGAGCGCGTAGTCGCTGACGCCGGCTTGTTGTAGAGCACCTGCACGTGGGGGTCCTCCACCAACTGGTAGCTGTCGCGGTCGCCGGTGACGATGATGACGTCGTGGCCCTCGGCCTTCTGGCCCGCGGCTCGGCGAGCGCGTGGCGGCGGATGTCGTCGGCCTCCCAGCCTACCATGTCCACCACAGTGACGTTCAACGCGCGAGCACCGCACCAGCCCCATCTGCTGGCGGAGGATGTCCGGTGCAGCCTCAGTTGGGCCTTGCAGAGCGGGTTGGCCTCATGACGGAACGTGGCTTCGGGCCGATCGAAGGCGACCATCAGGCCGTCGTGGCTGGTGCTCCTTCACCATGTAGATGAACATGCTGGTGAAGCCGAACACCGCGCTGGTGACCTGGCCGACGCCGTGGCCATGTCCGTCGGCAGGGCGCAGAAGAACGCCCGGTAGGTGTGAGCGAGTTGCCGTCGAGGAGGAGCAGCTTCACCGGCCGACTCTACGGCACGGGTCACGGGTGCAGGTCGCCGCTGAGGAGCGTGCTCAGGCCACGTCGCGCATGCGCGACCGCTCGCTCATCGCGTGCGCTGGATGAAGGTGAACGCATCGCCTTCCTTCATCCCGTGCTGGTCGATGAGCACGCCCTTGGCCCGGTCGAGGATCTTGCGGGCTCTCGAGCTGCTCGCCCAGCGCGCCCACCTCGCCGGTGAGCTGCTGCAGTTCGCGGAAGCGGCCGGCCACCTCGATCGGGATCAGGTTCGCCTTCTGGTACGGTTTCCACCAGGCGAGGGCACCGGCATCGCGGGCATCCTCCACCACCACGCTGGCTGAACGCAGTGAGCATGAGCACACCGCAGATCCGCTCGGCGCCGATGATGGGTGCATTCTCCAGCCATCCATGTGCGGCATCTTGATGTCCAGGATGGCCAGGTCGGGCTCTCCAGCTCGCGGACCAGGTCCACCGCATGGTCGCCGCGGCCGGTCTCGCCGACCACCCTCATAGCCCTCCTCCTCCAGCGTCTCGCGTAGATCGAGGCGGATGATGGCTCTGTCCTCAGCAATCGTCACCACACGGATGGTCGATGGCGTCCTTTCGGGCAGGCAGGTCGCCCCCAGTCTGGCAGGCGCGACGCCGTTCCGACCATACGCCTCGGCGTGGTCAGCGAGCAGCCGTCCGGTCGAGCAGGTCGTCCTTGGGCGGCGTTCCAGCCACCAGACTCCACCACCTTCGCGGTGGCGTTGCATGGCAGCGCGTGCCCGCCCTCGCTCCGCGCGCGTGGTAGCCGTCGCACCGGATTCGCTGACGATGCGGCCTGCAGTTCGGCGTCCGCGGCGTCGTCGTCGAGATACATGGCCTGCTCGTCGATGACCGTCAGTTCGGCACCGCAACGATGCCAGCCAGCGCCCACCTTGGTGAGCTGTCGCGTGATCAGCCAGTTCGCCATTGGGGCGAGTGTAGAACGACATCGTCCTCACAGATCGCGCACACAATTCTCATCATTGTGCGTTCTTTGAGCGTTACACTTGCTCCTGCTGTATGCGTGGAGCTGCAGCATCGAACCCAGACCACTGCCACGATCGAAAGCAGATTGGACATCTGCTTCGCCCGGCGGCTGGCCGCCCGGCAGTCGCAGGCCAGGAGGTGGCCGACCTGGCCAACGTCTCGGTCGGCGCTGCAGCACCTGGAGTCCGGCACGCCGGAGCGAACCTCACCACGCTGGTGAAGGTGGTGCATGCGCTGGGCGCCGAGGCATGGTTCAGCGGCTCGCACCCACCCCGTTCAGCCCGCTGCAGCCCGAGCAACAGCGCCGGCAGCGCACTGGGGCGCCAGCGCGGCGTACGCCGGAAGGGGCCGCTCCGTGAGCTACCAGCCGGTGGACGTCATCGAGGTGTTCGTGTGGGGCCTCAGGTGGGTGCCGTCTTGCTAACCCGGCCACCGGTCAGTACGCCTTCAGTACACCCCGGACTGGATTCACTGGGGTGGAGCTGGCGCCCGCTGCACATGCCGCTTGCGCCCACGGTCTACGAGTTCCCAGGCTGGCCGATGCGACGTACCACGCCTCTCCTCCTGCTGGCCGACGCCCTGCCCGATGCGTTCGGCAACGCCTGGTGGACCATTGGATGGCCGAGCAGGGCATCGAGCCGGCGCACATCACACCGCTCGGTGATCGCCTCGCCTGCGGCCGATCGAGGCATGGAAGCGCTGGAGTTCGCCCGCCGGCCGCGGCCGATGCCGGCCTCAACGGCGCCCGTGCAACTCGCCGACCTCGTGCTCGCCGCCCGCCAGACCGTGCGCGGCGATCTCGGCGACGACGCCCTCGCCCACGGCGCGCTGGAGCAGTTGATCCAGGTGGGCACCAGCGCCGGCGGGGCCAGGGCCAAGGCGGTGGTGGCGTACAACCCGGCCTGCCTCGCGGGTGCGTCCCCCTACGGCCCCGCGCCCGAGGGCTTCGAGCACTGGCTGATCAAGCTGGACGGGGTGGGCGCCCGCGGCTGGACGGGCGCACCGACCGCACTCCGGCGACAAGCGCGCCCTGCTACCGGGTGGAGTACGCCTGTCACAGATGGCCGCGGCAGCGGGCGTGGCGATGGCCGAGTGCCGGCTGCTGGCCGAGAGCCCCGCGGCACTTCATGACCCGCCGGTTCGACCACCGCGGGCCGGGCGGCGCCAAGCACCACCTGCTCACCCTGTGCGGCATGGCCCATCTGGACTTCAGCATGGTCGGCGCCCACAGCTACGGCCAGTACCTGCCGGTGCGGGCACTCGGCCTCGCCGGCGGCGCGCTGCGGCAGGCGTACCGGCGCATGGTGTTCGCGTGATGGCCGTGAACCACGACGACCACACGAAGAACGTTGCCTTCCTCCGCCGCGAAGGGGGCGGTTGGGAACTGGCCCCGCCTACGACATCACCCATGCCGGCCCTGCGGGCGGCGTGTGGACCGAGCGGCACCTGATGTCGGTGAACGGCCGCTTCGACGGGATCAACCTTGCGGACCTGTACGCCGTGGGCGAACGGCACGGCGTGCCCGGCTACCGCCGGGTGGTCCGTGAAGGTCCGTGCCGCAGTGGACGACTGGCCTTCCTTCGCTGCCGACGCCGATGTGCCGGCGGAAGCGACAGCCTGTCCGAGAGGCCGACATCGCCGCGTTTCGGCGCTCTGGGGAATTCCTCGAACGCCGCCGGAACTGCGCCGCCGCGCCCGCATCGGTACGGACGTCACCACCGGCAACACCGCCGGGGACGAAGACGGGAGAGACCGATGTTCGAGTACACCAGCGAATGCAGCCGAGCTACGACTGGCAGCGCCAGCGACGACCTGTGGGCGATGCAGGCACCCTTCCAGGAGCTGGCCGACGAGGCCTGGGCCGCATCCGACTACGAGGCCATGCACGAGGCCCTGCAGGCCATACCCGTGGAAGACCTGTCGCAGGAGGCCTACGACTACTCGTGGGAAGTCTGGGAAGGCCGGTGAACGCGAGGCTGCACCGCCATGCAGGCCGCCGAGGGCTACGGCTCGATGGACACCAGCTTCATCGAGCCCGCCGCGCCGCCGGCAGCTGCTCGATGATCAGCGACTACACCGCCGAGCTCGCTCTGCCCGCGATAGCGGCCAGCGTGGGGGTCGAGGTGCCCGAGGTGGGACTCGAACCCGCACGATCTTTCAATCGGCGGATTTTTGAGTCCGCTGCGTCTGTATTCCGCCACTCGGGCAAGTGACGCTCCGCATGGTAGCGGCGGCGCCTGCCGCCCCGGCGGGACGTTGCCAGGTTGCCACGTTACCGGCGGGTAGCGAACGGTACCAGCGGGTAACCGTCTGCGCTGCAGGAGATCATGCTTGCCTTCACGTTCCCGGCAGGGCTCCAGCGCCCCGGCATGGGCCGCCCTGGGCGGACCACGACAGTTGGGAGCTCGTCGAGGAAGCGTCCAGGTGGCGAAGCGCGACGTCGCCCGCCTTCTGCTCGACGCCGATGCCGACGAGCTGAAGGACACTCGCAACGCTCAGCTCGTTGTCAGCAGCCTGATGGTCCTCGGCGCAGTGGAACGTCTCGGCATCGAGCCCGCTTCTGCGCCGGCCGCAGCCTCGGCGAGTACACCGCCCTCACCGCCACCGGCGCCTCAGCTTCGGCGACGGTGTGCGCCTGGTCTGCGAGCGGGCCGACGCCATGCACCATGCCGGGCAGGACAACCCGGGCACCATGGCCGCCGTCCTCGGGCTGGACGACGACCAGGTGGAGGTCGCCTGCCGCCGGAGCGGACGGCGACGTCTGGGTGGCCAGCTTCAGCGCCCCCGGCCAGGGTAGATTCATCACCGGCTCGCCGGAGAATTGTCCTGCGGCCAGCGCCGTGGCCAGGAACTCGGCGCCAAGAAGGTCATGCCGTTGCAGGTGTCCGGCGTTCCACACCCGTTCATGACCCGGCGCGGGACCGTCTGCGCAAGGCCAGCATCGCAGAAGCCTCGCCGCGACACCGAAGTGCCGGTGGTCAGCAATGTGAACTCCACGCCCCACGCCAACGGCAGGTGGAGCAGCCTGCTCTCGGCCCAGCTGTCGAGTCCGGTGCGCTGGAAGCACTGCCTGCTCACCCTGGCCGCGGCCGGGAACCACGGACTTCGCCGAGCTCAGGCCGGGCGGTGTGCTCACGGGGATGGCCAAGCGCAGCGTCGAGAGGCGCTCGCACCGCCTCGTCGCCCTGCCCGGAGGACCTGGACAAGCTGCTGGAGTGGGTGAACGCCGGCTCGCCGCGTGGCGCGGCGCAGCTGGGGGCGAGCACCTCTTCGCCTCGAGCGCCTGGTGGTCAGCCCGGCCGCCGGCCTGTTCACCCCGGTCGGCGGGATCGCCGAAGAGCACGGTCATCGACGTCGGCACGGTGCTCGGCCATGTGGGCGACACCGAGGTGCGATCACCATTCGCCGGCATCGTGCAGGATTACATCGCAGTGGAGGGCGAGCGGGTCACGCTGCGCCAGCCCATCGCCTGGTTGAGGACGGCCTGACATGCCCACCATCCCCGCGAAGTCCGTGGAGCGGTCATCACCGGGTGGGGCACCTCGCTGCCGCCCAAGGTGCTGACCAACCGACCTCGAACAAACCCTGGACACCTCGGACCAGTGGATCGTCGAGCGCACCGGCATCCGCGAGCGCCACGTGGGCGGCTTCACCACCGTCGGCTGTCCGTGGAAAGCGGCCGGGCGGCGATGGAGATGGCCGGTGTGGACCCGTCGGAGATCGACGCTATGGTCCTCGCCACCACCACCCGGACGGTGCGTGCCCGCAAGGCTCCGCCGCGGTCCAAGCGCAGGTTGGGCCTGCGCTGCAGCGTACGACGTGAAGCGCGGCGTGCAGCAGGTTCGATGTACGCGCTGGTGCAGGCCCGGCATGATCGCCATGGGTGCTCGCAAGATCCCTGAGAATCGGCACGGACACGCTGGCCGCATCACCGACTGGGACCCGATACGCAACACGGCCATCCTCTTCGCCGACGGCAGCCGGGGCCGTCGTGTTGGAGAGGGCCGTGGAAGGCCAGGAGCCAACTCCTCGGCTGGGACCTCGACGCCGACCTTGTGCCGAACGCTTCCTGTACAGCGACATCGGTGGGTACATCCAGATGGACGGCGGAGGGTCTTCCGCCGCGCCGTGCGCATCATGGTGGACTCCGGCCAGAAGTCGCTGGCTCACTTCGGCGTGAGCGCCGACGGCATCTTTTTCGTGGTCCCCCACCAGGCGAACATCCGCATCATCCAGGCCGCCTGCGACCGCCTCGGCGTGCGCCGATCGAACGGGCCGCGGTGGTGCTGGACCGCACCGGCAACACCTCCTCCGCCTCTCCCGCTCGCACTCGCCGGCGCGCTGGACGCCGGCCGGGTGAAGAAGGGCGACCTCGTACTCCTCGTCGGCTTCGGCGCCGGCACGACCGCCGCCAGCGCCATCCTCCGCTGGAGCGGCGACGATGCCGAGGCCCTGGCGAGCGACGGCGTGACCACCGGGTCGTTCTCGTCACCGGAGGGTCCCGCGGCATCGGCCTGGCATGCGCCCGTCGTTTCGCCGCCCTCGGCGGCCATGTAACGGTGACGTACAACTCGTCACCTCCGCCGGACGGGCTGTTCGGCGTGCAGTGCGACGTCACCTCGGGCGAGTCGGTGGACGCCGCGTTCAAGGCGGTGGAAGCCCAGTTCGGCCCCGTCGAGGTGCTGGTCTCCAACGCCGGCATCACCAACGACGGCCTGCTGCTGCGGATGAGCGAGGACGACTTCACCTCGGTGATCGACGCCAACCTCACCGCCGCCTACCGCGTCACCAAGCGGGCCACCCAGGGCATGCTGCGGGCCCGCCGTGGCCGGATCATCCTCATGTCCTCCGTGGTCGGGCTGCTCGGCCAGGCCGGCCAGGCCAACTACGCGGCGTCGAAGGCAGGCCTGGTCGGCTTTGCTCGCTCGGTCGCCCGTGAACTGGGCTCGCGCAGCATCACCTGCAACGTGGTGGCTCCCGGCCCGGTGGCCACCGATATGACGGCGGCGCTCGGCGAGCAGCGACTCGCCGAACTCACCGCCATGGTCCCGCTGGCTCGCATGGCCAGCGGACGAGATCGCCGGGGTGATGGCCTTTCTCGCCTCGCCCGACGCGGCCTACATCACCGGTGCCGTCATCCCTGTCGATGGCGGTCTGGGCATGGGCCACTAGCATCAACCCTTCACCACAGTCATCAAGGAGACCATCAGTGGATCAGGAACTCTTCGCTCGCTTCCGCAAAGTGCGCCATCGGTGCTCTCGGTGTCGGAAGACCAGGTCACGCCCGGCACGAAGTTCGGTGACGATCTCGACGCCGACAGCCTCGACCTCGTCGAACTGGTCCATGGCCCTCGAGGGCAGTTCGGCATCGAGGTGCCGGAAGAGGAGCTCGGGGGTCGAGACCGTCGGCTGGGCGTACGACCTGGTCGCCGGCAAGCTCCTGATGGCTGCCGGCAACGCCAGCCCCGTGATGGCGGTCCGCGGTCGCCGCGTCGCCATCACCGGGTACGGCGTGGTCGCCCCCTGCGGCCTCGGCAAGGATGCCTACTGGGCCGGGCTCAACAGGCCCGGCATCACCAGCAGGCGGGCCATCGAGATCGCCGACTGGGACCCCACCCCTACTTCGCCAACCCGAAGGAGGCCCGCCGAGGCCGACCGGGTGGGGCAGTTGCGCGCTCGCCGCCGCGGCCGAGTGCTTCGAGCAGCCGGTCGCCCCGACGTGGATGACAGCCGGTTCGGCACCATCTTCGCCACTGGCGTCGGCGGCCTGCGCAGCACGCAGGAGCAGATCGAGGTGCTCATCGAGAAGGGCGAGCGACGGGTCAGCCCGTTCCTCGTCCCCGAGATGCCCAATGCCGCCGGCGCGGCCATCTCCATGCGCTACGGCCTATATGGCCCTGCAACGAGACCATCTGCACGGCATGTGCGGCGTCCACCCACGCCATCGGCTATGCCGCCCGGCTGATCGTCAAAGCGATCGACGCAGGTCACCGGCGGCAGCGAGTCCGCCGGCTGCGGCATCGGCGTGGCCTCGTTCGGCAACATGACCGCACTCAGCACGGTCGGCGCCAGCCGCCCGTTCTCCGCCGAGCGTGACGGGTTCGTGCTCGGCGAGGGTGCCGCGGTGTTCATGCTGGAGGAGTGGGACAGCGCGGTCGCCCGCGGCGCCACCATCGTGGGCGAGGTGCTCGGCGCGGCCAGCAACGCCGACGCCCACCACATCACCGCACCGGCGCCAGGTGGCACCGGTGCCATCGCCTGCATGCGCGCTGCGCTGCATGACGCCGGACTCTCGCCGGCCGACATCCTGCAGGTCAACGCCCATGGCACGTCCACCCCGTTGAACGACGCGGCCGAGGCCGCCGCGGTCACCGAGGTGTTCGGCGCCCGAGGTGTGCCGATCACGTCCACCAAGGGCGTCACCGGCCACGCACTCGGCGCTGCGGGGCGCTGGAGGCTGCGGCCCCGTTGCTGTCCATGCAGCACGTAAGCCGATCCCGCCCACCGCCGGTACCACGTGACCGACGATGGCATGGAGATCGACCTGGTGATGGTGCCGCCCGGCCGTGGACACCCGGCCCGGCGATGTCCAACAGCCTGGGCTTCGGCGGCCACAACGGCACGATCATCCTCGGGCCGGGGCACTAGCCCCCTCCCACCACCCGTCCACGCCCAGCCGTGGAGCGTCCGGGTGACCTGCGGCGCCCAGGAGCGCACGGTCGTGGTCACCAGGATCACGGTGCCCGGGAAGGTGTCCAGCGCCTGCTCGAGCCTGCCGGATGGCGGTCGAGGTGGTTGGTCGGCCTGTTCGAGCAACCAGCAGGTCTGCCGTTGGCCATCAGCAGCGCGAGCGCGGCGCGGGTGCGCCCCCGGGCGACAGGCTTGCTGTCGGCCGCCGACGTGGCACCGACGAGGCCGAACTTGGCCAGCAGGGTGCGGGCGTCGGGCACGGTCATGCCGGTGGCGTCGACGAAGGAGCGCACCAGCGTCGCCGCGCCGTGCAGCTGACGACGGACCTGTTCGATCTCGCCGACCTTCCACACCGCCACCGAGCCTGCGCCGTGCCCGTGGCCGGCACGGTGCGACCGATGACCAGGTCGATCAGCGGACGGCTTGGGGCAACCGCACCGACCAGCGCGATCCGCTCGCCGTACCTCCACGAGGAGGTCGATCGGTCCGAGGCGGAAGTCGCCGCGGTCCACGACCGCCTCGACCAGCCGAGCGACAATGTCGCCGCTGCGGCCCGGGTGGGGATCTCCAGCCGGAGCTGCCACGGCCCTGGCTGCTCCACCTCCTCCAGCCGCTCGATCTGGCGCTGGGTGGCAGCCGCTTTGCCGGCGAGCTGCTCGGTCTGGTTGACCTTGTAGGCGCGGATGTTCTTGTCCGGCTCGTCCTTCATCTGCCGCTTCGCCCTGGCCACACCCTGCTGGGCCCACTCCCGCTGGGTCTGGGCGCAGGCCAGCGAGCTGCGCTTGGCGTCGTACTCCTCGAAGCGCTCCCACGCGTGGCGGCGGGTTTGCTCGCGCTCGGCCAGGCAGGCCTGCCACCCACCGCCGTACTGAGTGGCGGTGGCTGAACTCGTCCAACTCGACGACGTCGGTGACGACCCGGTCGAGGAAGTGGCGGTCGTGGCTGACCAGCAGGACACCGGCATCGAGCCCGAGGACCCAACGCTCCAGGCGATCGAGGCCGTCGAGGTCGAGGTCGTTGGTCGGCTCGTCCAGTAGGTAGACGTCGAAGCGGGAGAGCATCAGCGCGGCCAGGCCCACTCGGGCCGCCTCACCGCCGCTGAGCGAGGCCACCGGCTGGTCCAGCAGGCGGGCGGACATGCCCAGCTCATCGGCCACCTGCCCGATGCGGGAATGCAGGTCCGCGGCACCGAGCGCCAGCCAGCGCTGCAGCGCCACGTCGTAGCGGTCGGCGGCGTCGGCGGCCTCGGCTGCGTCGGCGTGCGCAGCGGTGCCGGCGAGTGCCTCCGTGGCCGCGTCCAGCTCCGCCTGCGCGGCCGCCACGCCGGTCCGGCGGTCCAGCAGGTCGCGCACCAGCTCTCCGGTTCGCTCCGGTTCCTGGTGCAACCAGCCGACCGTCGCGGTCGGCGGCGCCAGGCGAACGGTGCCCCGCTCGGGCGTGACGGCACAGGCGGCGACGGCCAGCAGCGTGGTCTTGCCGACCCCGTTCGGACCGACCACGCCGAGGCGGGCACCGGGGGGCACCACGAGGTCCACGTGGTCGAGCACCCGCCTGGCAGCGCGCGACACCGAGACGTCCTGCAGCGTCAGCGTGGCGGGCATGTCACCCCGGGGAAACCCTGTCACACCCCTGCGTACCGTGCGGGACATGACGAGCCACACCATCATCCCCCTCCCCCGGCACCATCATCACCACCGATTTCGCTGCGGACGCCGACGTGCTGGCCCTGGTGAGCAGGAACTCGGTCGGGCGTGCGACGACCCCGACGAGTTCGAGGCCGCCCTGTTCCACTACGGCCTGGCGGCATGAGCCACGGCGTCAGGCGTCCACCAGCACGAACATCAGCTCGCACTGCAGGCCACCTGGCCGTTGAGGATCGCCGACCCGGAACCCTTGCCGGCCCGCGACATCCTGCCCAGCTCCACGGTCAACTCCAGCGTGTCGCCCGGGCCGACCTGGCGACGGAAGCGGGCGGAGTCCAGCCCACCGAAGAGGGCAAATGCCGACAAAGGCCCGTCGGCCAGCACGGTATGATGGCTCCCCATCTGGGCGGATGGCTTCGCACATCAGCACGCCGGGCAGGGTGGGGCGGCCCGGGAAGGTGCCCGGCGAAGAACCACTCGTCGCCCGTGAGGTGCCAGCGGCCGGTGCCGCGGACGCCGGGCTCCAGCGCCACCACCTCGTCGACGAACAGGAACGGGGGCGTGCGGTGACGTCCGCGGGGCGGGGCAGGTCGCTCACTTGCCCAACGCTTCCAGCAGCTTGCGCAGGTATCGGCCGGGCTGACCTTGTACCACGCCTGCTCGACCGTGCCGTCAGCACCGATGAGGAACGCCGAACGCTCGATGCCCATGTACTTCTTGCCGTACATGGACTTCTCCTTCCACACCCCGTAGGCCTCGGCCACGGCGTGCTCGGTGTCGGCCAGCAGCGGATAGCCGAGGCCGAACTTGTCGTCGAACTTCTTCTGAGCCGCCGGCTTGTCCGGGCTGATGCCCAGGATCGCGGTGTCGCCCACCTGGTCGGCGATGTCGCGCAGGTTGCAGGCCTGCTGGGTGCAGCCGGGCGTGTTGGCCTTGGGATAGAAGAACACCATCACCCGCCGGCCACGGTACGCGGTCAGCTCCACCGGCTCACCGTGCTGATTCGTCAAGGAGATGTCTGGCGCAGGTTGACCGGGAGTGAGCATGTGGCCAAGTCTACCCAGGGCCTTCCGCAGCCATCGGCGCAGGTGGGCGGCGTGACGAAAACCATCGTCAAGACTCTTGCAAGACATGTCCCTCGTCGTGGTATGGTTACCCTGCGTGGTCGATCTTGAGGGTTCCAGCACGGAAGCTTCACGAAGGCAACGGTTCCATCCAGCAGCACACGGTGAAAGGCGGTTGACATGATCAAGGTCATCGGCGGCGTCAAGTGATGCCCCTGCGACGCGTGCCGCAGTCATCCCACTCAGCACTTCGTTCAGGTCAGTGATTCAGCCGCGGCGCATGCCGTAGCCGGAGAACCCGCCACGGGGTCTGGCATGGGCGTGATAGTGGGTCGGAATGGTCCGCATGTTCTCGTCCACCCAGTACTCGAACGAGTAGTGCTGCACGACAATCTCGCTCAACCGAGCGTGCAATACGGCCCGAACCTCCGCTGAGGGGTTCGGGTCGTGTCGTTTCCAGACCACCATCGGCACGAAGCACGCTTCGCACTCCGCGACCCAGCAGTCGTCGTCCTCGTAGAACCACTCGGTCACCCGGGCGGCCTCGCACAACTCGCACGCCGGGTCGGCTGCCGGCACCGGGTGGTCCGTCATCAGGCGTCGATTGCGGCGCGGACGGAGGCTACGTACTCCCCCACAGCATCCGGGCCGTGCTCGATCAGCCGGCGCACCACCGAAGCCCCCTGCACCACACCGTCGGCCACCTTCACGGCCTCGGCGGCCTGCTCGGCGTTGGACACGCCCACACCCACCAGCACCGGTACGTCGGTGACCGCCTTCAGCCGGGCGGCCAGCGCGGTAGCCGTACCGGCCAGGCTGCTGCGCTCGCCCGTGACGCCCAGCAGGCCCACGGAGTAGAGGAACCCGCGGGCGCGGGCGGCGATCAGGGGCAGGCGCGCATCGGGCGCGGTCGGGGCGGCGAGCATCACAGTCTCCACCCCGGCGGCGTCGGCAGCAGCACACCACGGGCCGGATTCCTCCAGTGGCAGGTCGGGCACGATGGCCGCCACGATGCCGGCGTCGCGGAGTTGGGCGGCGAACCGCTCGTGCCCGGCGTGGTGCACCGTGTTGTAGTAGAGCATCACGGCCAGCGGCACCTGCACGTCCAGCCCACGGGCCTCGTGGAGGATGCTCACCGGGGTGGCACCACCTTCCAGCGCGTGCTGCGATGCCTGCTGGATGACCGGGCCGTCCATCACCGGGTCGCTGAACGGAATGCCGATCTCGATCGCGTCGGCGCCCGCGGCCACGGCGGCCCGCAAGGCGTCCTGCCAACCCGGGTAGCCGCCGGTGATGTACGGCACCAGCAGTTTGCGGCCGGCGGCCCGCTTGGCGCGGAACTCGCGCTCCATCGGCCCGAAGGCGGGTTCGGTGGTCACAGCTTCAGCACATCCATCATCTGGGCGACGTCCTTGTCGCCACGGCCGGACAGGTTCATCAGCACGGTCTGGCCGCGCAGTTCGGGGGCGGCACGCACGATCCAGGCGAGGGCGTGCGCGGGCTCCAGCGCCGGGATGATCCCCTCCGAGCGCGACAACAACTGGAAGGCGTCCACGACCTCGGCGTCGGTGACATTCGGGTACTCGGCCCGGCCGATGGACGCCAGGTGGCTGTGCTCCGGCCCGACGCCCGGGTAGTCCAGCCCGGCGGAGATGCTGTGCGCTTCCAGCACCTGGCCGTACTCGTCCTGCATCAGATAGCTGCGCATGCCGTGCACGACGCCGGGCTGCGCCCGGGCGACGGCGGCGCCGCCGGCAGGCTCCACACCCACCAGGCGCGTGCGGTGGTCGACGAAGCCGCTGAACAGGCCGATGGCATTGGAGCCGCCGCCCACGCAGGCGACCGCCACGTCGGGCACGTCACCGAGGAGGGCGATGCACTGCTCGCGGGCTTCGTCGCCGAGCACGCGGTGGAACTCACGGACCATCCACGGGTACGGGTGCGGACCCATCACCGAGCCGAGGCAGTAGTGGCTGGTCTCCACGGTGGCCACCCAGTCGCGCATCGCCTCGTTGACCGCGTCCTTCAGGGTGCGGCTGCCGCTGTGCACGGCCTCCACCTCACTACCCAGCAGCTTCATGCGGAACACGTTGAGCGCCTGGCGCTCCACGTCCACCGCACCCATGTAGACCTTGCACTCCATGCCCAAGAGGGCGGCGGCGGTAGCGCTGGCCACACCGTGCTGGCCGGCACCGGTCTCGGCGACGAGGCGGCGCTTGCCCATCCGCTTGGCCAGCAGTGCCTGGCCGAGCACGTTGTTGATCTTGTGGGACCCGGTGTGGTTGAGGTCCTCCCGCTTCAGCAGCAGGCGGATGCCCAACTGCCGGCCGAGGTTGTGGCACTCGGTGAGCACCGACGGACGCCCGGCATAGGTGTGCAGCACATGGTCCAACTCGGCGCGGAACGTGGGGTCGGCCCACGCCTCGGAGAACGCAGCCTCCAACTCCATGCAGGCAGGCACCAGCGTTTCGGGGACGAAGCGGCCACCGAACTCGCCGAAGCGGCCGGAAGCCGACGGCTCGGCCATCAGCGACATCAGTACTCCTCGTCGTCCGCCCAGTCGTAGGGCATCTCGTCGGGCCCGAGGTGGCGAGGCGGTGCCGCCGCCCGTGCCCGCTCGATGAAGGCCTTGACCTTCAGCGCATCCTTCTTCCCCGGCGACTTCTCCACGCCCGATGACACGTCCACGCCCCAGGGGCGCACGGCGGTGATGGCCTCGGCGACGTTGTCGGGGGTCAGCCCGCCGGCCAGGAGGATGCGCGGCCCCTCGGCCACGTCGTCCATCATCGACCAGTCGAACACCTTGCCGGAACCGGGCGACGGGGCGTCCACCAGCACCAGGTCGGTGCCGAACTCGTTGGCCCGGCGGGCATCGGCCGATCCGGCGACGACCGCCTTGATGACCCAGCGGATCTGCGAGCACACCTCGGCCACCTGGGCCGGTGTCTCGTGGCCGTGCAACTGGGCGGCTTTCAGACCCGCCCGGTGCACCGTGTCGATGACCCGCGACGGATGCTCGTCGCGGAACACACCCACGGTGAGGATCTCCGGTGGCAGGCGGCGGGTGATGTCGTAGACCTGGCTGGCGGCCACCTGGCGGGGCGACGGGGCGAAGACGAAGCCGACGGCGTCGGCGCCCATGGCAACGGCGAAGAGGGCGTCGTCCTCGTTGGTGATGCCACAGATCTTCACGAACATGCGACCGCAAACGTACCCGCGGTAGGGGGCCGGGGGCCGCATCGTTTGCGAGGAAACCTCAGGCGCTGATGAGTTCGCCGATCGCGGCTGCCGGATCGCCGGACGTCACCAGCGTCTCCCCCACCAGCACGGCGTGGTAGCCGGCGGCCCGCAGCGAGGCGGCATCGGCTGCGCCGCGCACGCCGCTCTCGGCCACCTTCACCACCCCGTCGGGGATGACGCCGGCCATGCGGACAGCCCGCTCGTGGTCGACCTGGAACGTCACCAGGTCACGCTGGTTGACCCCGACGAGGGTGGCCCCCGCGGCGAGCGCGATCTCGAGTTCCGGCTCGTCGTGGATCTCCACCAGCACGTCCAGGCCGATCTCGTCGGCGAGGCGGTGGAAGCGCACCAACTCGTCGCGGCGGAGCGCAGCGGCGATCAGCAGCACGCAGTCCGCCCCCATCAGCCGGGCGTCCAGCACGTCCTGCTCGCAGACCGTGAAGTCCTTGCGCAGCACGGGCAGGGTGCAGGCGGCGCGGGCCGTCTGCAGGTCGGTGACGGACCCGCCGAAGAACTCCTCGTCGGTGAGGACGGACAGGCAGGAGGCGCCACCGCGCTGGTAGTCGGCGGCGAGGGCGGCGGGGTCCAGGCCGGCGTTGAGGTCGCCCTTCGACGGCGAACGCCGCTTCACCTCGCTGATGACCGCGAGGTGCGGTGTGACCGCCAGCGCGGCCCGGAAGCCACGGGTGGGCGCCATCGCCAGGGCGTGCTCCCGGAGGGTGGCGACTGCCCGGCGATCCGCGCTCGCCACCTCGCGGTGGCGGGCGAGGATGCGGTCGAGGTAGGTCGCCACCGGCGGGTCAGAGCCCCTTGCCGGTGAGCGGGGCGAGGAAGTGCATCTCCGGACGCCCGGCCATGAAAGGTGCCAGCGTGGGGCCGAACTCCTTGAACCAGTCGGCCGAGGAGTGGGCAACCAGGGCGTCCTGGCCGGTGTACAGCTCGTAGACGAACAGCGCGTCGGCGTCGGCGTCCTCGGCGTGGAGGATGTAGAGCAGCGTGCCGTCCTCGCTCTGCACATTGTCCACCGCGGTCTGGAAGGCGGCGGCCGCCTCGTCGCGCGTGCCGGGCTTCAGGGGAAGGCGAACCCACATCGCCACCTTGCTCATGTCGTCTCCTCGCATGTCGACCCCACCCTCAGCGGGGGTCACCGCCCGGCACGGTACCAGCGTGGCAGCATGACCCCGTGGCCGAAGCGGAACGCACCGTCGTGGTGGTGGAGGACGAACCGAACATCGCCGACCTGCTGGACATGTACCTGCGCGACGCCGGATTCAGGGTGTTGCAGGGCGCCACGGGTGCTCGCGGTCTCGAACTGGTGGAGCAGCACCGACCCTCGCTGGTCATCCTGGACATCGGCCTGCCGGACGTGGACGGGTTCGAGGTGTGCCGGCGGATCCGGACCAAGAGCGCTGTGCCGGTGCTGTTCCTCACGGCGCGCGATGGCGAGATCGACCGCATCCTCGGGCTGGAGTTGGGCGCGGACGACTATGTCACCAAACCGTTCTCGCCCCGCGAGGTGGTGGCGCGGGTGAAGGCCATCCTGCGGCGCGGCCAGGCCGAACCGGCGCGGGCCGACGTCGACGTGCTGCGGATCGGCGACGAGTTCGAGGTGGATCTCGGGCGGCGGGAGGTCCGTCGGCGGGGCGAGTCGGTGCCGCTGGCAACCCGGGAGTTCGACCTGATCGCCCACTTCACCCGCAACCAGGGGCTGGCGCTTTCCCGACAGCAACTGTTGGACGGCGTGTGGGGTGCGGACTGGTACGGCGACGACCGGACGGTGGACGTACACGTACGCCAGTTGCGCAAGAAGCTGGGCGACGACCTGCCGCTAGCCACCGTGTGGGGCATCGGGTACCGGCAGGGCTAGGGCTAGGTGCGCCCCCTCACACTTCCCTCACACCTCGGGAGTAACGAGGTGGCATGACGCGGCGGCTCACCCTCGTGCTGGTTGCGGTGGTGGTGACGACGCTGCTGCTCAGTGGCGCCGGCACGCTCGTCCTGGCATCGGTCCGGGCGCGAGAGTCCACGGAAGCGACGCTGCGGTCGCAGGCGGCGGAGATCTCGTCGGGAATCGACGAGCTGCTGGACGTGGGCGTGCCGGTGGACTCCGTCGAGGGCCAGCGGCTGGTGCGGCAGCGGATCCGGCTGCTGGCGCGGTTCCGCGACATGTTGTCGCTCGACGACATCGTGGTGCTGACGAGCGATCTGTCCGGGGTGCTGGACCTGTCGGAGCTGCCCGAGCCCCTGTCCGCCGCGGACCTTCCGGCTGACCTCCTGCGACCTGGGGTCGTGTTCTCGGGGACGGAGGGGCAGACCGCCTTCGCCGTGTCGCCGGCCACCGGTCCGGGTGGACGGCTGTACGTCGTGGTGGTCACGCAGGCGGTCAACACGGGGTTGGGTGCGGGCGTTCGGCTGTTTCTCTGGGCGGCGGCGGCCACCATCCTGCTGGCCATCGCCGCGGCATGGTGGTTGGGCCGGTACCTGACCAAGCCGATCCGCGACGTGTCGGCGGCCACCCAGCATCTCGCTGCCGGGCAGCTGTCCACGAGGGTCGAGGCGCCACCGCCGAACCGCCACGACGAGTTGGCGGAACTGCAGCGCAGCGTCAACGACATGGCGGCGACGATGGAACGGTCGCGTGGCCTGGAGCAACAGCTCCTCTTGTCCGTCAGCCACGACCTGCGTACGCCGCTGACGTCCATCCGCGGGTACGCGGAGGCGATCACCGACGGGGCGGGTGACCCGGCGCGGGCAGCCGGCATCATCCGATCGGAGGCTCAGCGCTTGGAGCGGTTGGTGGCCGATCTGCTGGATCTGGCGAAGCTGCAGGCGCACGCCTTCTCGTTCCAGCACCAGCCTGTGGATCTGGCCGAAGCGGTACGGACGGCGTGCGCGGGGGCGGCGGGCTCATGGCCGGAGATCTCGTTCCACCCCTTCAGCACCGGCCAGGTGGTGGTGACGGCGGACCCGGATCGCCTGGCCCAGGTGCTGGCCAACCTGACGGAGAACGCCGGGAAGTACGCACGGTCGATGGTGGCAGTGAGTGTGGCGTTGGACGGCACGATGGTCACGGTGACCGTGGACGATGACGGCCCCGGCATCGCCGACCATGACCTGCCGCACGTGTTCGAGCGTCTGTACGTGGCCCGCCATGTGCCCGAACGGAGGGAGAACGCCAGCGGCCTGGGCCTGGCGATCGTACGCGAACTGGTGGAAGGGATGGGCGGGGTGGTCGGTGCTGGCCGAGCGCCGAACGGCGGCGCACGGCTGTGGTTCCAGCTGCCGTTGTCGCACAGGAACTGAGCCACACGGCACCAGTGGTCAGGCCGCTGCCAGCAACTCGAACAACATGCCAGGCGCTTCGTCCCAAGCCTTCTCGCCCGCCCTGGCCAAGCGCACCGCGATGGCGTCGAGCTGGAAGCGGTAGGCGGCCAGGTCGCTGGAGGGGCGGAGCGGACGAGCGGACGGCCGTCGGCGGGCGATCGCGGAGCAGGTCTGACACACCGTGTCGGTGGAGGACGGCACGAATGCCCGCCCTGACGGCGCCCGCTTCAGGCCGCACAGCGTGGCCCTGCGGTTGCCCCTGCCGGCGATACCGGCGGGACGCAGGGCGTGCACCTTGCGGGACGGGTACACCGCCGAGGCGCCCGCCTCGTACGCATGCCAGCTGCCCGGCAGGCCGGCGAGCGGACCGCCCGGGCTGGCGATGAGCTGCTCCGGTGGCGGCAGCACGCCCAGGCCACGGCGCCGCTCATAGGCGCGCTGGCGGTGGCTGCGGCAGCAGTAGAGCCGTGGGCGGCCCGGGCCCCTGTGCCTCGGCACGGCAGCGTGGCACCACAGGCAGCCATCTGCCAAGGAGGCCCCGGCGCCTCGGTCCGGGGTGCCTACGGGTTCCGCGGACGTGTCGTCGGCGGCAGGAGCCGTGGAGTCGCCGGTGTCAGCGGGGCCGATACCGTCCAGCCCGTCGGAGGCGACGTCGTGGGCGTCGCCGGTGTCACCGGTGTCACCAACGACGGCATCCCGGCGGCCCTCTGCCGCCATGTTGTCAACATCACCCGTGACGGCACGCACACGGCCGGCGGAGGGCGCCCTGCGGCGGCTGCCTCCCCCTCCACGATCGACAGTGGAAACCCGGCGGGGCCGGCGGCCCTCTACGGCTTCCGCCCCGGCGTCGACGATGGCGTCGAGGAGATCGTCGAGGAACAAGTCATTTGGCTGCGATGTGTTCGTCATGTCGACAGCACTACCAGCAGGGTGTCACACCGTTTCCCCGCCCGCCCGCTCCACGCCACGTCACACCAAGCCGGCCGCCCCGCGCAGTGGCACTGTGCCGCCCCTCCCCACCAAGCCATCGTCCCCCACCAAGCCGTCGTCCCCCAACCAGCCCTTCTCCCCAACCAGCCCTTCTCCCCAACCAGCCCCTCTCCCCAACCCGGTCGCCGGATCTCCACGTGACGGAACCACCCGTTCGCCACCAGCCCGATTTCGTCACGTGACGATCCGCCGAGGCGGACCAACAGCAGGTCGGGTGTCTTGGTGTTTCGTCACGTGACGATCCGCCGACGCGGTGCGACGGAAGGGACCCTCTCGGTTGGGGGTCGGTCGGGGGACGGGGACGCCGAGGCGTGGAAGCCACCCGGCGAGGTGTTCCATGTGGTCGCGCAGTCGCGACGTGTGGCGGTCAGAACCCGAGGCGGGAGTGGATCTCTGCCGACAGGTCGGCGATCGATACGCGGGTCTGGGCGGTGGTGTCGCGGTCGCGAATGGTGACTGCACCGTCGTCGAGCGAGTCGAAGTCCACCGTGACACACAAGGGCGTGCCGATCTCGTCCTGACGGCGGTAGCGGCGGCCGATGGCCTGGGTCTCGTCGTAGTCCACCATGTAGCGCTCGGACAGCGTGCGGCGCACCTCATGGGCCAGGGGTGTGAGGGTGTCCTTCTTGCTCAGCGGCAGCACCGCAACCTTGTACGGGGCGATACGCGGGTGCAGGCGCAGCACCGTGCGCGTCTCGTCGTTGATGACGTCCTCGTCGTACGCCGCCAGCAGGAACGCTGCCATCGCCCGGTTGACGCCCGCCGCGGGCTCGATGACATACGGCACGTACCGCTCGTTGGTTGCCGGGTCGAAGTAGTCCAACCTCACGCCGCTGTGCTCCGCATGCTGATTGAGGTCGTAGTTCGTGCGTTGCGCCACGCCCTCCAGCTCGCCCCAGCCCCACGGGTAGAGGAACTCGATGTCGGCCGTGCCCGCCGAGTAGTGGCTCAACTCGTCGGCATCGTGGGCCCGCAGCCGCAGCATCTCCGCCGGGATGCCGAGGTCGATGTACCACTGCAAGCGGGCTGCGCACCAGTACTCGTACCAGGTGGCGCTCTCCGCCGGCGGCACGAAGAACTCGCACTCCATCTGCTCGAACTCGCGAGTACGGAAGATGAAGTTGCCGGGGGTGATCTCGTTGCGGAAGCTCTTGCCCACCTGGGCGATGCCGAACGGCGGCTTCTTGCGCGACGTCTGCAGCACATTGAGGAAGTTGACGAACATGCCCTGCGCCGTCTCCGGCCGCATGTACACCTCGGCGCCGGCGCCCTCCACCGGGCCTGCGTACGTCTTGAACATCAGGTTGAACGCCCGCGCCTCGGTGAACGTGCCGCGGCTGCCACAGCCGGGGCACAGGTCGGGATCCTCCAGGTGGTCCTCCCGGAAGCGCTGCTTGCACTTCGTGCAGTCCACCAGCGGGTCGCTGAAGTTGGCCAGGTGGCCGCTGGCCTCGAACACCTGCGGCGGCGCCAGGATGGCCGCATCGATCAAGACCACGTCGTCGCGCTGCTGCACCATCGTGCGGATCCACGCCTCCCGCACATTGCGCAGCATCAGTGAGCCGAGCGGGCCGTAGTCGTAGCTGCTGCGGAAGCCTCCGTAGATCTCGGCGGAGGGGTAGACGAAACCGCGCCGCTTGGCGAGGTTGACGATCTGATCCAGTTCCGTTGCAGCCATAGGCAGGCAAGGCTAGGGCGACGCCCGCGGATGACGCGAAGAGATTCCCGAAAAGCGCGAGGATGGCTCCGATCCAGGCTCTCGAACATTGTCGATGAGCAAGAGGAGCACACCGTGAACATCCGCACCCCGTTCCTGACCACGCTGGTCGTGGCGTCGCTGGCGTTCACCGCCTGTTCCAGCGAGCAGTCGTCCACCGGCGGCGCCGACACCACCACCACGGTTCCCGGCGGCTCCACCACCGTTGAGCCCACCACCACGACCGCCGCCGATTCCACCACCACGGCGGTACCCGCGACCGAGGCGCCCACCACCGCGACGCCGACCACCGTCGCGCCGACCACCGCCGCCCCGGCCACCACGCCTGCCACCACCCCGGCGGGCAGCTGCGACGGCGCCGCCGGAATCCCCGCCGGCGCCGACATCGGCACCGTCCTTCACGGCGACATCGACGGCGACCTGGCCGACGACACCGTCACCGAGTACAGCCTCGACGGGGTCCCCCATGTGCACGCCCAACTCGCCACCGGCGGTCACAGCGATGCCGTGGTGCAGATCGGCTTCGCCGACCATGTGCAGATCAACTTCCACGACTTCGACCACTCGCTCGGCGCCGACGTGCCGCCGCCCGTGGCCGTCCTCGCCGTCGGCGCCGCTCAGGCCGGCACCGCCTACTACACCCTGCTCACGCTCACCACCCACTACTGCATCCAGCCGTGGCACGTCAGTGGCGGCGCGATGTTCGTGGGCCACGTGTCGGCGCAAGGCCCGTTCGAGGGCCTGATGTGCGACGGCGCGATGGGGCACATCTACACGAGCATGACCGAGGCCGAGAACACCGGCGGCAACAACTGGCACATCTCCACCACCCTGATGCACCACAACTTCACACTCGTCACGTTCGACGCCCCGCAGGAGTTCGACACCACCGGGACCGAGGCGGCAATCGTGGCGCAGTACGGTGACATCGTCGGGTGTGGCCGGGCGCCCCTGTTCACCTGACCATCACCATCGGCGGGCCGATCGGTTCGCCCCCGACGAAAGGTGACGCCCATGCGCCTCCGACTCCCCACCGCACTCCCCCTCCTCGCCGCCGTCATGCTGCCCCTCGCGGCCTGCAGCAGCGACAAGGCATCCACCGCCGGCGCGTCCACCACCGCGGCAGCCACCACCGACGCCACCACCACCACGGCCGCCACCACCGACGCCCCCACCACCACCGAGCCCTCCACCACGGCAGCACCCACCACGGCGGCCTCCACCGTGCCCTACCTGCAATCCGACGGGCTCGCCGGCTCCCCATTCGGCACCGCCTCCGCCGAGGTCATCGCCCGGCTCACCGCCGAACTCGGCACTCCCGACAACGACCAGCTCACCTCGTACCCCACCGCCGACCCCACCCTCGGCTGGACCACGGCCGACGATGAGTACGCATTCACCTACCCGTTCGGCCGGGAGGTCTGCTGGGCCAATGGCTTCTGCGCGGAGTTCGGTGGCGAGACCAGCGGCGCGCTCACCTTCGTCGGCTGGACCTACTGGAACGACGAGACCGGGTCACTCAGCACGGAGTCCGGCGTCACCATCGGCTCGCGGTGGTCGGCCTTTCCGGACTTCGCCGTGGACCCAGGCGGTTGCTACACCGTGGGCGGCGGCATGTACCAGGGCATCTCGCTGACCCTGCAGTCCGAGATCGACCCGTTCGGGTACTTCGACGACGACGGCAACTACGTCAGCCAGCTGCCCCAACCCGCCGACGTGGCAGTGATGGCCATGCAGGCCGGCGACGCCCCGTTCTACCTGTACGGCGACTGCTGATTCGCGTCAGTGCCGCTCGAACATCGCCACGGTCCGCAACCGGCGCTCCAGGTGATGTTCGAGCGCCCGAGTCGCGTGCGCCGCGACCTCCCGCGTGGTGGGTGACTCCGCCAACTCCAGCGCGTCGTTCAACCGCCCACCGAGGATCATCCGCATCACCTCCAGGGCGTCCGCACTGATCGGCGCCCCCGTGCGGCAGGTGCGGCACAGCACGCCACCCTCCCCCATGTCGAACGCCACCAGCGGCCCGTCCTCCCCGCAGCGCACACAGTGGTCCAGTTCCGGGCGCACGCCCTCGGCCGCCAGCAGCTTCCAGTAGAACGCCGGCACCACCAGCGGCCCGCTGCGCTCGGCGATCGTCCGCAGCGCGCCTACCACCATGCGGTACAGGTGCGGCACCGGCTCGCGGTCCAGCGTCATCTGGTCGGCGGCCTCCAGCACCGCCATCCCGTTGGTGAGATGGTCCAAGTCGGCCACCAGCGGCGCGATGGTCTCCACCACGTCGGCCTGGCTCACCACGTCCAGGTCTCGTCCCTGCGACAGCAGCAAGCGCACATGGCTCATCGGCTCCAGCCGGGCCCCGAACTTCGAGGTGGTCTTGCGCACCCCTTTCGCCACCGCCCGCACCTTGCCGTGCTCCTCGGTGAGCAGCACGACGATCCGGTCGGCCTCGCCCAGCTTGTAGGTACGCAGGACGACGGCGGTGTCCCGGTACAGATGGCTGGCCACGCCCCGCCTCAGTCGATCCCGCCGAAGCGACGGTGCCGGTGGGTGAACGCGGCGATGGCGTCCTCCAGATGGCGGGCGCCGAACTCGGCGAAGGGGACGTCCACGAACACCAGCTCGCTGTAGGCCAGCTCCCACACCAGCGAGGCAGGCACCCGGTGCGAGGGCCCGTCCACTACCACGAGATCCGGGTCGGAGGATGCCGGCTCGTTCAATGCCGCGCTCACACTGGCCTCGGTGATCTCCCGACCGGCCGCCCGCAGCCGCTCCGCCGCGGCCGCCACCCGGACCCGCCCATCGCCCTCCGGGTCGGCCACCACCCGGCAGCCACCCACCGTGCGCTGGCGTTCCACCGCACCTTCCACCGGCTCACCACCGGTGGGCCGCACCACCAACCACTGGGTACCGGCGTGGTCCGCCGCCTTGCCGAGGTCGTCCAGCAGCGCCGCCCACGACGCATCCGGCAACACCGCCCACTCCGCGGCAGAACCCGCGACCACGATGATGTGGCGGGGTGCGGGTGCAGGCGCAGTCACGCCGCCATTGTCCCACGCGGATGGTGCTGGCGGTGGTACGGATGTTCAGGACGTCATGCCGTTGAGCCCCACCAGACCACGGCTCAACTCGATCTCACCCATGTGGCGCAGACCGTGCTGATAGATCCAGCATTCGGTGGCGTCGAGCAGGGTGATGCCTTCCTCGCCGGCCACCCTGGCGCTGTACGTGCTGGCGATCTGCGGCGGGAACGGGCGGGTGATGACCACTCGGTCCAGTTCGGCCGGGTCCAGGTCCGCCAGCCACGCCTCTGTGCGAGCGAACACGGCCGTCATGTACTCCTGAAATGCCTCGTAGTCGCCGATCCGCTGGTGGACCATCTCGTCCACCGTTCGGTGCTTGCCATGGTCGTTGACCGACATCTGCACTCGGTCCTGCCATTCCTCATTCCAGATCGGCATGGTGCCGGTCATCAACATGAACGAGGCGTCCATCATGTTGACGATGTGGAACAGCGAGAACGCGATCGGCAGCACGCCCTCGCGTTCGAAATGGTTCACGTGGTCCAACGTCATCGTGGCCACGGCGTCCTCGTACAGCGAGTGCATGGCGCGCATGCGCCGGCGCAGCGAGTCGAGGACGAGCGGGTTGGACGGATCGGCGGTCATGGGACGCACACTAACATTTGACAGTCATTCTGACAAGAGTTACGGTCGGCCCATGCACGAGGGATTGTGGCCGAGCCGTTGGCCGGCGGAGGACGGCGGCCCCACCCGCCGGCAGGCGCCGCACACCGGGGGCGGGTTGCGCCTGCGGGGCAGCACCCTTCGCAGCACCAGCCGGATGGCCATGGCCTGCACGATGGTGGTGCTGCGCGAGCCCGGCGAGGCCTACCTGCTGTGCCACACCGGTGGCGACGACGCGGTCTCGTGGGTGGAGCAGATCGACCCCGACACGCTCGAGACCGTGCGTCGATCCCCCGACCTCCCGGGCGGCCCCACCTGGCCCGGCGGGCTGGCCTGCCACGCCGACGGCTCGCTGCACGTGGTGTTCGGCAACCATGCCCACCGCCTCAGCAGCACGCTCGACGTGCAGGCCGCCGTCGAACTGCCCCGCCATCGGCCCTACAACAGCTTCGTCACCCTCCCCGACGGCCACCTCGTCACCAAGGACTTCGGTGGCCGCCGGCCCGGGCAGAGCGGTAGCGAAGGTCCGGCCGACACCGAGTTGCTGGTGCTCCGGCCCGACACGCTGGCCGTCGTGGCCACGGCCACGGTGCCGGAGCCGTCGATCGCCCGGCTCAGCGCCGACGGCGACACGGTCGTGATGGTGGGCACCACGCGCCTGTGGCGCCTCTCCTGGGCCGCCGCCGAGGGCCGGTTGACGGCGGATGCCGGGTTCTCCCCCCGCTACGTCACCATGGATGGCCAGACCTACGGGTGGGACGCCGTGCTCGACGGCGGCGCGGCCTGGTTCCTCGACAACGGGGAGGGCAGCGACCGCTATGCCGGCACGTTCTTCGGCCAGGGGGTGCATACCACCCCGCTGCACCTGGTGCGAGTGGATCTCGCCGATGGTTCCGTGGAAACGGCCGAGATCTGCGGCCGGCCGGGCGGACTCATCGCCAATCCGCCGGCGGTGGACTGCCAGCGGCGCATCGCCGTCGGCTACGACAGCGGCAATGGCGTGGTGACGGCCTTCCATCTCGACGATCGTCTCCACATGGCGGGGCAGGCCTGGCAGCGCCAACTGCACCACGGAGCCCATCCCCTGCGCTTCGCCGACACGGGCGAACTGCTGCTGCTGCACCACGATCCCGAGGCGGGCGGCGAGTTCGCTGTCGTGCTGGACATCACCACCGGTGACGAGCTCGGCAGGGTGGCCACGGGCAGCCCCATCCAGTCCGTGGTGTTCACCGCGCCCGGCTTCGGCCGCGACGCCTACATCTGCTCGTTCACCACGGTGTCACGGGTGTGGGCGGCCTGACCGCGGCCGCCGCCGGCGAGTAGCGTGGCGCCGATGACCGGCCCCGCAACCGCCCCCCGCCCGGTGCACGTCGCCGCCATCATGGACGGCAACGGCCGCTGGGCGCGGCGGCGCAACCTGCCCCGCACGGAGGGCCACACCGAAGGCGAGGAGAACCTGGCACGGCTGGTGCGGGTGGCTGTCACCAAGGACATCGGCTGGCTCACCGTGTTCGGGTTCAGCACGGAGAACTGGGTGCGCCCGCGCACCGAGGTGCGGCACATCCTCGGCCTGCACCGCAAGCTGTTCGGCCGGGTGGCCGAGTTGAACGAGTTGAACGTGCGCATCCAGTGGATGGGCCGCCCCTTCGACAGCCCCGACGCCCGCACCCCGAAGTACGTGCAGCGGGCCATCCGCAAGGCCATCGCCGACACGGCGACCAACACCGGCATGGTGCTGACGGTGGCGTTCGACTACGGCAGCCATGCCGAGATGGTGTGGGCGGCCCGGCGGGCGGCCGCCGAAGGGTCCGTGACCCCGGCGGCCCTCGAGGCCCACCTGTACCTGCCGGAACTTCCGCCGGTGGACGTGCTGGTCCGCACCAGCGGCGAACTGCGCATCAGCAATTTCATGCTGTGGCAGAGCGCCGGGGCGGAGATCTACTTCACCGACTGTGCATGGCCGGACTTCGACGCCCGCGAACTGGACGCCGCGCTCGCCCTGGTCAGGCCCTGACGGAGTAGGTGCCGAACATCTTGTCGCTCCACGTCTGCTTGTTGGCGTCCCAGAGCGGCCAGAGGAAGCCGAGGTAGCAGACCAGGCCGTCGATCCAGTGACCGATCAGGTAGCGGGCGATCGCCTTGCCGGCGCCGATGTTGCCACCCGTGCGGGCGTCGACGATGCGCACACCCACGGCCTTGTGACCCCAGAACTGCCCGTCGCGGGCGATGGCCCTGCCGTACAGCGCCATGAAGGCGACGAGACCCAGCACACCGAGCACGATGATGATGGCCCAGCCGGTGGACGTGGGCAGCTTGCAGATGCCCGGGCGGTCGTTGACGGTGCACGCCTGGTACTCGCGCGGCCCGGCGAAGAAGGCAACGATCGCCGGCACGGCGAACACGAACGCGGAGAGGCCGTTGATGATGTGGCCACCGACCCGAGAGCCCCAGCTGGCGAACTGCGGGATGCCGGGAGCGGCCTGATAGGCCTGGTAGCCGGGCGGGATGGGCGGAGGCGGAGGCGGCATGCTCATAGCCGGGGGACCCTAACCGATGGCACTCCCCCGCTCGCGCCTTTCGCCTGGATAGGGTCGGCGGGATGCCGACCGACCCGCAGGTGCTCGCCGCGCTCGCCGCCGTCACCGGTGCCTTGCCTGCCGCGGAGGATCGCCCCGGCCAGCAGCAGATGGCCCAGGCGGTGGCCGAGGCGATCGACCGTGGCCGCCATCTGGTGGTCCAGGCCGGCACGGGCACGGGAAAGACCATCGGCTACCTCGTGCCGTCGATCCTCGCCGGGAAGACGGTGGTCGTGGCCACTGCCACCAAGGCGTTGCAGGACCAGCTGGCGTCGAAGGATCTGCCCTTCCTGCAACTGCACCTCGGGCAGCGGTTCGACTTCGCCGTCTTGAAGGGCCGCAGCAACTACGTGTGCATGCAGCGGGTGCGCGAACTGCAGGACCAGGACACCGGCCAGCTGGAGATGGAGGAGTTCGCTGCCACCACCAAGGTGGAGATCAACCGGCTGGTGGCGTGGGCCGGGTCCACCGGCACCGGCGACCAGGCCGACCTCTCGTGGGCTCCGCAGGACCGGGCGTGGAAGGCGGTGTCCGTGGGCAGCGACGAGTGCCCGGGTGCCAAGCGCTGCCCGATGGGCGAGGTGTGCTTCGCCGAGGCGGCGCGAGAGCGTGCCGCGGCAGCCGACGTCATCGTGGTGAACATGCACCTCTACGGGCTGCACGTGGGCAGCGGCGGGATGATCCTGCCGGAGCACGACGTGGTCGTGGTGGACGAGGCGCACCAGCTGGAAGACATCATGAGCGACACCGTCGGTGTGGAGATCGGCGGCGGCCGGTTCACCACGCTCACCGCGGCGTTGAAGCACATCCTCACCGACCCCGCGGTCACGGCGCCGATCGCTGAGGCACCCACGCTCGTGCGCGACACGCTCGCCCCGTTGCTCGGCGACCGGCTTCCCGTGCCGCTGCCCGCATCCGTCACCGAGACCCTGGTCACCCTGCGTGGCCGCCTGCAGAAGGCCCAGGACGCCCTGCGGGCGATCGACACGGATGTCGCCGAAGCGCAGCAGCGCAAGCTGCGTGCCGTGCAGCTCACCACCCGCTTGCAGGAGAGCCTGGACCTCGCGCTGGGCCCGCTGGAGGGGTACGTGCCCTTCGTCAGCGGCGGGCCGGACTTCCCCCGCCTGGAGATCGCCCCGCTGGACGTCGGCAATGTGCTGCAGAACGGCATCTGGTCTCAGCGCACGGGCATCCTCACCAGCGCCACCATCCCGTCGTCGCTCGGCGCCCGGGTGGGTCTGCCGGCGGACGGTTTCGAGCAGCTCGACGTGGGCAGCCCCTTCGACTACGAGCACCACTCCATGCTCTACTGCGCGCTCCACCTGCCCGACCCGCGCGACGCCAAGTACGCAGCCGCCGTGCACGACGAACTGGTCTCGCTGATCAGCGCGGCGGGCGGCCGCACACTGGCGCTGTTCACCAGCTGGAAGGCGATGGACGCTGCCGCCGAGGCGGTGAAGCCACGGGTCGACGTGCCGGTGCTGACCCAGCGCGACCTACCGAAGACGGCGCTGGTCAAGGCATTCAGCGAGGACGAGCACGCCTGCCTGTTCGCCACCGCCGGGTTCTTCCAGGGGGTGGACATCCCCGGTCGCACGCTCAGCCTGGTCACCATCGACCGGATCCCCTTCCCCCGCCCGGATGATCCGCTGCTGTCCGCCCGCCGCGAGCTGCTCGGCGCAGCGGCGTTCGGCGAGATCGACATCCCCCGGGCGTCGATGCTGCTGGCCCAGGCGGTCGGCAGGCTGATCCGCACCGCCACCGACCGAGGCGTGGTCGCCGTCTTCGATCGCCGCCTGGGAACGGCCAACTACCGGTGGGACATCGTGAAGGCGCTGCCCCCGATGAAGCGCACCCGCCATCGCGAAGAGGCCGAGGCCTTCCTCCGCGAGATCACCGCCGGTTGAACGTCATGACCGAACGGTGGACCGACAACCCCCGCCTGGTGGCCGCCTACGACGTCGAGTGCGCCGGGCGCTGGGACCATGACTTCTACCTCGACCGTGCCCGTGCGCTCGGTGCCCACCGGCTCGCCGACGTGGGGTGCGGCACGGGCGTCTTCGCCATCGACGCAGCCGAACGCGGCCATTCGGTGATCGCGGTCGACCCGTCGGCGACGATGCTGGACCGCGCCCGGCAGCGCACTTCGCACCTCGCCATCGACTGGCGGCTGGGCGGCGCGGACTCGCTTCCCGACGCGAGCGCCGACCTGGTGGTGATGATGGGCCATGTGGCGCAGTACTTCGTCACCGACGAGGAGTGGCAGCAGGCGCTCGCCGACTGCCGTCGAGCGCTCGGCGCCGGCGGTCATCTCACCTTCGAATCGCGCAACCCAGCGGCCCGGGAGTGGGAGACCTGGACCGAGGCCGCAACCCGCCAGCGGTACGACCTCGGTGACGGCGACTGGTTCGAGTCCTGGGTCGTGGCCACAGCGGTCCACGGCGACCCCGAGAGCCCGACCGAGACCCACGAGGGCCACACGGTGTTCGCCGACGACCAGCACGTCGTGGCCGAGGAGACCCTGCGGTTCCGCACTGCGCCGGAGATCACCGCGCCGCTCGCTGCGGCCGGATTCGAGGTGGTCGAGGTCGCGGGCAAGTGGGATGGGTCGCCGTACGTTGCCGGGTCGCCGGAGATCATCGTGCTCGCCCGCCGGTCCGGGTAGGGACCGCAGGTGGTTCCGCCCCGCGGGTCGCTGGCTACAGTCGGCCACGTGGGGCAACTTGTTCATTGCACGGTGGCGGCGGGGGTCACCACCATCACGCTCGATTCGCCGGCCAACCGCAACGCGCTGTCGCGCCAGCTGGTCACCGAGCTCAACGAGGCGCTGGACCGGGCGGAGCAACCCGACGTACGTGCTGTGGTGCTCACCCATACGCCTCCCGTGTTCTGCGCCGGCGCCGACCTGAAGGAGCGGGCCACTGGCGACGACGCCGCCCAGGCCGCCGGCAACCCGATGAGCGACGCCATCACCCGCCTGGGCACCATGCGCGCCGTCACCATCGCTGCGGTGGACGGGCCGGTTCGTGCCGGCGGCATCGGGCTGATGGCCGCCTGCGACCTGGTGGTCGTCAACGCCGCCGTCACCTTCGCGCTCACCGAGGTGCGCATCGGGGTCGCCCCGGCGATCATCAGCGTGCCGATCCTCGCCCGCTGCGGCTGGAGCACACTGGCGGCCCCGTTCCTCACCGGCGAGCCGTTCGACGCCCACGCTGCACGCGACATGGGGCTGATCACGCATGTCACCGACGACGTGGCGGCCACCGTGCAGCGCCTGGTGGACGGGGTGCTGGCCGGGGCGCCGAACGCGGTCGCCGAGGCCAAGCGGATCCTCCGCGGTGGCCCGCCCGACATGGAGGAGATGGTGGCGCTCAGCGCGGCACTCTTCCGCAGCGAGGAAGCAGCCGAAGGCATGCGCGCCTTCGCCGAGAAGCGCCCGCCCCGGTGGGCGGCACCGCAGGAAGGGGCCTGACCATGCCGGTGCTGCAGAGCACCCTCAACGACGCCGATCCCGCCTACCTGGCCAACCGGGAGGCACTGGAACGGCAGGTGGCGGCGATCAACGAGCAGCTCGCCATCGTCAACGGCGGCGGCGGGCCGAAGTACGTCGAGCGCCACCGCAAGCGGGGCAAGATGCTGGCCCGCGAACGGATCGAAGCCCTGCTGGACCCGGACTCCCCGTTCCTCGAGATCTCGGCGCTCGCCGCGTACGGCAGCGAGTTCCCGGTCGGGGCGGGCGTGGTGGTCGGCGTCGGCGTGGTGGAAGGCGTGGAGTGCCTCATCACCGCCAACGACCCCACCTTGCGCGGCGGCGCCAGCAATCCGTACACGTTCAAGAAGAGCATCCGGGCGGCGGAGATCGCCCGGGAGAACCGGCTGCCGGTCATCGCGCTCACCGAGTCCGGTGGGGCCGACCTGCCGACCCAGAGCGAGATCTTCATCCCCGGCGGGCGCAGCTTCCGCGACATCACCAACGCCTCGGCCATGGGCATCCCCCAGGTGTCGATCGTCTTCGGCAACTCCACCGCCGGCGGCGCCTACGTGCCCGGCATGAGCGACTACGTGGTGATGATCAAGGAGCGCTCGAAGGTGTTCCTCGGCGGACCACCGCTGGTGAAGATGGCCACCGGCGAGGACAGCGACGACGAGAGCCTCGGCGGTGCGGAGATGCACGCCCGCATCAGCGGCCTCGCCGACTACTTCGCCGTCGACGAGATGGACGGCATCCGCCTCGGCCGCCAGGTCATCAAGCGGATCAACCACCGCAAGAAGGGTCCGGGCCGCCGCGGCCCCGGCAGGCCACCGAAGTACGACCCGGACCAGCTGCTGGGCATTCCCAGCGCCGACCCGAAGGTGCCGTTCGACCCCCGCGAAGTGATCGCCCGCGTCGTGGACGACAGCGACTTCGACGAGTTCAAGCCGCTGTACGGCACGTCGCTGGTCACCGGCTGGGCGGAGATCCACGGCTACCCCATCGGAATCCTCGCCAACCACCGCGGCGTGCTGTTCAGCGAGGAGAGCGAGAAGGCCGCCCAGTTCATCCAGCTGGCCAACCAGATCGACACCCCGCTCGTCTTTCTCCAGACCACCACCGGCTACATGGAGCCCAAGGAGTTCCAGCAGCGCGGCATCATCAAGGACGGCGCCAAGATGATCAACGCCGTGTCCAACAGCCAGGTGCCGCACCTCACCATCCACATGGGTGCCAGCTACGGCGCCGGCAACTACGGCATGTGCGGCCGGGCGTACGGCCCCCGCTTCCTGTTCGCCTGGCCCAACGCCAAGACCGCGGTGATGGGGCCCGCGCAGCTGGCCGGGGTGATGAGCATCGTCGCCCGCCAGAGCGCGGAGAGCATGGGCAAGCCGTTCGACGAGGACGCCGACGCCAGCATGCGCCAACTGGTGGAGGAGCAGATCGAGCGCGAGTCCCTCGCCATGTTCATGAGCGGCAAGCTCTACGACGACGGGATCATCGACCCGCGGGACACCCGCACCGTGCTGGGCATGTGCCTCTCGGTCATCGACAACCAACCCATCGCCGGCACCCGTGGCTACGGCGTCTTCCGGATGTGATCACGATGAGCAGCTTCCACTCCGTCCTCGTGGCCAACCGTGGCGAGATCGCCCGCCGGGTGTTCCGCACCTGCCACCGCATGGGCCTGTCCACCGTCGCCGTCTTCAGCGACGCGGACGAGCACGCCCGTTCGCCACCGAGGCCACGTCGGCCGTCCGCCTGCCCGGCACCGCGTCCGCCGACACCTACCTGCGCGGCGACCTGGTGATCGCCGCCGCCCAGCGGGCCGGCGCGGGTGCCATCCACCCCGGCTACGGCTTCCTGTCGGAGAACGCCGCGTTCGCCCAGGCGGTGCAGGACGCCGGCCTGGTGTGGGTCGGGCCGCCGCCGCATTCGATCGCCGCGATGGGCTCGAAGATCGAGGCGAAGGCACTGGTCCGCGCCGCCGGGGTGCCCGTGGCACCGGACAACACCGTCGAGACGTTGGACGAGATCGGCGTGCCGGCGCTGGTCAAGGCGTCCGCCGGTGGCGGCGGGCGCGGCATGCGCATCGTCCGTTCCGCCGACGACATGGCCGAGGCCATTGCCGCCGCGGAGCGCGAGGCGCTGTCGGCCTTCGGCGACGGCACCGTCTTCGTGGAGCGCTACGTGGAGGGCGGCCGCCACGTGGAGGTGCAGGTCTTCGCCGACAGCCACGGCAACGTGGTGGCGCTCGGCGAGCGCGACTGCACCATCCAGCGCCGCCACCAGAAGGTGGTGGAGGAGACCCCCTCCCCCGCCGTCGGCCCCGAACTGCGGGCACGCATGTTCGATGCCGCCTGCGCAGCCGCCCGGGCGGTGGGCTATGTGGGCGCCGGCACCGTGGAGTTCCTGCTGGACCGCACCGGCCACTTCTACTTCCTGGAGATGAACACCCGCCTGCAGGTGGAGCACCCCGTCACGGAGATGGTCACCGGGCTGGACCTCGTGGAGCTGCAACTCCGCGTGGCGATGGGCGAGGCCCTTCCGCCCGCCGTGCTGGCGGGCGTGCAGCCGTGCGGCCACGCCATCGAGGTGCGGCTGTGCGCCGAGGACCCGTACGCCGGCTACCTGCCCTCGTCGGGCACGTTCTCCACGTTCTCCTGGCCGGCGGTGGAGGGGCTGCGCATCGACTCGGCGGTGGAGGCCGGCAGCGAGGTGCCGCCCCACTACGACTCGATGATCGCCAAGGTCATCGCCTACGGCGCCGACCGGGCGGAGGCCGCCCGCAAGCTGGCGATGGCGCTGGACCGCGCCGACGTGTGCGGCCCCACCACCAACCGCCCGCTGCTGCGCTGGCTGGCGGGCCGTCTGGTGGACATCGACGGCGAGGTGGACACCGGCTGGCTGGACCGCCAGGACCTCGGTGCCGCGCCGGCGCCGTCCCCGCTGGAGGTCGCCGCCGCGGCAGTGGCACTGGCCCGCGGCCGGGCCGGCCGGTATCCCATCGGCTGGCGCAACAACCCGTCCCAACTCCATGCCCAGACGCTGCGCCTCGGCGACGCCGAGCACACCGTGCAGTACCGCTTCGACCGGTCCGACCGGTTGGAGGTGCTGCACGTGGACGGCGATCCGGTCGAGCTGGACGACTTCACCCAGGACTCGCTGGCCCGCGTCACGGTCCGCGAGGAGGGCGACACCGTGTACGTCGGTGGCGGCCGGTTCGCGCTCGCCGTCCCACCTCGGTTCGTGTCGCCGGACGAGGCCGGCCGCGCCGGCAGCACCGTCGCCCCGATGCCCGGCAAGGTGGTGCGCCTGCTGGTGGCCGCCGGCGACACCGTCGCGGCCGGGCAGCCGATGCTGACCATCGAGGCGATGAAGATGGAGCACCAGATCGTGGCGCCGCACGCCGGCACGGTGGTCGAGGTCTTCGTGGCCGCCGGCCAGCAGCTGGACCACGGCCAGCCCCTGGTGAAGGTGGATGCGTCATGAGCGCCGAGCCCCGTCGCGCCGTCCGCATCGCCAACTGCAGCGGCTTCTTCGGCGACCGCCTCAGCGCGGCGAAGGAGATGGTGGAGGCCGCCGGCCCGGACAGCCCGGTGGACGTGCTGACCGGCGACTGGCTGGCCGAGCTGACCATGCTGATCCTGCACAAGCAGCGCAGCCGCAACGCCGAGCTGGGCTATGCCGGCACCTTCCTGGTCCAGATGGAGCAGGTGCTGGCCATGTGCATGGAGAAGGGCATCAAGGTGGTCACCAACGCCGGCGGCCTGAACCCCGCCGGCTGCGCCGACAAGGTGCGCGACATCGCCGCCAAGCTGGGCCTGGACGTGAAGGTCGCCCATGTCGAGGGCGACGACCTGATGGACCGGGTGGACGGCCTGCGCCCGCAGCTGCGCCATCTGGACACTGGCGCAGAGCTCACCGGCAACCCGGTCAGCGCCAATGCGTACCTGGGCGGCTGGGGCATCGCCGCGGCCCTGAAGGCCGGGGCGGACGTGGTGGTCTGCCCGCGGGTCACCGACGCCGCGCTGGTGGTCGGCCCCGCCGCCTGGTGGCACGAGTGGGCGCCCGACGACTTCGACGCGCTGGCCGGCTCCGTCGTTGCCGGGCACGTCATCGAGTGCGGTGCCCAGGCAACTGGTGGCAACTACACCTGGTTCCACGAGATCCCCGACCCCACGCTCCCGCTCGGCTTCCCGATCGCCGAGGTGGAGGCCGACGGCTCCACCGTCATCACCAAGCATCCCGGCACGGGCGGCGTGGTCAACGTCGGCACCGTCACCGCCCAGTTGCTCTACGAGATCGGCGCGCCGGAGTACCCGAACCCCGACGTGGTGGCCCGCTTCGACACCATCCAGCTCACCCAGGAGGGTCCGGACAGGGTGCGGATCAGCGGGGTCAAGGGCGACCCCGCCCCTGCCAAGTTGAAGGTCTGCATCAACCTCGAGGGCGGCTGGCGCAACCGGATGAGCTTCGTGCTCAGCGGCCTGCGCCAGCGGGAGAAGGCCGCCTGGCTGGAGGACGCCCTGTTCCGCCGCCTCGGCGGCAAGGAGCGCTTCGACGAGGTGGACGTGAGGTTCGTGGAGGCCCCGTCCGACGCGCCCACGCAGGAGCAGGCTTCCGGCCGCCTCCACATCACCGTCAAGAGCAGCGACGAGCGGGTGGCCGGCCGGGCCTTCTCCGGCGCGGCCATCGAGCTGGCTCTGGCCAACTACCCCGGCTTCTTCGCCACCGGCGGCCCGAGCGAGGCCCAGTCCTACGGCGTCTACTGGCCCGCCCTCGTCGACCGCGCCGACGTCACCGAAACCGTCGTCCATCCCACCGGCTCCCGGGAAGTTGTCGCGGCCCCACCTCGGAATCTCCCGGTAGCACCCGCGACAAGTTCGGTGGAGATCGCTGCGGAACCGGTCGGGCCGGCGGCCGGTGAGCCGCTCGGTGCCCACTTCGCGGCCAGGAGCGGTGACAAGGGCGGCAACGCCAACGTGGGCATCTACGCCCGTGACGACGCCGGCTACGCCTGGCTGGCCGCCAACCTGACGGCCGAACGGGTGCAGCAACTGCTGGCGGAAGCCCGCGACCTGGAGGTCCGCCGCTTCGAACTGCCCAACCTGCGGGCACTGAACTTCGTGATCGTCGGCATCCTCGGCGAGGGCGTGGCCAGCAGCGTGGCCTTCGACGCCCAGGCCAAGGGCCTCGGCGAGTACCTCCTCAGCCGGGTGTGGCCCGGCTGACGCAGCGTCACGCCAGCAGGCGGTAGCCGATGCCGCGGGCGGTGACGATCAGCTTCGGCTCGTCGGGCTGGTCCTCCACCTTCACCCGCAGGCGGCGGACGTGGGCGTCCACCAGGCGCGAGTCGCCGAGGTACTCGTAGCCCCACACCCGCTCCAGCAGCTGGTCCCGCGACAGGACCATGTTGGCGTGGTCGGCGAACTCGACCAGCAGGCGGTACTCGGTCTTGGTCAGGTTGAGCTCCTGCCCGCCCTTCAGCACGATCCCCTGCTCCCGGCGCAGCTCGATGTCGCCGAAGCGGCTGACGGAGGAGGCGGCCGACGTCTCGTGGAGGTGCACCCGGCGCAGGGCGGCGCGGATGCGGGCGGCAAGCTCCTTCGGCACGACCGGCTTGGTGACATAGTCGTCCGCGCCGGCCTCCAGGCCGGCGACCAGGTCGTACGTGTCGGTCTGGGCTGTCACGATGATGATCGGCACCAGGCTGCGGGAGCGAAGCTGGCGGCAGACGTCGAAGCCTGACATGTCCGGCAGCCGCAGGTCGAGCAGCACGAGGTCGGGCTCCTTCTCGGCGAACGCCGCCAGCCCGGCGCGGCCGTCCGGCGCCTCCACCACCTCGTAGCCCTCGTCCTCCAGGGCCAGCGTGAGGGCCACCCGGATGCCGTCGTCGTCCTCGATGAACAGGAGGGAGTTCACGCCCACCACCTTTGCCGCTGTGCGGCAGTCTCGCCACAACTGTTACAGAAATCGCACAATGTGAGCGTCGTCTCGTCACAGTGGACCTGCAACATGAGACCTGTTCACGCTGCCCCGGTGAGGTACCTTCCTCCCCCTGGTGCCTCACCGGCAGCGGTGAACCTGCGGGCAGCAGGGTTCGTGAAGACGCCGTCTGGAGGTTACGACATGCTGGCTCCCTCGTTTGTCACACATGCCGATCTGCATCGGCACCACGTGGCCGTCGCTGTCAGCGGCCCGTTCACTGCTGCCGAGCACGGCGACGCCCTTCGGGCCGCCGGCCTGCCCCTCCCCACCGGGTACGGCTTGCTGGTGGACCTCAGTGGCGTCACGGTCATCGCCGATCCCGGCGTCCGGGCGCTGAAGGACCTCGCCCGCTCCACCCTGTCGGCCGGCCACTCGGTGGCATTCGTGTGCAGCGAACTGCTCCTGCGGGCAGAACTGATCCTCGCCGACCTCGACGTCGTCGCTCCCGTGCTGCAGGCGCTGGAGCAGGCCTACCCACTGGTCGGTTTCGCCGCCTGATCACCACGGCCGACGAGGGCCCGTGCCGCGCACCGCCGCGGGCCCTCGCGTCGGCCACACTGGTGCGGTGACCGATCGCCGCCGCCGCACCCTCCGCCTGCGCACCCGCGTCACCCTGTGGTTCTCGCTCACCGCTCTCGTCACCACACTCGCCCTCGCCGTGGTCACCTACGCCCTCGCCCGCTCCTTCCTGATCGACCAGCGGCTGGAGGTTGCCCGCAACCAGGCGGAGAACAATGCCCGTACCGTGCGCGACCAGTTGCTGGCCGAGCAGGACATCGACGTCGCCCGCGACCTGCGCAACGAGAGCGGCGGGTTCACCCTGCTGTTCCGCGACGGGCGCCCGTTCGTGGCCGACCTCAGCGTGTCGCCCGAGTCGTTCCCGCTGGAACTGCGGACCTCCGTGGACCAGGGGGCCAGCGCCCAACAGCGCTTCGAACTGGACGACAAGCCGTACGTGGCGGTGGGGATCAGCATGCCCGCGGTGAACGCCAAGTACTTCGAGGCGTTCCCGATGGACTCCACCCAGCGCAACCTCAATGCCATCACCACGGCGCTCATTGTCGGCGCCGGCATCACCACCCTGCTGGCCGGCGTTCTCGGGTGGTGGACCAGCCGGCGCCTGCTGCGGCCTCTGTCCCGCGTGTCGCACGCCGCCGGCGAGATCGCCTCCGGCGAGTTCGACGCCCGGATGCCACCGGAGAACGACCCGGACCTCTCCCGGTTGGCCAGCTCGTTCAACGACATGGCTGACGCCGTGCAGGCCCGCATCGAGCGCGAGGCCCGCTTCGCATCCGACGTCAGCCACGAGCTGCGCTCCCCAATCACCGCGCTCACCGCCGCGGTCGAGGTGCTGGACGGCCGCCGCGCCGATCTCCCCGACCGCAGCCAGCAGGCGCTCGACGTGGTGGTCACCCAGGTGCGCCGCTTCGACCACATGGTGATGGACCTGCTGGAGCTGTCGCGCATCGACGCCGGCTCCACCGAGCTGCATCGGGAGGAGGTGGACCTGCGCGAGCTGCTGCCGCGCATCGCCCACCGGTACGGCTTCGGCGACGTGCCGATCGACATCGACAGCAAGGTGCCGGGCCTGGTGCGCCTGGACAAGCTGCGCGTCGAGCGCACGCTCGCCAACCTGCTGGAGAACGCCCGCGAGCACGGCGGCGGCCCAGTCCGCCTGTTCGCCGAACCGGCACCGAAGCGTCACCTCGTGCTCGGCGTGGACGACGCCGGGCCCGGCGTGGCCCGCAGCGAGCGGTCGCGGATATTCGAACGCTTCGCCCGCGGATCGGCCGCCCGCCACCGCGTCGGCACCGGTCTCGGCCTGGCGTTGGTGGCCGAGCACGCCCAGGCCCACGGCGGCGAGGCCTGGGTCGAGGACCGCCCCGGTGGCGGCGCCCGCTTCAAGGTCAGCCTGTCGGAGGCATGGTGATGAGAGCTCGACTGCTGGTGATCACGGCGGCCATCGTCGGCCTCGCCGCGTGCAGCGTGGTGGAGGACGGCAAGGTGGAGCGCATCCAGCCCCCATACGGCCTGGAGGACACCAGACCCTCCACCACGACCACCATCGCCACCACCACCACCGAGGCGGCCACCACCACCAGCGGCCTGGAGACCACCACGACCACAGTGCCGCCGATCCAGACCGAGGACGTGCAGCTGTACTTCATCGTCAGCGGCCGCCTGACACCGGTGACCAAAGCGCTCCCCTCGCCCGTGGCCCCGCTGCAACTCATGGCCGCCCTGCAGGAGGGCGAGCCGGAGGGCGACGCCGGCAAGGGCCTGCGCACGGCGCTGCCGGCCTTCCCGGAGATCCTGGTGGAGACGGACACCACCGGCCTCGCGCTCATCCAACTGCCGGACGACTTCTTCACGCCCATCCCGGTGGGCGATCAGCGGCTGGCCGTGGGCCAGATCGTCGTCACCGTGCTCACCAACATCCGCGGCGTGGGCCAGGTGACGTTCAACCAGGCCGTCACCACGGCGTCCGGCGAGCTGGTCGCGGCGGGCGACCCCCTGACGCTGGCCGACTTCGAGTTGCTGATGTCCACCCGTGGCGTGGCCACGCCCACTCAGTCCGTCACCACCACCGCCACCACCGCGGCCAGCACCACCTCGATACCCGGCGAACCGTGACCGCGGCGCCGATAGCGTGGCTGACCTGATGCGCAGCGGCTTCGTCACCCTCGTCGGTCGGCCCAACGTCGGCAAGAGCAGCCTCGTCAACGCCATGTGCGGGCGCAAGGTCAGCATCGTCAGCGACAAGCCGCAGACCACGCGCCACCGGGTGATGGGCGTGCTCACCCGGCCCGACGCCCAACTCGTGTTCGTGGACACGCCCGGCCTGCACAAGCCCGTGACCGCCCTTGGCGAGCGGGTCAACGCCACCGCGCTCGAGAGCCTGGCCGACGTGGACGTCACCTGCCTGGTCATCGACGCCACCAAGCCGTTCGGCTCGGGCGACGAGTGGGTGGCCCGCCACCTGGACATGGCGCGGTCGATCGTCATCGTCAACAAGATCGACGCGGTGAAGCCGGACCGGGTGGTGGCGCAGCTGGCCGCCGCGTCGCAGCTCGGTGCAGCCGACTACTTCCCGGTGTCCGCCCGCACCGGCAAGGGCATTGCCGGCCTGGTGGAGTACCTGGTCGGCCGGTTGCCGGAGGGGCCGCTGTACTTCCCGGAGGACACGGTCAGCGACCAGCCGGAGGAGCAGTGGGTGGCCGAGCTCGTGCGCGAGCAGTTGCTGGCCGTCACCCACGACGAACTGCCGTACTCCATCGCCACCCGCGTCAGCGAGTGGGAGTGGCCGCGCATCCGGGTGGAGATCATCGTGGAGCGCGACAGCCAGAAGGGCATGGTCATCGGGAAGGGCGGCTCGGTGCTGAAGGAGGTCGGCCGCCGGGCCCGCCTGCAGCTGCCCGAGGGAGCCTTCCTGGAGCTGTTCGTGAAGGTGGACAAGGACTGGCAGCGCCGCCCGGACCGGGTGGAGCGCCTCGGCTACTGAGGCCACGATGGGCACGCCGGCCGCCGACATCGCCATCGACGACGCGCTGATCGCGGCGCTCGTGGCCGACCAGGCGCCGGAACTGGCTGGTCAGCCGGTGCGGATCGTGGCCAATGGATGGGACAACACCATCGCCCGCCTGGGCGACGAGTGGATGGTGCGCCTCCCCCGCCGCCAGGTAGCCGTGGAACTGATCGTCAACGAGCTGCGCTGGCTGCCCGAGCTGGCGCCGCGCCTGCCGCTGCCCGTGCCGGTGGCCGAGGTGGCCGGCGCGCCGACGGAGGAGTTCCCGTACCCGTTCGTCATCGGCCGCTGGCTGCCTGGCGTGGCGGTGTCCTCCGTGGAGCTGGCTGACCCGGCGGGCACCGTCACCCAGCTGGCCGCCTTCGTCCGCGCCCTGCACGTGCCGGCGCCCGCGGACGCGCCCGCCAACCCGTTCCGCGGCGTGGCGCTGCAGCAGCGGGCCGACGCCGTCGGCGAGCGGGTCGAACGGCTGGGCTCGGCGATCGACGGCCGACGGGCCCTCGCCGTGTGGGAGGACCTGTGCGCCACCGAGCCATGGGCCGGTCCGCCCCTGGCTGCACGGCGACCTGCACCCGTCGAACATGCTCGCGGTGGACGGCCGGGTGGCGCGATGATCGACTTCGGCGACATCTGCGCCGGTGATCCGGCCACCGACCTGGCGATGGCCTGGATGATGTTCGACGCCACCGGCTGCGCCCGCTTCCGCGACGAGGCCGCGATCGACCCGGCCACCTGGCGCGCCGCCGGATGGGCCCTGAACCTGGCCCTCGCCTACCTCACGGCCGACGACACCACGCTGACATGCCGGCCATCGGCCGCACCACCCTGACGGCGGTCTGGCCGACATGGCCTGACGGCAGCTCAGACCTTGCTGTCGCGGCCGGCCCAGAACGGGGCCCGCAGCTCGCCTTCGGGATCTTGCCGCTGCCCGTCTTCGACAGTTCGTCGATGAAGGTCACGGACTTCGGCGCGGTAGTGGGCGAGGTGCTGGCGGGCAGGCTCGATGATGTCCTCCTCGACGCCGTCGCACCCTCACGGAGCACCACGACGGCATGGACGCTCTCCCCCCACTCCTCGCTCGGCACGCCGAACACGGCGACCTCGATGACATCGGGGTGGTGCTCCAGCACGCCGCCTCGATCTCGCGGGGTAGATGTTCATGCCGCCGCTGATGATCATGTCCTTCTTGCGGTCGCAGATGTAGATGTAGCCCTCGTCGTCCCGGTAGGCGATGTCGCCGACGGTCTGGTAGCCGTGCTTCTGGTCGGCGAACTTGTCCATGCTGTTTGTAGTAGTCGGCGAACACGCTGGGGCTCTTCACGAACAGCTCGCCGGTGGCCTCCGGGCCGGTGCCGGTGACCTCGTTGCCGTCGTCGTCGAACAGCTTCACCTCGACCATCGGCGCCGGCTGCCCGCAGGAGCCGGGCTTGCGCATCTGGTCCTCCGGCTTCAGCACGCAGTTGACGCCCAGCTCCGTGGACCCGTAGACCTCCCACAGGCTGTCGGCCGGGAAGTCGCGCACGTACATCTGCTTCAGCGCGAAGCTCCACGGCGCGGCGTTGGCGACCATCCGCTTCATCGAGGACACGTGTACTTGGCCTTCACCTCCTCCGGCAGGTTGCAAGATCAGCCGGATCGGCGTGAGGGCGCTGAAGGTGGACGTGACCTTGTAGGTGTCCACCAGCCGCAGCCAGTCCTCGGCGTTGAACTTGCGCTGCAGCACCACGGTCTGCCCCAGGCTCTGGAGCGTGCCCATGAACGCCGGGGCCAGTGGTAGAGCGGGCCGGTGGGGATAATGTCGTCGGGCACGTAGCCGATGTGCTGCATCAGCGCCAGGCCCTGTGCCGGTTGGCGCCACCACGGCGCAGGGCTCCCCTTCGGCTTACCCGTCGTACCGCTGGTGTAGATCATCGTCGAGCCTGGCTCGGTGGCCTCCGGCAACTCGGCTCGCCGGTGCTGCGCAATTCATCAGCGCATCGGCGTCCACCATCCCGTCGGGGACCTCACCGTCGAACACGAGGTACGTGGTGACCTTGGGCAGGTCGCCGCGGATGCGGCTGAACATCGGGGCGAACTCGGCGTCCACGTACACGATCGTGGCGTCGCAGTGGTCAGTGACGCTGGCGGCGGCAGCTCCTCGTGCTTTGAGGGCGGTAGTTCAGCGGCACGGCGGTGATATCTGCCAGCTTGCGGGCGGCGTTGATCATCACCACCAACCCCGAGGAGTTCTGCCCGCACCACACCACCTTCGTCTCGCCCGGCCGGGCGCCCAGGCCGAGCAGGGCGTTGGCCATCTGGTTGGCCCGCTCGTTGAGCTCCTTGAACGTCAACGTCCGCACGCCGGCACCGGCACGATCGTCGATGACGGCGAGCTTGTCGGGCTGGGTCAGCGAATAGGCGGTCATGAAGTCGGCCATCAGTGCCTCCTGAGCAGTCCGGGCGGAGTTCTTCGCGAGTCGGAGTGGGAACAGCGCGGCCCGAACCATGCGGTCCCCCAACCGATCTACCCCCACGGCGACAACGTAGAGCATCCGCTTGCCCGGCCCGCATGCGGAAGTGCAACACTGGCGCGCATGGCACCGCGCATCATCAACGGCTCTGCAGAACTGAAGACCCTCGTCGGCGAGCACATCGGCTACAGCGAGTGGATGGACATCACCCAGGAGCGAGGGTGAACCTCTTCGCCGACGCCACCGGCGACCACCAGTGGATCCACGTGGACCCCGAGCGCCACGAAGGAGAGCCCCTTCGGCGGCCCGATCGCCCACGGCTACCTCACCCTCTCGCTCGGCCCCGTGCTGATGCCCCAGGTGGCCATCACCACCGGCTTCAAGATGGGCGTCAACTACGGCTGCAACAAGGTGCGGTTCATGTCGCCGGTGCCGGTCGGCGCCAAGCTGCGCCTCGGCGTGAAGCTGCTGCAGGTGGACGACATCCCCGGCGGCATCCAGACCACCTACGAGTTCGTCTTGAGTGCGAGGAAACGGCCAAGCCGACTGCGTCGCCGAGGTGATCTGCCGCTCCTACGAATAGCAGCACGGCGGCTTGACGCCGCTGCCTCTTTGTATCAATGTTGCAGTACATTGATACAAAGAGGCGGTGCATGCACGTCAAGCGATCGGTCCTTGTCACGCTGCTCGCGGCAGCGGCTGCCCTCTTCGTCGGGTGGACGGTCGGCCGCCGCCGCGGGTCGCATCGCTCGGCAGCCCTGATTGGGTGAATTGCAACAGGCCGGCGCGCCGCGTACAGCCAATGACCCGGCTTCCATTCTTCCTGCCGCGCCGTGTCCGGCGGTGAAGCGTAGCGGTGCCCTCGGTGGCGTTGCCGGTGCTGTCGTATGGCTGGTTGCGTTCGGCGCCGGCCGGCAGCCGCTCCGTCAACCTGTACGTCGCCCTGTTCATCGGGTGGTTCGCAGCGGGGATCCTTCCGGAGCTGTTCGTTCGCCATCGTCCCCCGGTGCCGCAGCGCACGCCGATCTGCAACATCTCGACGTCCGCTCCCGCTTCGTCACCTCCAGTGCCAGACGATGGTGGCTGGCCTCCCGTGCTGACGACCGTCCCGGGGCACTCCTGCTTGGCGCTGCCCCCACCTCTCCGGGACCGGTCCACCACGATCGGCTCACGGTGCTCGTCTGGATGGCGGTCCTGGCTGCGGTGGCGGTGGCGGCGATCGTCCGGATCACCGCGCGTCCGCAGCCGGCAGGGACGGTGTCGACGCTTCGAGGTCGACCGGATCATCCGGCAGGCGGCGACGGCGCGACCATGAGCGGCTGGATCTCCTCCAGTTCATCGGATCGTGGTACCTCGGTGCCGGGCAGCTACCCTGACGGCTGGTCCGTCGGAGCCACCGTCGTGGGCGTCGTTGCCACGGTGGGAGTGCTGGCCGTTGAGCCTGGATGCCGGCGCGGATGACCGGAGCGGGGTCCCGACGTGATCACCGTCGACCTCTCCTCCCCCACGCCGCCGTACCGAGCAGATCCGTTCCCAGATCGAGACGATGGTCGTTCACGGCACGTTGCCGCCCGGCGAACGCCTGCCCACCGACCCTGCGCCAGCTGGCTGCCGACCTGGGCATCGCCAACGGGACCGTCAGCCCGGGCGTACCCGCGAATACTGCGAGGCCCGCGGCATCGTCGTCACGGAAGGACGCCGCGGCACAGTCGTCGCGCCGGCCGTACCGGCTGCGCACGCCGCGGCTGGCTTCACGGAACTGGCGGCGCTGGCGACCAAACCATCCGCCGCGCTTCACACGACTCGGCGCGTCGGACGCAGAGGTGCGGGCTGCCCTCCAGCGCGCCGGATTCTCCTGAGCCACATCTGAACTTGTCGCGCCCGTGTGCGCCTCACAATTCCCGCCCAGGGCGCGACCACGTCGCCGGAAATGGGAGCGTGGGGACCCCGTCGGGCGCTACATGCGGTGCGGCCCCATGCAGCACGTCGCCGTCGTCACCGGGGCGAACCACGGCATTGGCAGCGACAGCCGAGCGGCTGGCCGCCGACGGCGTGGCCGTGCTCGTCACGTTCCTCCTTGACGGTGGCGCCCGACCCCGCCACGCGGAGCGCTACAGGAGAACCGGATGACCGACGGGGCGGCGGTCTGGCCACATCATCGCCGCCGGTGGACGTGCCGTGGCGGTGGAGACTATGAACCTGCTGGACGCCACCACCGTCGAACGTGTTCAACCTCGCCAGGCACGAGCTGGGGCCGGTGGACATCACGGTCAGCAACGCCACCGGCTGGGCCAGCGGCGACTCGTTCGTCGCCGGGACCCACCACGACCCCCGTCGGCCGCAGCACCCCGCCGGTCACCGCCGACCTGTTCGACCGCACGTTCGGGGTGGACGCCCGGGCGGCCGCCCGCTGCTCATCGCCGAGTTCAGCACCGGGTTGATCGCCCGCAACGGCGGCTGGGGGCCACATCGTCGAGCTCACCAGCGGCGGCCCGAACGGGTTCCCCGGCGAGGTCACCTACGGCGCCGCCAAGGCTGCGCTGGAGAACTACACCATGGCCGCGGCGACGGAGCTCGGCCGCCGGGGCGTCACCGCGAACATGATCCACCCGCCGATCACCGACAGCGGGTGGGTCAACGACGCCGTCCGCGAGTTCGCCGCCACCAGCCACGACCACTTCCACGTCGCCGAGCCCGCCGAAGTGGCCGGTGTCATCGCCTGGCTGTGCTCCGATTCGGCGCGGATGGTCACCGGCAACGTCATCCGCATGCGCTGACGTCTAACCTCGGCCTCGTGGCGAGGCTGTACGTGGGATGTCCCATGTGGGCGAACCGCGCCTGGGTGGGCCGGTACCTTCCCTCGCGGACCGTGCCCGGCACCGAACTGGCGCCCTACAGCCACCTCCTCAACGCTGTCGAGGGCAACACCACGTTCTACGCCACACCGCCGGAGCTCGCGGTGGCCAAGTGGGCGAAGCAGGCCGCCGCCGGGTTTCGCATGGTGTTCAAGGCGCCCCGCGCCCTCACCCACGACCGCCGCCTGCGCGGTGTCGCCTCCGACCTGGCCGCCTTCGCCGCCCTGCTCGCGCCGCTGGGAGATCGCCTCGGAGGGATCACCCTGCAACTTCCGGCGTCGTTCGGCCCGGGCGATCTGGCCGCGCTGGCGGACACCGCCCGCCAACTGCCCGCCGGCGTTCGCTGGTCGGTCGAGGTGCGGCACCCCCAGTTCTGTGGTGGGCCGGCGATGGCCTCGCTCCACCACCTCCTCGAACGCCACGGGATGGAGCGGGTGGTGCTGGACACCACCGCCTTGTTCGCCCATCCGCCGACCACCGACGCCGGCCGGGAGGAGTGGCGCAGCAAGCCACGCCTGCCGCTCCTGGACCTCGCCCTCACCGACCATCCGATCGTGCGCTTCATCGGCAGCGACGACGCCGCCCGCACCGAGCACGGTCTGGCCCGATGGGACGACGTCCTCGCCCAGTGGCTGGACGACGGCCGCGAGCCGACGTTCTTCGTTCACACGCCGGACAACCGGTCCACGCCGGCGCTGGCCCGCGCCCTCCACGAACGCCTCGCAGCGATGGTCCCGCACCTCGAACCGCTGCCCACCCCGTCGCCCGTCCAACCGGCAGCCCAGGGCTCCCTCTTCTGACCGCCTCTCCCGCGAACTGACGCGGTCGGAACCCGCCCCACCTGGGAAGTGACGTGATATATCACGCCAGTTCGGGGGGAAGGAGGGGGGGGTCGCTAGGTTCTCGGCCCATGCTGGCCCAGTACCCCGTCGCCGAGATCCACGAAGCCATCGCCGCCACCCGGCCCGACGCCGAGTGCCTGGTGTTCCGCGACCAGCGCCTCACCTGGGCGGAGGTCACCGAGCGCACCCGCCGCCTGGCCAACCACCTCATCGGCGCCGGCCTCGGCTGCCACACCGAGCGCAGCGAACTGCAGGGTCACGAGAGCGGGCAGGACCACCTGGCCGTCTACCTCCACAACGGCAACGAGTACCTGGAGGCGATGCTCGGCTCGTTCAAGGCCCGGGTGGCGCCGTTCAACGTCAACTACCGCTACGTGGCCGAGGAGTTGCACTACCTGTTGACGGACTCCAACGCAGCTGCCGTCGTGGTCCACAGCCAGTTCGCCCCCACGCTCGCCCAGGTGCTGCCCGACCTGCCCAACCTTCGGGTGATCCTCCAGGTGCCCGACAGCTCCGGCAATGCCCTTCTCCCCGGCGCCGTCTGGTACGAGGATGCCTTGGCTGCGGCCAGCCCTGAGAAGCCGGCCGTCGAGTGGAGCGCCGACGACCTCTACATCCTCTACACCGGCGGCACCACCGGCATGCCGAAGGGCGTGCTGTGGCGCAACGGGGACGCCAACCAGGAGTGCTTCGGCGGCTCCAAGGCGGAGACGATGGAGGACATCATCGCCGAGGCCAACACCGAGTTGAAGGCCCTCCTCGCCCCGCCGTTCATGCACGGCGCCGGCCACTGGGTCAGCTTCCGCACGTGGAACGGTGGCGGCACCGTCTTCGTCCAGTCGGTGCCGGAGCGCCTGGAGCCGACGGACATCTGGGGTCTCATCGAGCGGGAGCGGCTGAACTTCCTCCTCATCGTCGGCGACGCCTTCGGCCGTCCCCTGCTGGACGAGCTGGAGCGCCAGACCTACGACTTGTCCAGCCTCACGGTGCTGTTGTCCGGCGGCGCGCCACTCAGCGCCCATCTGAAGGACGACCTGCTGCGCCACCTCCCGACGCTGATGATCGTGGACGGCCTGGGCAGCTCCGAGGCCGGCGGGCAGCTCTCCCACGTCTCCGCCGGCGGCGGGGCCACCACGGGCACGTTCCCGATCAGCCCCGGCAACCATGTCCTCGGCGAAGACCTCGACAAGGTGCTGGAGCCCGGCGACCCGGAGCTCGGCTGGCTGGCCAAGAGCGGCAACCTGGCCCTCGGCTACCTCGGCGACCCGGCGAAGACCGCCCGCACCTACCCGGTGATCGACGGCGTCCGCTACGCAGTGCCGGGCGACCGCGCCCGCCTCCGCGCCGACGGGATCATCGAGCTGCATGGGCGGGACTCCGTCACCATCAACTCCGGCGGGGAGAAGATCTTCGCCGAAGAGGTGGAGGCCGCGATCAAGGCTCACCCGGGCGTGTACGACTGCGTGGTCGCAGGGCGGCCGAGCGAGCGGTGGGGCAACGAAGTGGTCGCCGTCGTGCGGGTGCGCGAGGGCCACACCGTGACGGACGCCGACCTGCTGGCCGAGGCGGAGCGCCACATCGCCCGCCAAGCTGCCGAAGGCCATCGTGTACGTGGACAATGTGGTCCGCTCGCCCAGCGGCAAGGCCGACTACCGCTGGGCCAAGGCGATGGCCGTCGAGGGCTAGCTCCGCGGGTCGATCGGCGTCAGCACGCCCAGCGCCTGCTCGATCATCTCCGCGACCGCGAGGCAGGTGAGATCGGCGAAGCGGCGACCCACCACCTGGGCGCCCACGGGCAGCCCGTCCGCCATGCCCACCGGCACCACGGCGGCCGGGATGCCCAGCAGGTTCATCGGCACCACGGGGCGGATCTGCTGCAGCACACCCGCCGCCGCGTCCAGCGACGACACGTCGTGGCCGAGTTCGAACGCCGGCTGGGCCCAGGTGGGCGACAGCAGCACGTGGTACTCGGTGAGGAACTCGTGCCATGCCTGGCCGATGCCGTTGCGCGCCGCGTGCAGCGGCAGGTAGGTGGCCGTGTCCGTCTGTGGGTACAGCTCCAGCGCGTAGTCCAGGAACTGCAGCCCGGCCTCACCCATGATCATCCCGGCCAGCGGCCGCTGCCAGTGGATCTCCTCCACCAGCAGCCGGGTCCACAGCTCCACCGCCTGTTCGTAGCTCGGCGGAGTGGCGTACGTGACGTCCGCGCCCAGGTCGCTGAGCGCGTCGGCGGCGCGCACGATCGCCCCGCTGATCTCGCCGTGGGTGTCGCCGCCGGGCGGATCGGGCAGCACCGCCACGCGCAACCGGCCGCCCTCGGCCAGACGATCGGTGAGCGTGACCGGGATGGAACGCACATCGCGGTCGTCCGCCCCGGCGATGGCCAGCAGTGCGGCCCGCACGTCGGCGACGTGCCGCGCCATCGGGCCGTCGGAGAACATGATCTCCGCCGCCAGCATCAGCTCGGTCGGCGGGATCACCGTGGCCGACGGCACGACGCCGCTGGTGGGTTTGATCGAGGTGATCCCGCAACAGTGCGCCGGGTTGCGTAGCGAACCGCCGATGTCGTTGCCGAGGCCGACGGGGCTCATGCCGGTGGCCAACGCGGCAGCCTCACCGCCGCTGCTGCCGCCCGCCGTACGGGTGGGGTTCCACGGGTTACGGGTGTCGCCGTGCAGTGACGACTCCGTGGTGACGCGCAGGCCAAGGTCGGGCAGGTTGGTGCGGCCGATGGGGATGGCACCGGCGAGCCGCATGCGGGCCACGATCGGCGCGTCGATCGGAGCAACGGCATCCGCCAATGCCGCGACGGCCTGGGTGGTGGGGGTGCCGGCGAGGTCGATGTTCTCCTTCACCGTCATCGGCACACCGTGCAGCGGCCCCATCGGGTTGCCGCTCGCCAGTGCCGCGTCTGCCGCGTCGGCAGCGGCCCGGGCCTCGTCGTCCAGCCGGCGGACCACGGCGTTGACCGCCGGGTTCACCGCGTCGATGCGGGCCAGGTGGGCGTCAACGACCTCCCGGCTGGACACCTCCTTGCGGGCG
>JAWKHX010000013.1:0-150866 GCA_041394605.1 Ilumatobacteraceae bacterium
TGTGGCCCACGAGGTCCTCCGGCCGGTCCACGCCGTACGCGGCGAACACCTCGGCCTGGGTGGCGTACCGCTGGCTGCCCGGCAGGTGGAGCGTGCCGCCGTTGTCGGCCGTGACGTCGGTGAGGCACCAGATGACGTTGAGGCTGCCGGGCGACGCCCACGGTTCCGGCGCCACGATGGCCAGGTCGCTGTGCACGGCCATCGAGCCGGCGCCCGGGCGGGCGACGTTGGCGGTGAAGTTGGAGACGATGTAGTCGGCGCCCAGCAGGCCAGCCGCAAGCGCGTCGGCCAGCGGGTGGGTGATGAGCTGGGCGAACAGCGGGTCCAGCGCGATCAGGTTGAACACCCGCACGTTGGCCGCGTTCGGATCCAGCACCGGCATGAACGTGGGAATGCCCTGGCGGCGGCTCTCCTCCGCAGCGGCCCACAACGTGGTCAGCGCGCCGGCGGCAGCGTTGCTGGTGAGCACGTCGTGGACGATCGTGACGCCCTCGCTGCGCAACTGGTCCAGTTCATGCTCCAGGTTGCGGTCCGGCACGCCGCGGACAGTACCCGGCGCCCGTGCTGCGGTCGTGAGCGGACGTCCGGACGCGCCAGAATCGGCGGGACCACCTGCCCCGGTCGGTCGCCTGCACCCGAGGAGCCGACGATGCCCCGCCTTCGCCAAGTGAGCCGCCAGGACACCACCGACGAGTTGGTGCTGCGGATGTACGACACACTGTTCGGCGATCGCGATCCGGTGGCCCAGCCGGGTACCGCCACGGGAACCCCGGGCGACTGGTGGACCGTGTTCGCGCTGGTGCCCGACGTGTTCCGTCACGCCGTGCAGGGCTTCGGTGTGTACCGCAGCCCGGCCCGCCTGCTGGACCCCGTGCTGCGCGAGTTGGGCCAGACCCGCGCCGGGTGGGCCCGGGGTAGCCAGTTCGTGTTCTCGCAGCACTGCAAGTCCTGCCGTGCGCTGGGAATGAGCGAGGAGATGATCGAGGCCATCCCGGCGTGGGGCACCAGCGACCTGTTCTCACCGGTGCAACGGGCCGTGCTGGCCTACACCGACTGCCTGGTGCTGGACGGAGGCCGAACGCCCGACGCCGTGTTCGCTGCGCTGAAGGAGCACCTGTCGGACGAGGAGATCCTGGAGCTGACGTACATCACCACCCTGTACGACATGCACGCGGTGATGTGCCGGGCACTGCGGCTGGAGTTCGACGACCGGGCGGAGCCGATCGTCGAGATCGCGGCCCCCGAGGGCCAGGGCTCGTACGACGTGGGCGCCGCCATCAGCGACCCCGGCACGGCATGAGCGTGGTGCGCGGCATCGTTCGTCGTGGTGCCGGCCTTGCCGTCGTCATCGCGCTGGCCGGCACGTCGTGCTCCAGTTCCTCGTCGCGTTCCCAGGCGACAGTTCCGGCCGCCAGCACCAGCACCACCACGACCCTGCCAGATGGTGAGTGGCGCCCAGGCGCCACCGGCGGTGTGCTCGAACTGCCAGGCGGCGGTCAACTGGTGGTGCCCGCGGGCGCGGTGGACGGTGACGCTCGCTTCCGGGTGGACACGGCCGACCCCGGCACTGCGGCGCCACCGGAGATGGAACCCGTGCTGGGTCCGTGGTCGATCGACGTGGTCGGCGGCCGCCTGCTGGACACCGTGTCGCTGGAGGCCGACCTGCCGCCGCTGCCGGAGGGCGCTGCCTACGTGGCTGCCACGTGGGACGGCCGGATGTGGCAGCCGGTCCTCGCCGAGTACGACCCGGCTCGCGGTCGGTTTGCCACGCAGATGGAGCACTTCTCGATCTGGGGCGTGTTCGTCTGGGGGATCGGCGAACTCGTCACGCAGGCGATGCAGTCCGTGTTCGGCTTCGTCGACACATCGGAACTGCCCTGCGACGCGGGTCCGCTCACGGACGGGTACGGCGCGTGGATCACCGACATGGGTGACGCCTTCAGCGGCTGTGCACGCATCGTCGACGGGCGGATCGTCGCCGAGATCAAGAACCGGCGGTACGCCTCGTTCACCATCGAGCTGGCCGACGGCTTCACCGCCACGGTGCAGGGCGCCCAGGAGTTCTCCGCCGTCATCACCGAGCGGCTGTTCAACCTGACCAGCCGCCGATTCGTGGTGATACCCGGTGGATCGACCGTGGTGATCGAGGGTGAGGTGCCGCCCGGCGGGCACGTCTCGATGCCCGTCGAGCAGGACATGTTCTCCTGGGCGGTGGACGGGATCTTCTTCGCGCTCAGCGTCTTCGCGCTCGGTACGCGCGCCGCGGGCGACACGGCGACGACGGCGATCAAGACGGCGGCGACGGGGGAGCTGCTCAACGAGTTCAGCGATCTCTTCAATTGTGTGTCGTCCGGCTGGGAGCTGGGCAGCGACGTGGTGCTGCCAGATCTGGATCGGGACATCGCCGGCGGCATCACGGACACCGCGGTGAACTGCGCCAAGGCCGCCGGTGGCGTCGCGTCGCAGATCCTCGGCACGCTGATCGGGTTGGTGACCACACCGATCATCCTGTTGTGGGAGCTCTTCGAACTGGCCAAGGACGTCGGCAAGGACAGGGACCTGATGGTCACCCGGGCCGACGTCACCGATGGGGCGTTGCCGGGCGAGTTCCATGGGGTGTGGGCAGGCACCATCGTGGCGGGGGTCACCTCCGTGAGTGACTTCCCGGTGGTGTTGACCATCGGTGCCGACGGCACGACACTCGAGCTGCCGCGCGCGGGATGCACCGCGCCCCTCACCCTCACCGCGCTGGACGGCTCGGTGGCCTCGATGGACGGCACGTTCGTCAGCGGCAACTGCGTGGAGGGGGGCACGTGGCGGCTCACCCTGCGGAGCGCAGACGAGCTGTACTACGAGTGGCTGGGGCCGGATGGAACGCGGGTGGACCAGGGTCGGTTGACCCGACAGGGCGACGCCACGGGTGGTGGCCCGGGCGAGAGCGCGTCGTGGCCGGAGGATGCCGGGCTGGAGGGGCCGAGCGTCCTGTACGTCTACTTCGGTGCCGACATCTACTTCCCGTCGTGGGTGAGCTGCACCGACGACGAGCGGGTGTGCGTAGCGGGGCAGGGCACCGAGATTCGTGTCTACCGGGTGCATCCGAATCTCGGCCTGATCCTGGTGGCATCGACCGCCGACGACCCGATGACCGTGCTCTCCGGCGCCGGGCTGTCGCCGGCCGAGATCAGTCAGGTGCTCGACGCCGCATGAGGCTGCGACGGCGACTCACCGGGCTGCTGCCGGTCGGCTTCGCCGTGCTGCTGGCTGCGTTCTGTGCGTCTGGCACGGAGCTGTACGTGTCGTCGTCGGGGTCGGCGGCGATGGAGCAGCAACTGGCCGAGGCCTGCCGAGCGGACTCCGGCCTGGCGCTGCCCGTGCCCCTCGGGGTGGACTCGCTGGTGACCAGGGTGGAGGCCATCGGGGGGCGTATCCCGCACATGGATCCGCCACGTCACGGCGACTCGGTGCTGGTCACGGTGCAGCGCCCGGACGGGGGGTCGAACCGGGTGACCCTGCTGCAGTTCGACGACCTGCTGACGGACACGGGGACGCCGACCGCCCAGGGGCTGGACGCTGGGACGCTGGCGCCCGGCGAGGTGGTCCTGACGGCCACGAACGCCGCACTGATCGGTGTGCAGGCGGGTGCCACGCTGGTCGCCGACGACGTGGAACTGACGGTCGTGAGGGTGATCCCCGACATCGCCACCGCACCCGTTCCATCGGCATGGTGCGGGCTGTCGCAGTTCGTGCTGCCCCGCCCGTCGGGCGACCCGCCGCCCCTCTCGGCGGTGGCGTCCACGGAGACGGTGGAGATGGTTGCCGAGCGGCGAGTCCGGTGGGTCGAGTACCGAGTGGCCGACGAGCCGATCACGCTCACGGAGGCCAACGACATCCTCGCTGCCTACCGGCAGGCCATCGCCGACTACGACGACGAGTTCGACCGGCACGTCGGCGGCGAGGTGGGCCTCGGCATGCGCCATGTGGTCGATCGTGCGACGGGGGTGACGGACACGGTGAGCCGATCGCTGCAGCCGGTGCGCCTCACCAGCCTGATCGCCGTGCTCGTGGTGCTGCTGGCGGCAGCTGTGCTGCTGGCTCGCGAGCGGCAACGCGAGGTGCGCCTGCTGGGCATCCGCGGTGTGCCGCCGTCGCAGGTGGCCAGGCGGATGCTGCCCGAGGTCGCACTTGCCGCCGGTGCGGCCGCCGTGGTGGGGCTGGTGCTGGCGTGGGTGGTGGTGCTGGCCGGCGGCCCGTCCACGTTGTTGGAACCGGCCGCGCTGTTGCGTGCGGCGTTGATGGCGGTGGGCGTCGCCGTCGTCGCGGTGGGTGCCGTGCTCGGTGCAGTGGCCGTCGTGGCGGACCACGCGGTGGACCGCGGTGGCCGGCACCACCCCGTCGTGTGGCTGCTGCCGGTGGTGGTGGTCGGGCTGGTGGTGCTGGCGGTCTGGTCGTTCCGCCGGCTGGACGAGGTGGGTGGCATCCGCACCTACGGCACCCAGGTCCGTGGTGGTGAACTGCTGGCCCTCGGGTTCCCCCTGTTCGGCCTGCTGGCCGGCACCCTGGTGGCCTGCGGCGTGCTGGTGCCGGTGGTGGCCGCGTTGCGTCGCACGGGCGGCCGCCTGCCGCGCGCCCTGCGCCTGGGCTGGCGGCGGGTGGTGCTGGAGGCGGGCCCCACGGTGGCGACCGTGGCCGCGGTGGCGATGGCGGCCGGCGCGTTCGTGGCTGCCTCGGCCCTGTCCGACGGCGCCAGCCGCCAACTGGAAGACAAGGCGGAGGCCTTCGTGGGCAGCGACCTCGCCGTGTCCGTGTTCGACACCACGGACGTACCGGCAGCACTTGCGGCCCGTACCTCGCGGGTCGAGACCACGAATGTGAAGCGGGACGGCACCACGGCCAAGCTCTACGGCATCGACCCGGCCACGTTCCCCGACGTCGCCCGCCTGCGCGACGACGCCTCGGCCCTGTCGCTGGCCGAACTCGTGGTGCTGCTCGACCCGGCCGCTGACGCACCTGACTCCCTGCCGCCGGCCATCGGCGTCGGCCCCGATCTGGCCGTGGGCGACGTGCTCGACCTCACCATCGCCGGCGCCGACCAGCCCCTACGGGTGAGGGTGGTGGCGACGGCGGCGTTCTTCCCCGGCAAGGTCACCGGCCTCGACGAGGTGGTGGTGCACCGCGACGTGCTGCTGGCCGCGGTGCGGTTCCCCCAACGGTGGGTGCTGGCCAAGGACCCGCCGGACGATTTCGTCGCCGACCTGCGCGACGCCGGCTTCCGCATCGGCGTGGTGCTGGATTCGCGGACGACCTTCGACGCTTCCAGCTTCAGTGGCCTGCGGTGGGCCTACCAGCCGTTGCGGGCGGTCGGCGTGCTGTTCGCCATCGTGGCCGCCGCCGTGCAGTTCCTGGTGGTGGCGGCCCGTCGCACCGCCCGGCGAGCCGCGCACACCATCTCCCGGCGCACCGGGTTCGGGCACCGCCATCTGTGGATCGCGGCGGTGACGGAGGCGTTGGTGCCGCTGGCCGTCGGTGCCGTGCTCGGGCTGTCGCTGGGGTTGGCGGCGGTGGCCCAGGCGGTGCCTCGGCTGGACCCGATGCCGCTGCTGGCGCCGCCCGCTCGCTTCCTCGTGCCCTGGGGCACCACCGTGGGCATCCTGCTGGCCGTGCCCGTGTGGGCGGTGGCCACGGCCGCGCTCATCGTCCGCAGCACGGTCGCTGCCGACCCCATGCGCTCCCTGAGGGGTGACCAGTGAGACCGGTGGGGCGTGCCGAGGAACTGGTGGTGGAGTGCGTGGGCGTCACCCGCCGGTATGTGATCGGTGGGCGGGGCTCGCAGGGCTCCGAGGTGGTGGCGCTCCGGGACGTGGATCTGGAGGTCCCGACTGGGATGCTCGTGGCGCTGGCCGGACCCAGCGGGTCGGGCAAGTCCACGCTGCTGGCGCTGCTGGGCGCGCTGGACCGGCCCACCAGTGGTCAGGTGCGTGTGGCCGGCACGGACGTGGTGGCGTTGGGTCGGCGCGAGCGGCGGGCCTTCCGGCGGCGCCAGGCCGTCAGCATGCTGCCCCTGCCGGCGGACAACCTGCTGCTGGACCTCACCGGCCGCGAGAACGTCGTCGCTGCCGCCCACCACCGTGGGTTGGTGGGCGATCTGGGGCGTGCCGACGAGGTGCTGACGGCGATGCAGTTGGACTCGTACGCCGACCGGTCCTGCGCGCTCATGTCGGGCGGGGAACAGCAGCGGATCGCGCTGGCCGCCTGCCTGATCGGGTCGTCGGCCGTGGTGCTGGCCGACGAACCGACTGGCGCGCTGGACCGTGCCGGGGCGGCCACGGTGGCCGGTTCCCTGCGCACCGCGGTGGAGCAGGGTGCATCCATCGTGGTGGCCACGCACGACCCGAACATCGAGGCCGTCGCCGACATGGTGGTGCGCCTGGACCACGGCAGGAGGGTGCTGTGAGCGAGCACGGGGTGCCGGACCCGAACCTGGCCCCGGCCGGGCCGGTGAGCGCAGCCGGGCCGGCGATCGAGGCGGTCGAACTGACCAAGATGTGGTCGCCCAGTGCGGGGCTGCGGCCGGTGACGTGCACCGTGGAGGCCGGCGAGATGGTGGTGGTGCGTGGGCGGTCCGGCAGTGGGAAGTCCACCCTCCTCGCCTTGCTCGCCGGGCTGTGCGCGCCCGACGGCGGCACGGTCCGTGTGGCGGGCACGGTGCCCGGGGCAGACATGCCGTGGCATCGGCTGGCGCTGGTGCCGCAGGTACTCGGCATGGCTGTGGAGTTGTCGATCCTGGAGAACATCGTCGATGCCGCCGCCGGCACCCCCGGCGGGCTCGACGAGGCGCGCCTGGGTGGGCTGCTGGAACGGTTGGACGTCGCGCCGTTTGCCCGTCGCGGGCTGGGCGAGGTGTCGATGGGGCAGCAGCAGCGGGCTGCCGTGGCACGCGCCCTGGTGCAGGTGCCGGCCGTGCTGCTGGTGGACGAACCGACCAGCTTCCAGGACGGGCGCCATGCCGACGACGTGGTGGCGGAGCTGCACCGCAGCGCGGCCGAGGGAGCCGCCGTGCTGGTGGCCACCCATGACCCGATCGTGGTGGCCGCGGCCGACCGGGTGCTCGACCTGCTCGCGGTGTGAGGCCCCGTCTAGGTTGGCGGCTGCCATGGAGACCGACGACACCGCCCACCTCGACCCGCTGATGCACGTGGCCCAGCCGGACCACCCCGACCGGGTTGCCGAGGCGCGGGCCAACGCCGGGCGTGCGGTGCGCGACATCGGGCACGCGCTGGTGGGCCACCATGCGTCGGTGGCGATGCTCGACGAGTTGACCGCGGCGTTGGACGGCATGACCGAGCGGCTGCTGGCGGGCGAGCCGCGCTCTCGGTCGCAGGTCCGCCAGGAGGGCCAATGGGGCGAGCCGCCCGCCGATGGCGAGGTGATGACCACGTACGACGAGCGCCCGGTGTCCGGCCGGGCCAGCCCGTGGGGGCTGGACATCGAGGTCCGCCGCGACGGCAACGAGGCAGTGGCCACGCTCACCCTGCGCGCCGCCCACGAGGGTGCGCCGGATCGCAGCCATGGCGGCATCGTCGCCGCCCTGTTCGACGACGTGTACGGGTTCGTGCTGGCCCTGCTGGCCCAGCCGGGCTTCACCGGCGAACTCGGCATCCGCTACGTGGCCGGCGTGCCGATCGGCGTGCCGCTGGAATGCCGGGTGCGGATGGACCGCCAGGAGGGCCGCAAGCTGTACATGACCGGCGAACTGCGTGACGGTGACACCGTGGTGGCTCGCTCCACCGCGACGTTCATCACGATTCCGCGGGAGTTGTTCTACCGCGCCCAGGAGGGGTGACGGCCGGTCGTTTCCAGTGTCGTCACGCGGTGGCGAAGTACACGGGCGCCAGGTCGTAGGACGCCGTGGCGTAGAGCGTGATGGATTGGCCGGCGGGTACCACGAAGCACAGGACACCCGAGATGGTGCCGCCGTCGAACACGTCGGCGAACGGGTCCAGGCCGCCGGGCACCACGCCGCAGGCATTGCCGTCCAACTCCACGTTGCCGTCGCCGACCGCCTTGGCCGTGACGTCAAACGTGCTGCCGGAGCCGCCACCGGCGAACGAGTAGGTGACGTCCACCCCGACGAACACATAGCCGTCGGGCGGTGGTTCGTTGAACGAGTTCTCCGCCAGGACCGCAGGCGTGATGTCGCGGGCCGGGCCGGTGACGGCGATGCTCCAGCCCTCACCCACGACCGCACTGGTGCCCAGCGAGGTGGCGTTGGTGCGCTCGTCCAGCGCCGCGCCGTCGGGGCGCGGACCCAGCAGCGGGGCCATCGGTGGGGCCGAGGTGGGGCCGGTGGCCAGGAACACCTCACCACCGCCGTCGAAGTAGTCGCCCACGCCGTACAGCTTCAGCACGGGCACGTCGGCCGCGGTGGTGATGAAGCACAGGTTGCCCACCAGCACGCCACCGGCGAACACGTCGCGGAAGATCGGCATCTCCTCGGGGATGACGCCGCAGTAGTTGTCCAGTTCGGTGTGGTCCGTGCCGACGGCGCTGATCGTCGGCTGGAATGCCGACACCGGCTCGTCCTTGCCGAAGTAGCCGAGCGCGACGCGCACGAGGGTGAACTGGCTGCCGGGAGGCGGCGGGTCGTTGAACTGGTTCTCCGCGGCGATCAGCGCCGTGGCATCGCCGATGGTGTCCAGCACCTGCAGGCGCCACCCGGCACCGATGTCGGCGATCTCGCCGGCGGGCACGGGCGAGCCGATGGTGCCCCGCTGGCCGGCGGGAGCGCCGGCCACCTCGTTGGCGTTCGGCGGTGCCGTCACCACGGTGGTGGGTGCCGGGTCGCCGGTGCCGGCCGTGGTGCCGGCCGTGGTGTCCGACGTGCTCGGCTGGTCGCCGGTGGCCGGTGTGGTGCTGCTCGGGGCGGTGACCGTGGTGAGCGAGGAGTCGCGTGGTGCATCGGTGGTCGTGTCGTCACCATCGCTGATCACCACGGCGACGCCGATGCCGATGGCCGCCACCGCCACGAGCGCGACGGCGATGATCCACTTGGGGAACCCGCCGGACGTCGAGGTCGTCACCGGGGGCGGCGGCGTGGTGTAGCCGACGGGACCGCTGAACGGCGGCGCGGCGGATGGCCCGGCGGATGGCCCGGCGGATGGCGCGGCCGGCGGTGCAGCGGGTGGGTTGGTGGGTTGGGGTGCAGCCGGAGGCGGGCCCCAGCCGGAGTCCGGGGGCGGCAGGTCGCTCATGTGCGCTTCGCCGGGGCCTTCTTGGCGGCGGCCTTCTTGGCGGGCGCCTTCTTCGCCGCTGCCTTCTTCGCCGCCGCGGCCTTGCGGCCCGGCACGCCACCCTTCTCGATGATGGCCTCGCGGCGCAGGGCGAGCAGCTCGTAGGCACGCTCCGGCGGCATCGCGTCCAGGCGATCGCCCTTGCCGAGGGAGGCATTCGTCTCGCCGTCCGTCACGTACACACCGAACTTGCCGTCCTTGGCCACGACCGCCTTGCCACTGACCGGGTCGTTGCCGAACTCGCGCAGCGGGCCCTTGGCGGCCAGGTTGGCGCCACCGCCGCGGCGGTACACCTTTGGCTGGCTGAAGATCTGCACGGCCTCGTCGAGGGTGATGGTCAGCAGCTGGTCCTCGTTGGCGATGTTGCGGAAGTCCTTGCCCTTCTGCACGTACGGGCCGTAGCGGCCGTTGTTGGCCAGGATCTCCTGCCCGTCCGACGGGTCCACGCCGAGCGTGCGCGGCAGTTGCAGCAGGGCTTCGGCCTCGTCCACCGTCATCCGCTCCAGCACCATCGTCTTGAACAGGCTGGCCATCTTCGGCTTGTCGTGCCCGGGGGGCGGGTTGTCCGCCGTGCCCCACTGCACGTAGGGGCCGTAGCGGCCGTTCTTGGCGAAGACCGGGTAGCCGTCCAGTTCGCCGATCGGTTCGTCGGCCTTCGGCGCGGCCAGCAGTTGCAGCGCCAGTTCCACCGTGAGCTCGTCGGGGGCCAGGTCGTCGGGCACGCTGGCGGTGTCCTCGCCGCGCTTCACGTACGGGCCGTACTTGCCGGGCTTCACCACCACGGTCTCGCCGTTCGCATCCGTGCCGATCGGGAAGGTGTTGATCTCGGCGGCGTCGATGGCGTCCAGGTTCTCCTCCACCAGCCGCTTCAGGCCGGGCAGGGCGTCGTCCTCGTCGCCGAAGTAGAAGTCGTGCAGCCAGTCCTGCTTCTGGCGTTCGGCGCGGGCGATGGCGTCCAGGTCCTCTTCGATCTTGGCGGTGAAGGCGTAGTCCACCAGCTCCCCGAAGTGACGCTCCATCAGCCCGATCACGGCGAAGGCGGTCCAGGTGGGCACCAGCGCCTGGCCCTTCTTCCACACGTAACCGCGGTCCTGCACCGTCTGGATGATGCTGGCCCAGGTGGACGGGCGGCCGATGCCCAGTTCCTCCAGCCGCTTCACCAGCGAGGCCTCGGTGTAGCGGGCAGGCGGCGCGGTGGCGTGGCCGTTGGGCGTGATCTCGGCGATCGGCACGGCCTGGCCGACGGTCAGCGGGGGCAGCAGGGCTTCGCGCTCGGTGTCGTCGGCCGCGTCGTCGGTGCTCTCCACGTACACCTGGCGGTAGCCGGGGAACGTGATGGTGGTGCCGCTGGCGGCGAACTCGCAGTCCGTGGGGCTCGTGGCGGCGCTGGCCGGCTCGCGCACCGCGGCGGCCAGTCGCACGCTGACGGTGGTGCCGGTGGCGTCGGCCATCTGGGACGCCAGGGTGCGCTGCCAGATCAGCCGGTACAGGCTGAGCTCCTGCCCGTTCAGCTCACCGGCCAGGCTGTCGGGCGACCGCAAGGGCGTGGTGGGGCGGATGGCCTCGTGGGCCTCCTGCGCGTTCTTCACCTTGGTGCTGTAGGAGCGTGGGGTGGGGGAGAGGAACTGCTGGCCGTACGCCCGCTGGATCTCCGCCCGCACGGCGTTCTTGGCCTCGTCGCTGAGGTTCACCGCGTCGGTACGCATGTAGGTGATGTAGCCCCGCTCGTACAGGCCCTGGGCGATGCGCATCACCTGGGCGGCGCCGAGGCGCAGCTTGCGGCCGCCCTCCTGCTGCAGGGTGGAGGTCATGAACGGCGGCTTGGGCGAGCTGCGGTAGGGCTTCTCCTCCACCGAGCGCACCGTGACCTCGGCGCCGTCGAGGGCGCCGGCCAGTGCGTGGGCGCGGGCTTCGTCCACCACCACGACGTTCGGCTTGGCGACGCCGTCGCTGCGGAAGTCCTTCCCCGTGGCCACCTTGGTGCCGTCGAGGGCGACGAGGTTGGCGGTGAACGCAGGGCCGGTGGCGGTGAGGAGGTCGATGTCCCAGTACGGCGCGGTGACGAAGGCGATCCGCTCCCGCTCGCGCTCCACGATCAGGCGCACCGACGGGCTCTGCACCCGGCCGGCGGACAGGCCGCGGTTCACCCGGCGCCACAGCACCGGCGAGACCTCGTAGCCGTAGAGGCGGTCCAGCAGGCGGCGGGTCTCGGCGGCGTCGACCAGCCCGTAGTCGATGCCCCGCGGGTTGGCGACGGCGTGGTCGATGGCGGCCTTGGTGATCTCGTGGAAGACCATCCGCTTCACCGGGATCTTCGGCTTCAGGTACTCCAGCAGGTGCCAGGAGATGGCCTCACCCTCGCGGTCTTCGTCGGTCGCGAGGTAGAGCTCGTCGGCGTTCTTCATCGCCGCACGCAGGTCCTTCACCACGTCCTTGCCGCGCAGGGTCAGCTCGTAGGTCGGCTTGAACCCGTTGTCCACGTCGATCTGCAGCCCCTTGCTCGGCAGGTCGGCCACATGGCCCACGGAGGCGCGCACATCGAACGCGTTGCCGAGGAACTTGGAGATCGTCTTCGCCTTGGCGGGCGACTCCACGATGACGAGGGGTTTGGGCATGGCGAGGCAATGGCTAGGTGATGAACCCCTCCGTTGTCAAGGAGAGGGGGATGGCTGACATGAGTATGGTGGCGTCGATGGCCGCGCTGCTGGGTGGAGGAGTGGGACCTCGGTGTGGCCAGTGTGTTGAACGCTCGGCCTTCTCGATCGCGTCATGATGTGGAGATGGACATCCTCGACTATCGAGCCGCCGACTACTTCGCGCTTGCCGATTTCCTGGATGCCAAGGCAACCGCGATCGAGCAGGTGATGCCGCCGGTGCTGTCGGCGGTGAATTCCACGACGTTCGAAGGCCGATTCGCCAAGCAAGCGAAGCAGGACCTCCAGCGCTCCCGGGGAGATGCGCACGATGGCGCCGTCGCGGTGCGCCGGGCCGCCGCAGTCGTGCGTGCCAGGGCTGCGGACCTCCAGGCGGAACAGGCGAGGGAGATCGCCCGTCGCGCCGCCGAGGCCCTGCGCCGCGCGGAAGAGAAGGCCCGCGAGCTGCTCGGAGGCGATTGATGGGGCTGATCGTCTTCGACGTCTTCGGGGTGCAGGCGGCCGCGGGGAAGGCGGAGCACGCCGCCGAGCGCTTGTCGGAGCTCGCAGGTCAGGTTGGCGCCGCCCAGTTGCCGCCCATGCGTCCGGAGGACCGCAGCGCGGTTCTGGCGGCGCTGCACGATGCCGCCACGAGCGTGAGGTCACCCGTGGTGCGCCTCCGAAGCACTGCCGGTGAGATGAGGGTGCGTGCCACCCTGCTGCTCCGCGACATGCAGGCGGCCGCCTCGAAGGGTCTGGCGGTGCCGAGCTTCGCCGTCGGCATCTGGGGCGGGAGCGATGAGGCGTTGGAGATGGCCGTTGCAGCGGTGCGGCGCAAGTTCAAGGTGTCGGGTCAGCGTCTCGCCGAGCAGCTGGCGAAGCACCACGCGATCGGCCGCGACGGCGACCGGTCGACGCGGGTCACGAAGGACATGCGCGCGCGCCTTCGGCAGCTCCGGGAGGACGAACGGTTCTGGAAGCGCTGGTCGCGAACGGTGGACCGTCTTCTGTCCCGGTTCGGCTCGGACTCGGCGAAGGGCAGGCTCCTCGGCCGCATTGCCCGTGTCCTCGGTCATCCCGTGACCAGCCTGACCATCGACACGATCACCGTCGCGTTCGGCAGCCCGATGCTGAACAACCCAGGCTCGAAGGCGGTCGCCGGGGTGTCGTACGGCAGCGGGAACCTCGCCTTCGGCGCGGTGCCTGGTGGGGCGCTGTTCGCCATGATCGACAGCATCGGGATGGCGACGTTGGGGAACCACGGCTACTCGCAGGTGTCGATCGGCAACATGAACACCACGACGGCGCAGTCGATCGGCGCGTTCGACCAGGCGTTCCGAACCGGCGACTATTCAGGCCTGCAGTCGATCCACCAGGCCAGCATGAACGGTGAGACGACCATCGTGCAGACGTCCGGCGCCTACATCGGGGACATGTACACGAGCGGTGACATCGCCGGGTTCCACTCGGAGTCACTGGCCGGGCAGCACGGTGCCGGTGCGCAGAACATGGCGGTCACCGGTGAGACCGTCCACGAGATCGTCACCAAGCCCGGGACCGCAATCAGCGATGCATGGGATTACTGGAGCGGCTGGTGGTGACGACCGTGGATCGCAAATCGCTGCGGGCAGCCGTGGCAGCTGCCGGCGTCGACCCGGAGCCATGGTCGCTGGCCGCGTGGTACGTGGCGTCGGACGATCATCAGCCTTCGCCCGGTGTGGGCCGCAACGACGGGGATGGATCCGGCGCGCTCGACGCGGACATCGTCAGATTGCTGTGCCGCGCCACGTTCGTGCTCGAGATCGGCGTCGTTGCGGCTGGGCTGTACGTGGAGCACCACTACCTCCACGACGGGCATCTCGCGATGCCGGTGGTGTCCGGCGCGGACCTTTCGGTAGGAGAACCTCAGCCGTTGCGGCCGCTGCTGGAGGCACTGGCTGCAGAAGCGGTGGGCGGGGCCGACGGGTCCCTGGAGGCAGACACGGTGGCGCGTGAGGGGGCGCTGCTCATCCGCACGGTCCACCTGGGCCCCGAAGGTTGCCTGGCGTGGCCGGTGATCGAGCTCGTTGGTCCCCCGGGCCGTCGGGGCCTGGCGCGACGCGATGCCGACGGGCACCGCGTGGAGCAGGTCGACCAGGCGGCACTGCTGGTGCTGCTTCGGCTCGCGGCGTGCGACGGATCGCTCGCCGACGACGTGGACGATCAGACCTACGAACTGACTCCCGATGAGTTCGTCGCCCTGGCGGCGCTGGTGGGTCGGACCGGCCTGGTGGCCCTCGCCGTCGAGGACGTTGGTGCGTTCGAGCTCATGGCAGCCAAGGGCGCGGCGCTGCTGGAGGAGCGGAGCGACCTGGACGTGCTGGTCGACCTCTTGGATGAACCCGACGAAGAGCTGGAACTGATCTGGACGTCGCCGGCCGGCGCATCGGTCGTCCACCTCGACGTGTCGGGGCGGACTGCGACGATCATCCACTCGGCCGCTGACAGGGTTCTGGTGATCGAAACATCACCGGAAGGCGCGCGACGCGCGGCTCGGGACGAGCTGGAAGCTGTCCCGGACGGAGGAACGCTGCTCGTCGTGCGTCATCGGGATGGTGTCCGGTGGGAGGGCACGCTCCGCCGGGAGGGTGGGGCCTGGTTGGACCCCGACGGCGGCGATCCGAGCGACGTGCTCGGGCTGCTCCTCACGTGACCGTGATGGTGAAGGTGAAGGACCCGGACGCCCTGCCTTCGGAGTCGAACAGGGTGTAGGTGGCGGTTCCGACCGCATTCCCACCCACCACCATCGTCACCGTCCCGCTCGATGCGCCGACGGTTGAACAGCTGCCGGTGGCCTGGCCGATGTAGGCGAGGGCCTCGCCACCTGGCTGAACGTGGGGAACGTTGAGCTCGCTCTTGCCCACGCAGACCCAGGTGGAGCCCTCGGGTGGGTTGTCCCAGAAGACCGTGAGGGGGAACGTGGTCTGCGTGCCGACGGGTATCGAGTAGGAGTACCTGCTGAGGCCGGTCAGGCGGAAGGTCGCCGGCGCCTGAGTGGTCGTCGGCGCGGAGGTGGTGGTCGTCGCGTGCGTCGTGGTGGTGGCGCGGGTCGTCGTCGGACCGCTGGAGCCCGCCAACGTCGTCGAGGTGACTGTGGAGGAGGTTGAGGTGGTCGAGGAGGTCGAGGTGGAGACGTCGGACGAAGACGTCGAAGTGTCGTCGGTGGTGATGGTCGAGCCCCCGACGGTCTCGGTGGTGAGCGTGTCATCGACGCCGCCGGGTTCGGTGGTCGCGGAGGCCGACGTTCCGCCGTCACCCGTGAGCGCGAAGCCGACGCCGGCAGCGACGGCGAAGATGGCGGTCAGGGCTGCGCCGACGAGCAGCTTGTGTCGTCCCGAGCCGCGCGCTGGCACCTCGGCGGTGGTGACGGTGGGCGCGTGAACGGGTACCGGGGCAGTGATCACCGCGCTGACCGGCGCCTGGCCGGCTGCTTCGGCCAAGGCATCGGCGAAGGCGCGGATGGTGGGGAACCGCTGGTCGGGCTGCTTTGCCATGGCCTGCCGGAGCACGGCGTCCACCCCACCGGGAACCCCGTGCGGCCCGAGCGGAGGTGGTTCGGCCCGCATCACGCGACCGATGATCGTCATCAGCGTGTCGCCGTCGCCGGCGACGAATGCCGGATGGCCGGCGATGAGGTGATGGGCAGTGGACGCGAGTGAGTAGACGTCGCACGTCGGTCCGACGGGTAGGCCATCGAGCATCTCAGGGGCGGCGTGGGCCACGCTCGCCCGTACCGTCGCGGTCTGGCTGTGCCATGAGCCCGTCATCTGGGCAAGGCCGAAGTCCGCGAGCTTCGGGGTCCCCCGCCGGTCGATGAGGATGTTCTCCGGCTTGACGTCGCGGTGCAGGATGCCTGCCTCGTGGGCTGCATCGATGGCGTCGGCCACGGCGAGCACCTGCGTGATGGCAGCCTGCCATGCCATCGGGCCGTGCTCGGCCACCTCGTCGGCGAGGCTGTGCGGCAGGTACTCCATCACCAGGTACGGGCGGCCGTCGTCCAGGGTGCCCTGGGCGAAGACCGTGACGATGTTCGGATGTCCGGAGAGCGAGCCGATGGCCTGCAACTCTCGTTCGAAGCGACGCGCGTCGTCCTCGCGGAGCGCGGGCTGGCGCAGGACCTTCACCGCGACGACGCGACGGAACGCGGTCTGCGTGCCTCGATAGACCGTGGACGTGCCGCCTCGGCCGATCTCCTCGAGATCCTCGATGCCAGGTATGTCCACTACGTCACCGCCCGACCTACGCTCCGATCACATCGATCCGGCCGGTCCGGCGCCGAGGACCGGCCTGGTGCAGGCGCCCAGTATTGCATTCGCAGGCGGGCCCCGCTACGGGCCCGTCGGCTCTGTGCTCCAGGGTGTCCGGTGGGGCTCCGGCAGCGACCGTTCGGGGATCGTCGGCCGGGTCGGAGGAGCCGAGCCGAGGCGGACGAACGCGCCGCTGACGCCACCCAGGAGGGTGACGAAGCACACCAACGACGCGGCGCGGCCGTGTCGATGTGGACCGTCGGGCATGGGAGGACGGTACGGCGACCGGCCAGTTCACGGTGTCATCGTCCTGACACTTCGCCGGCCCAACCCCTGTTCTCGCCGCTCCGACGACACCGTTAGATTGCGCCCGTGGAAGTGTGGCTGTCGGTCGAGTCCCCGGTGGGCGAGGCGTCAGACGTCTGTGTCGAGTTCTCCGAGAGCAGCACCGTGGCCGAGCTGGCGACGGCGCTGGCCCCGGAGCACGGGACCGGGCCGCTCCATCTGTATCGGCTCAGTCGTCCGCTGTCCCCCACCACGCGTCTGGTGGATGTCAACCTCCATCATGGCGACCGGATCGCGATCGGTCCGCCGAGGTCCGCGCAGTGGATGCCGCAGATCGGGCCGGGAACACCGCTGGTGGTGATGAACGTTCGCGGCGGCCCTTCCAACGGCTCTCGGGCAATGCTGGCGGCGGGCACCCACCTCGTCGGTCGTGGGCAGCAATGCCACGTCCAGGTTCCGGACGATGCGTTGTCGCGTGAGCACTTCGTGTTCGAGGTGCGCAATGAGCAGATGAAGGGCATCCGCGTCACCGTCAGCGACGTCGGGTCGAGCAACGGCGTGTTCGTTGACGGCAAGCGGATCACCGAGAACCGATCGGTCGGTCCCACCACCGTGATCGAGGCCGGCCACTCGCTCTTCTCCATCTCGGCCCTCGACTACGTCGACAGCCGATCGACGGTGAAGGTGGTCAACGGTCAGATCCCCTTCAATCGCCCGCCGCGGATGCGGCCGAAGAGCGCCGAACGAATCTTCCGGCTGGACGCCCCTCCGGACCCACCGGAACCACGTCGGCTCTCGGCGGCGGCGATGGTCGGCCCGCTGTTGCTCGGTCTGCCGATGCTGGCCTTCGGCCTCTTCGGCGGGAACACGACGAACACGGCGCTCGTCGGTCTCGGGGCCGCCTCGATCGTCGGTTCACTCGCGATGGCGGTGTTCTCCTGGTTCGAGGACCGGCGGACCGGCAAGGGCGGGTTCGCCGCCGGGCGCACCGAGTTCCGCAACGAATTGAAGGAGGTCCTGCGCAAAGTGGCTGCGGCCGGAGCCGAGGAGATCGGCGAACGCCGTCGAATGGGACCTGACGCGGCGGCGCTCATCGAGCGCGCCCGCACCGTCGACCCCTCGCTCTGGGAACGCAGACCTGACGACCCGGACTACCTGCATGTGTCGGTGGGGTGGGGCGACCAGCTCTCGGCGGCTGTCGTGGAGCTCGGCGACGGCGGCGACGAGCAGCTTCGTACCGAGGCGCTGACCGCGATCGACTCGGCGCGCGTCCTGTCGAGCGTTCCGATCGTCGTGGACATCGGACGGTTCGGAGTGGTGGGCCTCAGCGGGCCGGCCGACGCCGTTGATGCCTCGGCTCGGTGGATCGTCGCCCAGCTGGCGACATTGCAGAGCCCGCGCGACCTGGTGATCGCGGGCGCAGTCGCCACCGACGATGCGTCCTCGTGGTCGTTTCTGACGTGGTTGCCACACCTCCGTTCTGACGGCTCGCCCATTGAGGGGTCGCACCTCGCCGTCGGCGAGGCTGCGAGCTCGAGCCTGTTCGAGGCTGTCAACTCCATCATCAGGACACGTCGCGAGCAACGTGGCACACAGCTCAACGACGCCCGAAAGCCCCTCCCGTCGATCGTCCTCCTCGTCAGCGAGCGGCTCCGGGTTCCGAGAGCCTCCGTCACGCGGATCCTCGAGGAGGGTCCGGGTGTCGGCGTCTACGTCGTGTGGCTCGGCAGCCGGCCCGACGCCCTGCCCGGTGAGTGCGGTGTGATCGTTGAGGTGAAGTCGCTGCCGCCAACGGTCACCGTCGCGATGCCGAATCTCGGCAGCGAGGTGCCACCTGGTGCGCTGGACCAGCTGAGCGCACCGATGGCCGCCGAGCTGGCGCTGCTGCTCGCGCCACTGCGTGACGTCACCGCAGGCGGCGCGCGTGGCCAGGTGCCGCGCGTGGTGAGCCTGCCGGAGCTGCTCGGACTGTCCGAGGCGACACCCGAGGCCGTCGTGCGGATGTGGCAGGCCCAACCATTCGGGGTCCGTGCGCCCATCGGCGTCTCGGCCGGCGGCCCCTTCGAGATCGACATGCGACACGACGGCCCACACGCGCTCGTGGGAGGCACCACGGGTGCCGGAAAGAGCGAGCTGCTGCAGACCATCGTGGCATCGCTGGCCGCGAATCACCCGCCGGACCGCCTGACGTTCCTGCTGGTCGACTACAAGGGCGGAGCAGCCTTCAAGGATGCCGTGCTGCTGCCGCACACGGTCGGGTTCGTCACGGATCTCGATGGCCACCTGGTGCATCGTGCGCTGGTGTCACTGAACGCAGAGCTGCGCTATCGCGAGCATCTGATGCGTCAGTTCGGGGTCAAGGACCTCATCGAGATGGAGCGCAGGTTCCCGGACCATGCACCGCCGAGCCTGCTGCTCGTCGTCGATGAGTTCGCCTCGCTCGCCAAGGAGTTGCCCGAGTTCGTCGACGGGGTCGTCAACGTCGCGCAGCGTGGGCGCGCGCTGGGCATTCACATGATCCTCGCCACCCAGCGGCCTGCCGGATCGATCAACGACAACATCAGGGCCAACACCAACCTCAGAATCGCGCTGCGGTTCAACGATGAGGCGGACAGCCAGGATGTCATCGGCCAGCGCGACGCGGCGATGTTGCCGCGAACCCTCAAGGGGCGTGCCTTCGCGCGGCTCGGTCAGGGGGAGCTCACCGAGCTGCAAGTGGCATACGCCGGTGGCCACTCGTTCAGCTCGACCGAGTCGATCGCGACGCCACTTCGGGTCTTCCCGATCCGCTTCGGTGAGGTCGTTCGCCCGCCCTCGACTGCCGGCGACGAGGATCTCGGCGAGACGGACCTCCAGATGCTCGTGTCGGCGGTGACCGATGCCGCCCGACTTCGCAACATCCCCGCGCAGCGCCCTCCGTGGATGCCCGCCCTGCCGTCGGAACTGCCGTTGGCGGACGTGCCGGCTGCGGGCGCGGACATGGCGGTTCTCGGTATGGCGGACCTCCCGGACGAGCAGGCGCAGCGGCCGAGCCTGTGGGATCTGGATGCCGACGGCAACCTTCTGGTGTTCGGCGCCAGCGGGACGGGAAAGACCACGTTGCTGCGGACCATCGCCCTCGACCTCGCTCAACGGCACACGCCGGGCGACATGCGCCTCTATGCCCTCGACTTCGCGACTCGCGGCCTGGCGCCGTTGGCATCCCTTCCACACGTGGGGTCGGTGATCTCCGGCGACGACGTCGAGCGGGTGCAGCGGCTGATCGTGATGATGGAGCGCGAGGTGGCCAGCCGGAAGAACGCATTCGCCGGTGCCGCCGTGGCGAGCCTCGGTGAGTACCGGCGAGCCGGGAAGCGGCTGCCGCGAATCGTCATCCTCCTCGACGGATACGGCGCGTTCACCTCGATCTTCGAGAAGATCGACTTCGGCGAGTGGATCGAGCGACTCACCCGTCTGGTCGGCGAAGGGCGTCCGGTGGGGATCCACTGGGTGTTGACGGCTGATCGGCGCGCAGCCGTCGGCCTCACGCTGCTCACCACCGTTGGCTCGAGGGTCATCCTGCGGATGGCCGACGAGGACGAGTACTCGTCGCTGGGCCTGGACGCGCGCGTCGCCAGAGGCGCCGATCTGCCCGCGGGCCGCTGCTTCGTGGGCGCGACCACGGAGGTGCAGCTCGCGCTGCCCGGCCCGTCCGCCGCCGGCGAGGCGCAGGTCGCATGCATCGAGGCCGAGGGTGCCCGCCTCCGTTCGGTCTTTCCATCTGCACAGGTTCCCGCGGTGGGCAGCCTCCCGGCCTCCGTCGCGTATGCCGACCTCGTCCAGCCGGATGCAGGGTGCGCGGCGGTCGGCATCGGCCAGAGCGATCTGGCGACGGTCTGGGTCCGGCTGGCTGATGGCGACCTTCTGGTGGCCGGCCCCAACCGGAGTGGTCGCAGCGCAGCGCTCGCCACACTGGCGCGCTCGATTGCGTTCACGACACCGAACGCGGAGCTGTTCGCACTGACGCCGCGACGCTCACCACTCAACGACCTGGCGCTGTGGGCCGGTTCCGCAACGAGTGCGGACTCCGCTGCCGAGCTTCTTGCCGATTTGGCGGAGCGGATGGCGGAGCGCGATGGCTCCGAGCCTCCGATCGTCATCGTGGTGGACGACGGGAACGAACTGACGGACACGGCAGCAGACGGTCATCTGGAGCGGCTCCTGCGACGGGGGCGCGATGCAGCCATCCATGTCGTCGCGGCCGCAGAGTCTGCCGGCGCGCTGCGCACCTACGGGGGGTGGATCCCGCAGATCCGCCGGGACCGCCGTGCGCTGCTCCTCAACCCGGACGCCGACATCGACGGGGACCTCGTGGGTGTCCGGTTGCCGCGACGGGCCGGCGGTGGGATGCCACCCGGTCGTGGCTACCTCTGCCTCGACGGCCGCATCGAGCTCGTCCAGGTCGGGCTCTGACGACGACGGTCAGCCGGTCGCTGCCACGGCTCGCCATGCTCCGGCGGCGGGCTCGTAGCGCTCCTGCGTCACCTCGGCATCGTCACCGACGCGCGAGACGTTGGTGATGACCACGGTGGTGATCAGAGGATGGGCTGCCGCGCCATCTGCGGCCTCGAGGCCCAATGAAGCGTTGACGACATCTCGCCACGTACCGGGGTGCACGGACACGACCACGATCCCCTCGCTGCCCGGTTCCTCCACGAGGACCGTGCCGTCGTCCAACTGGAACAACGTCGTCCTCCACCACCCACTCGCGGTCTCCATGTCCACCTGCGCCGAGCCGTTGTTCTGCACCGTGGCGGCGAGGAGCCGCGCGTGGGGGGGAAGGATCGCCACCTGCGCGCCGTCGGCGTGGAGGATGTGTCGGGCCAACAGGGTGCGCGCCGCCTGGCTCCGCGCTGCCGCTGTGAGGGGCACCTCACGCACCCCCGGCAAGGCCTCCAGGTCGAAGTAGGAGGCGACGACGGCCAGTTCCTCCACGGTGTACTGCATCGTCAAGGTCGCGTCGCCGGGAGAGGTCGCCGGGTGGTCAGCGGGTTCAGTCATCGTCGGGTCCCTGGTAGTAGTAATCGGAGTCGAGGTCGTCGGGGGTTTCCTCGAAGTCGGCGAAGTCGTCGTCCCGCCGCCGACGACGGCTGACGAGCGCGCCACCTGCACCGGTCACCGTGGCGGTGCCAAGGGCGGCGACCCCTGGGCCGAAGCCACTGCGGTTCGGGTGACGTTCGTGCCGGGCCGTCAGCTCCGCGCCCTTGGCGGCCTCGACGGCGCGAGCGATGCGCCGGTGCTCGTGTTCCCGCCGGTGTTCCATGAGCTCATATGCGGTCGGCTTCGGATCGCACGCCGTGGTCTCGTCGGTCGCTGTCCCGCCGTCGTCCTCCGACTCCGCGTCGATGGCCCCCTCGTCGGGAACCGTGCCGCCTCCACCGCTCCCTGCGATGACGCCTCCACCTCCGATGACGACGGGCAGGACGCCGCCGCCCCCACCGCCGGATGGAAGGTGGCCACTGCCCTCGCCCGCCCCCGGATCATCGTCCGAGACGGTGCCGTCGTGGCCCGAGGTGCCCTCATCGTCACCCACGGTCTCCCCCTGCGAGCCGTCGTCGCCTCGGCCTTCCTCGGCAGCATCGAGATGCGGGTCGCCATGGGTGGCCCCGCCATCATCGGATCGCAGCCAGACGATGGAGTCCACGGCTGCCACGAACTCGGTGACCGCGGCACGGAAGGTCTCCTCCGAGCCGAGCAGCATCATCCGCTCCACCGGAACCCATGTGAACACTGGCTCGACGACCAGCATCTCGACGGCGTTGCGGAATGCACGGATGAGGTCGTCGAGCGTCTGACCGGCGGCGACCCTCAGGACGGGCGCTGCGGGCAGCGGCTCGAACCGCCAACCTGGGATCGGCACCGGGCCACTGATCGTGCCGGTGGGGAAGAGGTCCTCGATCGACATCCGCGACGAGAGCAGCGTCGACTGGCGGACCAGGCGGGCCGCTTGGCGCTCGAACTTCGGCGGCAATTGGTGCCGGGTTCGGTCCAACGATCCATGCAGGTGGTGCGACATGTCGGACGGGATCGTGTGCAGTTGCCGTTGGAGCCCTGCTTGGTGATCCTGAAGGCCCTTGGAGATGCGCATCAGTGTGCTGGCGGTTGCCCTGACGGATGCCACGTTGAACTGGACGCGCTGGGCCGTGACGGCAGGCACGTCGTCATGGTCGTCGCCCTCGGTCTCGCCCGCCGGCTGCAGCTCGGCGGCCACTTGGTCGGCAGGGAAGTACGCGTGCTCCCAGGCAACCTCGTTCTGGCGGAACTGCTCCAGTTCGGAGCCGAGCTCCACGGAGGCAGAGATCGCCAGCTGGTTGGTGATCTGGTGATGGAGCGCAGCAGCGCGGGTATCGACGTCGCGCAGCCGGTTGGCCTCCTTGCGCGTGTACCGCGAGAGGTCATGGAGGAAGCGAGCGTTGCTGGCCATCGCCGACGCGGTGAGCTTCGCCGTGTGTCGGACGCGCGCGGCGACCGGTGCGGTGAAGTCCATCGCAGTCGTCTGCTGCTCGAGTTCCTTGCACTGGCCGCTCAGGACTGCCGCCCGGTCGGCCAGCCAGCGCGAGACCGACTCCAGCCAGGCGATGGTGTGGGCGTGCTTGTTGGCGGTTGACATGGGTGCGGAGTCGCCGGTGCCGGAGCGGGCCCAGCACCGGCGACGCGACGGTCAGCTGCCGGCTGCCTGCAGCGCGTCGTGGCGGCGTTGCACCTCGGCGGCCGCCTCGTTCAGCGCATCGGCCAGCTTCTGCAGGGCGGGAGCGAACTCGTTGTTCCACGCCTGCTGGAAGCGGTCGGCCGCAGGGCCTTTCCACCACGTGTTGTGCAGCGTGTTGGTGATGGCCGACTTCAACTCGTTGGTCTTCGCCGTGCTCTGGTCGAAGGTCTTCTTCAGGTTCTGCATCTGGCCGAGTTCGGCGCCGATTTGACCGGACATGGTGGGTTCTCCTCGTGGATGGTGGGCTCGAAGTGAGCGACACCGCCAGTGTCATCCGGGCTCGCACCGGCGTCTGTCAGGATCCTGACATACTGCGCAACTGTGCTCGCGCTCCAGAGCGAGTGCTGGTGATGCAGGGCAGGATGCCCAGATCGGCGGAGGTGTCGAGTTGCACCACTTCGAGGTGGCGATGTCGCTGTGCGACGAACTGGGCGATCGGCTCCTCACTCGCGATCTGCGTCCTGGCGACTTCGTCCACCTCGAGGGGGATGATGCCGGAACCGTGTCAGTGGTTGCGTCCGGCCAACTCGTCGTCGAGGCGTATCCCTGCGGCGGGGACCTGCCGGTGCCGATCGGCATCCTCGGACCAGGGTGCCTTGTCGGTGAGGACGGGCTTGGTGGCCCGGCGCGACGCTGCTCGACCGTGAGGACGCTGACTCGAAGCCGTCTTCTGGTCGCGTTCCGCGACGAGCTGAGCGATGCGATCAGCCGCCGGCCCGAGGTGCGTCGCCACTTCGCAACGCTGCTCGCGTCGCTCCAGCAGGTGCGGGTGCGCGAGCAACTCGCCAGCTGCGGTCCGCGGGTGGATGTGCGCCTGGCTCGCTGGATGCTCCATTGCGCCGAGGTCTTCGACCCGGTGGGCTCCGGTCGCCCGATCAGCCTCCGGCAGGAGACGCTGGCCCAGCTCGCCGGCACTCGACGACCGACCGCCAACCGCATGATGCGTGACTTCGAAGCCGCCGGGCTGCTCCGGCTGATGCGCGGCGGCTTCGTCGTGCCCGATTCGACATCGCTCCTGGGCTGGATCGCCGACAGGTGCGGCGACGCCTGAAGCGTCCGACGTCAGCCTCTCAGCCAGGTGACCAGTGCGAAGGCCAGCGCACCTGACGCAAGGGCAGAGAGGATGATGACCCACGGGAAGCGGCGTCGCGGCGTGACCGCGGCGGGATCCCTGGCTCCTGGCCTGTCGAACGCGATCGCGACCGTCTGGTTGGCTGCGTTCGCCGGCGCCTGCGATGGTGCGACGCGCGGGTAGGCGCTCGGGTCGGCCGTGGCCGGCGGCAGCGGTGGAGGTGCCGGAGTCGGCGACGAGGTTCCGACAGGTGCAGGCGGCCCCGGAGGGAGGGGGGCAGGGGGAGGAGTCAGGGACGGCGGAGCGGCGAGGGGCCCGGGCGGTGGCGGCGGTGGCGGCGGGTTGACCTGCGGGCCCGAGGGGTCGGCACTGCCGTGAGCAGAACATCGGGGTCCATCAACTGGCGCGTCAGCTCGTCGGCTGTGGGCCGCAACGCCGGGTTCACCATCATGCAGCGAGGTGCTGCCGACGGCACCTGCGAGCGTCGGCCGGCGCGACCTGTGGCCGACGGTCCGCAACTGGCTGCTCGTGGCCATGGCCGCGCTGTTGGCCTTCGCCTGGTTCGCCCGCGGACGCGTCGACACGGCTGAGGAGAGTCGCGGCCGACATGAGGACTGGGTCGAGTACAACGACCACTGGTCGACGTGGTTCGAGCAGTACGGCTTGCCCGCCTACGAGCGGGTGCTGGACGGCGGGCAGGTCAGCGGCGACCAACTCACGCTGACCAGTCGCACCTACCCCGAGGGAGATGGCTTGGGTGTGGGAGGCCCGGTTCGGGCGGTCATGGGCGAGGTGGAAGGGTGGCGCCGGCTCAGCTCGCCGCGCCACGGTGAGGTCCTGGACCTGGTGGAGGAGTGGGACCTCGGCGTGGTCGGTGTGCTCAACGGCACCGGCACGAGGGTCGTGGACCCGGAGGGCCTGGCGGCGTTGGACGGGCCCGGCTTCCTGGATCGGCTGCGGGCGGCCGAGCAGGCGGCTCTGCCGGCGATGCAGGACGACCTCGACCGAGCAGTGCTGGTCCACCGCCTGTGGCTGGGGGCGATGTACGCCAGCATGGCGCTGGTGGCACTGGGCCCGTTCGGCCTGATCGCTGCCGGCCGGCGCCTCCGCCCGGAGGAGTGAACGTCAGGCCTCGCCGGGGTGGTGCTCGTCGTGGCTGGCCTCGACGTTGATGTGCGGGAGGATGCGGTCCAGCCACTTGGGGATCCACCAGTTGCGGGCGCCCAGCAGTTCCATCGTGGCCGGCACGAGGACCATCCGGACCACGGTGGCGTCCACGAACACGGCGACTGCCATGCCCAGCCCGAACAGCTTCAGCGAGCGGTCGTCGCCGAGCGCGAACGCGCTGAACACGCACACCATGATGATGGCTGCGGCGGTGATGACCCGGGCGGTGCTGGCCAGGCCGTCGGCCACGGCGGTGGCGTTGTCGCCGGTGCGGTCGAACTCCTCCTTCATCCGGCTGAGGAGGAAGACCTCGTAGTCCATCGACAGACCGAAGACGATGGCGAAGAGCATCATCGGTGCCCACGCCTCCACCGGCCCCGGATGGTCCACCCCGATCAGCGAGGCGCCCCAACCCCACTGGAAGACGGCGACGATGAAGCCGTACGCCGCGCCGACGGACAGCAGGTTCATCACCACCGCCTTCACCGGCACGAGCACGCTGCGGAACACCATCATCAGCAGGAGGAAGCTGAGGACCAGCACGGCCCCGATCAGCAGGGGCAAGCGGCCGGCGATGTAGCTGGAGAAGTCGATGCCGCCCGCAGTCCAGCCGCCGACCCACACGTCGATCCCGCTGGCGGGCAGCACGGTGTCGCGCAGGTGGTGCACCAGGTCGGACGTGGCCGCATCCTGCGGCGCCGTGGTGGGGTAGACGACCCAGCTCCACGTGCCGGGGCCCACCTCGCGGCCTGGGGTGGCGATCGCGATGGAGGTGCCCTGCAACTGGGCGAGGTCTGCGTCCACTGCGGCCACGGACTCGGCGGTGGCGGACGGGTCCGTGCTCACGAGGTAGAGCGGGCCGTTTGTGCCGGGGCCAAAGCTGTCGGCGATGAGGTCGTAGGCCTTGCGGACGGTGGTTTCCTTCGGCTGGTTGCCCTCGTCGCTGAACCCGAGGCGGATGCCGAACAGGGGGATGGCCAGCGCCACCAGCACCCCGGCGCCGGCGACGAACGCCGGCCAGGGCCGGTGCTGGATGAAGCGGCTCCAGCGGAACCAGAAGCGGTGCTCCCGCGGCTTCTCCGCGCGCTCCGGCAGCGGGGTGCGCAGCGCCGCGGCGCCGGGCCAGTTGGGGGCCCCGAGCCGCTCCCGGAAGAAGCGGGAGAAGAGCCGGCTGAAGACCCGACCGACGAAGTTGTGCTCGTACTGCATCACCAGCAGGACGGCGGCAGTGCCGGCGAGCATGAAGATGCCGAGTTGGTCGACGATCACCCCGGCCAGACCGCACAGCACCCAGATGCCGACCACCGCAGCCGCGCCGCGGGTGGTGGTGTTGATGCGGGTGCCGACCACGCCGAGCAGGGCGGGCAGCAGGGTGATCGAGGCGATCATCATCACCAGCACGGCAGTGGCGCCGGCGACGGCCAGGCCCTGCACGAACGGCAGGCCCATGATGAAGAGGCCGAGCAGGGAGATCATCACGGTGATGCCGGCGAAGATGACCGCCCGGCCGCTGGTGTCCAGCGCGGCGACGGTGGCGGTCTCCGGGTCCTCGCCCATCAGCAGGTGCTCGCGGTAGCGGCTGACGATGAACAGGGCGTAGTCGATGCCCACGCCGAGGCCGATCATCGCCGCCATCTGCGGCCCGAACTCGGGGATCGAGAGCCCACGCGACGCGAGGCCGACGATCGCCGTGGCGACACCCAGCCCGACCGTGGCGGTGCCGATGGGGAGGCCCATGGCGATCACCGAACCGAAGGCGATCATCAGGATGACGACCGCGGCGAGGATGCCGAGGATCTCGCTGGCCGGGAACTCGAACTTCTGGAAGACCTGGCCGCCGTACTCCACCTGCAGGCCGGGCACCTGGACGTCCTGCCCCAACTCCTCGATCGCGTCGGCGAGGTGCTGGGTGGTGGCCTGGTCCACCCGGGTCACGGTGAGCTGGGCGAACGAGACGTCCTGCCCCGTCGTGTTGGTGGGGGCGTTGGCCGGGCGGGTCTGCTGGGCGCCCTCCTCGCTGTACGGGCTGACCACCTTCACCGGATCGGTCAGCGCGGCCTGCTCGTCGGCCGGCAGCGCCGCCACCTCGTCGGCGGTGAGGACGTTGTTCTTCGAGTCCAGGCGGATGGCGTCCACCTGCTCGAACAGGGCAGCCATCGCCGCCATCACTTCGGGGTCCTGGTTGCCCTGCGCGGCGGTGAACACGATCTGGGCGGGGAACCCGTCGTCGCCGTTGCCGATGGCCTTGAACGCGTCGCCGACCTTCTTCGACTCGCTGTCCGGCTGGTTGAACTCGGTGTGGTAGTCGGTGCCGACGGCCCCGCTGACCGCCGAGAGCACGACGACCAGCGGCACCCAGATCGCGAAGATCATCAGGTACTTGCGGCGAAAGCTGAACCGTGCCAGACGGGCGAGCATGCCCGGACCTCCCAACGTGGCCCGCTCGGGGGCGCAGACCGGTAGCGACGGTAGCCGGTGCCCTGCGGCCGCGCCGCGTGACATCCGTCCCTTTCTGCGTCCTGCGGCGAGTGTCGACGGGACGGTGGAGCGTCACCGGCGGCGCGTCAGGGCGCCTCGCCGGCGGACCTCACCGGACGTTGATCTGGTCATCCACTCCGCTGGCGTCGTTGAAGATCCCCAGCAGGCGCTCGTACTCGGCCGTGCCTTTCCGCACCCCGAGATCGCTGAGGACGGAGTTGATGAACTGGCGCTGCAACTGGTTGGACCGGACGCGGGCGGCATCCTCGTTGAGGTCAGCGACTTCAGCGAGCCGCTTCTCCTCCATCTTGCCGAGCTTCTCCACGATCGACACGACCACGTTCAGGACTGGAACCTCGTGGCCGATCTTCGACAAGCCCGTCTTCATCATCCGCAGCGCACTCTGGGCACGGCGCTGCGCGGCTCGCGTCCCCTCCGGTCCCTGGCGTGCCAGCTCAGCACCGTCGAGAGCGAGTGCTGACTGCCAGAGCCCGGCGAGGGCAGCGACCGCTTGGCGGCCCGCCGGTGTCGTGGTGTCCTGGCGGCCGATGGCCGATCCGAGGAGCTGGTCGACCGCCTGCTTGGCCGATGCCGACCCGTCGTCGTGGCGCTGCAGGTTGTTGAGGAACATCCCGATGTCCCTGGCGGTCACGCCGTGTGAGGGGCCCGTGCCGTCGTGCAGGTCCGCCAGCACCTGCGCGACGCCACCACTGCCGGCGTCGTTGAAGTACGGCTGAGCGAGCGTCGCCAGGAGGTCACGGATCTCGGCCGGGCAGCCCTGGAACGCCTTCGACCCGTTCAGCAGCTGGTCGGTTCGGTCGCCCGGCCCGTTGACGCCGTGCACGAGCACCGCGAGCTTCTGTGCCGAGGTGGGGAGTGACCATCCACGGAGGAGATCCTCGACGACCGTTTCATCCCAGAAGCGCAGCCCGCCTTCGTCGAAGAGGAACCGCTCGGTGGCCGGGTCGTGGACGATGAGGTTGCGGACGTCGAGGTGCTCGAGAACCTCCCGCAATGCATCGGAGGAGTTGTTGCGGATGGCGGTCTCGAACATCGCAGCCGCGAGCTCCGGGCGGATTCGGCCCGTCCCGTCGTACTCGCCACGCAGGAACTCCGACAGTCCGTAGGCAGCGCTCTGCGGGTCGAGAAGGTCCACCAAGCGCCCGCGCTCCCTCCCTGTCGACAGGAAGCCACCCGCCGTCGCCGTGTTGAGGAGGTGCAGCATGTCCGTCGCACCCTGCGACGGGATGAACCGGATCGGAACTCCCTTCTGGATGGCGTTGCGGAAGAAGGCGGCGAGGACCTCGGCCTCGTTCGCGTAGTGGCCCAGCTCCTCGAGGTCCTCGGGGCTGATCCGCCCATCGCCGAGCAGGGTCGCGGCGAGGCGGTCGCCAACCCGCTTCGCGTCGGCCGCAGTGGCGAACGTGGACGGGTACGGCGCGTCGAACTTGCGCATGTAGGCGACTCGCGTGCGGAGCATGGCGTTCATCGCCCTGAGATTGGCGGCGGCGCGGGACAGATCCCGTTCGATGTCTGCGACCGCAGTCTTGACCGCTCGGGCCGCGGCGGCGGTCTCGCCACCTGGCGCGGGGCCGAGCGCCGCATCGAGGTCTGCGGCGATGCCATCCAGCGCCCGGATCTTGCCACCGATGTCGGCAATGTCCATCATGATGGCGGCGGATGGCCCGCCGCCGCTGCCGTCGATCCTTCTCATGGCGTTCCCTTCTGCGCCGCGGCGTGCTCGGCGGCATCGAGAGCGACTGCAACCGCCAACTGGGCGTTCGCCACGGCGAGCTTCGCGAGAATCCGGACCTTCTCCGCCCTGATCACCGCGCTCGCTGCTGCCGCGCCGTCGCTCGCCCTGTCCACCTGCTGCCGGGTTCGTCGGAGCTCGTCCTCGAACTCGCGCGCGGCGGCGCCGGTCCACGCTCCGCACAGCTGCACGGCGTCGAATCGCGCGGCCTTCGATGCGGCCTTGTTCTTGAGGGATGTCACGAATGAGTCGAGGCGATCGAGATTGCGGCGGACGGACTCCAGCTCCTCGATGTGCGCACGGATCGCAGCACTGTTCACGAGGATCACGGTGACACGCCAGCGCCCGCAGGAGTGTCAGAACGGCGACACAACGAGCAGCGTGGCCGCGACGGCCGACGTCACCATTCCCGTGTTCGCGCAGAGCCGATCCCGCTACCGTTCGGCGCATCGACGTGCCGCGTGACATCCGACCGCCGGACCCCCGCCTCGGGTGGTCCGCCGAGCCGCTGGAGCACTGGAGCGCGCTCGGGACACCGCAACCGGCGGGGCGGGTGTCCCGGCTGGACCGGGGATGGAGCACCATCCTCACGTCGCTGGACGCGGCGCCGATGCGGGTCCGCAACATCGGGGCGGACGTCGCCGTCGGCGACTTCGTGGTCGTCAGCGCCGACGGCGAGCGGGTGGACACCGTGTTGGATCGCCACAGCGCGTTCGTCCGCCGGGCCTCGTTCGAGGGCCAGCGCGCCGTCGCCCACACGCTGGCCGCCAACATCGACGTGGTGATGCTGGTGCACGCGCTCACCAGCCCGCCGAATCAGCGGCGCCTGGAGCGCGAGCTGGTGCTGGCGTGGGACAGTGGGGCCCGGCCGGTGGTGGTGCTCACCAAGACGGACCTGGTGGAGGACGCCACGGGCGCCGTCGCCGCACTGGGTGACGTGGCGCCCGGTGTGGACGTGCTGACCGCCAGCGGGATCACCGGCGAAGGCGTCGCCAGGCTCAGCGAGTTCGCCGCCGGCAACGCCACCATCGCGCTCCTCGGCGCCAGCGGGGTGGGCAAGAGCACACTGGTGAGCGCGCTGGTCGGCCACGCCCGGCAGGCCACCGCCGACGTGCGCGAGGGCGACGGCAAGGGCCGCCACACCACCATCGCCGCCGAACTGGTGCGGCTGGCCGGCGGCGGCTGGCTGATCGACACGCCGGGCGTGCGGGCCGTCAGCCTGTGGAGCAGCGGCCATGGCATCGAGCGGGCCTTCGCCGACGTCTTCGACCTGATGGACCACTGCCGCTTCCGTGACTGCAAGCACGAACAGGAGCCGGGCTGCGCCGTCAGCGCTGCGGTGGCCGCCGGCACGCTGGACCCTCGGCGGCTGGACAGCATGAAGCGCCTCGTGGCCGAGGAAGCCGCGCTGGAGGACGAGCAGAGGCCCGCGAGAAGGCCACGGACCGCCGCGGCTACCGCAAACCGCGCCCGCCCCGCTGACCGCCGGCTGAACCGCCGGGTGTGCCGCTGGCTGTGAGGTGGAGGGTGCCCCGCCCTGTGCCACACGGCAGACTGGTCCGGTGACCCAGCAGGACGACGAGCCGATCCGCGGCCCGCACAAGGTGCCCGGCACCACCCACGACTACGACCTGGTCATCATCGGGGCCGGCTCCGGCAACTCGATCATCGGCCCGGAGATGGACGGCTGGCGCATCGCCATGGTGGAGCGAGGGCTGTTCGGTGGCACCTGCCTGAACCGCGGGTGCATCCCCACCAAGATGCTGGTGTACCCGGCCGACGTGGCCGAGACCGCCAAGCACGGCGAGCGCTACGGCGTGCACACCGAGTTCCACTCGGCGGACTGGCCCACCATCGTGCAGCGGGTGTTCGGCCGCATCGACCCGATCGCCGAGGGCGGCCGCCAGTACCGCCACTCCCTGCCGAACGTCGACGTGTACGAAGGCACCGCCCACTTCGTCGGCGAGCGCACGCTCGAGGTGCTCGGGTCGCGCATCCGTGGCCGGCAGGTGGTCATCGCCGCCGGCGCCCGGGCGTTCGTGCCCGAGATCCCTGGCATCGACGACGTGCCGTTCCACACCAGCGACAGCATCCTGCGCATCGCCAAGCAGCCCAGCCATCTCGTCATCCTCGGCGGCGGCTTCATCGCCACCGAACTGGGCCATGTGTTCCAGGCGCTCGGGTCGCGGGTCACCATCGTCAACCGCAGCCACCGCCTGCTGCAGGCGGAGGACCACGACATCTCCCAGCGGTTCACCGAGCTCGCCCGCCGCCGGTTCGACCTGGCGCTCGGCGCCAAGGTGGAACGCGCCTACATGACCACCCGTGGGGTGGGCCTGCAGGTGGAGGTGGACGGCGAAGCGCGCACGATCGAGGGGGACGTGCTGCTGGTGGCCGCCGGGCGAATCCCCAACAGCGACCACCTGCGGGTGGAGGACGGCGGCATCGCCGTGGACGACCGCGGCAACGTGGTGGTGGATGAGTACGGGCGCACCTCGGCCGAGGGCGTGTGGGCCTTGGGCGACATCAACGGGCGCCACCAGTTGAAGCACATGGCCAACGGCGAGGCGAAGGTGGTGCGCCACAACCTCACCCACCCCCACGACCTGCGCCGCTACGACGATCGCCCGGCTCCGCACGCCGTGTTCTCCAGCCCCCAGGTGGGCTCCGTGGGCCTCACCGAGCACCAGGCCCAGGCGACGGGGCGGGCGTACTGCTCGATCATCCACCCCTACGGCGACGCCGCCTACGGCTGGGCGATGGAGGACACCACGTCGTTCTGCAAGCTGATCGGTGACCCGCTGACCCGCCAGGTGATCGGTGCCCACCTCATCGGCCACGAGGCGTCGATCCTCGTGCAACTGCTGGTGCAGGGCATCCACCTTGGCCACACCGCGGACGAGATGGCCAAGGGCCAGGTGTGGATCCATCCGGCGCTCAGCGAGGTGGTGGAGCAAGCCCTCCTCAAGCTGATCGACGAGTTCGACGCGTACGCCGGCTGACGCGGCCGCACCGGGCCGGCAACCCCACACCCCTTCTCACCCGCTTCTCACCCACCACGGGCTGGGGCCTTACCTCCGTCGCGCATCGTGTTCCCCATCACCGGAGCGATCCGGTAGCGACGAAAGGAACCCCCTCCCGATGAACAAGAAGCTCACCGCCGCCGGTCTCGCCGCCGGGCTGTTGGCCGGCACCGGCGCCGGTCTGATCCTGGAACTCTCGGGGTCGGCCAACGCCGCCTCCTCCGTGGTCGCAGTGGCCGGCGCCGACGACACCGGCACCGATTCGACCGACGGCACCGACACCGGCACCGGCACCGACGCTGCCCGGCCGGACCCCGGCCAGCGCCTCGCCGAGGTCCTCCAACCGCTGGTGGACGACGGCACCCTCACCCCCGCCCAGCTCGATGCCGTCACCGCTGCGCTCCAGGCAGCGGGCCCGATGGGCCACGGTGGCCCGGCAGATGGTCGGGGTGGCCCTGGCATGGGTCGCGGTGGCGCCAACCTGGACGTCGTGGCCAGCACGCTCGGCCTGACGGCGGACGAGGTGCGTACCGCCATCGAGGGCGGCCAGACCATCGCCGACCTCGCGGCAGCCAACGGCTCCTCGGCCGACAACGTGATCGACGCCCTGGTGGCCGCGCTGAAGACCCACCTCGACGAGGAGGTCGCCGCCGGTGACCACACCCAGGCCGAGGCCGACCAGATCCTCGCCGACGCCACCACCCGCATCACCGACTTCGTCAACAACACCCAGGCCGCCGGCCCGATGGGCGGCGAGGGTGGCCGCGGCCCCGGTGGCCCCGGCCAGCGCCCCGGCGATGCCGACGGCACCAGCACCAGCACCGGCGACACCGGCGTGATCGACGGCGGCCCGGCCGACAGCGCCACCGCCTGACCCCGGAATCCTGTTCCTCCCCCTGGGCGCCTACGATCGGCCGGGGCACACCTTGCTCCTCCCCACATCGGCCCCGGCCGATCGGGCGCCCACTTCCCTCTCCCACCACCCACCCCAACCCACCAGGTAGCAGCGACATGAGCGGACGGATCCTTCTCGCCGACGACGATCGGGCAATTCGCGAGGCGCTCACCCGGGCGCTCTCGCTGGAGGGCTACGACGTCGTGCAGGTCAACGACGGCGCACAGGCACTGGCCGCCGTGGAGAACGAGCAGCCCGACGCGGCGATCCTCGACGTGATGATGCCGAACGTGGACGGGCTCACCGTGTGCCGGGTGCTGCGCGCCGAGCGCAATCGCCTCCCCGTCCTCATGCTCACCGCCCGCACCGAGACCCCCGACCGGGTGGCGGGGCTGGACGCCGGCGCCGACGACTACCTCCCCAAGCCGTTCGATCTCGACGAACTGCTCGCCCGCCTGCGCGCCCTGCTGCGGCGGGCCCGGCCCGACGACGCGGCGGCCGGCGACGGGCCGCTGCAGGTGGCCGACCTGCGCATCGATTCCACGGCCCGCCGCGTGTGGCGTGGCAGCCGCGAGGTCGAGCTCAGCAAGACCGAGTTCGACCTGCTCGAACTGCTGGTGCGCAACCAGGGCATCGTGCTGGAGCACTCCACCATCTACGACCGCATCTGGGGGTACGACTTCGGGCCGGACTCCAAGAACCTGGCCGTCTACATCTCGTATCTGCGCCGCAAGCTGGAAGGGCCGGGCGACAGCAAGCTCATCCACACCGTGCGCGGGGTGGGATACACGGTGCGGCCCTCGTGAGCCTGCGCCTCAAGATCGCCATCCTGCTGGCCGCGCTCGCTGCCGCGGCCACCACCGCCATCGGGGTCGCGTCCTACCGTTCCACCGCGCACGAATGGGAGGAGACCATCGATCGCTCGCTGCAGGACGCCGCCCGCCGTTTCACCGACCTGCCGGGCGGCGACAACGGGTTCGATTTCGACGCCGACGGCGATGGCCGCCCCGGTGGCACCGGGCGCCCACCGTCGTTCGAGCAGATCCTGTGGCAGGCCATCGATGCCCAGGGCAACGTGCTCGGCGTGTCCAACTACACCACCCTCCCGATCGCCGACAGCGACCTCGCCGTGGCCGGCGGCACCGCCGTGTCCGCGCACCACGAACTGGACCTGGACGGCGAGACCTACCGGGTGCTCACCGTGCCCTACCGCAACGGAGCCGTCATCCTGGCCCGCTCGCTGAAGGAGAGCGAGTCGGCCACCAGCAAGGTGTTGCACAGCACGCTGGTCAGCGTGGGCGTCGTCACGGCGACCGCACTGTTGCTGGGCTGGTTGCTCGCCTGGCAGGTCACCCGCCGCCTGGAACGCTTGACCGATGTGGCCGGCACCGTTGCCTCGACCGGCCGGCTGGACGTGGACGTTCCCGTGGAGGGCCGCGACGAGACCGGCCAGTTGGGCCGGGCGTTCAGCGGGATGCTCGACGCCCTGCAGCGCAGCCGCCAGGAGCAGCAGCAGTTGGTGCAGGATGCCGGCCACGAGCTGCGCACCCCGCTCACCAGCCTGCGCACCAACGTGTCCGTGCTGCGCCGGGGCCACGACAAGCTGGACAGCGCCGCCCGCGATCAGCTGCTGGCGGACCTGGACAGCGAGAGCCGCGAGCTCACCGACCTGGTCAACGAATTGGTGGAACTGGCCGTGCTGGGCGATCGCCGCGACGACGAGCCGGTGCAGCCGGTGCGACTGGCGGACGTGGCCGAGCGGGCCGCCGCCCGGGCGCGCCGCCGGTTCGGGCGGGAGGTCACGGTGGCCGCCGACGACACGCTGGTGGAGGGGCGGCCGAACGCGCTGGAGCGGGCCACGCAGAACCTGGTGGACAACGCCTGCAAGTTCTCCGACGGCGGCGCGGTGGAGGTCACCGTGCGCGCCGGCGAACTGGTGGTGCGCGACCACGGTCCGGGCCTGCGCGCCGACGACATTCCGCACCTGTTCGACCGCTTCTACCGGTCGGTGGAGATGCGCAGCAAGCCGGGCTCCGGCCTCGGTCTGTCGATCGTGAAGAGCGTCGTGGACGCCCACGACGGTGAGGTGTTCGCCCGCAACGCGCCCGGTGGCGGCGCCGAGATCGGGTTCCGCCTGACCCCCGCTTGACAGCAGATCCGAGGGTGATAACGTTGTTATTCGAGACACGGTCACCAAGGGGGCTCGCCATGACCGACACCGCCAACCGCTACCTCGTCGACAACTTCGCGCCGGTGCGCGAGGAAGTCACCGCCACGGACCTGCAGGTGATCGGCGAACTGCCCGCCGACCTGTGCGGCCGGTACCTGCGCAACGGGCCCAACCCACTGGAGGGCGCCGAACTGGCCACCCATCACTGGTTCATGGGCGACGGCATGGTCCACGGGGTGCGCCTGCGCGACGGGCGAGCGGAGTGGTACCGCAACCGCTACGTCGGCTCCACGGCGGTGTCGGCGTCGCGGGGTGTGCCGGACATCCCCGGCCCCAACTGGAATGCCTCCGGCGGTGGCCCCAACACCAACGTCGGCGGGTTCGCCGGCACCACGTGGGCCATGGTGGAGGCCGGCGGCTGCCCGGTGGAACTCAGCTACGACCTCGAGACCGTGGCCCGCAACGACTTCTTCGGCACCCTGCCCAACGGGTTCACCGCCCACCCCAAGGTGGACCCGCTGACCGGTGAGATGCACGCCGTCTGCTACGCCTGGCCGCACCTGATGGACCATGTGCAGTACGTGGTGGTGGCACCCGACGGCCGGGTGCGCAAGGTGGTGGACGTGCCGGTGCCAGGGATGGTGATGGTGCACGACATGTCGCTCACCGGCCGGTACGCGGTGGTCTACGACATGACCGTCACGGTGGACGTCGACCTGGCGTTCGCCGGCCGCTTCCCGTTCCGCTGGAACCCGGACTACGGCGCCCGGTTGGGTCTGCTGCCCCGCGACGGCGAGGCCGCCGACATCGTGTGGATCGACGTGCCGCTGTCGTACGTGTTCCACCCGATGAACGCGTTCGACGACGCCGACGGCAACGTGGTCATCGACCTGTGCGTGTACGACCGGATGTTCGACCAGGACCTGTTGGGGCCGTTCGGCGACTGCCTGCCGCGGCTGGAGCGGTGGACGCTGAGCCCCACCCGGCGCACCTGTTCCGTCGCCGTCATCGACGACCAACCCGTGGAGTTCCCCCGCCACCGTGGCTCGCTGACGGGGCAGCCCTACCGCTTCGGCTACGGCACGTCGCCCACGCCCGACCGGCCGTGGGCCACGCTGAAGTACGACCTCACCACCGGCGCCCGCCAGGTGTTCGACCACGGCCCCGGCCGCAGCGCCGGCGAGCCGGTGTTCGTCGCCCGGCCCGACGCGTCGGCGGAGGACGACGGCTGGCTGGTCGCGTTCGTGCACGACGTGCCGGGCGGCACCGCCGAACTGGTGGTGCTCGACGCCCAGGACTTCGGCCGCGGGGAGGTCGCCCGCGTGGTGCTGCCACAGCGGGTGCCGTTCGGCTTCCACGGCAACTGGGTCAGTGACCGCTCCGTCCCACCCCCGCCTGACCTGTGAACCGCCTTTACGTACACGCTGTCGAGCTGTGACCAGGTAAGACGCGTCGGCAGTCTTGACACAAACGCAGCCCGGCCAGGCTGGGCCGGGCCTGGCCTGATGGCCGGCGGCGGCGTGGCATGCTGCCGGGCATGATCGACATCGACGCCGTCCTTGCCGCGCTGACCCTCGAGCAGAAGGTCAGCCTGCTGGCCGGGTTCGACAACTGGCACACGGTGGCGCTGCCGGGTGTGCCGGCCATGCGCTGCAGCGACGGGCCGGCGGGCGTGCGCGGCACCAGCTGGAGCGGCCCGGCATCGGCCTCGTTCCCCTGCGGCACGGCGCTGGGGGCCACCTTCGACCCGGCATTGGTGGAGGAAGTGGGCGCTGCGCTCGGCCGCGAGGCGCGCAGCAAGAGCGCGCATGTGCTACTGGCGCCCACGGTGAACCTGCACCGCACGCCCATCGGCGGCCGCAACTTCGAGTGCATGAGCGAGGACCCGGAGCTCACCGCCACGATCGCCGCCGCCTACGTGCGCGGGGTGCAGTCGCAGCGGGTGGCCTGCTGCATCAAGCACTTCGTCGCCAACGACACCGAGTACGAGCGCCACACCATCTCCAGCGACGTGGACCCCGTGACCCTTCGCGAGGCGTACCTGGTCCCGTTCGAGCGTGCCGTCGCCCCGGTGAGCGAGGGTGGTGCAAACGTGCGGTCGCTGATGAGCTCGTACAACCGGATCAACCGGGTGTACGCCAGCGAGCACCCCGAGCTGCTGCGAACCGTGCTGCGCGACGAGTGGGGTTTCGCCGGTGTCGTCATCAGCGACTGGTTCGGCACCCACACGGCGGCCGAGAGCCTGGAAGCCTCGCTGGACCTGGAGATGCCGGGGCCGCCCCGCGCTCGCGGCGCGGCGCTCTTGCAGGCGGTGCGCGACGGTGCCACCACCGAGGCCCGCGTGGACGAGAGCGTCCTCCGCCTGCTCGCGCTGATGAACTGGGCCGGCGTCGGTGATGGCGACGGTGCCGAGACCACCGACGACTCGCCGCAGACCCGGGCCACCATCCGCCGCGCCGCCATCGCCGGCAGCGTGCTGCTGAAGAACGACGGCGTGCTGCCGCTGGCTGCCGGTACCTCGCTGGCGCTGCTCGGCCCCAACAGCGACCGCGGTCAGGTGCAGGGCGGCGGCAGCGCACGGGTGCGGCCCAACCGGGCCGTCATGCCGCTGGCCGCGCTGCAGGAGCGGGGCGTCGCCGTGGTGCACGAGCCCGGCTGCCGGATCGACAAGCGCTTGCCCGCCATGCGCGGCGACTTCTCGGTGGAGTACACGGACGCTCGCGGCGGGTACGCCACCGTCACCTCGGACCGCATCGGCTTCACCTGGATGGATGCGCCGGCGGAGGGCATCGAGCACGCCTCCATGGGGGCGCGCATCACCGGCACGTTCACGCCGCATGCCAGCGGACCGTGGCAGGTGTCGATGACGGTGGTCGGCTCGGCCGTCCTGCGCCTCGACGGTGCCGTGGTGGTGGACCTCACCAGCCCGCAGACCGGTGGCTTCTTCTTCGGCCTCGGCAGCCCGGAGATCCGCGCCACCGTGGACCTCGCTGCCGGCGTGCCCGTGGCGGTGGAGGTGGAGGTGGCGGTCGAGGAGCGCGCCCAGTTGCGCGGGCTGATCGTGGGCGCCCAACCGGTGGACGACGGCGACACGATCGACGCGGCGATTGCCGCAGCCCGCGCCGCGGCGGTGGCCGTGGTGGTGGTGGGCACGAACGCCGACTGGGAGACGGAGGGGGAGGACCGCACCACCATGGCCCTGCCCGGCCGCCAGGACGAACTGGTCCGCCGGGTCGCCGAGGCGAACCCTCGCACCGTCGTGGTCGTCAACGCCGGCTCACCGGTGTCGATGCCGTGGCTGGGCGAGGTGGCTGCCGTGCTGCAGGTGTGGTTCCCCGGTGAGGAGATGGGCAATGCGCTGGCCGACATGCTGTTCGGCGACGCCGAGCCCGGCGGTCGCCTGCCCGTCACCCTGCCCGCCCGGCTGGAGGACACGCCGGCGTTCCAGCACTACCCGGGCTCCGACCTCGTCACCCGGTATGCGGAGGGCCTGCTGATCGGCCACCGCTGGTACGACGCGACGGGCATCGACCCGGTGTTCCCCTTCGGCCACGGCCTCGGTTACACCACGTGGGACTTCGGCGAGGCCACCGTCGCCGGCGACACCAGCGGTGCGGTGGTGCGCGTGCCGGTTCGCAACAGCGGTACCCGCGCCGGCAGCACCGTGGTGCAGGTGTATGTGGAGCCGCCCGCCTACGAGCCGGGCCGCCCGGCGCGCACGCTGCGCGGCTTCGCCAAAGTTGCCGCGGCGCCGGGTGAGACCACCGTGGCCGAGGTGCACCTGCCGGCCCGTTCGTTCGCCCGCTGGGACGAGGCCACCCGGGCATGGGTCACGCCCGCAGGCGACCACCGGGTGCTGGTGGGGCCGTCGTCGGCTGCCGGCGCGCTCAGGCCGGCTGGCGTGTGTCGTGCACCCGAACCGGCGTGACCGGCTGGAACCGCAAGTCGCCGCTGCTGGAGAACGTGCCGATCAGGTCCACCACCAGGTGCATCGTGCTGGACGTGTAGAGGCAGAACGTGCCGTCCGGGTCCACCCCGACCACGGCCGTGTTGGCCACGGCGGAGCCGACCACGGCGTTGACGTTGGAACTGGTCTGCGGCCCCGGTGCCAGGTCCGAGCAGCGGCCGGCGGTGACGTAGCCCTTGGCCTGCGCTTGCACGGCCGTGAGGTTCACCATCACGGCGGTCGCGCCCGCTGGCGCTTCCAGGCGCATGATGGTGCCGCCGTCATTGCGCAGGCCGCAGCGCTCCACCTCCGTCACCGGGTCCGTCCAGCACTGCCGGGTGTCCGCCAGCCGGTCGGGGGTGACCGCGGTGAAGCCCAGCCCGCCGTCGGAGGGCGGGGTGAAGTACCCCTGCACGTCCACGATCTGCTGCAGCGCGGCGGGCGAGTAGGTGCAGAACTGCACTCCCAGATCGTCGGTGGCCGACGGTACGACGGCCAGGTTGGCCACGGTGTCGCCGGCGGCGAAGTTGACATTGCTGCGCGTCTGCGGCCCCGGCGTGAGCGTGGTGCAGGCGTCGGCGGTGACGTAGCCGGAACTGGCCGGCCCCACCACGGTGAGGTTGGCCAGGCTGGCCACGGCGTCCACCGGTGAGGCGGACACGCTGAGCACCTCCGTGCCGCCGGGCACGGGGCCGAGGCCCGCGCAGTTGCCGTCCGGGCCGCAGTAGGTCTGGGTGCGCGTGTCCACGCTGCGGATGGGGGTGATCGGTGTGAACAGTGCCCCGTCGGGCGCGACGCTGCTGGGGAAGAAGAAGCCCTGCACGTCCACGATCGTGTGCGCGGCCGTGGACTGGTAGAGGCAGAACCGTCCCTCGGCGTCGAGCGGCACCACCGCGAGGGATGCCGTGGCGACGCCCGGGCGGGGGTTGCCGTTGGACCACGCCCGCACGCCGCTGGCCGGGCCGCAGCTCTCGGCGGTGAGGTAGCCGTTGGAGGTGGCCAGGGTGGCCGTGAGGTTCACGAGGGCGGCGGTGGCACCAGCGGGAGCGCCGGTGTCGATGACGATGCGGGTGTCGGCCGCCGGCACACCGTTGACCGGCAGGCACTCGTCGCTGATGGTGCCGGTCTCGCTGGCCACTTCGAAGCATGCGCCGGAGCCGACGTTGTGCAGCAGGATCGCCTGTGCCTGCGCGGGGGTGCCGTTGAACTCGAAGTGCATGGGGTCACGGGTGACCGACGACCGGTACTGCGACGGTGAGGCGCACCCGCTGCTCCAGGCGTAGCCGCCCCAGTAGAGGCCCCACTTCTCGGCGGTCTGGATGACCCACTGCGGCATGTCGGTCTGCATCGGGGTGGCGCAGGCGCTGGCACCGTTGATCCCGTAGTAGGTCTTCATCGGGTTCTGCACGGTGTTGAAGTCCGACGCCAGCCCGTAGCTGTGCAGCGACAGCGACGAGCGGGTGAGGCCCTGGCAGTCCTTGCGGGTGCTGGCGGTGCAACGGAACACGTACGCGCCGGCGCCACCGTGCAGCACGTAGCCGTTCTGCTGGATCTCCTTGAGGAAGCCCATGAACAGCGGCATCACCTGCCACATGGTCTTGAACTGACCTTTGGTGACCGAGCCGACCGCCTCCGGGTTGGTGCTGAACAGGGCCTCCCAGTCGGCCAGCGCCGGGCTGCCGTTGTACCCCCAGCCGAGCCAGTTCCAGCCGGGGGGCGGCCACACCGACGTGGCGTTGTGCACGCCCAGCGCATCGGCCGTGGCCTCGTCGACGACGCCGGTGGGGGGCAGCGAGTTGGCCGTCTGGAAGGCCTTCACCGCGGCTTCGGTGAGCGAACCGAACTGGCCGTCCACCACCAGCGTCGCGCCGTTGGCGTTCAATGCCGTCTGGATGAGGCTGACGATCGAGCCGCTGGCACCTTTGGCGACGTCCACCCACGGGATGGGATCGCCCTGGGCAGGGTCGGGGAACGGGGGTGCCGGCCAGCCATAGTTCTCCGGGAGCGTGGAGGTGGCCACGATGGTGCACCCGGCCACATCGCCGGAGTTGATCGTGGCCTGGCTGCACTTCGGCGGCGCGGTGGGGGTGGTCCACGGGGCGTCCGCGGCGGCAACCGGGGTGGGCGAGGGGACGGCAAGCACCGCCACCGTGGTGGCGACGCTGCTGAGGGTCATGGCTGCGGCCACGCCCAGAGAGAGGAACCGTCGAGCCGGTCGCTGCATCACATGGGTATCGGCCCGTCCGCGCCACATCTTGACACGGGGGAATGTGCCGTGTCACCGCGGCGTTGGGTGATGGCATGCCCGACACCCGTGACGTCGCCACCGTGGAGCGGTTCATCCCCGCCCCTGCCGCAGCCATCTTCGACCTGCTCGCCGACCCCTCCCGCCACCAGGAGATCGACGGTTCCGGCACCGTGAAGGGCACGAAGGAGGGCAGCCAGCGGCTGGCGCTGGGCGCCAAGTTCGGGATGTCGATGAAGATGGGCGTGCCCTACTCGATGGTCAACACGGTGGTGGAGTTCGAGGAGAACCGGCTGATCGCCTGGCAGCCGCGGCCCGCGCTGGGCCTGCTGCGCTGGCTGGCCGGTGGCCGCATCTGGCGCTACGAACTGGAGCCCCAGGAGGGCGGCACCCTGGTGAAGGAGTCGTGGGACATCCGCGAGGAGGCCCACCCCTGGGCGGTGCGCAACATGCGGTCCAAGGTGGTGGACTCGATGACGACGACGCTGGAGCGGATCGAGCAGGTCGTCACCTCCTCCACCTGAGTCAGCGGTAGTAGCCCACCACGTCGATGATGAAGTGCGTGGTCGACCCCGGCTGACCGCCGATGAACACCGACACCCGACGCAAGCTGTCCAGCTTGGCGACGCTGGCGTTGGCGACGGAGGTGACGTTGGCCGTCCAGTTGATCGCCGAGCCCCCGTACGTGGAGGCGCCGCCCGGCTCCACGGCGAGGAAGCCCTGACCGGTCGCCTGCGTGAGGGTGAGGTTGTAGGCGATGGCCGTGGCGCCGGCAGGCACCACGTCGGCGGTGGTGACGAGCCCGGTGTCCAGCGCGCGCTGGTCGTCGCAGTAGACCAGCCGCGACGCGTTGCCGACCACCATGGACCCCTTGGTGACGTTGGGCAGGATGTTGTTCCACCGGCTGTCGTAGACCCGGGCGGTGGCGATCGGATGGAACGAGCCGGCGGTCTCCACCGCGGCGACCTTCCTCCAGGTGCCCGGGTTGCCGGCCGTGACGCAGAACCACAGCGCGTTGCCGGTGACGGCCACCTCGCCGACGCTGTGGGTGGCCGACACGGCCGGCCCGGCGTCGAAGCCCTGGCTGAGGTACAGCTGGGCGCGGCCGCCGGTGGCCGCGATCGCGTAGCCGTTGGTGCCGTTGACGCTGGCGTCCACCCCGCGGGCGTTCGTGCCGGCAACGTCCGCGCGGGCCTCCAGCCCCGTGCCCGCCGAGGAGTTGACCGCCATCACCGTGCTGGCCAACTGGTTCGAGTTGGTGACCCGCAGCGTGAAGAGGCTGCTGCTGCCGCTGAGCTCTGTCTCGTCAGCGCCGGCGTTGTTCGTGTTGCCGTACTGCATGGTGCCCGTGGTGGCCTCAGCGGCCCCCGTCCCCGCAACCACCGCAGCCGCGGCACCGACGGCCGCCGCACCGCTCAGCCGCAGCAGGTGGCGGCGTGAGGTGAGGCGTTGCTGCAACTCACCCAGCTGCTCCTCGGTGTCGGCCAGCCGGCGCCGGAGCGCGACGACATCGTCTACTTCATCGTGCATGGTTGCACCTCCCGTTGCCGGGCAGCGTAGGCGGCGTGGCAGCGGGGTCGGGTGAGGGCCCCACGGTGAGGGCCCGCGTCAGGACGCGTTGTAGCGCTGCGCGGGCAGCACCCGGTTCAGCTCGGCGCCGAGCAGGGCCACCATGGAGTGCAGGCTGAGCCACGTGATCAACCCGATCACCGACGCGAACGTGCCGTACACCGGCGAGGCATTGGCAATGGCCCGGCCGACCACGGTGGTGCCCACCAGCTGCAGCCCGGCGAACAGGAACCCGGCCACGATGGCGCCGGGGGCCACCCGCCGCCAGGACAGTGGGGCCGCGCACAGCCAGCGGTAGGCGGCGGCGATGACCGCAGTGTTCAGCACCACCGCACCCACGCTGAGGAGCACCTTGTGCACCACCGCCAGCCCGGTCACGCCGACGAAGCCGGTGAGCACGGCGGCGCCGATCTGCGCACCGCCGACCAGCCCGATGCCCAGCAGCGAGCGCAGCCGGGTGTGCAGCAGGTTGCGGCGCTCGTCCAGCGGCACCTCGGCGACGTCGTCGAGGGCGGCCTGCAGCATGTTGAACGCCCGCATTCCGGCCCACAGGGCCAGCAGCAGGCCGATGATGAGCACCACCCAGTTGCCGGTGAGCGCCTCGGGCGCCGTCTGTACCTGCTGGCCGATGATGGGGATCCGCCCGAAGGCCGAGTCGATGATGCGCTCCTGCAGGCGGGGATAGTTCTGCAGCAGCAGCCCGAGGATGGTGGTGAACGCGAGCATCAGGGGGAACACGGAGAGGAATCCGTAGTGGGCGACGAGCGCGGCGTTCCGGCCGGTGCGGTGCTGGCGGAAGTGCTCGATGGCCCGCGCCAGGGTGTTCGCCGTCGCCGAGGAGCGCCGGGCGCGCAGGATGGTGGGGTGCTCCGTCCAGGTCACGCCTTGCAGGCTACGCAAACGGCTGGTGGGCACCCGCCGCGACCTGCGCGTGGCGCGCTACGTTGTGCCACCGTGTCGGGACGGGACCACATCGTCGGCCGAGCCGCAGAAGTGGCGGCGGTGGAGGGCCACCTGGCGGGGCGCCGCGGGGCCATCCTGGTGGGCGCTGCCGGTGTGGGGAAGAGCGCCGTGGCCGAGGAACTGGCCCGTCGCGCCGCGGCTGCCGGCGACCATGTGGTGCGGGTGCGGGCCACCGTCGGCTCGTCCGAGTTGCCGCTGGGGGCGTTCAGCGCCTGGCTGGACCGCACCGAACGGTTCCTCACCCCGCTGGTGAACGAGATCCGTGCCCGGTTGGTGGAGCAGGCCGAGGGTCGCCGCACCGTGCTGGTGGTGGACGACGTGGATCTGCTGGACGACGCGTCCGGTGTGCTGGTGCATCAGCTGGTGAGCTCGGGCGACGCGGTCATCGTGGCCACGTTGCGTCAGGGGCGCCTGCTGCCCGGCGAACTGGTGGACCTCTACCAGCGCGGTGAGGTGGCGATGGTGGAGGTTCATCCGCTGGCGGAGGGCGACCTGCGCACGCTGGCCGAGACGCTGGTCGGCGCGCCGCTGTCCGACGCCACCCACGAGCGCCTCGGCGCGCTCACCCACGGCAATCCCCTGTTCGCCCGCGTACTGCTGGACGGCGCGGGTCGCCCCGACGAGCACGGCCACCTCGCCCTGCCCACGGATTCCAGCGCGCTCGTGGAGCTGGTGGGGTCGCGGCTGGTCGGGCTCGGTGATCTGCAGCGCAAGGCCCTGTTGCACCTGGCCTTCGCCGAGCCGTGCGGCCCTGGTGAACTGGCCTCCAGCGGCGATGCCGACGTGCTGGCCGACCTGGAGACCGCCGGCATGGTGGTCAGCGAACTGGACGGCAACCGCCTGGTCCTGCGCCTCGCCCACCCGCTGTACGGCGAGGTGTTGCGCAACTCCGCCACCCACCTGCAGCGCCGTGCGGTGCTGGCCACGCTGGCCCGCGACCTGCAGGCCACCGGGGCCCGCCGGCGGTCGGACCTGCTGAAGCTGGCCCGGCTGGGCGTGGACGGCAACGTCCCACTGCCCTCCGAGCTGGTCGGCCGGGCAGTGGTCGCCGCCTACTCCTCGGGCGACATGGTGCTGACGGAGCGCCTTGCCCGGCCGGAGTTCGAGCGCACCCGCGCCTTCCGCGTCGGCTGGGACTGGGCAAACGCCGCCTACCTGTTGGGCGATCTGGAGAGCGTGCGCACGTGCACGGCCCAGCTGCGCGAGGTGGCCACGGCCAGCGGCGAGCGGCTGGCGGGGGCGCTCATCGAGTCGCAGTCCGAGTACTGGTTGGCCGGCGACTTCCCGCGGGCCCTGGCCATCATCGACGAGGCGCTCGCCGCCGAGCACGAGGACGACGGCGCGGGCTCCGTGCAGGTCACCCTGGCAGAGGTCGCCAGCAACCGGGCCCTGCTGCACACCAGTGCCGGCATTCCCCACGTGGGCCACGACGATTCGCAGGAACACGCCGCCGCCGACCTCAGCCCGGCGCAGGTGCGTGCCGCGTTGGCCCTGTCGGGCGCGCTCTACACGCTGGGACGTGGCCAATCGTCGCTGGCCGTGGTGGGCCGGGCAATGGATGCCTTCACTGCGATCGGCGAGGCCGGCGTGGCACTGTCGCGGCGCACGATGCTGGCCAACCGGGCGATCGCCCACATCGTCAACGGTGAGATCGACGCTGCGTTGGCGGACACCGACGCGGTGGTGCACGACGCGATCAGCGAGCAGCAACTGTCGCTCGGCTACCTCGTCGCCTCGGTCACCCAGTGCCTGGCCGGGCGGCCCAACCGGGCGGTGCCGCTGGTGGCCAAGGCCGGCGGGTGGTGGGCGCGGGGCAGCGCCGGCGGGCTGGCCAGCCGGTGGGTCCAGGCAGTCACCGCCTACGTGGCCGGCTCCAACGGCGACGTGGAGGCCGCGGCGAAGGCGCTGGCGGCGTTCGACGCCGACACCCACCCCAGCCGGATGCTGGACTTCCTGGCGGAACTGGGCCGGTCGCGGATGCACCTGGCTGCCGGCCGGCCGGAAGACGCCCGCCGGGCACTGCTGTCGGCGATCGCGGCCATGCAGCCCGCCGACCATGTGGCCGGCATGTTGTTCTGCGCGGCCGAACTCACCCGCCTGGGGCACGCCCGCGATGTGCAGCCGCTGGTGGAGGACCTCGTGCCGCGTACCGAGGGCCGCCTGTTCGCCACCGTGCTCGAGCACACGCGGGGCGCCGTGGCCGACGACGCCGCCGAACTGGCCGCCGCGGTGGACGCCTACGCGGAACTCGGCGTGCTGCCGATGGCCATCGACGCTGCGGCGCAGGGTGCCGACGCCGCCCGCCGCGATGGGGATCAGCGCGCCGCGGCCCGGCTGGTGCAGCGGGCCAACGATCTGCGCGCCCGCTGCGAAGGCGCCGTTCCCACCAACGCCGTGCTCGTGGACATCGGCCCGGTGGCGCTCACCCGGCGAGAACGCGAGATCGGTCTGCTGGCAGCCCAGGGGCTGGCCACGAAGGAGATCGCCGAGCGGCTGTTCATCTCGCCCCGCACGGCGGACAACCACCTCGGCAAGGTGTACGACAAGCTCGGCGTGCGCAGCCGGGTGGAGCTCACCCGCCTGCTGGCCAGCTGACCTACGGCCGGCTGGGTGTCAGGCCGGCCGCTCGCCCGCCACCACGGCCGGCCGTGCGGTGTGCACCCAGGTCATCACCGTGGCGACGTCGTCCTCAGCGGTGCCGGCGTCGGTCAGCACATCCAGCAGGTGGGCGGCGAAGAGGCAGAACTGGCGGTGGGTGAGGTGCCGATCGTCGACGGCCGGTTGCGTTGCGGTCATCCCGTCCATCCCGGTCATCCCGGCCATGGCCGCTGGGCGGCCGAGGGCAACGGCCAGCACCCCGTGCAGCGGGCCTGCCGGGCCACCGCCGGCGGCGGGGGAGAACAGGTGGGCCAGTTCCGGCTCGCCCTGCAATCGGGCCAGCAGCGCACCGGCCAGCGCGGCAAGTGCCGGGGCGCCACCGAGGCGGTCGAAGAGGGTCGGCGGGCCGTAGGTCATGAGGGCACTGTGCCCGCACGGTGGGTTTCGGCACCTGAGTAGCCCTTACTCAGTTTCGGGTGTGCCGGGTGGGCCGCCGGCTCGGCACAGGAATTCCGTGGCGTCGCCCGTCCCCGGGTCCTACTGTCCGCGCCGTGATCCGCTGGACGACGGCCTTCGTGGACATGCCGCCCGCCTCGTTCGAGGCCGGGGTGGCGTTCTGGCAACGCGTCACCGGCACGGAACGTTCGGCGCCCCGCGGCCCGGCAGAGCAGTTCGCCACGCTCCTGCCTGGCGACGGCGACGGTTACCTGCGGGTCCAGCGCCACGACGGCGCGGCGCGCATCCACCTCGATCTGCACGTGGACGACGTGGCCGCCGTCGCCGCCGTCGCCGTGCGGCTGGGCGCTACCGAGGTGGCCGATCTCGGCTACCGCATCCTCCGCTCGCCCACCGGGTTCGTGTTCTGCGTGGTGCCCCACCGCGGGGAATGCGAGATCCCCGGCCCGGTGGCCGGCCCGGCGGGTGCCTGCCGGGTGGACCAGTTGGCGCTGGACATCCCCGCGGTCGCGTTCGCACCGGAGGCGCTGTTCTGGACGGGGCTCACCGGTTGGGCACGCCGCCAGGCGTCACGGCCCGAGTTCGAACTGCTCGAGCGGCCACCTGCCCTACCGATGCGCACCCTGCTGCACCGCCTCGGCCCGGCCGACCCGCGGCGTGACGCCTCGGCACATCTGGACATCGCCGGTGGCGAGCATGTGCGTTCGCTGGCCCAGCAGCACGTCGAGTGGGGCGCCGAGGTGGTGCGGGTCGAAGAGCACTGGACCACCCTGCGCGACCCTGCGGGGCTGCCGTACTGCATCACCCGGCGCGACCCGCTCACCGGCACCCTGCCGGCGTCGCGGCCCGCCGCCTGAACCAGCGGTCCGCTGCCCGACCGGCGGCCAACCGTCAGGCCATGTCGGCGAGGCGCTTGTCGGCCAGGTCGTGGCCGAGCATCACCAGCACGTTGGCGTCGCCGAGGTTGGCCGTGCCGCCCGTGATCCACGCCGGCGTCGGCATCGGGAGGACCTCCAACCCGCCCATCAGCCGGCTGATCGACTCCGCCACGGCCTCCGCCCCCGGCTTGACGTAGATCCTGCTGACGTCCAGGTCGTCGTCGGGGCCGGCGCCGTTGGTGGCCCGCCGGGTCTCGAAGCCGAGCGCGGCCAACTCGTCGGTGAGCCGCCCGGCCGCACCGTTGACCCCGGACGAGTTGGCCACCTTGACGATGCCGCCTTCGGTGATGATCGGCAGCGTCGTGGTGGTGGGCGGCAGGGTGGTGGTGGTCGTGGTGGTCGTGGTGGTGGTGCTCGTGGTGGTGGTGGACGTCGTGGACGTGGTGGCGACCGTGGTGGGCGTGCCCGTGTTGTACTCGCTGCGGCAGGCCACCAGCAGGGGTGCGGCAGCGACCAGTGCGGTGATGAGCGCGCAACGGCGAACGGCGCGTCGAAGGGGGGTGGAGGTAGTGCGCATGGCTTCGTAACAGCCTGCCCAGCGGCGAGCGGCGATGCCAGTCAATCGGGATGCCAAGCTGATGACGATGATGACCGTTCGCGCGACGAACGATGACGACGACGGGCGACTGGCCGCGATCGCCGCCGAGGGTGGCTCCGCCGACGCTGATCCTGCCTACTTCGGGTTCGTTCGCCGGACGGGCAGCCTGCTGGCCGCTGTGGACGCGGACGGCGTGGTGCAGGGCTTCGGTGGCGCCGTGCCGGTCGGCGGCACGGTGGTGATGGTGTCGGACCTGTTCGTGGCCGCGGCGGCCAGGGGGCAGGGGGTCGGTGGGCTGCTGCTGGACGCGTTGCTGCGCGGCCGGCCGCTGGCCATGACCGGCAGCTCGGCCCATCCGGCCGCGCTTCCCCTCTACCGCCGCGCCGGGTTGCAGCCGCGCGGTACCGTTCGGTACCTCCGCGGCGCGGCGATGGGCGGAGGCGCGTTGCTGCCGACCACCGCGGTGTGGGCGCACGGTCGTGCGGATCTGGTGGCCCACTTCGCCGCCCGCGGAGCGGTCGTCGCCGCCGACGCAGTGTTCGAGAAGTCGGGCGCGGCCGGGGCGCCGGCGGTGATCCGGCGAGTGATCGACAGCGGCACGGCCGTGCTCGCCGCACTGCTGCGCGGCCTCCCGGCGGGAGTGGCGGTGGAGTGCTGTGTGCCATCCACGCACCCCGCCAGCGCCTGGTGTGACCGGCACGGCTTCGTCCAGTTCGACGAGGACCTGTGGTGCGCGACGAACGGCGTGCAGGCCGACCACCGGCTTGCCGTGGTGCACCCCGGTCTCTGGTGAGCTGGCGCGGCTCCGGTCACGAAGCGGGCCCGCGGCTGGGCTACGGTGCGGCGAATGCGTCGCTGGGGGGCTTCGCGCATCTCGTCGGCCACCGTCGCCTGGGCGGTCGTGGCCGCGCTGGTGCTGCTGCAGTTGGTGTGCTTCGGGCTGCCCTTTTCGCGGTGGGTGGAGGCGGGCATCAAGGGCCTGCTGGTGGCCATGCTGGCCGTGGGCATGGCGCTGATCTACCGGGCCAACCGGGTGGTCAACTTCGCGCAAGCCGACCTCGGCAACGTGCCTGCCGGGTTCGCCGTGTCCTTCCTGCTGTTCTGGGGCTGGCCGTACCTCGTGTCGCTGGGCGCCGGGCTGGTGCTGGCCGTGGTGCTCGGCGCCGTCGTGGAGATGGCGTTCATCCGCCGCTTCCGCACCTCCCCCCGGCTGGTGGTCACCGTGGCCACCATCGGCATCACCCAGTTGCTGGTGGTGCTCGGCATCCTCGTGCCGCGCTGGTGGGGGCGCAATGCCGCCGGCGAGCGGCCGGCCGTGCCGTTCGACTGGAAGTTCACACCCAGCTTCCGCTGGGCGTTCTGGAAGCCGGAAGCCGGTGGGTTGATCCTCAACGCCCATCACCTGATCGCGCTGTTCGCCGCGCCGGCCGCGATGCTCGGCGTGGCCTGGTTCCTCAACCGCAGCCGGCTGGGCACGGCCATCCGGGCGTCCGCTGAGCGGTCGGATCGGGCGGCCATGTTGGGCATCCCCGTGGGCCGCCTGCACACGGTGGTGTGGGCCATCAGCGCCGCGCTGGCGTTCCTGGCCCTCTTTCTCCGCAGTGGCATCCAGGGCGTGCCGTACGGGGTGGCCTCCAGCCTGCCCTCGCTGCTGGTGGCGCTCGGGGCGCTGGTGATCGGTCGCATGGAGCACCTGCCCACCGTGGCGGTCACGGCGGTGGTGCTGACCATGCTGGAGGCCGGCGTGCGGTGGCGCTACGACGACGCCCCCGGCCTGGCGTACGCCATCATGGCCGCCGCCGTGTTCGTGGCCCTGCTGGCCCAGCGCAGCGGCACCACCCGGCGCGACACGGACACCACCAGCAGCTGGCGCGGCGCGGAGGAGATCCGCCCCCTGCCGGCCGCGCTCGCCGCCAACGAATGGGTCCGCACCCTGCGGGTGACCCTGGCCGGGCTGGCCGTGCTGTTCGTGGTGATGGTGCCCCGCCTGTTCGAGGTGGACACCGTCATCAAGGCCACGGCGGTGGTCGCGTTCGCGGTCATCGGCATGTCGCTGGTGGTGCTCACCGGCTGGTCGGGCCAGATCTCGTTCGGGCAGATGGCGCTGTCGGGCATCGGCGCCGCGGTCGGCGCCACGGTCACCACCCGCTGGCACGTTGACCTCACCCTGTCGCTGCTGCTCGGGGGAGCGGCGGCGGCCGTGGCCGCGCTGGTGGTGGGGTTGCCCGCCCTGCGCCTGCGCGGCATGTACCTGGCAGTCACCACGTTCGCCCTCGCGTTGGCCACCGAGTTCTGGGTGTTGAACGGGCGCTTCTTCGGGTGGTTCCCCCGGCCGTCCACACAGGTGGCCCGGCTGCCCCTGTTCGGCCGCTTGTCCATCGCCTCCACGAACCGGTTCTACTGGTACTCGCTGGTGGTGCTGGCGCTGGTCTACCTCGGGCTACGGGGCATCCGCCGGTCGCGCACCGGCCGGGCCGTGGTAGCGGTGCGGGAGAACGAGCGGGCCGCCCAGAGCTACTCGATCGGTGCCGTGCGCGCCCGGCTCACCGCGTTCGTGATCTCCGGGTTCGTCGCCGGCGTGGGTGGCGTGCTGCTGGTGCACGGGTCCACCGCATTCGACATCAAGAACTATGGGGCGGGCGACAGCTTCACGGTCTTCATCTCTGCCGTCATCGGCGGTCTCGGCTCGCTGGGCGGTGCGGTGCTCGGTGCGCTGTACCTGCGCGGCACGCAGTGGTTCATCACCGACCAGGCCTGGCAACTGCTCAGCACCGGGTTCGGTGTGCTGCTGGTGCTGCTGATCCTGCCGGGTGGGCTGGGCAGCCTGTGGGTGACGCTGCGCGACACGGTGGTGCGGCTGCTCACCGGCCGCCGGGTGAACGAACCCGACGCTGTGGTGATCGCCACCGTGGACAGCGTGGACAGCGTGGACAGCGTGGAGGAGGCACCGGCATGACCACGGTCCGTACCGTCGCCGGCCACGTGGCCCACCCGATGCAATGGTTGCGCGGGGTGTGCGGTGGCGAGAGCGCCTACCCGCTGATGATCCTGTTCGCCCTCAACGCGGTGGACGAACTGGACCGCACGGCCTTCGGCATCCTGCTCCCCAACATCCGCGACCACTTCAACCTGGACAACACCTCCGTGCTCGGCCTGGTGGCGCTGGCCTCCGTGGCGGCGCTGGCGCTGCAGGTGCCGATCGCCCAGTTCGCCGACCGCAGCCGGCGCGTGCCGCTGGCCATCGCCGGCGCACTCGTGTGGGCGGTGTTCAGCGGGATGACGGGCCTGGCCACCGGGGTGGTGCTGCTCACCGTGGCTCGCAGCGGCAGCGCGCTGGGCAAGGCGGTCATCGACCCCACGCACAACTCGCTCATCGCCGACTACTACCCGATCGACTCGCGCAGCAAGGTCTTCTCCGTGCACCGCGCCGCCAATGCGGTCGGCAGCTTCGTCGGCCCGATCACGGCCGGCCTGCTGGCGTACGCGTTCGGCTGGCGGGTGCCGTTCCTGGTGTTCGTGGTGCCCACCGTGGTGTTCGCCCTGCTGGCCCTGCGGCTGCGCGAGCCGGTGCGTGGCCGGTGGGAACGGGCTGCGTCCGGCGCCACCGACGAGGTGGCCGACACCGAGGAGGCCGTACCCAGCTTCGCCGAGAGTTGGCGCACGGTGCAGAAGATCCGCAGCCTGCAGCGGCTGTGGTGGAGCCTGCCGTTCCTCGCCACCGCGCTGATCGGCTTCGTCACGCTGGCGTCCCTGTTGTACGAGCAGCAGTTCAACCTGGACGAGCGGGCACGCGGCATCGCGGCCGCGGTGGCCGAGCCGTTCCAGCTGGTGGGCATCGTGCTCGGCACCCGCTACATCACCAAGCGGTTCATGGCCGACATGGCCGGGCTGATCCGCTTCCTCGCCCGCATCGCCGTGGGCACCTCCGTCGCCTCCATCGGGTTCGTGCTGGCACCCAACGTGGTGGTCGCCGTGGCGATGAACTGCGTGGTGTCGGGCACGCTGGCGGTGCTCGGCCCCGGCATCCTGGCGGCGCTGTCGTTGGCGATCCCCGCCCGGGCCCGGGCCACCGGCTTCAGCGTGGCCTCGCTGTGGGTCATTCCCGGCCTGCTCATCCTGCCGCTGATCGGCTGGATCAGCGGCGAGGTCGGCATTCGCTGGGGGATGCTCACGATGGTGCCGCTGTTCATCATCGGCAGCCTCGTGCTGGGCAGCGCCCAACACACGATCAACGACGACATCGCCCAGGTCTGGAAGGCGTCGGCGGCTCGCAGCGAGGCGCTGTACCAGCGCCGCCACGGCCACGCCGACCTGCTGCTGGTGCGCGGTGTGGATGCCGGGTACGCCGGCCGGCAGGTGCTGTTCGGTGTCTACCTGGACGTGAAGGAGGGCGAGATCGTCGCCCTGCTCGGTACCAACGGGGCCGGCAAGTCCACGCTGCTGAAGGCGATCAGCGGTGTGGTGGAGGCCGACCGTGGTGCCGTGGTGCTCGACGGTCGCGACATCACCCACGCCCCGCCGAACGAGATCGCCGGCTTCGGCGTCAGCCAGATGCCCGGCGGGCAGGGCGTGTTCGGCGGGCTGACGGTGAGGGAGAACCTGCACCTCGCCGGGTGGACCCGGCGCGACGACGTCACCGGCACGGAGGCCGCGATCGAGGAGGTGCTGGGCCACTTCCCGGTGCTGCGCGACCGGCTGCATGCCCCGGCCGCCGACCTCAGCGGCGGCCAGCAGCAGATGCTGGCGTTGGGCATGGCGTTCGTGGCCCGGCCGCGTGTGCTGCTGATCGATGAGCTCTCGTTGGGGTTGGCGCCGGTGGTGGTGGGGCAGTTGCTGCCGCTGGTGCAGCGGGTGGCCGCAGCGGGCACCGCCGTGGTGCTGGTGGAGCAGAGCGTCAACGTGGCCCTGTCGATCGCCGAGCGGGCCTACTTCCTGGAGCGCGGCGTGGTCCGCTTCCACGGCCCCACGGAGGAACTGCTGTCCCGCACGGACCTGTTGCGGTCGGTGTTCCTCGTCGGGGCCGCCACGCCGGACGCGGGGTCCGGCACGGCTGCGGACGCGGCGGGCGAGGGTCGGCGGCCGGAGGTCGCGGCAGGCGAGCCACCGGTGCTGGAGGTCGTGGAACTGGCCCGGGCCTTCGGTGGCAACCGGGCGGTGAACGGGGTGACGTTCACGGTCGGCCAGCAGGAGATCGTGGGCATGATCGGCCCCAACGGCGCCGGCAAGACCACCGTGTTCGATCTCATCAGTGGGTTCGTGCGCGCGGACGCCGGTGTGGTGCGGTTGAACGGGCTGGACGTCACCACGCTGGGGGCCAACCGCCGGGCCGCCGCCGGCCTGGGCCGCAGCTTCCAGGACGCCCGCCTGTTCCCCGACATGACAGTCAGCGAGACGCTGGCGGTGTCGTTGGAGCGGTGGATCCACAACCGCAGCGCGCTCGCCGCCGCCGTGCGCTGGCCGGCGGTCTACGACGACGAGGAACGCACGGCGCTGCGCGTGGACGAACTGATCGAGTTGATGAACCTCGGCGACTATCGCAACGCGTTCGTCCGCGAACTCAGCACCGGCACCCGGCGCGTCGTGGACCTTGCCTGCCTGGCGGCCCACCGGCCCGTGCTGGTGCTGCTGGACGAACCGTCCAGTGGCATCGCCCAGCGCGAGGTCGAGGCGCTGGCGCCCGTGCTGCGCCGGCTGCGCGACGAGATGGGTGCCGGCCTGCTGGTGATCGAGCACGACATCCCGCTGGTGGCGTCGATCAGCGACCGGCTCATCGCGCTCGACCAGGGCGCGGTCCTCGCCGAGGGGTCGCCTGCGGCCGTCCTCGACGATCCGGCCGTGCAGGAGAGTTACTTGGGCAATAATCAGAGTGCGCGTCAGCGCAGTGGCACGAGGGGGTAGCCATGCAACCAGGAAGTGCGTCGGGCGCGGGGGCGTCCGGAGGGAACCGCCAGCTGAAGCGGTGGGGGCCGATCGCCGGCATCGTCGCGGTCGCCGCCATCGGTGTCGGTGTGTTCGCGGCCACGGGAGGCGACGACGACTCGTCCTCCGGTTCGACCATCGCGACGGACGCGCCCACCACCACGGCGGCCGGGCCGGAGACCACGGTGGGCGACAGCGCGGTGCCCACCACCGGTGGGGGCGGTGGCGAGATCACGTACCCGCTCACCTACTCCCAGGCGGTGGAGCAGGGCATCGCCGACCAGATCGACTGGGGTGACCGCTGCGACACCACCACCGGGCGGGTGGCCGTGCCCGACTACTTCGCACCGGAGTGCTATGCACCGTTCAGCGGCGACAATGGTGGCTCCACCGCGGACGGCGTGACCGCGGACGAGATCACGGTGGTGTACTACGAGGGCCTCGAGGGCGACCCGATCATCTCGTACATCACCGATGCGATCGCGGCCGACGACACCAATGCCCAGCAGTTCGAGACCATGCGCGGCCTGGTGCAGTACTACGAGACGTACTACGAGATGTACGGCCGCAAGGTCAACCTGGTCACCTACGAGGGCACCGGTCTGGCCAACGACGACGTGGCCGCCCGGGCCGATGCTGCTGCGATCGCCGAGCAGTACCACCCGTTCGCCGTGCTCGGTGGGCCGGCGCTCACCAACGCGTTCGCCGACGAACTGGCCTCCCGCGAGATCCTCTGTGTTGGCTGCACCCCCGGCCAGCCGGCGGAGTTCTACCAGGACCGCGACCCGTACGTGTGGGGCCTGGACGGCAGCGCCATCCAGAAGCAGACCCTGGTGCTGGAGTTCCTGCAGAAGCAGTTGATCGGCCAGCCGGCGTCGCACGGTGGCGATGCGGTGCAGGGGCAGGAGCGCCGGTTCGGGCTGGTCTACATCGACAGCAGCGATGCGTCCTCTGAGCTTGCCCAGCGCTTCGCCGACCAGATGGAAGCGATGGGTGCCCCGCTGGCCGAGATCGTCGCCTACGAACTGGACCCGGCCACCATCCAGGCCCAGGCGTCGCAGGTGATCGGCAAGATGAAGGCCGCGGGTGTCACCACCATCATCCTCAGCACCGACCCGGTGGCGCCGCGCGACTTCACCCGTGAGGCCACAGCGCAGGAGTACTTCCCCGAGTGGTTCGTGGCCGCCAGCACCCTGGTGGATGTCACCGCGTTCGCCCGCACCTACGACCAGCAGCAGTGGCAGCACGCGTTCGGTGTCACCCAGTTGGCGGTGCGGGGGGACCCGAACGCCACGGGCTACTACTCGCTGTACCAGTGGTTCAACGGCTCACCGCCCCCGGCCGACGACACCATCGGCGTCATCGGTCCGAACCCGGCGCTGTTCTTCGCCATGGTGCAGGGCGTCGGCCCGAACCTCACGGCCGCCAACTTCCGTGACGCATTGTTCGCCTGGCCGGGCAGCACCCGGGCGGTCAGCCAGCCGTACCTCAGTTACGGCGACAAGGGCTACTGGGGTGGCGTGCCGGATTACCAGGGCGTGGACGATGCCACCATCTTCTGGTGGGACCCCAACGCCACCGGGCCGGACGAGATCCGCAAGGAGGGCCAGGGCATGTACCAGTACGTCGACGGTGGCGCACGGTACCTGCCGGGCGAGTGCCCCACGGAGGACCACCTGTTCGACCCGAACGGTGCCGTGGCGATCTACCTCACGCCACCGCCTGGCGAGGAACCGCCGAGCTATCCCAGCCCGGCGGGCTGAGCCCGGTTCGCCGCCCGCTGGGCCTGCTTGGCCCGGCCCTGCAGCACCCTGGCCAGCAGGGTGAACGAGAAGATGGCCATCACAGCGGTGGCCGCCAGCACGAACACCTTGTTGCCCGCGTCCGTGCCCGAGAACCCGTGCACCGAGGCCATCACGAACATCGGGTAGGAGAGCAGGTGGATGCCGTGCCACAGCTTCTTGGGGAGCTTCTTCATCACCAGCGAGGTGAGTTCCACCACCACCATCACGTAGAAGGCGAGGACGCCCCACGTGACCGGGCCGGCCTTCCACTCGCTGGCCTGGGGTACGAACAGTTCGCGCCACCCGAAGTGCACGTAGTTGTCGCCCACCAGCGCGGCCATGTGGGCGCCGGTGGTGACCAGGGACAGCACGCCCAGCCAGCGGTGGAGGTCCAGCAGCCAGGCGGGACGGTCGGCGGGCTTCAGCATGCGGGTGATCAGCAGGATGCCCCACAGGCAGGTGATGGCGAGGATCACCCAGGCGACCATCCCGCTGGCGCGGGACAGGTACCAGAAGGCGTGCTCGTTCATGCTCGGAACTCCTCGAAGGTGGGGGTGGTCAGGACCTGATGGTCGTCGGTGACGACGAGCGCGGCCAGGCCGAACTTCTGGATCATGGCGATGGCGTCGGTGGGCGTCATGGTCATGGCGGCAGTGGTGAACGACTCGGCGGTTGCGGCATCGGCGGCCATCACCGTGATCGTACGGATGCCATAGGACGCCGGACGACCGGTGGCCGGGTCGATGAGATGGTGGGTGGTGGTGCCGTCGTCGTGCTGCCAGCGGCGGACGGTGGTGCCGGACGTGGCGATCCCGCCGCACGCCATCCGCAGGGTGGCGACGTGGGTGCCGGTGGCCCGCGGGTCGTCGATGCCGAGGTGCCAGGAGGGGGCGTCGCTGGGCGAGCCGACGAGGGCGATGTCGCCACCGAGGTTCACGAGGGCGCCGGTGGCACCGGCCTCCACGAGTTCTTCGGCCACGAGGTCGGCGGCGAAGCCCTTGCCGATCCCGCCGAGGTCGATGGCGCCACCTGGGGGAACGGTGAGCGTGCCCGCCTCGTAGTCCACCGCGACCAGCGCGCCGAGGCCGATGCGCCGCGTGCCGAGATCCGGTGCCGGTTGGTGGGTGGTGGCGCTGTGGGTGTACCCGGCCGCCAGCACGGCGGGGAGGGTGGTGATGTCGAACTTCCCTGCGGTCTGCCGCCAGGCCAGCATCGCCCGGGCGACCACCGCAAGGGTGTCCTCGTGGACCTCCGTGGGCAGCCCGGCGCGCCGGTTGGCCAGCGTGATGTCGCTGTCCTCCCGGAAGCGGCTCCACCAGGACTCCAGTTCGCGCAGGCGGTCCACGGCGGCGGCGAGGAGCAACTCGTTCCCGCCGTGGACCACCAGATGCGCGGAGCACCCCATGACCCGGAAGTCGTGTTGGAGGACACCCGGGCTGGCAGTGGGCGCCGCCATCATCCGCTGGGCTTGGTGGTTGCCGGCGGCGGGGGCTGGGTGGTGGGCGGCGGCGCGGGAGCGGCCGTGGTGGCGGGTGCCGGCGGAGCCGTCGGCGCCGGTGCCGGCGCAGGGGTCGGTGCCGGCGCAGGCGCCTGGGTGGCCGTGGGCGTGCCGCCGGACGAACCGCCCGACGAGGAACCACCCGACGAGGAACCACCCGAGGGCTGGGCCGCCGGCGTGGGCGTCGGCTGCGCCGCGGGCTGGCCGGGCACCGGCACCTCGCCCGGCACCGTGGTGACCGTGACCGTGGTACCGGGGTCCATCCCGGGGACGGCCAGCACGATCACCGGCGGCTGGGTGGTGGTCGGGTCCGTCGGTGCCGGCGTGGTGTCCGGCGCGGCGGTGGTGGCGGCCGGGTCGGTGGGCGGGAGCACCGCGTCCGTCCCCGTGTCGGTGCTGGAGTCGGTGGCCGGCTGGTTCTCCGCCGCCAGCACCGTGGTGAGCCCGAACACCGCCGAGGCGGCGAGCCCGGTGGTGAGGATGCGGGCGCCGGCGGCGACGTGCGGCCGCCGAACCCTCGCCTTGGCGGCGGGGGTGGTGGAGGCTGCGGGTGCCGCGGCGCGACGGGACGCCGTTGGCGTTGGCTGCGGTGTCGCCACCGGGGCCGGTGCCAGGGCCGCCGACAAGATTGGGGCCGGCGCCGGGTGAGCCACGGCCGTCGGGGCCGGCGGCTGCAGCGGGCGCAATGCCGAGGTGGCAGCGGCGGGGGCGGAATCCGCCGCCGCCACCCGGCGTTCCTGAGCCGGCGCGATGGGCGCCTGGCCTCGATTGGCCCGGATGGCGGCTAGACGTGCCGCCCGTTCTTCGTCAGTCATCCTCGTACTCACCGTGGTCGTCGTCGTGGTCGTCGTCGTGCTCGTGCTCATCGTCGTCGTCGTCGTCGTGGGCCGACGGCGCAGTGGTGTTGCTCGGCGGCGGGGTGGCGCTCGGCTGGGTGGCGGGCGGGGTGGACGGCGGCTGGTCGTCGTGGTGGGCAGTGCTGGGCGGGGTGGCCGAACCGGGCGGCGGGGTGGCCGGGCCGGGCTGAGCAGGCACGGTGTCCACGCTGATCGGCGGGAGGGCGTCGGTGGTGGTCACCCCGTCGGCAGCCTGGTTGGTGACGTTCACCACGACCTGGCCATCCACGAGGTCGGCGCTGAACGTGACGAGCTGGAGGGCATCGGTGAACTGGGCGCCGACATGGCTGCCGGGCACGCTGGTGGCCACGAGCGACCAACCGTCGCTGATCGTGACGCCTTCGATCTTCAGGACGTCGCCGTCCCGCTCCACCGTGACGGTGCCGACCGGCCCAACCTGGTAGGTGGTGTGCTCGGGGGGCATGGCCTCGGTGCTGCCGGTCGCCTGGCTGGCGTCGCCGCTGAAGGGCGGTGGCATGGGTGCGCCGTTGCTCATCCCTGCAAACGCTGCTCCGCCCGTGCCGGCGATTCCGACGATCGTGAGCCCGGTGATCCAGGTGCGCTTCATGGGGGTCCTTTCGAATCCTGTTGCCCGTTGGGGGCTAGTCAACAGGAGGCCCTCCCAACGGACCGTCCGCACTCGTCCAAGACACGTCAAAACATCCCGCAAGGAATGGTCAGGGTTGCCGGTCGGAGTGTTCAGGAACCGGCAAGACCGGCACGGGAGGTGCGGTACGGCCGATGAAGCCCCTGCTCAGCCCGGCAGGTGCCAGTCGATCGGTGCGAGACCAGCAGCGTCCAACGCAGCGTTCGTGCGGCTGAACGGGCGGCTGCCGAAGAAGCCGTTGTGGGCGCTGAGCGGTGAGGGGTGGGCGGATTCGATGACGGTGTGGCGGCCGAGGTCGATCAACGCCTTCTTGCGTCGCGCCGACGCCCCCCACAGGATGAACACCACCGGATGCGGCTTGGCGTTCACCGCCCGGAGCACCTCGTCGGTGAAGGTCTCCCACCCCTTGCCCTGGTGTGAGGCGGCTTGCCCGGCGCGCACGGTGAGCGTGGCATTGAGCAGCAGCACCCCCTGCCGGGCCCAGGCTTCGAGGTTGCCGTGCCCGGGCGGCTCGATACCCAGATCGGCCTGGAGTTCCTTGTGGATGTTGGCCAGCGACGGCGGGATGGCCACGCCGGGGCGGACGGAAAAGCACAACCCGTGTGCCTGTTTCGGCCCGTGGTACGGGTCCTGGCCGAGGATCACCACCCGCGTGGTGGCGAATGGAGTGAGGTGCAACGCGGCGAACACCTCGGGGTCCGGGGGAAAAACGGTGTGGCGGGCGCGTTCGCCCGCCACAAACCGTTGGAGTTGTTGCCAGTAGGGCTTGGTGAACTCACCGCGCAGCACCGGGTTCCAGTCGGTGGTGCCCCGGTGCTCGCTCACCCGCCCAGTATTGCCCAGCCTCAGCCGTCGACACCCCGGTCGTCGCCGCCGCCCTTGCCGCCCTTGCCGGAGCCCGAGCCGCCCTCGTTCCCGCCACCGCCGTGGTCGTCGCCGGCGTCGTGGGTGGCGGGGTCGTCGTTGCCGTGGTCGTCGCCGATGTCGTGGGTGGCGGGGTCGTCGTTGCCGTGGTCGTCGCCGATGTCGTGGGTGGCGGGGTCGTCGTTGCCGTGGTCGTCGCCGGCGTCGTGGGTGGCGGGGTCGTCGTTGCCGTGGTCGTCGCCGATGTCGTGGGTGGCGGGGTCGTCGTTGCCGTGGTCGTCGCCGCGGTTGCGCCCATGGTCGTCACCGGCTTCGTTGCCGTTGCCGCCGTGGTCGTCGCCGGCGTCGTGGGTGGCGGGGTCGTCGGTGGTGCTGTCGGCGCCGCGGTTGCGCCCATGGTCGTCACCGGCTTCGTTGCCGTTGCCGCCGTGGTCGTCGCCGGCGTCGTGGGTGGCGGGGTCGTCGGCGACAGTGGTGGCGGGTCGCTGCGGGCGGTGCTCGCCACTGCCGCTGGCGGCGGCGTAGCCGGCGGCGGCCATGAAGAGCGTCCCGCTGACGGCGGTGAGGACGATGATGCGGCGGTGGTTCATTGGGGTGGTTCCTTTCGTTCCCGTGTGCAGCAGTCACGCCGCCCAGCGGTGCACGGTTTGGCCCCGACGTCCAAGAACCATCCAAGGAACGTCCCAGGTGAGGCCCGGCGCTACTGCTCGTCCACGCGCGGCACCATCGAGCCGTTGACCAGATCGACGCGGATCTTCGTCTCGTGGTCGCCGTTGGTGAAGATCACCTCCACGCGGTCGGCGCGGTTCTCCTTGATCTCCGTGGAGTAGCCGGACGTGGGCGAGGTTCCCTGCAGGCTCAGCACGCCATTGGCCAGCCGGACGGTCACCGCTCCGCCGATGCCGCTGAACGTGGCCGTCTGCGGGGCAGACGTGGTGGGGGTGCCGGAGGTCGGCGTGGTCGCGGAGGTGGTGCCCGTCGTGGCCCCGGTTGTCGACGGCGTGGTGCCCGACGTGGTGGGGGAGGACGTGCCACCCGTCGCCGCCGTGGTGGGGGCGGTGGCCTCCGGCGTGGAGGTCCCGGTGGCGTCAGTGGTGGCCGTCCCGTCGACACTGGTGTCGTCGGTGGCGGTGCCGTCGGTGTCGGCAGTGCTGCCGTCCACGGAGTCGAACGTCGCTGCGGGCTGCAGGCCCGGTGTGTCGGGGTCGGTGCGGTTGAGCGCGAACGCGCCACCGGCCACCAGCACCACGCATGCGGCAGTGCCGGCCACCATGACCCTGCGGCGCCGCACCTGGCGGACGCGGCGGGTGACCCGCCCGTAGGCGAGGTCCACATCGAGGGGTGCGCCGCCGCCGAGCAGGCGCTCCAGCATGGGGTCGTCGAAGTCGTCCATCAGATGTCCTCCTGGCTGCGGTCGTGCGCGGCGCGCAGCCGGTCGCGTCCTTGGTGAAGGTGGAACTTCACAGCACCGTCGCTGATCCCGAGCGTGGTGGCCACCTCGGCCACCGACAGACCGTCCACGTAGTACAGGGCCAGGCACAGGCGCTGCTGGCGGGGCAGCGTGGCCAGCAGGGGCCCGAGGTCGCCCAGCCCGCGCTCCACCTGGCCGTCTGTCGCCCACTGGGCTCCGACGACGCCGGCCTCCGCGGTGAGCCGCTGCTCGGCCCGTTCCTTCCGAGTGGCCCGGCGGTGGTCGTCGCGCAGACGGTTGATCGCCACACGCCGGATCCAGCCGACGGGGTCGTCGTAGCGGCGGATCTTGCGCCAGTGCAGATGCGCCTTCACGAACGCCTCCTGCACGGCATCGGCCGCCGAGTCCTGCGAGCCGGACACCAGCGTGAGCGCGCGGACGAGACGCGTGTAGTGAGCCCGGAAGAGGTCTTCCACGCTCACGTCCAGCGGGACCGTTCCCGCATCCGTCCAGCCGCGGCTCATCGCGGCGATCGTCTCCACAGGTGAGGCACGCCGGTGACGATGCCACGGTTTGGTCGCGAGCGATGGTTTTTCCGGCGAAAAGTGTCAGAGTGGTCGTGGAACCGCATCCAGTTGGTGTGAAGCACACCAAAGGAGCTGCCATGAACCGTCGTCACGGTCTCGTCCTCGCCGCCACGCTTGCACTCGGCGCCGCCGCCGGCGCCTGCAGCAGCGACGCCAACACGTCGGGCACGTCGGGCACGACCGGCGCCAGCACCAGCGCCGCCCCCACCACCACGGCCGACACCACCCCCTCCACGGCAGCACCCACCACTGCCGTGCCCTCCACCACCGTGGCACCCTCCACCACGGCGGCACCCACCACGGTCGCGCCCACGGTGGCCCCCACCACGCCCACCACGGCCGCCCCGGCCGGGGGCAGCGTGCTGGCGGCACCCACCAACCTGCAGTACATGGGCGCGCCCACGTTCTCCATGCCCTCCGGGTACCTGTGCGACGGCAGCGACCCTGGCCTGCCCGGCTGGCATGTGGTGGACTGCCAGCAGATGCCCAGCTACCAGGACGGCGTCACCACGTTCGTCGCCCGCCGCAACGACGACGGCCGCTTCGGCGTGTTCGTCTTCTTCCGCGAGGGCGCCCAGTTGAAGAGCCGTTACGAGGCCGTGGAACCGGCGGCCGGCACCTGGGCCGACGTCACCGTGGTGCTCGGCGACTTCCACTTCGACGACGGGGCCGAGGTGTGGGTGGGCTACCGCTACGCCGGCACCGGCGGCTACCTGGACCTCGATGTGCTCGACCCCCTGCCCACCGGCTTCACCTTCCTCGGCGGGTTGCAGGGCCTGGACCATGGCGCGGTGGACATGCACCCCGGCGGCGCCACCGTCGCCACGGCGGTGTACTCCGGCACGGACCCCAACTGCTGCCCCAGCCAGTTGCGGGTGCAGGAGATCACGTTCTCGGCCGACCAATGGTGGATCAACGCCGGCACCCTCTACGCCACAGCGGCGGCACCGGCGGTCACCAGCGACTTCTGACCGCTACCGTTGCCGGCATGACCGAGATCCTGGAGGTCGACCTCCTCGCCTTCGAGCAGTCCACCGGCGCCCCGCGCCGGGCCGTGGTGGACGGTGTGCGCCGCAGCCTGGAGACGGGCTTCGTGTACACCCGCCACGACCTGTCCGACGACCTGCTGGACACCGCCTACGGGATGCTCAAGGAGTTCTTCGAACTGGCCCCCGAGGTGAAGCAACGTTTCGTCGCCCCCGAGAGCCACGGCCAGACCGGCTACACCGGCCTGCTGGTGGAGACCGCCGCCAGCAGCGATGTGCCCGACTGGAAGGAGATGCTCAACTGGGGCACCTCGCTACCCGTCGGCCACCCGCTGCGCACCCGCTACCCGCACCGGTACGGCGAGCAGGTGCTGCCCGAGGCCGCCGTGCCCGGCATCGCCGCCGTGCTCACCACGTTCCACGAGACCATCGAGCAGCTCCAGCGCCGGTTCCTGCGGGTCATCGCCGAAGGTCTGGGCTGCCACGAGAGCTTCTTCGACGAGATGACCACCAACGGGGCCACGCTCACCCGGGCCATCCGCTACCCGGCGATGGCCGAGGCCCCCGAGGGTGGCAGCGGCGGCCATGTGTGGGCGGGTTCGCACGGCGACATCAACCTCATCACCGCACTGCCGCGGGCCACCGCACCCGGCCTGCAGGTGCTGGTGGACGGGGCATGGGTGGACGCCGTGGCGCCCGATGGCCAGGTCATCATCAACACCGGCATGATGCTGGAGCGGCTGACCAACGGCGTCATCCCCACCGGCATCCACCGCGTGGTCGCCGCCCCCGGGTACACGGGCGAGCGCTACAGCGTGGTGCAGTTCGCTCACCCCACCCCGTGGACGTTGCTCAACCCCCTGGCTTGCTGCATCACGCCCGAGCACCCGCAGCGGTTCAGCGGCATGGTGTCCGCGGACGCGCTGGACCTCGTGCTCTACGAGATCAACCTGGTGGAGACGGCGCGGCGTGTCGGCTGACCCGCACGGTTCCCGGGTGGCCCCGCCCCACGCGGAGGCGGCGCCCGCCGAGCCGGCACGCGTGCCGCCCGCGGGCGATGTGATCTTGGCGGTGGACATCGGTGGCAGCCGGATGTCCGCCGGGCTGGTGACGCTGCAGGGCGAACTGATCGACCGCGACCAGATCATGGTGGACCACGACCTGTCCGCCGACCGGCTGTTCGCCACGCTCACCGTGATGCTCGACGGCCAACTGGCCCGGGCCCGCGAACACCACAACCTGCGGCCGATCGCCGTCGGGGTGGGTGCCACCGGCCCGATCGCCCCCAACTGCGAGACCATTGCCCCGCTGAACATCGTGTCGTGGCGCAACTTCGCCCTGCGCGAGCGGCTGATGGACGCCACCATGCTGCCCGTGTACGGCGACCTGGACGCCAAGGCGCTGGCCCTGGCCGAGGGCTGGCTGGGTGCGGGGCAGGGGCGCGACAGCTTCCTGGCGATGGTCATCAGCTCCGGCGTGGGCGGCGGGATCATCCTCAACGGGCAGTTGCTCGACGGCGCGGACGGCAACGCCGGCCATGTGGGCCACATCACCGTGGAACCGAACGGCCGCCGCTGCGCGTGCGGCGCGCGGGGCTGCCTGGAAGCGGAGGCCTCGGGCCTGGCCATCGAAGCCATCACCGGCCGGGCCATCACCGAACCCACCTACGAGATCATGCAACGCACCGGCCGGCTGGTCGGCCGCGCCGTCGCTTCCGTGTGCAACCTGCTGGACCTGGATCTGGCCGTGGTCGGCGGTTCGGTGGCGCTCGGGTTCGGCGCGACGTTCTTCAACTCGGCCCAGGAGACCCTGGACGACCACGCCAAGCTGTCGTTCTCCCGCGGCGCCCGCATCACCCCGGCGCGGTTGGGTGACCGCGGGCCGTTGATCGGCGCCGGGGCGGTGGCCATCCGCGGTGTCCGCCGGGCGCGCCGTCGGGCCAGCGCCGCATAGAGTCCTGCCCCGAACGGCGAGGAGACAGGTTCGCAATGACCAAGATTCGCAGCACCGACAAGTCGCGGGTGAAGGACGTCCGCGGGCAGTCCGGCGGGGGCGGCGGGGGTGGCCTCGGCTTCCCCTTCCCCGGCATGGGCGGTTCGGGCAGCGGCGGCGGCGGGATGAGCTTCCCTGGCGGGGCCAAGGCGGGTGGTGGCCTGCTGGGTGTCGTCGTGCTGCTGGCCGCGCTGTTCTTGCCCAAGCTGCTCGGTGCCGGCGCCACCCAGTCCGCCGCCGACGTGCCCGCGTCGGCCGGTAGCGACCAGTGCGTGACGGAGCTGGAGCAGATCATGTGCGGGGCCAACGAGAGCGTGCAGGACTACTGGGCTGCGGCCCTGCCGCAGTACTACGGCACGGCGTACCAGTACACCTCGATGGTGTGGTTCACCGGCGGCGTCAGCACCGGCTGCGGGCAGGCCAGCTCCGAGACCGGCCCGTTCTACTGCCCCCTGGACAGCCTGGTGTACATCGACCTGGGCTTCATGCAGCAGTGGGAGAACATGCTGATCGGCACCACCTCCGACCTGGCGGAGCAGTACATCATCGCCCACGAGTACGGCCACCATGTGCAGAACCTGCTGGGCACCAACGCTCAGGTGCAGCGGGCGCAGCAGAACGACCCGTCGCGGGCCAACCAGTACTCCGTGGCGCTGGAACTGCAGGCCGACTGCTACGCCGGCGTCTGGGTGGGCTCCAACGACGTGCTGGAGAACCAGGCCGAATTGCAGGAGGCGTTGAACGCTGCCGAGGGCGTGGGCGACGACCGCATCCAGCAGAAGACCCAGGGCCGCGTCGACCCCGAATCGTGGACCCATGGTTCCGCCGAGCAGCGGCGCACCTGGTTCCTCCAGGGCTACAACTCGCAGAGCCCGCGCACGTGCGACGCGACGTTCAACGAGATCACTCGCTGACCCGGCGGTACATCCACTCCAGCGGCCCCTGGCCCACGCGGTCGGCCCACACGTTGGCCAGCAACACGGCGAACACCCAGTAGGCCAAGGCGAATGCCAGTGCGGTGCCGAGGCCGGCGTTGAAGTGCAGCCAGCCCAGCCAGTCCACCACCAGGCGGAACACCAGCACGTGCAGCACGTAGAGCGTCAGCGTGGTACGCCCCGCCACGGCCAGCGCATCGGTGACGGCGCTGGTGCGGGTGCGCTCGGCCAGCCAGGTGATGAGGGCCACGGCCACCAGGGTGGAGCCCACGGTGGTGAGCACGTAGAACAGGCCGCGGTCGAACGGGTGGGTGGAGCGCAGTTGCGGATGCCAGGGGGCGACGGCGGCCAGCCCGTACCCGGCCGCGAGGCAGAGTGCGCCGGCGAACGCCAGGTTCACTCTGGTGACGACGTTCCACGGCAGCCTGCGGCCCAACACGATGCCCATGCAGAAGAAGCCCAGCCATGGCAGCAGCGGGTGGGTGCCGCGGACGAACAGGTCGAAGATCAGGTCGCGGGGCGACATCGTGAACTCGGAGTAGCCGTGCAGCAGCCACGACGTGGTGTGACCATCGCTGGTGCGCTGCACCGACCACCACTGGATCGCGGCGGCTCCACCCACGGCGGCGGCACCGGCGGCGATCACCCAACGGTCACGCAACGTCACGAGCGCCGCGCCCACAAGGAAGAAGCCGCCGTAGAACCACAGGATCGTGCCGTTCCAGATCCAGTCCAGGACGTAGCCCGCGGCCAGCAGGGTGAGCCCACGGCGCACGAGGCGCCAGCGGATGGTGGCGATGCGTGCCCGGTCGCCCGAGGCGATGGCCCGGCGGCCCAGCAGCACCACCCCGATGCCCGCCACCGTCACGAACACGGCGGCGAACCGGGTGGACAGCGGACCCGTCCACGGGTTGAAGATCCGGCCGGCGAGGCTGCGGTCGGCGTCGGCCGCGCGGCTGTTGAGGTAGCCGTGGTAGTTCATGACGCACACGCCGATCAGGGCGATGCCGCGGGCGACGTCCAGCCCGATCAGGCGGTCGGCCACCGGTGTGCCCACCGTGTGCAGGTGCTCGGCGGTGGTCGGGTCGTTCACGGCAGCCACTCGAGCTCGTCGGGGTGCACGTTGATGAGGGGTTGCTGCACGTCGACGATCTCGCCCACGCCGGGCGCCGGCTGGCCGTGGGGCACCAGGCACATGGACGTGTGCATGTGCGGCGGTTCCAGCAGTGGCAGGCGCCGGCGGGCGAAGTGGAACGGGCTGCGCTGCGAAGGGTCGTCGTGCGGGAGGGGCGTCACGCCGTGGGCCGAGCCGCAGCCGACCATCACCAGCGTGCCGTCGCCCGGGATCTGCGTGAGGCGGTAGCCGGCCAGGTCGCCGGCCCGCACGGTGCGGGTGGACAGGACGTCGGCACCGAGGTGCAGGAATGGGCCGCGAGGTGTGCCGTGCCAGAGCGCCGTGCCCACCCGCACTCGCATCGGGCGGGCCGGATGGGCGGCCTGCAGCGAGTGGAACGCGGAGGGCGAGAGGTGGCTGACCCACAGCGGCAGACCGTCGGTGGGCAGGTGCGCCAGCCAGGCCTCGACCTCCGCCACCCGGTCGTGATCGGTCCCGGCCAGCGGCAGGTGGATCGAGTAGCCGGTGATCGGCAGGCCCGCCGCGGCGAGGGCGGCCAGCAGGCCCGGCAGGTGTGCGGGGGCCGTGCCGTGGCGCTGCATGGACGAAGCCAGCTTCACCAGCACCGGCCCTTTCCAGCCGGCCAGCGCGGCCACGTGCGCGGGATGGCCGACCGTGACGACGGCGTCGGCCCGGGGCGGCGGCTGCAGGCCCGGAGTGAGCACCACGGGTTGCAGGCCCGGTGGCACGCCGTGCACCTCGTGGATGGTGCCGACGCAGATCTGGGTCGACAACTGGCCAGAGACCTCATGGAGCACCGGGCGCCCGAAGCCGTAGCCGTTGCCCTTCACCACAGGCACCAGCGCCGGCCCGTATGCCGCGACGGTGGCGTGCACGTGGGCCAGCCACTCCGCTCGCCGGACCGCCAACCGCAGTGTCATGGGCCGCCACCGTACTGCCCGCCTGCCGCTCGACCGCCGCATCCTCGTGGACGACCGTGCCGTTCCTGACGTCAATCCCGACAAAGTTGAGTTGGCAGGTCGGAATTATCGGCTATCATCACCGGCATGCGCTCGAAGTGGTTCGACTTCCCCAACCCGGTCAACGAGACCTCCGCCCGGCTCGTCGCCTCCGGGGCGGTCGCCCAAGGCGTGGCGTTTCTCGCCGTGCGCCAGTGGTGGGTGTTGGTGCCACTGGCGTACGGCTTCCTCGCCCGTGTGCTGAGCGGCCCCCGGTTCAGCCCGCTCGGGCAGTTCGTCACCCGCGTGGTCACCCCCCGTCTGCGGGTGGAGCACCGCTTCGTGCCCGGCCCGCCCAAGCGGTTCGCCCAGGGCGTCGGCCTGGCGTTCAGCGGCGGTGCACTGCTGGCCTGGGCGCTCGGTGCGCCGGTGGTGAGCTATGTGCTGGTGGCAGGCCTGGTGGTGGCCGCCTCGCTGGAGGCAGTGCTCGCCTTCTGCCTGGGCTGTGTGGTGTTCAACCGGCTGATGCGCATCGGGTTGATCCCCGAGGACGTGTGCCTCGAGTGCGCCGACATCAGCGGTCGCCTCGCCGCGGCCACCCGCTGAGCTCGGGCAGCAGGGGCCCGGCGCTGCGCTCCGCCAGCACGCCCTCCCACACGCCCAGCCCGTAGGCGGCCTCCTCGGCCACGTGCAGCGGCAGGTCGGCCAGGGGTTGCGCCGACCGCCGGCGAGCGGCCTCCACGGCTGCGGGAAGTACCACCGCAGCAGCGGCCAGACGGCGCCCGCGGCGGGTCAGCAGCGCGGGAAGGGCCAGCGGCCACCACACCCGGCGGATGCCCTCGGCCAGTTGGCGGCCGGCAGCCAGATGGCCGGCGAGTGCCAACCGGGCGGCCTCCGCGGCGGGCAGCGAGTGCAGCTTGCGCACCAAGGCCAGCGTGGTGCCGGCGGCGAGCGCGGTGGCGGCCAGCGGGCGGCGGGCGGCCAGCAGCAGCCAGACGCCCAGGCTCCAGCCACTCATCCGCACCGGCGCGAGCGCGCCGGGGTGGCGCACGGACAGCGGCGCCGCGCTGCGTCCGTAGGCGCGGCGTTGCTGCCACAGTGCGGGCCATGACGGGCGTGGCGCATGGTGGGCGACGACCGCAGGTTCGTAGCGGGCGCGGTACCCGGCGGACAGCAGCCTCCAGACAAGGTCCACGTCCTCGCCCCACCGCAGCGCTTCGTCGAACCCGCCGACGGCGCGGAGCGCATCTGTGCGGCAGGCGATCACTGCAGCGGGCACGTAACTGACCCGGGTGCCGGGGGCTACGCGGGCGGGCTGGTCGCCGAGGTCCAGCGGGCTGTGCCGTTGCTCGTACTCGGCCAGCCGTCCGGGGCCCGGTGCGCTGGCCACCCGCGGCGCCACCAGGGCCACCTGTGGGTCGGCGAAGTGCGCGAGCAGCGGCGCCAGCCATCCGTCGGGGAGAATGACGTCGGTGTCCACGAACGCGACGATCGGGGTGGTGACCGCTGCGAGGCCCGTGTTGCGCGCCGCGCCCGGCCCCCGGTTGACCTCATGGCGGAGCCAGGTCGTCTGCCGGCTGTCGCCGTCGTCTGCCGGCGGTGCGACGGGTACCGGGCTGGCATCGTCGACGACGATCACCCGCGTCGCGCCGGATGGCAGTACGGGTGTGGCCGCGTAGCAGGGCATCACCACGGTGACGTCGCCGGCCGTGAACGGCCCGGCGCCGGGCACGGGCTCGGGATGGAGCGCGCCGGCGTCCACGAAGCGGTCGAGCAACTGCTGCACCGCTGTGGTGGCGGGCACGTCGCCGGCCTCCACCCGGGCGATCACGTGGGCGCCGCCGGGGGAGAGGCGGAACAGGCGCAGCGGCGACCCGGCGACCACGGTGCGCCCGTCACCCGGACGTCGCCAGGTGGGGTCCAGGCGGTAGCGCCCTGGCACCGGCCTGGTCACTGCCACCACTCGTCGACCGCGGCGAGGAGGTCGATCGACAAGCGGGCCAGCAGTGTGCGGCCGTGCGAGGCGGACGCGCCACGGGGGTCGCCGAGCACTCCGTTCTCGCTGACGGCACGCACCCCGCCGGCGCGCATCGCGTCGATCAGATCGGCCAGTGGGGCGGTGTTGCCCGGCTCGGCGGCGGCCGGGCGCACGAGTTCCGGTGCCAGTGCCAGCATCATCGAGGTCTCGGTCTCGCCGGCGTGCAGGTCGCCGCCGTCCACCCGCGGCCACCAGGCCAGCACCCGGCGCTGCTCGGCCTCCAGCATGCGCACCGCCCGCTCCACGGGGATGCGGTTGCCGCCGTGACCGTTCACCAGCACCACGCCGGCGCTCCAGTCGGCGCTGCGCACCAGTTCCACCACCATCTGCTCCATCACCTCGGCACCGATGGAGAGGGTTCCCGGGAACGAGGCGTGCTCGCCGCTGGAGGTGATGGTGAGCGGTGGCGTCACGAGAACGTCGCCGTCGTCGTACTTGTCGGCCAGGCTGTGGGCCAGCGCGGTGGCGATGCGGATGTCGGTGTCCAGCGGCAGGTGCGGGCCGTGCTGTTCGCAGGCGCCCACCGGCACCGCCAGCAGGGGGCGTCGGGTGGGGGCCCAGTGGTCCGTCCAGGTGGTGCGGCCGAGGGTTCGGCTCACCCCGGCAGCCCGATGCAGTAGAAGTACCCCCCGCGGGTGCCCACATAGATCCGCCCGTTCCAGACGACGGGCGTGCTCTCGATGTTGCCGTCGAGGTCCAGGCTCCAGATCTCGGTGGGCTCCACCCGCGGGTCGGCCAGGTCGTAGGCGTGGATGGTGCCGTTGGCGTCGGCCTGGATCAGCACCCCGTCGACGAGGGAGGGGGAGCTGAGCACGGGGCCCTGGACGGAGATCTTCCACAGGATCTGGCCGGTGGCCCGGTCGATGCCGTACACCTTGCCGGGCTTGGTGTTCCACACCACGACGTCGCCGACGATGATCGGCGTGGCCCAGGTGCCGCTGTCCACCCCGTTGTTGACGTCGATGCTCCACACGACGGGGTTGTCCGGGTTGCGCGGGTCGATCTTCAGCAACTGGCCGACCTGCTGGGCGCGGCGGTTGTTGCGGTCCACCTCCACACCCACGTACAGGTAGCCCTCGTCGTCGGGTACGACGGATGCATCGCTGTCGTCGCCGGTCCAGAACCGGAAGGTCCGGGTGACCTGGCCGCTGCCCGTGCGCAGCGAGGAGATGTCCCACCCCTGGAGCAGGCCGCCGGAGTTGTTCAGCCATGCGGTGTCGCCGCTGACGGACACCGAGGCTTCCAGGCTGACCCGGTTGGGGTCCTGCGAGCCGAGGTCGTTGATCAACTGCTGGTCCCAGCCGGGCACCCGGAAGGCGAGCGCCGGGTTGACGGTGACCATCCCGTTGGCGTCGTAGCCGCGGTTGAGCTGCACGCCGTGGAACCAGCTGTTCTCGCCGCCCTCGATGAGGTAGCCGTTGAGCACCAGCGGCGCGGCGTCCCAGTCGTCGTTGTGCTTGCGGTCCTCGGTGCGGCCGTTCAGCTTCCACAGCTCGCGGGGCTCGCTGCCGTCGAAGGCGATGATCCGCAGGTAGTTGTCCCGCGAGCCCTCGTAGATGAGCGGGTAGCCGTCGGGGTCGACGGTGACGTTGCCCTTGGCCAGGTCGCCGGTGGCGAACGGCGGGATGATGTCCTGCCCGGTGGCGGCGTCGACGAAGTGGATCTTGTAGTCGTACGCGCCGAACACCACCCAGGTGCGGCCGTCGCGCTCGAACACCGCTGCCTGGCCCGTCCACCCGGTGCCGCACCAGGTGCGGACGTTGCCGTACTCGCTGCTCTCACCGCACATCGGGCCGTTGCCGGGGTAGGACCACAGCACCTGCGGGGTGGTGCGCGGCATGGGGCCGGTGCCGTAGTAGCTGCGGGTCGGGTTGCCGCGGAACGTCAGCACGCCCGGCACCGCCTGGCTGTAGGGGCGGCCGAAGCTGGCCGGGTCCACCAGGACGTCGGTGCGGGGGGTGAACACGGTGGTGGTGGACTCGGCGGCGGTGGTGGGGTCCGCCGACGTCGGGTCGGTGACCGCGCCGCTGCCGGTCACGCCGGTGCTGTCCGTGCCGCCGGCGCCGTCACCACCGAGCGTGCTGTCGGGCGACGACGCGCCCGAGGCGGGCCGGGTGGAACCCCCGTCGCCGGGCTCATCGCCGAGGTTCATGATGGCGCCGACCACCAGCGCGACGACGGCGACCCCGACGACCACCGCCGTGCCGCGGCGGGCGAAGTAGCTCACGGGGCCATGCCCGCGACGATGGCGGCGGTGGCATCGGCGTAGACCGCCGGCCAGTCGATGACGTCCGGCTTCATTGCCTTCAGTTCCAGCGACACGACGCCGTGGCAGGTGCTCCACACGATGCCGGCGGCATGCAACGGGTCGATCGGCTTCAGCAGGCCGTGCTCCATCGCCCGCCGCAGCCGGGCAGCCAGATGGTCGAGCGTGGCGGACGCCGTGGCCAGCGCTTGCTCGCCGGGGTCGAAGTCGGGGACCACCCGGTCGAACATCACCGCGTACAGGGTGGGCTGGTCGAGCGCGAAGCGGCGGTACGCCTGGCCACAACCGTGCAGATCCGCCAGCGGGTCGTCGGTGGTGGGCACGGCGTCCAGCCGCTCGGCCAGCAGTGCGAACCCGTTGATGAACAGTTGCTCCACCACGCCGTCCTTGCCGCCGAATCGGGAGTACACGTTCATGGTGCTGACCCCCGCCTCGCTGGCCATCCGGCGGATGGTGAGGGCGCCGGCGCCTTCAGTGGTCAGCAGGCGGTCGGCGGCGTCGAGGAGGGCGTGGCCGACGTCGTCGAGCCGGCTGACAGTCGCAGCACTCACGTGGCCGAGGCTAGTCGCCACGGTGCACCGGAACCCGTGTGCCCCGCCCGCCCTGCCCCCCGCACCTTCTGTGTCACGGCACAGACATCACGGTCACAACACAGAAGTACGTCCGTCTGTGCCGTGACGGTGACCGCTGTGCCGTGACACAGACGTCATCCGCGGCCGGGGCGTGAGGGGCGCGGGGGCGCGGGGCGCGGGAACGCGGGGGCGCGGGGCGCGGGGGCGCGGGGCGCGGGGGCGCGGGGCGCGGGGGCGCGGTGGTGGCGGGGGTGGCGGTGCGGCCGGCGAGAGGGCGGTCAGGCGTCCAGGTAGCCCCAGGTGCCGAGCGCGGTGACGATGCGGGCTGCAGCGTCGGGCGGGGCGAGGGTGACCGTCTCGCCGCGAGCGGCGCTGGCGGCAGCGGCATCGGTGAGCGCACGGAGGCGGTCCAGCGAGGTGCCGCCCGGCGCCGCCATCGCCATGGCCCGCGGGCGGTACGGCTGCACCACGGCCTTCAGGCGACGCGCCGGGGTGGTGAGCGCCACCACCTCGATCCGGCCGCGCCCTGCGGCGCGCAGCGCGGCCAGGCCGGCGCGGCGCAGATCGGCGACGGCGCCTTCCACGCTGACCACTGCGGGGCCGGTGACATCGAGGACCTCGCGCCGGCCGCCGTCCAGGCGGCGGGTGACCCGGGCGGCCGGACCGGGGGTGGCGAACTGCACGTCGATGACGCCGAGCGCCTGCTGGGCGCCGAGCGCTGCGGCCAGGAAGGCGGGCACGCTGCCGGTGCCGCGGTCCAGCGAGTAGTCGCCGCACCACACCCACGCCGCGCCCTCCACCACGCCGGCGATGGCGGCGGCCACGTCGCTGCTGAGCATCGCGCCCGGCCCGTCCACCCTGATGGCCCGGTGGGCGCCTGCGGCCAGTGCCTCGCGGAGCACGGTGTCGGTGGCCGGTGGGCCGACGGTGACGGCGGTGACGGTGCCGCCCAACTCCTTGGCCTGCTGCAGCGCCAGTTCCAGCGCGGCGCGGTCGGCGGGGCTGGGGCCGGCGAAGCGTTGGTCGTGGGGTTCACCCGGGTGGGCGACCCACTTCAGGCAGGCGACGATTTCCGGGCTGCTCACGGCACTGCGCCCCTCACGTGCGGCGGAACACGACACCGTGCCCGCCCTCCGGGTAGTTCCACGTGATGGCGCCCTCGCGGTTGCACACGAGGTAGCAGGTGCCGCACTCGAAGCACTGCTCGTGGTTGAACACGATGCCGCCTTCGGCCGTCGGCACGAACAGGCTGGCGGGGCAGGCGACCACGCACTCCCGGGTGGAGCAGTCGGCGCAGACCCGGCCGTCGACGACGATGTGTGGCGTGTGGTGGATGCGGAACTCGGCCGTGGCCATGCGTTCCTGGAACGACAGGCCACCCCAGGCGTGGGGCTCCAGCATGCCGGCGCGGGCGGTGTCGCTCATCCGAAGCTCCTGAAGCCGGTCCAGCCGTCGCGGGCCAGGTCGCGGCGGCGCACGCCGGCCTTCTTGCGTTCCTGGGCGAGGATGCGTCGCAGGCCGGGCTTGGGGTGCGGATTGTCCACCCGGAACATGCGCTCGGCGACGCCGGCGATCATCTGTGGGTAGAGGTGTTGCACCCGGTCGCTGAGCACCAGTTCCGGTGCCCGCTTCAGCCGGCGGTGGTCCTTCAACACGAAGGTGTCGCTGAGGCGACGCTGGTAGCCGGCCAGCCCGGAGGCCGTCAGGTCGGCGGCCCGCACCGCCTCGGCTGCAGCCTCGCCGGCGTACATGCCGCTGGCCATCGCGAAGTTCACACCCTCCAGCCAGATGCCGGCAGCCAGGCACAGGGCCGCGGCGTCGCCGGCCACGAGCATGCCGTCCATCGTCATCTTCGGCATCATCGCCAGCCCGGCCTCGGGGATGACGTGGGCGCTGTACTCCTTCAGCTCGCCGTCCTGCACCAGCGGGGCGATGGCCGGGTGGCGTTTGAGGCCGGCGATGATGTCCTCCGGCCGGGTCTTCTGAGCGCCCAGCTTGGAGAGCTTCAGCACCACGCCCACCGCCAGGGTGTCCAGGTTGGTGTAGAGGAAGCCGCCGCCGTTCACCCCGCCGGTGCCGCCGAGGATCTCGATGTCCACGCCGTGGCGGTCGCGTACGCCGAAGCGTTGGTCGATGACCTCCTTGGGCAGGGCCAGCGTCTCCTTCACGCCAAGCGTGAAGTGCTTGGCGTCGGTGTGCTCGTAGAGGCCGGCCTCCTTGGCGAGGAAGCTGTTGACCCCGTCGCAGGCGATGACCACCTTGGCGGTGAGGTCGCCGTCCGGTCGGTCCGTGCGCACACCGGTGACGGCGCCGCTGGCGGACCGCAGCAGGCCGGTGACGACCGTGCTGGTGATGAGTTGGGCGCCGGCGGCCTCGGCGTGACCGGCCAGCCAGTGGTCCCAGTCCGGCCGGTAGGCGGTGGCACCGTTGTACGGCGGCGAACCCCAGGCCTCGCTGCGGAAGTCCACGGTGAGCGCCTGGGTGGGGGTCAGCAGCATGGTGCTGCGTCGGGTGACCCAGCGCTGCACGGGGGCTTCCTCCCACCAGTTGGGGATGAGGTCGTCGAGGATGCGCGGGTAGACCACGCCGCCGTACATGTTCTTGCTGCCGGGGAACGGGCCGCGCTCGATGAGCACCACGTCCAGCCCGGCCCGGGCGGCGGTGATGGCGGCGCAGCTGCCGGCCGGGCCGCCGCCGACAACGATGACGTCCACGTCGGTGGTCGCGCTCATGCCGCGTCTCCCGCGTTGCCCTGCAGGTCGGCCAGCAACTGCTCCAGGTGGGCGAGCGTCTCGTTCGCATCGGCGACGATGGCCAGGTCTGCCATCTGCATCATCGGGCAGTGGGCGTCGGTGTTGACCGAGATGGTGTGCGCGGGGTTGCCGAGGCCGGAGGTGTGCTGCACGGCCCCGCTGATGCCGAACGCCAGGTACAACTGAGGGTCCACCACCACGCCGGTGGTGCCGATCTGGCGGGCGTGGGGCACCCAGCCGCGGTCGGTGACGACCCGGGTGGCGCCCATGCTGGCGCCGATGGCCTGGCCGATGCGGGTGAGTTGGGGAATGCGCTCCGGCCCGTCCAGCCCGGCGCCGGCCGCGACGATGCGCGGCGCCTCGGAGAGGTCGATGGTGGCCGGGTCGGGTGGCAGCACGGCCACCACCGTGGCGTCGGCCACCGTGGCGTCGGCTGCGGCTACCGCGGGTTCGTGCGCCAGCACCCGCACGGTGGGTTCGGCGCCGGGGCACGGCGTGACCCCGCGAACGCCCGGCAGCAGGGTGGCGACGAACTCCGGAGCGGGGGTGACCCGGTGCAGTTCGGTGCCGCCGTTACGGGTGAGGTCCACCCGGGAAGGGGTGATGGCGATGGCGCCGGCGTGGAGCGGCCGGCGCAGCAGCGCAGCCAGCCGGGGCGCCAGGTCGCGCCCGTCGGCGGAGGCCGGCAGCACCACGTGCGGCTCGGCGGTGAGGTGTGGGGCGATGGCCGCAGCGAAGCGGGCCGGCTGGAACCCGGCGCCATCCAACTCCAGCAGGTAGGCCTGGCAGGCGGGCGAGGCGGCCAGCGACTGGGCCGCGGCGGCGGTGCCGGAGCCGGCCAGCAGGACCCTGCCGCCGCACTCGGCGACGGCTTCGTCGGCCCCCTGGGGCACCTCCCCGTCGCGCACCACGACCACTGCGATCACGGCTGCAATCTAGGGGCTGACGCCCGCCCGGCGCTCACCCGGTCCGCCGGGGAATGTGCTTGCGCGGCGTCAGGGGCCGCGGTAGACCCTGCCCATGACCGCTACCCGCCGGGTCGTGCACACCGCCTGCACACTGGACTGCCCCGATGCCTGCTCCCTCGCCGTCACGGTGGAGGACACCGCTGACGGGCCCCGGATCGTGGAGGTGGATGCCGGCCCCGCCAACCCGGCCACGGATGGGTGGATCTGCGCCAAGGTGAAGCGCCATGCCTCCCGCGTGTACGCGCCGGAGCGGGTGCGCCGGCCGTTGGTGCGGGTGGGCCCCAAGGGTGCCGGCGAGTTCCGCGAGGCCACCTGGGCGGAGGCGCTGGACCTGATTGCCGGGCGGATGGCGGCCGCACTGGACCGGCGCGGCGGTGACGCGATCGCCGCCTACACCTACAACTCCTCCGCTGCTCGGGTGGAGCGCGCCAGCATGACGGAGGCCCTGTTCGCCGCCATCGGTGCCACCGTGGTGGACCACACCATCTGCGCGCACACCATGGGCGAGTCGTGGGCCAGCGTGTTCGGCGACATGCGCTCCGCCGACCCGGCTGACGTGGTGCACAGCCGTCTGGTGGTCATCTGGGGCGCCAACCCCACCGTCAGCAACACCCATTTCCCACCGCTGGTGCAGCAGGCGGCGAAGGCCGGCGCCCGGGTGGTGGTGGTGGATCCGCGGCGCACGGCGATGGCGGCGCGGGCCGACCTTCATCTGGCGGTGCGCCCGGGCACGGATGTCGTGCTGGCGATGGCGGTTGCCCATCAGTGGCAGCGTCACGGCCATGTGGACCACGCCTTCCTCGCCGCCCATGCGGACGCCGATGGCGTGGCGGCGTTCCTGGCCGCGGCCGAGGAGTGGACGCCCGCGGCTGCCGAGGCCGTCACCGGCGTGCCTGCCGCCGACATCGTGACGCTGGCGGAGTGGTGGGGCACCACCCGTCCGGCGATGCTCCGCATCGGGTGGGGTCTGGAGCGCAACGCCAACGGTGGCGCCGGTTGCCGGGCGGTGCTGTCGCTGCCCGTGGTGGGCGGCCACTTCGGCCAGCCGGGCAGTGGGGTCATCGGCTCCGTCAGCACGGGCGCCGTGCGGCCGCGCACCCGCTGGCCACGCGAGGCGTTGGAGGGGCCGGCCCGCCGGCATGTGCCGATGCACCAGATCGGGCAGTGGCTGCGACCGGGCACCGACGACCCCACGGAGGTGCTGTTCGTGCAGGGCGCCAACCCCGCGGTGATGTGCCCGGACCAGGCGAGCGTGCTGGCCGCGCTGGCCAGGGAGGACGTGTTCACGGTGGTCCACGAGCAGGTGCTGACGGACACCACCCGTTACGCGGATGTGGTGCTGCCGGCCACCACCAGTTTCGAGATCGAGGATGTCGGCGGGTCGTACGGCTCGTACATGGTGCAGCCCGTGGTGCAGGTGGTGCCGCCGGTCGGCGAGGCCAGGTCCAACGACGCCACCGGATTGGCGCTGGCCGCGGCCATGGGGTTCCAGTGGCAGGTGCCACCGCCGGTCGCCGCCGCCACCGACGCAGGGCCGCGTCGGGCCGACGTGCCGGCCAGGCAGTTCGTGGACACGTTCCCCGGCGGCGCCATGGGCCACGGGGCCCGCCTGGCCGACCCGGTGCAGGGTGCGCCGAGGTTCGTGCCGCTGCCGCAGGGGCCGCCGCTGACGCTCATCTCCCCGGCCACGTCGAAGTTGATCAACTCGATGTTCGGCGAGTTCCAGAGTCCGGCGCCGTCGATCACGCTCAACCCGGAGGACGCCTCGGCCCGCGGGTTGGCGGCGGGGCAGCAGGTCCGGGTGCGTGGCGCGCTCGGCGAGATCACGGTGCCGCTGGAGGTGCAGGCCGCGGTGCGGCCGGGCGTGGCGGTGATGGCCAAGGGAGTCTGGCTGCGCGAATACCCCGATGGCCGGGGGGTGAACTGGCTGACGCCCGCCACCGGCGATCCGCTCGGCAACGGGGCCTGCTTCAACGACACGCTGGTGGACGTCCACCCCCTCTGACCTGGGGTTCTCCCGTTTTCAGGGGGAGTGAGGGATGCTCTCGGCAAGTTCGTAAAGCCCCGTTAAGGTCCTCACGGATCGTGCCGATGCTGGGGCATGTCACCGGATCCGGCCGCGGCCGTCACCCTCCCTCGACTGCCGTCGGCCGCCGTGGCCCGGATGCCGTCGGGGGGCACTGCTCCCGCAGGAGCCCCGTCGCCGGCCGGTGGTGTGCCGGGCGCCGGGATGTCGTCGTTCCAGCGGGCGTTGATGGAGTACCAGATGTCGCTCCAGCCGCCCACCACGGCCAAGCCGCAGAAGAACAAGGGTGACGGCGCCCGCCGCGGCCTGAAGCTGCTGCTGATCCTCGCACTGGTTGCCGCGCTCGGGGGTGGCGGGTTCTACGTGCTGAAGACCTACATCCTGCCGTCCGGCCTGCCCACGTTCAGCGGCCCGCGGCCTGAGTACGGTTCGGTGACGAAGGAGATGACGCAGTCGGGCTTCCAGGCGCATGTGGTGGCCGATTCGTCGATGACCGTCTTCGACTGGACCGTGGACAGTGGGGCGGAGTCGATCAACGCCCAGCACATCATGGGCAGCGACCGCTTCGTGTTCGTCCAGACTCCGGACGGCACCTGGTACCGGGGGGCCCGTGGCCTGGAGGCCGACCAGCTGGCGCACATCGGTGGGTTCGTGTGGTTCAACGACTTCCTGCCGGGCGAGCTCCGCCCGTTCGTGAAGGTGGTGGACAGCAGCGACACCACCGCCGGCGGGCACTCGGCGACCCGCTACCAGCTGACGTTCGACATGGATTCGTTCGCCGCGGCGGACCCCGCCGCGCATGGCTCGTACGTCGCCCTGTACGGGGTGGAGCCGGCCGGCCTGCTGAACGTGTCCGTCACGGTCGATGGAGACGGCGTCATCTGGCGGATGGAGACGTGGGACTCGGTGTCACCTACGGACAAGACGATCGTCCGGATCATCAGCCTGTCGTCGGAGCTGCCGGTGGTCAGCTACCCGACCACGTTCGTGGACGGGGCGACGGGGAACCTGATCGGCTGAACCCCGGCGCCCGGCGTCGGAGGGTCACTCCACGCCGAGTACCCAGCCCTCTTCGGCCAGCACGTCAGTGCGGATCCCGGCGGTGACGGAGGGGGCGAACCACCGGTCCAGCGTGCCTTCCCGTTCGCGGGTGGCGAGCTCGGTGGCGAGGGCGATCACCTGCTGGGCGTCCTTCACCGGGTGTGCCACATGGTGGAAGCCAACGAGCGTCGGCCAGATCTCGGCGACCACGATCGGTGCTTCCGGCCGTTGCAGGCCTGTCTCGAAGGGCCACACCCTTGTGCTGCCGCGGAGTTGCGGGTGGTGGCGCAGACGATGCACCACGGGGATGCCGGTGAGCACCTGGCTGCCCACGCTGCCGGCGCCGAGCAGTTGCCAGACGGTGAACGGTCGGGTCTTCCGATCCCGTAGGCGAATCTCCACGTGACGGTATTCGGCGGGGCCACGCGCGACGGGTGGGGGTTTGCGGGTGGTGAGGTGCGGGCCGGCGCGGCGGGGTGGCGCCCCCCAGAAGCGGTTGGTGCCGAGGCGGCGGTTCAGGTCGGCGGCGACGTCCCACCGGTTGTTGGCGTTGGCGAGGCCGTCGACGATTCGGTCCGTGAGGTGCGCCCACGCCGCCTGCCAGGGTGCCGGTCCGCCGGCGGCCCCCATCAGCCCGGTGGCGGCGGCGAACCCGGCGGGGTAGCCGAGCGGGAAGTCGAAGCCCACCACCGTGGGCACGCCGTCGGCGAGCAGGCTGAGGAGTGCGTCGAAGGCGGCCTGGCGGGTGGGCGGGTTGGCGGCGGCGACGGTGCCGTCGGGTTGGTGCACGCCGATCCAGATGGTGTCCTTCCCCCTGGCCGGCGCGGCCCGGGCGCTCCAGTCCACCACCACGGTGCGCTGGTAGGCGTCGGGCGGAAGCGCGCTCACTCGTCGGGCCGCCACGACCGGTCGGCCTTGCGGCCGGCCCGGCGCTGCTTGGCCGCCAGCCGGCGCTCCACCGCGCCCTTGCCGGGCCGGGTGGGCCGGCGGGTGCGCGGCACGGCGGCAGCCTTCTCCAGCAGGGTGTGCAGCCGCGCCTCGGCCAGCTCACGGTTGCGGTGCTGCGAGCGGGTGTCCGCCACCGTCACCCGTACCACCGGCCCGAGCGCGGCGACCATCCGCTGGGTGAGGGCCGGCGGGTAGCCGGCAGCAGCGAGGTCGCACTCCAGTTCCACTCGCGTGGAGGACGTGTTCACGTGCTGGCCGCCCGGCCCCGAGGCGCGCGAGAACCGCCAGGTGAGCGCCTCGGATGCGATGGGTGGGAGGTGTGCCGGCACGGGTGCATTGTCGCACCGCCGTGGCGGCCGGAGGGCGCCGATTCAGTCGGCGTCGTGGTGCACCGGCTCGGTGCGGTCGCCGCCGCCCTGCGACCCGTGCCGGGCGGCGCGGTCGCCGGCGCGGGTGACGAGCTCGATGAACTGGGCCACGATGCGCAGCTCGGTGACCTGCTCGCCGCCCTCCGTGTAGGTGCGATCCTCCAGCCGTCCGGTGATGGCAATGACGTCGCCCACGAACAGGCGCGCCCCGAACTCGCCGGGTTGGCCGAAGGCATCGAACTCGAAATGGTCGGGTGTCCCGCCGGCGCCCTTGGTCTTGATCTTGACCACGGTGCGTGCGCCGTTGCCGGGCCGGAAGGGCCGGTCCGTCACCTCGCCCACCAACATGACGACGTTCATCGCCGCTCCCATACCTCGTAGGTGAGCGAAGTCTGACACTTGGGCGCGGTCTTTGCTACGAGTTCGCCGCGGAATTGTCGCGATCGCGTCACAGGCGGCGGCGGATGAGGCGCTCGGGGAGGCGGTGACGGAAGGGGCCGGTCACCTCGTACGTGCGTCCGACGCCACCGCTGCCGTCCACGCCACGTTGGGAACTCACGTAGAGGCGGGTGGCGGACGGGTCGAAGGCCACGCCGGTGACCTCCGACTGGTCGTGGCCCACGAAGCGCAGGAACGTCCAGCAGGCGGTGCGGCCGAGGGTCGGCAGGATGCAGACCTCCATGTTGCCGCCGTCCTCGGCCACGTACAGGTCGCCCGAGATCGGGTGGCCGACCAGGTTGTCCACGGCATCGAGCGGGGCCGAGGGCGTGGCCGCGTGGTCGTAGAAGACGGACAGCCGCTGGTCGCGCAGGTCCACCCGCCAGACCCGCACGTCGAACTTCGTGGTGAGGTAGAGGTGGTTGCGTTCGATCCACGCTCCCTCGGCGCCGGCGAACGCGGTGCTGCCGGTGTCGCGGGCGGGGGCGTCGGCGGCTGCCGGGCTCCACCCCAGCGACGTGGCCGCGCCGCTGGTGACCACGTGGGCCACCTCCAGCGTCCCGTCGCTGAGGTCGGCGCGGGTGGCAGGGCGGAAGCGGTACAGGCGGCCGGCGGGGTCGTCCTCCACCATGTAGATCCAGCCACGGCGCCGGTCGACGGCGATCATCTCGTGGGCGAACGTACCCATGCCCGGCCGGTGCACGCCCTGGCCCGGGCCGGTGGGGTCGCACTCGTAGACGCCGCCGGTGGGGTGCTCTTCGCCGGACAGGTAGGTGCCCCACGGGGTGACTCCACCGGAGCAACTGCGCGTGGTGCCCGACAGGATCGTGTACCCGTCGACGACCGTTCCGGCCGCGTTGAATCGCAACACACCCACCGTGCCGCCCCCTCCGCCGGTCTCGCCGTTGGAGACGAGGTACCAGCCGCCACCAAGGGCCGGCAGGCAGGCCGCACCGTCGGGGTTGGCGTGCCAGGTGTGGCTGGTGCCCGGAACCGTCTCACCGGACACGGCGACGAGGCGGGAGGTGAAGCCGGCGGGCAGCATCAGGCCGTCGCCGTTGGCCGGTTGCAGCGGGCCGTACGGGCCGGTGGGGCCATCGCCGCCCTGCACGCCCCGCACGCCCGCAGGCGCGCCGGCGGCGCGAGCGGCGGACGCGCCGGCCCACACGGCGGCGCCGGTGGCCAGCGTGCCGCGCAGGAAGGAGCGCCGGTCGAGAGAACCCATGTGCTGGTTCATCGGCACGATGGTGCCACCGGCTGAGCGCCGGATGATGGCGCCCAGCCTCAGGACACGTCCGTCGCAGCGCCGGCGAACTGCGCGTTGTACAGCTCGTAGTAGGCGCCGTGCCGCTCCAGCAGCTGCTGGTGCGAACCGTGCTCCACGATGGCCCCGTTGTCCATCACCAGGATGGTGTCGGCGTCGCGGATGGTCGACAGCCGGTGGGCGATCACGAAGCTGGTGCGCCCGCCGCGCAGGCGGTTCATCGCCCGCTGGATGAGCACCTCGGTGCGGGTGTCCACCGAGCTGGTGGCCTCGTCGAGGATGAGGATGGCTGGGTCGCCGATGAACGCGCGGGCGATGGTGAGCAGCTGCTTCTCGCCGGCACTCACCGCGGTGCCCTCGTCGTCCAGCACAGTGTCGTAGCCGTGGGGGAGGGAGTGCACGAAGCGGTCCACGTAGCAGGCCTTCGCAGCCTCGAGGATCTCGTCGTCGGTGGCGTCGAGGTTGCCGTAGCGGAGGTTCTCGCGGATGGTGCCGGAGAACAGCCAGGTGTCCTGCAGCACCATGCCGATCTCGCTGCGCAGTTCGTGGCGGGTCATCATCGCGGTGTCGCGGCCGTCCAGCAGGATGCGCCCGCCGTTCAGTTCGTAGAACCGCATGATCAGGTTCACCAGCGTGGTCTTGCCGGCGCCGGTGGGGCCGACGATGGCCACGGTCTGGCCGGGCTCCACCGACAGCGACAGGTCGTCGATGAGCGGGGTGTCCTCGCGGTAGCGGAACGACACGTGCTCGAACTCCACCCGGCCGCGGACGGGCGGGGCCTCGGGGTCGGCGGCCGGGTCGGGGGTCTGCTCCGGCGCGTCGAGCAGCTCGAACACCCGCTCCGCGGAGGCGATGCCGGACTGGAGCACGTTCATCATGCTGGCCGTTTGGGTGAGGGGCATCGTGAACTGGCGGGAGTACTGGATGAACGCCTGCACGTCGCCGAGTCCGAGCGACCCGTTGGCCACCTTCAGCCCGCCGACCACGGCCACGGCCACATAGTTGAGGCTGCTGAGCAGCACGGTGGAGGGTTGCACGCACCCGCTGATGAACTGGGCCGAGAATGCCGCCTCGTACAGCTCGTCGTTGGTGGCGTCGAAGCGGGCCCGCGCCTCGTGCTGGCGGCCGAACGCCTTGACGATGGCGTGGCCGGTGAACGTCTCCTCCACCTGGGCGTTGAGCATGCCGGTGTGCCGCCACTGGGCGATGAACTTGTCGCGGGCGTGGCCGGCGATCAGCTTCATCGTCCAGATCGACAGGGGGACGGTGACGATGGCGATCAGGGCGAGCTGCCAGGAGATGGTCAACATCATGATCAGCACGCCGACGATCGTGAGGAGACCCGTGAGCAGCTGGCTGATGCTCTGCTGCATGCTCTGGGCGACGTTGTCGATGTCGTTGGTGACCCGGCTGAGGAGATCGCCGCGGGCCTGGCCGTCGATGTAGGCCAGCGGCATCGCGTTCAGCTTGTCCTCCACCTCCGCCCGCATCCGGTGCATGGTGCGCTGCACCACGCCGGCCACCAGCCACGCCTGTCCGTACGCCAGCACGTAGCCGATGGCGTACAGGCCGACGGCGATCCACAGGGTGAAGTGCAGCTCACCGAAGTCGATGCCAGGGCCGCCACGGAAGCGGCTGATGATCCCGTCGTAGAGGACATTGGTGGCGTGGCCGAGCACCTTGGGGCCGGCGACCAGCAGGCTGACGCTGCCGACCGCGAGCACACCGACGAAGATCACCTTCCACCGTTCCGGCTCCAGGCGGGCCAGCAGCCGCTTGCTGGACGCGGCGAAGTTCTTCGACTTCTCGGTCGGCACGCCGACCGTGCTCATCCGCCCGCCGCGCATCTCTGCGGTGCTGTTCGGCGGGCGGGGCGGCTGCTGCGTCTCGCTCATGCGCCCACCACCCCGGCGGACTCCTCCGCAGTGAGCTGCGAGTTGACGATCTCCTGGTAGGTGCGGCAGGTGACCATCAGGTCGTGGTGGGTGCCGAGGCCCACGGGCTCGCCGTCCTCCAGCACGAGGATGCGGTGGGCGTTGCGGATGCTGCTGACCCGCTGGGCGACCACCACGACCACGGCCTGGCCGGCCCACGACCCGAGGGCGGCGCGCAGCCGGGCGTCGGTGGCCATGTCCAGCGCGGAGAAGGAGTCGTCGAACAGGTACAGGTCGGGCCTGCGGACCAGCGCGCGGGCGATGGCCATCCGCTGGCGCTGGCCGCCCGACAGGTTGCTGCCACCCTGGGCGATGGCGGCGTCCAGCCCGCCCATCGCCTGGACGAACCCCTGGGCCTGGGCCACCTCGAGCGCAGCCCACATCTCTTCGTCGGTGGCATCCGGCTTGCCGAAGCGCAGGTTGCTGGCCACGGTGCCGCCGAACAGGTACGGGCGCTGGGGCACCAGGCCGATGCGGTCCCACAGCACCGCGGGGTCCATCTCCCGCAGGTCCACCCCGTTCACCCGCACCGCACCTTCGGTGGGGTCGATCAGCCGCGCCAGCAGGTTGACGAGCGTCGTCTTGCCGGACCCCGTGGAGCCGATGACGGCCAGCGTCGTGCCGGCCTCCGCCCGCACGTCCACGCCCGACAGCACGCTGTGCTCGGCCCCGGGGTAGCGGAAGCCCAGCCCCTCCAGCTCCAGCGCCGCCGGGCCGGGCTGCGGGGCCACGGGATGGTCGGCGCCGCGGATGGAGCTGGGGGTGTCCAGCACCTCGTTGATCCGCTCGCTGCTGACCGAGGCGCGGGGCACCAGCGCGGCCATGTAGGTGGCCAGCATGACGACCATCAGGATCTGGGTGAGGTAGGTGAGGAAGGCGATCAGCGAGCCCGGCGGCATCTCCAGCGCGCTCACCTTGTTCGCGCCGAACCACAGGAGGGCGACGCTGCTGACGTTGACGATCAACGTCACCGTCGGGAACATCAGGCCCATCAGCCGGCCGCCGCGCAGCGCCGTCGCGGCGAGGCGGTCGTTGCCGTCGCGGAAGCGGTCGGTCTCGTAGGGCTCGCGCACGAACGCCCGCACCACCCGGATGCCGGTGATCTGCTCGCGCAGCACCTGGTTCATGTCGTCGATCCGTTCCTGCATCAGGCGGAACGTCGGGATCATCCGGAAGATGATGTTGCCGATGCTGATGACGAGGATGGGGATCGCCACGGCGAGGATCCACGTCAGTTCCACGTCCTCACGCATGGCCATCACCAGGCCGCCAACGGCGGTGAGCGGGGCGCCGATCAGCAGGGTGCAGGTCATGTAGACGAGCGTCTGCACCTGCTGCACGTCGTTGGTGACCCGGGTGATCAGGCTGGGTGCGCCGAACTCCGCCACCTCGCGGGCGGAGAAGTCGGTGACCTGGCGGAACAGGGCGGAGCGCACGTCGCGCCCGAACGCCATCGACGCCTTCGACCCGTAGTAGACGGCGGCGATGGCGAACACGATCTGGACCGCACTGACCGCCAGCATCCACGCCCCGTGGCGCCAGATGTAGCCGGTGTCACCGTTGCGCACGCCGATGTCGATGATGTCCGCGTTCAGCGACGGCAACCACAGCGCCGCGCCCACCGTGACCGCCTGCAACAGCACCACTGCCACGAGGAGCTTGCGGTACGGCCGCAGGTAGACGCGCAGGAGGCGGAGGAGCATGAGGCGACCATCTTGCCGGTGAATCGTGGGCTTCAACGAGTCATGCCGCGCCGGTGTGACGCATGGCGTCGGGCCCAGCCGGAGTGCGTCGGTGCTGCACTAGCCTTCGCTCCGGTGTTACACTCTCCCTCGTGCCGACCGTCAAGCAGCGCATCACCATCACGGCCACGGGTGACCTGGAGGAGATCCTGCAGATCGAGCAGCGCCTGCACCCGGAGCTCAGCCCGTCCGCCCTGGTGGCGATGCTGGTGCGTCGTGGGCATGAAGCCGGCGGCGAACCGAGGCGGGCGCTGGTGGAAGCGCTGGCTGGCGGGCATCACTACCCGGCCGGCTATCTGGACGGCCTGCGAGACGAATGGCCCCGTTGATCGTCGCCGACGCCAGTGTGTTGATCGGCTGGCTCGACGACCGCGATCCCCATCACCAGGAGGCCATCGATGTCCTGGCCGCCGTGGAACGCTTCATCGTCCATCCGTTGACGCTCGCCGAGGTGTTGGTGCACCCGGCCCGCACTGGCCGCGAGGGTGAGGTGGTGTCCAGCCTGGAGGCGATCGGGATGGTGCTGTCCACCCAGCCGATGGACCCCGTGGGTCTGGCCCGGTTGAGGGTCGCCAGCCGGCTGAAGATGCCCGACTGCGTGGTGCTGTGGTGCGCCCGGGCACACGGAGCGGACGTCGCGACGTTCGACGACGCCCTCCGCTCGGCTGCAGCGGTCGACGCCCGCGACGGCCGGTGAGCGGGTCGTAGAGTCGGCGCCGTGACGGAACGGACCTGGACGCGGCGGGCGCTGCTGGGCGGGGGCGCGGCGGCCGCCGCGACGACCGTGCTGGCTGCCTGCGCGGACGACGGCGAGATCACCGTCGAGACGCTGGCGCCGCCGGAATCAGCGCCGACCACCGGCGACCCGACCCCGACGGCGACGGTGGTGACCACTGTGGCGGGAGAGCCGCCGCCCACGTTGGCCGACGCGGCCGACGACGCCTACGTGCCGCCACCGCACGGGGCGGGGGAGTGGGCCACGGTCGCGCCTGCGGACGCGGGGTTCACCGAGGAGGGCATCGCCGCGGTGGTGGACCTGGTGGGCAGCCGCGCCAGCGACAGCTTCATCCTGCTCCGCCACGGGCGGATCGTGGCCGAGGCCTACTGGCGCGGCGCGGACCAGGAGTGGACCCGCGACATCGCCTCGTGCCAGAAGAGCGTCACCAGCACGCTGGTCGGGGTCGCCCGCGACGAGGGGCTGCTGACGTTGGACGACACGGTCACCAGCCACCTCGGCGCCGGCTGGTCCGCCGCGGCCGAGGCCGACGAGGCGCTGATCACCGTCCGCCACCTGCTGACGATGACCAGCGGCCTCGGCCCGCTGACACTCAAGGCCAAGACGGCGCCGGGCGAGGTGTGGGAGTACAACACCAATGCCTACCAGAAGTTGCGCCCGGTGCTGGAGGCCGCCACCGGCCAAGGCATCGACTCGCTCACCCGGGCGTGGCTGCTGGACACCGTGGGCGCCAGCGAGCAGGCGACGTGGCGGCAGCGGCGTACGCAGGACCCCACGGGCGACCGCCTGTGGGGGTTGGAGTTGACGGTGCGCGACATGGCCCGCTTCGGGCTGATGGCCATGCGCGGCGGCATGTGGGGCGACACCCGGGTGCTGCCCGACGGCTGGCTGGCCGAGAGTTGGACGCCCATCCCGCAGAATGCCGGCTACGGCTACCTGTGGTGGCTGCTCGGGGCGATCGCCCTGTCGCCCGGCGTGCCGGAGGACGCCGTGGCCGCCCTCGGCGCCGCCGACCAGAAGATCTACGTGATCCCGTCGATCGACCTGGTCTGCTGCCGCCAGGGCTCCGCCGCCGGTACCGAGACCGAAGCCGAGTCCCCCTTCGACCAGGCACTGCTGGAGGCGCTCCTCGCCGCCGTCGCCACCTGACGGGCGGGGATTGCTGCCCAACGCCGACATGAGTCAGCGAAACGCGCTGGCGCGACCCATTCCGTTGTTGGATACGATAACGACGTGACGCAGTCTCGCCGGCCCGATCTCCCCATGGGGGAGTCTGGTGTGGTGCCTCGTGGCTCGAACCTTGCACCCGGTCCGCCGTCGCTCGACGATGTCCTGGAGAGCGCCGCCCGGCTGCAACAGGTCGTCCCGGGCGCCGTGCTCGTCGGTGACAGTGCGGCCGCGCACCACGCGCGGCACCGACTCTCACTCGACCATGATCATGTGCTGAGCGATCTGGAGTCCCGGTTCGACACCGTGCTCGACAACCTCGAGGCGATGGGCGACTGGAGCACCGTCCGGGTGGGCCACGGCAAGATCATCCTCGGCAGCCTCGGCGACATCGAGACGGGTGTCCGCCAGATGATCCGGGAGCGCCCGTTGGAGACCGAGCGCGTGGAAATTCGCGGGCGCTCGCTGGTGGTGCCGACCGAGCCGGAGACGCTGCGGATCAAGGCGTGGCTGGCGATCCAGCGCAACCAGACTCGCGATTACCTCGACATCGCCGCACTCGCCGACCACATGGGCATCCCCAAGGCGGCCGCGGTCCTCGACGAGATCGACGAGTTCTACGCAGACCGGGTCGGCAGCGGGTCCATCGTGACCCAACTCGTCCGCCAACTCGCCGATCCGCGCCCGAGGGATGCGGCGGTCATCACGCAACTCTCCACCTACAAGCAACTCGACAGCCGCTGGCACGACTGGAAGGCCGTGCGCGCGGTGCTGACCGACCTGGCTCAGCACGTGGTGACCCCGTGACGAGCACCCCGCTCCGCAACGTGGATGTCGATCTCACAGCGCCGGTCGAGGACTGGCCGTTCGAAGCCCTCGCAACCGTGCTCGACCGCGGCACGGTGGGCGAGTGGCGGCGCGTCGTCGCGGCCATCCGCAGCCAGCCGTGGGGCACCGTTGCCCGCAACACCGAGACGATCATCGGCTGGGGCGAGCGCTACGGCGTCGACGCACTGCTCGAGGAGGCGATCCGCCGTGCCCGCCGCGACTTCCAGGTGGCAGCGCGCCGCAAGCACGGCCAGCGTCTGCGCCGCCTGCGGTTGTCGGCAGGGCTGACCCTGCGTGAGCTCGGCGCAGCGACCGGCATCACGGCCGCCAACTTGTCGAAGTACGAGAACGGCCTGATGTCGCCGACGCTGGACACCGTCGAGCGCATCGAGCAGGCCCTCGCCGTACAGCGGCCCCGCGCGCTCGAGGGCGACGGTGCGGACGCCGCGGCGATCGCCCCCTGATGCTTTCGCTAGTGGGGGCGGTCCTGACGGTCGGGGTGCGGCACCGGGCGGAGGTCGAGATCGGCGATGTTGGTGTAGTCGTCGGGGTTGACGGTGTAGAGCGGCAGCCTGCTGGCGACGGCGATGGAGGCGATCAGCGCGTCGTAGGCGCGGGTCTTCGGCTTCCGGCCGGCGGCTCGTAGACCGGCGGCGACTCGCCCGAAGGCGCGCGCGGCGGCGGTGTCGAAGGGCAGCGGCTCGAAGTCGTGCTCCGCCTGCTGGACGTGGGCCTGCCGCGCGGCGCGTTCGTGCTCGTCCGTGGCCACCAGTGGGCCGACGCTGAGCTCGGCGAGTGTGATGGTGGTGATCGTCGGGCGTGACGACAGCAAGGCGGGGTCGCTGATGCGCGGCAGCAGGATGACCGTGTTCGTGTCCAGGATCCCGTCGGGAGCTTCGTTCACAGCGACGCGTCCAGTGCTGCGTCGACGTCCTCGCGGAAGCGACCGGGGTCGACCGCTGGCAGGTTCCGCCACCGGCCGAGCAGCGTTGCCGCATCCAGCGGACGGGGCCGCAGTGGGCGGAGCTCTGCCACCTCATGCCCGTCGCGCGTGACCACGATGGTGTCCCCGCCCAGCACGCGATCGATCACGTCACCACCGTTGTTGCGCAGTTCCCTGATGGTGACGGTCTTCATGGGGGGAATGTATCACGCGTGAGACGGACCCCGTCCGAAGGCCCCGGAAAGAACCGAATCATCCCGAGGAGCGATCACTCAGAAAACTCCTTGACGGCACAGGGGGGGGGCGGCGCATGATCCGGTGGCTGATCGACCACGGAAAGCGATGATGGCTCCCGTCTCAGGCAGCAGGTCAACACATCCCTGTCGTTGAATGGAGCCCACAATGAGGCGTGCAGTCCGCTGCATCGTGTCGGTCGCGGTGTCGGTGGCGGTCCTTGGTATCGCCGTTCCTCGGGTGTCGGTTGCCGAGTCGCCAGTGAGCGTCACCACCATCCCGCCGGGCTCTGGCACGCCGGTGACGGGGGAGCCGCCGGTGCTCGGGTCGTCGACGTCTGCTGGTGCTGGCGTGGCGGAGCGGCCATCGCCGGTGGGGCTGCATCTTCCCACTGCAACTTCGCTGTCTCCTTCCGCAGTGGCGACCGATCGGGGTGCCAATGCCTTCGACGCGGAGACGTCGGTGGAGCATCCGGAGTTGCGTACTCAGTTCTCGAAGACGTACGCGAATGCGGACGGAACGTGGTCGGTGCAGCAGTCGTCGATGCCGTTGCACTTCCGTGACGGCCGTGGTCGGTGGGCGGACATCGACAACCGCATTGTGCGTCGTTCGGATGGGACGTTGACGAACTCGGCGAACGAGTGGTCGGTGACCTTCGAGCCGATGGTGTCGGGTCGGGGCGTGTCGTTGATCACTTCGGATGGCACTGTGCGGTTCGTCGCCGAGGATGCGGCTTCGGTGGTGCCGACGATTGAGCCTGACGGCGTCTCTGTGCGTTACGCCGACGTGGTGCCGGGGTCGGACCTCGTGTACCGGGTCACCGGTGCCGGCGTGGAGGAGTTGTTGGTGGTGAAGTCGCCTTCGTCGACGGCTGCGGTGTCGTTCACCTTCGACGGTGTGGGGCTGGAGCGGGTGCCTGGTGGTCTGCGCGGTCGTGGGGCGTCGGCGTTGGCTGGGAGGCTGACCGTTTCCGAGCCGGAGTCGTTCACCGCCGAAGGTCGGGCGATGGACGCAGCCGCTCAGGTGTTCTCGGTGTCGGTGGTCGACGCGAACCGGTCGCGGGTGATCGTGGGCTTGAAAGCATCCTCGATCAAGTCATTGCCCGCGACTGCGTTCCCGTTGACCGTGGACCCCACGGTGAACCTGACCGCGTCGTCCCTCATCGCGTACGGCAACTACTTGTCGAACGGGTCGGTGTATACGACCTTCAATGACGGGTATGCGCGGGTGGGCAACCCGTATCTGTCGTCGACGTCGACGGTGCGTTACCGGTCGGTGGTGAACTTCAACTACTCCGCCTACTACGGCGCCGACGTGTTGGATGCGTGGCTGACCACATCGGTGGCCTCGGGGAGCGGCGCTGGGGCGCGGACCTTGAAGGCGTTCTGGGCGGATCAGTGGGGGTTCCACTATTCGAATCAGCCGCGGTACCTGACGGCGCCGCCGGCGCTGTCGTACGCGAACAGCTGGTCCTACCCGTACATGGTGTCGTCGATGAACACCGGCGTCGAGAATCACACCGGCAGCAGTCTGAACGTGTTGTACGACGCGTGGACGGTCAACAGTGCCGCCGGTGGGGCGTTGCTGCTGCAGGGAGATGAGTCTGCGGCATACACGTTGAAGAAGTTCACCGTCAGTGTCTGGCTGACCATCAACTGGAAGCCGTCCGTGCCATCGCTGATCTCACCGGCCAACGGCATCAGTTCGCACAACATGACGCAGACATTGTCTGCTTCCACCTCGACCGACCCGGATGGGGATGCGCTCAGCTACCAGTTCTACTGGTGCTCCGACTCCGGGTGTACGACGAAGAACTACTTCTCCGGCACGCCGACCGTGGCTGGTGGGACGGTGTCGCAGACGGTGACGTTCCCGTCGAACGCCTATGGCCAGACCTTGTACTGGGGTGTGCGGGTCACCGACAACCTCACGCCGGCGGTGTTCAGCGCGTCTCGTTCGATCGCGTTCACGAACGCCGCGCCAACGGCGACACTGACGTCGCCGGTGAACGGAGCGTTGATTGTCCTCGCGGCCGGGGTGTCCGGACAACCTCCCACGCTGTCAGCGCAGGTCGCGGACAGCGACGACCTCACGGTGAACTACCGGTTCGAGCTCACCCCTGCATCGGGCTCCGGGGTGGTGGCGGCGTCGCCGTGGGCGTCGGTGACGCAGTCCGCACTGGGCGCTGGGGCAGCAGTGTCGTTCCAGATTCCCGCCTGGTTGGATACGAAGGGCTCGTACAACTGGGTCGTCAAGGTCAGCGACACCAACGGCGCCGCCGGTTCATCGTCGGTGTTCTCGCTCAAGGCGCAGTCCCGGCTTGGGGCGGACGCGGTGTCGCCGATGCAACCGGTCGGGCCCGTATCGGTCAACCTGGCCACGGGCAACGTGTTCGTCGCGGCGGGTTCCGGAAAGTCGGTGGCGACAGTTGGCGGGCCGCTGTCGGTGGGATTCGCCTACAACTCGCAGGACACCTCGATGGTCGGCATGCGCGGCACCTACTACGTCGACTCGAACTCCAACGACTCACCGGACGCCGGTGAGGTGAAGCTGGTCCGCACCGACTCGTTGGTGTCGTTCAACTGGGGCACAGGAAGCCCGGCCGAGTCGGTGCCGATCGACAACTTCAAGGTCCGCTGGGAGGGGAACTTCCAGGTGCCTGCTTCCGGTTCGTGGCGGTTCGCCGGCGGCCGCGACGACAACCTGAAGATCACCGTCACCGTCAATGGTGGCTCCCCACAGGTGGTCTACAACACGGTGTGTTGCCTGGCGCTCGGCGACCCGGCCGCGTTCAGTTCGGCGACGCCAATCACTTTGAACACGAACGATCAGGTGAGCGTTCGGGTCGACTACGCGGAGTTCACCGGCCTGGCGTACGTGGATCTGCGTGCCACGCTCAACGGTGGCTCCGAGATCCTTCCGGTGTTCACCACCGACACGGTGTCGATGCCGACCGGTTGGACGATGTCCGCTGACACGGGAATTGCACCGCTGTGGGTGTCGGCGGAGATCGGCACCGAGACGATCGTGCTGACCGCGGCAGACGGCTCCGAGACCGGCTGGGTCAAGACCACCAGCGGCGGGCACACCGGTTGGGTGGCCCCGGCGGAAACAGACGATGTGCTGGCCGTCAACCCGGACGGCACGATCACCGTGAACGCCGCTGACGGGCTGGTCTACGAGTTCGGCGTCAACGGGGTCTTGACCGAGGTGACCACGCCTGCTGACGACCTGAAACCCGCTGGCGGGAAGATGGTCTACTCGACCGGTACCTACACGGCGTTGCCTGCCCGGCTGATCCGCATCGAGGATCGGCTGGCGACGACCAGGTGGATCAAGCTGTACTACAACCAGCCAGGCCTCGACACCGGCTGTCCCGCCCCGCTCGCCGGCATGGACGCCGCCGCACCTGCCGGGATGCTCTGTGCGCTGGAGTACCCCGACGGCACTACGAGCAGGGTGTATTACCAGGCCGGCCTCGTTGCCCGCATCAGTGACCCCGGTGACGAATCCAACACGGCGACCGGAATGACCGCGGCGCCCGAGGGGCGGGCCGTCACCGACCTGCGGTGGACGAGCGGTCAGCTCACCAGCATCGTCACGCCGTCCGACAACGACCGGATCAACTCGCAGGCCGGCGGCTCCATCCCTGCGGGCGAGCAGATCCCGACCGGCGACCTCGCCACGGCGATCGCCTGGACCGGCAACCGGCCGACCACCATCACCCTGCCACGGCCGGCAGTCGGGCAGAACCGACCCTCCACTTCGATCACCTACGGCAACCTCACCAGCAGTGTGTCGCTCGCCGGTCTGCCGGTGACCGCCCGTGTCGTGACCTTCGACGTCGCCGGCCGCCTGCTGACCGACACCGATTCGGTTGGCCGTCAGACGACCAACGTCTGGGCGATCAGCACCGACGCCCTCTTGAGGACAACCTCCGGCGGCCGCACGACCAGCACCATCTACGACCCGGACTGGCACCCAGTCGACAGTTGGGGACCCGCCGCGACCTCGTGCTTCACATCCACAGCACCACCGGTGCCCACCGAGTGGATGTCCTATCCTCCGAACGGGAGCTGCACCGGCCAGGTACCGCACAGCCACACCGACTACGACCACAACCTCTCCGGGCTGACCGGCACCATCTGGGCCAACACCACCTGGACCGGCACAGCGGTCGAGCACGCCAACGCGCCGGGTAGCACCATCAACTACAACGACACCCGCAGCGCCTACGCGGGCGGCTGGTCCGCCCGCTACACCGGGCTGCTGTACCCGCCGTCAACGGGTAGCTACACCCTCACCTTCTACACCGCCAACGCCACCAGCGCCACGCTGTGGATCGACGACATCCAGTACGCCAGCCTGTCCGGCACCCAAGGCACCGCCGTCGTCCGGACGTTCAGCGCCGGCGATCCGATCCGCATCCGCCTGGACGTGAAGACGACCTCGACCACGGAGAACGTGTCCCTGTGGTGGACCACACCGACCAACGGGACAGCCCAACCGGTACCGAACACCGTCCTGAAGCCAGGCTTCTGGTACGCAACTCGAACCGTCAGCGACGACACCTCCGGTTCCAGCCAGGTGCCGGCACAGTCCGTCACCGAATCCCGGTTCGACGAGGGCATCGACCCCGCCTACGGCATCCTCACCTCCACCACCGTCGACCCCGGCGGTCTGTCGCTGACCACCAGGGAAGGCTTCGAGACCCCGGGTGCTGGCTCTCTTCTCCGCCGCAAGAGCCGGACCCTGCCGGCATTTGCCGGGCAGACACCGTCGACGGTGAACTCGACCAGCTACGACTACTACAGCGCCACCGCGACCGCGACCAACCCGTGTGTCGCCGGCTCGCCGGCGGTCGCCCAGGCAGGCCTGCTGCAGACCCGAACGGACCCGACGCCGGCCTCGGGCCCCGCGGTCGGCACCGAAACCGTCTACGACATCCTCGGCCGACCGGTGGCCAGCCGGTACGTCGGGGCCACCACCTGGACCTGCACCAGCTACGACGCCCGCGGGCGCGTGACCCAGGTCGTGATACCGCAATCGGACACCGTCCCCGCCGGGAGAACCGTCACCGCCACCTACCGGGTCAACGGCGACGCGTACACCACGGCAGTCACCGACTCGGCGGGCACGATCACCAACGTGGTCGACGCCCTCGGCCGCACCGTGAAAACCATCGACGTGTGGGGCGTGACCACCGTGTCCGTCTACGACCAGTTGAGCCGCCTCACCTCGGCCACCACCACCATCGGGACGCACACCTCCACCACCGGCTACACCTACGACAACGCCGGCCGGGTGACCGCCCAGACCCTCGGCGGGGCGACCATCGCCACCGTCACCTACAGCCCCGACAACGCCACGCTCGACCCGGGCAAACTGCTGTCGGTCACCTACCCGGCTGGTGGCGGCAACGCCGGGAACGGCACCACCGGCACCTACAGCTATGACGCGCTGGGTCGTACGGTCGGGATCTCCTGGGCCGGCCCCGGTGGCACGGTCACCAGTGACACGGTGACCCGGTCACTGTCTGGTCGGGTGCTCGCGGAGACCGTCGATGGCACCCTGGCGTGGACGTACACCTATGACGGTGTCGGCAGGTTGACCCGTGCGGTCGGCTCTGGGCATGACTTCCAGTATGGGTACGCTGCCAGCGGCGGGTGTGGGGTGAACACGGCAGCCGGGAACAACTCGAACCGGACCAGCCTCACCGACAATGGCAGCACCGTCGGTTCGTACTGTTACGACAACACGGACCGGCTGACGTCCGCTACTCAGTCGGGATACGGTGGCGCGATCATGTACGACGCCCGCGGGAACACCACCACGATTGCCGGGCAGAGCTTGTCGTTCGACTATGCGGGCCGGAACACTGGCATCTCGGCGGGTGGCACCACGGTCGCCTATACGAGTGATGCGGTCGACCGGATCGTCACCAGGACCGAGAACGGGACCGGCTACCGGTTCGGGTACACGGGCCCGGGTGACACGTCGAGCTACACCCTGAACACGTCGAATGTGGTGGTCGATGAGACGATCGGCCTGCCCGGAGGGGTATCAGCGAACGTTGGTGTCGGGGTCTGGTCCTATCCGAACATCCACGGCGACGTCGTCGCTGTCACAGACGGTGCCGGGGTCAAGCAGGGTGCGACGATGTTCTACGACCCGTACGGGAACAGCATCGCCGGAGGCGTGCCGGACAACCAGGCCGGCACCTTCGACAACACCTGGGTCGGCCAGCACGACAAGCGTCTCGAGCATGCGGCCGGACTGCAGCCCACCATCCAGATGGGCGCCCGCCCCTACACGCCGGCGATCGGCCGCTTCTTGGAGGTCGACCCCGTCGAGGGCGGCACCCCGAACAACTACACCTACCCCACAGACCCCATCAACCAGTTCGACCTGACTGGGATGTGCTCCTGGTATCAGATCTCCGGTGGGTGGACGGACGTGTGGACCGTGTACCGGAACGGTACGGCGATGGGCACGTACCAGCCCGGCGATGGCAAGGGCACGTTGACGAAGAAGACCTTCATCGCGACGTTCACCCCGCAGATGAAGGCGAAGGGTTACAGCGCCCGGATGACTGGCCGCAAAGAGATCTGCATCTCCGCCTGGAACAGCTTCAAGGCGCTCGCGTCGGGGGCCTGGGCCGGAATCCTCCACCTCCCAGCCACGCTTCGGGCGTGCGTCACAGGCGTACCGGTTGGGGGCACAACGTGGTACCTCAGAGGTCTTCTTGGAAGGCAGATCGGGATTCCCTTCAGCCCGACATGGAAGGCTTTGGGATATGTAGCACTCGCTTCATGTTGGATCGGGATTTGGACCCACCTTGCGAAATACATGTGAGCGATGAGCATGCAGGCACCACATCACCGTCGTCATGTCGGGTATCTTCAACTGCTGGAGGCCTTCCTCTACGCTTTGCCATTCCTGGTATGGGTGGTCTCGACTTCAAGGTGGCTGACCTTTGTTTCCTTCCTCGGAGTCAGCGGTCTAGTGATCGGCGTCGAGAGATTTGCCTCCATCGCATCGAGGCCACGCCCCGAATCCGATACTCATGAACGAGGCAGCCGGCGAGGCCGAGTACTTGAGCTGATCCTCCTTGTTACCGCAGCATCGGTATGGCTGTCGGGGGCGCCACTCGTCGTCTGTTGGATCACCTTCGTTGGCGTCATCGCCGTGTCCCTCTTGGGGAGTCGGCGCGCCGGGAGGCCCGAGGTCGCGACAGTGGCCGGTACCGGATCAGCGCCACAGGCTGGCCAGGATCATCCCGGCGGTCAGCCATGAGGGTCCTGTCGGTGTGCATCCTCACCCTCGTCGGTGTGGGTGTGTCGGTCGAGGTTGCGGGTTGGCGCCGGTGGGTGGCGCTGTGCGCGACGTGTGCGTTGCTCGTCGGCGGCCTGGTGGATCTGGCCGGCGTCGTCGTGCCGGCGTTCACAGTCGTCGTCGCGTTGAACGCGGAGTGGGTCTTCCGGACGCTGCGGCGACGGGTCAGGAAGGACGCCGGGTGGGTGCACAACGTTTTCGCCGCCCTCGGGCTGGCGCGGCCCGATCCGAAGTCCTGACCAGGATCGGCGCGTGGACCGCGTAGAGTCGCAGGCGTGGCTGGATCCATCATCACCGGGCTGATTGCCGGCACCGTCAGCGGCATCATCGGCTTCATCCTCGGCCGTCGGTCGAGGGGCGCCTGACTCAGCGCGTCGGTCATCCATGGACGGATCTGTGGCTCGGAAAGGCGGGCACGGCCGCCGGTCGGTAGCGTCCGTGCGATGAGTGCCGCCCCGTTGCCCGACCAGGTCGATGCCGTCGTCGTGGGTGCCGGATTGGCCGGGCTGGCTGCGGCCCGCGCCGTGCACGACGCCGGCCGGTCGGTGCTGGTGCTGGAGGCGGGCGACGGGGTCGGCGGGCGCCTGCGCACTGATGTGGTGGACGGGTTCACGCTGGACCGTGGCTTCCAGGTGCTGCTCACCGCCTACCCGGAGGTGAAGGCCCAACTGGACCTCGACGCGCTGGACTTCCGCCGCTTCGACCCGGGCGCGCTGGTGTGGACCGGGCGGCGCCTGTACACGATGGCGGACCCCCGCCGCCGGCCCAGCCTGATGGTGGCCAGCGGCGTGGCGCCCGTGGGGGCGATGCTGGACAAGGTGCGCCTGGCCGGCCTGGTGCACCGGCTGCGCAAGAAGGACCCCGCCGACCTGCTGCGCGCCCCGGACCGCACCACCATCCAGTCGCTGCGCGACATCGGCTTCACCACCCGGATGATCGACCGCTTCTTCCGCCCCCTGCTCGGCGGCATCCAGCTCGACGAGGGGCTCACCGGCAGCGCCCGCATGAGCGACGTGGTGCTGCACTGCCTGGCCGTCGGCGACGCCGGTGTGCCGGCCAAGGGCATGCAGGCCATCCCCGAGCAACTTGCCGCCCATCTGCCCGGCGGTGCGGTGCGGCTGGGCCACGAGGTGGTGTCTGTCGGCCAAGGCGAGGTGCGCCTGACGGGCGGGCGGGTGGTCCGCGCCGACGCCGTCGTCGTGGCCACGGAAGGCCCGGTGGCGTCACGCCTGCTGGCCGACGAGACCGGTCACACGGCGGTCGCCGACCCGGGCAGCCGGCCCGTCGCCGCGGTGTGGTTCGCCGCGCCGGCGCCGCCCGTGCACCACAAGCTGATCATCCTCGACGGTGCCCACAGCGGGCCGGCGCTCAACGTGGCGGTGATGAGCTCCGTCGCCCCCGAGTACGCGCCCGACGGGCAGGCGCTGGTCGTCGCGGCCTGCCCGGGCGTGGCACCCGCCGACGACGAGGGCCGCGCCGTGCTCGCGGCCGAGGTGCGCACTCAGCTCACCAGGTGGTGGGGGCGCGGCGTGGCCGACTGGCGGGTGCTGCGGGTGGATGCCATCCACCACGGCCAGCCCGATCACCGCCCGCCGTTCGACCCGAAGCGGCGGGTGGCGCTGGGCGAGGGCATGTTCGTGTGCGGCGACCACCGCGACACGCCGTCCATCCAGGGCGCCCTGTTCAGCGGCCGCCGCTGCGGCGACGCCGTGGTGGAGTCCCTCGCCGGTTGAGGCGGCGCCTCACGCGCTGATGCAGAACTCGTTGCCCTCGGGGTCGGCGAGCGTGGTCCACGCCATTGGGCCCTGCCGGCCGTCCCACAGCTTGGTGGCGCCGAGGCTGAGCGCCTTCTCCACCATCGCGGCACCCTCGCCACGGCCGGGGTGGAGGTCCAGGTGTACCCGGTTCTTCACCGCCTTCGCCTCGGGGACGTGCTGGAAAAGCAGGCGCGGGCCCTTGCCATCCGGGTCGCTGCACGCTTCGGCGGTCGCCCAGCAGAGCACGCCGTCGAACACGATCGTGTCCTCCGGGGTGGCGTGCCCCTCGTCGAGCATCCGCTGGACGAAGGCCGGGTCCTGCTCCACCCGGTAGCCCATCAGCGCCGCCCAGAAGCGGCAGAGGCGGTGGGGATCGTGACAGTCGACGGCGACCTGAACCTGCATGGGTCCGACCCTACGCCGCCCGAACCCGGCCCCACATCAGGATCCGCTTGAAGGGGAAGAGGTACGGCTGGTGGTGGCCGATCACCTCGAGCAGGCGGGCCTCGTAGCGGGTGAGGAACTCGGTGTACGCGTCCGCGGGCAGCACCCGCTGGAAGCGGGTGAGCGTGGTGCCCTTCACCCACTCCACCACGTCGCGGCTGGAGGGCAGCACGTGCGGGTACACCTGCAGGCGCACGTGGGGGCGGTCCAGGCCCAACTCGTGCAGCACCGCGGAGTACTCCTCGGGCCGCAGCACGTTGGCGGCCACCGGATCCGGCGGCGGGCCGGCGGGGCCGAGCGCTGCGGCGAACTCGGGTGAGGTGGCCACCTCCCACGCCACGGTGTGCGAGGGGGCGTCGTGGTTGGCCGGAACCTGCACGGCCAGCTGGCCGCCGGGCCGTAGCGCCGCCACCCAGCGGGCCAGTACGGCCGGGTGGTCCGGCACCCACTGCAGGCTGGCGTTGGCCAGGACGAGGTCGTGGTCGCCGGCGCTGGTCCACTGCCCGATGTCGCCGGCGGTGAACGTCAGGCCCGGGCGGGCATGTGCGGCCGCCTCCGCCAGCATCGCCGGCGAACTGTCCACGCCGACCATCTCGGCCACGCCGAACCGCTCGGCGGCCAGGGCGGTCAGCTCGCCGGAACCACACCCGAGGTCGGCGGCCAGGCGGATGCCGTCGGGTCCCGGCTGCACGAGGTCCAGCAGGTCGAAGAACGGTTGGCTGCGCTCGGCGGCGAAGCGGTGGTACTGATCGGGGTCCCAGGCATCCTGACGCATACTTGTATCTTACTTGTATACATCTCGCTGTCGAGCCCCGGCTCGCCCGGCGTGCCCGGAGGCTCGTTCCGCCTGACCTGATCCCGAGCCCATGGGCGCGATGTCACGCCAGATCTGACGTGGTTCCGCGCCCATGGGCGGGAACCAGGACATGGGCGGGGCGGGCGGGTACGGCGAGGACCGCCGGAGGGGATGGTTCGGGGCGGGACTCAGCGGGTGGCGGCGATGAAGTCGACCAGCACTCGGGCCAGTTCGGGGCCGCGGTCCTCCTGAAGGAAGTGGCCGCCGCCCTCGATGGTGACGTGGGGCTGGCCCTCGGCACCCGGGATGGTGCCGATGAACGCCCGCTGGCCGCCCTTGGTCACCGGGTCCGAGTCGCTGAACGTGCACAGCCACGGCTTCGTCCACGCCCGCAGCACCTCCCACGCGGCCAGCTGGTCCGGCCGGGCCGGGTCGTCCACGCTCGCCGGCACGAGCGACGGGAAGATCCGGGCGCCGGCTTTGTAGGTGTCGTCGGGGAACGGGGCGTCGTAGGCGGCGACGACCTCGGGGGAGAGGTCGGTGGTGCAGCCGCCGTTGATGATCCCCCCGATCGGGAACGCCGGCGACTCGCGGGAGAACTGCCGCCAGCGCAGGAAGGCCTCGTTGGGCGTGGCGTCGCCGGTGGGCAGGCCGGTGTTGCCGACGGCCACCCGCGAGTACCGGTCCGGCGCGGCCGCCACCAGGCGCAGGCCGACCAGGCCGCCCCAGTCCTGCCCGAAGAACGTGATGTCGCGCAGGTCCAGCCGGTCGAACAGCGCCGCCTGCATCCAGGCCACGTGGCGGGCATAGGTGTAGTCGGCCTGCTCCGTGGGCTTGTCGCTGCGGCCGAAGCCCACCAGGTCCGGCGCCACCACCCGGTGCCCGGCTGCCACCAGCACCGGGATCATGTGCCGGTACAGGAAGCACCAGCTCGGCTCGCCGTGCATCAGCAGCACGGGCGCGGCGTCGGCCGGGCCCTCGTCCAGGTAGTGGACCCGCAGCTCGCCGCCCTCCCCGTCCGGGACCGTCACGTAGTGCGGCTGGAACGGGAAGTCCGGCAGTCCGGTGAAGCGGTCGTCGGGGGTGCGCAGGGATTGCATCGGCGGGCTCCTCAGGCGGTTGCGGTGAACAGGCAGGTGAGCGCGTCGACCATGGTGGCCTCGGCGTCGGCGGCGGACAGGCCCTGGTCCGTGCGCCACAGCGACCAGGTCTCGTAGCTGGCCAGCGTGTCGGCGGCGGCCAGGCGGCGGGCGGCGCCGCCCCCGGGCATCGCCGCCAGTTCGGCGCGGAACAGGTGGGCCACCTGGGCCCGCATCTCCGCCCGGTTCTGGGCCAGGCGGGCGGCGACGGCCCGGTTGAACGGGGCCCGCAGCCGGCTGACCAGGGCCACCGGGAAGATGGCCTCGTAGAGCGCGGCGCGCTGCTGGGCGACGGCGGCGATGCGCTCGGCCAGCGGGCGGTCCGGCGGGCAGGTGAGCGGCAGCAGGTGGGCGACGTCCATCAACTGGTGGGTGATGGCTGCGTTGGCCAGGTCTTCCACGTCGTCGAAGTAGCGGAACACGGAGCGGGCGGACACGCCGGAGCGGGTGGCGATCTCGTCGGCCGAGGGGTCCAGGTTGCCCTCGCGGTAGAGGGCCAGCAGCGCCTGGACGACGGCGTCGCGGTTGCGGTCGCGGCGCAGGCGCCGCCCGTCCACGTCGCTGGGGGACGGCGCTGCGGCAGCAGCAGGGGTGGCGGGAGCAGCGGCTCGGGTGACGGCTGGGGTGGAAGCCATGGGGGAACGGTAGCAGGGCCGTCCCATAGTTGACAGTCCGAATGACAATTGTTTGAATGCGGCGATGAACTCCGCTGCTCCCGCCCGCCCCGTGGCACTCGTGGCCGACGCCGGCTTCTACGTCGGCCCGCCCCTCGCCCGCCTCCTCGCCACCCGCGGCTTCGACCTCGCGCTGGGCGACCCGTCGATCGGCCTGGCCGACGAGGTGTCCGAACTGGGCGCCGCCGTGGTGGCCTTGGAGGGGTGCCGCGACCTGGCCGCCCCCGGCAGCGCCCAGCGGCTGGTGGACGCCGCGCTCGAGCGCTTCGGTCGGCTGGACTCGGCCGTCGCCTTCTCCGGGCGGATCGTCACCGGCCGCTTCATGCGCTCCTCGGTGGAGGACTTCCGCACCGTGATGGAGGGCTGCATGGTGGCCCCCTACGAGTTCATGAAGGCGGTCCTGCCGCCGATGATCGAGGCCCAGCAGGGCCAGGTGCTGGTGATCACCAGCGCCAGCGCCGCCCGCCCCACGCCCGGCGCGCCGCTGTACTCCGCCGCCCGCGCCGGCGCCACCCACCTGGTCCGCAACGTGGCCGACGAGGTGGCCCGCCACAGGGTGCAGGTCAACGCGGTCGGCACCAACTTCATGGACTTCCCCGAGTTCCGCCGGGCCAACAAGGTCGACGAGCCGGGCGTGCTGGAGAAGTTGGAGGCGATGGTGCCCCTCGGCCGCCTCGGCACCATGGAGGAGTTCGCTCACTTCTGCGCCCCGTACCTGGACGGCACCAGCCGCTTCACCACCGGCCAGTTCACCAGCTACGCCGGGGGCTGGTCGTGAGCGCGGTCCACCCGGCGGAGCCGGACTTCCCGGGCGTCATCGGGCGCACCATCGCCGAGTCCACCCCGTGGTGGCCGGAGCCGCCGGCAGGCACGGGCGGGCCGAACGTGGTGATGATCGTCCTCGACGACACCGGCTTCGCCCACTTCGGCTGCTACGGCAGCACCCTGCGCACCCCGCACATCGACCGCCTGGCCGCCGGCGGCCTGCGCTACAACAACTTCCACACCACCGCGCTGTGCAGCCCCACGCGGGCCTGCCTCCTGAGCGGCCGCAACCACCACAGCGTGGGCATGCGCGGCGTCAGCAACTGGAACACCGGCTTCCCGCACATGCGCGGCGGCATCAGCCCCCACGCGGCCACCGTGCCGGAACTGCTGCGCCCCCACGGCTACGCCACCTACGCCGCCGGCAAGTGGCACCTGGCGCCGATGGAGGAGTGCAGCGCGGCCGGCCCGCACACCAACTGGCCGCTGCAGAAGGGCTTCGACCGCTTCTACGGGTTCATGCAGGGCGAGACCGACCAGTTCTCACCGGAGCTCACCCACGACAACCACCACATCGACCCGCCGCGCACCACCGCCGAGGGGTACCACGTGAGTGAGGACATCGTCGACAAGAGCATCGAGTGGGTGCGCGACCTGGTGAGCGTGCGGCCCGACCGGCCGTTCTTCCTCTATCTCGCGTTCGGCGCGATGCACGCCCCGCACCAGGCCCCGCAGGAGTACCTGGACCGCTGGAAGGGCGCCTTCGACGAGGGCTACGAGGTGGTGCGCGACCGCTGGTACCAGCGCCAACTGGAGCTGGGCGTCATCCCCGAGGGCACCACGTTGGCCCCGCTGAACCCCGGCGTGCCGAAGTGGGACGACCTCACCGACAACCAGCGGAAGTTCGCCTGCCGCCTGCAGGAGGCGTTCGCCGCCATGCTGGAGCACACCGACGACCAGATCGGCCGGCTGGTGGGCTTCCTCGAGGGCGAGGGGATGCTGGACGACACCGTGGTGATGGTGCTGAGCGACAACGGCGCCAGCCGCGAGGGCGGCCCGTTCGGCGTGATGGACGAGTTCAGCTTCTTCAACGCCATGTGGGAGGACATCGACGACATCGTCGAGCACCGGCTGGACGACATCGGCGGCCCGCATTCCCACAGCAACTACCCGTGGGGCTGGGCCCAGGCGGGGAACAGCCCGCTGCGCTGGTACAAGCAGAACACCTACGGCGGCGGGGTGCGCGACCCGCTGGTGGTCCACTGGCCGAGCGGCATCCCGGCGGGGGAGCGGGGCTCGGTGCGTGGCCAGTTCTGCCACGCCGTCGACCTGGCGGCGACTGTGCTGGATCTCACCGGTGCCCCGGTACCCGCCGAGTTCAACGGGCGCAGCCAGATGCCCTTGCACGGCGCGTCGATCCTGCCCACGTTCGCCGACGGAACGGTGGCCGCGCCCGCGGTGTGCAGTACTTCGAGCAGATGGGCCTGCGGCATCTACGTCGACGGCTGGAAGGCCACCACCTACCACGAGCCCGGCGTGCCGTTCGACGACGACGTGTGGGGCCTGTACGACCTGACCACGGACTTCAGCGAGTGCCACGACCTCGGCCCGGCCAACCCGGAGAAGCTGGCCGAGATGGTGGCGCCTGGTGGGCGGAGGCCGACACCCACGGCGTGCTGCCGCTGGACGAGCGCACCATCGAGCTGTTCGGCGGCGCCCCGGCCAGGCACGCCGCACCACTTCGCCCCCGGTCAGCCCGCCGAGTACGTGTACCGCCCGCCGATGGCCCACCTGCCGAGCGACGTGTCGCCGACGCTCGGCGGCCTGCAACGGAGGTCGTCGCCGAGGTCACCGTGCCGGCGGCGCCGCCGGCGCCGAGGGCGTGCTGTACTCCGCGGCACCCACAGCGTGGGCCACTGCTGGTGGGTGCAGGACGGGCAGATGCACTTCCACTACAACGCTCGGCCGCCCCACCCGGGCCACCGGGCCGGTCACCCTGCCGCCCGGGCGGCACACCCTGACGGCCCGCTTCCTGCGCGAAGGGTCCGGCGGCACGATCAGCCTGTGGTGCGACGGGGTGGAGGTCGGTTCGGCCCTCGTCCCGAAGGTGGTGCGGATGCTCGGCTCCATCGGCACGGACATCGCCCGCGGCCCGGTGAACGCCGTGGTGGGCGACTTCCAGGGCGCCTTCCCGTTCACCGCCGAGGTCCACACGGTGACGTTCCGCACGCTCGGGCGCCAGCCGGCGGCCGACGCGGCGAAGGATCTGGATGCCACCGCTCGTACCGAACTCAGCCGCGAGTGACGGTGGGACCTTCAAGTTCGGGTCAAGAACCGTTTCGGGCCTGCCGATAGCACCGTCGTGATCGAAGGTGGCGTTGCCGGAAGCAACGCGCTCCAACTGGCGTCCCAGCGCAGGTCAACGGCCGAGCGGCTGGCAACGGAGGCTGCCTGGCTGGAGCGCGTCGCCGCGGACCTGCGGCTGATGGCCACCCAACTCGATGACCTGCCGCCGGCCTACGCCGTCCTCCACGACCTCACCCTGCCGGGTTCGAAGGGCACGGTGGACCACATGGTGGTGGGGCCTGGCGGGGCCTTCCTGGTGGTGACCCGGCGCTACGCCGACGCCATCTCTTTCCGCGACGGGCAGCTGTGGGCGGGCCAGCACCAGTTGAACGGCGACCTGGACACGGCCCGCGTGGAGGCCACGCTGATGACCCAGCTGCTCGGGTCGCCGGTCGTGCCCGTGCTGGCGTTCCTCGACGCTGTCCTCCCGGCTGCGGCGCCGCAGGCGATCGACGGCGTGCTGGTGTGCAGCGGTGCCACCGTCACCAGGGTGATCACCCGTGCCTCGCACACGCTGCTGACGTCGCCGCAGGTGGCGGACGTGGTGGAACGCGCTCTGCCGCTGCTGCACTCGCCGGGCACGGTGGTGCGCAGCGTGTCGGCCAAGGGCGTCCAGGCCGACCCGGCGCCGGACCCCAGCGTGCGACCCGTCATGCCCCACGAAGACCCGCGCATTGCCGCCCGGGCGTCGGCGGCCGGCCGGCTGCCCCAGCCGCCCGGGGATGATGAGGACGACCCCCCGCAGAAGCGACGTCATCTGGCCCTCGGTCGGCGCCGGAAGGCAGCCGAGGCCGGTCAGCCCGGCGACCGAGCCGACGCCCGGCCGGCGCCCGCGCCCGCCCTCGTCGGCGCCGGGGTCGGGGCTGGTGCCGCCACCGCTGTCGGTGCGGCCGCGAACCCGGTGACCGGCGCCGTACCCGCATCGGCACCTGTGCCGGCGCCTGCGCAGCAACCCACGACGCCGGCCGCCGCCCCGGGCGACCCGGGCACCACGATGCTGCCGGCAACCAAGAACGGTGCAAGCGGCGCGCCTCGCCCCTGGCTGCGCTCCCTGCGCACCGTGGGCGTGGCGATCGTCGTGCTCAGCGTCGTGGGCGTGGCGGTCGGTGTGCTGGGCCGCACGGTGTGGAGCAACTGGATCGACGGTGCCGACGACACGGCGGTCACCGAGCCCGGCGGCCTCACGTCGGACCCAGGCGCCGCCACCACCCTGCCGCTCGCGGGTGTGGGCGGAGAGGGTGGTCTGGCCGGCCAGGTGCCCGAACCTCATTTCACTCCGATCTGCCCGGGTGGTGGCGCCGGTTGGACGCTCGACCCGATGTGGCCGGGGTCGCTCCCCGGCGTGGTCAGCTACGACGTGGAACTGGGCCAGATGGACGGCAGTTGGACCTGGATGGGCACGCTCACCGGCCCGGCCGACCCGTCGGACCCTGCGCCGCAGGCAGCCTCGCTGCGCGGCCTGCCCGCCTCCACGGTGTGGACGGTGCGGCTGGTGGCCGTCGACGCAGAGGGCGGGCGCACCATCGGCCCGCCGGCGCAAGTGGCGGCACCCCCGCAGGGCTGTTGAACCGGGCGGGGAACCGTCGCAATTGGCGGCCCTCCGGCGATAGCATCGACCCTTGTGCCTGGGGCCGGTTCGGCCCTTGCGCGCCCAGCGGCACATCGCCAGCTCAGGTGCTGGCAGACGACGAAGAGAGAGATCCAGATGGCCAAGCGCGAATTCCCCCTCGAGCGCACCCGCAACATCGGCATCATGGCCCACATCGACGCGGGCAAGACGACCACGACGGAGCGCATCCTCTACTACACCGGCAAGAGCTACAAGATCGGTGAGGTGCACGACGGCGCGGCGACCATGGACCACATGGCGCAGGAGCAGGAGCGTGGCATCACCATCACCTCCGCCGCCACCACCTGCATCTGGAACAACCATCGCATCAACATCATCGACACGCCCGGCCACGTGGACTTCACCATCGAGGTGGAGCGTTCGCTGCGCGTGCTCGACGGTGCCGTCACCGTGTTCGACTCGGTGGCCGGCGTGGAGCCGCAGACGGAGACCGTGTGGCGTCAGGCCAACAAGTACAAGGTCCCGCGCATGTGCTTCGTCAACAAGATGGACCGCATCAGCGCGGACTTCTACCGCACCGTGGACATGGTGAAGACCCGCCTCGAGGCCACGCCCGCCGTGTTGCACCTGCCCGTCGGCGCCGGTGGCCCGGAGAGCAACAAGCCGTTCGCCGGCCTGGTGGACCTGGTGAAGATGAAGGCGCTCATCTGGCGCGACGAGGAGCTCGGCGCCAAGTGGGACGAGGTGGACATCCCCGACGACATGGAAGGAGCAGGCCGCCCAGTACCTGAGGAACTGCTGGAGACCATCGCCACCAGCGACGACGAGCTGATGGAGAAGTACCTCGGTGGCGAGGAGCTCACGGAGGCCGAGATCAAGCGGGCCATCCGCAAGGGCACGCTGGCGTTCGACTTCGTGCCGATCCTGTGCGGTTCGGCGTTCAAGAACAAGGGCGTCCAGCCGATGCTCGGCGCCGGTCATCGACTTCCGCCTGCCCGCTCGACATCCCGCCCACCGAAGGCACCAAGCCGCACCACGAGGACGAGGTCCTGGTGCGCAAGGCCAGCGAGACGGAGCCGTTCGCTGCCCTGGCGTTCAAGATCAGTGGCCGACCCGTTCAGCAAGCTCACCTACTTCCGGAGTGTACTCCGGCCAGGTCAACAAGGGTGACGAGGTCTACAACTCCACCAAGGAGAAGCGCAGAGCGCCTCGGTCGCATCCTGCTGATGCACGCCAACCAGCGCGAGGACCTGGACGTGGCGATGGCCGGCGACATCGTGGCCGGCCTTGGCTTCAAGGAAGTCACCACGGGCGACACGCTGTGCGACCGCAGCAACCCCATCATCCTGGAGCGCATGGAGTTCCCCGAGCCGGTCATCCACGTGGCCATCGAGCCGAAGACCAAGGACGACCAGGACAAGCTGGGCAAGGCCCTCAAGTCCCTGTCCGACGAGGACCCCACGTTCCGCGTCCGCACCGACGAGGAGACCGGCCAGACCGTCATCTCCGGCATGGGCGAGCTGCACCTCGAGATCCTCGTGGACCGCATGCAGCGCGAGTTCAACGTGGTGGCCACGGTGGGCAAGCCGCAGGTGGCCTACCGCGAGACCATCACCAAGAAGGTCGAGTCCGTCGAGTACCGCCACGTCAAGCAGACCGGTGGTTCCGGCCAGTTCGCCGTGGTCAAGATCGACCTCGAGCCCAACCCCGGTGGCGGCTACGAGTTCGTGGACAAGATCTCCGGCGGCCGCATCCCGCGTGAGTACATCCAGCCGACCAACCAGGGCATCCAGAGCGCGCTGGACTCCGGCGTGCTCGCCGGCTACCCGACGGTGGACGTGAAGGCCACCCTGGTGGACGGTCAGTACCACGACGTGGACTCCTCGGAAATGGCGTTCAAGATCGCCGGCCAGATGGCGTTCAAGAAGGCTGCCGAGATGGCCAAGCCGGTCATCCTGGAGCCGATCATGCAGGTCGAGGTGGTCACCCCCGAGGAGTACATGGGCTCCGTGGTGGGCGACCTCAACAGCCGCCGTGGCCGTATCGAGGGCATGGAGGCCCGGGGCAACACCCAGGTCGTGAAGGCCCAGGTGCCGCTCACTGGAGATGTTCGGCTACTCCACCGACCTGCGTTCGGCAACCCAGGGCCGCGCCACGTACACGATGCAGTTCGCGGTGTACCAGGAAGTCCCGGGCAACATCGCCCAGGAGATCGTCAAGCGCGTCCGCGGCGAATAGCCCAGCCAACCTCAACCGCGGGAAGTGACGTGATATATCACGTCACTTCCCTGGTGGGCCAGGGTGGCATGCCGTCACTTCCCGGGTGAACCGGGAGATCGCCCGGTGACCCGGGCGGCCAGGCCAGGCCAGGATGTGGCCCATGGCTGCATCGTCCGACGCCGTCGCCGCCGGTCAGCGCGCCAGCAGCAGGCTCGCCGCCTGCTGGACGAGGGCCATCCTCGGGAGGCAGTGCGGCTGTTGCGGCCCTGGTCACCGACGGCGACACCCGGATCACCGTGGTGCACGACCTGGCCCGCCAGCCTGGCCGCCGGTGACCGCGCCGGTGCGCTGGGACTACTCCGCCAACTGGCCGCAGCCCTTCCGGACCGCGCCGACCTGCAACTGCAGTTGGCCCAGGTGCTCCATCAGGACGGGCAGGTGGAGGACGCGCTGCACGCTGCCCTCGCCGCGGCCCGCCAGCGCCCGGCCGACACCGACATCTGGCGAGCGATCGACCGGTGGGCGTCCGCAGCCGGTCGGCACCGCCTCGCGTTCGACGCCTGCCGGCGGGTCTGTGCGCTGGCGCCCGACAGCGTGTCGTCGTGGCGGCGGCTGGCCGTCACCGCGCGCCGGACGCGTGAGAACGCTGCCGCCGACGAAGCGATCGACCGCTGGTACGGCTTGGCCCCCACCGACCCCACGGCAGCCCACCTGCACGCCGCCCACCACGGCGGCCGGCCGGACCGGGCGGACCCACGGTACGTGTCGGCGTTGTTCGACTCCTACGCCGACGGCTTCGACCACCATCTCGCGGCGCTCGGCTACCGGACCCCCGAGGCCGTGGCGAGCCTGGTGGCGAGAGTGCTCGAGGGGCGCCGAGCCACGGACGCGGCGGACCTGGGGTGTGGCACGGGCCAGGTCGGCGAGCACCTCCGGCCGCACGTGGAGCATCTCGTGGGAGTGGACCTGTCGGCCGGGATGCTGACCAAGGCCCAGGCGCGGGGCTGCTACGACCACCTGCAGCAGTGCGAGCTCACCGAGTTTCTCGCTGCCCACGAGGCGTCGTTCGACCTGCTCACGTCCGCGGACACGCTGAACTACATCGGCGATCTGCGTCCCGTGTTCGCGGCCGCGGCGAGGGCGCTGCGACCGGGTGGCCATCTGGTGTTCTCGCTGGAGGCCGGCGACGGTGACTCGTTGGAGGATTACCGCCTGGAGCCGTCGGGTCGCTACGCCCACTCGGCGGCCTGGACGCTCGACGCCCTGGCCGCGGCCGGGCTGGAACCCGTGGGCGTGGAGCACTGCGTGCTGCGGCGCGAGGGCGATGTGGACGTCGCCGGCCTGCTGTTCGTGACCCGCCACCCGGAAACCGGGAACTCTCCCGGATGACACTGCACACCCCGTGCTGCACACTGCGCACACACTCGCTGAGGAGGAAGAACCATGAGTGACCGCCGCCGCCCCGACAAGCCCATCGGCCCGAAGGAACAGATCGTGGCCGACACGCCCCTCGGCTACGAGGGGACCGAGAAGATCAGTCTGCTGGACGACATCGATCGCCGCACGGTCTTCCCGAAGGTGACGGTGCCGGACGAACCGGATGCGGGCAGGGTGCACCCGAAGGTCGAGTTTGCGAGCGAGACGGATGCGGACACCGTCGCCCCGAAGATGCACCTCGACATTCGGTCGGACGACGGCGCGGTGGGTGAGATGCTGCTGGACCGCTTGGACGATGTGGACGACCAGAAGCTGGACGGGCTGGACTTCGACGGGATCGTCTCGCCGCGCGACCCTGCTTCGGGGCTTCCCACTGGAAGGTTGCTGGACCACGACGGTGCCGGCGCGGTCGCCGACCACAACGAAGTGATCGAGGGCGTCTTCAAGTTCGCCGTCCCGATCGACGACCACGGCGGCACTGATGCGGCGCACCTCGGCGATGCCGGCAGCGGGGCCAACTGGGAGATCGAGCATGCGTGGCCGGCGAAGATCGAGATGGACGGTGCGCCCGACGCGCCGGACCACACCTACGAGGAGATCGTGTTCACGCTCGACGCCGACGCCCCCGACAGCTACCAGGCGATGCCCGAGCTGGACGCCAGCGCCAACGACGGCCTGGGCGCCGTCGACGACCTGGGTAACGACGACGGCTTCGACGCTCTCGACGGCTAGTAGTTCACCCGCTTGAGGAAGCCGCCGTCGACGGTGACGTTGGCGCCGTTGATGTGCCTGGCCCGCGGGCTGACGAGGAACGTCACCAGGTCGGCCACGTCCGCGACCTCGCCGATGTGGCCGCCCGGGTGCACCTTCGCGGTGGCCTCGAAGAACTCGGGCATCGCCCCCTTGATGCGGTCCCAGTCGCCGCCCGGCACCATGATCGGGCCCGGCGACACCACGTTGCAGCGGATGCCCTGCGCGCCCAGCACCTGGGCCTGGCCAAGCGTCCAGTTGGTGGCGGCGGCCTTGAACGCGCTGTAGCTGTTGGCGCCTCGGGCGAAGTGCTCGGCGGAGGCCGTGGTGCCGATGGTGACCACCGCGCCGGCGCCACTGGCCGCAAGGAGCGGGGTGGCTTCCTCCACGCCGTGCACCAGCGCCATCAGGTCGATGTGGAAGTTGTTCTCCCACGCCTCCAGCGTCTTGGCCGGCTTGCCCGACGTGTTGTGCACATAGATGTCGAGGCCGCCGAGTTGCTCGGCGCTGGACCGCACCCAGGCCCGCAGCGCCTCGGGATCGCCGGCGTCGACCGACGCGCCGACCACGGTGCCCTTCGCACTCAACTCGGCCACAGCGGCCGCCACCTCGTCCGCGTTGCGGGCGCAGATGGCCACCGAGGCGCCTTCGGCCAGCAGGGTCTCGGCGATGCCGCGGCCGATGCCCTTCGTGGAACCGGTGACGAGTGCCTTCTTGCCGGCGAGGCCGAGATCCATGGTGTGCTCCTTCGGGAGGTTCGAGATGTGCCCAGCAACTGTAGCCGGACTCAAGAATCTCCGTCGTGGCCTACGCTGCGCCCATGACCGCGACGGTGGAGTTCAACCCGTTCGACCCGGCGACCATGCAGTGCCCGTTCCCGCAGTACGCGCAGATGCGCGCCCACGCACCGGTGGCGTTCGTGCCCCAGGTGGGGCTGTGGTTCGTGACCCGGCACGACCTCGTGCTGCAGGTACTGCGCGACACCACCACGTTCTCGTCGCGGTTCGGTGGGCCCTCCATCGCCTCGGCCAGTGGGCCCGCCGACCAGCGCCTGAAGGACGTGGTGGCCGAGGGTTACCCCCGGGTCAGCACGATGCTCACCGAGGACCCGCCGGAGCACACCCGCTTCCGCGGGCTGGTCAGCAAGGCGTTCACCCCAAAGGCGGTCGCCGCGCTGGAGCCGTTCGTCCGCCGCATCGTCACCGAACTGCTCGACGCCTGGGGTGACCGCACGGAGATCGAGTTCGTGCAGGAATTCGCCGTGCCGCTGCCGGTGAAGGCCATCGCCACGATGCTCGGCGTGCCCGAGGACCGCTACGCCGACGTGAAGCGGTGGAGCGACGCGTTCATCGCCGGCATCGGCACCCAGCTGGATCTCGGCGGTCGCATCGCCGCCGAGCGGCAGGTCAACGAGTTCCAGCACTACTTCGCCGATGAACTGGACCGCCGCCGCGCCGAGCCGCAGGGCGACCTGCTGTCCGACCTGCTGGCCGCCCGCCTCGACGAGCCCGGCGTGGACGCCCGCCCGCTGGACACCGCCGAGATCCTCAGCATCCTCAGCCAGCTGATGACCGCCGGCAACGAGACCACCACCAAGCTGCTGGCCGAGGCGATGCTGCTGCTGTGGCAACACCCGCAGGAATGGGCGGCGCTGAGGGCGGACCCCGGCCGGGCCGACGCGGTGGTGGAGGAAGCCCTGCGCCTGTCCACCCCGACCCAGGGCATGTTCCGCAAGGTCACGGCGGACACGGACCTCGGCGGCCAGCAGATCCCGAAGGGGTCGATGGTGGTCGCCGTCTACGCCGCCGCCAACCGAGACACCGAGGTGTTCGGCCCGGACGCCGAAGCGTTCTGCCCCGGCCGGCAGAAGGCCACGCAGCACCTGGCGTTCGGCAAGGGCATCCATTTCTGCCTCGGCGCACCCCTGTCACGACTGGAGGCCCGGGTGGCGCTGGAGGAGATCGCCCGCCGGGTGGACGGGTTCGACGTGGTCGGCGCCGACCACCTGCGCTACTTCCCCAGCTTCATCCTCCGCGGGCTCACCGCCCTCCCCCTGCGGCTCACCGGCCCCCCTGCCCCCGCCGGCCCCCGCCGCCCCGCCGAAGTGACGTGATATATCACGTCACTTCCCTGGTGGGGCGGGGTGCGATGCCGTCACTTCGCTGGTGGGGCGGGGTCAGTCGGAGGCGCCGCTCAGGCGCATGCGCTTCATGCGGAAGACCGCGAGTGCCAGCGCGGCCGCAGCGACGACGGCCAGGCGCACGACGGCGTCGGCCCCTGCGGGGATGCCGTCGCGGATGAGTCGTGCCGGAGGGTTGTCGATGAGGCCGACGAAGATGGCACGCGACTCCCACGTCGGCGAGAGCTGGGCGATGCCGGTGAGCGCCTCCCCGAGCAGCCGCTCCACCAGGAACACGAGGGTCAGCGCCCACACCGCGGTGCGCCGGGTGATGCAGCCGATGGCGATGAAGACGGCGATGTAGGCGACGCTGCCCACTGCCGCCGCCACGTACGCCGCACCCGCGCTCTGCGTGCTGCCGGCAACGACCGCGGCCAATGCGGCAGCCGGGGCGATGGTGACCATCGCCACCAGCGAGCCGGTGATCCAGCGGCCGACCACGATCTGCCACCGCGGCGTGGGCGTGAGCCATGTAAAGTGGAACGTGCCGGCGCGTACCTCGGCGCCCAGCACCGAGTCGCCGATGATCAGCGCCGTGATGGGCATGACGAGGCTGAAGATCCCTTCGGCCGCCACATTGGCGAAGGCCCGGTCGCGTGGGAGGTCGATCGCCCGGGCGAGCAGACCGAACAGCAACGCGCCCACGCACGGCATCAGCAACGCCAGCCACCGCTTCGGTGGGAAGCAGGAGCGTCGGGCGTACAGCATGATCGCCACCAGCCGCGGCGTGGGCCGTCGACGGCTGGCAGTGGCGGGAGGCGCAGCGTTCGTCATCGCACGAGCTCCCGGAAGAGGCTCTCCAGCGAATCGTCCAGTGGCCGCACCTCGTGCAACCGGATCGATGCGTCCCTGGCGAGACGTGGCAGGGCGGCAGCCAGCTCACGTGCCTGGAGGGTCTGCACCACCAGGCCGTCGCGCTTGGGATCGAACGTCAGCCCCGTCACCGCGGCCAGGCCGACGAGGGCGGCCCCGAGGCGGCGGCCGTCGTCGCACCGCACGAGCACGTGCCGCGGCGTGTCGTCCATCGCGTCGCGGATCGCGCGATGGCTGCCTGCGGCGGCAAGGCGACCGTGCACCAGCACGATCACGCGCTCGGCCATCCGCTCCACTTCGTTGAGCACGTGCGAGCTGACGATGACGGTGCGTCCGGCGGCCCCAGCCGTCTGAACAGCGCGATGAGGTGGGCACGCTGCACCGGATCGGCGCCGTTCAACGGTTCGTCGAGCACCAGCACCTGCGGGTCGCACACGAGCGCGGCAGCGATCTTGGTGCGCTGGCGCATGCCCTTGCTGAACGTGTCGACGCGCCGGTCGGCCGCATCGAGGAGGCCGACCTCGCCCAACGCCGCGTCGGGGGCGCTGCGGTCGGCCACCTGGCGCAGGTCGGCGATGTACCGCACGAACTGGCGAGCCGTCAGGCCCGGCGGCACGGCTTCGTCCTCCGGCACCAGCGCCATCCGGTGGTGCACCTGGCGGTCGGTCCGCGGGTTGCGGCCCTCGACCAGCACGCTGCCTTCGTTCACGCGTGTGAGCCCGGTGATCGCCCGCATCAGCGTGGTCTTGCCGGCCCCGTTCGGGCCGAGCAGGCCACTGACCCCCGCGCCGAACGAACAGCTCAGCTCGGAGAGCGCGACCTTCGGCCCGAACCAGACCGACACGTCCCGCGCCTCGACGGTGGCATCGGCCACGAAGGCGGGGTCGAACTGGTCGGGCGGCACGGTGCCGTGGACGGCCTCCGGAGGGAGCGGGTGGTCGGTCATCGCTCCACCCACCGGTAACGACGCCAGAGCACGCCGAGGCCGAGGCCGAGGACCGCGACGTAGAGCCCGACCGCGTACATCCCACCGCGGTCCACGCCGCCCAGCGGCGACGCAGGGTCGACATGGCCGAGGAACACCAGGTCGCGAAGGTAGAGCGGCAGCCGCAGCACGTTGACGAGTGCCCCGGGCGAGCCCGGGCTCGGCCCGCGATCGGGGCCGTTGTCGACGATGACCGCGGACGCGATCGACGTGACGAGGAAGAGCCCGATCACCGATGCCCCGGCCACGATCCGCCGGTCGGTGAGTGACGCCACCGCGCACCCGACGACGGCGTAGTACACGGCCAACAGGGCGACCGATGCCGGCACCTGCCACAAGACGTCGAGGTGCCCGGTGAAGTAGTCGAGTGCGCTGTCGCTGACGAGCATGTTGCCGACGAACAGCACCACCTGCGGCAGGAAGGAGAAGGCGAACAGGATGGTAGTGATCGAGCCGACCTTGGCCACCACGTAGTCGGTGCCCACGAGCGGTCGCGAGAACATGAGCGGCAGCACACGCTGGCGGCGGTCTGGGCACATGACGTCCGGAGCAACCAGCGCAACGAAGAGCAGCAGCGCCGACGACACACCCACATAGTCGCGGTAGGTGATGATCTCGATGGGCAGCCGCCGCTCCCGGGTGATGTAGCCGATGCCCACGTTGACGATGGCCGGCACGCTCACCACCGCCAGCAGCACGAACGGCGCCACCTTCTGCCGCCACGACCTCCGCAGGCCCAACGCCCTGCGGATGGACGCGCGATACAGCGCGGCAGTGGCGGCCGCCCGCCGGCCCCGCGGCCCTTCGTAGGGCCGGTACGACCGGTCGTAGACGGCGCCGCGCCGGGCGCCCGGGCTCTCGGCCGCGGCGCTCATTCCGGCCCTCCCGCACTCCGCAGGAACACCTCGTCCAGCGAGGTGAGCCGGGTCGACAGCCGGAACAGGGGCAGCCCGAGATCGGCGACGACGTCGCGGACGAGATCGAGCTGCAGGTCGCCGTCGACCGTGGCCTCGACCGCACCGTTGACCACCGCGGCGGCCACGCCCGCACGGGCCAGCCCTGCGACCAGTTCGTCGTGGTGCCGGCCGACGTCCACGGTCACCGCGCCCGTGCGGTCGAGCAGCGAGGCCGTCTCCCCGGCCACGACCAACCTGCCGGCGTCGATCATCACCACGTGGTCGCAGACCTGCTGCACGTCGTCGAGCAGGTGGGTGGCCATGATCACGGAGATGCCGAAGGTGCCGAGACGGGCCACCAGGGCCAGCATCTCCTCCCGGCCGAGGGGGTCCAGCCCGGCCGTCGGCTCGTCCAGCAGCACCAGTTCCGGGTCGCCCACCAGCGCTTGGGCCAGCTTCGTGCGCTGGCGCATGCCCGTGGAGAAGCCGCCGATCGGCCGGAAGCGGGCTTCGTCCAGCCCGACCAGGTCGAGGATGTCGGAGGCCCGCTGACGCGCCGCCCGGCGGGGCAGGCCGCTGAGCTCGCCGAACGTCGACACCACGTCGGCGGCCATCTGGTCGAGCGGTAGGCAATCATGCTCGGGCATGTAGCCGAGGCGCGACCGCACCTCGATCGGGTCGGCGGCCACGTCGACACCGCAGACCTGGATGTGACCCTCGGTGGGCTGCGTGAGGCCGAGCAGCAGGCGGAACATCGTCGACTTCCCTGCGCCGTTCGCGCCGACCAGGCCGATGAGGCCGCGGGGCACCTCGAGCGTCAGCCCGTCGAGCGCCGTGACGGCGGGATACCGCTTGGTGAGGGCCGTCAACCGGAGCAGCACGTCCACGTCCACGCCGTGGAGTCTGTCAGAGACGGCCGAACCCTTGGCCTCGCCCGCAGCCGGTTCCCCGGCAGGGGGGCGCCTGGTGATGGTACGATGGTATCCATGGTGGTTTCAATCGATCGAGCGGGTCGTGTGGTCATTCCGAAGGACATCCGCGACCGCCTCGAGTTGGGCGCCGACGCCGAAGTCGAGATCGAGGTGGTCGGCGATTGCATCCACCTCCAGCCAGTTCGCCGCCGAGGCCGCCGAGTGGTGATGGTCGACGGGTGGCCGGTCATCGAGCGGGGCGACGGCCCGATGCTCACCGACGCCGATGTGCAGCGCCTCCGCGATGCCGACCAGAGGTAGGTCGTGGGCGGTCGACACCAGCGTGGCCGTCGCCGCGCTTGATGCGGCGCACGCGGCACATGCCGACTGCAGGTCCGTGGTGCAGGCGCGCCGACCGAGCCTTGCCGGCCACGCAGCGTTCGAGACGTACTCGGTCCTGACCCGGCTGCCCGGCCAGTTGGCGCTCGATGGGCCCACCGCGGCCGGGCTGCTGGCGCAGGTGTTCCCGATGATCGTCGCCCTGGACGCAGCCGATGCGCCGAGTCTGCTCGCCCGTTTCGGGTCCATCGGCATCGTCGGCGGCGCGGTCTACGACGGGCTGGTGGGTGAGGCTGCTCGGGCACACGGTTGCGTCCTGCTCACCCGCGACCTGCGGGCGCGGCGCACGTACGACCTGCTCGGTGCGGAGTACGAGTTGATCGGCGTGTGACGACTGGCGGCCACCACGATGCCGGGTGGAGATGCCGTCCAGCCACCGCTACAATCCCTGCGTTCTTTGACAACCCACTTGATCCCCGAAAGCGGAGAGCACCATGAGCAAGGCCAAGTTCGAGCGCACGAAGCCGCATGTGAACATCGGCACGATGGGTCATATTGACCACGGCAAGACGACGTTGACGGCCGCCATCTCGAAGACGTTGGCGGATAAGGGGTTGGCGCAGTACACGCCGTTCGATCAGATCGACAAGGCGCTGGAGGAGAAGGCGCGTGATCACGATCTCGATTGCGCACATCGAGTATGAGACGGCGAATCGTCACTATGCGCATGTGGACATGCCGGGTCATGCTGACTACATCAAGAACATGATCACGGGTGCGGCGCAGGTGGATGGTGCGATTGCAGGTTGCGGCGACGGATGGTCCGATGCCGCAGACGTGAGCATGTGTTGTTGGCTCGTCAGGTGGTGTGCCAGCCATCGTGGTGGCGTTGAACAAGGCTGACATGGTGGAGGACGAGGAGTTGCTGGAGCTTGCTCGAGCTTGAGGTTCTGCCAGGAGCTGTTGAACGAGTACGAGTTCCTGCAGATGATTGTCCGGTGGTTCGTGTCAGCGCGTTGAAGGCTCTGGAGGGTGACAGTGCGTGGCAGGACAAGGTGATGGAGTTGATGGCGGCGTGTGATTCGGCGATTCCGGAGCCGCAGCGTGATCTGACAAGCCGTTCTTGATGCCGATCGAGGATGTGTTCACGATCACGGGGTCGTGGGACGGTGGTCACTGGGAAGGTGGAGCAGGGCAAGGTTCACACGGGTGACGAGATCGAGATCGTCGGGTTGCGGGCGACGCAGAAGACGCAGTACGGGAGTGTGGATGTTCCGCAAGTTGCTCGATGAGGGTCAGGCCGGTGACAACATCGGTGCGCTCCTTCGTGGACGAAGTTAGAGGAGGTGGAGCGTGGGTAGGTGTTGTGCAGCCCGGCAGCATCACTCCGCATACCCATTTCGAGGGTCAGGTGTATGTAAAGGACTGTCGGAGGGTGGCCGTCACAAGCCGTTCTTCAACAACTATCGGCTGCAGTTCTTCTTCCGGACCACGGATGCTCACCGGGACGATCCAGTTGCCGGAGGACTGGTGATGGTGATGCCGGGCGACAACATCACGATCACGGTCGAGTTGGGCAAGCCGATCGCCATGGACGAGGGCCTGCGCGGTTCGCCATCCGTGAGGGTGGCCGTACCGTCGGCGCCGGCCGCGCGTCACCAAGATCACCAAGTGGAGACGGCGTACTGGAACATGGCACAGAGCATCCGCATCCGCCTCAAGGCGTTCGACCACGAGATCATCGACCAGTCGACGCGCAAGATCGTCGAGACGGTCACCCGTACCAACGCCACGGTGCGCGGCCCCATCCCGCTGCCCACCGACAAGCACCGGTTCACGGTCATCCGTGGCCCGCACATCGACAAGGATTCCGCGAGCACTTCGAGATGCGTCCATTAGCGCCTGATCGACATCGTCGACCCGAACGCGAAGACCATCGACAGCCTGCAGCGCATCGAACTGCCGGCCGGCGTGGACATCGAGATCAAGATCCAGAGCAGCTGACGCTCCACGGACGCGGGCCGCACGGTCCGACTCCGGGGGGAATCACCAGCGGCCCCGCCTGCCACGAGCGATCGTGAGCGGCGGGGCCGTTGCGCGTCCAGCGAGACGGACATGGTCACGACTTCAGTTCGGGTGGCGTTTGGGTCTCGAGAGGCGGCGTGCCGAGTTCACTCTGGGCGGCGGCGGTGGCGGGTCGGTTGACACGGCGGACGGCCGCAGTGAGCACGCCTGCTGCCTTGGTCGCCGACTCCACGAGGGTGGGGTACCCGACTGACTCTCGAGGCTCGTGGTCGAGGTGACGTTGGTCGGCGAACCACGCTGTGATGTGCTCGAGACGAGCCGTATGCTCCGAGAGCTTCCGCTTGTTCAGCGGAGCGAAGCCTTCGTACCCGGTCGGACGTGCCAGTCGATCGACGACTTCGTCGAGGCAGTCAGCCAGCTCTTGATCGACTCGCTCGAGCTCTGCGAGTTGGGAGTTGATGTCGGCGGCGAGGCTGGCTACGGCGCTCGGCTCGTGGATGATGGCGTGCCCCAGCCGCAGCTCCTGCCACAGCGCGTAGTTCTGCTCAGCAACGACCAGGAGCGCAACGAATTGCTGCAGGAGTTCGTCAGCGAGGTCGTCGGCTTCACTCGCGCGGCTGGCGACGCGCGGACTCTCGTCGACGGAGGCGAGTCGCTGCATCAAGTAGGCGCGGAGGGTCTCGATGTCGCGGGCGATGAGTGGACCGAGGTGGTCCACGGTCGACCAGTCGGTTGCACTGAACTCGCCCGAACGCCGGTAGCGCTCGACCAATGGCTTTAGCGTCGCTCTGTCTCCGAGCACGGCACCCAACCGCTCCGCCTGCACCAGACGGACTAGCTGGTCGACCTTGCCCTCGACCCGCTTGACAGCGTCGGTGATCTCCCGGATTGCTGCCTTGAGGGCCATCTGGCCTGCCGCGGCTTGCATGCTCAGCGCCCTCTCGGGGCCGAGGTCGACCCTCTTCCAGTCGAGGTTGCCGGCGAACTGACCCGCCTTGCGGACAAAGCTTCGGAAGCTGCCGTCTCCGTTGGCGATCGCGCCGTGCTCCTTCAGGAGCTTGAGGGCTCGCGCCGAGAACTCGATGTACTCCCGGTGGGTCTGCTGATACGCGACGAGGTTGGCGGCGATCTGGAGCGAGTCGACGACCATGTGCCGGGCCCGCCCACCCGCCTCTCGCGTGGTAGCCATCATGCTGTCGATGAAGGCGGTGACATCGGTGGTGGAACCGGCTACCACGGAGTCCGCGACCGTTCGAGTAGATCTCGATCTCGCCCGTCGGCGTGCCAGCCTCGCGTCGGCGCCGCATCACGAAGCCACCGGTCTCGGGCTCGAAAGCTCGGGGCGGGCTGTCGATAGTCGTCAGGCATCGTCATCCGCTGAGCCTCCATCCGGCTCGGAGGTCTGCAGCAACTGGAGTTGGCGTGCTTCCAACTCGGTGGGTGCCCACACGGTGTGGTTGAGCACCTGGCTCGTGAGGGCAAAGTTCGATGTTCCAGCCTTCCCGGTGAAGTACTTCTGCTTCTTCCAGTTCGAACTCGTAGTTCTGCGCTTCGGCGTTCTTCGCCCGGTTTAGCAGGACGAGGTTGGCCAACCGATGAGTCCATGTTGCGCGCTCGTCGTCAGTGAACCATTCGAGCCACTGCGAACCCTGTGCAGGATGCTGGGGCAGGACGTGCTCGACAGTGATGAGCCCATGCTGGTACGTCGCGCCCGATGTGTTCGCCAGCATCTCGTCGAGGCGAAGCAGTACGTACTTGCGCGTCTTGGACTCGAGGTAGGGTCGCTCAGACGGGTGATCGTCTCAGCTCGCTCGTTCTGGCTGAGCGAAAGGCTGGTGCGTGAGACCCGCTCCCTCGTCGAGCTGTCCGAAGATCTGATGTACCGCTGGGCCGGGCGTGGTGTAGGTGCGGCAGATGAACATCGCGGCCGCCAGCCGCTCCAGGTGGCGGAGGAAGGCGTCGAGCCAGGCCGGGTCGTCCCGCGTGGTGGCGGAGTGCCCATATCGCGGGAGGGCGCCAGTCGCTGTTGTCGAGTTGCCCGAGGCGGCGCAGCCGCGGTTGACTGCCTCGGCACCGGCGGTTGCCTCGTACTGTTGGCTGTTGATTGTCTCCAGGGCCGCGGCATAGGGCGGCAGCAGATCGTCGATGGCGAACTCTGTCTTGTTGCCGGGTGTACTTCGACAGCACTTGTTCCGGAAACTCCTTCAGCAGTTCTCCCGCTTCGCTCGTGTCTTGGCGACCAGCATCCGAAGGTGGATGAACAGCTCCACGAAACCGGTGCGGCCGAGGTCCTCCTCGGCGTTCTCCCAACGTTCACGTACGCCGCCGACTGGTCGTCAGGCAGGTCGCCGATGAGCTGTGCCTTGAAGATGTCCGTCGGGGAGAGGTCAAGGCCCCGGGCGTTCATCACGCTGAAGATGCGGTGCGCGCTGTCCAGGTCCGGCGTGCTGACCACCACCAGCCAGGTTTGTGTGCTCAATCGCTGCACCAATGCCAGGCGATCTCCGTCGTCCCAGTCTGAAAGCTGCTCCCAGAAGAGGCGGGCGTTCGCCTGGATCGCCTTCTGGGCATCCGTCTTCAGGCTGTCGGGCTTCAGTTCGAGCAGGCCGCCGATCGCTCCTGGAACCTGCACGTGGGTCGCGAAGAACTGCCGGTCCTTCGGCCGCAGGGCGAGCCGCGGTTCCGGCTTGAGGCCCTGGCTGAGGCTTCCCCGTTCGCGGATGAAGTCACTGAGCTCTGTCTGTAGCTCATGCACCGCGGTCAGATCGCGGAGGACGGCGAAGAGGATGGTCAGGGTGGTGAGCCGCTGTTGCCCGTCGATGACGTCCCGCCGAGGCCACGCCTGCTTGCTTCACGAGGATGAGGACGAGGAAGTACGGCTCGTCGGCGGATCGCGCCATCGACTCGACGACATCGTCCAGCAACTGCCCGGCCTGGTCCTGTTCCCACGCGTACGGCCGCTGGTAGTCGGGGATCTTGAAGTGGTAGTCGCTCGAGAACACCTTGTGGAGCGGTACCTCGGAGGCTTGGAGTTGCTTCATCGTTCTCCGTTCTGCGGGCTGGTCAGGCGTTGGGAAGCCACGCTTCGTCGGCGGGTTCTCGGTGGCGTGGCGTACGGCGGCGTCGGCGCGTAGGTAGTGGTCAGTTCAGCTTGCCAAAGAGGTTCACTGGCACCATTTCATTGAACTTGAGGCCGGCGGAAGGCGTCGTCGTCGAGGCGGTGCTGCAGCACCGCCTCGACGATGGTGGACCGGACCATGTCCAGGTCGGCGGGACAGGGTGGCCGAGGTGGCAACGTTGAGGCCGGCCGGTCGGCACGAGGCACCGGTTGCGGCTTCGAGGGCGGCTGCCAACCAGGCGGTGGCCTTCCCGTAGAGCGAACGTCCACCAGGTGGTGCCCCGCTCGCCGCGCACGGCGTGGTGGCGTCGGCCCGGGCCACGGGTGAGCAGGTGCGCACCTCGGCGAGCTTGTCGACGGCGCGGCGGCTGAGGTCTGCGCGGCCGGTTCCGCCCCAACCAGTACTCGACGGCGCCTGGGCGATCTCCGCGCTCACGTGCCCGCCGGGGCTGGTCCAGCGGGCGATGCCGCGCTCCTCGGACGGCTTGACGGCGATCACGCCGTCGCCAGTGGGCGTCGATCACCTCCAGTTGCGGCCGGCGAGCAGGAGGGGCGCGTACCCGTTGGCCGGCCGGGTGAGCGGCACGTCGTCGGGCACATGCCCGATCTCGCTGCGGCCGTGGTGCACAACGAACAGCAGGAGGCGAGGGTGAACGCCGCAAGGAGTTCCATGAAGTGCCGTCGCCCGTAGTCCGCCTCGGCGGCGAGGCCGATGCTCAACATGCCGGCGCCGGTGTCCACCAGGTAGCCCTCATCGATCATGTGGGCGACGATCTCGGCGGCGTGGTCGGCGGCTGCCAGGCCAGCTTGAACGGGGTGCCGAGCCAGCCCTGCCACGTGTGCCGGCCGACCTGCCCCTCCTGCAGGGCGAGCGCCAGCACCTGCTGGCCGACGAGATGCAGCGGCATGGGTGGCGGTGTAATCGGCTCGACGAAGCCGTCGGCCCACAGCAGCAGTACCGCCGTGGCGAACAGCAGACCGGTGTCGTCGGTAGCGAGCAGGGTGAGGTTGCGGCGCGAGCCGGCGCGCCGGTAGCGCGTCGAGCCGCTGGAGCAGCGATGCCACCGATGGCGAGCGTCTGCACCACATGGTCGAGGTCGCCGACGTCGATGCCGAGCTCGAGCGTGGAGGTGGCCACGATCGCGCAGTCGGTCGCTTTGGCGAAGGCCTGCTCGGCCTGCCGTCGTTCGTCGACGCCGAGCGAGCCGTGGGACACGAAGGTGGTCACGTCGTGGGTGCGGAGCAGCGCAGCCAGCTTCTCGGCCCGGGCCCGGCTGTCGACGAACACGAGACCGCTTCGGCGCCCTGTGCAGGCGTGAGAGCACAGCGGCGTTGGCGAGCGAACCGACGTAGTCCCGAGCACCACCTCTGCCTGTGGCCCGGCTGAGCGGGTGGGTTGACGACCGGGCCGGCCGTGCACAGCCGGTGGTCAACCAGCCGAGCACGTCGGTCGGGTTGCCGACCGTGGCCGACAGGGCAATGCGCTGCAGCGCTCACGCCCGGCCAGCCGGGATGCCTTCGCCAGTACCGCCGGCAGGTGCCGCATCCGCGATCGTCGTAAGCGAGGCGTGGGCCTCGTCGACGATCACGGTCTGCCGAGGTTGGCGAACCAGGCTCGGTGGTCGGCCGGTCGAGACCAGCATCGCCTCCAACGACTCGGGCGTGGTGAGCAGGATGTCGGGTGGGTCGGCCAGCAGCTTGCGCCGTTGAGGGCCGGGCACGTCGCCGTGCCACAGCCCGGCGCGCCGCCCCACCAGTTGCGCGTAGCCGTCCAGCCGCACGTGCAGGTTGTTCAGCAACGCCGCAACAGGGCACACGGCCGACACCGTCAGGCCGCGCCAGCCTCGCGCTGAGCATCCGCGACAGCACCGGGAGGATGGCGGCCTCGGTCTTACCCATGCGGCGGTGGGGGCCCATCGCCAGCATGGTCGCCGTGGAGGATGAAATCGATCGTCGCCGCCTGCAGCGGGCGCAAGGAGCGCCACCCGAGCGAGTTGACCACATGGTGCTGCACCAGGGGTGCAGCAGGTCGAAGCCGGACTCCCTCCTCAGAGCTCCAGATCGATGTCGTCCACGGTGTCGGCCGCACGGACGTTGCGCTCGACCTCGGTGAGTTCGCCGTCGGACAGGGTGAGCGTGTAGTCGGCGGATCGAAGTCCGCAAACTGGTCGACCCGGTCGAGCACGTCGGCAACGAGCTTCTTGAGGAACAGCCGTGGGGCAATGCCGGCGCAGCCACCCAGGTTGCCGGTGACGGCTCGGGCCAGCGTCTCGATGTGCGCGTCGTCGCAGGTGGCGCGCAGCCGCTGCCCGTGCTCGCTGCCGTCGGCGTAAAGGTCCCGCACCCTGCGGCCCACCTCGCACAGCGCGGCGATGTCGAAACCCGGCAGTCGCAGCTGGATCGCGCGCGGGTTGTCGAATCGGACGTCGGTCGTGAAGTCGGTGTGCAGCCGTTGCGCCAGTGGCGGCAGACGTGAAGCGCCCTGCGGGCCGTCGAAGAACGCAGGTGTGCCGGTGATCACCAGGTACAGCCCGGGGAAGCGCCCCTGGTCGATCTCGTCGATCAGCTGCCGGGCGCGCGTTGAGTGCCCGGTCGCGGGTGTCGGGGCGGACCCGTTGCACAGCGTCTCAATCTCGTCGAGCACCAACACCAGGCCGGAGTAGCCGGCGCCGCGCAGGATGGTCAGCAGACCCGCGAGGAAGGCAATAGCGCCGTCGTGGTCGAGGTCGCCACCGGATGCCCGCCTGCGCTTCTGCCGCCGCCACATGCGGTTGCCCGCCCAGCCAGGCCAGCAGGCCTTCCGCCGCAGCAGCGTCGCCGTCGGCCAGCGCGCGGCGGTACCGCCCCAGCACCGCCGAGGCGCGGGTGCTTGGGCAGCGACAGGCCGAGCCGGCGCTCGGCGAGAGCGGCGGTGGCGGAGAGCACGGCTTCGGGATCGTGAGCGTCACTGCGACGGCAGCGAGCGTCGTCGTTGAGCGCGTGAACCACGAGTCAACGATGGTGCGCAGCGCGCCGCCCGACGGGGTGTCCTCCGGTGGTGAGGGCCGCTCTGCTGAACGGCGGTGAACGGTCTGGTGTTGGAGTGGGTCTCGCCTTCGCTGATCTGCACTTCGGCGGTGGCGAAACCACGCAGGCGTGCATGCTCGGCGATCCAGCGCACCGTGAACGTCTTGCCCGACCCCCACTCGCCGCGGATCGCCTTGAAGTGAGCGCCGCCGGCAGCCACCGTGTCCAGTTCGTTGCCGACGGCGGTGGCGAAAGCGCTCGGTGCCGACGGTAGCGCGTCCAACCCCCGCTGGGGCACGGTGCCGCGGCGAAGTGCGTCGACGATTTCGCGTCGGCGAACTGCCGAGATCACTGCCCGACCTCGAACTGTTGGCGCAGCAGTTCCACGTTCAGCTCCACGGTCGTGCCGGCACGGCGAGGATCTCGGCGCCGTCGATGTTCACCAGTCGCTGCACCAGCGTGAGCGCCATGCTGGCTGATCAGCCAGTTCACCGAGCCGCGCCGCCGGTGCCGGCAGCTCGATCGTGCCGCCCTGCGCCGCCACGGCGGTGGGTAGCGGCCGACACGATCGTCGTCCATCGGCCGGGGCAGCCATGCGCCGGTGGCGTTGCCCCTGGAACGTGGGCGAGGCGAACAGCCCGCCGAGCCAACCTTGCTGCTGAAAGCCGTCGTGGGGGTCGACGAGATGGCGGGTGTGGTCGGTGCGGAGGGCGACTCCACGTCGGCCGGCTCGAAGAGTTCGCTCTGGCCGACAGTGGTGGGCCGTCGCACCACCTTGGGCGGGGACGGCAGCGGGGGCTGCGCCGTCGCGGGCACGTCGTTGCCGCTGCCGGCCCGCAAGCGGGCAGCAGCAGCGGCCGGCGTTCCATCCTCGGGAGCACCCGTGCCAGCACGGTCACCGGCACAGCCACCTCGTGCAGGGAGGCGCCGCCGTGGTAGCCGTACTTGAAGCCGCCGTAGCGCAGCCGGTCGTCCACGGCCAGCACGGCCGTGCCGCCCTTCAACACCCGCGGCCCGTGCACCTCGATCTCGTCGGGTTGCACGGCGCCGGTGGCACGCCGCCAGCGCTCGCCACCGTCGGTGTGGGGGCGGCTGGCGGCTCCCTCGCCGTGCAGCACATGGCCATGATCGGCGGTCAGCACCACCACCCGGTTGGCTTCGGCCGCTGCGTCGAGGATCCAGGGCACCGGCCCGAGCGATTCCAACGTCCAGTCGACCCGCACCTGGTCGCCGCGGGACAGATGGTCGTCGACCGAGTTCACCACCACACCCACGACGCGTTGCGCCGGGTCGAGGAGTGCCGAACGAACCGTGTCGGAGAGGGCCGAACCGGCGGGGGCCACCAGTTGCGCCTTGTGGAACAGCACGGGTGCCTTGTGCCCGGCCGACGCGGTGCGCAGGCCGGGATGGTTGGCGAAGCCGTTGCGTTCTTCTGCCTGGCCTCCCTCGATGCGGGCGCCGGCCAGCAGCGAGGCCCGGCTCACCTCGGTGACGGTCGGCAGCATCGCCACACCGACGGGCCAGCCCGGGACGTCGACGGGTGCGGCGGGGGTCCAGCCGTCGTCGGCGATGTCGCGCAGCAGTTCGTAAAGCACGTTGAGTGCCATCCCGTCGCACACCAGCACTACCACCGGCTGGGCGGCGGCCACGGGCGCGACGACTCGGTCGAGGACCTGCTCGATCGGCACGATGGAGTCGTTCGGCGCCGGCTCGCTCGCCGACCAGGTGGCGAGGTGGCGGGCGAAGGCGAGGTCGGTGGCCCGCTGCTCGACCACGGTGCGCTCGCAGATCGCCGCATACGCAGTTGTGATCGTGACGCGCTGCTCGGCGTCGACCAGGGCACGCCGGGCGGCTTCCACCCAGGCGCCGTCGCTGGCGTACGCCTGCAGATGCGCCGCCACGGTGCTCGGCGCGCTGCGGTACTCGGCGCGCCGCAGCAGCCGCACCGCGGCAGTGGCCGCGGCGAGGCGGCGGTTGCGGCGGCTGCCCTGCCGGTGCCGGGCGAGTGCGGCTACGGTGGCCTCGGCGTCGGCCACCCGGCCGGCCGTGATCTGTGCAGCGAGTCGCTCGAGGCGCAGCTCGAAGCCGGACGGCAACAGGTCCGACAACACCGCCAAGTCGGCCACGGCGGCTTCGTGGAGGATCTGCTCCGCACGGTCGATCCACAGCGACGCGGCGCCGTGACAGAGCATCGCCGTGGCCGCGGCGGCCCACGCCGCAGCCGAGCGCTGATCGACGGTGTCGCGGCCGATCGTGCCTTCGAGGCGGACGCGCCCGAGCACCTGGCTCTGGGCGAGGGCCGTGTCGTCGGTGGGCTCCCACAGCGCGCCGGCGACCAACCCGAGGGACACGAGATCGGCGGCTCGCCCGCCGGCGATCAGCTCCACCAGCACGGCGGTGGGTGCGGCCCCGTGGGCCCAACGGCCGGCCAGGCTGGCCCGCCGCTCGGGGGTGAGCGCCGCCACTCGGGCCGGCACCCCGGGGCGTTCGGCGACGGCGAGCACATCGGTCAGCGTCGCCGGGATGTCGGTGAACCCGAGGCGTGCGCCGTGCCAGGCGCGCCACGCCGTCTCCAGGTCGAGTACGCCAGGCACCGGTGCCTCGCGTGGCCAGCCTCCGGGCGGCGCCAGCTCGATCAGCTCGTCCACCAGCCAGCGCTCGCTGCGGGTGAGGGCGGGGTCGAGCACCGCGGCCCGGAATAGCCCAAGGACCGAGGTGAACGGGTCGAGGGACACCACCCGGCCCTTCGCCAGCCGGGCGACGACATCGGGCCCGAGCTCGCTGTCGCCGCACCCGGTGAGCAGCATCACCACCTGGTCGTTGTCGGTGCGCTCATGCTCGGCGAGCGCCTCCCGCACGGCGAGTGGCGACGGGCAGGGGACGATCCGGATCGGCACGGGCCCGTCGAGCGTGTCCGGCCCGGCCCACACGGGGTCCACCCGCACGGCGATCGCCAGGCGTCGGTCCTCCTGGCGGCGCACGGAGTTCACGAGCGCCAGGAGTTGCTGGGCATCAGCGGCCGGCATCCGGGCCCTCGTCGATGGTCCACCGCAGCTGCAGCCCGACGGCCTGCAGCTGCTCGGCGATCGCGGTCAGCTCCTGCTCGGCTCGCTGGCGTGCGACCGTCGGCGGCGACGACGACGCGGGCGTCGCCGACCCGGAGGCGGCTGCCGAGCCGCCCGCGGGCGCGTCCGCGGACGCGCCCCGTGCGGCCTTGGTGATGAGCTGGGTCGCAGCGGCCTCGGCCTCCCGCAGGCGGGTGACGAGTGCGATGGTGGATTCGTCCGCGTTGGCCGCTTCCTGCAGGCGGGCGCGGATCGCATGCGCATCGGCGGCGAATTCGCCTCCGAGCGCGGTCGCTTCGCGCAGCAGTTCGAGGTTGGCCCCCTGCACGGCGGCGGTGACCGATGGTGCCTGCTTGATCGAGGTGCCGAGCGCCGTGGGCGTGGTCGGCACGTCGAGCTGGGCGAGAGCAGCTGTGGCCTTGTCCGGCGAGAGATGCAGGCGCTGTTCCAGCCGGGCGGCGGCCTCGGCCGAGCCTGCGGGGCGACGTCTCCGGCAGATCGACCACTGCCCCAAGGCGCTGCAGCGGGTGGGCAGTTCGCGGATCGACTCCGCGCGGTTGCCGATCAGGTCCCGGTGGATGCGTTCGTTGAGGTCGGCCACCGAGGTTGCCGAGCGCAGGGTGCTGGCCACCACGATGCCCATGTGCCCGGCGCGCTGCAGCGCTTCGGCCCACACGTCGTCGGCGGGGAGTTCCTCCGAGCGCAACTCCCAGTCCGCGCCGAGCTTGCCGATGTCGGGCTTCACGGTGCGGCCGCCGTCGACGAAGGAACGGTTGGTCGCGGCGGCCACGACGAGGATCACCAGGTCCGCCACGTCGGGGGAGAGGCCGCGGCGGTCGGAGGGGGTGTCGGCGCCGTCGAGCCAGGAACGCATCACGCGCACGGTAAGCGTGACGGTGGAGGTTTCGGCGCGTCGCCGCTCCACGAGATCCAGCCAGTGCTGCAGGTCGACCACGAAGTGGGCGGGGTGCATCGTGCCGAGGCGCAACGGGCCGGCCACCTTGGTGAGCACCCGCCGCAGCGGCGCCTCCACGTTCTCCAGCCGGCCGTTCGGTTGGCCGAGGGCGGCGGTGACCTGGGTGAGGGTGTGGCGCAGGTCGGCGGCCGTGATGCGCTCGGTGAACTCCGGGTGCTTGGGGTAGCGGTAGGAGAACATCTGGTCGGCGATGCCTTCGGCGTAGCTGCGCAGCGTGGTGCCGGTGGGGGGCCGCAGGTGCAGCGCCGGGTCGAGCGAGGCGAACTGGTCGCCGGGCTGGAGCTGGTTGTCCACCGTGCCGGTCTGCGGCTGGTCGATGCCGTAGGCCTGACGCACGATGGCGCACTCGTTCGGCGGTGGCGGCCCGTTCGTTGGCAAGTTGGGAGCGGGCGAGCGGCCGGTCGGACGGGGAGAGGTGCGCGGCCAGGCGTTCGAACGTCTCGCCGGTGAGGATGTACTCAGCCGCACCAGCTTGCCCAGCAGGGTTTGCGAGGCGCTGCTGAGGAAGTTCGGCAGCCACACGCCGGTCCACTCGGCGGGCCGGTCGCGGCGGTAGAGTGTCCACGCGGGCGCGGTCGTCCTTCGGGCCGAACTCGCCGACGTCCCACGGGAAGTCGATCACCAGCTTCAGCTGGCCCCGGAGCGGAACGAGTCGTCGGGCAGTTCGTCGGGGTTGCGCACATTGGCGAACACCACGTCGATGGTGCGTGTAGTGCCGCGCCACACCAGCTCGAGCTGCGGGGTCAGGGTGTCGCCGCCCTTCATCTCCAGCATGTCGCTCAGCAGGTCGCGCATCCGGCGGCGCCGTTCGCCGTCGTTGTCCACCACCCGGGCGGCGTCCACGATCGGCGCGGTGTCGATGCCTTGCAGCACGACCGCCACGGTCGGGTCGTGGTCGTCGTCGCCGAGGCGCAGTTCGCCGATCTCGGCCACCCAGCCGCGCAGCTTGTCGAGCACCTGCTGGCGTTCGGCGCCCGGCACGAAAGCGCGCACCACCCCGGCGTTGAGCGCGGTGAGGCGGCTGACAGTGAGCGCGCGCAGCGGGCCGACCTCGGGCACGAGCGCGGCGACGAGCAATGACTTGGCGAGGCGGGCGTCGGTGACGTACTGGTGCTCCACCGGCACGGTGGTGGCTTCCTCAGGGGTGAGGAGGTGGGTGCGCAGCAACAGTGGCTGGAAGCGTTGCGTCCACATGCGGGAGGCCTGCTGGAACTGGGCGCGCATCACCTCGGTGAGTGGCTGCTCGCCAGAGTTGATGGCGTCGAACAGGTCGCCGAGGGGGATCAGCTGACCCACCTGCAGCCGGTCCCGGTTGTCCACCAGCAGTTGCAGCATCACCTTCAGCGCGGTGCGTTCGCGCTGCATCGCGCCGGACAGCGCCACCAGCGCGTCCACCAGTGCGGGCGAGAACGGGTACAGGCGGCGGAATGCGTCGAGGTCGCCCGTGTCGGTGAGCAGCACGTCGCGTTCGCCGCGCTCTTCCAGCTGGCGCTTCACCAGGGCGAAGGCATCGTCGAGCTGGTGGCGGGCGGCGTCGGAACGCGGGCGCAGCAGGCGCTGCGCGGCGATGGCCGGCAGGTTGCGGTCTTCCAGGGTGATGGTGTCGAAGCGGCCCTCGGAGTGGCGCAGGATGTCCACCGCCGTGAGGGCCTGCGCGCCGGGCACATGGTCGCCGACGAGTTCGCGCAGGTCGCGCTGGCGGGCGATGAAGCTGACGATGGGAGCGGGTCGCTTCTGCGCGTCGCCTTCCACCAGCTTCACCACCTTGGCGCCCTCGCGGCTGACGAAGGCGACGTCGCTCATGCGCGACGCCAGCCACAGCACCAGCTCGTCGAGGAATAGCACGACGGCGTCGTAGCCGAGCGAGCTGGCATGACGGCTGATGGCCTCCAGCCCGTCGTCGATGGGCACGAACCCGTGCGCCGTGGTCTGCGCCTGGCCGGGCAGGGCGCGGTAATGGCTGCGCAACAGGGCGCTCACCAGCAGGTCGTGTTCGGCGGAGGTGGGGGGCGCGGCGAGGGCGGCCTCGAACCGTTCCGGCGTCCATTCGGCGCCGAGGTCGCCCCAGTCGTCGTCGGTGTCGCCGTCGCTCAGCAGGCGGAAGAACACCTCGTCGCCCAGTTCGCCGCGCTTCACCACGGCGTCGTCGAGCATGCCGTCAGCCAGGTACACGGCCGGCAGCGCGGCCTCTGGGTGCAGTGCCCGCACGTACTCCACGTAGTCGCCCAGCACCACCTGCTCCAGCGAGTCGGCGCCCACCGCCTGGTACGGCACGAGGAGGAAGTTGCGGCCGGCCAAGCGGTCGCCGTACTTGGCGATCACGGGGGCAAGCTCGGGCTTGGCCCGTGCCGCCGGGTGGCCGCGGAGCAGCAGGTGCAGCACGGCCATGAAGGCGGACTTGCCGGCGCCGAAGCTGGCGTGTAGGTAGCTGGACTTGCTCGTGCGGTCGGCGACCGAGGAGGTGATGAGCGACAGCGCGAGGTCGAAGCATTCGGCCAGCTGCGGGGTGACCACATAGTCGGCCAGCGTGCGTTCCGGCTGCTCGATGGCGGACTTGAGGCTGATGACGAAGTCGCTCTTGTGGACCTCTTGGGGGATGTCGATCAGTTCGGAGAGCAGGGTCATGTCGTTCGCCGTCTACCGCGTGCGGTGGGCGCCGGGCGCCAACCTTCGAGGTCGTCGTGGGTGAGGTGGAGGGTGCGGGCTTCCACGTCGAGCAGGCCGGCGATCTGGCTGCCCGGCCGGTTCAGCGCGGGGTCGGTGTTGGGTTCGTCGTACCACTGGCGCAGCCATGGCGCCAGTTCGGCCAGGCCGGCCAGCAGCGGGTCAGCCCGGCCGGGTCGCGCCGTCGCGCTTGGCGCCGAGGTAGAAGGTGGCCAGCGCCCGGGCCCGTTCCAGGTGGTTCCATCCGGCCCAGCCGACCACCAGCGACGGGTCGGTGTCCGTGGAGGCGCCGGGGTAGGAGATGAACCGTTCCTTGGGCACGTCGAGCTTCGCGGTGCGTCCAGCCCACACCCGTGAAGTCGGCGTTGGCGTAGCGCGGCGGCACGGGGATCTCGCCCACGGCCTCGCCGGCGTCTTCCCGCCGTTGCAGCGCCCACGTGTGGCACCACTGCGCCCACTTGCGCAGGCCGGCCTCGGTGTAGCGCAGCGCCGCCAAGTACGGCACTGCTCACCCTTCACCAGGTCGGCCACCAAGGCCGCCACGTCCACGTCGTCGCTTCCGGCGTAGATGCGGGCCACACCCATGAACTCTTCGTCGGCCCGTGCCAGGGCGGCCAGCCGTGCGGTGGAGGTGATTGCCGGTGTGGGCCAGTACGCCGGGCTCTCCAGCCGGTCGAGCAGCCAGGTCTTCAATGCCGCCTGCTGCTGCTCGGCCCAGGGCGTGGTGTTCCACCGCCGCTTGTACTCCGGCCGCTCGATCAGCACGATCTCGGCGTTGGTCTCGATCACCTCGATCCGCCGCTCCACCAACGCACGGTACTCCGCCGGCCAATGCGCCGGCGGTGCAGTGATCGGCGTGGACCCATGGCGGGTGAACCAGGTGGTCGCCCTCGCCGGCGGCGACCTTGCGGGCCAGCACGATCTCGAACGCCCGCTCACCCAACGCCAACGGCGGCTCCTCCACTGCGACGAGGTCGTCGTCGACCAACCCGTAGTGGCGGTAGACCTCCCAGTCGAGATGTTCCTGCAGCCCGATCATCCGCCGACGAGTGAGTTCCCACTCGGCCTCCGCTGCAGCCAACGCATCGGCAGACGGGGCGGTGTGCTCGGCGATGGCGGCTGGCGACAGTGATGCCAACTCTTGCGCAGCCGAGTCGAGTGCGACTGCCGTCGCCCTCGGCATTGACCTGGGCAGCGGGAACGCCTGCAACTTCGAGCCGTCGAGGTCGTAGAAGTTCTCGAACGGGTCGGTCGTCTGGCGAGCGCCCTTGGCGTCGACGGTGCTGCCCTTGTTGTGAGCCACCTGCTTCAGCCAGAAGCAGGCCGTCGACGAGTTGAGCACGCCCACAAGATCGAGGTGCTCCTCCTCCGTTGTCCCCGCCGGCAACTTGATCACTTGAGCCGTTTGCTTGAAGACGGTGCCCCCTCTGTCCAGAACGAAGTGGTTGTGAGTCGCAACGCGGGGGCACGCAATGGACAGGGGGGTACGAAGCCGGTGCAGAGCAATCTGATGCCACTCCCACCACGGTCGGCCCTCGGCGCGGTAGGTCAACTTGGAGAACGTGGCGCGTGCCCACAGCGTCGTGCGGAACGGCCACAACCTCCTCAGGGTTTCGATTTCAGTGTCAATGTTGATGACGTGCTCGTCCTTGTACGGGAAGAACGACCACTCAGATTCGCTGATTCTCCAGTCGCGAATCGTCTCGCCCACGACCACCATCCGAAGTAGCCCGGGGTTCATGAGCGCTCGCGCGTGTTGCCTTCTGCTCGCGAGTAGAGCGTCGTCTGCGTTCGTCTGCCCCGTGTAGCCGATGTGTTCGATCGCCTTGGACAGTCGGCCCCGGTCGTCTTCAAGGCGGTCCTTCAATTCGGCGCCGCCGCCGCCTCCGATACTCCAGGGGTGGGTGTGCAGTCGCCTTCGCTCCAGGTCAGCCACGCTCACGAAGTCGGTCGTAACACCGGGGCGATCGAGCGTGTCGACGATGCTCGTCCAAACCAGGCCTTGCGCCGCGTCCGCGGGTGTGCTCGGCTCGCCGCGGATGCCCATCACGGCGCGCACGGTCGTCAACCGGGGGCGGCGGCTGCGGCCGAATACGATCACGGTCGGTGTGCCGTGACCGGGGATGTAGGCGCCGCTGGTGTCGATGAGGTGGGTGAGGTCGTGGTTCGGCAGCCACTGCTCGATCAGCTTGCTGCCGAACTCGCGCTTCATGAATGAGTTGGCGGTGATCATGCCGACGAAGCCTGCACGCTCGCGATCACCGTCGCCCTTGCGGGCAAGCTCCCAGAAGCGCTCCGTGAACGGCACGCCGAGGGAGTACTGCCGATGGCAGGTGGCGTACTTCTTGCGGTACAGGGCGTTCAGCGCCGGGTCGCGCACCACGATGTAGGGCGGGTTGCCTACCACGCACGCCCACTGGCGCGACAGCAGGGTGCGGGCGGCCTCCAGGTCTTCGGTGGAGTAGCCGTGCGCCGCGGCGGCGGTCACGTCGTCGTCCTTGCCGATGCCGGCCAGGGTGAGCTGGGTGACGGAGTGCAGCAATGAGTCGCCGACGGCGATGTTCACCGGGTAGGTGGGGGCATCGGCCAGGCGCCGGTCGCCGCCCGCCTGCAGCGCCGCCACCAGCAAGCGGAAGCGGGCGATGGCCGCGGCGAAGGGGTTGATGTCCACCCCTGCCACGGCGTCCAGCGAACGGCGGGCAAGCTCTCGGCGGTTGGTGCCCGGCTCGGCATCCACCCACCGTTCGAACAGGCGGTGGAAGGCGCCGAGCAGGAAATGGCCGCTGCCGCAGGTGGGGTCGATCAGGTCGGTGTAGCGCAGGCCGAACGTCTTGAGCGCCGGCTCCAGCGTGTGGTCGAGGATGAACTCCTCCACGAACTCCGGGGTCTGCAGCAGCGCGAACTGCTTCTTCGCATGATCCGACAGATCCTGGTAGAGGTCGCCGAGGAAGCGGGTGTTCCACGTGGGGTCGGCGAAGTCGTGGGCGATCTCGCCCGTCGCGGCATCGATGCGCTGGAAGTCCGCCAGCAGCTCGCGTGCCCCGTCCGCCGACGGCTCCAGCAGCCACAGCGGGTTGTGCGCGCCGAAGATGTCGCCCGTGGCCGGCAGGCCGGCGTACTCGGTGAACACGTGCCGCAGCCAGTGCCGGTCGTCGTGCGCGGGGAAGCGGCGCAGGTAGTCGGCCCGCTGCTCGCGGGCCAGGTCCCGCCGGTTGCCGGGGCCGGCCAACAGGGCGTCGGTCACCAGCCCGTTGTCCTCGCAGAACCTCACGAACACACACCCCAGCACCCAGCTGACCGCCACCTGGGCGAACACGCCCTCCGCCCACTGCGGCAGCGGCAACGAGGTGCGGCCGGCAGCGATGGCGCGCTGGTACTCGGCCTCCAGGGTGGGCCGGTCGGCGTGGGCCCGCAGGTCGTCCACCAGTGCGTTGGTGCGCTTGCGGGTGTCGGCCAACAGGGCCGCAGCAACGATCATCAGGCCACTCCCGGCTCGGTCTTGTGCAGGTTGTGCAGCCATGGCTCCGGCAGCACCAGATGCTCCGCCGGCGTGCTCACCGGCACGGCGCGGCCCGCCACCGTGGGCGTAGCCGCTGGGTCGTCGGCAGCCACCAGCACCCACACCGTGCGCAGTGCCTGGCCCGGCTGCGGCCGCCACGTGCGTTCACGAAGCTGATCGAGCATGCCCAACAGGTTGTAGCGCCCCAGCAGGCCCGGGTGCACGAACAGCAGATGCCGCTGCGCCAGCAGACCGTCCTGCAACGGCGCCATCGCATCCTTCGCCACCGTCAGCAGCCTCGGCCACCGCTCGCCCTCCGGCCCCGCGGCATCCGTCCCTAGGATGGCCGTCGGCCACTTGATGGTGCGGCGGTCGGTGTAGGCGCGCATCGCCCCCACCAGCCAGCCGTCCACATCCACCGTGTGCGGGCCGTAGCCACGCAGCAACTCGATCGCCCGGCGCTGCCAGCGGGGCTCCACCGTCATCACCAGGTAGCCGCCCTCGGCCTCCTGACGCTGCAGACGGGCGTGCACCGCCAGGGCCTCCTCGCGCTCGTGCGCCACCGCGGAGATCATCGTGCCGGTGCGGTGCCGCACGCCCGACGCACCGAACACCGTGGACAGGCCGCCCCCGATTGCCGGGGGAATCCAGAACCCGGGCGGGCGCACGATGCCCGACGGCGTGTTGCCGCCCTCGAACCACTGCAGACCGAGCAACTCGTCGAGCATGCGGTCGAGCTGGGGGCGCTGGGGCAGCTGCTCGGCCAGCGGGAAGCGGGTGCGTACACGGTGGCGCACGTCGTCCTCGCTGAGCGTGCCGGACCCGAGCAGCGCCGAACGGGCCAGGACGATGGAGCGCTTCGGCCCTCATGCCCGGCGGGTAGATCTCCAGACGGCTCGACACCGCTGCCTGCGCCGACGCCGCCGCGGCCAGGCGAGCCAGGCGAAAGTCCGCCGGGGTGCCAGGCCCGCCGGCGTCGGCACCGCCCACAACCGCTCGAGCGTGGCGGCCGCCGTGGGCAGCGGGTCGGTGGCCGCCAACTGGTCGGCGGCGTTGCCGAGCGTGGCCGCATAGTCGGCCAGTTCCTCGGCGTCCAGCTCGTCGGAACCGAGAGCCACCACCGCCGACGCGCCACCACCCAGGCGGCGCCACGTGAAGCGGTTGGTGGTGCGATAGGCCTCGGCTTCCAGCGGCTGCGCACCACCGCCCTCGCCTTGGCGATGCGGGTGCCGCCGGTGGCGACCGAGCCCGCTGCACCAACAGCGCCTCGGCCAGCTCGTCCGCCGGCAGCACACCGCCGGCACGGTCGAGCAACACGGCAATGTCCGCACGCACCTGGGTGATCAGCGGCTGCTTCACCCATCGGCCACGGGCGCGTTCCAGCAGGCCGTCGTACCCCGCCCGGTCGAGGTCGGTGGCTGCTCGTACCTCGGTGACCGACGGCCACGCCGGCATCTCACCGGCCGCCAACTGCAGCTGCGCGCCGAGGCCGAGCAGCAGGCCCAGTGGCGCCTGATCGGCGGTGGCCTGCACCGTCTGCGGCTTGGGGATCAGCAACGACGCCAGCCGGTCGATCGAGGCGATGCCCTCGCCGTCGTCCGTGGGGTCGACGTCGATGTACGAGCGCAGGCGGGTGACCGCATCGCTGACCTCGCGGCGCACCCGCAGACCTACACCCACCGACCGGCTCCACTCGAAGGCGGGCAACGCCAGTAGTTGCTCGACGGTGGTGATGCCGCGGCGCTCCAGCACGCTCGCCGCCAAGCCCGGACAGGCCTAGCTCGGTGACCGGTGTGTCGTGCGGCCGTCGACGCCAACCGTTCCAGCGTGGCATCGTCGGCGCCCTGGTCGTCGGCCGTCACCGTGGCGCGGCCCGCCGCCGCGAACACCGCCCGCCAGGCCTCGCGCATCTGCTCTGCCGTGTCGAAACGTTCCTGCGGCCGGCGGTGCAACGCCTTGGTGAAGAAGCGAGGATCCGGTCGCGGACCGCAGGCTCGAACAGCTCGGGGTCGAACGTGGGGGTCTGTGCCTCCAGGTGCATCGGGTCGGTGCGACCATCACCCCACTTCGGGCGGACACCGGTGGCCATCTCGTGCAGCGTGGCCGCGGCCGCGTAGCGCTCGGCGGCAGGGTCCCACCGTTTCACCTCACGCTCGGCGAGGAACGGGTCGAGGTAGCCCGGCGTGCCCGCCCAGGCTGGTGTCCGGGGCCTTGGTGAGGGACAGGTCGAACAGCACCAGATGCAAGCTGCGGTCGCCGCGGCGGGGGCGCACGCCGAGGTTGTCCGGCTTGATGTCCCGGTGCGCTACACCCTCGGAGTCCAGGTACTGGACCACGTCGAGCAGGTCGTTGCCGAAACGCTCCAGCAGGTCGAGCCCCAGCCGGCCCTGGGCGCGCAACCGGTCGGCCAGGGTTAGGCCGAGCTTGTCGTTGGGATCGCCCGCCGGTTCGAGGCGCAGCACGGTGCGCCCCTCCACCGTGTCCAGCCCGTTGCACTTCACCAAGCACGCGTGCGACAGGTGCTCCAGCGCCCGCGCTTCGTCGCGCAGACGCTCCGCGTACTCCTCGTCCTTGGCCACCTTCAGCACCTCGGGCTCGGCGCTGCCCTCGCGGGAACACAGCAAGGCCACCGCGGTGGAGCCCGCGCCAAGCCGCCGCCAGACCTGCCAACCACCCTCCAGCTCGTCGCCCTGGTGGGCAAGCAGCGGGTCGGCACGCACCCCGTCGGGCTCGAAACTGGTGGCAGGTGCCGTCAGCTCGTCGAGCGCCCCGTCGAGCAGGCGCAGCAGTTCGGGCACGGGTTCGCGGTCGGCCGGCACCGGTGCGGTGGCGATCTGCACGAACATGTCGAGCTCGTCCGGCAGGCCGTCCACAGCGGCCGCCAGTGGCAACCCACGGTTCGCCGCCAACACCGCGTCGCGGCCCGCCAGGTCGGAAGCCGGCGGCCGACCCGCCAGCAGCAGGTAGGCCAGCGAGCCGAGTGAGAACACGTCCAGCGCCATCGGGTCGGGGTCCTCGGCCGAGTAGGCCTCGGGCGCCAGGTACACCTGCTCCGCCGCCGCCAGCCGCTCGGCCAGGTCGCCGCCGAGCGAGGTGGGCGTCACCTCCGCGCGCGTCAGCCGGGTCGCCAGCTCGCGCGACCCCGACTGCCAGTGCCCGATCACCAACTGCGGCAGCGCGCCAGGCACCCGCGGCGGGCGCACCAGGACGGACCTCGGGGTGAGCGCCCGGTGCGTGACCCGGCGGGAGTGGGCGTGGGCCAAGGCCTCGCCCAACTGTCGGATCAGTTCGACCCGCTGCAACAGGTCGAGCTCGGTGAGATGCTCGGCTGCCCAACGGTCCAGAGGCTCCTCGCCCAGCACCCGGTCGAGCAGCACCGCCGGGCCGCGATCAGCGCGCACCAGGTCGGTGACCGCGGCGATGCCGTCGTGATGCAGGCCCTCCAGCAGCCGCACCTCGCGCTCGGCCTCGCGCTGCAGGCGTTGTTCCTCCTCGCGCGTGGTGGCGGCACCCACCAGGTAGACGCGGATGCGGCGGCGGGCGCCCAGGCGCGGCCGGGTGCCCTCGAAGTCCTGCCAGCCAGGGCCTTCGTCGAGCAGTTCACCGATCTCCCAGTCGCCCGCCTTGCGGCCGCGGTTCACCGGCTTCAGGCCAGCCGCGTCGATGGCGTCGGCGATGCGGCGCGACATCGGCTTGTTGATCGCCGTCGGCCGGGCCTGCACCAACGCTGGCTCGCGTAGCGCCGCCATGATGCCGGGCAACCGAGCGAACCCAGTTCCCTGACCGGGGCCGTTCGGTTGCAGGGGCGGGGCCGGGGCAAGGTCGCGCCCCGCCACCCCGGTTCGGCCCACGTCGTGCAGTCGGCAGTCGAGGTCCGGTGCCGACAGGAACACCATCGCCGTCACCCACGGCGGCTGACTGCCCTTGAACACCTTCTGGCGTGCCAGCAACGAGCGCAGCCGCTTGGCCTTGGCGGTGGCCAACAGGAGCGGGTGGTCGTACAGGCGCTCGGTGCCATCGGCACGCACGTTGCGCCACGTCTGCCCATCGCCGAACAGCTTCCCCGGGAACGACTTGATCTCCACCAGCGCGAAGACGTACGGCGTGACCACGAGCAGGTCGACCTCGTTCACCGACCCGTCGCCGGCGATGAATTCGAGGTTGGCCCACGCCCGGAACGGTTCGTACGCCGGCAGGCTCTCCTTGACGAACGCCAGGGCCTCCTTCTCGTGCGCGAACGACGAACCACCTTCGTGCCACAACGGCGCGTTCATCGGCGCGTCTCTGAGGGTCTCGTCATGCCCGTCCGATCGTAGGCGAGGCCAGGGGGCCTGCAGACCCCGGACTTCAGGTTGCTCTTGACCATTCGCTCAGGCCAGAATGCCGCCCATTCTTTGTCGGGAGAAGTGAATGAGCGGCGCTGCCACGCAGAACAGCCTGGACCAATGGACGAGCCTGGAGCACCTGCTCGAATACCTGGGGACCGGTCCATCGACCTTCGAGGCCGCCCACGCCATGTTGCTGTTTACAGTCGGCCACCGCGAGCAGCTTGGCAGGGCAAGGGAGAACAGCTTGCCTGGCAGGCGTTCCAGGCTTCGGGAGGAGCTGCTGTCGCTGTTCAGCGATGGCCACTACCTGCTGAAGTTCAATGCTGATCTCATGCCAAGGGTGAGAGATCTCCGTGACAGCTTCAGCGACCTAGACGACGTCTTGGTCGCCGATGCATTGGCCATGGCGCTCGGCGATGCGTGCGGCACGACGTTCATCCGGCAGGCGGAGAGCTACTACCTCTTGAAGGACGACACTGGTCGACGGGGCAATAGCCACGGAGAGGCCATCGGCCGACCGCTTGTTCCGCGTGATCCCGTTCCGATCAGTTCGCCCCTCGTTGACAGGTTGGAGGACTCTCGCCGGACCACCGACCCGTACAACCTGCCCGCCGGGCAGCGAGGCATGCGACTTCGGAATCTGGCACTTGCCCCGCCAGAGGTTGCTGAACTGCGGGTCGAGTTCGATTTCTCGATCTGTGATGCCCTCCAGACCATGCTCGACCTCAACGACGGACTCACCTTCGCGCTCTGCCTCCCGACCTCATCCCTGGCGGATGACTATGTCTACGACCAGGACACTGTGAGGGAGAGGTTCTTCGACGTGCGGCCAACATCGGTCGACCACACTGAGAAGCTTCTGGAGTGCCTTGATCTGGCTCACGGGGCCGGGGCAGATCTTGTGCTGTTCCCTGAGCTGTCAGTTCCGACTGAGGCACGAGACCGGATGGTCGAGAAGTGGGCAAGCCAGACGAATGCGGCGGCGGTGGCGGTGCTCGGGAGCTCACATCACATCGATGGTCAGCAGCGCCGGGCGAACACGGCTTGGATGGCGGCCTCAGTACGACTGCTGCACGACGACACTCACACCAGCACCCGCACCGTCTTGCCGGTACACCACAAGACGGTGCCGTTCATCGACCGCAAGATCGGCAAGGACAACAAGAAGCTGCACTTCAGCGAGGACCTCACGCATCGAGCGCAGCCGCGGCTCAGGGTCTTCGCGGGGAAGACCTCGATGCTCCTGGCTGTCACAATCTGCATCGACTTCCTCGACTCTCGCGTTCGCGACATACTTCGAGACCTGTTCGTTGATGTTGTCCTTGTGCCAGCGATGACCGAGAAGACGCAGGTGTTCCGTGACCTCATCACAGGCTTGGTCGGGGAGACGCAAGCGCATGTGCTCCTCGCCAACGCGGTCGTGAGCAAGGAAGGCGTACACGGACTTGTGGGTCACCCCCACGGCCCGGAGCGGGTCACCGACATCGATGCTTCGTGGAAAGAACAGTACGTAGAGGGAGGCGGGACTGCCCCCGGAGATGGTCCTGGCGTGGCCCTGATACACCTTCCGGGCAAGAACGAGGAAGGCTGGTCACGATGGGTTGCACTTGGAACTCGCTCAGGATGACTACGCTCCGGCCGATACCCTTATTGGCCCCGGCAGCGGCGCCTGGCCATTCCCCAACTCCGACTACTCCTAGCGAGGGCCGATGAGTGCCGACGTCATCAGCAGCGAAACCGCAGACAGAGACCGCTGCACGGAAGTCGGGATGGCGTTGGCCTTCATGTTCCTGCGCCGTACCGGTGTGCATCGCGAGTTGCTCGACTCACCCTGGATCACCGAGGGGCAGACGTACGACGCGGGCCTCGGGCACACGTGTCGGGAGGTCGCCCGAGCGTTCTTGTCGCACGCTGACATCGATGAGGCACTGACCGATACGCAGAAGATGTGCGCCAGGGTGGGCAAGTCTCTTGCAAGTCTTGATGTGGCCGCCGCGGTTGCCACTGTGGCTCAGGCCCGAGGCGAGACCTATCTCACGGCCCAATCCCCTCGATGGGCAGGGATCGCCGACGGTCTTGCCGACATTGTCGACGGCTATCGACTCCGGCTCGCGCAGTATCTGGACACACTGGGTTCGGAGTTGTCCTTCCGTGCTGTTCCCGACGTCGAGCGTTCGGAGCTTTTCGTCCTACTGGCCACCGCGTTGTTCGGTCCCAAGCCGGAAGTGCTACGCGGCCTCGGGCAGTATCTCAACGCGTTCGACGACCATCAGGTGATTCTTGCAGAGGCGTCGGTTGACGCCGGCGGCGGGTTGACCGACGAAACTCGTCAGCGACTTCTCACCCTGCTTGCGAAGTACCACGCTGCAGCGGGCTGAGGCGCACTCCGGTTCGTCGAGGGTTCCCGGCGCCATGGGCGTTCGCCGGGGCCGCTCCGAGCCCACGGCGACCACTACGAACTGGACCTCGCCCGCTGACGAACCGCCGGCGCGCCCGTCCTAGGGTGCGAGGCCATGCAGGACCTGGACGTGCACATGGGTGGCAAGCGACCCTTCGGCTACAGCTACTGGCCCCTCCCGGAGGGTGCGACCCGGCGTGGAGATCCCGAGCATCCGCCTGGTCAGCCGGACGGGCGCTGGTGCGCGGCGTGCTGTGGACCCCGCCCCGCCGGCACCTGTCGTGGAAGACCGCGGTCATCCTCAGCCACCGTGGCGACTTCAGCGTCCACTGCCTGCCCGCTGCTGGCTGCCGCCACGGCTACGCCGTGCTCCTTCGGCACCCGCTACCAGAACAACGACACCGACTGCCTCCACGAGCATCGTGGACGTGAAGACCGTGTACGACGAGATGAAGCGGCGCGGTGCGAGTGCATGGTGCTGCTCGGCTGCTTCCGGGGGCGGCGGCCTGATGGCCATGGCCCAGGCGGAACTGGGCATCGGCGACGGCTGGATCGGCATGGCCGCCCACCCGGCGAGGGCGTGTTCCATCGCCAGGTCATCGGCCGAGGTGTCGCCGGCGAACGACCCCTTCAGCACTGTGCCCGAACTGGATGTACCCGGACAGCGGCTGGCGGCCCTGGCCGGAGCCGTGCGTCTACGACCGGGACGGCTGGCCCGCTGCCGCGCAGATCGGTCGCGTCGCCCGCATCGACGCCATCGCCAAGGCGGCCATCGCCGACGCCGACGCCGGCGGCCGCCCCGCAGGGTGGACAAGGACGCCGACGCCCGCACCTGGCGAACACGCCGGCAGGCCGTCTTCACCAGGTACCACACCATCTACCGCGCATCGCCGACCCGGCCTACCTCGACCTGTCGATCGACCCCGACGAACGCCCGATGGGCGGCCCTGTTCGCCTTCCCGATCCGTTCGACGCCAACTACGGGCGTGGCGGGCTGGCCCGCACGGTATTTTCCGTCTTGGGCTGGCTGACGGTCGGTCTGTCCAGCCACGCCAAGCTTCTTAGCCGAGACACGATGCACGGGTCACCGTGCCCACCATCCTCGTCCATCCGACCGCGGAAACACCGAGATCCGCGTCTGGCAGGCCAAGGAGATCGTCGAGGCGTCCAGAACCGCGGACTGCACGTATGTGGAGATGAGTGCCGCTACCTCGAAGGGCATCGGCTAGAGGCTTTGGACACGGTTGCACAGTGGCTTCGGAAACGGTTTCCGTAGGGTCACTCGTTGCCACGGAGCGTGCTGAAACGCTGTAAACGCCACACCTTTTGTGGTGCTCCTCTCCCTGCCGAACTCAACAGTGGGTCAGCAGGCACACCACCGGGACCGGAACGGAGCCTGATCCAGTCCACACGGGAGGAAGAACCATGAAGATCTCGAGGAGCAAGCGGCGCCGGATGATGGCGGCGGGTTTCACCGCTCTGGTGGTCACGGCCGGCACGGCCTTCGCCGCGACCAACACGGTGGCCGACAGGAACGCCGGTGCCGGCACCAGCGTGGTGTCCGGGTACACGGTCAACAGCGTCGGCTACGAGGCCGCCAGCCTGCCGATCTACGTCGGCCGGGTCACCAGCCCGACATCCAGCGTGATGTCAACCCGCTGGTCGTCGATTCGTCGAACGCCCAGGTGTTCATCAGCCTGGACGACGGCGAGACGTTCTACGACTGCTCGGTGACCGCCGGCTCGGCAAGCTGCGTCGTGCTCGATCCGGTGCTGTTCAGCAACGTCGAGACGCTCGACGTCGTCGCCTACGACCTGCCAGAACTCGCCTGGCTGACCGTCCTGACGAGGCAGGTGGGTCTGCAGCCCACCCGCCTCGACAGGGACCGGAAGGACGGATCCGATGCTCAGGACGACGCTGTACCGAGTGGTGCAGATCGCGGCGGCCCTCGCCGCACGTTGCTGTTCCTGGTGCCGACCAGCGTGGGCGGCGCCGCCAACTACGTGCAGGTGACGGGCAACTCGATGTACCCCACTCTCCGGCAGGGCGACGTGGTGCTGCTCACCCGGGACGACCGTTACCAGGTGGGCGACATCATCGCCTACAAGTCGAACTCCTCGGCGGTGAGGTGGTCATCCACCGGATCACCGCCGTACATTAATGGCCGGTACGCCGCAAGGCGACCACAACGACTTCATCGACCAGTACGAACCGTCCGTTCAGGACATCCTCGGCAAGCAGGCCAAGTGCGCCTGCCCGGTGCGGCAACCGTGACGCAGCGGCTCACCGAGGTGACCGGGATGGTCGTGCTGATCTTCGGCGTGGGGGCGATCATGATGATCCGTCCCCGTTCACCGCACGGACGGCACCGCCGTCGTGCAATGAAGGACGGATCTCGCCAGACGCTCAGCGGAACGAGGCGGCCAGAGCTTCGCATTCAGCAGGATCGCTCGGATGGTGGCTGACCGTCACCATCGTGACTGCCCTGGTGGCCGGCTACGCCTGGTCGCACCCGACCACCGAGACGATGGACGTGCCCGCGACTCACGTCCACCTATCACTTCGCCTACGACGGCGACATCCCCGCCGGCTCGGGCGTGTACAGCGAGGACAGCATGCGCTTCGGCGACCCCCGTGTACCTCAACGTGCTGGACCGGATCGAGGTCGATGTCGACTTCTCGTTCCTGGCCAGTCGTTGGACATCATGACCGACAACTCCCAGTGACCACCAGGGTGGTGCTCTCGTCGGACAGCGGATGGTCCCGGGTGTTGATGGACGAGCAGTTGCCCTTCGAGCACCGCCGCCACCCGCCCACGTCGGCGTGGACTTCGCACAGGCACTGGCACACGTCGCCCTTGAGCTGGCCGAGACCACCGGGGTCACCGGTGCGGTGCAGGTGGCGGTCGTCGCCGATGTCAGCTCCGACCTCACGATCGCCGGTCACATCTCCGGTGGGCCGCTGCGCCCGGCGGTGTCCGCCGGCACGCTGGTCTTCGACCTCGGCCCGAACGCCGCCACCGTGCGCAGGTTCTCCCCGCTGGCCCCCGACGAAGTCGTCCAGGCCATCGAGGAAGGCGGCCTGACCGGTGGGTCGCCCAGGCCGACAGCGCTGCGGTGCGGTCCACCGCCTGCCGTCAACCAGCTCGTGCAGCACGACGTGACGGTGTCCATCGGTGGGTGGAACATGGACGTCCACGGGCTGCGGATCGTCAACCTGGTCACGCCCTGGCCATGTTCATGGGTGTCCTGATGTGGGGCGACATCTCCCTGTGGATTGCCCGCCGCCGTGGCGAAGCTGCCTACCTGGAGGCCCGCTTCGGCCGCCGACATCCACGACTCAGCCATGTGCCCGCCGGCGTAGGTGGCGAGGCCGTGTGGGTGAAGTCCTTCGAGTCGCTCCGCCGCCATGGCGGAGAACGCCGAGGTGGAGATCCTCCACCACGCCGGCTCCGACGCCGACCGCTACTTCGTCTTCGACGGCCCGCGGGTGTACGGCTACGCAGCCGCCCGCCCCAGCCCTGCAGCCGCGACCGCCGAGGTCCCGGCTGCCGCCGGAGGTGACCCCGAATGAGCATCCACCTCGCACGCTCCCGCCGCACCGGCGGGCCCGCCGCCCGGGTCGTCCTGGCCGGGTTGGCGGTCATGGGTGCGGCGATGGTGGTCTCGGCGCACGCCGCCAGCGTCTCGGTCGACAGCAGTATGCCGGACATCGTCAACGACCTGCCCGGCCCGCCCCACCACTGCCCCGCTCGCGCCGGCATTCGGTGACAGGGCAGGAACAGGCCAACGGCTCCACCGTCCCCCGCCGACAGCCCGGTGACGACAGATCCGGTCGTCACCTCCGAGCCCACCGGCATCCGACCCCGGTCACCAGTTCTCCCGTGACCGAACCTCCCATCACCGCTCCGTAAGATCTGCCACCGACGGTGCTGGGAAAGTCACTTTTCGTGGCGAGCTTTTCTGCCGATGAATAGTCATCGGTGCGCTCGGGGGAAGTGATGGGAGGCTCGGCCGTGAACCTGAAGTCCGCTGCCGACCCTCGGGGTGCATTACCAGACCGCGTATCGCTACGTCCGGTCCGGCGATCTCGTCGCCGTCCGAGGTTAGGGTTGGCTACGGGAATCTCCGAATCGGCCGTGGCGATGCTGCGTTCTCGGCTCGAAGCCCAGGACGGCATCATCCGTCAGGCCCACCACGCCGACGTGGCAGCCGCCGACACGCTGGAAGAGGAACTCGCTGCGGGTCGTCGACGCCACCACGCTCAGCGCCCGACCGGCCTTCGAACTGATCACCAGGTGGCTGGCCGAGGAGTACGGGGACGTCAGCAATGTGCTGCTGGTGACTTCCGGCCGTTCGCTGCAGTGCGCCAGCCGGCTTCGACCGTGACGCGGGCGCGATGAGCCACAGTGGACATCCTGTCCGCCTCGCTGATGAAGGTGTCGCCGACGTTCGGAACCGAGGCGCTGCACACCGGCCGCACGGAGATGGTGCATCGTGCCGGTCGCGGAGGCGCTCGACTTCGTGCCGCAGCGGTTCCGCCAACTGGCCGACCAGTTGCTGGTGCAGTCCCTACCTGGCGGTGCCGCTGGAAGCCGCAGGCGACGGCCGGATCGGGGATCCTGATGCTGATCCCTTTCCTGCGGCGCCGCACCGATTCCCGCCGAGGTCATCCCGGTGGTGGAGCGGCTGGCGGGCTTCGCCAGCAGGGGCGCTGGACCGCTCGCGCCACTACACCGTCGTGGATCGGCCGGAGAACCTGCGCAGCAACCTGCAGCAACTGGCGGCGCTGGACCTCGAGACCCCGCTCCAGGCGGTGTCGGACACGATTGCCGGCCTGCTCACGCCGGGGGTGCCCGAGCCGTGTTCTCCCCCGAGCACGAACTGATCGCAGCAGCGCGGCGTACCTGGAGAGCAACGTGCCTGGCGATGACGGACGACCTCAGTTGGCAGCGCCTGGTGGAGGCCGCTCGACTTCGCCACCAGCACCGGCGCCTGCCGAGGCCGATGCGACCGCCCAGTGGGGCGTGGTCCGGCGACGACGGCACCCCGTTCGCCGTCGTCATCGTCGGCGAGCCCTCCGCCGACCCACCCGACGCGCCGACCTGGAGAGCAACACGCCCCGGTCGCGGTGCCGGGGGTACCGCGCCGCTGACCTGCGCCGATAGAGTCTCCTCGATGCGTGCCGCCGGTACGCGTCAATCGAAGCTGGGCAGGTCCCCATCACGGCCACGGCCGGGAAACCGCACGGCGACAACCGAATCCGGTGCTCCGCCGGCCATCTGGCCTGCGGGCATTTTTACGTGTAATCCAGATGCCCGGTCCGCCGGGTCCGACCGAAAAGGCTGCCGACATGGCACTCAAAGCGATCGTGGGCGAGAAAGTCGCCATGCAGGCCAGGTGTGGGTGAACGACAAGGTCGTTCCCGTCACCGTGCTCCGCGTCAGGCTCGCTCGCATCGTGCAGTGTGAACCACCGGCGCGACGGCTGCACCGCCTTCAGGTCACTCCGGCCACGGTTGCGAAGCTCCGCCAGCCGGCAGGCTTCCAGAAGGCCGGCGTGGAGCCGGGCGTGGCCGTGCGTGGTGGAACTGCGGCTGGACAGCGGACGGCTTCGAAGTGGGCCAGGAGATCACGGTGGACACCCTCGCGGGGCGAGCGTGTAGACGTCACGGCCGTCAGCCGTGGCAGGGCTTCGCCGGCACGATGAAGCGTCACAACTTCGCCGGCCAGGGCCAGCCACGGTAACCCTGGCACCACCGTGCGCCAGGGCTCCATCAGCTCCTGCAGCTTCGGGCCGCGGTTCAGGGCCTGAAGATGGCCGGGCACATGGGCCACGAGCAGGTCACCACCCTGAACCTCGAGGTCGTCGAGGCCGACACCGAGCGCAACCCTGCTGCTCGTCAAGGGCTCCGTCCCGGGCCCCAACGGTGGTGTCGTCATCGTCCGCAACGCAGTGAAGGGGAAGTGACCTGATGGCCAGCGTCACCATGAAGACCTCTGGCGGCAAGGACGCCGGCTCGCTGGAGCTCGACGCCGACGTGTTCGGTATCCAGCCCAACGTGCCCGTCATGCACCAGGTGGTCACCGCCCAGCTCGCCGCCCGCCGGGCCGGCACCCAGAGCACCAAGACCCGCGCCGAGGTGTCGGGTGGCGGCAAGAAGCCGTTCAAGCAGAAGGGCACGGGCAACGCCCGTCAGGGCTCCATCCGTGCGCCGCACTACAGCGGTGGCGGCGTGGCCCTCGGGCCCAAGCCCCGCAAGTACGACCAGAAGACCCCCAAGAAGATGATCAAGCTCGCCCTGCGCTCGGCCCTCAGCGATCGCGCCGCCGAGGGCAAGGTCGTGGTCGTCGAGGAGTGGGGCTGGGACGCCCCGAAGACCAAGCAGGCCGTGTCGGCGCTGTCGGCCCTGGGGGTGGACGGCAAGGCGCTGGTGGTGGTGGACACCAACGACGTCAACGCCATCCGCAGCTTCCTCAACCTGCCCCAGGTGCAGCTCATCGAGGTCGGCGAGTTGAACGCCTACGACGTGCTCTGCAACGACTACGTCGTGTTCACCAAGGCCACCCTGCCGTCGGGCACCGCCATCGGCGGCCGCCACGCCGCGCCGGCCACCGCCACTGCGGAGGGGCCCTTCGGCCCCGGCAGCCACGGCCCCACCGAGGATGGCGAGGCCCCCGAGGGCTTCGACATCAAGGGCAACGCCGATTCGATGCTCTACCACCTCCCCGGCAGCCGGTACTACGAGGCCACCGTGGCCGAGGCCTGGTTCGCCACCGAAGCGGCCGCCAAGGCCGCCGGGTTCACCAAGGCCGGCAGCCGTGCCAAGAAGGCCGACGCGGCCGACGCGGCCGAGGCCGCCGACGACACCAGCGAAGCGAGCGAGTGATGAAGGACCCCCGCGACATCATCCTGGCACCCGTGGTGTCGGAGAAGAGCTACGCCCTCATGGAGCAGGGCGTGTACACGTTCAAGGTGCACCCCAGCGCCAGCAAGCCCGAGATCCACGACGCTGTCGAGGCCATCTGGGGCGTGAAGGTGGCCAAGGTCAACACGCTGAACCGCAAGGGCAAGGTCAGCCGTGCCCGGCGCAGCAACCGCACCGGCAGCAAGCCCGACACCAAGCGGGCCATCGTCACCCTGGCAGCGGGCAACGAGATCCCGCTGTTCGAGAGCTGAGGCACATCACCATGGCCATTCGTTCCCGTAAGCCCACGAGCGCAGGTCGTCGCTTCCAGACCACCTCCACGTTCGGTGAGATCACCAAGACCTCGCCGGAGCGTTCGCTCACCGCCCCGCTCAGCAAGAGCGGCGGCCGCAACTCCTACGGTCGCAAGACGTCCCGCCACCGCGGTGGCGGCCACAAGCGCCAGTACCGCATCGTGGACTTCAAGCGCACCAAGGACGGCGTGACCGCCAAGGTCGCCGCCATCGAGTACGACCCGAACCGCACCTGCCGCATCGCCCTCCTGCACTACGCGGACGGCGAGAAGGCCTACATCCTGGCCCCCAAGGGCCTCAACGTGGGCGACCATGTGCAGAGCGGCCAGCACGCCGACATCAA
>JAWKHX010000014.1:0-148234 GCA_041394605.1 Ilumatobacteraceae bacterium
CTCGGCGGCCGCCAGCACCTTCATCAGGTACGGCAACTCACCGGCAACCGCGGTGAGCGAATGTCCGCTCGCCAGCGTCGCCGGCCCGCCAGGGTGGGTGCCCAGCCAGAGCTCGGCCCACGGCCGCCCGTCCGCCCCGACACCCAGCAGCTGGGGGATGAACGCCGGGTCGCCCCATGCGTAGTGGTGCACGACACCCCGAACGGCCCGCATGGGGCCAACGCTACCGGCGGCCATTGTGCGGGGTGGTGTGGGGTGGTGCGGTGTGGAGCCGGCTCAGAAGAGGCGCAGGTCGTCGGGGCGCATGCCGCGGAGCTCGTCGTAGTCGATCTCCACCACCCGGTAGCCGCGGGCCTCGGCCAGCACCCGCGCCTGGGGCTTCACCACCTGGGCCACGAACACGCCCCGTACCGCGCCGAGCGAGGAGTCCAGGTGCAGCCGCTCGATGTAGCGGGTGAGCTGCTCCACCCCGTCGATCTCGCCACGCCGCTTCACCTCCACCGCCACCACCTGGCCGCCGGCGTCGCGGCACACCAGGTCGATCGGCCCGATCGCCGTCTGGTACTCCCGGCGCACCAGCGTCAGCCCGTCCTCGATGGTGTGCGGGTTGGCGGCCAGCAACTCCTGCAGGTGGGCCTCCACCCCGTCCTTCTGCAGGCCGGGGTCCTCGCCCAGCTCGTGGCTGCTGTCGGTGAACACCTCGTGGAGGTGGATGGTGAGCTGCTCGCCCTTCGGGTTCACCACGACCCAGTGATCGTCGTTGTCGGTGAGCGTGTTGGGCGCATTCATCCAGTTCAGAGGCTTGTAGGCGCCACCATCGGCGTGGATGGCCACACACCCGTCGGCCTTCACCATGATGAGGCGGGTGGCCTCCGGGAGGTGGGCGTCCAGCCGGCCGGCATAGTCGACAGAGCAGCGGGCGATCACCAAACGCATCCCTGCGACGGTAGCCGGTCGGAGTGTTTCCGGCTCGGAGGTCAGCAGGAAACACTCCGACCGGGTTGGCCGTCACTTGGCGACGTGGTCGCGCATGCGCTTCTGGATCAGTTCGCGGCGTGCCTGGAGCTCGCGGTAGGTGAGCGAGTCGGTCTCGCTGCTGACGCCGAACGACGCCTTCACCGAGTCCATGTTGAGCTCCACCGTGGTGTGGTCGATGCCCAGCTCCCGGCCGAGCCGCTCGCCGTGGCGTTCGGCGAACATCATCGAGATCCGGGCGATCTCGGACAGCAGGTCCAGGTCCGGGGCCAGGCGGGCCATCGCCCCGTCGAGGAACACCATGTTCTTCACATAGAGCATGAGCTCCTTGGGCATCCGCGCCCCGTACCCCAGCAGGGCCTTCACCACCCGCTGCACCTCGGCGACGAGTTCCTCCCCGCTGAGGGTCGTGGGGTCCACCGTGGGTTGGTCCAGCCGCAGGTCGCGGATGACGGCCACCAGGTCCGTGTCCGCCGGCAGGGCGCCCAGGTCGCGCATCGCCGCCATCTGGCCCTGCACGTCGTTGGTGGTGCCGGCCACCATCATCCGCAGGAAAGCCAGCCGCCGCTCACCGGTGAGCCGGCCGACGATGCCGAAGTCCAGCAGCGCGGTGCGCCCGTCGGGCAGCACGAACAGGTTGCCGCCGTGCAGGTCGCCGTGGAACACGCCGTAGACCATGGCCCCCTCCATGAGGGCGATCATCGCCGTGCGCACCACCTCGTGGGTGTCCACCCCGGCGTCCTTCATGCCGGCGACGTCGTCGAAGTTGAAGCCGTGCACCCGCTGCATCACCAGCACCCGGCGGGTGACCAGCCGCGGGTGCGGCCGGGGCACCACGTACCCCTGATTGCCCAGCTCGCGCAGCATGGCGGCGATGTCCACCATGTTGGCGGCCTCCATGCGGAAGTCCAGTTCCTCCACGATGGTCTCGGCGAACAACTCCACCAGCGCCGGTGGGTTGGCGAGGGACGAGATGGGGATGCGCCCGACGAGGAACGGTGCCAGCCAGGCCATCACCCGCAGGTCGTTGCGCACGTGGGTGGCCACGGACGGCCGCTGCACCTTGACCACGACCTCCTCACCCGACCGCAGCACCGCAGCGTGCACCTGGGCGATGGACGCGGCGGCCAGCGGGGTGGGGTCGAACGAGGTGAACACGTCCTCCAGCCGGGCGCCGAGGTCGCCCTCCACCACCGTGCGGACCACCTCGAACGGCTCGGCGGGTACCTGGTCGCGGCACTTCTTGAACTCGGCCACCAGCTCGGCGGGGAACAGGCCCTCACCGCTGGAGATGATCTGCCCGAGCTTGATGTACGTGGGGCCAAGCGCCTCGGCGGCCTCGCGCAGCCGCCGCGACACCTCGGCGCGGCTGGCCTCTGGTGTGCCGTACCGGCCACGCCGGGCCCGCCACAGCCACGGCAGCACGGCCCGGCCCAGCGTGGCGGTGACCCGCACCACCCGCCGTCCGGGCGGCACCTTCGACGCCTTGGTGAGCACCGGCACTTCGGCGCGGGCGGCGGCCCGCAGGTCGGCAGCCAGGCCCAGCCAGCGGATCTCGCTCCCGCCAGGGCCGGTGGGGTCGGGCAGCACCCACGGGCCGTCCTCGGTGAACGCAGCCCAGCTGCAGTCGGGGAGCGCGGTCATGCCCTGCATGATCGCAGCGGATCGGCCGTGCTGCCACCCGGGCAGGTCCGTCGCTGGTCACAGCGTCAGCGTGCCGCCCAGGGGTCCCAGGCCGGCTCGGCCGTGCGCAGGAAGGCCTCCACCTCCGAGCGCACCACGGCATGGGGCAGGTTGCTGCCGTCGTCGTCCGGTTAGCGGGAGGTCAGCCGGTCGGCCGTCGCCTCGGGCACGGTGACGACGGCCAGGTCCACCTCCGGCACGCCGTCCAGGGTCGCGGTGCCGCTCGCCAAGGCCTGCATGCTGGCCTCCAGGTGGGCGTCCTCGTCGTCCCACCACGGGCGCACGGAGGCGGGGTCGTCCAGCATCGCCAGCACCCGGGGCAGGGTCGCTTCGTAGAGCGCCGCGCACTGCGCCTCGTAGCCCCCGGCGAAGACCGCCGGGTCCAGCGGCGAGCGGTCCGGGTCGTCGAAGGCCGCCAACGCCATGGCCACCCGCATGGCGCCACGGTCGGCGAACGTGCCGAAGTCGCCCGCCCGGGCGAGGTCGACCAACTGCTCGCGCCGCCGCCAGGCCTCGTCGCCGAGCGTCAGCAGCGCCACACCGGCCAGCCCGTCCTGGTCGAAGTGGTTGTTCGAGACCAGCGCCACCCCGGCCGGCAGCGCACCCTGCTCGATGGCCCGGACGGCGATCTGCGCCGACAGATCGTCCTGCAGATCGAGCGGCGTGGGGCTGCCCGGCCAGTGGGAGAGGGTGAGCACCGTGGACGGAGTGGCCGAGCCGTCGACGATGACGTTCGGTGTGTCGCCGAGCAGATGGTAGGGATGGAACCGCACATCTGTGACCTTAGACACACCGTTGGCTAGTCTGCCCCGAACGCTCATCGACGCGGTGGGCCGGCCTGAGCTGTCTGGGGGGACTTCCATGGGCGATCGCTACTTCGTCACCGACACGGCGCTGTCCGCGCGCTTCCCGATCTACACGAGGGCCAACGTGGGCGAGGTGTTCCCCGACCCGGTCACCCCGCTCACCAGCTCGTCGGCGCTGTGGGAGGCCGAGGTCGGCTGGCGTGACGCCTGGGAGCGGATGGGGGCCTTCGAGCTCGCCGAGTTCCCGGAGGACGACTTCTGCCAGCTGGGCGTGCAGGGTGGCTACTGCTACCTCAACGCCTCGCTGATCCGCCTGTTCGGCGAGCGCGCCCCCGGCCTGAGCTGGCAGGACATGGACGCCCAGTTCTTCGGCGCCCAGCCCGGCATCCCTCCGTACGAGGAGATGGAGGGCGACGTGCGGCCCGACCTCAGCGAGAAGATCGGCGCCACGTTCCAGTGGGTGTTCGGCCAGACCAGCCTGTCGGACCTCACCCAGCTCACCGAGGACCGCGCCCGCACCAAGCAGATGCGCGCCGACCGGCCGGACTTCACCCAGCTCACGCTGGAGGAGTGCTGGCAGAAGTTCCTGGACATCGTGCCGGTCCACCGCCACCTCTTCGCCCAGCACCTGTTCACCACCTACATGGCCACGGTGCCGGTGGGTGTCATCAGCGGGGTGGCCACCGCCGTCGGCCGCCCCGACCTGATCATGCCGATCATCGCCGGCATCGGCGAGGTGGACTCCGCCGAGCCCAGCCACGCCATGTGGCGGCTGTCCCGCATGGCACCGGACAGCGACGAGTTCCGCGCCGCGTTCGACGAGTTCCTCTACGAGTTCGGCAGCCGCGGCCCGAACGAGTGGGAGAGCCGCTCGCCGACCTGGGAGACCCGCCCGGCGCTGGCCATGGCCGCCATCGAGCGGATGCGCCTGTCGCCCGACTCCGCCGACCCTGCAGGCCACCACGCCGAGCGTGCTGCCGAGCGCGCCGCCGCCAGCGCCGAACTGCTGGCGATGGTGGAGGGCGACCCCGCCACGCACGGCCAACTCGCCGCGGCCATCGCCTGCTCTGCCGCCTGGCTGCCGGGCCGCGAGCGCACCAAGACCAACACCATCCGCGCCATCCACGAGATGCGGATGGCCATGCGCGAGATCGGTGCCCGCATGGTGGCGGCCGGCGCGTTCGACGAGATCGAGGACTTCGGCTTCGTCACCAAGGACGAGATGCCGGCTCTGTTCGCCGACCCGATGTCCTTCGCCGGCATCGTGCGAGAGCGTCGGGCCGAGTACAACCGCCTGCTGGAGCTGGAGCCGCCGTTCGTGTTCGTCGGGCGCACCGACGGGCCGGACACGTGGCCGCGCCGCGACGCCGAAGCAGCCGACCGGCTGGGCGCCGGCGACGTGTTGGCCGGCATGGCCGGCTGCCCGGGTGCTGCCGAGGGCATCGCCCGTGTCGTGCTGGACTCCAACGACCCCACGGCGCTGGAACCCGGCGACATCCTCGTCGCGCCGATCACCGACCCGTCGTGGACACCGCTGTTCGTGCCCGCGGCCGCCGTGGTGGTGGACGTGGGTGCGCCGCTCAGCCACGCCATCATCGTCAGCCGCGAACTGGGGATCCCCTGCGTCATCAGCGCCACGGGCGCCACCCGGCGCATCCCCGATGGTGCCCGCGTGAGGGTGGACTCCAGCACCGGCATGGTGACGATCCTCGAACTGCCCTGATGGCTGGGTGAACTGATTCCGCCTCGTTGGTGAACGGAGGGTGGCGTTACCGTCGCCCGAGTGACCACCACGCTCCATACCCCCTCGTCGCACGACGAGGTCGTCCGTGTCTTCGGCCGGCCGATGGCCTACAAGTGGGTCGTCGCCATCGTCTATGTGTCCGCCCTGTTCCTGGACATCCTGGACACCACCATCGTCAACGTGGCGCTGCCGAAGATGGGCGAGGAACTGCACACGGTCAGCGCAGAGTGGGTGGTGCTCGGCTACACCCTCAGCCTGGCGGTGTGGATCCCCACCAGTGGCTGGCTGGGCGACCGCATCGGCACCAAGAAGACGTTCCTGTTCGCGCTCGCCGCGTTCACCACCGGGTCGGCGCTGTGCGGCATGGCCCAAACGCTCGGCCAGCTCATCGCCTTCCGGGTCATCCAGGGCATCGGCGGCGGCATGCTCACGCCGGTCGGCATCGCCATGCTGTTCCGGGCGTTCCCCCCGGCGGAGCGGGCCAAGGCCTCCACGGTGGTGATGGTGCCCACCCTGCTGGCACCCGCCCTGGGGCCCGTGCTCGGCGGTCTGATCACCGAGTACTGGGACTGGCGGTGGATCTTCTACGTGAACGTGCCGATCGCCCTGGTCGCCCTGTGGTTCGGCTTCCGCCACCTGCGTGAACACAAGGAGGAGACGGCCAAGGGGTTCGACATCTATGGCTTCGCCCTGTCGGGGGCGGCGCTTGCCCTCATCGTGTACGCGCTGAGCGACGGGCCACGGTCGGGCTGGACGTCCACCACGGTCATCGGGACGGCGCTCGCCGGTGTCGTCGCAGCCGTCCTGCTGGTGGTGGTGGAGCTCAAAGTCCACAACCCGATGGTGGAGCTGCGCCTGTTCTCCAACCGCATGTTCCGCCAGTGCAACCTGGTGGGCCTGTTCTCGATGGCCAGCTTCCTCGGGGTGACGTTCGTGATGCCGCTGTACCTGCAGAGCATCCGCGGGCAGGACCCGCTCACCAGTGGCCTCACCACCTTCCCGCAGGCGTTCGGGGTGATGATGTCCTCGTTCATCGCCGGCCACCTCTACGCCCGAATCGGTCCGAAGCGGCTGATGAGCGGCGGCTTCCTCGCGGCCGGGCTCACCATTGCGCTCTACGTGACACTGGACGTGGACACCAGCCTGTGGCTGATCCGCGGCCTGATGCTGCTGCGTGGGTTCTGCATGGGGTTCGCGTTCGTGCCCATGCAGGCAGCCAGCTATGCCACCATCCCGCCGTCGCAGAACGGCCGGGCGTCGTCGCTGTTCTCCACCCAGCGACAGGTGTCGGTGTCCATCGGGGTGGCCATCATGGCGAGCATCCTCGCGGCCCACATGCCGATCGGTGGGCTGGTGCCGGCCGCGGGGGTCACCGAGGCCATCCATGGCGTGCGGATCGCCTTCGGCGTGGCAGTGGTGTTCGCCATCATCGCGGCCGTGTTCGCCTGGTTCATCCGCGACGAGGACGCTCACGCCACGATGGTTGCCCGCCAGCGGAGCTGAGCCTTCCCTCCCGGTTACAGTGCGCCCATGACACCGAGGGTTGCGGGCGGGCTGCTGTGCGCGTTCGCGTTGACGGCGGCAGCGTGCAGCACCGGATCGGGAGTGCGGGCGGTCGAGTACCGCGACGCCGGCTCCACCACCACGGCGCCGCGCACGTCGGAACCCGACGACACGCCGTCGCTGCCACCCGACCGGGTGCTGGCGGTGGACGGCGACACCCGCATCGTCACCCTGGACAACGGGCTCACCGTGTACCTGCGGGAGAACGACCGCCCGGGCGGCAGCGTGGAGATGCGCCTGGTGGTCAACGCCGGCTCGGCGATGGAAGCCGCAGACCAGTCCGGCGTGGCCCACTTCCTGGAGCACATGCTGTTCAACGGCACCGACCAGTTTCCCGGCAACGACCTCATCGACGTGCTGCGGTCGTTCGGCATGGAGTTCGGTGCCGACGTGAACGCCTACACCAGCTACGACGAGACCGTCTACGAACTGCATGTGCCGGTGGACGACCGCGACAACATCGGCACGGGCCTGGACGTGCTGGCTCAGTGGCTGAGCGGCGCCACCATCACCGAGGATGCAGTTCGCGACGAGCGCGGCGTGGTGCTGGACGAATGGCGCCTGCGCGACCAGACGTTGGACGGGCGCCGTTACGCCGACCTGCTGGGCCTGTTCCTCGCCGGGTCGGGCTACGACGGCCGGCAGCCGATCGGGGAGGAGGACGCCATCCGCTTCATGGAAGCGGACGTGCTGCGCCGCTTCTACGACACCTGGTACCGGCCCGACAACGCCGCCGTCGCGGTGGTCGGGGCCATGGACATGGACCGTGTGGAGGACATGATCCGCGAACGGTTCGAGGATCTCGAGCCTCGCGCCGACGCCGGGACGCGGCCGGATCTCACCCCGGGACCGTTCGTGGTCCCGCACACACTGGTCACGGAGGACCCCGACGCCGCCGGCACCGTGGCGGAGCTGACCTGGCCACTGGCCACCGGGGGCAGCGGTGGGGTGCGCGCCCTGCAGGAGCGCATCGAGCTGCAGGCGGCGTTCTCGGTACTCGCGAACCGGCTGGGCGACGACCTGGCCCGCGGACAGGCCGACTTCACCGCCGCCGACGCAGGGAACAACAGCTTCGTGCGCTATCTCGATGCGCCCAGCCTGTGGATCACTGCCGACCTGGCCGACCTGGACGCGAGTGTGGACGCCCTGCTCGCCGAGTTCGAGCGGATCCGCCAGCACGGCATCGACCCGCTCGAGCTGGAGCGGGCGACGGCGCCGCTGCGGGCCGGCGTGGAGGCCGCCTACGAGGGGCGCCACACCCGCCAGGACCGCCAGTTCGCCGAGGAATACGTGGCCAACTTCCTCAACGGCCAGATGATCCCGAGCGCCAACGAACTGCACCGCACGCTCACCCGCATCCTCGACGACCTCACGCCCGACACCGTCGCCGCGCGTTTGACGGAACGGATGGACGCGAGCGCGCCCTTCCTCTACGTGAACGTGGAGGAAGGTGCGGACGGTGTGCCCACGGAGGCGGACCTGACCGGTCGGCTGACCGGCATGCGCGGGCTGGACCTGCCGGCACGGCCGCCGCTGGAGCCGGTGGGCGACGACCTGATGGACGCCCCCGACCCCGTTGCCCCGGTGAGCAGCGACCAGATGGCCGACGAGCCGTTCAGCTATCTGGACGCGCACCGCTACGTGTACGCCAACGGCGCCACGGTGGTGATCAACCCGACGTCGATCATCGACGGCGAGGTGGTGATCGCCGCCTGGAGCGCCGGCGGGCAGTCGCAGATGGCACCGGAGGATGCCGTGTTCGCCTCGTACGCCACCCAGGTCGCGGCCACCAGCGGCCTCGGCACGCTGGACGCCGTGCAGGTGGCCACCGTGATGGAAGCGTCCACCGTGGAGTTGCACCCGTACATCGCGCCGTCGGAGGAAGGGATCTGGGGCGGCATGAACAGCACCGATCTGGAGTTGGCGCTGCAGCAGATCCACCTGTGGTTCACCGCCCCGCACTTCGATGCCCCGGCGCTGGACGCGCTGGTCACCGCCGACCGCAACTTCGTCGACGACCCGAATGCCGATCCGGACTACGCGGCCTGGGTGGCCCTGCAGCGGGCCCGCTACGGCAGCGACCCACGCTTCGCCGTGCTGCCCACCGGCAGCCAGCTGGACCGGCTGACGACGGCCACCGTCGGGCGAATCTTCCGCGACCGGTTCTCCAACGCCTCGGACTGGGTGTTCTCGATCTCCGGCGACGTCGACCTGCGCGACGTGGAGGCGCTGGTGGACCGCTACCTCGGCACGTTGGAGGGCGACGGCACGCAAGAGGACTACCTGCCCGTGGAGCCGCCGGTGCCGGCCGGGGTGGTGACCCGCACGGTCCGCGCCGGCACGGGCGACCATGCCTCGCTGACGCTCCAGTTCGAGGTGCCCAGCGACGGCAGCGAGTACGAGACCGCGCTGGCCGACCTGCTGACCAATGTGATCGACAGCCGCCTCACCGACCACATCCGCGAGGAGTTGGGCGCCAGCTACTCGCCGTATGCGGTGGTGCAGGTCGACCATGTGGTGGGAAGGGTGCTGGTGTACGTGTCCGTCACCGGCGACCCCGACGGGATGGACGAGTTGGCGGCGGCCGTGCTTGCCGATCTGGCCGACCTGGCGCTGCACGGGCCCACGGCGACGGAGTTCGACCACGCCATGGCGACGATGGCCCAGCAGTACAACTATGTGGACAACGGGGCGATCGCCTGGAACCTGGTGCGCGTCACCCAGGAGCCCGACTTCCTCGCCACCATCATGGGTGCGCTGGGGGCAGTGCAGGCCGTGACGATCGACGAACTCACCGCATTCGCGGCTCGGGTGCTGCCCACCGGGCAGTACATCCAGGTCACCCAGTTGCCCCGCTGGCTGGCGGGGCCGTGGCGGTCAGAACCGGGGTGGCCGCTTCTCCCCAGCGCCGCCACGCCTTCCCGGTACTCGGCCGTGGTCATCGCCTCGCGCAGGAGCCGTTGGGCCTCATGGATGGCCGCAGCGGGGGAGTGGTGCAGCAGGTCGGTGGCGATCTGTGCGCTTCGTGGTGGCCAGCGCCGCCGGCCGACCTCGTGCGCCAGGCGGTGGGCGTATGCCTGCGCTGCCGCCAGCGTGGCCGCACCGTCGGGTTCGACCCCGTTCCACAACCCCCACGCCTCGGTCTCCGCCGGGGTGAACACCCGGCCGGAGAGCAGTAGGTCGGCGGCCCTGGTGACACCGACCAGCCGGGGCAGCTGCCAGCTCATCCCGTACTCGGCGGGCAGGCCCAGCTTGGGTGCTGCGGTGGTGAGCTTGGCGGTGGCGGCACCGAAGCGGAGGTCGCAGAACAGGGCCAGCGCCAGACCGACACCGGCGCAGGCCCCGTTCACTGCGGCGATGACCGGCATGCGCAGGGCGAACTGGAAGGCGAAGTCGGCGTCGAGATGTTCCGGCCGATGCGGCGCCGGGCGGGGCACCCCGCCGCTCAGCCGTCGTCGTAGCCGCCACGTTCGGCATGGCCGGCAAGGGCCTCGCTGTCGCCGCCCACGCAGAAGGCCGGCGGTGTGCCGGTGACCACCACCACCCGCACGTCAGGCTCGGCTTCCAGCGTGGCCAGCACGTGCAGGTAGTCGCGGTGCATCCGGCCGGTCCAGGCGTTGTGGCGGATGGGGCCGGTCCAGCCACACCGTGGCCACCCGGTCCGTCACTTCGTAGCGCACCGCCTTCAGCTCCATCCCCCCAGTCTGCCCCTCCCAAGTTGGCGTTCAGGTGCGGTGGTACCGCCACTCACCGCCAACTTGGACGACGGCCTCCGCAAGTTGGCGTTCAGGTGCGGTGGTACCGCCACTCACCGCCAACTTGCACGGGGGGCGCGGTGGGCGCGGAGGGCGTCGAGGACGGGGTCGGCCAGCTCGGGGCGGCAGATCACGAAGTCCGGCAGCCACGGGTCGCGCTCGTTGTAGACGAGGGGCGAGCCGTCCAGGCGGCTGGCGTGCAGCCCGGCGGCGAGTGCGACGGCCGCGGGCGCGGCGCTGTCCCACTGGTACATCCCGCCGTCGTGCACGTACACGTCCGCCTCGCCCATCACCACGGCCATCGCCTTGGCGCCGGCCGAGCCGAGGCGGACGGCGTCGCAGTCCAGCGCACGGGCGACGACGACCGCCGAGTACGGGTTGCGGTTGCGGCTGGTGATCAGGAGCGGACGCGGCCGGTCCACGGTGGGGACCGCCGCCGCCGGTTCGGTGGAGAACACCAGGCCCAGCGCCGGCAGGCTGACCGCGCCGGCGGCGAGGCGGCCGTGCGACCACAGCGCCACGTGCACCGCCCAGTCCACCCGGCCGTACTCGCCGAACTCGTTGGTGCCGTCCAGCGGGTCGACGATCCAGCAGTGGTCGGTGCCGAAGCGGCGGGCGTCCTCCAGCCCTTCCTCGCTCATCACCGCGTCCTGCGGCCGGGCGGTGCGCAGCTCGTCCAGCAGGAAGCGGTGGCTCGCCAGGTCGCCGGTGTCCATCACCTGCCACGGCGGCGCGCCGCGGCCGAAGAGATCGGCACGCAGGTCCACCAGCAGTCGCCCTGCTTCGACCGCCAGGCGCGTGGCCAGTTCGGCGTCGGTCTCGCCCGCCGCAGCGGGCGTGGTGGGGGCGTCGGTCACCGGCGCCCGAGCCTCATCGCCTCGCGCACCAGGGCCCGCACGGCGTCTTCGTCGGCACCCGCCTCCACCAGGGCAGCGACTTGGCCTTCCAGCCGCTCGGCGTCGGCCTCGTCGAAGACGTCGATGCGGTCACGCCCACCGACCGCGCCGATGGTGAGCAGGGCGACGGCGGCCAGCACGATGCACAGCCCGATGGTCAGCACGACACCGGCGTTGTTGCCGTTGACGCTGGCGATGATGATCCCGGCGATGCCCGCGACGAACACCACGGCGCACACCCGGGGGATCCATCGCCGAGCCATGTCAGCGGGCCAGCGGCTTGTACTTGATGCGGTGGGGCTGGTCGGCGGAGGAGCCGAACTCCTTGTGGCGCCAGGCCTCGTACTCGCTGAAGTTGCCCTCGAAGAACCGCACCTGGCTGTCGCCCTCGAACGCCAGCACATGGGTGGCGATGCGGTCGAGGAACCAGCGGTCGTGGCTGATGACCACGGCGCAGCCGGGGAAGTTCTCCAACGCCGTCTCCAGTGCCCGCAGGGTGTCCACGTCCAGGTCGTTGGTGGGCTCGTCCAGCAGCAGCACGTTGCCGCCGGTCTTCAGCAGCTTGGCCAGGTGCACGCGGTTGCGCTCGCCGCCGGAGAGCTTGCCGACCAGCTTCTGCTGATCGCTGCCCTTGAAGTTGAAGCTGGCGCAGTAGGCCCGGCCGTGGATCTCCCTGTTGCCGACCTTCATGTGCTCCACGCCACCGGTGATCTCCTCGAAGACCGTCTTCTCCGCGTCGAGGCTGTCGCGGCTCTGGTCCACGTACGCCAACTCCACCGTGTCGCCCACGGTGACGGTGCCGCCGTCCGGCGCCTCCTGCCCGGTGAGCATCTTGAACAGCGTGGTCTTGCCGGCGCCGTTGGGGCCGATGACGCCCACGATGCCGGCGCGGGGAGGGAGAACGAGAGGTCTTCCACCAGCAGCTTGTCGCCGAAGCCCTTGCGCAGGTGCTCCACGTTGATGACCGTGTCGCCGAGGCGCTTCGGGGCCGGGATGGTGATCTCCAGCTTGTCCGGGCCGCGGTCGGCGGCTTCGGCCTCGGCCTGCAGCTTGTCGTAGGCGGCGAGGCGGGCCTTGCCCTTGGCCTGGCGGGCCTTGGGCGCCATGCGCACCCACTCCAGCTCGCGCTCCAGCGTGCGCTTGCGGGCGTCGCTGGCCTTCTCCTCACGGGCCAGGCGCTCCTGCTTCTGCTCCAGCCAGCTGGAGTAGTTGCCCTCGAAGGGAATGCCGCGGCCGCGGTCCAGCTCCAGGATCCACTTGGCCACGTTGTCCAGGAAGTACCGGTCGTGGGTGATGGCGACGACGGTGCCGTGGTACTCGGACAGGAAGTGCTCCAGCCACTCCACGCTCTCGGCGTCGAGATGGTTGGTGGGCTCGTCCAGCAGCAGCAGGTCGGGCCGGCTGAGCAGCAGGCGGCAGAGGGCCACGCGGCGGCGCTCGCCACCGGAGAGCGTGGTGACGTCGGCGTCGTCGGGCGGGCAGCGCAGGGCGTCCATGGCGATCTCGACGTTGCGGTCCAGGCTCCACGCGTCGGCGGCCGCGATCTTGTCCTCCAACTCGGCCTGCAGCGCACCCACCTTGTCGTAGTCGGCGTCGGGGTCGCCCCACATGGCCATGACCTCGTTGTAGCGGTCGATCAGGCCCTGCACGGCGGCCACCCCGTCCATCACGTTGCCGCGCACGTCCTTCGCCGGGTCCAGCTGGGGTTCCTGGGCCAGGTAGCCGACGCTGAAGCCGGGGGTGAGGCGGGCCTCGCCGGTGTACCCGTCGTCCAGCCCGGCCATGATCTTGAGGAGGGAGGACTTGCCGGCGCCGTTGGCCCCGAGCACGCCGATCTTGGCGCCGGGGTAGAAGGAGAGCGAGATGTTCTCCAGGACGGTGCGGTCCGGCGGGTAGTGCCGGGCGAGCTTGTAACAGGTGTAGATGAACTCGTGTGCCATGTCGGGATGGCAGGCTAACGGACCATGACCGTGGCGGCCTTCTGGATCGGGTGGTTGGTGATCTGGCCCACCGTGTGCGCGCTCATCGCCCAGAGCCGTGGCATGGAGTGGTGGGTCGGCGCGCTGCTGGGCCTGCTCGGCTGCGTCGGGCTGGTGATCGTTCTGGTGATGCGCCCGGGCGGTGGGCCGACCCCCCACCTGCCGCCGCCGCCACCGGGCGCGCAGTGGGCGCCCGACCCCACCGGCCGCCACCAATTGCGTCTGTGGGACGGCCGCCAGTGGACCCCCAACGTCAGCAACGGTGGCGTGAGCGGCTGGGATCCGATCCCCGGAGGTGGCTGAACCGCGGACGGTGCGCGGCCGCCGCTGCACGTGGTGCTACGTTGCGCGCACTTCGGTTTTCACAAGGAGGGGGTACCGAAAGTGCTCGCAGTGGATGGTTTCTTCAGTCGTGCAGGGCTGGGCAATTTCGGGTTCCGGTGGCTGCACATCCTCGCCGGCATCACCTGGATCGGCCTGCTGTACTACTTCAACTTCGTGCAGGTCCCGGCCTTCGGCAAGTTCGAGGACGAGCCGCACAAGGAGATCGGTGGCAAGGCCCGGCTGGTGGCCATCGACAAGGTGGCCCGCAAGGCACTGTGGTGGTTCCGCTGGGCGGCGCTCAGCACGTTCGTCACCGGCATCCTCATCACCGGCGCGATCAAGGACTACTACAAGGGCGGCTTCGACGCGAATGGTGCCGAGGCCAGCTGGGGCAAGTTCGCCGGCAATGTGGCCATCAGCACCGGCATGCTGCTCGGCACGATCATGATGCTCAACGTGTGGGGCGTCATCTGGCGGGCCCAGAAGGTGGTGCTGGCCAACGCCGCCAACGTGCTGGCCGGTGGCGAGCCGGACCCGGCCGCTGCCGCCGCCGGCCGCAAGGCCACCATGGCCAGCCGGCAGAACACCGTCTTCTCCGTGACCATGCTGTTCTTCATGATCTTCAAGTCCCACCACCCGGCGTCCAACGTGGTGCTGGAGGGCAGCGACCTGGCGATCTACTGGATCATCGCCCTGGCCATCATCGGCATCATGGAGTTGAACTGCCTGGGCCTGCTGCCGTGGAAGACCACGCCGAACAAGGGCCTCAACGCGATGTACGACGGCCCTGGCGTGCGCAACCCGATCATCGCCATGTTCGGCATGTGGGTGGTGTTCCTCGTGCTCACCGAGGTGCTGTTCGTCGCCTGACGAACCCCTCACCGACCTCGTGCGGGCCGCTCCACCTGCGGGTGGGCGGCCCGTGCCGCGTCCGGACTCAGGAGCCGCTGGTGGTGGACGCGTCCGCTGCCGCGCCGGGCTCGGTGACGGTGAGCGTCGCCTTCATGTTCGAGTGGCCGGGGATGAGGCACACGATGCGGTACTCGCCCGGCGCCAGCGACAGGCTCAGCGTGCCCTCGGCGCCCTTGCTCGGCAGGTCCACGAACTGCTCCGTCACTGCGGCGCCACTGCTGTCCTGCACGTGCAGGTTGTGGGGCAGTGACGAGTTGTTGAACCCGTTGATGGTCACCTGGCCGTCGACGCTCTCGGCGCAGTAGGAACCGGAGTTCCAGGCGATGCCGTCCACGGCGTAGACGTCCACCGTGCTGCCGTTGGCCGAGCACGGCCCGCTGCTGGTGGAACCGCCGCTGCCGCCGCACGCGGCGAGGCCGGCCGCCAGAACGACGGTGGCGGGGAGGGCAAGGCGCAGACGCATGGCGCAGGATTGTAGAAGTGCCTTCTTCGGAAAGACAACGATGGCGCCGGGCGTCACTGCAAGTACCATCGACCGATGTGACCAGCGACCAGCGTTCCACGGGCTTCGGCGCCAACTCCTGGCTCGTCGAGGAGATGTACGAGCAGTTCCGCGACGACCCGTCCTCGGTCAGCGAGACGTGGCGGGAGTTCTTCGAGGACTACCGCCCGATGGTGGCCGCTCCCGGCAACGGTGCCGCTCCGGCCCCCGCCGCCCCGGTGGCAGCTCCCGTGGCCACGCCCGCGGTGGCGTCGGCCCCTGCCGCACCGGCAGCCGCACCCGCGGCGGCGCCGGCGGACGAGGTCGGTGAACCGATTCGTGGTGCGGGCATGGCGATCGCCACCAACATGGAGCGCAGCCTCACCGTTCCCACCGCCACCAGCTTCCGCAATGTGCCGGCCAAGCTGCTGGAGGTCAACCGGCAGGTCATCAACGGCTATCGCAGCCGCACCGGGCAGGGCAAGGTCAGCTTCACCCACCTCATCGGCTTCGCCATCGTGCGGGCCATCGCCGAGGCCGTGCCGGCGATGAAGAACACCTACACCACCGGCAGCGACGGCAAGCCCCGCCTCATCCGCAACGAGCACGTCAACATGGGCCTGGCGGTGGACGTGGACAAGGGCGACGGCACCCGCACGCTGGTGGTGCCGGTGCTGCGCGACGCGGACACGCTGGACTTCTCCGGCTTCCTCGCCGCCTACGAGGACCTCATTCGCAAGGTGAAGACCAACAAGCTCGCCGTGGCGGACTTCCAGGGCGCCAACATCAGCCTCACCAACCCGGGCACCATCGGCACGGTCCAGAGCGTGCCGCGGCTGATGCCCGGCCAGGCCGTCATCGTGGGGGTCGGCTCGATCGACTACCCGGCCGAGTTCCAGGGCGCCGACGAGCGCACCCTCGGCTCCATCGGCGTCAGCAAGGTCATCACGGTCACCAGCACGTACGACCACCGCATCATCCAGGGCGCGGAGAGCGGCCTGTTCCTGAAGCGGGTCCACGAGTTGCTGCTGGGTAACCACGGGTTCTACGACCAGGTGTTCAAGAGCCTCGGCGTGCCGTACGAGGCCGTCGAGTGGCGGGTGGACACCAACCCGGTGGACCGCGAGGAAGCCATGCTGCACAAGCAGATGCAGGTGGCCACCCTCATCCGCGTGCACCGCGTGCGCGGCCACCTCATCGCCGACCTGGACCCGCTGCGCTGGAAGGAGCCCCACCTCCCGCCGGAGCTGGACCCCGCCACCTACGGCCTCACCATCTGGGACCTCGACCGCGAGTTCCTCACCGGCGGCGTGGGCGGCACGGAGAAGCTGCCCCTCGGCGATCTGCTCGGTGTGCTGCGCGACGCGTACTGCCGCACCATCGGCGTGGAGTACATGCACATCCAGGACTTCACCGAGCAGCGCTGGATCCAGGCCAAGCTGGAAGGCGCCAAGTGGGAGCTGCCCAAGGAGCGCAAGCGGCGCATCGTGGAGCGGCTGAACGCGGCCGAGGCATTCGAGAAGTTCCTGGCCACCAAGTACGTGGGTACCAAGCGGTTCGGGCTGGAAGGCGCCGAGAGCGCCATCCCGATCCTGGACCAGATCCTGTCCATGGCGGCGGCCGACGGTCTGGACTCCGCGGTCATCGGCATGGCCCACCGCGGCCGGCTCAATGTGCTGGCCAACATCCTGGGCAAGAGCTACGACCAGATCTTCAAGGAGTTCGAAGGCCACGTGGACCCCACCACGGTGCAGGGGTCGGGCGACGTGAAGTACCACCTCGGCGCCCGCGGTGCGTACCACGGCCCGAACGGGGAGTCGATCCGCCTCGAGCTGGCGGCCAACCCCAGCCACCTGGAGACCGTGGACCCTGTGGTGCTCGGCATCGTGCGCTCCATCCAGGACCGCATCGACCCGCCGGGCTCGTACCCGTCGCTGCCCCTGCTGATCCATGGCGACGCGGCCTTCGCGGGGCAGGGCGTGGTGGCCGAGTGCCTGGCCATGAGCGACATCGCCGGCTACCGCGTGGGCGGCACCATCCACCTCATCATCAACAACCAGATCGGCTTCACCACCAGCCCGCAGCACTCGCGCAGCAGCATCTACTGCAGCGACGTGGCCAAGACGGTGCAGGCGCCGATCTTCCACGTGAACGGCGACGACCCGGAGGCCTGTGTGCGGGTGGCCGAACTGGCCTTCGAGTACCGCCAGAAGTTCCACAAGGACGTCGTGATCGACATGGTGTGCTACCGCCGCCACGGTCACAACGAAGGCGACGACCCCAGCTACACCCAGCCGCTGATGTACAAGGCCATTGCCGAGCGGCGCAGCGTGCGAAAGCTGTACGTGGAGGCGCTGGTGAAGCGCGGCGACATCACGGTGGAGGAAGCCGAGGGCGCATTGGCCGACTTCCAGGCCAAGCTGCAAGCGTCGCTGGACGAGGCCCGCGCCCAGGTGGCCGCCGGCGTGAAGGCGCCCAAGCCGCCCGCCGCGCCGGGTGTTCGTCCGCATGCCGAGACCGGTGTGGCCCGCGAGACGCTGGACGCCATCTTCGACCACTTCACCGCCTACCCGGAGGACTTCACCGTCCACCCGAAGCTGGCCCGCCAGTTCGAGAACCGGGCCAAGATCTACCACGAGCAGGGCGAGGTGGAGTGGGCTACCGCCGAACTGCTGGCCTTCGGGTCGCTGGTGATGGAAGGCACTCCCGTGCGCCTGGCCGGCGAGGACAGCCGCCGCGGCACGTTCAGCCAGCGGCACGCCGCGCTCACCGATTACGAGAACGAGAACGTCTGGATCCCGGTGGCCACGCTGCCCGGCAAACAGGCCAACTTCTGGGTGTACGACAGCCTGCTCAGCGAGTACGCCGCGCTCGGCTTCGAGTACGGCTATGCGCAGGAGCAGCCCAACGCGCTGGTGCTGTGGGAGGCCCAGTTCGGCGACTTCGTCAACGGCGCCCAGATCATCATCGACCAGTACCTGGTGGCCGCCGAGGACAAGTGGGGTCAGACGAACGGCCTCGTCCTGCTGCTGCCCCACGGTATGGAGGGCCAGGGCCCCGAGCACTCGTCGGCCCGCATCGAGCGCTTCCTCATCCTCTGCGCCGACGACAACATCCAGGTCTGCAACGCCACCACGGCGGCCCAGTACTTCCACCTGCTGCGCCGCCAGGTGCGCCGCGGCGACCTGCGCAAGCCGCTGGTGGTGTTCACCCCGAAGGCGCCGCTGCGGATGAAGGAGGTCCGCTCGCCGATCGAGGACCTCACCCACGGCTCGTTCCAGGAGGTGCTGGACGACCCGTTCGTGGCCAACCGCGACGCCGTGCAGCGGGTGATCTTCTGCAGCGGGAAGGTGGCCTGGGACGCCATGGCCGAACGCGACAAGCGCAACGCGCCGGTCGCCGTGGTGCGGGTGGAGCAGCTGTACCCGTTCCCCGGCGAGCAGATGCGCCAGGCGCTGCGGTCGTTCCCCAATGCCCACGACGTGATCTGGCTGCAGGAAGAGCCGGACAACATGGGCCCGTGGCGCTTCGTGGAGGCCCGCTTCTGGAAGATCAAGGAGGAGGGCTACCACCTTCGCCCGGTCTGCCGCATCGGCTCCGGTAGCCCCGCCACCGGCTCCAAGTCGATCCACGACCAGGAGCTCATCGACCTGATGGACGACGCCTTCTCCGGCTACTGACCCGCGCCCGGGCCAGGCAGCGGCTCAGAGGCCGAGGAGCGCTTCGAGGTCGGCGATGGCTTGTTCGGCGGTGAGGACCTTGATGGTGCGCATGCCCATGGCCGCGGCCGGCTTCAGGTTGATGCCCAGATCGTCGAGGAACACGCATTCACCGGGGACCACCCCGAGCAGGTCGCAGGCGATCTCGTAGAAGCGGGTCTCCGGCTTGCGCACGCCCACCTTGCTGGACTCCACCACCACGTCGAAGCGGGCCATGATGTCGGCGATGGTCATCTCCCGTTCGCTGGAGATGTGCGAGCCGCCGATGTTGTTGGTGAGGCAGGCCACCCGGTAACCGGCCTCCTTCACCCGGTCCAGCAGGTCCACCATGTCCGGCCGCACATACCCTGCCAGCAGGGCCAGCACGTCGCTGCCCTGCACCCGGTGGCCCAACTCCTCGCTCTCCAGCGCGAACTCCTCGTCGAACTGCTCGGCGGTGATGTCGCTGCGCTCGAGGTGTGCCCAGGCGTTGTGGTGGGGGTTGGTGGCGTTGACGGTGCGGATGAAGTCCTTCGGCAGGCCGTGCTCCTCCTCGTAGCGGGCGAAGGCTTCGAAGGGGCTGGAGAGGATGACGCCACCGAAGTCCCAGAGGACGGCGGTGATCGGTGCGGCGGGGGTCGAAGGATTGGACACCCGGGCATCGTAGGCTGGGCCTGTTATGCCATCTCATTCCGCCGCGTCCCATCCGGCCACGCACGTCGTCGTCGACGGCTCGAACCTGGCCACCGAGGGCCGGTCGATGCCCAGCCTCCACCAACTCAACGAGGCGGTGCTGGCCTACATGGCCGAACACCCCCACGCGCTGATCACGGTCGTGGTCGATGCCACGTTCGGCCACCGCATCGACGCCAAGGAGGTGAAGGAGTTCGACGAGGCGGTCGCCAACAATGAACTCGTCGCCCCTCCGGCCGGCGCCATCGGTCGGGGTGACGCCTTCGTGCTGAGCATCGCCGACAAGGTGAACGCCACCATCCTGTCCAACGACAGCTACCAGGAGTTCCACGGCCAATACCCGTGGCTGTTCGACGAGGGCCGTCTTGTTGGTGGCAAGCCCGTGCCGCACATCGGCTGGGTGTTCGTCAACCGCCTGCCGGTGCGTGGCCCGCTCAGCCGCAAGTCCGTCGCCGAGGCCAAGCGCAAGGGGCGCTCGAAGGGGTCGGGTGACGGGTCGGTGCGGGTCGGCAGCGCCGATGCCAACAAGCCCATGCCGGTACCCGCCGCACCGCCGCCCGGTGCTCGCGGCCGCAAGCCGAAGGACGATGCGCCCGCCGCCGCACCGGCATCCGCCCCCGCCGCACCAGCCGCGGCCGCTGCGTCCGAGAAGGCGCCGGTCCGCGACGCCCACGGCCACACCCCGGTGAACGACCTGATGACGTTCCTGTCGTTCGTGGAGCACCACCCCGTGGGCACCAGTGTGAACGCCGTGGTGGACCACTACTCCTCGCACGGTGCCTACGTGAAGATCGGCGAGGTGGTGGGCTATGTGCCACTGCGCCTGATGGCCGACCCTGCGCCGCGCAGCGCGCGAGAGCTGATGAAGCTGGGCGAGTCGGTGACGCTGGTGGTGGAGACCTATGTCGCCGCCAAGCGCAGCATCGACCTGGCGATGCCCGACATGGCCACCACCAAGCTGCCTGCCGTGCCGCCGGCGCCGGCCCGCAAGCGCGCCGCCAAGAAGGCCGCCGCGGAGGCCGGTGCGGTGGAGCCGTCCCCGGCCGCGTCGGAGGCCGCGCCGAAACCGGCGAAGAAGGCGACTCGGAAGTCGGCGGTCGCCACGGCTGCCCCGGCCGCCACCGATGCGGTCCCCGCCAAGGCGGCCGCGAAGAAGGCCGCGCCCGCGAAGAAGGCGGCGACGAAGAAGGTCGCGGCCCCGGCCGCCACCCGCGACGCACCGGGCACCGCGCCGGCGAAGAAGGCCGCCGCGAAGAAGGCGGCCACAGCCAAGAAGGCCGCGCCGGCGAAGAAGGCGGCCCCCGCGAAGAAGGCCGCAGCGAAGAAGGCAGCCCCGGCCAAGAAGGCGGCGAAGTGATTCGCTACGGTCGCTGACGTGCGCATCGCCACCTGGAACGTCAACTCGCTGAAGGCCCGGCTGCCCCGCGTGGAGGAGTGGCTGGCCGACGTGCAGCCGGATGTCCTGTGCATGCAGGAGACCAAGCTGGCCGACGACGCCTTCCCGGCGCTCACGTTCTCCTCGCTCGGCTACGAGTGCGCACACCACGGCCAGGGCCAGTGGAACGGTGTGGCCATCCTGTCCCGCGTCGGCCTCACCGACGTGGTCGCCAACTTCGCCGACGGCGGCGAGCCGGACCCCGACGCCCGCATCATCACTGCGGTGTGCGAGGGCGTACGGGTCAGCAGCGTGTACGTGCCCAACGGCCGGTCGCTGGATCACGAGCACTACCAGTACAAGCTGCGCTGGATGGCCCAGCTGCGCCGCCACGTGGCGGCACTGGCCACGCCCTCGGACCAGGTGGTCGTGGCCGGCGACTTCAACATCGCCCCCACCGACGAGGACGTGTACGACCCGCGCAAGTTCATCGGCGCCACCCACGTCAGCCCCGAGGAACGGGCCGAACTGGCCGCCCTGTGCGACTGGGGCATGGAGGACCTCTTCCGCCGCCACCACCCGGAGGACCGCATCTACAGCTGGTGGGACTACCGGGCCGGCGACTTCCACCAGGGCCGCGGCCTGCGCATCGACCTCGTGCTCGGCACGGCGGCGGTTGCCGAGCGCAGCACGTTCGCCGTGATCGACCGCAACGCCCGCAAGGGGCAGTCCCCGTCGGACCGCGCCGGTCATCGTGGACCTGGCGTGAACGACCGGTTCGCCCTCGACCGGATGGCGGGCGACACCCGGGCGGACCTCGCCGAGGCCTGCCGCCAGATCATCGACGAGCTGGCGTCGTCCACCGCGGACTCGGCGGCGTTCGCTGCTGCGGCCCAGGCCGTGCAGCAGGCGGTGGCCATCCTGCACGACCGCTCCCACGGCCGCCCGTACGAAGGCGGTGAGGCGTCGCTGGCCGACTACCAGGACCACCTGTTCATCGATCATTCGCCGCTGGTGGGCGTGCTCAACCCGCTGGCGCCCCCGCTGTCGCTCGAAGCCGACGGCACTCGGGTGATCGGCCGGGTGACGTTCGGCGCCGCGTACGAAGGGCCGCCGGGGTGCGTGCACGGCGGCTTCATCGCTGCCTCGTTCGACGAGGTGCTGGGGTTCGCCCAGGGCCTCACCGGCAAGCCGGGCATGACCGGCCGCCTCACCATCAGCTACCGGTCGCCGACCCCGCTGTTCCAGGAGCTCGAGTTCGTGGGCGACGTGGAGCGGGTGGACGGCCGCAAGATCTTCACCCGCGCCGAGCTGCGCGTGGCCGCCCACCAGCGGCTGTGCGCCGAGGCCGAGGGCCTGTTCATCTCGATGAAGCCTGAGGTGTTCCAGCGCCTGATGCGCGACCGCGGTGACGAGGAGCCCGCCGGCTGACGGTCGCTGCGCCTCTGCCGTCGCGTCAGCGCGGCGTCCACTCGCCGCGGTGCATCGCCCAGATGAGGTCCGTCCCGGTGTGGCCGAGCGCCGTCTTCGGCTTCGGATCGGAGCGTAGGTACCGGAAGCCGAGCTTCCCCGGGATGCGGGCGCTGGCGACGTTGGCGCGGTCCATGTGGATCTCGACCCGCTCGACGTCCGCGAGGTGGGTGAAGGCTGCGTCGGTGAGCGCGCCGGCCGCGGCCGTCGCGTAGCCGCGACCGTGGCGGTCGCTGCGCACCCAGTAGCCGATCTCGATGGCGTTCGGCCCGATGCGGCGGTGCAGGCCGCTGCCACCGACCATCTCGCCGGTGTCGCACTCACGGACGAGGTAGTTGAAGTCGGTGCCGGCGTCGAAGGCGGCCTCGCCGTTGGCCAGCGCCTGGAACTGCTCCTCACGGGTCGGCATGGTCTGCGCCCACGGCATCCACAGCTGGAGGTCGGGCAGGCTTGCCCTCACTGCGTCCAGCACCTCGTCGACGCGGTCCAGGCGCCAGCGTTCCAGGCGCAGCGCCGGCAGGAAGGGTGTCGGGAAGGTCGGCCATCCAGGAAGTGTGTCAGCCGTCAGCGGTCTGGCTGCCGTGGTTTGTGCGAGGTGGGTGTCGCGGTGCACCGGTCAGAGTGGTCTCACCTGCGCCAGCTGCTGCCGCGAATGGTCGTCGTCCCAGCACACCGCGGCCTCCCATGCGGCCGATGCCTGGGTGGCGATGTCGAGCTCGTCGTCGGCGAGGCCGGCCGCGTTGTGCGGCAGGACGAGGTCGAGTTCGGGCGCATCCACGTGCGCTTCGTCCCAGTCGATCAGGCCGACCCTGTCAGCGGTGATGCGGATGTTGCCCGGGTTGGTGTCGCCGTGCACGACGCACGTTGGGCGCCCGGCCAGCCGTGCCCATGCCGCGGCAGCGGGCCACGCCTACGGCTGGCATCGAGGTCAGGTCCACCTTGGTCCCGGTGTCGGTGTGCAGCAGGTCGGTCGACGACCGCCACCCGGGTCGTTGCGGCCAGGCTGCGGTCAGCGAGTGCAGGTGGCGGAGGGTGTCGGCGACCCGCCGCCAGTCGGCTTCGGTCACGGGTGGCTCGCCGTCCACGTACGTCATCACGACGAGGCCGTCGGCGAACAGTCGGCCGTCGATGGTTTGGATCGGCACCGGCACGGCCAGACCCTCGCCGTCGAGGAACTGCAACAGGCCGGTCTCCCACGCCAGGTCGGCGTCGCTGCGACGGCCGAGACGGGCCACGGCCAGCTCACCGCCTACCTGGACGCTCCAGACCTCGTTGGCGACGCCCCCGGTCAGGCGTTCGATGCGCGTGACGCCGTCGCCCCACGCCCGGAGTGCATCCCAGCTTCTTGCCCTCACCACGCCGTGATCGTGCCCCATTCCACCCGGGATCCCGACCTGTTTTCGCGCCCGTGGAAGCGAAAACAGGTCACGTCTGACGGAAGCGCCCATGGAAGCGGGATCAGGTCACGCGGTGGCGGCGGTGGCGGCGCGGTGGCGGCGCGGCGAGGTAGCCGCGGCGTCGCTGGCCGGCGAGGGGTCTGGCCGGGGGTCAGGCGGGTTGGGGGAGGGGCGCAGGCGGGCGGCGGCGGTCTCGGTGATGCCGAGGCGGGTGGCCAGCGCCGAGGCGTCCGCAGGCGGGTCCTCCAGCAGGCTGCGCAGCGCGGTCCGAGCAGACGGCGCGCCCGGTTGGCCGGAGGCACGGGCCACCGCGCGCCACGGGTGTACGGAGCCAGTGGGTCCACCACCCTGCGGCGGGGTGCGGGCGGGGAGCGGGCCGGTCCGCCACGGCGCTCTCCACGATGGCGTCGATCCAGCGGCTGGTGCTGCGGCGCGACCGTTGCGTTCCTCCGCAGCCGTCAGCACCAGGTGGTGCGCAGCACGGGTGACGGCCACGTACGCCAGGCGGGCTTCCTCCGCCTGCTGGGCGGGCGACATGGCGGAGGAATGCAGGACCAGGCCTTCCTCCACGCCGGTGACGAACACGCCCCACCACTCCCGACCCTTGGCGGCGTGGAAGGTGAGGAGGGCGACGGCCTCGCCGCGATGGTCGGGCTCCAGGTCGTCGAACGGGCTGCGAGCTTCCACCCAGGCGCGGAACCCGCCGGGCTCGCCACTGGTGAGGTAGCGGTCGGCTTCCTCGGCCACCCGGCGGGCCAGGTCGTCGCCGTCGCCGAACTGGGTGTCCGCCCACGTGGCCAGCGCCTCGCGGGACGTGCAGCGGTAGGCGGCGCGCAGGCAGACCTCCAGCGGCGAACGGCCGGCCGAGCGTTCGGTGGGAACACCCGCCCGAGTGAGGGCCGTGTGCAGCAACTTCACCTGCTCGTTGGTTCGGGCCAGCACCGCCAGGTCGGCGCCCGGGCGGTGGTGGAGCAGCGCCCGGCGCGTGCCGCGACCTCGGCGGCTTCGGCCTCCGCCGATGGCAGCACCACGACCTCCACCGCCGGCCCGTCCGGCCGGGTGCTGGACGGCGCGTCCTCCTGCCCGGCGGCCGTGAGCACCGCGGTACCGGCGCGACGACCTGCGGCGAGCAGCGGTGGTTGGCATCCAGCCGCACGATGGTGACGCCGGGGAAGTGCTCCTCCACCCGGCCGAGCACCGTCGGGTCGGCCCCGTTCCAGCCGTAGATGGCCTGCCGTGGGTCGCCCACCAGGCAGAGGTCCGCCCGGCTGCCCAGCAGGGCCTCCAGCAGGCGGTGCTGCAGCGGGTTGAGGTCCTGGGCCTCGTCCACGAACACGTGACGGAACCGCCAGCGGACGGCCGCGGCCCACGCGTCGTCCGTCTCCATCGCCGTCAGCACGTCGTGCAGCAGGTCGTCGAAGTCCACCACGCCGCGGCGGCGCTTCAGCCGGGCGTACGCGTCGGCGAACTCCACGAACGCCCGGCGGCAACGCCCCCGCCGCCGTGCCGCGCCTCGCGCTCGTAGTCCTGCGGCGCCACCACCCGGGCACGGGCCCAGTCCAGGTCCGCCAGCGCTCCGCCGGGCTCCACCTTCAGCCGGGTCTCGGTGAGGACCTCCTTGGCCAGGCGCAGGCGGTCCTCCGCCACCTTCGGCGGCGGGCGGTGCGGCGGTGGCCCGGTCGCGCAGCAGGCGCAGGGCCACGGGTGGAACGTCCCGGCCTCGATGCGCTCCCGCAGGTCCAGCCGGCGAAGGCGGCGCACCAACTCCCCGGCGGCGTCGCGGGTGAACGTGAGGGCCAGGACATGGGTGGGGTCGGCCGCCCCGGTGGCGGCGATGCGCGATCCGCCGGGTGAGCACGGTGGTCTTGCCTGACCCTGCGGCCGCCACGACAGCCAGCGGTGCAGCGCTGCCGGTGACCGCCTCGCGCTGGGCCGAGTCCAGCCCCGCCAGCAGGTGGCGGAGGGCGTCCGGAGGCGGCGTGGTCACGGGCGTCACGATAGAGCACGGGTGTGACGTCGCTGCTGTGGCGAGGTACTTCGCGGCGCTACAGTTCCGCGCATGCCGTACCCCAAGAAGAACCTGAATGCGAACGAGACGATCGCGCTCGACATGCACCCGCACTGGTGGTACTTCGCAGAACCTGCCGGGGCCCTGGTCGGGGCCATCATTCTCGGCATCATCGTGGCCGCCAAGACGGATGGCGACGGCACCGGCCGCAAGATCCTCGTGTACGCCGTCATCGCCCTGATGGTGGTCACCGCGCTGTGGCTGATCGGCCGGTACCTCAAGTGGATCACCACCAACTTCGTCATCACCTCCAACCGGCTGATCTTCCGTCAGGGCGTGCTGGCCAAGAGCGGCATCGAGATCCCCCTTGAGCGGGTGAACAACGTCAACTTCAACCAGAGCGTGTTCGAGCGCATGCTGGGTGCAGGCGACCTGCTCATCGAGTCCGGCGGCGAGGACGGCCAGTCGCGCTTCACCGACATCCGACACCCCGAGAAGGTGCAGAACCTCATCCACTCCCAGATGGAGTCGCTGCACCAACGTCGCGGCGGGTACTCCGCCCCGCAGGCGGCACCGTCGGCCGACGTCACCGCCCAACTGGAGCGGCTGGAGGGCCTGCTGGACCGCGGGACCATCACGCCCGAGGAGTTCGAGGCGCAGAAGCGCCGCCTCCTCGAGTCGTGACCGTGCGGGTCGTCAGCCTCGTCCCGTCGGCCACCGAGACCCTGCTGTCGTGGGATGTCGTTCCCGCGGCATGCACCAGGTTCTGCGAGCAGCCCTTGCTGCCCCATGTCGGCGGTACGAAGGACCCCGACATCCAGGCCATCGCCGCGCTGCGGCCGGATCTGGTGGTGATGGACCGCGAGGAGAACCGCAAGGAGGACGCCGACGCACTGGCCGCGATGGGCGTTCCCTTGCACGTCATGCACGTCACGTCGCTGGCTGCCGTGCCCGGAGAACTGCAGACGCTGGCCAAGGCCGTCGACGTGTCGGTACCGCCCGTGGCGCTGCCGGCTGCCCGGGCCTCGAGGGGTACTGCGGTGGCCATGATCTGGCGGAGGCCGTGGATGGCGCTGGGCGCGGACACCTACGGCGCCAGCGTGCTGCGCCATGTGGGCCTGCAGCCGATCGCCCACCACGGCGAGGACCGCTACCCCGAGGTGGCACTGGACGACGTGGCGCGGCGCAAGCCCGACGTGGTGGTGCTGCCCAGCGAGCCCTACCCGTTCGCCGACCGCCACCGCGACGAGATCACGGCAGCCGTACCCGATGCGAACGTGGTGCTGGTGGACGGCCGCGACCTGGTGTGGTGGGGCAGCCGGTCGGCCGCTGCGGTGCAGCGGCTCGGCAGTGTCATGGACGGCCTGCGCGCGGCACGTCCACCTCGGTGATCCGCACCGCCCCGGTGCGGGCCGCCGACGCTTCGTGGGCCCGGGACGACGCAGCCGTCAGCATGAACAGGGTGCGGCCGTCGGGCCCGCCGAGCATGCAGGCATAGCAGGGGTCGCCGGTGGGCACCTCGGCCAGCACCGTGCCGCCCTCCGCCACCCGCACGCACCGCTCGCCGCCAGCATCTGCCAGCCACACGGCACCGTCCACGTCCAGGCAGATCCCGTCCGGCACGGCCGTGCCGAGGTCGGCCCAGACCCGCTGGTTCGTCAGCGAGCCGTCGGTCGCGACGTCGAACGCGGTGAGGCGGCGGCCCAGGCTCTCGGCGACGATCATCGTCGCCCCGTCCGGGGTGATGACGGTGCCGTTGGGAAAGCGCAGTCCGGTGGCGGCCTCGTGCACTGACCCGTCCGGGTCCACCCAGGCGATGCTGGCGCCCTCGTAGGCGGCAAGCGCCCCGGCGAAGTCGCCCGACGCCACCGCGGCATCCAGATCGAACCCGAAGTTGCCCACGTAGGCGCGGCCGGCGCCGTCCACCACCATGTCGTTGCAGTGGAACGTGGCGATCCCGTCGAGGTCGGCGTGCACCACCAGGGCGTCGCCCTCCAGGCGCAGCAGCCGGCGCTGGGTCATGGACACCACCAGCATCCGCCCGTCGGGCATCCACCCGAGGCCGCTGGGCTGGTCGTCCAGTTGGAGCATGGTGGCGACCCGGCCGTTCATGTCCACGGTCTTCACCGCGTGGTCGTAGAAGTCGCTGAACCACAACATGTCGTGATGCCAGCGGGGCCCCTCCCCGAAGTACAGGCCGTCGGCCAGCACGTCCACGCTCATACCCACCACCTTGCCGGTGCGGTGCCGCCGGACGTGCCGGACGCACGTGGTGGCCTCGCGATTGTTGTGGGCGCAAGGCTACGCGGTCAGCGCAGCGACTTCGCGAACCACAGTTGGGCGTACGGATTGTCGTTGTAGCGCTCGATCCGTTCGTAGCCGGCGCGACCGTACATGGCGATCGCCTCGGCCAGCACGCCGTTGGTGTCCAGGATCACCCGGGTGGCGCCCAGCCCCGCGGCCTGTGCTTCCAGCGCCTCGAGCAGGCGCCGGCCCAGCCCCATGCCGCGGGCATCGGGTGACACCCACATCCGCTTGATCTCTGCCGTCGCCGCGTCGACACGCTGCAGCCCGCCGCACCCCACGACCGCCTCGCCGCGTCGGGCGAGGAGGAACACCCCGTCGGGCGGGCGGAACGCTGCGGCAGCGTCGTCCAGCGCATCGCCCACCTCGAAGCCGTGGGTGAAGCGACGGTCCAGTTCGGCGAAGTACTCGCTCATGGCCCAGCGGGCCTCGGGCGCATCGGCGGCAGCAGCACCGATGACGGCGTCGCTCACCGCGCGGGCTCCGGCGGGGCCTCGACCACCGCTGCGCCGTCCACGGCGCGCACGCCCCAACCCTGGTGCAACGCGCCGGGGCGGGTGAGCGCGACGACGCACCCGCCGAATCCGCCACCGGTCATCCTGGCCCCGTATACGCCAGGGGTGCTGCACAACTCGGCGACGGCGGCGTCCATCACCGGGGTGGAGGTGTCGTACAGGTCGCGCAGGCTCTCGTGGCTGGCCACCATCAAGCGCCCGGCCCCTGCCAGGTCGTGTTCGCGCAGCGCGGCGGCGAAGTCGCGCACCCGTTGGTTCTCCTGCACCACGTGCAGGGCCCGGCGGCGCACCGTGGGGTCGGCGATCGCCGACACCGCGTCGGCGGTGGCCGTGCGGAGAGGCCCGATGACCCGCTCGGCGGCGGCGCATTCCGTCACCCGATCGGCGTAGGCGGAGCCGACCAGCGTGCGGTGGGCGACGAAGCGCACGACGATCTCCACGTCATCGGGAAGCGGGACGGGGTCGATGGTGAGGGCCCCGCAGTCCATCAGCAGCGCATGCCCGGCGACGCCACCGGCGATGGCGAACTGGTCCATGATCCCGGTGGGCACGCCGCTGGCCCGGTTCTCGGCGCGCTGGGTGAGCTGAGCCAATTCGACCACCGAGCCGTCGAAGCCCAGCGCAAGGGCCACGGCCACCTCCAGCGCATGGCTGCTGGACATTCCGCCGCCGATCGGGATGGTGGTGGTGACACGTCCGCGGATGCCCGCAGCCGGCCGCATCTCGCTGACCACACCGGCGACGTACCGGCCCCAGAGGGGCGTGACGATCGTGGGGTCGGGCACGTCCAGCGGCAGCGACACCGGCTCGGCTTCGTCGGCCGACGTGAGCTCCACCCGGTCGGCCCGGTCGAAGCGGATCTCCGTCCAGCGGTCCACCGCCATCGGGAAGACGAGCCCACCGGTGTAGTCCGGGTGGTCGCCGATCAGGTTCACGCGGCCGGGGGCGCGGGCGATGCGGGTGGTCATGGCGTGCTCAGGCCAGGTGGAGGGCGGCGGCGAACTTCTCCAGCGAGACCAGGTCGAACGGGGCGCGCAGGGCGATGTTCACCTGGTCGGCGCCGGCATCCACGTACTGGCCGATGCGGTCGATGATCTCCTGGTCGCTGCCGCTGAGCACGCCGCCGCGCACATTGTTGGCGATGGCCCCGAACTGCTGCTGCAGGCTCTCCTCGGTGAAGGCCAGCCCCACGTTGACGGCGCGGCGAATGTCGCCCGGGGTGCGCCCCACGGCCGCGCAGTGGTCGTCCAGCACGCCGTTCTTGTGGGCGAACTGCTCGGGCGTGACGAAGGGTACGTTCCAGCCATCGGCGTAGCGGGCGGCGATCCGCAGGGTGCGCTTCTCTCCACCGCCGCCGATCCAGATGGGCAGCTTGGCTTGCACCGGCCGCGGCTCGTTGCGTGCCTCGCGCAGTGTGAAGTACTGCCCGTCGAACGACGTCACCTCGTCGTGCAGCAGCCCGCGCAGCACCTGGATGCCTTCCTCCAACTGGTCCATCCGCGGCTTCACCTCGGGGAACGGGATGCCGTACGCGTCATACTCCACCTGCGCCCAGCCGGCCCCGATGCCCATGTGGGCTCGGCCGCCGCTGAGCTGGTCGATGGCGGTGATGGCCTTGGCCAGCACGGCGGGGTGGCGGTAGCCGATGCTGTAGACGAGGCAGCCGCACTGCACCTTGGTGGTGGTGCAGGCGAGCGCGGCGTGCATGGCGACGGCCTCCAGGCAGGCGGCGTCATCGGGGCGGCCGGTGGCACCGTAGAAGTGGTCCCACACGCTGATCCAGCCGAAGCCGAGGTCTTCCACCTGCCGCCAGACGGAGCGCAGTTCGTCGGCGGTGGTGTGCTGGAGGCCGATGTGAACACCGAAGAGCGTCATGCGCCGGACCGTACCCCACCCCCGCCCCTCAAGTTGGCGTTGAGGGGTTGCGGTACCGCACTTCACCGCCAACTTGGGAGCGACGCCGGGGTAGCGTGCGCCCCATGCCGCGCACCGCAGTCAACACCGGGATGGAGATCGAGTACGACACGTTCGGCTCGCCGTCCGACCCTGCCCTCCTCCTCGTGATGGGGTTCACCGCCCAGATGACGCTGTGGGAGGAGGACTTCTGCCGGATGCTGGCCGACGGAGGTCGCTACGTCATCCGCTTCGACAACCGCGACTGCGGCCTCAGCACCCACCTGGACGGGGTGGCCGCGGACATGGCGGCGCCGCCGTACCTGCTGTCGGACATGGCGGAGGACGCGTTCGGGCTGCTCACCGCGCTGGGCATCGAGCGGGCGCACATCGCCGGCGCATCGATGGGCGGGATGATCGTCCAGACGATGGCCATCCTCCATCCCGAGCGGGTCATCTCGATGACGTCGATCATGAGCACCACCGGCGAGCCGGAGTACGGCCAGGACGACCCCGAGGTGCTGCAGGTGCTGCTGGCGCCGCCACCCACCGACCGCCAGGAGTTCATCGACGCCGCGCCCCGCTACCGCGTGTTCGGCTCGAAGAAGTACTACGACGAGGCGGCCGCCAAGGCCCGCGCGGCGCGGGACTACGACCGCTCGTTCTACCCCGAGGGCTCCGCCCGCCAGCTCATCGCCATCATGGCCAGCGGCAGCCGCTCCGACGGCCTGCGCACGCTGGACGTGCCCACGCTGGTCATCCACGGCCGCGACGACACCCTCATCGCGCCCAGCGGCGGCTTCCGCACCGCGGAACTGGTGCCCGGCTCGGTGCTGCTGTACGTCAGCGACATGGGCCACGACACGCCGCCGCAGGTCTGGCCGGCGGTGGTCGGCGCCATCCTCACCCACACCGACCGCTGACACGCGGGCAGCCGGCGGGGTGCGCCGAGTGGGAGCGTGATCGGCCGGCCGTAGTAGAACGGCGGGCTATGGCAGGACCTCTCTCCGGATACCGCATCATCGAGATCGCCGGCATCGGCCCCGGGCCGTTCGCCGCCATGCTGCTCGCCGACATGGGCGCGGAAGTCATCCGCGTGGACCGCGCGCAGGCCGTGCGCGGCCCGGCGCCCGACACGCCGCACTTCGACGTCATGCAACGCGGTCGCCGCAACATCGCGCTGGACCTCAAGCATCCCGACGGGGTGGCCACCCTGCTGGACCTGGTGGAGCAGGCCGATGCGCTGATCGAGGGCTTCCGGCCGGGCGTGATGGAGCGCCTGGGTGTCGGCCCGGACGTGTGCCTGGCCCGCAACCCCAAGCTGGTGTTCGGCCGGATGACCGGGTGGGGCCAGGAAGGCCCGTATGCGCAGGCCGCCGGCCACGACATCAACTACATCTCCCTGGCCGGCGCGCTGGCCCACATCGGCCGCGCCGGCGAGGCCCCCGTGCCCCCGCTGAACCTGGTGGGCGACTTCGGCGGCGGCGGCATGTTCCTCGCCTACGGCGTGGTCTGCGCCCTGCTGGAGGCTCAGCGCAGCGGCCAGGGCCAGGTGGTGGACACCGCGATGGTGGACGGCGCGGCCGTGCTGATGAGCATGTTCTGGGCGTTCAAGTCCATCGGCATGCACGACGAGAACAAGCCCGGCACCAACCTGCTGGACACCGGCGCCCACTTCTACGACGTGTTCGAGTGCAGCGACGGCAAGTACGTCAGCCTCGGTTCGATCGAGCCCCAGTTCTACGCCGAACTGCTGCAGCGCACCGGCCTGGCCGACGACCCCGAGTTCGCCCAGCAGATGAACCGCGAACTGTGGCCCCATCTCAAGTCCCGCCTCCGGGACGTGTTCAAGACCCGCACCCGCGACGAGTGGTGCGCCGAGATGGAGATGACCGACGTGTGCTTCGCCCCGGTGCTCACGATGAGCGAAGCCGCGGCGCACCCGCACAACGTCGCCCGCGGCACGTTCGTGGAGATCGCCGGCACGCCGCAGCCGGCGCCTGCGCCACGGTTCTCGCGCACGGTGGCCGAGGTCGCCAGCCCGCCGGCCCACCCCGGGCAGCATTCCCGTGAAGTGCTGGCAGACTGGGGCTTCGCGGCCGACCGCATCGACGCCCTCGTGGCCAGTGGTGCGGTGAAGGACGCGTAACCCGCCCCCGAACCCGCAGAAAGGCCCCGATGGGCACGCTCGTCTGCTTCCACGCCCACCCCGACGACGAGAGCATCAGCACCGGTGGCTCGATGGCCCGCGCCGTCGCCGAAGGCCACCGGGTGGTGCTCGTCGTCGCCACCAACGGCGACCACGGTGAGGTGCCGGACGATCTCACCCCCGGCGAGACCCTGGTGGACCGCCGCCGCAAGGAGACCGAAGCGTCGTGCGCGATGCTCGGTGTGCACCGCCTGGAGTGGCTCGGCTACGCCGACAGCGGGATGACCGGCTGGGAGCAGAACGGCCACGACGCTTCGTTCCTGCAGGCGCCGCTGGAGGAAGCGGCCGAGCGGTTGGCCGTCATCCTGCGCGAGGAGGGCGCCGACGTCCTCACCACCTACGACTGGCACGGCAACTACGGCCATCCCGACCACATCAAGGTGCACACCGTGGGCCACCGCGCCGCGGTGCTGGCCGGCACGCCACGGGTGTTCGAGTCCACGATGAACCGCGACGAGATGAAGCGGTTCTTCGAGATGGCCAAGGCCCAGGGTGAGGCGCCCGGCCCCGGCGACGAGGCATGGGACCCCGACGACCCCGCCGACGACGGCAACCCGTTCGGCACACCGGAGGCCGAACTCACCCACCGGGTGGACGTCAGCGCCTACGTGGCCCTGAAGCGGGCGTCGATCCGCTGCCACCAGAGCCAGATCACCGATGCGGGGTTCTTCTCCACCATGCCCGACGACGCGTTCGCCATGGCGTTCGGCACGGAGTGGTACATCGACCGCGACGGCCATCCACCGGTCCGCGACGGGTGGTTGTTCGAGTGACCCGCGTCTACCTGGTTCGCCACGGCCGAGCCGCTGCCGGGTGGAACACCGACCCCGACCCAGGCCTCGACGACCTCGGTCGCATGCAGGCCGACGGCGTGGCCCGCCGGCTGGCCCCGCTCGGCCCGCTGGCGCTGGTCAGCAGCCCCCTGCTGCGTTGCCGTGAGACGGCGGCGCCGCTGGCGGGGGAGTGGGAGGTCGACGCCCGCGTGGAGCCGGCGGTCGCCGAGATCCCGTCGCCCGAGGGAGTGGCCATGGCCGACCGGGTGGAGTGGCTGAGGGCGGCGATGGCCGGCACATGGAGCGCCCTCGGCGCGCCGTACACCGCGTTCCGCGACGGTGTCGTGGCCGCAGTCGCCGGGCTGGGCGAGGACACCGTGGTGTGCAGCCACTTCATCGCCATCAACGCCGTCATCGGGGCCGCTGTGGGCGACGACCGGCTGGTCATCCGCAGCCTGGACAACTGCTCGGTCACCGTCGTGGATGTCGCCGCCGACGGTGGACTCACGCTGGTGGAAGGCGGTCACGAGGCGGACACCCTGATCCGCTGACGTGGGCGGCCGGGCAACCCCTGGCAGACTGTGCCGATGACGATGACCCGCCGTCTCGCCGTTCCGGCCCTGCTCGTGGCGCTGCTGGCCGGCAGCGCCTGCAGCGACGAGGAGACCACTGCGTCCACCTCCACCACCTCCACCTTGCCGGCAGGCGCTTCCACCACTGCAACCACCGCGGCAGGCGGAGCAACCACCACCGCGGTGGCTGACACCACCTCCACCGCCCCCACCACGTCCACCGCGGTCACCACCACGGCGGCGCCGGCGCCCACCACCACGGTGCTCACCGTGGACAACATGCTGATGTCCGAGTTCGGCTTGGGCGAAGCGGACTTCGGGGCGGATGCCGACGGTGTGGTGGACTACCTGCGCGCCATCCTCGGGGCACCCACCGCCGACACCGGCTGGACGGAGCAGGAGACCCTTGGCGTCGCCTGCCCCGGCACAGAGGTGCGCTTCGTCACCTGGAACGACCTGTCGATCTTCCTCACCGATGATTCGCTGGTGGAATCCGGCCGGCGCCACTTCGCCTCGTTCACCTACGGGCCGGCGTTCGGGCCATCCATCAACCCTGCCGGCCTGGCCACGGCGGAGGGCCTGGGCATGGGTGCCACGCTGGACCAACTGGCATCCGCATACCCGGAGGGTGCCTACTCGCCCGGCGACGAGATCTTCGGGCCCACCTTCCTCATCGAGGACGGCCTGTTCGTCCACATGGAGGACCAGAACGGCGTCGTCACCGCCATCGCCTACGTGGGTGGTTTCGGGTGCGGCGAGTAGCCTCGCCGTGATGTTTGCCGCCGGGGTCGACTCCACCCTCCACTTCCACCACGGTTGGGCCTGGGTGGTCATCCTCTCCAACGGTCTGGCCGGCCTGTGGGCGCTGGCCGCACACTGGCTCACCGCACTCCGTGGGCGCCCGCTGTGGTGGTTCATCGGCCTGGCCGAGGTCACCGTGTTCGTCCAGGTCATCCTCGGGGCCGTCCTGGTGGGCAAGTACAAGGTGCCGCTGCCCCAGTTCCACGCCTTCTACGGCTTCGTGGCCATCATCGCCATCGCCATCCTCTACAGCTACCGCTTCCAGCTGAAGCATCGCCTGTACCTGCTGTACGGGCTGGGCAGCCTGTTCGTGATGGGCCTGGGCATCCGGGCCATGCTCATCGCCACCGGGGGCTGATGCGCCGGGCGTCGGCCATCGCCGCGTTGTGCCTGGTGCCGGCGCTTGCCTCGGCCGGCTGCCGGGAGGAAGGCGGTGGACCCGCCACGCTGACCACGCGTCCACTGGCCACCATCGTCTTCGAGACTCCCACCGATGCATGGGTGGGCTCGGCAGGGACGGTGGCGTTGTGGCGCGACGGCGACGTTTACCTGCTCGGCGAGTTCGACACTGCTGGTGAGGTGGCGGTGCATCCCGTCGCCGATGGAACGCTCGTGGGCGACGACCATCGCGTCTACCAGTTGGCCGGGCCGCCGCCCGCGCTGGTGGTGGACAGCGTGACGCTGGTGCTGGCCGGCGAGGAGTACCAGGATGACGGCTGCTACTGGTGCACGGTCCCGTTCCCCGCCAGGCCGGTGGTGGCCGATGCGCACGACGGGACGTGGAGCGTCACGGTGGGCGCCGGAAGGTCGACCGTGGCCCAGCCAGCGGGCTGGGACGGGCGGCCGCCGGAGGGCGAACGCGCACCGGACGGTGCTGCGGTGCTGGCTGCCCGCACGACCGGGAGCGACACGGTGGTGATCGACGGTGGTCGTGTCTGCCGGGTCGCTGGCACATGGCGGCTGCTGGCCGTCACCGCGGACGGGTACGTGCTCGGCCGGGTGGATCCGGGGCGGCTGGATGTGTCGACGGCGACGGCGACGCGGTGCGCATGACCCATCGCCGACGCGGAACTGGGGCTGCAATCGGGCGGCAAACCGCAACGATCCAGCCCCAGTTCGGGAAATGGTGAGATTCAGCCCCGGAAACCCGGGTGGGTCAGAGTGAGGCGGCGAGCTTGGCGAGGTGGGTGTTGAGCACCTCCGGCAGCTTGTCGCCGAACGTGGCGAAGTGGGCCTCGATCTGCGGGATCGCCGCCTTCCAGCCGTCGGCGTCCACGCTCAGCAGTTCGGCCATGTCGGCGTCGGAGACGTCCAGACCGTCGAGGTCCAGCGCGCCGGCCGCGGGCAGGCGACCGATCGCAGTGTCCACGGCCTCGGCGGTGCCGTTGACCCGCTCGAACACCCACTTGAGCACGCGGCTGTTCTCGCCGTAGCCGGGCCACAGGAAACGGCCGTCCTCGTCGCGACGGAACCAGTTGACGAAGAAGATCTTCGGCAGGTTGGCGCCGTCCGTGCTGCCGACCTTCAGCCAGTGGGCGAAGTAGTCCGCCATGTTGTAGCCACAGAACGGCAGCATCGCCATCGGGTCGAAGCGCAGCACGCCGGCGGCGCCCTGCTGGGCGGCGGTGGTCTCGCTGGCCATGGTGGCGCCGAGGAACACGCCGTGCTCCCAGTCGTACGCCTCGGTCACCAGCGGCACCGTGGTGCGGCGGCGGCCACCGAACAGGATGGCGCTGATCGGCACACCGGCGGGGTCCTCCCACTCGGGGGCGATGACCGGGCACTGGCTGGCGGGGGCGGTGAAGCGGGCATTCGGGTGGGCGGCGGGGGTGTCCACCTCGGGGGTCCAGGGGTTGCCCTTCCAGTCCGTGGCCCGCGCCGGCTTGTCGTCGCTCATGCCCTCCCACCACACGTCGCCGTCGTCGGTGAGCGCGGTGTTGGTGAAGATGCAGTTGCCCCACAGGGTGTGCATGGCGTTGGCGTTGGTGTCGAAGCCGGTGCCGGGGGCCACGCCGAAGAAGCCGGCCTCCGGGTTGATGGCGTAGAGGCGGCCGTCGGCACCGAACTTCATCCAGCAGATGTCGTCGCCGATGGTCTCGGCCTTCCAGCCCGGGATGGTGGGGATGAGCATCGCCAGGTTGGTCTTGCCGCAGGCGCTGGGGAACGCGCCGGCGATGTACTTGGCCTCGCCCTGCGGGTTGGTGAGCTTGAGGATCAGCATGTGCTCGGCCAGCCAGCCGTCGTCACGGGCCATCACCGAGGCGATGCGCAGGGCGAAGCACTTCTTGCCGAGCAGGGCGTTGCCGCCGTAGCCGGACCCGAAGCTCCAGATCTCGCGGGTCTCGGGAAGTGGACGATGTACTTGTTGTCCGGGTTGCACGGCCAGGCGCTGTCGGCTTGGCCCTCGGCCAGCGGGTCGCCCACGGAGTGCACGCACGGCACCCACTGGCCATCGCCGAGCACGTCCAGCGCGCCCTGGCCCATGCGGGTCATGATCCGCATGCTCACGGCCACATAGGCGCTGTCGGTGAGCTGCACGCCGATGTGGGCGATGGGTGACCCGAGCGGACCCATGCTGAACGGCACCACGTACATGGTGCGGCCCTTCATCGCCCCGGTGTAGAGGCCGGTGAGCTCGGCGCGCATCTCGGCCGGGTCGCGCCAGTTGTTGTTCGGGCCGGCGTCTTCCTCGCGGGCCGAGCAGATGAAGGTGCGGTCCTCCACGCGGGCCACGTCGCCGGGGTCGCTGTGCGCCCAGTAGCTGTTGGGCCGCTTGGCGTCGTCCAGCTTGGCGAACGTGCCGCTGTCCACGAGCTGCTGGCAGAGCCGGTCGTACTCCTCGGCCGAGCCGTCGCACCAGTAGATGTCGGCGGGCTGGAGCACGGCTGCCCAGTCGGCCACCCACTGCTGGAGACGGGAATTGCTCGTGGTCGCGGTCATCTCAGGGTCACTCCTCGGGGGGACGCGGCACGTCGTTGTACCTGCGTTCAAGTTTAGGAACGCGCGTACCGGAAACGAAAAACCCGGCCCCTCGGGGCCGGGCGGTTCGGGTGCCGAGCGGAGCCGGCAGACGGTGGGGATGGCCGCGGTCAGGCGCCGGGGGTCTCCATGTCCACCTCGCTGCCGAGGCGCAGCTTCGTGGCGCGGCCGTTGCCGTCGAGGTCGAACACGACCCGCTGGCCCTGGCGCAGCATGCGGAAGACGGAGCCCTCCAGCGCGTCGCCGGCGAGGTCGATCTCACTGAGGTCGGTGTCGCGGACGACGATGCCGTCGCCCGACGCCGGGTCGTAGCTCTTGACGACGCCCTGCACGACGGTGCCTCAGCCGGCCTTGACGATCTTGCCGCTCTTGATGCAGCCCGTGCAGACGTAGAGCCGCTTGGGGGCGCCGCCGACGAGGGCGCGCACCCGCTGGATGTTCGGGTTCCAGCGCCGCTTGGTGCGACGGTGGGAGTGCGACACGTTCATGCCCCAGCTCGGGCCCTTGCCACACACTTCGCAGACTGCTGCCATGACGTCACTTCCGTAGATCTGGCTCGTCGACCTGAAACGAGCGCACGAAGGCTACCAGCGCCGCCCCCGATTCCCTCAAGCCCCGGTCGGAGGGTTTCGTGCACGCTTCCGAGCACGAAACCCTCCGACCTGGGGCCAGCCAGTGGGAGGCGGGGTCAGTAGTCTGGCGGGCGTGCGGACCCTGGACCGACTGAGCCCCGAAGCCCTGCGCCACACCGTGATCACGTTCCGCGACACGATGAAGGTGCACGCCCCCGGCATCAACCGGCTCAACGTGTACCCCGTGCCGGACGGCGACACCGGCACCAACATGGCCCGCACGCTGGATGCGGTGGTGGCGGAGCTGGAGAAGGCGGACGAAGGTGCCGAACCCACCTGCAACGCCATCAGCCACGGCAGCCTCATGGGCGCCCGCGGCAACAGCGGCGTCATCCTCAGCCAGATCCTGCGGGGCATCGCCCACACGCTGAAGGACACCACCGAGGCCACTGCGGCGAAGGTGGCCGAAGCCCTGAAGGCCGCGTCGCACGCCGCCTACCAGGCCGTGCTGAAGCCGATCGAGGGCACCATCCTCACGGTCGTGCGGGAGAGCGCGGACGCCGCCCATGCCGCCGCCGAGCAGGGCGAGACCCTTGCGGGGGTGCTGCGCGCCGCACGCGACGCCGGCCGCCCCGCGCTGGACCGCACCCCCGAGCTGCTGCCCGTGCTGAAGGACGCCGGCGTGGTGGACGCCGGCGGCGCCGGCTTCCTCCTCCTGCTGGACTCTGCGCTCCACGTGGTGGACGGCGAGCCACTGCCCGAGCCCTCCGACCTGGACGACGGCCCGACGGCGGAGCAGCTGGAGGCCGCGGCCCACCGTCACGCCCTCGACGGTGGGGTGGATGTCAGCGAGCTGCGCTACGAGGTCATGTACTTCCTCCACCTGGAGGACGGCAAGATCGACAACTTCAAGCAGGACTGGGGCGAGATCGGCGACTCCATCGTGGTGGTCGGCGGCGACGGCATCTGGAACTGCCATGTCCACACCAACGACATCGGCGCCGCCATCGAAGTGGCCATCGACCTCGGCGGGCGGCCCAAGCAGATCCGTGTCACCGACCTGTTCGAGGAGGTCGCCGAGGAGCACGACAAGCGCGAGGCCGCGCTGGGAGGGCACGTGCCGTCCCGCGCCGGTGCCGGGCTGCCGCCGGTCACCTGCGCAGTGGTCGCGGTGTCCAGCGGCGACGGGCTGAGCGAGCTGTTCGGTCAGCTCGGCGTGCAGGGCGTGGTCACCGGTGGCCAGACGCTGAACCCGAGCACGGCAGAACTGCTGGCTGCAGTGGAGGCCGTCAACGCCCAGCAGGTGGTGGTGCTGCCGAACAACAAGAACATCATCCCGGTCGCCCAGCAGCTCGATGCACTCACCCAGAAGACGGTCATCGTGGTGCCCACCCGGTCCATGCCGGAGGCCCTCGCCGCGCTGGTGGTCTACGACCCCGAGGCCGGAGCCGACGCCAACGCGGAGGAGATGGGCGACGCCGCCGAGAGCGTGGCCACCGGAGAGGTCACCCAGGCCGTCCGCAGCACCAGTACCGAGGTGGGTCCGGTGAAGGAAGGCGACTGGATGGGTCTCGTGCGCGGCGACGGGATCATCGCCGTCAGCGACACCTTGGAGGGCGCTGTCGTCGGGTTGCTGGAGCACCTCGTGGCCGTGTCGGCCGAGATCGTCACCGTGGTCGAAGGGCGCGACGCCACCGGCGGCCAGACGGACATGATCCGCACCTGGCTCGGCGAGAACCGGCCCGACGTGCAGGTGGAAGTCCACCGCGGTGGCCAGCCCCTCTACCCGTACCTGTTCGGCGTCGAGTGAGCCGGGCTGCATGACCGCACTCACCCTGCGGGACCTCGCCGCGATCGGGGTCGACCGGCTGAAGGGGGTGGGGGAGAAGAAGGTCGCCGCGCTCGGTGACGTGGGCGTGGCCACCGTGCTCGACCTGCTCACCACGTACCCCCGGCGGTGGGTGGACCGCTCCAACGAGTGCCGGGTCAGCGACCTCGTACCCGGGCAGGAGGCGCTGGTGCTGGTGACCGTGCGGTCGGTCACCAAGCGGGTCGGCCGCAACCGGCGGGCCATCGTGGAGGCCATCGTGGGTGACGGCAGCGGCCGCTTCCACGTGGTCTTCTTCAACCAGCCCTGGCGAGAGAAGCAGCTCCGTCCGGACCTCCAGATCGCCCTGTTCGGCAAGGCCGACGTCTACCGCGGTGCGTTGCAGATGACGAACCCGATCGTGGATCTCATCGGCGACCGCACGGGCCGTATCGTGCCGATCTACCCGCAGAGCGAGAAGTCCGGGCTCAGCACGTGGGAGATCGCCGGCTGGGTGGAGGACGCGCTGCACCGCTGCGAACCCCGCGGCATCGCCGACCCGGTGCCACCGGAGGTGCGCCGGCGGCTCGGGCTGGTCGCCCGCCACGAGGCGCTGCGTGGCATCCACCTGCCCGAGACCATGGCAGAGAAGGCGGAGGCCCGCCGCCGCCTGGCCTTCGACGAACTGCTGCGGGTGCAGGCGGTGCTGGTCATGCGCAAGCGGGCGCTGGAGCGAGAGCAGAAGGGCATCCGCCACACGGTGGAGGGCGAGCTGCTGAGCCGGCTGCAGGCGTCGCTGCCGTTCCCGCTCACGGGCGCGCAGCAGCGGGCCATCGGCGAGATCACCGCCGACCTCGCCGGCCCACACCCGATGCACCGCCTGCTGCAGGGCGACGTGGGCGCGGGCAAGACCCTGGTGGCGGTCAGCGCGATGCTGGTCGCTGTGCAGGGCAGCCACCAGGCGGCCCTGATGGCCCCTACCGAGGTGCTGGCCGAGCAGCACGCCGCCGGCGTACGCCGCCTGCTCGACGGCGTCACTGTGCCGGACCCGGGCAACCTGTTCGGCGACCGGCCGTTGAGGGTGGAGCTGCTCACCAACCGGGTCACCGGCGCGGACCGGCGGGACGTGCTGGCCGGCCTGGCGGACGGGACGGTGGACATCGTCATCGGCACGCACGCGCTCATCCAGGAGGGCGTCGCGTTCCACAGCCTCGGCGTGGTGGTGGTCGACGAGCAGCACCGCTTCGGCGTGGAGCAACGGGCGGCGCTGCGAGCGAAGGCGGCGGACGGAGCGGTCCCCGATGTGTTGGTGATGACCGCCACACCGATCCCCCGGACCGCGGCGATGACGGTCTACGGCGACCTCGACGTGAGCGTGCTCGACGAGCTGCCACCCGGTCGCACCCCGATCCGCACCCATTGGGCGAACGGCCCGATGATGGAGCTGGCCGCCTGGGGCACCGTTCGCGAACAGGTCGCCGAGGGCCGCCAGGCGTACGTGGTCTGTCCGCTGATCGAGGAGAGCGAGAAGCTGGAGGTCGCCAGCGCGCAGGAGACGTTCGAGCGTCTCACCCACGACGAGCTGCAGGGCTTGCGCCTCGGCCTGCTGCACGGCCGGCTGCCGTCCGCCGAGAAGGAGGCGGTGATGGATTCGTTCCGCCGTGGCGAGCTGGACGTGCTGGTGGCCACCACCGTCATCGAGGTGGGCGTGGACGTGCCCAACGCCACGGTGATGGTGATCGTGGATGCGGACCGGTTCGGCATCGCCCAGCTCCACCAGCTGCGTGGCCGGGTGGGGCGGGGCGCTCACCACAGCGAGTGCTGGCTGGTCACCCAGCAGGTGGAGGTCCAACCCGCGGGTGGAGGCGCTGGTGGCATCCACCGACGGCTTCCACCTGGCCGAGGTGGACCTGGAACTGCGCGGCGAAGGCACGCTGATGGATACCGCCCAGAAGGGCCGCAGCGACTTGAAGCTGGCGTCGCTGCGGCGCGACCGGGAGTTGGTGGAGCAGGCCCGGGAGGTGGCCTTCGAGCTGGTGGACACCGACCCGCTGCTGGCCGAGCACCCCCTCCTGCTGGACGAAGTACGCCTCCTCTTCACCGCCGACGACGAGGAGTTCCTCTTCAAGTCCTGACCCGGTTGGAGGGTTTCGTGCTCACCTCCGAGCCGGAAACCCTCCGACTACCAGTGGGTGGTGTCCTGCTCGGCGTCGGGGACGTCCTCATCGGTGAGCACGATGTCCCACCGGTCGGTGCAGTCCTGGCAGCGGTAGGTGACGATGTCGCCCGGCTCCCACACGCCGTCCTCGGGCGGGTAGGTGAGGAGGTGGCACGTGCCGCCGCAGTCCACACACACGATCGTGTTGGCTGGCTCGATCACACCCCTAGTGTGCCCGGTATGCGAGTGATTGCGGGCGAGTTCGGCGGGCGCACCCTGGTGGCCCCGGAAGGCACCACCACCCGTCCCACCACGGACAAGGTGCGCCAGGCGGTGTTCAACTCCCTCCACAGCATGGGCGTGCTGGAAGGCGCGGTGGTGGCCGACCTGTTCGCCGGCTCTGGCGCGGTGGGCATCGAGGCGCTCAGCCGTGGCGCGGAGCACTGCACGTTCGTGGAGCGCGACCGTCACGCCCTGGCGGCGTTACGGGCCAACATCGCCACGCTCGGCATCACCGAGCGCACCACGGTCCACGCCACCGACGTCATGGCGTGGGCGCCGGCGTTGCGCAACGTGGACATCGTGTTCCTCGACCCGCCGTACGACTTCGACGGCTGGGCCACCCTGCTCGGCCTGCTCACCGGCGCGGCGATGGTCGTGGCCGAAGCCGACGACCCGGTGGACGCTGCGCCGGGCTGGACCCAACTGCGCACCCGCCGCTATGGCCGCACCTGGGTCACGCTGCTCGAACGTCACGATGGCTGAACGGCTAGCGTGAGGCTCCGCATGGCGACCGTTCTCTATCCCGGCAGCTTCGATCCGCTCCACCTCGGCCACGTCGACGTCATCGAACAGTCGGTGGCCCTCTTCGGCAAGGTCATCGTCGGGGTGATGCACAACCCCGGCAAGGCCGGTGGGATGTTCAGCCTGGAGGACCGCAAGGCGATGATCGAAGCCAGCATCTCCTACCTCCCCTCGGTGAAGGTGATGTCGTTCGAGGGCCTGGCCGTGGATGCCGTGAAGCAGGTGAAGGCCGCGTTCATCGTGAAGGGGCTGCGCACGGGCGGCGACTTCGAGGTGGAGCAGCAGATGGCTCACACCAACCATGCGGTCAGCGGTGTGCGCACCGTCTACCTGCCCTGCAAGCCGGCGCTGGTCAGCATCAGCAGCCGCTTCATCCGCGAGATCGCCCAGTACCGTGGCGATGTCACGTCGCTGGTTCCCGCCCCCGTCGCCGCCGGTCTGGCGCGACTGTTCCCCACCACGAGCACCGGCTGACACGGCGGCCGGGCCGACCCTTTCGAGCAGACGATGAGCTACGACGACAACTACGACGACCAGTACGACGAGCAGTACGACGACGAGGGCGAGTACGACGACTCGGATGCGTACGTCCGCACCACCAACGGCTACGTCGGTGACGCCGAGACCCTGCTGCGCCGCGCCGTGGACATCATCGCCACCGCGCCCACGATGCCGCTGTCGTCCTCGCCGCGCATCGACCGCGACGAGATCATCGAGTTGCTGGAGGAGTGCCTGCACCGCCTGCCGGAGGAGATGCGCCACGCCCGCTGGATGATCAAGGAGCGCCAGGAGTTCGTGGCCAAGACCCGCCGCGAGGCGGACGAACTGCTCGAGGCCGCTCGGGTGCAGGCCGAGCGCATGGTGCAGCGCACGGAGGTCGTGCGTGCCGCAGAGCAGCGCGCCCGCCAGATCAGCGAAGCCGCCGACGCCGACGCCCGCCGCCTGCGTCACGAGACCGAAGACTTCCTCGACCAGCGCCTGGCCAGCTTCGAGATCCTGCTGGACAAGCTGAACCGCACGGTGCAGGCCGGCCGCTCGCGCCTCAACATCGGAGCGCCCCACGAGGAGGAGTTCGTGGAGGAGGACCCCAGCATGGGGTTCTTCGACCAGGACCGCTGAGCCATGCCCAACCCGTTGGTGGTCAACGCCGCCGAACTGCTGCGCCGCGCCGGCTCGGACCGCACGGTCGAGGTGGATGTGGCACTGGACGACCTCGGGGTGCAGGACGCCCGCTTCCCCGACGGCGCATCGGTGGCCGTGCAGCTGCATCTCGAATCGAACAACGACGGCATCGACGTCACCGGCGAACTGCGCACCCCGTGGCACGGCACCTGCCGGCGCTGCCTGGCCGAAACCTCCGGCGTGGCCGTCAGCGAGGTGCACGAGCGCTACCAGCGGGTGCTCACCGACCCCGACGCGTTCGAGCTCACCGGCGACCAGCTGGACCTCCAGCCGCTCGTGCGCGAACTGGTGCTGCTGGACGCGCCTGCCACGCCGCTGTGCCGGGACGACTGCCCGGGGCTGTGCCCCACGTGCGGCGCCCGCCTGGCCGACGGCCCGTGCGGGTGCGCGCCGGCTCCGGCCGACGACCGCTGGGCAGCGCTGGACGCCCTGCGCGACCAGCTCGGCGAGGATCCCGAAACCGGCAGGTAGCAAGCGGTGCTGCCGCGCCGCTAACCTCTCATGGCTCGTGTGCCGAGGGAGTGTCCCCGGCCGATCCCGGGAGTCATCATGGCTGTTCCCAAGAAGAAGAAGTCGAAGTCGAAGACGCACAGCCGCAAGTCGGCCAACATGCGTCTCGCCGCGCCGTCGCGCAGCATCTGCCCGCGCTGTGCGGCCGCCAAGCTGCCGCACACGGTCTGCCCCAGCTGCGGCTGGTACAAGGACCGCGTCGCCGTCGAAGTCGGCTGAGTCCGGCTCCGGTCATGTTGCCCGTCGCCGTCGACGCGATGGGTGGCGACCGGTCGCCCGGTGAGATCCTCGCCGGGGCGCACGCCGCCGCCGCCCAGGGCATTCCTGTCGTTCTCGTCGGCCCGGAAGGGCTGGACGGGTGTGGCGACCTTCCCCTCATTGCCGCCTCGGAAGTCATCGCCATGGATGACGACCCGGCGCAGGGGTTCGTCGCAAGAAGGACTCCACGCTGGTCCGCGCCGCCGAGGCGGTGCGCGACGGCAGGGCCTGCGCGATGGTCTCTGCCGGCAACACCGGGGCCACGATGGCGTCGGCGCTGCTGCGCATGGGCCGCATTCGCGGCGTCAACCGCCCGGCCATCGCCACTCCCATCCCGGTGCCCGGCCACCAGCCCAACCTCCTGCTCGACGCCGGCGCCAACGCCGAGGTGCAGGCGGAGTGGCTGGTGCAGTTCGCCCAGATGGGCAGCATCTACGCCAAGCACCGCTTCGACATCGCCGCCCCGAAGGTCGGCCTGCTGAGCATCGGTGAAGAGCCCGGCAAGGGCGACAGCCTGCGCAAGGAGGCCTTCGGCCTGCTGTCCGAGGCCAAGGGCATCGAGTTCATCGGCAACGTCGAAGGCCGCGACCTGATGAAGAAGACCGCCGACGTGGTGGTCACCGACGGGTTCACCGGCAATGTCGCACTGAAGACGCTGGAGGGCGGGCTGAAGGTGCTGTTCAACGCCCTGCTGGAGGCGTTCGGTAGCAAGCCGGAGTACAAGGAGCCCGCCGATGCGCTGCTGCCGGCGCTGCTGCCGCTGCACGCCCAGATGAGCCCGGACACCTACGGCGGCGCGGTGCTGCTGGGGGTGGACGGCATCTGCATCATCAGCCACGGCTCGTCCGGTTCCACGGCGATGCTGAATGCCATCACGCTGGGGCACGAGATGGCCCAGCGCGGTCTGGTGGCCGAGATCGCCGCCGCGTTCGCCGCCGACTGACGAATTCTTCGGTCCTGCACCCTGCGGCCCCCCGGGCGGATGTACGTTGCGAACGTGAACGACGAGTCCGTCAACCTCGTGGACAAAGGCATCGACGCGGCAGAGACGGATGCTGCGCTCGGCCGCCGCCGGACCGTGCGGAACATCGCCATCGCCGGGGTCGCCGTGGTCGCCCTGGCGGGCGGCGCGCTGGCGGTCGTTCAGCCGTGGGCTGACGACGGTGACGAGTCGGCCGACCGGCCGAGCGGCACCACCGCGCCGCACGGTGGCGGCACCACGGCAGTCGCCGGCGACCTGCCGTATGTGGTGCTCGACGGGGTTCCCGACGGGCTCGAGTTGCTGTGGGCCTCCGGTCCGTCCACGGAGGGTGGGCCGTGGGTGGACGACCTCGGCGGTGCGGAGCAGTCCGTGCTGCTGGTGGCCGCGCCCGGCGCCACGTTCGGCGACGGGCCGTGGGTGAGCGTCAGCGTGCAGTTGCTCGACCGCTTCGAGCGGGCGTCGTTCGACCCCGCCAGCTACCTCAGCGGCCCCGACGGCCCGGCCACGACGGTGCGGGTGGGCGACTCCCGCGGCGCGATCGCGGAGAACTGGTGGGGTGAGGGCTCGGCCCTGCTGTTCGGGCCGGTGAACGACGGCTTTGCCGTGTCCGTCAACGGGCTGGGCGTGAGCGACGACGATCTCCTCCGCCTGGCGGCGGAGATCACGCTGGAGGAGCGTGGCGACATGGCCGATGCCGTACTCGGCCCGGCCGCCGCCGGCCTGGGCCTGGAGTTCCTGGCCGCCTACACCGAGGCCAGTTACGGCCTTGGTGGAGGGCTGTCGGTGCCACTGATGTCGGGGGGTCCCAGCATGCTCAACGCCAACTGGGCGGAGATGGACGGCAGCGAGCAGGTCAGCCTGATGGTGCAGCCGATGCCCGGCGGCATGGACCTGGCCACGTTGGGCCGCTTCTACCTCGCCGGCGCCGAGGACGTGCAGATCGGCCAGTGGGCCGGCGTGGCCGGCGATTTCGAGATCTTCGGCGGGTCCGAGGCCGCGGTCGTGTGGACCATCGATGGTGCTGTGGTGCTGGTCAGCGGCTCGCTGCCGCTGGACGATCTGGTGGAGGTGGCCGCCACGGCACGCGTCACCGACGCTGCGGAGTGGGGCGCACTGGTCGACGAGGCGAACGCCAACGTGGGCTTCGAGCCGGCGCCCGACGTGCCCACCTGGCTGATCGATGCCGGTGAGTTCGACGACGGCACCACCTGGCTGGTGGAGGGGGCCGTCGACGACCGCGGCCTGCTGCTGTTGTGCTCGGCCTCGGTCAGCCAGTTCAGCTCATGGTCCAGCTGTGGCGAGTCGGTGGAGGCCGATCAGCCCGTCATCGCCACCACAGGGTCGTTCGACGTCGCCGCCGCGGCGGCCGTGGTCGGCATCGTCGGCGCGGACGAGGCCGATGATGGCACCACGCTGCGCTGCGTCACCGACACCGGCAGCGTCGTCGAGGCCCCGGTGCATTCCGTACGAGACGACTGGCCGATGCACGCCGCGGCGCTGGTCCTCACCGAGGCAGGAACGTGCGAGGTCCGCGCCGGTGACGGCACTGTGCTGGTCACTCGCGAGATCAGCGAGGCGGATCTCGTGCTCGGCGGCATCGGCATCGCGACGCCCGAGACGATCGTGGTCGGGTAGCGGCGGCCGCGGCTAACCTCACCCATCGGCAGCTTCCGAGGAGACAGTTCCGTGCCCGCAGAAACCCATGTCGAACAAGGTCCGCTGGACCGCAACGCCGTGCTCGAGATCGTCAAGGCCAATCTTGCCGACATCCTCGAGATCGACCCGGCATCCATCAGCGAGGGCCAGTCCTTCGTCGACGATCTGGACGCCGATTCGCTGGCGCTGATCGAACTGGTGGAGGCGCTGGAGGAGGAGCTGGGCGAGCGCAGCGTCGGGTTCCGCATCGAGGACGAGGACCTCGTGGACCTCAAGACGGTCCGCGATGCCGTGGACTACGTGTTCGCCCGCGTCGAGGGCAGCTGACCATTCCGCCGCATCCCGAGCCTGATCTCGGCGAGCTGCAACGGAACCTCCAGCACCGCTTCGCCGACCCGAGTCTGCTGCGCCGCGCGCTTGCCCACCGCAGCTGGTGCGCGGAGGTGGGTGGCGAGGAGAGCAACGAGCGCCTGGAGTTCCTCGGCGACGCAGTGCTCGGCTGGATCGTCGCCGAGCTGGCCTACCGCCAGCACGCCGACCTGGCCGAGGGCAAGCTCACCGACCTGCGCAAGAGTGTGGTCAATGCCACGGCGCTCGCCGAGGTGGCCCGCGAACTCGGTATCGGGCCGTTCCTGCTGCTCGGCAAGGGAGAGGCCGCCGCGGGCGGACGGGCCAAGCCGAGCATCCTCAGCGACGCATTCGAGGCGGTGCTCGGCGCGGTGTACCTGGACGGCGGCGCCACTGCGGCAGCTGCGCTGGTGGAGCGCCTGTTCGTGCACCGCATGGCCGCCGCAGCCCAGCGGCTGGACCGGCTGGACTACAAGACCGTGCTCCAGGAACTCACCGCCCGCCTGCACGACACCGCCCCGGTGTACGTGCTCACCGACACCGGGCCCGACCACGACAAGCGGTTCTTCGCCACGGTCATCGTGGCCGGCCAGCAGGTCGGCAAGGGCGAGGGGCGATCGAAGAAGCTGGCCGAGCAGGCTGCGGCCGAGCAGGCCTGGCATCTGCTCTCCGTGCCCACCTCGGCGCCGGTCTGAGGGCTCGTGCCCGAGTTGCCCGAGGTCGAGACCGTCCGCCGTGGCCTGGCGGCCCAGGTGGTCGGCCGGCGCATCCGCTCGGTGGAGGTGGGGCGCGAGCGCACCGTGCGGCGCACGTCCCGCCAGGCGCTGATCGACGGCCTCACCGGCGCCACCATCACCGCCGCCGATCGCCGCGGCAAGTACCTGGTGTGCCCCCTGGACACCGGCGATGCGCTGATGGTTCACCTGCGGATGAGCGGCCGCCTGCTGGTGGCCGCGGCGGGCACGGCGCGGCCGCCCCACACGCACGTGGTGCTCCACCTCGCCGGTCGCCCGGCGCAGGAACTGTGGTTCGTGGACCCACGCACGTTCGGGGAGATGGTGGTGTTCGACCCCGATCGCGTCGCCGACGAGGTGCCGGAACTGGCCCGCCTCGGCCCCGACCCGATCGCCGACGATCTCACCCGGGCGGCGTTCGCTGCGCTGCTGCGCCGCCATCGCCAATTGAAGCCCTTGCTGCTGGACCAGCACGTCATCGCCGGGGTCGGCAACATCTACGCCGACGAGAGCCTGCACCGCGCCCGCCTCCGGCCGGACCGCCTGGCCGACTCGCTGACCACGCGGGAGGCCGGCCGCCTCCACGAGAGCGTGCTCGGGGTGCTGCGCGAGGCGGTGGAGGCCGGCGGCAGCACGCTGGCTGACACCCAGTACGTGGACATCGAGGGCCAGGGTGGATGGTTCCAGATGCACCATCGGGTCTACGACCGGGCCGGCCAGCGCTGCCTCACCTGCGGCAAGGCGGACATCGTGCGAGTCGTCACCGGGGGCCGCAGCACCCATTTCTGCCCCCGCTGCCAGCGCTGACCCGGCCCACCACGTCTGTGTCAAGAATCCCGACCTGAAGCCCCTGGTCACGGCCCGACAGCCTTTACGTAAAGGCGGTGGAAGGGCGGTTGGGGGGTCGTTCGGGCGTCGGGTAGGGTCGCTGCGCTCATGTTCCTGAAAGCGCTGACCCTCAAAGGCTTCAAGTCCTTCGCCGACGCCACCACCATGCACCTCGAGCCGGGGGTCACCGTCGTGGTCGGCCCCAACGGTTCCGGCAAGTCCAACGTGGTGGATGCCGTCGCCTGGGTGCTCGGGGCCCAGGCCCCCAGTGCGGTGCGCAGCCAGAAGATGGACGACGTCATCTTCGCCGGCACGGCCAAGCGCCCGGCCCTCGGCCGCGCCGAGGTCAGCCTGACGCTGGACAACTCGGCCGGGCTGCTGCCGATCGAGTTCACCGAGGTCACCATCAGCCGCACCCTGTTCCGCACGGGGGAGAGCGAGTACGCCATCAACGGCGTCGGCTGCCGCCTGCTGGACGTGCAGGAACTGCTCAGCGACGCCGGCGTCGGCCGCCAGCAGCACGTCATCGTCAGCCAGGGCCAGATCGACGCCGTGCTCAACGCCCGCCCGGAGGATCGTCGCGGCATCGTGGAGGAAGCCGCCGGCGTCCTGAAGTACCGCAAGCGCAAGGAGAAGGCCGAGCGCCGGCTGGACGCCACCGAGGCCAGCCTGCTGCGTGTGCAAGACCTGCTGAGGGAGGTGCGCCGCCAGTTGCGCCCGCTGGAGCGTCAGGCCGAAGCCGCCCGCCGCCACGGCGACCTGGTGGCGGAACTGGACGCATTGCGCGTGTTCCTCGCCGGCCGCGAGATCGCCTCGCAGCGGTCCCGCCTGGTGGCCCTGGCTGCCGACACGCTGCGCATCGGCGAGCAGGAGCACACCCTGCGTGCCGAGCTGGCAGAGCTGGACACCGGCGTGATGGCGGCCGAGGCCGAGCTGACCGCCCGGGGCGACACCGACCTCAGCGACGAGATGGTGCGGGTGGAGCAGCTCCGCGAACGCGCCCGCGGCATCGCTGCCGTGCTGGTGGAGCGCCGCCGCTCCATGGAACGCGACCGCGGCCAGCTGATGGACAGCGGCGTGGTGGCCAACCTGGAGGCGGATGCCCAGCGCCTGCGCGACGAACTGGCAGCGGTGGACGCCGACCTCCAGTCGCTCGGCCCGGAGGCCGACGCCCTGGCCGCGGAGGAGGCCCAGTTCGGCGAGCAGCGTCGCGAGACGCTGGCCAACATCGAGGACCTCGGCAACGCCACGTCGGCGGCCAGCGCCGCGGCGGAGGTGCGCGGCGAGCTGCGCAGCATGCGCGCCGGGCTGGAACGCGCCGAGGTGGAGCTGCGCCGCCAGCACGGCCGGCTGGACACCCTGCGCCAGAAGGCCCAGCGGCTGGACGGCGAGTGCGAACGGCTGAAGGCGGAATGCGAGACGGCCCAGTCGGCCGAGGCCGGCCTGGTGGCCGACGTGGAGGCCGCGGAGGCCCGCCGGATCGCCGCCGAGGCCGCCCACGACGCGCTCGTGGTGGCCCGCCAGGAGGCCGCTGAGGAGGCATCTCGCTGGACGGCTCGCGCCGAGGCGCTGCACATGGCGCTGGAGAGCGCCCGCGCCCGGGCCGGTGCGGAGCACTTGGCGGGTGTGGACGGTGTGCTCGGCACCCTGCTGGACGTCATCGAGATCGACAGTGGCTGGGAAGCCGCGGTGGAGGCCGCGCTGGGTGAGGCGCTGCAGGCCGTGGTGGTCGCCTCTCCGGCGGCCGGTCGTTCGGCGCTGGAGAGCCTGCAGGGCAGCAATGTGCACGGTGCCGTACTGGCGCTGGGGGCCGCCCATCGTGCCGCCTCTTCGGCGGCGCCCGCCGGCGGCGACCCGGTGCGCCCTCACGTGCGCAGCCGGCACGACGGCGTCCCCGCCCTGCTGGACGCGCTGCTGGGTGGGGCGGTGCGCGTCGGCGGGTGGGGCGAGGCCGTGGATCTCGCGATCACCGCACCCGCGGCCGTCATCGTCACCGACGGGGGCGACCGCTTCGGCCCTACCGGCTGGCGCCTCGGTGCCGCCGGCGGTGGGGCCACGGCCGCTGCGCTGGACGAGGCGCAGGAGCGTGCAGCCGCGGCGGACCGCGAGCTGGCCGCCCGCGACACCGCACTGGCGGGGGCCAAGGCCGAGCTGCAGGCGGCGCGCCAGCGCGAGGCGGAACTCACCCGCGCCCTGGACGCCCACGACGCCACGTTCAGCGCCAACAGCGAAGCGCTGGCCCGCAGCCAGGCCGAGCGGCGCGAGACCCAGGCCGAGCTGGAGACCGTGGAGCGCGCCCTGGCCGATGCCGACGAGCGCACCGGCCGCGAGCGCACCCGCATCGCCGAGCTGGAATCGCTGGTTCCCGCGCTGGAGGCGGACGAGGCGGCCGAGGCCGAGGCCGCCAAGGCCCGCGGCGAGACCCGCGCCCGGCTGGATGCCCAGGCCGCGCTGCTGGCCTCGCGCCGGCAGGACCTGGAGGTCCGCAACGCCGGGCTGCACGAGCGGCACGCCTTCCTGGAGCGCCGCCTGGCCGAGACCGAGCGCCGCCTGGAAGCCGACGCCGTCGCCCGGGCCGAGGCCGCGGAGCGCCGCGTCGCCGTGGAGCGCAGCCTGCAGGCGGTGGACTGGCTGTCGGAACTGGTGGAGGGCCACCGTCACGTCATCGAGGCCCGCCACAACGAACTGATGGAGATCCGCCGCCGGCAGAGCGACGAGGTGCGGGCCATCGCCGGCCGGCTGGAAGCGCTGCGCCGTCGGCGTGCCGCCGCGGAGAAGGAGCTCGACGAGTGCCGCGAGCGCGGCCGCCGGGTGGAGATCGAGGAGGCGGAGGTGAAGCTGCGCCTGGAAGGCGCGGTGGAGGCACTGCGTCGCGACCACGACCTGGAGCCCGAGGCCGCCGAGGCCGCCGAACTGCCGTCGCTGCCGGAGGGCACCACGGCACCAGCCCGGGTCCGCGACCTGGAGCGCGAGCTGCGGCTGATGGGCCCGATCAACCCGCTGGCCCTGGAGGAGTTCACCGAGCTGCAGGAGCGCCACCGCTTCCTGGAAGAGCAGCTGGAGGACGTGCGCAACACCCGCCGCGAACTCACCCGGGTCATCAAGGCGGTGGATCTGGAGATCCAGACGGTCTTCTCATCCGCATTCGCCGACGTCAGCACCCACTTCTCGTCGTTGTTCGGCACCCTCTTCCCGGGAGGCACCGGCAAGCTGATCCTCACCAACCCCGACGACCTGCTGAACACGGGCATCGAGGTGGAGGCCAAGCCCAGCGGCAAGAACGTGAAGAAGCTGTCGCTGCTGTCCGGCGGCGAGCGCAGCCTCACCGCGCTGGCGTTCCTGTTCGCCGTGTTCCGCAGCCGGCCCTCGCCGTTCTACGTGATGGACGAGGTGGAGGCCGCGCTGGACGACGTGAACCTGCATCGCTTCCTCGGCCTCATCACCGAGTTCCGCCAGGAGGCCCAGCTGCTGATCGTCAGCCACCAGAAGCGCACGATGGAGGCCGGCGACAGCCTGCTCGGCGTGTCGATGCAGCCCGGTGGTTCGTCGAAGGTCATCGTGGAGCGCAGCGCCGCCCGCGCCTGAACATCGTTGCATCGCCGCTCGTCGTGGCAGGGCTAGTCTGTCCACGCGCCGCAGACCGTTGGGCCCGCCTGCGGATTCCGGGGGAGACACCACACATCGTGACCGATTTCGTTGACGCCGTGGCCACCGACGACGGGATCCGTGTTCTGCCCGCGATCCAGCTGGTCGCTCTGCGCAAGACGTTCGGGGCCGGCGAGCACCGGGTCACTGCCGTGGACGGGGTGGACCTCACCATCGGCCAGGGCGAGTTCTTCTCGCTGCTCGGCCCCAGTGGCAGCGGCAAGACCACCGTGCTGCGGATGATCGCCGGCTTCGAATCGCCCACGGGTGGTGCCATCCTGCTCGACGGGACGGACGTCACCTCGGCGCCGGCGTACGACCGCGATGTCAACACCGTGTTCCAGGACTACGCGCTGTTCCCCCACATGTCGGTGCTGCACAACGTGGAGTACGGGTTGCGGGTGAAGCGGGTCGGGCGCGCCGAGCGCCGCCGCCGGGCGGGGGAGATGTTGGAGAAGGTGCGCCTGGCCGAGTTCGGGCACCGCAAGCCGCACCAGCTCAGCGGCGGGCAGCGCCAGCGCGTCGCCCTCGCCCGGGCGCTGGTCAACCACCCGAAGGTGCTGCTGCTCGACGAGCCGCTCGGTGCGCTGGACCTCAAGCTCCGCGAAGAGATGCAGGTGGAGTTGAAGGCCATCCAGCGAGACGTGGGCATCACGTTCGTGTTCGTCACCCACGATCAGGGCGAGGCGCTGAGCATGAGCAACCGCATCGCGGTGTTCAACCACGGCCGTGTCGAGCAGGTGGGCACGCCGCGGGAGATCTACGACCACCCGGCCACGTCGTTCGTCGCCGGTTTCGTGGGCACCAGCAACATCATCCATGCCGATCTCGCGGCCCGGCTGCTGGGCGTCGCCGAGATGCATTCCGTGCGACCGGAACGAATCCGGCTGCTCCCTGACGGTGCCACCGCCGACGGGGCCGATGTCGTGGCCGACGGCACGGTGACCGACGTGCAGTACATGGGGGCCGAGTGCAGGGTCCGCGTGGCCCTCGCCGATGGCAGCCACCTTCTCGCCAACGTGCCGAGCGACGGGCTCGTGGGCGTGGCCAACGGCGGCACCGTCCGCCTGGCCTGGCCGCGTCATGCGGCCTTCACCGTCGCAGATACCGACACCTCTGAAGGGGGAGACCAATGAGGACCAAGAGAATCGGGGCGGCGCTGCTCGCGTCCCTCGCCATCGTCGCCGCGGCATGCGGTGACGACAGCGAGAGCGGCACGACGGCGGCACCCACCACGGAAGGGGGAAGCCCCACGACGGCCGGTGGCGGCGGCGACATGGATTACATGTGGACGCCCAACGCCGACCTGCTGGCCGGTGCCGAGGGCCAGGTGAACATCGTCGCCTGGGCCGGGTACATCGAGGACGGTTCCACCGACCCGGCCTACGACTGGACCACGCCGTTCGAGACCATGACCGGCTGCCAGGTCAACGTGAAGCTGGGCAACTCCAGCGACGAGATGGTGCAACTCATGCAGAGCGGCGAGTACGACGGCGTGTCGGCCTCGGGTGACGCCACCCAGCGCCTCATCGCGGGCGGCGACGTCGTGGAGATCGACCCGGCCGAGTACTCCAGCTACGCCGACATCTTCGACGGCCTGAAGCTGCAGCCGTGGAACTCCGTCGACGGCAAGCCGATGGGCATCCCTCACGGCCGCGGCGCCAACCTGCTGGTGTACAACACCGAGGCCTTCGCCGATGGCGCGCCGGATTCCTGGGGCGCGATGTTCGAGCCCGGCGGCCCGGCCGACGGGGCGATCAGCGTCTACGACAGCCCGATCTACATCGCCGACGCTGCGGTGTACCTGATGGCCCACAACCCGGAGTTGGGGATCACCAACCCGTACGCGCTGGATCAGGACCAGTTCGACGCGGCGATCGCCCTGCTGGAGCAGCAGAAGGCCATCGCCAGCCAGTACTGGGCGCTGTACACCGACCAGCAGGCGGCGCTGGAGGACGGCTCCGTCCTCGCCGGCACCACCTGGCAGGTCATCGTCAACCTCGCTCAGGGCAATGGCGCCAAGATCGACGCCGTGAAGCCCGTGGAGGGCGCCACCGGCTGGTCGGACACCTGGATGCTGTCGTCCAAGGCGGCCAACCCGAACTGCATGAAGATGTGGATGGACTGGATCACCTCGCCGTGGGCCAACAGCCAGGTCGCCGTATGGTTCGGTGAGGCTCCCTCGAACGCCAAGTCCTGCGAACTGGAGGGCATGGCCGAGCACTGCCAGGTCTTCCACGCCGAGGAGGACTCCTACTGGACCGACGTGTGGTACTGGACCACGGCCACGGAAGAGTGCCTGGACGGGCGCACCGACGTGACGTGCGTGCCGTACACCGAATGGGTCAACGCTTGGACCAGCCTGCGCTCGTGACCGAGCCCGCGTCGGCGGGCGGGAGGCCCAGTGGGCCCTCCCGCCCCTGGCGCGCCCTGAACCGGGCCTTCGCAGGGCGCCGCCGCCTCGGTGTCGGCGCCCTGCTGGGCCCACCCCTGGCCTGGATGCTGGTCGTCTACGTCGGCTCCCTCCTGCTGCTGGTGTGGAGTTCCCTCTACAAGCTGGACCCCGTCACCCAGAAGCCCACGCACGAGTTCACGTGGGCCAACCTGCAGTCGGCGTTCGCGCTGTGGGATGCCGACACCCGCCAGGCCATCTGGCCGTTCGTCCGCACGGTCGGCGTGGCCCTCCTGGTCACGGGCCTGTGCGTGCTGATCGCTCTGCCGGTGGCCTTCTTCGTCGCCAAGGTCGCCCCCGCTGGATGCGCCGCGGCCTGATCGTCGCCATGCTCATGCCCCTCTGGGCCGGCTACCTGGTGAAGGGCTACGCGTGGCGGGCGATGGTCTCGCCGGCGGGCGGCCGGTTCGCCGCAGAAGGCAAGGGCGACGGCGGCTTCCTCGAGAGCGTCTTCGGCTGGACCCCGGCTACGGCCGGGTCGCCATCGTGATCGCACTGGTCTACCTGTGGCTGCCGTACATGATCCTGCCGGTGTACGCCGGCCTGGAGCGGCTGCCCGTGTCGCTGCTGGACGCCGCCGGCGACCTCGGCGCCCGCCCGCTGCGCACGTTCCGCGAGATCATCCTCCCGATGCTGCTGCCCTCCGTGGCCGCCGGCAGCATCTTCACCTTCTCGCTCACCCTCGGCGACTACATCGTCCCGCAGATCGTCAACAACGGTGAGGAGCGCTTCATGTTCGGCTCCACCATCAACGCCACGCTGGGCGCCCCGAACCAACCGTTGGCCGCCGCCTACATCCTGTGGCCGCTCGTCATCATCGTCCTCTACCTGCTGGCCATGAAGCGGGCCGGCGCCTTCGAGAACCTGTGAAGCTCTCCCTGCCCTCCCGTGTCGCGCTGGCGCTGGTCACCGTTGCCACGCTGGTGTTCCTGTACCTCCCGTTGGCGGTGGTGCTGCGGCTGTCCTTCAACCCGGCGAAGTCCGTCGCCTGGCCCGGCTTCAACGGCTACACGCTGGACTGGTGGCGCAAGGCGTGGCAGGCGGAGGGTCCCAAGGACGCCTTGCTGAACTCGTGCAAGGTGGCGCTGGTGGCGACGTTCGTCGCGCTGGTGCTGGGCACGTTGGCAGCCATGGCGATGGCCCGCTTCCGGTTCTTCGGCCGCAACGCCGTGTCGTTCCTGATGGTGCTGCCCATCTCGCTCCCGGGCATCGTCACCGGTATCGCGCTGCAGAACACCTTCAGCCGCACCATCGACCTCGGCCTGTTCTCCTTCCGGGTCGGGTTCGGGTTCCATTCGCTGGTCATCGCCCACGCCACGTTCTGTGTGGTGGTGGCCTACAACAACGTGGTGGCCCGGCTGCGACGTTCGTCGCCCAACCTGCTGGAGGCATCGGCGGATCTCGGTGCCCACGGCTCGCAGACGTTCCGCTACATCACCTTCCCGCTCATGCGGTCGGCGCTGCTGGCGGGCGGCATCCTGGCGTTCGCCCTGTCGTTCGACGAGATCGTGGTCACCACGTTCACCGCCGGCTCCGGCTTCCTCACCTTGCCGCAGTGGATCCTCGCCAACTACAGCCGCCCCCAGAACGTGCCGCTGGTCAACGTGATGGCCACGTTCGTGATGGTGGTGTCGATCCCCATGGCGTACCTGGCCCAGCGGCTCAGCGACGGCGGCACCGACGCCTGAACCTGGGCGTGCCAGAGGGCTCGCCCACGGCGCACGGGTAGCCTTCGCTCCACCATGGAGTGGATCCTTCTCGTCCTCGCTGCCGCCGTCCTCGTGTTCGGGATCGGCGTCGTCCTCTGGAACCGCCGCCGGTCGGCGACCCCTGTGGCGCCGGCCCCGACGGCCCGCCCGCTGCCATCGCGGCCCTCGCCGCCCCCGCAGGCGCCCACCGAGGAACCGGCATCCGAGGCCGCAGCCGGTGAACCCGAACCGTTGCTGACCGAACCGGAGGCCACGGCCGAGCCGCAGCCAGAGGTGCCTGCCGAGCGCCCCACGTTCCGCTCGCGGATGGGCAAGGCCCGCAGCGCGCTCACCGGGGCCTTCCTCGGCATTCGCGGCCGGCGGGGCATCACCGACGACACGTGGGACGATCTGGAGGAAGCGCTGCTGCGCGCCGACGTCGGGGTGCGGGTCACCGACGAACTGCTCGGCGGGCTGAAGGCTCGGGTGAAGGCCAAGGAGATCACCGAGCCCGATGCCCTGCTGGATGCCCTGCAGGCGGAGATGACGTCCCGGCTGGACGGGGCAGATCGCAGCCTGCGGTTCGAGCCGGGCCAGTCGGACAGCCCCAACGTCTGGCTGTTCGTGGGGGTCAACGGGGTGGGGAAGACCACCACCATCGGCAAGGTGGCCAACCGTCAGAAGGCCGAGGGACGCAGCGTGCTGCTGGCCGCGGGCGACACGTTCCGCGCCGCCGCCGCCGAGCAGCTCACCACCTGGGCGGAACGCTCCGGTGCGGAACTGGTGCGGGGCAACGAGGGCGGCGACCCCAGCGCGGTGATCTTCGACGGCATCGAGCGGGCCTCGGCGCGGGGGATCGACCTCGTGCTCGGCGACACCGCCGGCCGCCTGCACACCAAGACCAACCTGATGGACGAACTGCGCAAGGTGCGGCGGGTGGCGGCCAAGGGCAAGGGCCGGGTCACCGAGGTGCTGCTGGTCATCGACGCCACCACTGGCCAGAACGGGCTCACCCAGGCCCGCGAGTTCGGCGCCGCCACCACGGTGGACGGTGAGGGCGGTGTCACGGGCGTGGTGCTCACCAAGCTGGACGGCTCCGCCAAGGGCGGCATCGTGTTCGCCATCGAGACCGAACTCGGCCTGCCGGTGAAGCTGGTGGGCCTGGGCGAGACCATCGAGGACCTCGTGCCGTTCGAGCCGTCCGCCTTCGTGGACGCCCTTTTCGCCACGGACTGAACGCACCCCTCTCTGCCGTTTCGGCAGATGTCCGGGAACCGATCGCGGGCGCCGTGCCGTCAAACGGGTGGAACCTCCACGACCCCCGAAGGACCACCACCATGATCCGTTCCCGCCGTCTCGCTCTCGTCGCCGCCAGCGCCATCCTCGGCCTCACCGCCGCGGCGTGTGGCGATCCCGCTTCGCAGTCCGCCTCCACGGAGTCCGTGGCCGCGACCCTGCCCGTCATCCGTATCGGCGCCGGCTCCGGCTCCGGTGGGGCGACCCCCGCGGCCGCCGAGAGCGACCGGATGATGATGCCGTACGGCACGTTCGTCTTCGTCGTCGACGGCACCCTGCCGGCCCTCGACGGCACGGCGCCGGCGTGGCGCTTCCCCGCCGGCGCCAGCATCGACCAGGCCCGCGTGGCCGCCATTGCCGCCCTGCTCGGGGTGGATGGCGACGTGCGGGCCCTCAGCGCCGACATGGGCGGCGGTTGGCTGGTGGGGCCCGAGGACTACAGCGCCGCCACCCTCACCGTCAGCGCCGACGGCATGGCCAGCTGGTGGTACAGCCCGGCCCCGCAGGAGATGCGCGGCACGGAGTGCGGTCAGGTGGTCGGCCCGATCGACGCCATCGAGCCCGATGCCCCTGCGACCCCGGAGGAGGCGCCGCCGGCCTCTGACGACGTGCCCACGGACACCGTGGAGCCCTCGGTCACCTGCGAGGAGCCGCAGCCGCCCGCCGGCGTCCCGGACGCGGCGACCGCCGAGCAGTCCGCCAAGGACCTGTTCGCCTCCCTCGGCTACGACCCCGCCGACTACGAGTTCGAGACCTACGCCGACGAGTGGGGTGCCAATGTCACCGCCTGGCTGATGCTCGACGGCGTTCGTGCCCCGGTGACCCTGTCCGTCGGATTCGGCGCCGAAGGTGCCATCACCTGGGCCAGCGGCTCGCTGGCCACCCCCGAACCGGTGGGCGACTACCCGCTGGTGGGCACCACGGCCGGCATCGACCGCCTCGGCGACGAGACCGGCCGGTGGATGTGGTTCGGCTACGGCGGCCCGGCGATGATGGCCCGCGACGTGGCCGTGGCCTCCACCGGCGGCGAGGCGGAGCCAGCGGCAATCCCGGACACCGCGGCGGATCCCGGCGCCATGCCGATCGCCCCGCCGGACGAGACCGGCCCGGCCTGCGACCCCGCGGCCGACTGCGTGGTGGACATGCCGCCGCCGGAGGAGATCACCGTCACCATCACCGGCGCCAACATGGGTCTCACCCAGATCTGGGACGCCGACGGCACGGTCTGGCTGCTGCCGATGTACGTGTTCACTGCCGACGACGGTGGTGAGTGGTCGGTCATCGCGGTCGACGACTCGTTCATCGAACTGCCCACGCCGGACGACGTGCCGATGCCCGAGCCGATGCCCGTGGACACCGGTGTCTCCGGTGGCGGAACGGGAGACGGCACCGGCACGGTGGACACCCTGCCGGCCGAGCTGGACCCCACCCTCACCCAGGTGCTGGTGGGCCTCAGCGAGGACGAGGCCGCCAAGGTGGCCGACGAGAACGGTTGGGGCTTCCGTGTGGTCCGCGCCGACGGTGTGGACTTCGCCGTGACGGCGGACTATTCGCCGACCCGGGTGAACGTCGAGCTCACCCAGGGCATCGTCACCGCCATCGTCTCGATCGGCTGACGGCGGACCTGCGAGCCAGCCCGGGCAACCCTGCGAGGGGACCTGTCCGGGCCGGTGACGCGCCCGGCCGGTAGCGTTGCAGCGCATGTTCGATTCGCTGTCATCCCGCCTCGAAGGCATCGTCAAGCGGCTGCGCGGCAAGGGCCGTCTCAGCGAGGCCGATGTCGACGAGGTGCTGAAGGAGATCCGCACCGCGCTGCTGGAGGCCGACGTCAACGTCGGCGTCGTCCGCAACGTGGTGGCCCGCATCCGCGAGCAGGCCATCGGCGCCCATCTCAGCGAGGCGCTGGACCCTGGCCAGCAGGTGGTGAAGATCGTCAACGGCGAGCTCACCGCCATGCTCGGCGGCGAGACGCTGAAGATCACCTATGCCGGGCGCCCGCCCACCGTGGTGCTGATGGCCGGCCTGCAGGGCTCCGGCAAGACCACCAACTCGGCAAAGCTGGCCCGCTGGTTCAAGAGCCAGGGCCGCCAGCCCCTGCTGGTGGGTGCCGACCTGCAACGACCCGCTGCCGTGGAGCAGTTGCGCACGCTGGGCCGCCAGATCGACGTGCCCGTGTTCAGCGAGCCCGGCGACCCGGTGGCCACCGCCCAGCGGGGCCTGGCCGAGGCCCGCCGCCTGGGCAAGGACGTGCTGATCGTGGACACCGCCGGCCGGTTGTCCATCGACGCCGAGATGATGGAGCAGGTCCGCCGGATCAGCGAGGTCATCGACCCCCACTACACGTTCCTCGTCATCGACGCGATGACCGGGCAGGACGCCGTGGGCGTGGCCGAGGCGTTCCACGCCACCCTGGCGATCGACGGCGTCATCATGTCCAAGCTGGACGGCGACGCCCGCGGTGGCGCGGCGCTCAGCGTGAAGGAGGTCATCGGCCGGCCGATCGCGTTCGCCTCCACTGGTGAGAAGCTCACCGAGTTCGAGCAGTTCCACCCGGACCGCATGGCCGGCCGCATCCTCGGCATGGGCGACGTGCTCACCCTCATCGAGCAGGCCGAGCAGGCGTTCGAGAAGGAGCAGGCCGAGAAGGCGGCGGAGAAGCTGCTGGACGGCGAGTTCACGCTCGACGACTTCCTCGAGCAACTGCACTCCCTGAAGAAGATGGGCCCGCTCGGCAACCTGATGGGGATGATGCCGGGTGTGCCGAAAGAACTGAAGAACGCCCAGATCGGCGACGACGCGTTGAAGCCGGTGGAGGCCATCATCAACTCCATGACCCCGCTGGAGCGGCGCAAGCCGGAGCTCATCAACGGCAGCCGGCGGACCCGCATCGCCAACGGCAGCGGCACCACGGTGGGCGACGTCAACCGCCTGGTGAAGCAGTTCCAGGAGATGCAGAAGATGATGAAGAAGATGGGCATGGCCGCCCCCCGCCGCAGCGGCGGCAAGAAGGGCAAGAAGGGCAAGGGCGCCAAACCCTCCCGTGGCGGCTTCCCCGGCATGGGCGGCCTGCCCGGCATGGGGGGCGGCATGCCGGGCATGCCCGGTCTTCCCGGTGGCGGTGGCACACCGGGTGGCTTCCCGCCCTTCAACTGATAACATTCCGTGGTTTCGTTTTCGCCCGAAGTTCCCAGGGAGCCCTACGTTCATGGCAGTCAAGCTGCGCCTCACCCGAGTCGGCAAGACCAAGCAGCCGCAGTACCGCATCGTCGCGGCGGACAGCCGCTCGCCGCGCGACGGCCGCTTCATCCAGATCGTGGGGACGTACAACCCGCGTACCGAGCCCAGCACCGTCACGGTGGACAACGCCAAGGCCGTGAAGTGGCTGATGGATGGCGCTCAGCCCACCGAGCGGGTCAAGAAGCTGCTCGAAGTGTCCGGCGCGTGGGCCGAATTCACCGCCGCTCGCACCGCGAAGTGACCTCGTGACCGAGCACGATCCCAACCAGGTGCCGGCAGCGGCGGCCACGGCCGTGCTCACCCACCTCGTCCGTTCGATCGTCGACGATCCCGATGCCGTGGTCGTGGAGGCCTCCGAGGGCCGCGGCCGCGTGAAGTTGGACGTGAAGGTCGGCCCCGGCGATCTCGGCCGGGTCATCGGCCGCCGCGGGCGCACCGCTCAGAGCATCCGCACCGTGGTGCGCGCTGCGGCCGCTCGCGATGCGGTCGAGGTCGACGTCGACTTCGTCGACTGACCCGCCGCAGTGCCCCAGCCTCCTCAGGCCCCCGCTCCCGTCGAGATCGGCAAGGTCGGCCGCGCCCATGGTGTGCGGGGCGATCTGTACGTGGACCTGCTCACCGACCGCACGGAGCGCCTGGACCCCGGTGCGCGGGTGCTGGTGGGCCAGACCTGGCACGTGGTCCAGCAGCGCCGTCCTGCCGGCACCCGTTGGCTGGTCCACCTCGAGGGGGTGGATGACCGCACCGCGGCCGAGCGGCTGGCCAACCAACCGCTGCGCGCCGAGCCGCTGGCCGACCGGGGGGACGGCTGGTACGTCGACCAGTTGATCGGCACCGAGGTGGTGGACACCACCGGCGCCGTGGTCGGCACGTGTGTCGCCGTGGTGGCGAATCCGGCCCATGACCTGCTGGAACTGGACAGTGGGGCTCTCGTGCCGATCGTCTTCGTCACCGAGGTTCGTCAAGGTTGCATCACGGTGAACCTCCCGGAGGGGTTGCTCGACCTCTGATCTCGGCCAAACAGTCGATGCCCATACGGTGAATGGTTCGTATGGCCCATTGGCCCGCGATCGGGACACTCCTACAGTCGGAGTTGCACGTGGGCTGCAACGTTCGCCGCTCCATGGTGGTCGTGCCAGCGGGGGCACCGACAACCCACGGGCTCACCGGGCGGGCGGAACCGCACGGACTGCGAAGGAGGTGAACCCATGTCGTTGGCAGCGTCAAGTCTCGGAGACGTCGTGCCGTCCAAGCCCGACGCGGCGCGATCCGGCTCAGGCTCGGGTTCGACCGGCGACGCCGGCGGTGACGGGTTCTTCCGGCGCCACAAGCTGAAGTTGCTGCTGGTCGTGCTGGACTCGGTGGCCATCGGCTTGGCGTACTTCATCGTGCTGTTCGCCGGTACGTACGTCCGTGACACCGGCACCGTGCGGGCCCTGGTGCTGATCGCCGCGGCGATCGTCGGCGGTCTGTGGGCCGAGCGGAGCCAGGGTCTGATGCTCGCCCGGGTCAGCGCGGTGCGGGTGGTCGAGCTCACCCGGCTGATCCGTGCCGCCGCACTGCTCGCCGTGGCCGTCACCCTGTTCGACCGGGTGTTCAAGCTGGACATGCGCATCCGCGAGTCCGCCGGTGGTGCGCTGCTGGCCCTCGTCTTCCTCGTGGCCACTCGCTCGGCCTACCGCGCCTGGCTGGTGTACGAGCGCTCCCGTGGCAACTACGGCCGGCGGGTGCTGCTGGTCGGTGCGGACGAGGAGTCCGCCCGCCTGCTCAACCTGTTCTCCACCCACCGTGAACTCGGCATGAACGTGGTGGGCGTCGTCGGCGACCGTACCGAGGCGATGATCAACCACCTCGAGCACCTGTGGATCGGCGAGGCCGCGGACACGGCCCAGCTCGCCGAGGACTACGACGTGAGCGGCGTGGTCATCTCGCCGATGGCCCTGCCCACCGTCATCCTCAACGCCCTCATCCGCGAGTTGCAGGCGCAGAGCCTGCACGTGCACCTCACCACGGGCATTGCCGGTATCGACGCCCGGCGCCTGCGGTCGCTGCCGCTGAGCTATGAGCCGCTGTTGTACGTGGAGCCCGTCAGCCTGTCCCGTGTCCAGCTGGTGATGAAGCGGGTGTCGGACGTCATCGCCTCCGCGATCATCCTGGTGCTGGCCAGCCCGGTGATGCTGCTGATCGCCCTGCTCATCAAGCTCGACGATCGTGGCCCGGTGTTCTTCCTGCAGAAGCGGGTGGGCAAGGAAGGCACGACGTTCGGTGTGCTGAAGTTCCGCACCATGGCCGTCGATGCCGAGGCCCGGCTGGCCCAGCTGAAGGCGGAGAACGAGCGCAACGGCCCCCTGTTCAAGATGGAGCGCGACCCGCGGGTCACGGGCATCGGCCGCTTCCTGCGCGCCACCAGCCTGGACGAACTGCCCCAGCTCATCAATGTGCTGCGCGGCGAAATGAGCCTGGTGGGCCCGCGCCCGGCACTGCCGTCGGAGGTGGAGCACTTCTCCGCCGACCTGCGCCAGCGCGAGCAGGTGCTGCCGGGCATCACCGGGCTGTGGCAGGTGGAAGCCCGCGACAACCCGAGCTTCGAGGCGTACCGCCGGCTGGACCTGTTCTATGTGGAGAACTGGTCGATGCTGCTGGACCTCGTGATCATCCTCGGCACGATCGAGCAGCTGATGATGAAGGTCGTCCTGATGGTGTTCCGTCGTGAGAAGTCGTCCGACTCCACCACCACCACCGTCGTCGTTCCCGACACCACCCGGATCGCCCACCGGTGAACGCCGCGCCCACCACCCCCGGGGCTTTGCGCGTCGGCACGGATCTCGTGCACGTGCCCGAGGTCGCCGCATCCATCGAGCGGTTCGGCGCCCGTTACCTCCGCCGCGTGTACACCGACCGCGAGCTGGACACCTGTCGCAAGGGCTCCACATGGTCCTCCGAGCGCCTCGCCGCCCGGTTCGCTGCGAAGGAGGCCGTGCTGAAGGTGCTGCGCCCGCAGGAGGGGCTGTCCGTGCGCGACATCGAGGTCGGGATCGACTCGTGGGGTGCGCCGGCCGTGCACCTCACCGGCGCCGCCCGGGAACGGGCCACCGCGATCGGGTTGACGGACGGTACTGTCAGCCTCTCCCACGACGGCGCGTATGCCATGGCCGTGTACGCCGCAGTGCTCACACCCCCCACCACCCCGAAAGAGGACCCCCAGTGACCGACCGGCGCCCACAGATCCGCCGTATCGTCGCCGAACACGGCAAGCTCACCGTCGACGAGACGGCACTCGACGACACCACCAGCCTGTACTCGGTGGGCCTGACCTCGCACGCCAGCGTCAACCTGATGCTGGCGCTGGAGGACGAATTCGATGTCGAATTCCCCGAGCGCCTGTTGAAGCGCTCCACCTTCGAGTCGATCCTCCAGCTCAGCGAGGCGCTCGACTCACTCCTCGGTACCGACTAGGAGGTGCCCTCTGATGGATGCCGAACTGCTCCGCTCCGCTGAGGGGCTCCGCCTCGAGGAAGTGGCCGCCCGGCTCGGCCGAGAGGTCGTCGCCGCTCACGCGGCGGCGGTGGACGTCGAGAGCCGCTTCCCCTCCGAGTCGTTCCAGGCCATTCGCGACGCCGGCCTGCTGGCTGCGCTGGTGCCCGTGGAGTACGGCGGTGGAGGCTGCACCTACGCCGATGTGGCTGCGATCTGCACGGAGTTGGGCCGCCACTGCGGTTCCACCTCGATGATCTACGCCATGCACCAGATCCAGGTGGCGTGCGTGGTGCAGCACGGTGGCGGGGTGCCCCACTTCGAGCAGTTCCTGCGCGAGATCTGCAGCCGCGGGCGGCTCATCGCCTCGGCCACCACCGAGGGTGGGGTCGGCGGCGACGTTCGCTCCAGCATCTGCGCCGTGCAGGCCGACGGCGATCGGTTCACGCTGGAGAAGCTGGGCACGGTCATCTCGTACGGCCTGGCGGTGGACGACATCCTCGTCACGGCTCGCCGCAACCCCGACGCGCCGTCCAGCGACCAGGTCATCCTGCACATCCAGCGCCCCGACTACGACCTGGAGCAGGTGGGCACGTGGGACGCCTTCGGCATGCGCGGCACGTGCAGCGACAGCTTCACCCTGCGGGCGTCCGGTGCCCTGGCGCAGATCGTGCCCCAGCCGTACGCGGTGCTCTCCGAACGGACGATGCTGCCCGTCACTCACATCTTCTGGGCGTCCACCTGGCTGGGCATTGCGTCGGACGCCGTGGAGCGGGCTCGAGCATCCATCCGTGCCGCCGCCCGCCGCAACCCCGGCACCCTGCCGCCGCGGGCCAGGGACCTCGCCCGCCTGCAGGCCCAGCTGGACGTCATGCGCTCCAGCATCCAGGCGGCACTGGTGGAGTACGCGCATGCCATCGGCAACCCGGAGGCCACGTCCACCATGGGGTTCGCCATCCGGATGAACGATCTGAAGCTCAGCGCGTCCACGGCCGTCACCGAGATCGTCGAGGGGGCCATGCGGGTGGCAGGTCTGGTGGCCTACCGCAACGACACCCCCTACTCGCTGGGCCGGCACATGCGCGACGCCCACAGCGCCGCACTCATGGTCCACAACGAACGACTCATCGAGCACAACGCCAACCTGCTGTGCCTGGCCAAGGAGGTCTGACGCGTGTCCCCTGACGAACTTCGCGAAGCGCACGTGGCCATGCGCGATCGGCTGGTCGCGGCCGGCCTGTTCGTGCCCTCCGGGGTGGACGGCCTGTACGGCCGCTCCGCGGCGTTCGAGCGGGTCATCGCCGGCCTGAAGGCCGCTGTCGGGCGCTTGGGCGCGGTGGACGGCGCGGTGGAGATGGAGTTCCCACCGCTCATCCCGCGGGCCACGTTCGACCGCATCGGCTACCTGCGCAACTTCCCCCAGCTGTCCGGGCCGGTGTTCTCCTTCCGCGGCGGCGAGAAGGAGTTCAGCGCGCTCCTGCACACCCTGGACGAGGGGGCGGACTACGCCGGCCATCTCAGCCAGACCGACGTCGCCCTCACCCCGGCCTGCTGCTACCCGGTGTACCCGTCGCAGGGCGGCCAGGTGCTGGAGGCGCCGCGGGTGTTCCAGACCTCGCAGTACTGCTTCCGCCACGAGCCGTCGCCGGACCCCATGCGCCTCCAGGCGTTCCGGATGATCGAGAACATCCGCATCGGCACCCCCGACGATGTGCTGGACTGGCGCGAGCAGTGGCTGGAGCGCACTCCCACCCTGCTGGCGGATCTGGGGCTGGACGTGCGGTCGGACGTGGCCAACGATCCCTTCTTCGGCCGCGCCGGCAGGCTGCTGTCGATGAGCCAGCGCGAGCAGCAGTTGAAGATCGAGTTCCTCATCCCGGTGTTCGGCGAGGAGCACCCCACCGCGTGCGCCTCGATCAACTACCACCAGGAGCACTTCGGGGAGCTGTTCGACATCCAGACGCCGGGGGGCGCCCTGGCCCACTCGTCGTGCGTGGGGTTCGGGCTGGAGCGCTGCACCGTCGCCCTGTTCGCCACCCACGGCACGGACATCGACCGGTGGCCGGCCGCGGTGCGGGAGCGGCTGTGGCCGTGACGGAGGCCCTGCGGTTGCTGCCGATCGACGCCTCGTCGTACGTCTGCCACCCGCTGCACGCCCCCGAGCGCGACTGGCCGGAGACGAACTGCTACGTCGACCTCTGGATCGAAGTCCTGCACGCCCTCGGTCATGATCCGGTGGCCGGTCTGGCCTTCACCCTCGGTGTCGGTTTCGACGGTGACCAGTGGGAGTTCTTCAAGTACCCCGCGGAGGACCTGCTGGCGCTGTACGGCATCCAGGTGCGTGAAATCAATGTCTGGCGCAGCCTGGAGGACCACATCGCCACCCACCTCGCGCTCGGGCACCTGCTCACTGTGGAGGCGGACTCCTGGTACCTGCCGGACACCGCCGGCGTGGCGTACCGGCTGACCCACCAGAAGACCACCATCGTCCCCCAGCACCTGGACCCTGCCAACCGCCGCATCGGCTACTTCCACAACGCCGGCTACTTCGAACTGGAGGGGGAGGACTACGACGGTGTGCTGCGCCTCGGTGACCCCGACGGGCTGGTGCCGTACGTGGAGTTGGTGGCCATGGAACGGCAGGTGCACCGCGAAACGGATGCCCTGCGCGCCCAGGTGGACGGGCTGGTGCGCGCGTACGTCGCCCGCCGCCCGACGGAGAACCCGGTGGCCCAGTTGGCGGCCCGGATCACCGCCGACCTGCCGTGGTTGCGCGAGCACCCGGACCTGTTCCACGCGTATGCCTTCGGCAGCCTGCGGCAGTGCGGGGCGTGGGCCTCGGTGGCGGCAACGTTCGTGCGCTGGCTGGGCAACCCGGCCACGGACGCAGCTGCCGAACACCTGGACGGCATCTCCGGCCTGGCCAAGACCGCCCAGTTCAAGCTGGCTCGGGTCCTGGCCGGGCGCACCGTGGACCTCGACGAACAGCTCTCGACGATGGCGTCGCACTGGCAGCATGCGATGGCCACCATCGCTGCTGCCTACGGGGGCTGACATGGAGTGGTCCTCCGACTGGTCGATCGCGGCCACTCCGGCCGGCGCTGCCGCGGACCCGCAGGCGCTCGCCGCAGTGGCCGGCGTGTGGACGCCCGCGCAGGTGCCGGGCACCGTCGCTGCAGCCCTGCGCGATGCCGGCCGGTGGGGCCTGGACGACCGGGCCGACTTCGATGCCGACGACTGGTGGTGGCGGGCGCGCCGCACAGGTCCGGCCGGGCCGGCCGTACTGCGGTTCGGCGGCCTGGCCACGATCGCCGAGGTGTGGCTCAACGGGACGCTGCTGCTGCGCAGCGACAGCATGTTCGCGGTGCACGAGGTGCCGGTGGCCCTGACCGGTGACGACGAACTGGTCATCGCCTGCCGGTCGTTGAATGCCCACCTGGCGGCGCGCCGCCCGCGGGGCCGTTGGCGTACCCGCCTGGTGGAGCAGCAGCAGTTGCGCTGGGTACGCGCCACCTTCCTGGGTCGCATGGCGAGTTGGAACCCCGTGTGCGCCCCCGTCGGGCCGTGGCGCCCGGTGGAGGTGCTGCCCGCGGCGAGCGGGCTGCGGGTGGAGCGTCTGCTGGCGTCGGTGATCGATGGCGTGCCGACGGTGGAGTTCCGTGCCGGCTGGCGCGGTGCCGTGCCCAGTGCTGCGGTGCTGACGGTGGGGGAGGTGCAGGTGCCGCTGACCATCCTCCCCGCGGGCGACGACACCGCGCTGGCCGGTGCGGTGGCGGTGCCCGGCGCGCCGCGGTGGTTCCCCGCCACCCACGGCGAGCCGGCCCTGCTGGACGCCCGGCTGGAGGTCACCACCGGCGACGCCAACACGGTGCATCCGCTCGGCTCGCTGGGGTTCCGCACGGTGGAGGCGGCGACCGAAGCTGGCGGCTTCCGCCTGTCCGTCAACGGGGTGCCGGTCTTCTGCCGTGGCGCCTGCTGGACGCCCACCGACCTGGTGCGGTTGTGGGACCACCCCGACCGACTTCGGGCGGCGGTGCAGCAGGTGGCCGACGCCGGCTTCAACATGCTGCGCCTGGCCGGCACCGGGGTGTACGAGCAGCAGGAGTTCTACGACCTGTGCGACGAACTGGGCGTCATGGTGTGGCACGACGCGATGTTCGCCAACCTGGACCAACCCCTCGACGACCCCGCCTACCGGGCCACGGTGGATGCAGAGCTCGCCGGCTGGCTCATTGCGATGCAGCGTCACCCGAGCGTGGTGGTGGTGTGTGGCGGCAGCGAGGTGGAGCAGCAGGCCGCGATGATGGGAGTGCCGCCTGAGGCAGGGCGCAACCGGGTCGGCCGTGAGTTGCTGCCGGCCGCCGCGGCCGAGTTGCTGCCCGGCGTGCCGGTGGTGGCGTGCAGCCCGTCCGGCGGCGTGTTCCCGTTCCACACCGATGAGGGCATCAGCCACTACTACGGCGTCGGTGCCTACCGCCGCCCACTGGGCGACGCCCGGACCAGCGGGGTGCGGTTCACCACCGAGTGCCTGGCCTTCGCCAACGTGCCGTCCAACGAGACGGTCGCGTCGATACTCGGCGAGGGCGACCGCCCGGGCCACTCGCCGGCGTGGAAGCGCCGCGTGCCCCGCGACCGCGGCGCCGGCTGGGATTTCGAGGACGTGCGCGACCACTATGTGGCCACCCTGTTCGGCGTGGACCCCTCGCACGTGCGAGCCGCCGACCCGGACCGCTACCTGGACCTCGGGCGGGCTGCTGTGGTCGCAGCCATCGAGACCACGCTCACGGAGTTCCGCCGGCCCGGCTCGTCCTGCGACGGTGCCCTCGTGTACCTGCTGCGTGATCCGTGGCCGGCGGCCGGGTGGGGCCTGGTCGACGACGCCGGGCGTCCCAAGTCGGCCTTCCGCGCCACGGCGCGTGCGTGCCGCCCACGCACGGTGCTGTTGCGCGACGAGGGCCTCAACGGGGTACGCGCCACCGTGTACAACGATCTGCCCACCGCGCTGGCGGGGTCGCTTCAGTTCCGGCTGTTCGATGCCGATGGCTCCCTGATGGATTCGGCGGAACTGGACCTGGCGCTGGACGGGCGCGCTTCCCGTGATGTCAGCGTGGACGGCACCTTCGGGCACTTCCGCGATCTTGCGTACGCGTACCGTTTCGGCCCCCAGCAGGTGGATGTGATCGCCGCGACGTTGCGCGACGACGCCGGGACGGCAGTCACGAGCGCCTTGCTGCCCGGTGGGCACGACCGGCCGACCCTTCCGGACCTCGGCCTGCAGGCCGAGGTTGCGCCGGTGGGTGACGCGTGGGCACTCACGGTGCGGGCCGAGCGCTTCGCCCACTACGTCACCATCGACATCCCCGGTGCCGTGGCCGACGACGACTGGTTCCACCTGCTGCCCGGCGACGCCCGTACGATCATGGTCCGGCCCCTGCCCGGTGCACTGCCGCGGTCCGGGGAGGTGCGCGCGCTCAACAGCCGGCGGGCGTGCGTGGTTCGTCTCGACAGGGGTGCGATGTGAAGGTGGTGGTGATCTCGCCGCACCTGGATGATGCGGTGATGTCGGTGGGTGCCACGATGCACCGTGCCGCCCGCCGCGGTGCGGAGGTCGTGCTCGTCACGGTGTTCGCGGGTGATGTGCACGATGACGGGCGGGCCAGCTACTGGGACGCTCGTCGCGGGGTGGAGAACAAGGCGGCGGTGCTGGAGGCCCGGCGTCGGGAGGACACCGCGGCGGCGGCGACGCTCGGCGCCAGGTCGGTGTGGCTGCCGTTCGACGACGGCGCCTACGTGTCCAAGCGTGATCCGGACGCCATCTGGGCGGCGGTGGCACCGCATCTCGAAGGGGCCGACGCCGTCCTCCTTCCCGGCTGGCCGCTCACCCACCCGGATCACCGTTTCGCGTCCATGTTGATCGTGCAGCGGGCGTCCGCCGGGCTGCCACTGCTCTTCTTCGCGGAGATGCCGTACGGCGCCCATCCGGTGGCGATGGCCAAGGGGCTCATCCGGGGCCGACGCTCGGCGCTGCTGACGCACGCGTACGGTGGGGTACTGGAATGGCGACGCAGCCCGGTGACCAAGGACGACTTCGCGGCCAAGCAGGCTGCCGTCCGCTGCTACGCGGGCGAGTTGGAGAACCTCGGCCTGGACGCGAAGTTCGCCGAGGTGCACGATCGCCTGCTGCGCCGGGAACTGCTGGCCTGCGACATCCACCGGGTGCTGCCCCAGGTGGTCTTCGGGGGTTCGGAGTGATCGCCCAGCCTCACTGGTTCGGGCCGGCGTCGGCCATGTTCGGCATGCTCCATGCCCCTGCCTCCTTGCGCGGCGCGGTGGTCATCTGCCCGCCGCTCGGCTACGAGGCGGTCGGCTCGCACACCACCCTGCGCCGGCTGGCGGAACGGCTGGCGGCCATCGGGATCGCCTGCCTGCGGATCACGTACCCGGGCATGGGGTACGGCCCCGCCGACGAGCCAGGTACCGACCAGGTGCCCGTGTGGCGGGCGGTCATCGACGAGGCCGCGGCCGAGATGCGCGCGATGGGCGCCCCGTGGGTCGGGGCGGTCGGGCTGCGGTTCTCGGCCACGCTGGCGGCGGACGCCACTGCCGCCGGGCAGTTCGATGCCGTGGTGGCCTGGGACCCCGTGGTGAACGGCCGCCGGTACGCCCGGGCGATGAAGATGCTTGCTGCCCACACGGATCGCGACAGCGCATCCGAGGGCGTCACCCTGGCCGGCGTGGAGTTCGCCCCGGCCACGTTGGCGGCGATGGGCAAGTGCTCCTTCCAACTGCCGAAGGGTCCGCCCACACTGGTGCTGCAACGCACCGAGGCGTCGATCGAAGCGCCCCTGGAGGAACACGGGGTGCCCGTGGTGCACATCGCCGGCACGACTGCCATGCTCGACGTGGATGCCGAACTGTCGGCGATCCCCCACGAGGTGGTGAATCACGTCACCGAGTGGCTGGACACCCAGGCGCCCGCAACCCCTGTGGCGGCGGCCGTGGTGCCGGCGGCGGTCACCTCCACCGTCCATCGCACCGATGTGGCACTGCGACGGGAGGCAGTGCGTGTCGGGCCGTCGCAGTTGTTCGCACTGCTCACCCGCGAGGACTCCCGCACGCCCACGCGCGCCGTCGTGTTCCTCAACAACGGCGCGTCGTTCGCCATCGGTCCGGGTGGCGCATGGATCGACTGGGCGGAAGAAGTGGCCCGGGCCGGGGGGCTCGCAGTGCAGATGGACTTCTCCGGTCTGGGGGAGAGTCCCACCGTGGCCGGCGGCGCCGAGCAGCAGGTGTATTCGGCGGTGGCCGCCCAGAACCTCCGCGACATGGCGTCGTATCTGCGCGGTGTGGGCATCTCTCACATCACCGCCGTCGGCCTGTGTTCCGGTGCCCTGCTGGCGCTCGACGGTGTCGTGGCTGGCGCGGCCATCGACCATGTGGTCGCCATCAATGCCCGGTTCGACAAGCCGTTCATCGACGCCCGGCGTGTCCCTCGTTCGGCTGCGCCGACGAACCGCTACCTGGCCATCCCGTTGTCGAAGTCGCCCCTGTTCCCCACGCTGGACAAGGTGCCGGCGTGGGCATGGCGCCTGCTGGCCAGGCTGCGCCTCGTGGCCGCTCCCACCGTGGCACCTCGCCGCGCGCTGCTGAACGGCGCCACGGTCTCGCTCGTGTTCGGCACCCAGGAGTGGGGCCTGCGGGCGTTGGAACGCCGCGACCCGGCCATCTGGGAGGCCGTGCGCCGGCACCCCCGGATGTCCGTCGTCGTGCTGCCCGCGCTGGACCACAGCATGTTCGAGCCGAACGGCCGCGCCGCGGTGGAGGAACACCTCCGCCGTCACGTCTGGCCCACCGTCACGTCCACCCCTCAACCCCCTCAACCATCAACGGAAGTGACCACATGAACGACGTTGCGTCGTCCGCCGCTGCCCCTCCCGAACGGGTCGCCATCATCGGCCTCGGGTATGTGGGCCTGCCCATCGCCCTTGCCACCGTGACCGCCGGGTACGCCGTCGTCGGTGTCGAGGTGGACCCCCGCAGGTTCGCCTCGCTGCAACGCGGCGAGAGCTATGTCGAGGACATCTCCGACGACGAACTCGGCGAGGCGTTCGCCACCGGCCGATTCGAGGTGGCCAACGCCATCGCCGACCTGGGGTGGTTCGACATCGCCGTCATCGCCGTGCCCACTCCGTTGCGCGAGGGCGCCCCCGACCTGGCCTACGTGGAGGACGCCACCCGCGAGCTCGGCGCGCTGCTGCGGCCGGGCAACTGTGTGGTGCTGGAATCCACCACGTACCCGGGCACCACCGAGAACCTGATGGTGCCGCTGCTGGAGGAGGTGTCGGGTCTGAAGGCCGGCACGGACTTCCAGGCAGGGTTCAGCCCGGAGCGCATCGACCCGGGCAATGCCACGTTCACCTTCGCCACCACGCCCAAGGTGGTGTCGGGCATCGACGAGGAGTCCGGCCGCCGGATCGCCGCGTTCTACGGGGCGCTGGTGGAGCGGGTGGTGCCGGTCAGCACACCGGCCGTCGCCGAGATGGCCAAGCTGCTGGAGAACACCTACCGTCACGTCAACATCGCCCTGATCAACGAGTTGGCCATCTTCTCCTACGAGATGGGCATCGACATCTGGGAAGTCATCGACGCCGCGGCCTCCAAGCCGTTCGGTTTCCAGAAGTTCACCCCCGGCCCCGGCGTGGGCGGGCACTGCCTGCCGATCGACCCCAGCTACCTCTCCTGGCAGGTCCGCCGCCAGCTCGGCTATGCGTTCCGCTTCGTGGAGTTGGCCAACGACATCAACGAGCACATGCCCGACCATGTGGTGCGGCGCGTCCAGATGATCCTCAACGAGCGCAGCCGGTCGGTGAAGGGCTCGCGCCTGCTGCTGCTCGGCATGGCCTACAAGAAGAACTCCGGCGACGCCCGCGAGTCGCCGGCGATGCGGGTGGCCGAGCTGCTGGCAGGGCTCGGCGCCGACCTGCGCATCGTCGATCCGCTCGTGTCTGCCGCCACCCGCTGCTCCGGGCTGCGGGTGGAGCTGTCTGCCGAGGAACTCGACGCCGCCGACCTGGTGGTGGTGCTGACCGATCATGACGAGTTCGACTGGCCGCTCGTGCTGGACCGGTCCACCCAGATCTTCGACACCCGCAACCGCCTGAGGGGGGCCAATGTCCAGCGCCTCTGATCACGACGCCGGGCGCCCCACGGCGCCCTCGCTCTCCGACATTCCGGGGCTGATCCGCTTCTCCGCGGACGTCACCGAGACGCTCCGCCACGACGACGGCGTGTACTGCTTCGATCGTGAATGGGCGGAGGCCGTCAACCGTGGCCGTTCGCCTCGGTACACGCTGATGGTTGCCCTTGGCTTCTCCCGCGCCGAAGCCGCCGGGTACCGGGACCTGCCGCGCACCGCACTGGAGCAGGTCAACGCCGCGATCTCCGATCGCTCCCAGCTGTCCATCGGCGATCGCGGCCTGGCGCTGTGGGTGCTCGCCCGCCTCGGCGACGCCCGCGCCGCCGAGTGGGTGACGGACCTGGAGCGCGTCACCGCCGACGAGCTTCGCCCGCTGGAGGGCATGGAGATCGGCTGGCTGGTCACCGGCGCCGCTGCTGCAGTGGAGGCCGGGCTGCCCGCCGAGCGGTTGCTGGCCGACCTGCTCGGCACACTGCGCTCCCGCCGGGCGACGAAGAGCCCCCTCTTCCACCATCTCGGCACCGGGCGTGGCCGCGCGCTGCTGCCCAACTTCGCCACCCAGATCTACAGCGTGTTGGCGCTGGCCGACGTGGCCCGCATCACCAACGACCAGCAGGCGCTGGCCGAGGCCACCGCGCTCGCCGACCTGCTGGTGGAGCTGCGCGGCGCGGACTGCGGGTGGCCCTGGCTGTTCCATGCCGAGAAGGGCAGGGTGGTGGAGACCTACCAGGTGTACTCCGTGCACCAGGACGCCATGGCCCCGATGGCCTACTTCTCGTTGGCTGCGGCCACGGGCGAGCAGCGGTACGCCGCGGCCGGTGCGGAAGGGCTGCCGTGGTGCTTCGGCGAGAACGAGCTGGGCTTCCAGTTCTACGACGCCAACGCCCGCTTCGCCCACGCGCCATCAAGCGCGGCGGGTGGGCGGACCGGGCAGAGCTGTGGGCCAACACGCTCGCCGGTGTCGCCGGGCTGCGCCGCCGGCTGACGCTCGGTTCGCCGGTCGTCAACACCACGTGCCGGCCCTACCACCTCGGCTGGGTCATGGAGGCGTGGGCCGGCAGGGAGGCCAACGTCGAGCTGCTGGGGCGGTCGCGATGAGCACGCTCGCCACCAAGCGCGTCGAACTGTTCGGCGTGGACGTCGACGCCCTCACCATGGACGAAACCGTGCAGCGGATCATGGAGCTGGTGGAAGCCGGCACCCCGGTGCAGCACGTGGTGCTGAACGCGTCCAAGGTCGTCATGATGGCCAACGACGAGCGGCTTCGCGCCGTCATCGCCGCGTGCCCAGTGGTCAACGCGGACGGCCAGTCCGTGGTCACGGCCAGCCGGATCCTGCGCCGCCCGTTGCCCGAGCGTGTCGCCGGCATCGACCTGTTCGTGGAACTGGTCAAGCGCTCGGCGGCCGACGGCCGCAGCGTGTACTTCCTCGGGGCCCGCGACGAGGTGCTCGACGAGATGGTCCGGCGCTTCCGCGAGCAGTACCCGGCGCTGAACATCGCCGGCTGGCGCAATGGCTACTGGGAGGACGACGACGCCGTCGTCGCCCAGGTACGCGAGGCGCACCCCGACCTCGTGTTCCTCGCCATCCCCAGCCCGCGCAAGGAGTTCTGGCTGGCCGAGCACATGCCCGCCATGGGCGTGCCGTTCGCCATGGGCGTGGGCGGCTCGTTCGACGTCGTGGCCGGCAAGGTGAAGCGGGCGCCCGTGTGGGTGCAGCGGATCGGCTGCGAGTGGGTCTACCGGCTGGTGCAGGAACCTCGCCGGATGTGGAAGCGATACCTGGTGGGCAACACCAAGTTCATCATCCTGACGGCCAAGGAGTGGCGGAGGAACCGGCGATGACCCGCCTTGCCGTCATCGCCGGCGCCCGGCCGAACTTCATGAAGGTCGCGCCCATCCTGCGCGCCTGCACCGCCCAGGGGGTGGAGGCGCTGCTGGTGCACACCGGCCAGCACTACGACGCCACCATGTCGGGCAGCTTCTTCGAGGTGCTCGGCCTGCCCGAGGCAGACGTCAACTTCGGCGTCGGCTCCGGCTCCCACGCGGTGCAGACCGCCGCGGTGATGACCGCGTTCGAGGAGTGGGTGCAGGGCGCCGGGGTGGACGCCGTGGTCGTCGTGGGCGATGTCAACTCCACGATGGCCTGCACCATCGTGGCCGCCAAGCTGGGCATCCCGGTCGCCCACGTGGAGGCCGGGCTGCGGTCGTTCGACCGGACCATGCCGGAGGAAGTGAACCGGGCCGTCACCGACGCCCTGGCCACCTGGCTGTTCGCCACCTCGGAGGACGCCGTGGCCAACCTGCTGGCCGAGGGTGCCGAGCCGGCGCGGATCCACCTGGTCGGCAACGTCATGGCGGACAGCCTGTTCCACGCCATCGAGCGCGCCCGCCGACGTCAGCCGTGGACGGCACTCGGCCTGCCCGAGCGCTTCGGCCTGGTCACGCTGCACCGCCCGGCGCTGGTGGACGACCCTGCCCGCCTCGGCGAGATGCTGGACGCGCTGGGCGGGTTCGCCGACCGGCTGCCGTTCGTGTTCCCCGTGCACCCGCGCACCCGCGCCAACATCGAGCGCAACGGATTGCACGTGAACGGACTGCACCTCGTGGAACCGCTGGACTACCTGGACTTCCTGGCCATGCAGGAGCACGCCGCCGTCGTGGTCACCGACTCGGGCGGCGTGCAGGAGGAAACCAGCCTGCTCGGCACCTGGTGCGTCACCGTGCGGGAGAACACCGAGCGGCCCGTGACCGTCACGCGCGGCACCAACACCCTGGTCGGGTTCGACCTCGGCCGGATGTCGGCTGCCATCGCCGATGCGCTGGACCGCGGCGAGGCCGCTCCTGCCGACATCCCCTTCTGGGACGGCAAGGCTGCCGAGCGGATCGTCGCCCTGCTTCGCCAGCCACCGCCCAACCCCACGTGGATCCCACCGTCGCTGCCCGGCACCGACGGCAACGCCACCGACGTGATGTTCGCCTGAGGCGTCCGATGCACACCACCACCCCCGTCCCCGATCCGAACCCGCTCATCGCCGGGATCGGCAGCGCTGGGCAGCCGCTCGATGCCCGGGTCCAGGTCGGCGTCGCCATCGTCACGTACAACAGCGCCGACCACATCCCGGACCTGCTCCTCACCCTTCGCCAGGCGCTGGCCGGGATCAGCCACCGGATCGTGGTGGCGGACAACGCCTCCACGGACAACTCCGTCGCCCTGCTGGAGGCAGCGGGCATCGACGTCGTTCGGATGGGCGGCAACCTCGGCTACTCGGCCGGCATCAACGCCGGTCTGCGCCGTCTCACCGACACGCGGGCGGTGCTGATCCTCAACCCGGACATGAAGCTGGCACCGGGGTCGATCAGCGCCCTGTTCGACACGCTCGAGGACCCGCGTGTGGGCATCGTCGCACCGCAGTCGCGGTCCTACGACGGCACGCTGGGCCTCAACCAGCGGCGTGATCCCTCCCTGCTCCGGGCGTTCGGCACCAGCCTGCTCGGCGGGCGGTATGCCCGACGGTGGCCGGCGCTGTCCGAGTTCGTGGCCGACGAGCAGGCCTACCTCCATCAGTGCAACATCGACTGGGGCGTCGGGGCGATGCTGCTGGTCACCCGCGAGTGCATCGACGCCGTGGGGGAGTGGGACGAATCGTTCTTCCTCTACTCGGAGGAGACGGACTACTGCCAGCGGGCGCGGCGCATGGGCTTCGTGGTCCGCTACCAGCCGGATGCGGTCGCCTTCCACGAAGGCGGAGGGGGTGTCCGCAATCCGCGCCTGCGCAGCATGATGGTGGTCAACAAGGTGCGCCTGTACCGCCGCCGCCACGACGTCGTGCGCTCGTTCCTGTTCTGGACCGCCGAGTTCCTGAACGAGTTCACGCGCGGCCTCGGGGGCAACCGCGCCGCCCGTACCGCCGCGCTCGCCCTCCTGTTCCCCTCGCGCCGACCGCCGGAGATCTCGTGTTCCACCTCGTTGTTGCCGCGCTAGCGGTCGTCGTCCTGGCCCCCGGCCTGGTCACTGCACTCCACCTGGGGCTGATGGCCATCGCCTCGATGGCCTACCGCGTCCCGAAGTGGAAGGGCGCGGCGCCGCGAGTCCGGTTCCTGGTGGTCATCCCTGCCCACAACGAGGAGTTGCTGCTCGGCCGCACGCTGGAGGCCATCAACGCCGACCGGCGTGAGGGCGACCAGGTGTTGGTGGTGGACGACCGCAGCAAGGACCGCACGGGGGAGATCGCCCGCGCTCACGGCGCGGTGGTCCTGACCCGGGTGGACGGCGAGGAGCCGGGCCGCGCGCCCGCTCGCCAGGCCGCCATCCGCCGCTCCGCGGAGATGGAGTGGGACGCCATGGTGATGGTGGACGCGGACTCCGTGATCGAGCCCGGCTTCTTCGCCGAGTGCGAGCGGGCGCTCGGCGCCGGTGCGGTGGCACTGCAGGCCCGCAGCGAGGCCGCCCGCGGCTCGCGGATGGTGGACCAGGCGGCGCTGGCCTCGTTCGCCATCCAGGGCGTGACGCTGCCGCGCGGGCGCGAGGTGCTGCACGCGCCGGTCCGCCTGCGGGGCACCGGCATGGTGCTGCGCCGCGACGTGCTGGAGCGGCTGGACTTCCGGGCCAAGGCTTCGGAGGACCTCCAGGTCTCGCTGGACCTCGTGCAGGAGGGCGTGCGCACCCGCCATGTGGAGCGCGCTCGTCTGAGGTCGGCCAACGCCGATTCGTGGAAGATCGCCTCCACCCAGAAGCAACGCTACGAGGCCGGCCGCATGGCTGCCGCCCGCGAGTTCGTGCCCAAGATGCTGCGCTGCCGCAGCTGGGCGGGCCTGGAGGCCGCCTGGTTCCTCATCTCGCCGCCGTTCGCCACCGCGGCGGGCCTCACCGTGCTCGGCACGCTGCTGGCCCTGCTGGCCGGCGCGTGGCCGGTGGTCTGGGTGGGTGTCGGGGCCGTCGGCCTGCTGGGGCTGGCGTTCACCGTCGCTGCGGTGCAGGCCCGCGTGGGCTGGCGGGTGCTGCTGGCCCTCGCCGTGGCGCCGTTCTACGTCGGGTGGAAGCTGATGGTGCAACTGAAAGCGCTGCTCGGCCTGCGTGGTGGCCTGAAGGAGTACGGCGCCACCGAGCGCCGCTGACATGCGCGGACGAACGAGGGCGGCGTGATGAGTGGACCCCGGCGGCGGGCACCGGGTGAGCGGCCGCTCGTAGACTCCGTGGCCGTGGGGGCGCGGGCACGGTCGGTGGAGGAGTTGCAGGCGCTGGACCCCTCGTTCCACGCCCTGCCCCGCCGCTCGGTGGATTCCCAGGCGCCGCTGCTGGCCGCGGTGGTGCGGGCCAGGGCGGACGTGGAGGCCCCGTACGTCTGCGTGTCACCGTCCGGGCGGTCGGCGCTGTGCGCCCGGCTGGAGCAGCGGCGGATCGGCGTGCGCGTGGCGTTCCGCTCGTTCGGTTCCTTCCGGGCCCGCATTGCGGCGGTGGTGGACGACGGGATCGTCGGCGACGACCCCGAATGGTGCGTGCAGCAGGCGCTCGGGCTGCTGGCGGCCGGCGAGGTGGATGCCGTCCAGTTCCAGTGCCTCCGCGTCGGGTCCGTGGAGGAGGCCGCGGTGCAGCGCGGCGCCGCCGGCAGGACCGTCCAGCGGGAGGACCCTGTGGTGCACCTCGAAGTCGCGGTGGACTGCCCGTACGACGAACTGGTGGCCAGCCGCGACCGTCGTTCGAGGGAAGGCATCCGGCGGTCGCGCCGCAAGTTCGATCAGCTCGGCGAGCGCCGGGTCATCACCCGCTGGCCGGCCGATGCCGACGACCCCGAGGTGCTGCTGGGCCAGATGGAAGCCATCGTCGCCACCGGCTACCAGCGCGGCATGGGCGTTGGTTTCGAGCGCGACGCGCTGCACGAGGAACTCGTGCGGGCTGGGCTGAAGGAGGGCTGGTTCCGCGCCTGGGTAGCCGCTGTGGACGGAGTGCCCGCGGTCTTCTGGACGGCGTTCGCGTTCGGCGACCGGTGGACGCTCTACGAGACGGCGTTCGCCGAGCAGTTCGCCGACGCCGCGCCCGGCGCCGGTCTGCTCAGCCATGTGGTGGAGGACGCGTGCGCCGATCCGCAGGTCACCACGGTCGGGTTCGGCCTCGGTGAGGCCCGCTACAAGCGGGACTGGGCGAGCCACGAGTGGATGACCGCCGACGTCACCGTGTTCGCACCCCGCCTGCGGTGGAAGGCCGTCGCAGCGGTGCAGCGGGGAGCCTCGTGGGCGGTCACCACCGTACGGCAGCGCCTCGGCGAGGAGCGCGTGCAGGCGCTGAAGCAGCGCCTGCGACGACGGGCCGCCGGTTCGGCGCGGCGCGACGCCGAGCGATCAGGCTGACGCCTGAGCTCGCAGGGTGCTGCGCAGCGGTACCAGCGACGCGGCGTAGACCGCCAACTCCAGCACGCCCACCAATGTGGCGGTGAGCAGCGGGTGGAGATCCAGCGCCCGGCCCAGCAGGACCCCGGCCACGCCGGCAGCGACTGCGCCGGGCAGCAGCAGCGGGATGGTGCGCAGCTGCGAGCCGCGGAACGCACCGACACGCCGCACCATCACGACCGTGATCGGGGCGACCACCACGCACGCGACCAGCGACTGGGCCAGGCCCACGCCGGCCAGGTCGTGTGTGCTGGCGCCGATCCACAGCGCCGGGCCGAGTGCGACGATCCAGGCGACGTTCTTCCAGAGGATCCAGCGCGAGTGCCCGACGGCGAGCAGGAGATCCTCCACCAGCCCGCCGAGCAGCCGCACGATGGCCAGCCCGCCCATCAGGCGCAGCGCGTCGGCACCCGCCGCCCACTCCGCGCCGTACAACCCGGTGATGACGGTCTCCGGTGCGGTGGTGAGCAGGACGGCGAACGGCAGACCTGCGGCGGCCAGCAGCACCTGCCCGCGGCAGAACGCCTGGGCCACCTCGCCGCCCCCGGCGCGGAGCTGGGCGAAGCCGGGTACGGCGACCGCCCGAACGGCCGTGCCCACCAGGGAGATCGGCCAGCTGGAGACGTTGAAGGCGATGAGGTAGGCGCCGACGGCGGCCGGGCCGAGGATGTGGCCGACGATCAGGTAGTCGATGTTCAGCAGCGCAGCACCCACCAGTGATGCCAGCGCGAACGGCGCGGACACGGCCAGCAACTCGCGGGCGACCTCGCGCTGGTACCCCCAGGTCGGCCGGGTTCGAGTGAGCACGATGGAGAGGACGGCGCGAACGACCTGGCCGGCCAGCGAGCCCCACACCAGCGACCAGGCGCCGTGGCCCTGCTTGGCCAGCACGATGGTGATGGCGAAGTCGATGGCCAGCCCGCCGAGCTCGGTGATGGCGAACAGGTCCTGGCGGAACGTGCGTTGCAGTGCAGCGCTGGGCACGATGTGGAAGATCGTGTCGATCAGCAGGCCGAGACACAGCACCCGCACGATGGCCGTGACGTCCGGGGTGTTCGTGATGTCCGCCACGAGCGGCGCGGCGATGAAGGCGATGGCGTAGCTGGCGATGCCGGTGATCGAGGCGATGGTGGCGGCCGTGCGGTCGGCGGCCACGGTGTCGCCCACATGGCGCACCAGCCCCTGGCGCAGGCCGAGGTCGTCCACCGTGAGCAGGATGGTGAACAGGCCGAGCGCCACCGTGTACGTGCCGTACTCCTCGGGCACCAGCAGACGGGCCAGGATCAGCCCGATGGCGAAGGCGCCGCCGCGGGCCACGACCTGGGACACCAGGCTCCACTTCAGGGCCGTCTGGGCGCGGGTGGCGATGTCGCCGCTGGCGCGGTGCCCAGGCTGGGGTGCGGGTTCGGCGGCGGATGGTTCGGCGGCGGGCGGATCGTCGGGCGTCATCGTCATTCCGTGGCCACGTGGCTGGGGCGTTGCCGGGCCGCTGGCGCGATGGAATCCCGCCACAGCAGCCCGGCGGCGCCGAGCACCACTGCCCACAGGCCGGGGAACATGGGGAACGTGAACGAGTCGAAGCTGGCCGACGCCACCACGGCCACCATGCTGGAGCCGGCCAGCGCCTGCCCCATCGAGCGCCAGAGGTCGTCCTTCCGGCGATGCCTCGCCGAGCGGCCGAGAAAGCCGGGCAGCAGGAGGTAGACCGCGAAGCCGATCGCCCCGATGATGCCGACCTCGATGATCTGCAGCAGCCACTGGTTGTCGAGGATGCGGAACTTGGGCAGGAACGTGGAGGGCCCTCGCCCGACGATGGGTGAGCGGCGGATGTAGTACGCGACCGCGGGGTAGTCGTCGGTGCGCGTGGAGATGCTCTGGTCCGTGCTCCAACCGGCGAACCAGTTCCGCAGCGTGCCCAGCAGGCCCGGTGTGGTGAGGAACAGCAGGACGACGAACCCGACCGAGGCGCCGAGCGTGCGGATGACATGCTTGCGGCTGGCACCGGCCAGCCAGAACACCAGGACGATCGCGGCGCTGAGGATGCCGGCGCGCGACAGCGCCAGTGGGATGCCGAGGCCGATGACGGCCAGCGTGATCCAGCGGGTGCGGGGCTTCCACCCGTGGTCGAACACGGCCAGCACCAGCGTGAGGCCGAGCACGATCGCGAGTACGCACCCGAGTTCGATGGGATGGGTGGCGGTGCCGGCGGGCCGGCTGAAGCCGGAGCGGTCGAGCACGGACTGCAGTTCGCCGGACACCGTGAGGCCCGGGATCTTCGCCAGCCAGAGCGTGAAGTCGAAACCGAACCGCGCCTGGGCGATGGCGACGGTGGACACGTACGCGGCGGCGACCGCCAGCGTCCGCAACAGGCGGAGCAGCTCGTCCAGCCCGGCCAGGCCCTCAGCGGTGAGCAGGGCGGCACCGGACCACACGATCAAGAACAGCAGCGCCCGGTCCGCCCCGTTCACCTCGTCGGCCGGGTTGGAGTGGAGGTGCATGATCGCGTAGCTCAGCAGTGTGGGGATCCACAGGGCGAGCAGGCCGAATCGCACGGGCCACACCACCCGGGGCAGCGTGCCTTCCTTACCGGCGGACACCGCCCACAGGCCGAAGGTCAGCAGCCCGGCGAGCGAAGCGGGGGAGCCGAAGGAACCGATGGATCCGATGACGAGCCGGGCGGGCAGCCCCGCCATCAGCCAGACGTAGATCTGGAGGAGGAGGAGCGAGGTGGACCGCTTGGGCTTCGCCGGTGCGATCTGGATCGACGGGGTGGTCGCCTCGATCGTCACACGGCGACTTTAGCGATCACGCCGGCAGAGTGAGCGGCGCTGGCCCTCAGGCGAGCGCCTGGATCAGGCTGCACTCGCTGGCGGAGTCCCAGTAGTTCCCGCTCCACACCAGGTTCGGCGGCAGCTGGCTGGGGTACAGCGGACCCCAGATCCCGCTCTCCGGCCCGAAGCGGCGGTCGAACACGTTGCCCGTGATGGTGGTGGCGCCGGTCCACGTGTAGGACTTGTTCTGCACATAGATCACGAAGCCGCCGCCGCCGAGCAGGTTGTGGTCGATCGTCACCGAGCCGATGCTGCCCAGCGCCGTACCGATGCCGATGGCGGAGGTGGAGACATAGCTGGTGTCGCCGATCGTGGCGCCGTACTGGGAGACCAGGATGGTGTTGTTGCGGATGACCGCGGCGCCGCCGGCGTTCATCTGGATGCCGTCGACGTGCTGGTCGCGGGGCCAGCCGCCGGGCTCGTAGAAGTAGCTGTCGGTGACGGTCATCGTGCGGGTGGCGCTGCGGTCGGTGACCTCCACGCCGGCGTTGCCGAAGCGGGTGAACTCGGAGCGCAGCACGGTGACGCTGCCGTAGTCGGCCAGGATGCCACGCACGTGGTACGGGCCGCCGTCGAAGTCGGAGTCGCTGACCTCGAGGTACTGCATGTCGGACGACGCCTGGATGATCGTGAACCAGTCAGCGCTGGTGGTGAACCGCGACCTGGTGAAGACCACGCACGGGGAGTCGATGTACAGCGTGGTCGTCGTCGTGATCGTGACGGCGTACCGGTCGTAGACCCGGCACGACATGCCGTTGCGGGTGGTGGTCGAGGTGGGGGTGACTGCCGAGGTGCGCAGCGAGCCGGTCCAGGCGACCAGCGAGGTGCCGGCCGGCACACCGGCGGTGTCCGCCGTGGGGAACGCGCCGGACGCCGGGGCCGCCGTGGTCGGGGGAGCGGTGGTCGGCGTCGTGGTCGGTGCGGCGGTGGTGGGCGGGGCCGTCGTGGGCGCTGCGGTGGTGGGCGGTGCGGTGGTCGGTGCGGCGGTGGTGGGCGGGCCGTCGTGGGTGCCGCCGTGGTGGGCGGTGCGGTGGTCGGTGCGGCGGTGGTCGGCGGGGCGTCGTGGGTGCCGCCGTGGTGGGCGGTGCGGTGGTGGGTGCCGCGGTGGTCGGCGCCGCAACGACAGGGGCGTCCAGTTGCACCGAGACGGACCGCGACCAGCGCATGAAGCTGCGGCGGGCGACGGCGCGGACCCGGATGGTGATCGTGGCGCCGGCCGGCAGCTCCGTCAGTACTGCGGACGGGGTGTAGGTCTTGGTGATGGCCTCGCGGCCGCTGACACTGTCCACCACGCCAACCTGGTAGGAGGTGGCGCCCCGGCTGGCGGGCCAGGTCACGGACACGGAGGTCGACGTCACGGTCTGCACCGAGGGGACGTACTTCGACGAGCTCAGGTCCGGCTGCTGGCAACCGCGCGGCAGGAGGAAGGCAGGCAACATCAGCGACATCGAGAGCACCTTCAAGGCCCGGCGGCGGAAGCGCTGGTTCGGCGGGGCGTTCCGCCGGGTGGAGATGTCGAGCGGATGTGCGAACATGCACGTTCATCGGCAGCCCGCGAGCGCCCTCCGAGTCAAACTTCGCTCAAGGGGCACAAGAGCCGTGACGTGATAGGGCCGAAGGTCCTCGGCCGGCCCGGACAGGGTGGCTCAGGGGCTGAGGTCCAGTGCCGTCTGCAGGTCCACCGCAGTGCCGTCGCCGAGACGGTTGCCCTCCCACACCAGCCCTGCCGGCAGGCCCTCGGGGTGCAGCGGCCCCCAGATCGCCCCGGCGGGGAAGTAGCGCTGATCGAACACGTTGTCGCGAACTTCGACGGTTCCCGTGAAGCGGAAGTCTTTCTGCTGCAGGTAGATCAGCCGGCCGCCGCCGGCCAGCAGGTTGCCCTCCAGCAGCACCGTGCCGATGTCGCCGAGCGTGGCCCCTACGCCGATCGCGGAGTTGCTGACGTAGTCGTAATCGACGGCGCCGCCCGGGTCGCCGAACGGCGTGACGAGGATCGTCGTGCCGCGCACCACCAGGCGGCCGCCGGCGTCCATCTGCACACCGTCCACGTGCTGATCGCGCGGCCAGCCGGTGGTCTCGTACAGGTAGCAGCCCTCGACGGTGAGGGTGGCGGTGGCACTGCGGTCGTTCATCTCGATCGCCGCGTTGCCGAACCGGAAGAACGCGCTGTCGCTGACCCGCAGATCGGCGAAGTCGCCCTGCACGCCGCGCACGTGGGAGGGTCCCCCGTCGAACGTGCTGGACTCCACGACGAGCAGCCCGTTGTCCTCCGTCTGGGTCAGCAGGGCGCTGACGTCGCCGGTGGTGGAGAGCCATGAATTGCGGACCACCACGCACGACCCGGTCACGCGGAGTTGGCGGTCGCCCTCCAGCTCGAAGCGGAAGCCGTCGTACACGTCGCAGGTCCGCCCGTCGACCGTGGTGGTGCCGGAGGCGTGCGAGTCGCCCCCACCCAGGCGGTCGCCGCCGCGCCACAGCGTGAGCACCGTCCCTGCCGGCACACCGGCGCTGGTGGCCGATGGAAAGCCGGGTTCGGGGTTCGGGGCGTCGGCCATCGGCACCTCGGCCGTCAGCGTGACCGGCGGGGGTTCACTCGTGGAGCAGCCGGTGACCGCCGCGCCTGCCAGCAGCGCGCCGGCGAGCGCGGCGGAGAGCACCGTGGCGGAGGGCATCCGCCGATCGTACGTGGTCAGAGCGACAGGGCGTACTGCAGGCTGATGGGGTAGATGAGGTCGTACGAGTTGCCCGACCACTCCACGCCGGAGGGCACGGAGTTGGGGAACAGCGGGCCCCAGATGCCGGAGTTCGGCGAGAACATCAGGTCGAAGTCGTTGTTGGTGATCGTGATCGACCCGGTGAAGGAGTACGACTTCTCCTCCACGTACACCACGTAACCACCGCCGGCGAGCCGATTGTGATCGATGACCACGGTGCCGATCCGGCCGAGCGACGTGCCGATGCCCACCGCCGAGTTGCTGACATAGCTGTAGTCGCCGTTTGCGCCACCGAACAGTTCCATGAGGATGGTGTTGTTGCGCACGAAGATCCCGCCGCCTGCGCTCATCTGCACACCATCGGCATGTTGCGGCCGCGGCCAACCCTTGCCCTGGTACATGTAGCAGTCCTCGACCGTGAGCGTTGCGGTCTGGTCGCGGTTGTTCATCTCCACCGCGGCATTGCCGAAGCGGTAGAACTCGCTCTCCAGGATGGCCATCGTGGCGTAGTCGCTCTGCACACCGCGGACATGGTTCGGGCCACCGTCGAAGTCGCTGCGCCACACCTCGATGAACGAGGCGGAACGGTTGCCGATGATCATCGCCTGGGTATCGCCCGTGGTGAGGAAGCGGCTGTTGCGGAAGATCGCGCAGGTGGTGTCCACCGCCAGCGTCTGGGAGCCGCTGAGCGACACGAGGTAGCCGTCGAACACCTGGCACGCCAGGCCGTTGCGGTACTCCGTGGGAACCCCCGACGCGGCGGACGTGCGCAGCGCCCAGGGCCACGAGCGCAGCGAGGTGCCGCTCGGCACGCCGGCGGTCTGCGGGGTGGGGAAGATCTCGCGCGAGTCGTACAGGCGCACGGGCACGATCGGGCGCATGCCGCCCACGGGGAAGGTGCCGGCGAGATCCACCGAGAGCGCGACGGAGACCGACGAGAACACACAGACGGTGCCGTCGGCGCCCGGCTTGGCCACCATGCTGTTGGTGGTGGTGAAGCCAGGGACCGGGTTGCCGTTGGACGACAGCGGCATCGACGTGCCGCACGGGAACACCGTGAGGTAGCCGCGGGTGGACGGGCTGCCCGAGGTGAGTGTCAGCACCAGCGAGCCCTTGCCGCTGCCCGCTGCGCCCGGGTCGATCACCTGGGTGGTGCCGCCGCCGATCGTGGTGTTCAGCAGGCGGGTGTTGGCGGCGTGGGTGAACCCGGCTCCGCCGTCCATCCACCCGTCGACGTCGATGATCAACTCGGTGGCCTTGGTGGTGTGCACGCACACGGTGCCCTGCGCGGACAGGGCGGTGACCACCAGGTTGGGCACCGGGCGGTTGGCGGAGAACGCCACCTGCGCATTGGCGGGCCGGGGCGCATCGCACGGGTAGACCGTGAACGCGCCCGAGCCCGACGCTGCGGTGGCAGTGACGTTGAGGGCGGCGCTGGTGGCCGAACCGGGCACGCCGCCGGCTCCCGCCACCTGCACGGTCACGGTGCTGCTGGACGGCATGCGGGACAACCCGCCCGAACCGTCGCGGGTGTCCACCAGCCGGCTGGGCGTGATGGCGTTCATCCCGCTGCTGGACAGGGTGTAGCCGGTGAGGTCGACCACCAGTTCCACCCGAGTGGAGGAGTAGACGCACACCTTGCCACCACTGCCGATGCGGCTGATGGCCGCGTTGGTGCGGGCCGGCTCGTCGGGTTCGAAGTTCAGATTGGACGCCAGGGGAATGGCTTCGCCGCACGGGTAGAGCGTCAGCCAGCCGCGGCTCACGCCACGCAGCGCCGTGAGGTTGAGCATCGCCGCGGTGGCGTTGGACGGCACACCGTTCTGGCCGGTGATCTGGAGCTCGGTGACGCTGCCGGGGCTGACCGAGGCGCCGGCCGGTGCGGGGCTGCCGGCGACGAACCCGCCGGTGACGAGTGTGGCGCTGAGCGCAGCGATCAGGAGGGGGCGGAGATGGGCACGCATGAAGGCTCCTTCACGGTGTGGCGTTCCGTTGGTGGTGACCACCGATGCTGTTACATCGGCTGTCCGCCCCGGATGGGTCACCCAACGGTTGCGTTCTGACATGAAATCGCAACAATCTTAGGGAGATCGTCATCCGATTGTGTGGATATCCGCAAGATTCTTCACCCACAGCCGTGTCTGGCGCACGGCCAGGCCCAACAGCAGGGCCAGCAGGGTGAAGCCGACGGTGCTGCGGGCCCGGCTGCCGCCGATCGGGCGGCCGAGGTCCGGTTCGGCGATCAGTGCGGCGCGCACCGACAGTTCGGGGTCGTAGGCGGCCTGCTGCCGCTGCACCTCGGCGAACACGTCGTCGAGCACGACATGGCTGGACGACCGGGCGAGCTCGGGCGTGTCGGCCACCACGGTCATCTCGAAGACCGGCCCGTGGTCGGGCGTGGGGCTGACGACCGTGCGGCGAGTGGTGATGATCAACCTGCCGGCCATCCCGTCGGCCGTGAGCTGCTGCAACTTCTCCTGGCTGCGGTAGAGCCGCACGAAGACATCGGCGACCACGGTGGGATCATGGAAGCGGGCCAGCGGACTCTCGCTGGACGGGTCCACGTCCAGCTGGGTGGCGGCGGCGTACTGCTCCACGGTGGGTGAGTCCACGAACAGCACGCTGGAGGTGGCCGCATACGTGACGTCGCGGGTGACCACGGTGACGGCCCCGATGAGCAGGACGATGCCGATGACCAACAGCTCAAGTGGGCGTCGCAGCAGGGCGCGGGCGCGTGCTCCGGCACGAGTTGTCGCCAGCGAACCCACCATCGCCGAGGCTATTGCGCGTCGACCCAGTTCGCGTGCACGCAGGCTGCGGGCGCAGCGGACGGGCCGGACTAGACTTCGACCCTCAATGGCGGGACGGTCGGGTTCCCGCGGAAGTGGAACGTACGGTGAGCATCGCATCCCTTCTCCGGTTGCTGTGGCGGCAACGTCGGGTCGTCATCCCGATGGCCATCGTGTCCTTGCTGGCGTGCGTGGGCGTACTGATCGTCCAACCTCCCGTGTACCGAGCGTCGGCCGCAGTGGTGCTGCTGAACCCACCTGCGCTGCCAGAGGTCAATGCCGAGAACCCCACGATCCCCCCGGAGTACCAGAACCCCTACAGCCGGTTCGGTGACCTTTCCGTGATCGTCGACATCCTGGTGAAGGTGCTGGACAGCGAGCCGGTGCAGCAGCAGCTCAAGGCCCAGGGGCTGGACGGCACCTTCGAAATCGCCGCCAACCGCGACTTCTACCGCGGCCCGATCATCGATGTCGCTGGTGAGGGCCCGTCGGGCAGCGCCGCCATCACCAACGCCAATCTGGTGATCGCCGAGCTCGAGCGGCAGCTCACCTCCCTGCAGACCGCGCAGGGCACGGATCCGAGCTACTGGATCCGGGTCGAGACCATCGTCACGCCGGACAAGGCCACCACGGTGTTCAGCGGCACGATGCGGGCGCTGATCCTCGTGCTCGGCCTTGGTGTGGTGCTCACGGTCGGCGCCGGCCTGCTGGCGGACTCCCGCTTCGTGCGGTCGCGACGCGCGCTCGCGGTCCAGGGTGACGCAGCGGACGACTACGACGATGGGGACTACCTCGCCGACGACTCGCACTACGACGACCAGGACTACGCCGACGACGAGTACGACGACTACGCCGACGGCGAGTACGAGGACGACGGCGAGTACGAGGACGGCGCAATGCCACACCGCACCGGTAGCGCATGAGCCGAGCCTCCGCCGTGACCGCCCACCGAGTGCTCTCGGGGGTGGTCCTGGGGGCGGCCATGGCGCTCTGTGCTGCCGCATGGCATCTGGGCACGGAGCGCACCGGTGACGGCACCGCCTACTTCTACGAGGTGTTCGACATCGGCCACCCGGGCATCGTCACCGCCGTCACGTCGATGGCGTTGATCGCCGTCGCCGTCCTCAGCGTGGTGCTGGGCCTCGGCACCGGCCTTGCGCCGTGGTTCGTCAACGCCCTGCTGTTCGTGGTCCTCGCCGCCGACAATGTGCTGCGGTTGCACAATCAGGTACCCGCCGGTGACGTGGTGGCCCGGCTGATCTACTGGGCGCTGCTGGCGTGGCTCCTCGTTCGCCTCCGGCCCCTCCTGCGACGCGTTCATGGCCGGTGGCTGCTGGTGGTCGGCCTTGTGCTGTTGGCCATGGGCGAGCTGCTGGACCTCAGCGGCAACGACGGGCATGATGCCGCAGCGGTCCTCGAGGAATCGTTGGGCTGCGTGGGCGCCTGGGCCCTGGCGATGGCATTGGTGGGTGTCACCCTGTCCACCATGACGGTGGCGCCACAGGTGATGTCGCACACGGACGGCTCGGGTCCCGTCGCTGCATCGGATTGAGCAGCACCGTTACACTCGCCAGCCGACCCACAGGAGCAGCGATGGCCGACATACGCCCGTGCCGCACGGACGATCTGGAGCACGTGGTCCGGCTGTTCCTGCGTGCGTTCCGCAAGGGCTCGTCGCACTCGGTGCCGGCTGCGACGGACTACTTCCAGCGGCTCTATTTCGCCAATCCGTGGGCGGACGACGCCCTGCCGTCGCTGGTGGCGGAGGGCGCCGACGGGATCATGGGGTTCATCGGTGTCGTGCCGCTACCCGTGCGCGTGGATGGTGTGACGTTTCGTGTCGCCGTGGGCGGCAACCTCATGGTGGACCCCGAGGTCCATGACCCGATGGTGGCGGCCCGGTTGCTGCGCCGCTACTTCGCCGGCCCACAGGACCTCGCGTTCACCGACACCGCCAACGAGCACGCCCTGCGCCTGTGGGCCAGCCTCGGTGGGCGTGTCGGTCGGTTTCCGTCGATGCGGTGGGTGCTGCCGTTGCGCGCCGGCGCGCTGGGCCTCGCGGGCGTCCGCCGCGCCACGTCCAGTCGCGTCCTTGCCGCGCTCGGCCGCGCCGTCGTGTGGCCGGTTGACCGGTTGGGGCGCGGCCGTCTGCTGCCCGCGGCGCCGGCGCTGACCGTGCACGAGGTGGCCCCGGCCGCGATCCAGGAGTTCTCCGCTGCTGTCGGCGATCGCGGCTACGCCCACCCGGACGTGGACGCGGTGGGTTTCCAGTGGCTGATCGACATGTGCCGGCAGAAACAGCAGTTCGGGCCGCTGCGGCTGGTGCGGTTCGCCGACGGCGACGGCCGGACCTCCGGCGTTGCCGCCTACTACCCGAACGAGGCAGGGCTGGGCCAGGTGGTGCTGCTGCAGGCGCGGGACGGCGCGCACGCCGATGTGCTGGACGCGCTGGCGCTGGACGCTGCGGCGCACGGCTCGGCAGCACTGGTGGGTCAGGCGGACCCACGGCTGATGGTGGCCCTGGGGGCACGGGCCAGCACGTATGTGCAGCGCAACGAGTTCGTCACCGTGCTGCCCGGACGCTCCCCCGAGGCGGCTGCGGCCGCCACCCGTCTCGCCGCCGGTGACGTGTCGATGAGCCGCCTGGTGGGCGAGTGGTGGACACGCATGCAGGGCGACGTGTTCTGACCCGTGAGGCCGAAGGTCAGCGGCGGGTGACCTTGCCGCTGGTGGACTTCGGCAGGGCATCCACGAACACCACGTCGCGGGGCATCTTGTACGGCTCCAGCGCGGCCTTCAGCGTCCGGCGCACGTCGACCTCGGTGAGTTCGTGCCCTTCGCGCACCACGATCTCGGCACGCACGGCCTGCCCTTGCACGTCGTCGGGCACACCGAGCACGCGGCACTCGAACACGCCGGGCAGGCTGGACAGCACCTGCTCGATCTCGTTGGGGCTGATCTTCTCGCCGCGGGACTTGATGATGTCGTCGGTGCGCGACACGAAGTACAGCCGGCCGTCGTCGTCCGTGCGGAACAGGTCGCCGGTGCGCAGCACGCGTTCGTGTGGGGTGCGGCCGGGGCGGAGCACCTTCGCCGTGGCGGCGGGGTCGTTCCAGTAGCCGAGCATCACGTTCTCGCCGCGGACGATCAGTTCGCCCTGGCTGCCGTTGGGCAGGCGGTTGCCCTCGCCGTCCTCCAGCCACAGTTCCACGCCGGGCATGCCCCGGCCGACGGATGCCGGGTGCGCACGCAATTCGTCCGCCGGCAGATAGGTGGTGCGGAAGCATTCCGTCTGGCCGTGCATCGGGATGACGTCGGTGAAGGGCAGGGCATCGGCCACCTGCAGGGCGAGCGTGGCGGGCAGGGCTGCCGCGGCGCACGTGAGGTAGCGCCAACGGCTGCACCCGGCGAAGGAAGCGGGGTCGAGATCGCGGAGCATGGCGAACAGTGTGGGAACACCGGCCAGCCCCGTGACGCCCTCCGTCGCGATCGTGCGCACCAGGTCGTAGGGCAGGCCGGGGCCGCGGCGCAGCACCAGCCGGCCCCCGTGGTCGAACGTCACCAGCACCTGCAACAGGCCGTAGCCGAAGGCCAACTGCAGCACGCACAGCACGACGTCGTCGGAGGTGTGGTGCAGGTAGTCGCCCACGGCCTGCACCACGACGGCGATGGAGTGGTGGCTGTGGGTGACACCCTTCGGCGGGCCCGTGCTGCCGGACGTGTAGATGATCGCCGCCGGAGCATGGCGATCGACGACCGGCACCTGCCACGCGGGCGCCGGAGGAGCGTCGGCCAGCAGATGCTCGGTGGCGTTCAGGGTGGCAGTCGTGGCATCGACCACCACGACATGGACGTCCTCCAGACCCTCCAGCGCGGCCCGGGCGACGGGCAGCTTGGTGGACGTGGTGACCACCACGAGCGCGCCCGAGTGGGTGATCCGGTACCGCAGGTTGGACGGGGCGCTGTCGGCGTCGCCCATCACCACGCAACCCCCGGCCCGCCAGACCCCGAACAAGGTGGTGATCGCGGCGGCGGAGTTCGGCAGCACCACGACGACCCTGTCGCCGGCAATGACACCCAACGACGCGAGGAGAGCGGCGGTGCGGTCCGCCTCGGCGGCCAGTTCGCCGAAGGTGAGGCGTGCCCCTTCGGCCGTGAGTGCTTCGGCGTCGCCACGAACCAGCGCCGCGCGGTGCAGCTGATCGAGAGCCAGCCTGGGGGTCATTGCAGATACGGCGCAGCGAAGGCGATCATCCGGTCGACCGAGTCGAAGTTGTCGGCCACGAGCGCGCCGTCGGGGAAGGCGGTGCCGAGCAGCCCTTCGAGGTGGGAGATCAGTTCCATCGCCCCGGTGGAGTCGATGACCCCGCTGGTGAGCAAGGACGCGCCGTCTTCCACCGCGGTGACGTCGGTGAACAGGAAGTTCGTGGCGATGAAGGAGCGAAGCTCCACTCGGAGTGCGTCAGCGTCCATGCGTGGGTCCTGAGGTGGGTGCGGTGAGATCGACGTCCACGGAGAACTGCGGCGCGGGCCCGGAGGCACCGGGGCAGCGGCGATGAGCTCGTGGAACATCAGTTGTGTGGAGAGTATGCCGACGAAGGCCATGTTGTCCGCGTTCGACGGAGCGTTGCGGTTGTCGGCAGCCGCGGCCCGCAACTTGACCAGCAAGGCGTGGACGGCGGCAGGTTCGAACACCCCCGATGCGGCCACGGCGTCCGCGGCCAAGAGATCGCCCACGTACGCCGGCGCGTCGGCGCCGGTGAAGCAGATGGCGTCGGGGGCGCGGTACGGCTGCTTCTTGCGAGCCAGGATGTCGTCGGGCACCGCACCGCGCCCGACGCGCTTGAGGACGTGCTTCTCGTCCAGGCTGCGCAGCTTGAACGACGGCGGCAACGAGTTGCACAACGTCATCACCTCCGGGTCGAGGAAGGGGAAGCGCCCCTCCACCCCGTTGCCGAGCAATTGGCGGTCGCCCTGGCTGGACAGCAGGTAGGGCGACAGCAGCGTGGTGATCTCCAGGTACTGGGCCTGGGCGAGAGGGTCCCACCGCTCGAAGTTCGTCGGCAGCGAGTCCAGGGGGTCGGGCACCGCCTTGTCGGCCACCTGTTGGGCGAACGCCGGGGAGTAGCAGCGGGTGAGCGCGGCGCGGGCGCTGCGCCATCGCGGTTCGTGGGAGAAGCCGGGTTGGTCAGCGCGCTCCAGCCCCACCTTCCAGAACGACTGGGCCATCCCCTTGGCCCTGCCGGTGAGCCCGCCGAGGTACGGGTAGATCCGGTCGAACAGCCCCGGCCGTGCCGTGGACTGTGGGCGCCTGGCCCAGAAGGCGCGAATGCGGGCCTCGCGGAACAGGTCGTACCCGGCCAGCATCTCGTCGGCACCTTCGCCTGTGAGCACCGCCTTGATGCCGGCCCGGCGCACCTCGCGCGAGAGGAGGAACATCGGCGCTGCGGCAGTGCGCAACACGGGACGCTCCGTGTGGCGGATCACTTCGGGGAAGGCGGTGGCGATGTCCTGGCGGTCGACGACGACCTCGTGATGGGTGCTGTCCAGCATCGCCGCCAGGCGCTGCTGGTGGATGCCTTCGTCGAACTCGGCGTCGGCGAAACGGAGCGAGAAGGTCTGCAGCCGCCCACGGCTGGCGCGGTGGCCGAGCAAGGCGGTGAGCGAACTGTCCAACCCGCCGGAGAGGTACGCGCCCACGGGCACGTCCGCGCTGGTGATGCGCAACTCGCTGGCTGCGGTGAGCGCGTCGCGAAGTGCCTCCGTGGCGTCGTCCAGCGTGCCCGTGAACGGCGGCACGGATGGCGGGAACGCCGGCGCCCAGTGCACACCGTCGCGGCGTCCGCCGGTGCTGCGGTACTCGCGCCAGGTGCCGGGCGGCAGTTCCTCGATGCCGTCATACGGGGTCAGCGGCGCGAGCGAACTCCAGTAGGTGAACGTCTGGTCGATGCCCCGGGGGTCGATCGCCCGCCGCACGCCGGGGTCGGCCAGCAACGCCTTCACCTCGCTGGCGAACGTGACCGTGCCCCCGACCTCGTGCACGAACAGCGGGCAGATGCCGACGGGATCGCGGCTGAGAACGAGGCGCTCCTCCACCCGGTTCCACAGCGCCAGCGCCCACTGCCCGTTGAACCGGCGGAAGCACTCCGTGCCCCATTCGCGGAAGGCCTGCACCACCACCTCGGAGTCGCTGGTGGTGGCGAAGCGGCGGCCAGCGGCGCGGAGTTGCTCGCGCAGTTGATGGTGGTTGAACAGTTCGCCGTTGAACACCAGCCACCAGTCGCCGTCCGGGTCGGCGATCGGCTGGTCGCCGGTGGTGAGGTCCACCAACGCGAGGCGGGCGTGGGCCATGCCGATCCGCTGGTCGCGGTACCGGCCGAACCCCTCCGGGCCGCGGTGACGCAGGGTGGCCACCATCTGGGCCAGGAGCTCGGGCGATGGCGCCGCGCCGCCGGCACCCAGCCCGGCCCTGCCGACGAACCCGCACATGTCAGTGGATCTCGGGCACCGGCCGGACCAGCAACCCCTGCACGTGCAGCGGCGCGGTGGCGCGGCGCTTGGCCTCGATGTCGTCGTACACCCGGCCCACCTGTTCGGCGGTGAGGCCCACCACGGTGGCGGCGGCCTCGGCCGGCACGCCATGGTTGTGGGCGTAGAGGCACAGGTCCATCTGGTGGTAGGGGAGGGCGAAGTAGAACTCGTCCTGGGTCTGCGCCAGCGAGAAGGTGTCGGTGGTGGGCGTGCGGTCGAGGATGCCCTGGGGCACACCGAGCGCCGCCGCGACGTGCACGACCTGGGTCTTGTAGAGGTGGGCGATGGGCTTGAAGTCGGCCAGACCATCGCCGCCCTTGACGAAAAACCCCTGGTCGAACTCCAGGCGGTTCGGTGTGCCGCAGACGGCGTAGTGCAGACGGTCGGCGTGGTAGTACGCGGTGGTGGTGCGCAGGCGCTGCTTGTAGTTGGTCGCGGCCACGAGTTGCAGGTACGCGGCCGGGGGCATGCGCACCGTGCGCTGGTTGCCCGCAGGATCCTCCACGGTGAGCCGGGTGACGTTGAGGCGGTTGCCCTCGAGGATGGACGGGATGGACAGCTTGTGCTTCCAGCCCTCGCCGTACTCGGGCACCGCCTGGCGGATGGCGTCCATCTGGCGGTCGTAGCAGCCTGCGCCGGCCAGTGCTGCGGTGAGGTCGTCGACCAGCAGGTCGGCGCCGAGGGCCGCAGCCAACTCCCTGGCCAGCACCAGTGACTCGGGTGACGAACTGGCCTCGGGCAGGGCGATCAGTTGCACCCGTTCGGCGCCGAGCGCGTGCACGCACAGTGCGGCACACGCGGCGCTGTCGATCCCGCCGGACACGGCCACCACGGCGCCGCGTCGGCGGAGGGTCTGGTGCACGGCATCGCCGACGGCGGCGACGATGACGGCGATCTCGCCGGCGATGTCGAAGTCGAGCGACTCGGCGCTGAAAGACATGGTGCGCGGCCTCTTGGGCTGGTCGAGACGGACGGTGCTGCCCACACCGGCCGTGACCACGGGTGACGTGGACGGATGCGACGTTACCCGTGTGTCATCGGCCCGCAACGACATGCTCGGAGGGGCTCGGCCCGGCGCCGTGGACACCCTGCGCCGGGTGGTGGTCGGTCACCGCACGCGGTCGGCACGAATGGTCCTTTTGGCCCATTGGCCACGCTGCGTGGCGCTCGTACAGTTCGTAGCGCACGTGGGGTGCGTTGAACCGTCGGCCGTACGTGGTCGCTTGGCCGGCGGGGAGCAAGAGCGAACCCGACCCACGGGCAGCAACAGCAGGGGATCGGCCCCTCTGGTTCTGCTCAGGAGGTTCAACGTGAGTTCGGTATCGACCCAACCTCGCCGGTGGCGACGGTTGCTCGGTGCGGTGGCGGTGCTGGTGGGCGCGGTCACGGTGGCACCGATGTTCGCCGGTGTGGCCAGCGCCGTGCACCACTACACCGACGGCAATGTCGCGTGTTCGGGGACCATCTCGTGGACGTCGACCGCGTGGGACGACGGCTCGGCCGGCGAGAACCCCGACGTTCGCATCTACATGGATCCGGACAACGGGCCCGAGGTCCTCATCTTCTCCGGCGCCTACACGATGGCCAACGGCAACAGCCTGTCCGGCACCACCTCGTGGCCGGCGGGCGCGTCCAGCGTCGTCATCTCCACCCGCGCCGGTGTCTTCGCCAACGGCTACTTCGCCTACCCGGAGGTGTCGTCGGTGACGCTCAGCGCGCCGAGCAACTGCGGCTCCGCCCCTGGCGTGGACGTGGACGTGCAGTGCGCGTTCACCTCGCCGGGCAATGGGTCCGGCACGGTGGTGCTCACCCTCTCCAACGGCAGCAACTCGTTCAACTCCCCGCTCCAGTACCGGGTCTACAGCCTCGACCAGACGTCGGGCGCCTACACCACCTACACCGTGGCCGGTGGCAGCACGGACACCCACACGTTCACCGGGGTCAGTGACGGCAACCACAGCTACTACGTGGAGTACTACACGGATGGCTGGCACTCCATGGACGGTTCGTTCTCGGTGGACTGCAACAGCCCGCAGCCCTCGGCCAGCATCAGCCAGGCTTGCGCCGACGGCAACGGCACGATCGTGGTCACGCTCACCAACACCGGGGGCGAGGCCGTGACGTTCACGGTGGAGATCACCGGCGGCACCAGCGAAGAGCATCTCGTCGGCGCCGGCGGCAGCAAGGAACTCACCTTCGCCGACCTGCCGGACGGCACCTACACCGTCACCGTCAAGGTCGGTGAAGAGGTCATCACCTCCGACGAGATCACCATCAGCTGCGATCGCCCCGGCACGCCGGCAGTGGATGTCAGCCAGGAGTGCTCCAACGAGGACGGCCAGGTCACCGTCACACTGAAGAACGTCGGCGGCGAGCTGCCGCTCACGTTCACCGTGAACGGTCAGGAGCACATCGTGGCCGCCAACAGCCAGGTGCAGGTCGTCATCAGCGGTCTCACCGACGGCAGCCATGTCATCACCATCACCCAGGGGCAGAACGACTACTCCGAAGAGGTGTCGGTGGACTGCGACCTGGCGCCCACCGTGGGCCACACCCAGGCCTGCTCCGAGGGCGACAACGACATCTCCGACGGCTCGGTCACCATCACCCTGTTCAACAATGGTGACGACGCCGACGTGACGTTCACGGTCGAGGGCACCGAGTACACGGTCGGCCCGAAGGGCTCCACCGAGGTGGTCGTCGACGGTCTCTCCGACGGGGCGCACACCATCACCGTCACCGCACCCGGCTACGACTTCAGCTTCGAGGTCACGGTGGACTGCGACCACGCCGGCGAGGGCTCCATCTCGATCGCCCAAGCCTGCGAGAACCAGGACGGCACGGTCACCATCACGCTCATCGCCACCGGCGGTGAGGAGCCCGTGGTGTTCACCGTCCAGGGCGTGCAGCACGTGGTAGCCCCCGACAGCACCCTGCAGGTGTCCATCACCGGCCTCACCGACGGCAGCCACCACATCACGGTCACCACGGCGGACTCGGACCTCTCGTTCGATCTCGAGGTGGCCTGTGACGTCGGGCAGGAGCCGCCGACCACGCCGCCCACGACGGTGCGCCGTGGCCTGCCCTCCACCGGTGGTGGTGGCAGTGCCCCGGTGATGCTGCTCGCCGGTCTGGCGATGGCTCTGGCCGGTGGCGTGATGCTGCTGGTCCGCCGCCGCCCGATCCGTCGCTGACGGCACGCCTGAACTGACGCCATGAGGTGGCCGGCCCTCCGGGGCCGGCCACCGGCGCGTTCATGGCCGGGCGTTCACGAGAGGATCTCCACCTCCACCACGGCCGCCAGCGGGATCGGCCCGTAGATGTGGGGGAACGGTTCGGGGGCGTCGCCGAGTTGCTCGTAGACCGGCGGCGCGTCCAGCAGCGCCTCGTCCACGTGCAGCAGGAGCAGTGGCGACACGTCGGAGTAGAACATCCGCCGCACCACCGGCCACTGGGCGGCGGTGCTGCAGTGGATGAACCCCTCGTCGGCCAGTTCGCGGCCGCGGGTGGAGCCGGTGTGGACACCCTCGTGCTGCGAGCGGGCCCAGCGGTCGGGTTCGGTCAGGTGATAGATCATCGGCCCGTAGGCTTGCAGACCGTGCGGATCGATGTGTTCACCATCTTCCCCGGCCTGGTGGACACCTTCTGTGCCGAGAGCCTGCTGGGCAAGGCCCGTGGGGCCGGCCTGCTGGACCTTCGGTTGCACGACCCGCGGGACCACACCAGCGACGTCCACCGCACGGTCGACGACGCCCCGTTCGGCGGCGGTGCCGGCATGGTGATGAAGCCCGAGCCCCTGTTCGCCGCCGTCGAGGCGGCAGATCCGCCCCGCCCGCTGTTCCTCCTCGGCCCCGGTGGGCGGCGGTTCGATCAGCGGATGGCGGAGGAACTCGCCGAGGGCGACGGCTTCTCGCTGCTGTGCGGCCGCTACGAGGGGGTGGACCACCGGGTGCGCGAGCACCTGGTGGACGGTGAACTGAGCGTGGGCGACGTGGTGCTGAACGGCGGCGAGGTGGCCGCCTGCCTGGTGGTGGAGGCCGTGGTCCGCCTGCTCCCAGGGGCGATGGGCAACCAGGCCAGCCCTGTGCACGAGAGTTTCGGCCCCTCGGGGCTGCTGGAGGAGCCGATCTACACCCGCCCCGCCGACTACCGAGGCTGGGAGGTGCCGGAGATCCTGCGCTCGGGCGACCACGGGCGGATCGAACGCTGGCGGCGGGCGCAGGCCCTGCACCGCACCCTGCGCTACCGGCCGGACCTGCTGCAGGCACTCGGCGGGCTCTCCGAAGTTGACCGTCGCCTGTTGGAAGAGTTCCCTTCCGTCACCTATCCTTGAGCGTTCACGTTTTCGCCTCTCAGAGAGCCTGCTGCCATGAAGTCCACCGACATCGTCGACAACCAGTACCTCCGCTCCGACATCCCGGCGTTCGGCCCCGGCGATGAGGTCAAGGTCCACGTCAAGGTGGTCGAGGGCAACAAGGAGCGTGTGCAGATCTTCCAGGGCAACGTCATCGCCCGCCAGGGCAGCGGCGTCCAGGAGACGTACACGGTCCGCAAGCTCAGCTACGGCGTCGGCGTGGAGCGCACCTTCCCCGTGCACGCTCCCACCGTGGTGAAGCTGGAAGTGGTGAAGAAGGGCGACGTCCGCCGGGCGAAGCTCTACTACATCCGCGACCGCGTCGGTAAGGCCGCCAAGATCAAGGAGAAGCGCGAGCGCTGAGCCGCTCGAGGCTTCTGTTTCGGTGTGAAGAGCACCCACGTTGAGCGCTGACGATCTCGAGAACTTCGAGGCCGAGCGAGAGCTCCAACTCGCGCACGAGTACCAGGATGTCGCGGGCATGTTCCGCTACGCCGTGGAGACCGAGCGCCGGTTCTATCTGGCCAACGACGTCAAGGTCACCGTCACCGGTGAAGCGTCGCGCCCGGTGATCGAAGTGGAGCTGACCGACGCATGGGTGTGGGACATGTACCGCAAGACCCGGTTCATCCCCCGGGTGAGGGTGCTGACGTTCAAGGACGTCAACGTGGAGGAGCTTCCGCCGCAGGAGCTCTGACGCCGTCGCAGGCGCGCGGCCGCTTCGGTGAAGATCTGGCCGCCCGCTGGTACGTTCGGCACGGCTTCGAGGTGGTGGCCCGCAACTGGCGGTGCCCCACCGGCGAGCTGGATCTGGTGCTGCGCCGCGATCATCTCCTGGTGTTCTGCGAGGTGAAGGCGCGGGCCACCGGCGGGTTCGGTGGCCCCGAGGCGGCGGTGGACCACCGCAAGCAGCGCCGGGTCCGCGCCCTGGCGGCCGCGTGGCTGGCGGCCAACCGGCCCGGTCAGGTGGAGGTGCGGTTCGACGTCGCGGCCGTCACCGGCGGCCGCATCGTGGTGCTGGAGGCAGCCTTCTGACCCAGCGTTCTGACCCAGCGTTCTGACCCAGCGTTCTGACCCAGTGGGTGGGCCCGGCGGGCAGCCCGCCAGGCGGGCACAGCCCTGCGGCCTACGATGCGCGGATGGAACTCACAGGTGCACATGTGGTCGTCACCGGCGCGTCACGCGGGATCGGTGCAGCGATGGCGCGCCGCTTCGCCGCCAAGGGGGCGCGGGTGTCGCTGGTGGCCCGGTCGCAGCCGGCGCTGGCCACGTTGGCCACCGAGTTGGGTGGCGCCGCCTTCGTCGCCGATCTCGGGAACGACGAGGAGGTGGATGCGCTCATCCGCCGGGTCGAAGCCGAGGCCGGGCCGATCGACGTGCTGGTCAACAACGCCGGCCTGGAGAACACCAGCTGGTTCGTGCACGATCCCGCCGACGTGCAGCGCGCCGTCATCCGGCTGAACCTCGAGGCGCCGGTCCTGCTCACCCGGGCCGTGCTGCCCGGCATGCTGCGCCGCGGCCGCGGCAGCCTGGTGTACGTGTCGTCGCTGGCCGGCAGCGCCAGCTTCCCCGGCCTGTCGGTCTACGGGGCCACCAAGGCCGGGCTCAACAACCTGGCCGGCGCCCTGCGTCAGGAACTGAAGGGTGCCGACATCGGGATCACCCTCGTGCAGCCCGGGCCCACCGACACCCAGATGTGGGACCACCTGGAGGACCAGGCGGAGTACGGCCCGATGCTGCAGCGCCTGCGCCGGCTGCAACTGATCCCCAAGAAGTCGCCGGAGCTGATCGCCCGGCGCACGGTGAAGGCGGTGGCCAAGGGGCGGCGCCATGTGCGCACGCCGCGCCGCCTGTCGCTGACGTTCTGGCTCAACGAGGCTCCGCGGCGGATCAGCGAGGGCCTGCTGGCCGGCGTGCCGATGGGTTCGGCTGCCACGCCCGCAGCCGACGACTGACGAGGACGGCCGACGGCCCGCTCGCCGGCTAACCCAGCAGCGCCCAGACCAGCAGGGCGAGGCAGGCCGCGGCGGCAGCGCCGACGAAGAGCAGATCACTGGGGCGCCGCCGTTGCGGCCGGTGCGGGTTGAGGCCCATGCCCTCAGTATCGTCGGCCGGCATGGAAACACTCCACGTCACACGCGACAACGGCATCGTCACGGTCACGCTCGACAGGGCGGCGAAGAAGAACGCGCTGAACGATGTGATGTGGAACGAACTGCTGGCGACGTTCCGCGAGATCGCCGACAGCGACGACGACCGCGTGGTGGTCATCACCGGCGCCAACGGCGAGTTCTGCTCCGGCGCCGACCTCACCGGTGGCGGGCGCACCCGCCACCAACTGGCATCGATGCGGCACGTAGGCGATGTGGCCATGGCCCTGCACCGCCTGCCCCAGCCCACCATCGCCAAGGTGCGTGGCGTGGCCGTGGGCGCCGGGTGCAACCTGGCGCTGGGGTGCGACCTGGTGGTGGCGTCGTCCACCGCCCGGTTCAGCCAGATCTTCGCCCGCCGCGGGCTGACGCTGGACTTCGGTGGCTCGTGGCTGCTGCCTCGCCGGCTGGGCCTCCACCGCGCCAAGGAGTTGGCGTTCTTCGCCGACATCATCGGCGCGGACGAGGCGGACCGCATCGGCCTGGTCAACCGGGTGGTGGCCGACGACGAGATCGACGCCTTCGTGGACGGGTGGGCGCGCCGCCTGCTGGAGGCCCCGCCGATCGCCCTGGCGATGACGAAGCGGCTGCTCAACAACTCCCTGGAAGTCACCATGGAAGAAGCGCTGGACGACGAGGGCATGGCCCAGACCGTGAACTTCGGCACCCAGGACACCATGGAGGCGATGACCGCCTTCGTGGAGAAGCGCAGCCCGAACGTCCGCGGCCGCTGAGCCGCAGGTGATGCCTGCCTGCCACCTGCGGCGGGCCGCCGGTCACTAGCGTTGCTACGTGCGTTCGCGGAGGTTCACCGGTGTGGTCACCGGCCTGCTGGCCAGTGTGGCGGTGGTGACCGCGCTGGCCGCGCTGGCTGCCCCGGCGGCCGCGTCGGCGCCGCCCGACGACACCGGCCCGGACAGCACCGACGTCACCGACACCGTGGTGCCGGACGACCCCGTGGTGCCGCCCACCACACTCGCCCCGGGCGTGCTGCCGCCCGCCGCGGGCCCGCTGGTGGTGGTGCCTGCCGGGTGCGCCACACCGGACCCTGCGGATGTGGTGTTCGAAGGGCGGATCATGTCCGTGTCCACCACTGCGGCGCGCTTCCAGGTGTTGCGCGTGCTGGCCGGTTCGGTGGACCCCTACCTGGTGGCACCCGTGACCGTGGACGTGGAGTACGGCGACGACCGCCGCTTCCTGGACCTCGACCAACGCTATGTGGTGGGCGCTGCGCTGGACCCCGTGACGGGTGGGTTGGCGTCCGTGGTGCGCGAGCCGCAGCCGATGTTCGGGGGCGACGCAGTGATCGGCCTGGACGACTCCGACGTTGCCTGCCCGCGCGTGGAGGACCCCGTGCGCACCCTGCGCACCGATGGCACGTCGGTGGACAGTGGCGTGCTGCGGCCGCTGCAGGGGCAGGAGGGGCGGCTGCTGCGCGCCGTGCTGCTGCCGCTGGGGGTGGCGCTGGTGATCCTCCTCGGGCTGGTCCTGCTGAAGCACACGGCGTTCGCTGTCGGGCGGTCGGTGAGGGAGTTGGCGATGGAGCCGGAGGATCTCGGCCGGACCCGCCGGCACGCCCCGTCAGGCCGGCCCCGACGCCAGCGCCGAGCGCAGCGTGGCCTTGGCGGCCTGCCACCCGGGGATGTCCACGGTGTCGGCGGGGCCCCTGGCTGAGCACATCACCAGCACCCCGGCGGGGACCTCCTCGCCGAGCAACTGCTCCAGCGCCACCGCGTAGGCGGCCAACTGCACGCCGTACCGCTGCAGGCGCAGGTCACGTTCGGGGCCCACCGGCACCTGGTCGGTCTTGTAGTCCACCACCGTCAGCCCGCGCGACGGGTGCCGCACCAGCAGGTCGATGTAACCCTCCACCACGGTGCCGCCGATGTCCACGGCGACGAACAGTTCCCTCCAGTGGGGGAAGGCCACCGCCTCGGCGACCACTGGCGCCTGGGTGGCCGAGCGGGCCAGGCGCTCGATGGTGCGTTCCTGGCCCAGCACGCCCTCGGCGGCGGCCTGGGCGGCGGCGTGTTCGGCAAGACCGTCACCCGTGGCCAGGTCGGCGTACTGCAGCACGGCGTGCACGGCACGGCCGATGGCGGTGCCATAGCGGCCGCGCTGCCACGGCGGCAGGTCCAGATCCACGGGGTCCTTGCGTGCCCCCGGGTCCGCCCCGGCCTGCTGGGCGGCGTCGGCGGCCGAGTCGCCGCGGGCGTCGTGGCCGGGCGCTGCAGCCGTGCCCTCGGCCTGGTGCGCGGCAGCGCGTGCGGCGATGGCGGTGGCCGAGATGGCGACGGGTTGCGAGGCGCGGGCGAGGTCGTCGTTCAGCCGGACGGCCCAGGCTGCTTCGTCGTCCCACGGCAACTCGGCGGCACTGTCGACCGCCGGGGACAGCCGGTGGGCACCGGCCTCGTAGGCCCGGTGTGCCGCGCCCTCGCTGGCCTCGGCCAGCCAGTCGGCGGAGGTGGAGGGGGTGCGTGACTCGCCGTTGCGGTGGAGCGAGACGATGAGGTGGTCGCACGCTCTGGTGCAGGCGACGTACAGCAACCGGCGACGCTCCGCCTCGCCCATCTGCTCGTCGAACGGCATGAACTGCTGGTAAGTGGGGTCGTTGGGGTCGGTGAGGGCCCAGGTGCCGTCGGGCCACACCACCCGCCGCCCACGGTTGGATCGCGACTGGGTGGTGAGGCCGGACACCACGGTGATCGGGAACTCCAGCCCCTTGGCCGCGTGCACGGTCATGATCCGCACCGCGTCGTGGTCCGTCTCGGGCAGCACGGTCTCGGCCACGAACCGGCCATCGTCGCCCTGCAGGCGGGTCCACAGCAGGTAGCGGCGCACGCCGTGCCCGCCGGCTTCGCTCCACGCACGGGCCTGGTCGATGACGAAACGCACACGGCGCCACACATCGCGGGTGGACGGTTGCAGCACCGCCAGTTCCAGCACGCCGCGCTCGCGGACCAGCCAGGTGAGTGCCTGCGCCGGTGTGTCGTAGCGCAGGCGCTCGGCCAGCCGGCCCAGGCATGCCAGCCCCTCGGCCACCGGGTGACCGGCCAACTCGTGGCCCTCCGGCGGCAGCCCCTGCCACGACCACCGCTGCCCGTGCTCGACCTTCCACTCCGCCAGGTGGCGGTCGCTGCAGCCGAACAGGGGGGCGCGCAGGGCGGACACGATGGCCAGGTGGTCGGTGGGGTCGTCGGCGGCACGGAGGGCCATCAGCAGGGCGCGCACCTCCGGTGCCGCGTAGACGAGGGAACTGTTCTCGGCCCGGTACGGCACGCCACGGACGGTGAGTGCGGCCTGCAGCGGTGCCAGCGACAGGCGGGAGGGGAGGAGGATGGCGACGTCGCCCGGACGGCACGGGGCCAGGGCCCCGTCCCGCCACACCGGCCAGCCGCTGGCCAGTGCCTCGGCGACGGCGGACGCGACGTCGTCGGCCTCGCGTTCGCGAAGGGCTTCGGCGGCGGCTCGGCCGAGGCCAGTATGGGGTTCGGCACCCAGCACGGTGACGGTGCCGTGGTCGTGCCCACCCTGCCGCGCGGCCACGAGGGGTTCGTACTCCGGTTGAATGCCCGGCTCGGGCACGATGAGGCGACCCATGGTGTGGTTCACCCAGGCGATCACCGGCGCCGCGCTGCGGAAGTTGGCCGTGAGCGAGCAGCGGTCGGCGCCGATCTGCTGGCGCGAGGCGAGGAACTGGCCGATGTCCGCCCGGCGGAAGCGGTAGATGCTCTGCTTCGGGTCGCCCACCACGGTGAGCCGGCCGGGCAGCGGCGTCAGCGAGCGCCAGTCCTCCGGTTGCCCGTCGGGTGGGGCGGTGATCCGCACGGCCAGTTCCAACTGGATGGGGTCCGTGTCCTGGAACTCGTCGAGGAGCACCCGGGTGTATCGCTGGTGCACCTGCCGGCGGACGCCTTCGTTGCCGGCCAATAGCTTGCGGGCGAACACCAGCAGGTCGTGGAACTCCAACTCGCCCGCGCGGCGGCGTTCGTCCACGGAGTCCAGGGTGAAGGCGCGCAGCATCGCCCCCAGCGTGAGCCGCCGTTCCTCGTTGAGGGTGGCCAGCAGGGTGTTGGCTGCGGCAGCAGCGGCTTCCACACCGGCGCGGAACTGGGGCAGCAGGGTGTCGGTGCCGTGGTGGCGTTTCCAGTTGGCGGCGTTGCCCACCCGGCCGGCCTTCTGCCCGGCGACCGCCATCGCGGTGGCCAACAGTTCGGCCAGTGGGGAGTGCTCCGCCTCGGTGGCGAAGGCGCCGAACCGGGCGATCATCTCCGTGGCCTTGTCGCCCTCCGGCGCGGTGTGGGCGGCGACGGCGCGGCAGGCCTGCACCAGCGGGGTGCGCAGCGGCCCGAGGTCGGTGGGCTCCGGTGCCTGCGCCGCCACCCGTTGCTCCACGAGGTCCCAGTTGGCCTGGAAGTCGTCGGCCATCCGGCGCACGCCGCGCTCGATGCCGAACCCGTCGTACTGGCACAGCTCCACCAGGCGCACGGAGCCCAGGTCGTCCAGCAGGCCCTCCAGGAAGTCCGAGAAGCGCTCGTGGAAGGCGGTGGCGCTCTGCACCTCGTCGAGTACCGCGAAGCGTGGGGGCAGTTCGGCCTCCACCGGGAATTCGCTGAGCAGGCGCCGGGCGAACGCGTGGAGGGTGCCGATGGGTGCGAGGTCCAGCCCCTCCAGCGCCGTTCTGGCCTGCTGCCCCCGCTGCCCGTTGCCCTGGGCCGCCACCGTGAGCTCGCTGCGGATGCGGTGACGCAGCTCGGCGGCCGCCTTCTCGGTGAACGTGATGGCGGCGATGCTGCCAACCGGCACGCCGTTGGCCACCAGCGCCAGCACCCGGCCGACGAGGGCGGTGGTCTTGCCGCTGCCGGCCCCGGCTTCCACGAACAGGGTGCGGTCCAGCGCACCGGTGACGAGATCGCGGTCCTGCTGGTCCGGCGCGGCCGGACGGAACAGATCCAGCTGGCCGCTCATGCTTCACCACCGCCGTCGATGCCGTCGCCGAGGCGATCGGCGCCGGTCGCCGGGTCGCCGTCGTCCGTGAGGCCCAGGAGGGCGGCCACTCGCGGGTCGTGCTGTTTGCGCTCGAACTCCTCCCACCGCTCGGCGGTGCCCATGTCGTCCGGGTCGCACCATGGGCAGCGGTTGAACGACAGCCGGTACTGGGCCTTCTGCGGCAGGGCGACGAACAGGCGGGAACGGATGCCGTGGGCGATGGCGGCCAGCGCCTGGGTGGCCACCTGCTGGTTGGTGGTGTCCACCGTGGCCCCGATGCGCTTGAACTTGCCCTTGGCCAGGAAGCTGTACTCCGCCACAACAGGGGTGTCGGCCCCGGTGCCCGTGGCGGCGCGGGCGGCGGCGGCGTACACCACGAGCTGCAGGCGGGAGCCGCCTGCGGTGGGGTCGGCATCGGTGATGTCGCGGTACATGCTGTCGCCGCCGGTCTTGTGGTCGGTGACCACCAGGCGGCCGTCGGCGCAGCGGTCCAGCCGGTCGATGTAGCCGCGGAAGCGCAGCACCGTGCCGTCGCCGAGCGCAATGCTCGCCACGGGAGCGGCGCCCTCACCCTCGCCCCCGAAGTGGAGTTCCGAGGCCAGCACCGTGGCACCACGAGCCACCACGAACTCGCTGTCGCGCACCATCCACGCCTGCAGCTCGCGCCGCTGGCGGGCCTGCTCGGAGTGCCAGAACGCGCGACGGCCGACCAGGCCGAGGTGGGCCAGGTTCGTGGCCTCGGTGTCGAACGCCTCCAGCAGGGCGGTGAGATGGGCCTGCCCCCACCCGGCAGGGCCCGGCGGGGGGAGCGACCCGGCGATGACCTGGCGGTGGAAGCGGTCCAGCGCGGCGTGCACGAGGTTGCCGCGATCCTTCGGGGTGATCTGCAGCTGCTCGTCGGGCTGCTCCACCGGCTCCACACCGAGCACGTAGCGGAGGAACCACGCGTGCGGGCATGCCACCCAGGCCTCCAGCCGGGTGGGCGAGGCCGGGCGGTCGCCGAGGGCGTCGAACGTCATCGCGCTGAGGTCGCCGTCGTACTCCGTGAGCGACGCGCTGGCGCGGGCGAGGACCGTGGCGGCGCCGAGTGAGAGCGGCGGCACGGCGGCCACCAGCGGGTGGGTGGTGACGTCGAGGCCGCGGGCGCGAGCGTGCAGCAGTGCCCGCACGCGGTGCTGGGTGGCGGTGGCCGGGAACTCGGTGTGGGCCAGGCCGGCGGCGAAGGAGGGCACGGCGCGCCGCCGCGGCGGCACCACTGCGCCCGTGGTGAGCTCGGCCACCCACTGCGAGGGTTGGCGGTCGGCGGTGGCCCGCAGATCGCCACGAGGCCACAACAGCACGGCCCGGCGTGCCCCGGCCAGCGCCGCCCACAGGTGGTCGTGCTGCTGGGCGGCCAGTTCGGCGTCGAGTGGCAACTCGCCACCGGTGACGGCACGGTCGGCGTCGGTGAGCAGGGCCTCGGGTGGTGGCGGCGCCGGTAGCGAGCCTTCGCTGGCGCCGAGCACCACCAGCAGGTCGGCCACCTGGCCGACGGCGAAGGTCAACGGGCCCGCTTGCACGCCAACGCCGATGCGCCCCACGCGGCCGGGTGCGCTGTCCAGTTCGGCCTCCAGCGTCTCGGCGACGACGGCCCGGGTGACCGGCCCGGTGAGGCCATCGAGCCGGGCCAGGCGGTCCAGCGCCGCCTGCACCCGGTGGTACGCCTCCACTTCGTCCACCGGCAGAGCCTGGATGCCACGGTGACCGCCCAGCCAGCGGGTCAGCAGTTGCAGCGCGACCCCCGCCCAGTGGGCCCAGGACTCGGGCTGGTCGGCCGGGCCGAGCGTGGCCCGCAGCGAGGCCACGAACGCCTGCAACGACGCCGCGGCGGTGGCATCTGCCTCGCGCCCGTTGGCGCGGGCGCTGTCCGCGAACTGGGTGAGCCGCGGCCCCCAGTCCGCGTCGGCGGCGAGCCCGGCGTCGCGAGCGAGGCGCTCCCACAGCTGGCGGGGCACGGGTGCGCCGGCCTCGGTGCGGGCCGGCACGTGGGCGAGCAGGGCGAACAGGTCGGCCCGGCGGATGCCGCGCCGGTGGTCCAGCCGGAACACGTCGAGCACCAGGCGGGCGGCCAGGCGTTCTCGGAGGGCTGTGCCGGGGCGGCCGTTCCACGCGAGGCCGGCATCGTCCAGATGCTCGGCCACCAGGCGGGCGTACGGCGTGTCGTGCGGCCACACGACGGCCATGCGATGCAGCGGCACACCGCGATGTGCTGCTGCCACCACCAGGCGCACGGCCTCGCGCACCTCCTCGTCGGCATCGCTGGTGTCCACCACCTCGACCTCCGGGATGGTGCCGCTGGCCACGTGGCCCTCCAGCACCAGCACCTGCCCGTGCATCGCCAGTGCCTCCAGCAGGCCGCGCTCGGTGGACCGCAGTCGCTGGGGCAGGAACACGATGGTGCGGCGCAACTCGTGGGCCAGGCCCTCCTGGCAGGCGGCCGCGGCGGCGTGCAGCAGATCCGCCTCGTCGTACCACTCGGCGGCCAGGCGGTGCTGCACGGAGCGGCACAGGCGCACGACCTCCTTCGCCCTGGCCGAACCGCGGCCGGCCAGCGCGCCCCACTGCGGGTCGGGCACGTGGCGCAGTTCGCGGTAGGTGCTGCGCAGTGCAGCCACCGTGGCCTGGTGGGCGGCGATCGGCGCGAACAGCCCGGTGGAGGCCTGCAGCGCGGCACGTGCGGCCACTTCGATGACCGGGGTGGACACGGGCCGACGGCCCTGCCGCACGAGCGCAGGGCCACCCAGCAGTTCGGCCAGGCGGAACGTGGTGATGAACTGAACAGCGGCGACCCCGCCGTGGGCGGCCAGCCAGCGCCGGGCGGCCACCCCGACCGCGTTGGAGTACACCAGCACGGTGACGGGGGTGAGAGGATCGCCCTCCTGCAGTTCCTGCACCGCGGCGCGCAACGCGACCAGAGCCGGTTCGCCGTAGGGCGTGGTGCGCTGCTGGAGGGCCATCACCGAGCACTCTACGGAAGGGGTGCGCGGGGGTTGGGCAGCCGTGCGGCCACCGCCCGGCTCAGCCGGTGAAGGCGGCCTCGGCCCGGGCCCGCAGGTCGGCCACGGCGTGGCCCAGGCCCTCCGGGTCGCGGTACAGGGCGCTGCCGGCCACGAGGATGTTGGCGCCGGCCCCGGCCGCGGCAGCGATGGTGGAGGGTCCGATGCCGCCGTCCACCTCCACGTCGACGGAATCGGTCAGCCCGGCGGCGGCGATCATGGCCCGCACCTCACGGATCTTCGGCTCCATCGTGGCGATGTAGGACTGGCCGCCGAAGCCTGGGTTGACGGTCATCACCAGCACCATGTCCACCAGGTCCAGCACGTGGGCGACGGCGTCCGCGGGCGTGGCCGGGTTCAGGGCCACCGCGGCGGTGGCGCCGAGCGAGGCGATGTTGCCGAGGGTGCGGTGCAGGTGGGTGCAGGCTTCGGCGTGGACGATCAGCCGCTGGCAGCCGGCCTTCACGTACTCCTCGGCCATCACGTCCGGCGTCAGCACCATCAGGTGGGCCTCGAACGGCAGCGAGGTGTGGCGGCGGGCGGCGGCGATGACGTCCGGCCCGAACGTCAGGTTGGGCACGAACTGGCCGTCCATGACGTCCCACTGGATGCGGTCCACCCCGGCGGCCTCCAGCGCGGCGACCTCCTCGCCCAGGCGGGCGAAGTCGGCGGGCAGGACACTCGGGGCGATCTCGATGCGCGGCACGGGTGCGAGGGTAGCCGCCCCCTACGCTCGTGCCGTGGGTGACCGGCAGGAGGTGACGGCGGAGAAGATGGCCGCCGGCGGCGACGCCCTGGCGCACCTGGGCGACGGCCGGGTGGTCTTCGTCGACGGCGCCCTGCCGGGGGAGCGCGTCGTGGTGGACGTGCACACGTCGAAGAAGGACTTCGCCCGCGCCCGGGTGCTGGACGTGCTGGACCCCTCGCTTGCCCGTGTCGCCCCGCCCTGCCCCGCCGTCGCCGCAGGCTGCGGTGGCTGTGGCTGGCAGCACGTCGACCCGGCTGCACAGTTGGGTCTGAAGACCGACGTGGTGCGCGAGGCGTTCGCCCGCACGGCGAGGATGCCGTCCGCCGTCGTGACTGCCGGTGCCTCCGTGCCCGCCTGGGGTTACCGCACCACGCTGCGCCTGGCGGTGGCCCCGAACGGCAGGGTCGGGTTGCGTGCCGCCGCCAGCCATCGGGTGGTGGAGTTGGCGGACTGCCCGGTCGCCCACCCGCTGCTGGCCGGCCTGCTGCCGGGGTTGCGGGTTCGTGGCGCGGACGAGGTGACGGTGAGGGTCAGCGTGGCGACCGGCGAGGTGACGGCGCTGCCCTCCGCGGCGGGTGCCGTGGTGGACGGCCTCCCCGACGATGCCGGTGTCGGCCCGGCGGCGGTGCTGCGCGAGACGGTCGCAGCGGTGCCGTTGCGGGTGAGCGCGGCGTCGTTCTTCCAGTCCGGTCCGGCGGCCGCCGAGTTGCTGGTCGCCACGGTGCGCGCTGCGCTGGCGGACGCGCCCGCGGGCGGGCCGTTCCTCGATGCGTACGGCGGCGTCGGCCTGTTCGCCGCCACGGTGTCGGACGGCCCGGTGGTGCTGGTGGAGAGCGCGGCCTCGTCGTGCGCCGACGCCGCCGTCAACCTCGGCGCGAGGGCGACGATCGTGCCGTCACCGTTCGAGCGGTGGCGGCCCCAGCCGGTGGACGTCGCCGTCGCCGACCCGGCCCGGGCCGGCCTCGGCAAGGAGGGCGCTGCCGTACTCGCGGCCACGGGCGCGCCGCGCCTGGTGCTGGTGAGTTGCGACCCGGTGGCCGCGGCCCGCGACGCCGCCCTGCTGACCGGGCTGGGCTACCGCCACGTGGAGTCCACCGTGCTGGACCTGTTCCCCCAGACCCACCATGTGGAGGTCGTCACCCGCCTCGACCGGGGCACCGGCGACTGACTGCTGGAGTTCGGGCCGGAAGCGGCGGCGAGCGCTACTCGGCGAGGATCGCGGGCAGGTCTTGGGCGTCGGCGAGGAGTCGGACGACGTCGATGTGGTCGGTAGCAACGAAGTAGAACCAGCCGCACGGGAAACCGGCGACGCGGCGGAAGCGCAGCCCGGGGACGCCGCAGCGCTCGCCGGGGACAGGGGATCTTGCGCCGGGCATCCGACGGATCGAGTCGAGCGTCGCGATCGCAGCGTCGAAGAATCGCTCGCCAAGTACGTCGCCACCCTCTCGGCGGTAGTAGCGGGTCCGGTCGACGAGGTCGGTCTCTGCCATCGGCCGGAGCCGTGTGGTCGTCACGCCTCGCCGTCGAGCGCCCGAGACCGCAACTCGGCGATCACGTCGTCGGTGAGCGGGCGTCCGTCGCCGGAGGCGAGGCCGTCGGCGATCAGGTTGCGCAGTCGCTGGGCTGCCTGCTGTTCCTGGTCGCGTCGGATCAGTTCGCGGAGGTACTCGCTCGTGTTGCCGTAGTTGCCGTCGCGGACCCGCATGTCGATGTACTCGCGCATGGACTCGGGAAGGGCGAAGCTCATCGTGTTCCGGCTCACGCCGGAAGTCTGCGACGTGTGACAACAGTTGTCAACACCGTGCTGATCACAGCTCTCTGGCGGCAGATCCCGCGACGTTCCTCGTCGTCGCGTCGCTGCCTCGGCGGGCGGGTGTCAGCTCCAGATGGCCGAGATCGGGGTTGCGACGGTGCCGTCCGCGAACGTGACGGTCTCGGTGCCGGTGTGGAGCAGGATCGTCGTGAGCGCCGCGTCGGGAAGGCTGCGCCGGAACCACCGAAGGTGCTTGGCGTCGCCCGGGTCGGGTGTTGCCGTCGCCTTGACCTCGATGGCGAGGAGGCGCCGTGCGCCGACCTCGATCACCAGGTCGATCTCGTGCCCGCCGTCGCTGACGCGCAGATGGTGAAGTCGCGGCGGGAGTGGCATCAGTGCTACCTCGGCGCGAATCTGGGCGACGACGAAGGTCTCGATCAGTCGACCGAGGAGATCGCCATCGGACAGCACGTCGTCTTCGGAAAGCCCCAGCACGCCGGCGAACAGTCCCGCATCGACGAGGTAGCGCTTCGGTGCGAGCGTCAGCCGCTTGAACCGATTGCTCGTCCATGCCGGCAGCTTGTCGATGACCAGCAAGTCCTGAAGGAGAGTGTCGTAGGCGCGCGCAGTGTCCTTGGCGATGCCGGCGGCGGTCCAGAGTGTGATGTCGTCGACCACGCCTGCGCTGTTGAGTGCGAGTGCGGTGAGGTATGCCCTCAGCCGTTGTGGATCGCGGCCGGGGGAGACCGACTGGGCGTCACGCGTCACCAGTTGGTCGACGTACGAGCTCAGCCATCGGGAGCGCCCCCGGTTGGTGGTGATGAGCGCAGGTTCGGGAAAGCCCGACCGCAGCGCCCGCTGGACGTACGTGCGGATGTCCTCATTCGAGCGATGTTGACGCGGGCTGTCGCCGGCGAGGATCTCTGCCAGCCACGACCGCGACCGGGTTCGGCCCTCCATCTCACGCTCGGTGAGCCCGTACATCGGCAGCCTGACGAGGCGGCCGGTACCCGGCCAGGTCACGGCGTCGATGTCGCCGCGCACCGAGCCAGTGACGATGAAGCGCCCCCGTCGTGGATCGTTGTCCACGGCGGTCTTGATCGCCTGCAGCGATGTGGGCACCTCCTGCCACTCGTCGACGAGAATCGGCTCTTGTCGTCCCGCCAGATTGGCGGCTGGTCCCGCCTCGAAGGCGCGGGCGACCTCGGCCTCCCCGAGCCTGACGACGCTGCGGGCGAGTTGGGCGCACGTCGTCGTCTTGCCGGCCGCGCGCGGCCCGAGGACCAGGATCGCAGCATGGTCCTGGAGCATGTCGGCGAGCACCGCATCGGCGGCGCGGGCGAGGTACGGCACGGTCACGGGCATCAGACTAGTCGTTTCCCGGTATGTCGACTAGTCGTTCTGCGGTATCGCTAGTCGTCGCTGTGCGGTACCTGGGCGGTCCGCTACCGCCCTGCTCGTCGCGCTCGGCTACCGCCACGTGGAGTCCACCGTGCTGGACCTGTTCCCCCAGACCGACCACGTGGAAGTCGTCACCCGCTTCGCCGGCGGCAGCGATCGGTAGCGGTTGGCGGTTCGGCGCTGACTCGCAGGCCAACGTAGTCGTCACTCTTCGCGGCGCATCGAGTTGCTCACGCGCTGCATCGCACCTTCCCTCCTTTCTGTGTGATTACTCTGCTCTCGTGCGCGCACTACGGCTTCTCTTGGTCTTCTCGATGGTTGCGTCCGGCATTGCTGTGCCGGCTCCTGTTCCCGTAGCTGCTGCGCCGAATCCGGTGGTGCTGTCGCCTGATCTGCTGGCGCCAGGGATCGCTCCGGCCATGCGGGTTCAGCAGGCTGTCGATCCGCTGGAACGGGAGCCTTTGAGTGTGGTGCAGCGGCTCGTTCGTGGTGTTGGTCACCTGGCAGCAGCGCAGGCGTCTGCGGGGCCGGCGGTGGCGGCGGCGGTCTCCGGCCTGGCGCCCGCTGTCGCGCAGCCGGCTGTTCCGGTTGCGTCTGATGTGCTGCAGTGGTCGGGTTCTGTGTCACGTGGCGGGCTCTGGTATGCGACGGCGATTCGTAGGTCTGCGGGGTGGACCATCTTGCGATCGCCTGATGGTCTTGCGTGGGAGGACATCGGATTGCCCGTCGGCTACCCATGGGGGGTAATGCCAGCCGTTGGGGTCGGTAGCGGAGGCGTGGTGTTTGTCGCGCACTCGGGGCGCTCACAGGGCAACCAGTCGCCTGTGACGGTGTTCCGGTACGACGCCGGGGCGTGGGTCAACTCGGGTGGGGGCAACTGTTACAACCCCAGCACGATTGCGGAGAGCGTGAGCCAGGTGCTGGTGTCGGTCAACTACGTCGCGGTGATCACGACCCGCCGTCGATGCGTGGTTTCATCAGTGAATTCGGGTTCGTCGTGGAGCTACGGTAAGTCGCTGTCCTCGGCGACTGCGGCGTTCCTGCAGGGTTCGACGTTGCACAGTTACGACTGCGGTGCTGGCGGGGGTAGTTGGGCAACAATTCTTGGCTACGGCCGCTTCGACCTGGAGACATATCAGTCATATGGCGGGCAGCAGTCCGTGCCGCTGGTCGGGTGTAACTCGCCGACGTTTCTGAATCTTGGTGGTGGTGCTGTTGCCGTGGCGTCTCTGAAGAAGGCGAACCTGCTCGGTGATTATGGGCGGGCCTACATCATCAGTGTGAGTGCGGACAGCGGGGCGACGTGGACCGTGCTTGCGGTGAACGAGCCTCTGCCGTACAAGTTCATCGAGGGTGTCGACACGAGCGGGTCGACGCGACCGCATACGGACAGCATCTGGTTCGGCTACTCGAACGGTCAGCTCTTGGTGCGCGACTCGGCGCCTGTCTCCGGGACAACGGTGACACGCCTCGATCGCACTCTGGACCTCAGTGCAGGCATCGAGGAAGCGCAGTATCAGAGCCCACTGGACCCAGGGCAGTGGCAGAGTGGGATTTCCAGGTACAACTATGCGATCGCGGGTTCGCAGACGGTCCTGGCGCCACCGGTGTCCGCCGAGCAGTCCAGTGCGATTGACGGCTTGACGCTCAGCGGGACGACGCTGTACGCGGTGACGGGGCAGGCATCACCCGTGGCCGCGGGTGCGGCCCAGCCGGTCGCTCGCACTGCCGCCGAAGTGGCTCATGTTTCGGTCAATGGCCCGTCGGGTTCCGCCACCAGCCAGAGCGGCTACTGGACGGTCTACCTCGCAGCACCGGTGAGCGGCTCGACACACGTCTACCGCACCGCTCCCGATGGCCGGGTGGATGATCTTGGGGTCGCGCCGCCGAACCGTACCGGCATTCAGCTGTACGTGTCCGACCTCGGCCATGTCTTCATGCTCACTGACCATGGGAACACCGCCTCGCCCACGTGTGCGTGTGACCGGACGGCGACGTCGTACTGGTTCTTCGACCAGTGGTACGGCCCTGCGCCGGTGAGGTACCGGGGCTATGGGGCGATGACCGGTACCGAGGCGTTTTCACCGGCCGTGCCGCAGCTGCACGTGGCGTCGGGATACACGGGATACGAACAGATCTCGCCCGACTTCGGGATGACGTGGGTGGAGCAGACCTCCTGGACGGTGGCGAACACGACGACAGCCGGCGCGACGCTCGTGCTGCCGTACCAGTACTACCTCGCAGGCAGCTATGTGGTTCGCCGACATGTGGGCGACGGGTCCGTGGCGAGGGTGACGATGCCGGCTGGGCTGACGGCGGTCAAGGTCACGGTTCGGCCCGGTGCGACGCCGACGCCGGTGGTCGTTGCGCGAGCGTCGTCGGGGGCGATCACTCTGCTGCAGGTCAACGAGGACATGACGCTGGAGTCCTTGCAGTCGGGCGTAGTTCCGCCGGTTTCGTCGCCCGATGTCGCCTACGGGCCCGATGGTCGGCTGTATGCGTTCAAGACGTCCCAATGCACGGCAGGAACGTTCGTCAATCGCTGGGCCTTGGATACGGCAACTTCGTCGTTCGCCGAACCGCAGAACTTGTGGTGGGGGCCGAGCGGAACGGTGAGCGGAGTGCAGATTCCGGATCGCCCGTCCGGGACTGTTGACGAGTGGCAGACGCTGGTGACGGGCGCGGCCTCGACGCTGGTGATGCCGACAGCATTGGCGGGTACGTTGACGGGCTTCGGAACCGGCGGCTACGGATCGTTGGCGGGCAATGTCAATGTGTCGCTGGGCAACTTCACATGGCAGTCGAATGATCTCGCGATCCCTTCGGTGGGGCCGGGTCTCGATCTGACGAGAACGTTCAACGGCCTGAACCCGCGCGTTGGGATGTTCGGCCAAGGGTGGTCATCCACATACGAGACGCGTGTTGCCGTCAACTGCGGTACCGGAGCCGTCACGGTGGTGTACCCGGACGGTCGGAACGAGGTCCACACCCCGGTGCCCTCCGGAGGCTTCGCCGCGCCGCCTGGTGCCACCACACGGCTCACGACGCTCGGCTCCGGCTACCGGCTGACGTTCCGTGACGGGACCGCGTTCGAGTTCTCGTCGTCGGGTCTGCTGTCCAAGATCGTCAACGCGTTGGGTCACGCCCTGAACTTGACATGGCTGTTCGGCAAGCTGGCGTCGGTCGTCGACGGCGTTTCGGGCCGAAGCCTGACGTTCGTGTACACGGGCTCCGTTGTCACGGAGGTGCGGACCACGCCGGTGACCGCGGGTGGGGTGACAGCACCCATCACCGTTCGGTATGGGTACGTCGGTAGCACGCTGGAACGTGTTTGTGGCCCGATCGACCCGTCGCTGATCACCGGGACCTGCACGCTGTACACGATGACGGCAGGGCGGCTGGAAGCCGTGATCGACGCCAATGGCCACGTCGATGCAGCTGTGGAGTACGACGGTCAGGGTCGTGTCGTCGCCCAGGAGGACGGTGCCGGGGGACGGACCACGTTCACGTACCCGTCGCCGCTGCAGTCCGTCCAGACCGATCCGACGGGCCGCATTCGTACCGTCGAGTCCGACTCGATGCGCCGTCAGCGGCTGGTCACCGATGCTGTGGGCAACGTGACCGAGTATCGGTATGACCCGCTCGGGTTCCCAGAGGCAACTGTGCTCCCGTCGGGTCGCACGCAGTCCGTGACTCGGGATGCGCATGGAAATGTGCTGACCAGCACTGACGCGGGTGGGGGAACTCGCTACTTCGTGTACGACGCCTTCGACAATCCGGTTCGAGAGGTTGATGAGCGGGGAGCCGACGCGAATGACCTGACGTTCGCGATCACAATGCAGTGGGACGGGGCGCACCATCTGCTGCTGTCCGCGACTCGCCCACCCACTCAGGATGTACCCATCTCGACGGTGACGCGCACGTACACGGCCGGGACGGAATCTGCAGTGGGCGGTGGCGTGATGCCCGCGTTCCTGCTTCGGGCGGAGACGTCGGCGCTCGGGGGCGTGACGACCTACGACTACGACAGCAAAGGCAACGTGCGTCGCATGGTTGACCCGGTGGGGCTCACGGTCGAATACGAGTACGACGAGCTCGGAAGGCTGGTCTCGATCACCGAGATCAGCGACTCGTTTCCTGCAGGCGTCATCCGAGATGTTGAATACGACGCCCTCGGCCATGTGATCGCGGAGACTGGCCCCGGCGTGATCAATCCGGTGACTTGCGACACTCATCGCCAACTCGCCGAGTACGCGTTTGACGGAGCCGGGAACATGATTGCCGCCACACTCTCTGACATCGGGGGCTCGTCTTCACCGGACGCGACGCGCCAGGTCGTCTTCGAGTACGACAACGCCGATCGACGGATCAGCAGCGCGGTCGCGGGCAGCGGCGAGACCGCGACGGAGTATGACCCTGCCGGCCGAGTGGTAGCGACGGTGGACGAACTCGGTCGCAGGACGGTGACCGAGTACAACGGCGTGGGCCTACCGAGTCGCGAATATGCGGCAGCCGATCCGATCCTGGGCCCGTCAGTGGATACGACGCTGTGGCAGCGAACCTACGACGAAGACTCACGCGTTGCGGCCGAAACCGACGCAAGGGGTGTTGTCACCACTTCGGAGTACGACGCAGCCGGCCGCCTGGCATCGGTCACCGTCACAGACTTCCATGAGCCAGGCGGCGGAACTCGGGCCCTTGTGGTCGGCGAGTACTCATACGACGCCGCGGGCCATCTGCTGCAGCAGATCACGGGCGGCGGCTTGAGAACCGAGACCTTCGCCTACGACGAAGCGGGCCGGCTGCTCCAGCACACACTCGATCCAGCTGGGCTGGGGCGCGCCACGACGTTCGTCTACGACGCGGGTGACAACGTGCTGATGACGGTGTGGGCGGACGGTACGCGCACCGAAACCTTGAGCGCCACGTACGATGTCGCCGGCCGTCAGGTCTCCGCGACGCTGGAGAACGGCGACGATGACCTCACGACGACCTACGTGTACGACCAGCGCGGCATGCGAACCGCTGTCGTTGATGCACGAGGCAATGCGCCGGGTGCGAACCCGAGCGACTTCCGGACCACGTCGCAGTTCGACGAGCTCAAGCGGTTGAGCGTCCTCCTGTCGCCCGAGGCAGTGACCTACGCCAACGGACTGAGCGCCAGCACGCAGGCATCGGCGCTCACCTACGGGTACAACACCTTTGGCGACCAGACCGAAGCACGTGACCCGCGAGGAGGGGTGCTGCGGCAGTTGTTCGACCAGGTCGGCCAACTCGTCCAGACGCACTATCCGGCGTATGTAACGCCAGCAGGTCCCACACTCGAGCCATTCGACGTCTCGGTGTACGACTTGGCGGGCCAACTGATCTCCACGACGGACCGTCGCGGCGCCACCACGTCCTACAGCTACGACTACGCAGGTCGGCTGCTCACGGTGGTGGGCCCCGCCGTAGCAGCTGGTCAGTCCACCACCACCTACGAGTACGACGCCGCCGGCAACCGCACGGCATCGACGGATCCCACCGGGGCCAGGCACGAGTACGTGTACGACGATCTCAATCGTCTGCAGGCCGAGTCCACGATCGAGCGATTCACCGCCGGCGGCCCTGTGGCGATGACGTGGTTGTACGGGTTCGATGATCTCGGCAACTTGACCTCCACCGTCAGCCCTGAGGGTCGCACGACAGTACGGACGTACAACGCAGCGTCGGAGCTGGTCCAGGCGATCGACGGCGAAGGGCAGTCACGGTCGTTCACCTATGACCTCGCAGGCCGTCTCGTCGCCAGCGTGGACCCACTCGGCAGACAGACACGCACTTCCTACGACCTCGCCGGTCGACCCGTCGCCGTCTCGACGCTCGATGCGGCAGAGACGGTCCTGGCTGTCGAGCAACGCAGCTTCGACGAGGTCGGAAATGTCACAGCGGTGACCCGGCCGGAAGGCGCAGCAACACCGGGCGTCCCGAACGACTACGTCACGTACCGGTCGTACGACGCGCTCAACCGTCTCGTGAGTGTGAGCCAGCCGGTCACGCCCTCCGCCACCGTGTCCACCCAGTACCGCTACGACGCCGCCGGGAATCGGACGGCGGTAGTCGATGGCAATGGCTCCATCACAGTGTCGACGTACACGCCCTGGAACCAGGTGGAGTCCGTGGTCGAACCGGCAACCTCCGCCTTCCCGGGCGCCGTCGACCGGACGTGGACGACCACCTACGATGCGGGCGGCCTTGCCGTGGCAACCCAGGAACCAGGCGGCTACTCGCGTGTATCGACCTTCGACGCCAACCGCCGGCTGGTCGCGGTCGTGGCGACCGACGGGATTGACGTTGGCAGCACCGGCTACGAGTACGACCTCGGCGGTCGCGTCACCTCGGTCAGTGCACCGTCGGGAGCCATCTCGATCGCATACGACGATCGCGGTTTGCCTACAGCGGTGCTCGATCCATCGCTTGTACCGACGGCGTACAGCTACGACGACGATGGTCTGCTCATACAGCGAACCGACGGCGGAGGCTCCGCGACCTTCCAGTGGGATGACCGAGGACTCCTCCAGTCGATGTCAGACCCGGTGGCATCGGCCACCCTTGCCTACTCGTACGACAACGCCGGCCAACTGTCCCAGGTCGACACCTCTGATGGCACGACGTACCACTACCAATGGGACGACTTTGGCCGGCTCGTTTCTGAATCCATTTCGCGGACTGGGGTGCTCGCATCGCGGGCCTATACGTACGACCTCAATGGTCAACTGACCTCCCAGTCGATCACGGCTCCGGGCAACTCCCAAGCCGGGACCCACACCTATGCATACGACTGGCTCGGCAGGCTCACCCAGTGGGTGCAGCCGTCCAGCGCCACGGTCGACTACCAGTGGGATGCCGCGGGCAATCGGATCGGGGCCGGCACGGTCCAGTACACCTACGACGAGCGGAATCGTCTGGTGTCATCGACGGACGGGACCTCGTACGAATACGACGCACGTGGCGACCTGACCCAGGCCAGCAACGGCCAGTCGGTTCACACCTTCGCATATGACCCGCTCGGCAGGATGGCCGACTCCGATGGCCGACAGATCGTCAGCGACGGACTCGGCCGGGTGATCTCGATCGGCGCAGAGGAGTTGAGCTACTCAGGCCTCGGTGCCGATCCGGTCACTGTCGGCGCCTGGACGCTTGGCCGAACCCCGTTCGGAGTCTTGGTGTCGGCGAGCGATGGGTCATCGACGGATTGGGTCGTGCCGGACCGCCACGGAGACGTCTCGATCGGTCTCGCCGTCGGGAGCGGCTCCATTGACTTCACCAGGGTCTTCGACCCATTCGGGGCGGTCATCGCAACGAGCGGCTCCACCGGTATCCCTGTCGGATTCCAGGGCGATGTCACCGACTCGGTCACGGGTGACGTGTGGATGGGTGCCCGATGGTTCGCGCCGTCCGTGGGCTCGTTCCGGACCCGCGACTCGTGGGCAGGCGACGCAGCAGAACCTGGGACGCTGAACCGCTACGCCTACGGGTTGGCCGACCCGCTCGGCATGTGGGACCCGACGGGCCACAGCGCCGAGGATGTGGGGGTCGGTGTCGACGCGGCGCTCCAGGAGTTCAACCGCCACCACGACGAGGAGGTCGCCAAGCGTCGTGCGAGGGGGGACGCGTCGGTCGCCTCGGGTGTTTCCACCTTGGCCGGGCCTGTTTCGCTGATCACGGCCGTGAACTCGCCCGATACGAGTTGGATCGGCACGCTCAAGGTCGTTGGGTCGGTTGTCGTGGCCACGGCTGCCACGGTCGGATGCACTGCGGCCGGTGCGGGGGCGTTGGCTGGGGCTTGTGGCGGAGCCGCGGCGCGGTTCTTCGACGGACTGGTGTCGGGGCAAGGCGTCTGGGATCTCGTCAAGTACACGTTCGATCCGAAGAGCATTGGCATCGACATCGCCGTCGGCCTGGTCTCTGCCGGCGTCGCCCGGATCGCGGGGTCCGGCGCTCAGCTGGCGTCTAGGGAGATGACCGTGGTCCTTGCGTCCGCGGGCGCAGCGGGGGCCACTGGGGCGGTCGCAGATGCCACAGCGGTGCTGCTGGCGGGTGGTACATGGAGCCAGGCCTGGGCCGCCGCGACGGACTGGCAGAGCCGGCTCATCGACTTCGGTACCGGGGCTGTGATGGCCTGGAACGAGGTGAACAAGCAGCGATCCTCCCAACGCAACGCAGAGCAAACGAGCCAGCAGTCCCACACAGACCGGACTGCGCCCGGGACACCCGCCACAGAGTCAGGAATGCGAGGTGCTGGCGATGGATACGCCGGTCGAGTGTTGGAAGGCGGGCGACCTGATGGCCAGACAGTGTTCGCTGGCCACGGTGAGTATCGGTACGGCGCAGGTACCACCACCGTTCCGGAGGGGACCTCGGTCCACGTTTACGCGCCGCACGGACAGGGAATCCCGGACTCGCTTGGTGGAGCGATTGAGACCGGCGGTCCAGCATCGCCGTATCAGGTGTACAGGCCAGGGGAGCAGATTCCGAACTACACGTTGAAAACCCCCGACGGTTTGACGGTCTACTCGGGCTCAACGACGGTCCAGTCTTCGACGAACTTGAGCGAACTGCTGCAGCCCGGCATGGGGACATGCCACTGGGCGGCCTGCGTGAACGTGAGATAGCGCCATGGCAACGTTTCCCGACCTCACGATGTACACGTACGGCCCGTCCGACGAGCCGATGGTGAACGTTGGGTGGCTTGGGTCCGAGGCCGACTTCGAGCGAGGAGCAACCTACCCAGGCGTGGTGGCGGCGCTCCTAGTGCTTGCGGCTGATCAGCGGAACCTCATGCGCGGGGTGCACTACTGCGAGTTCTGCGAGGAGGAATCACCGATTCGCCTTCCTTCGCCGGTTGAGCGAGGGTGGGTAAGCCTGGGCATGGGCGAGATTCATGTTCGGGGGCGCGATGGAACTTTGTACTCGGCGCCTTCGCTCGTGATTCACTACATCTCGGTTCACGGCTACAGGCCCCCTGACGCCTTCCAACTCGCGGTACTCGACGCAGTGGGAGGCCAAGGCATCGGGGATGCGCCGTGGGAATGAGCGGACGACGCGTCCTGTCGCTCCTCTGGGCTTGCACGCTGGTGGCTCTCGGCCTGCTCCAACTCGTCGCGGTGCCGCACGGCTCCGAGTTTCGCTACGTGTACGACGTCACCACCCTCGCGCGCGTTGACGTTCGCGCATATGGAGGCGCCGATTCCGAATCGGCGCAGCTCACGGTCGTCCAGGAGGGGTCTGCCTTGCCCTCAACACGGGCTCGCGGCACGTCTACGACCCCGTTTGCAAAAGACATAGCCACAAACACGGCAAGTCTCGCGGATGATGCAGCCGGTAGCTACGGGCCGTTCCATCGGCTGGAGAGTCCCACACAGACTCCCGCTACCGCTGCTCTACAGGAGGCGAACGGGGAGATGTGGGGCGCGACCGCTGCCGGTGGGCTGAATCCGACTGTGAAGGCCTACCAAGGCCCACTGCCTTCCGGCGCGCGAGGGGTCGAGTTCACCACACCGGTTCGTCCTTCGGATGTTGGGCTCGGTCGGCCGGGCAACATCGCGATCTGGCGCCGAGGCTCTCCGGGCGTCGTCGACGTCGATGACGACTTCGTCAAGATCGCCTGCACGGTCGTCAGGAACACGCAATGCTGAGGGCGCTCACGTGGGAGGAGTACGGGAGACGCGACTACCTGCCGCGCGCGATCGTCGATGTGACCGTCTCTGACCTTGAGCGGTACCACCGGGTCGAGTTCGAGGAGGACGTCGACGACCTTGGCGAGGTTTGGTGGCGACCGATCGCACTGGGATCGGGAATGCCGCTGCTTCTGAGTCGCCATGCAGGATCGCCCGACGAGGTGGTCGTTTGGGGTCCCGACGACCTCGATATAGCGGCGCTTGCTGAAGAGTTGGGGCTCGCAGCCGGTCGGGTCCAGAGCACCATCCGGCCATGAAGAACCTCGTTCGGCTCCTTGTCACACTGGTGGCGGCGCTCCTCGGGTTGGCGCCTACGACGACAGGGACGGCTGAGCGATTCACCTACGACGCGCCGACCATTGCGCGCTTTGACGTTCACCGGGTCGAGGTCGCCGACTCCGGTCGAACGTCGCTTGGCGACGTGCGGGAGGAGTCTGCCTGGCCCGCTGCCGATGCACGGGGCTCGTCTACGACTCCCAACGCGCGAAGCAATGCCACAGAGTCCGTATCCCACTCGCCGTACCAGGTACACATCGACCCGATCTCCGGAGAGGGTCCGATGGGCATCGACACCGCCACGTTCAAGAGCGGCGCAACGACGGCGAACGGCGGTATCCGAAACTCACGAGCCTTCTGGAACGAGTGGCAGGAGACGTATCCGGGGACGCTCAGCGAGACGAACCAAGATCTGATCGCATCAGGACGGTCGCCGGTCGTCGATGAGCAGTGGACGCAAACATTCCCTGAGACTTCGGTCAACGAGGGGGAGACCTTGGTCCACCATCACCTCGACTGTGGACCCGTTGCGGTGCCCTTGCCTGCCTCAGTCCATGGCGGCACTCCCGGCTACTCGATCTGGCACTCGACGTGCTGAGGATGATGGCATGATCGACTCTCTCAGCCAGCTCGCGGAGCATTGTCGCCGAGTTGCGGACAGATTCCCGCGCCTCGCCTCTCGCGTACTGCTCGAGCCATCAACGGTGACAGAAGAAGACCTGAGTCGGCTTTCGAGCTCGTGGGGGGCGGTGCCGTACAGCTATCGCCAATGCATCGTGACGTTCAACTTGGCCGGCGTCGCAGTCGGGTACTTCGAGCTTTCCCCGCCAATGCAGGAGGGCGAGACCCTGGTTGACGCTCTCATCCGAACCGGGGCCAACCGGCTCGCCACGGAAGTACCAGCGGCGTTGCGGCTCGTGGGCGCTTACGAGGGCGACCCACTGCTGTTGAACGTCGGAGACGAAGGCGTTGAGGGTCATGTGCTGCGGCTAGATCTCGGCGCCGGTCCCCGGCCCCAGCTAACGCGCGTTGCGAACTCGTTCGAGCAGCTGTTGGTTGCGGCTGGCCGGTTGGACCAGATGGCCTTTGAAGGTGCTGACGGCTGGCTGCCGGTCGAGGACTTCCTCGACTCACTTCAGAGCTTCAAGCTCGACGAAGAACAGATGCGCAACTGGCGGTTCTTCGCGGAGACCGCCCTGGTGGGCGGATGAGCACGATCGCCCGCCTGCTGAGGGGGCTGCTCGTAATCGTTGCCGGGATAGCGATCTCTACAGCGGCATCTACGACGGCCGCGAGCGCGGCAACCTTCACCTACGACGCGCCAGCACTTGCGCGCGTTGACGCTCACGCATCCGGCCTCGCCGAGGCGGAACCTGTCAAGGGGTTTGAGACACGAGCGGGGTTACTTGCTTTGGATCTTGGCCTCGCGTGAGGGGTCGTTGATCCAGGCGGTGGTGGGTAGTCGGGGTGGGGTTGGTCGGCGACCGCGGAAGCGGTCGGGGTTGGCGGTGTAGGCGGCGTCGAGAGTGGCGGCGCGGTGTGCGCGGATTTCGGTTGCGGTGCCGTAGTGCACGCTGGCTGGGGTGTGGAGCCCGATGCCGGAGTGGCGGTGTTCGTGGTTGTAGTACGCGAAGAACGTGTCGCAGAACGCTCGGGCGTCGTGGATCGAGCCGAACGTGCCGGGAAACGCCGGGCAGTACTTGAGTGTCTTGAACCCGGCCTCCGAGTACGGGTTGTCGTTCGACACGTGCGGCCGCGAGTGGGATCGTGCGACGCCGAGATCGACGAGAAGCTGAGCGACGGGCTTGGAAGTCATCGAGGTGCCCCGGTCCGCGTGCAAGGTGAGTTGCCCTCGTGCGATGCCCTGGGTGGCGATCGCCGCGTCGATGAAGTCCTTGGCGAGCTCGCCGGTTTCTGCAGCGGCGACGGTCCAGGCGATCACGTAGCGCGAGTAGATGTCGATGATCACGAACAGCTCGTAGTAGATGCCACGCTCGGGCCCCTGCAGCTTCGTGATGTCCCACGACCACACCTGGTTCGGTGCGGTCGCGATCAACTCAGGCTTCTTGCGGGCAGGGTGGGTGCGCTGCCGGCGTCGTTCCCGGTTCTCGCCAGCGATCGCCAAGAGCCGGTACATGGTGCGGATCGAGCACAGGTAGATGCCGTCGTCGAGCAGGCGGGCCCACACCTGCGCGGGTGCGAGATCGCAGAACTCCGGCGACCGCAACACCGTGAGCACCCGTTGACGTTCCGCCTCGGACAGGGCGTTGGCGGGTGCCGGGCGTGGTGCCGGCGGCCCGTGGAGCGGACCCTTGACGTGCCGGTAGTGGCTGGCCCGCGGCCGGCCGAGCAGACTCGCCGCCCGCCGAGTGCACGTCGCCTTGGCGAGGTCGTCGAAGTGATCGTCGATCACTGCTTCGACCTCGGCTCGGTGTCCGCGCTCTCGGAGATGAGTTCCAAGAGCGCGTGCGCTTTTCCCATGATCTCCAACGCCATCTTCGTGCGTTCGAGTTCGGCCTCAAGGCGGGCCACCCGCTGGCGGGAACGACCCAGTTCGACATCCGCCGCCGACCGTCGATCCGCCCTCGGCTTGGCCGTGAGACCGGCCAGGGCGCCGTTGTCGCGTTGCTTGCGCCACTCCGACAGGTGCGACGAGTACAAGCCCTCACGCCGCAACAACGCGCCCCGTTCCGGGCTGCCCTTGGGCAACGCGTCGTACTCGTCCAAGTACGCGAGCTTCTCTGCAGCGGTGAAGGTCCGTCGTCGCGGACGGGCTGATGGGTCGATCTCATCCATACCACCAGTGTGGGCGCGATCAAGATCCGCAATGGTCAAAGTCATCAGATTCAGTGATTCCGTTCTCGCCCTGGAGGAGTGAAGAACCGCTACACCAGGTGTCTCACCTCACCCTGACAGACAGGGGACTGTCCGAGCGACCTATGGCTCAAATTGGTCACCGCAAATGAATGTGGCCGCGTTCTGGCAGGCGATCACGGAGGATCTCGCTCTTGGCCTGACGATTCGCTGCAGGGACCGAGTCGCCGGACTGTCAATGCTTTATGCGATACACGGTCGCGACCTCACCGCGCGTGCATCAGTAGACCTGCGCGGGGTTTGTTCAGCGGGGCCATGCCTGTTGGTAGGAGGTGAGGGCCCAGCATGTTGGTAGCCATCGTTCGATCTGGTGGCGGTTCTGCTTGTGGGCGGTGAGGCAGCGCCATTGCTTGAGTCGTCCGATGCCGTGTTCGACTCGGACGCGGGCTCGTGCGAGCACGGTGTTGAAGAACCGGTCAACGATGGTCAGCGGCCGGTCCTGGTGTCGTCGGGTCGGGAGCTCGAGCCAGTTGACTTCGCGCTGGAGTCCTTGGAACCCGGAGTCAGCGAGGACGTCGAGGCCGGTGTTGTCGAGGTGAACGGCGAGGTTGGCGTCGCGCAGGGCGGTGAGGTCGTGGGTGGTGCCAGCAACGAGCGGTGTCGCCCACAGCAGGTTCGACTCGGTGTCGGTGATGGCGATCGTCTTGGTCGTGTGGGACTTGCGTTTCCCCGAGTAGAACCGGCGTTGTTCTTCCTGGTCAGCGGGTCTGGCGACGCTGAACTCGGTGCCGTCAACGATGATCGTTGCGCCGTGTTCGGCGCACCAGCGGGCGATGTCGTCGAAGTCGTCGATGCGGGTGCCGTCGGGGAGCACCGGGAGCAGTTGTTCGAACGCGGCGAGGACGGGGTTGACGTTGTCGCGCAGGGTCGTCGCCGGGATCGCGCGCACTCGGGCCAGGCCTCGCAGCGAGACTCCTTCACGCAGATGCGACAGCGCGAGTTGCACGCGATCGATGATCGGCATGCCCTTGGGCCCGCGACGCGCCGGCGGTGGCAGCAGCGGAGTGATCTGCTCGATCAGGTATGCCAGCGCGGCAGGCGACAGATGAGGCACAGTACGGGTCAGAGCTTCTGGCGTGGGCAGGTCATGGGAGGTCATAGACCCACGATGCTGCCCACCCAGGAGCTCACGCCCGCGGACCCCACAGCTCACGCAGCGAAACCTCGCGCAGGTCTAGTGATGGTCGAGCCGTCGCTGCACCACACTGGGGTGGGCCTCGTGGCCTTTGTACAACTTCTTGAGTACGCCTTCTCCGAGTTTCCACTGCGAAAGGTCTACGTTGAGGCCACGACAGATGCGGTCGGGCAGTACGCATCATCAGTCGGCAGAGGATTCCTTCAAACCGAGGGCGTACTAGCTGGCCACCAGTGGAACGGATATGGGTTCAGCGATGTGGTGATCGCATCGATCTGGCGGGATCGGTTCCAGAACAGCGCTGAACGCCTTCGTTGGATCGAGCGTGGCCGGTTGCGGGTAGCTCGTCAACGTTGACAGGCGCGGATGTGCCCCGACGAAGCGAGCGCCTCAGTTCAAGTCGCTCGGTCGGATGGAGCCCCCGTGGCGTGGTGGGGATTCGTAGGTCCACCAGTCGGTGAGCCATCGGCGTGATCCTCGGTGGTGCTCCTGCCGTCGCCCCCCCGCTACTTCTCCGAAGCCTCCATCGCCAAACTCACCACCACGCGCGATACTGACCCCGCCGTCACCGCCGAACTCGAACCCGGCACCTGACAGCCACCAAGGAACGCGCCACGCAATCCCGAGCACACCGCGGGACTCACACGCGCGGGTCAGCCACACGAACGTTACCCCGTTGCCATGGAGGCGGAAAGGACGACTTGTGGCCAGCGGTGGTGCAGGCGACGGGCCAGAGACTCCGTATGCGTGCTACTGCCGCTGCGAGAGCGGCGTGCCAGTGAGTCGGCGAGGCTGGTGTCGATGGGGTCAGCCAGGCGTCGTGCCACATGAGCCAGGAGGCGGTGAGTTCCTCGACGAGCTGGGGATGCTCGGCCCAACAGGGTGGCACTGTCTCCTGCAAGCGGTAGGTGTGAACGAGCCAGCGGACCCACGCCGCAAGCCGGGTGGACCACCAATCGGCGACGGCCGGATCAGGGTTGATCTCGACGCGCTGGGGCATGATCTGCTCGAAGGACTCGTTCTCGGCACCTTCGGCGGCAAGCTGCCGAGCTGGGCCGCTCTCGAGTGCGTCGAGTCGGTGTCGGAGTGCCGCAACCTCGTTCACCAATGCAGTGACCGCTTCGTTGAGCCGAGAGTCAGCCGTCACGGTTCTGCACCCCAGGAGGCAGCGAGGTCGTGCTCCATCTGCGGCGGGCGATGGCCAACAGCGGCGGAGGCTGCACGTTCGGAGTTCCAGGTTCGCAGCGTCGAGAGCGCTTCCGCGAAATTGAGGGCGTGGTCGTCGGCGAGGCTGTGGTCAACAACTTCCATCAACCGACGCCGCAGAACCGTCCACTCGGATAGTCGCCGTCCGGCGGTGTCTGCGGGCGTGTCGCCGAGCGCGTCGGCTTCGTCGGTGAGTCCCCATGTGTCACGGTAGACGGCGATGTCGCCGGCGAGGTCCACATCGTGTGGGACGCCAGTCGGCCACCAGGGCGGGAGCGCAGCGGCTGCGCCGGCGCTGAGCATGCGGGACCGTTCCTGGATGGCGTCGTGGAGTTCGACGACGTGCCGTTCGAGCAGCGACGCGTCGACTAGTGGCCGCCAGCTGCGGTCAGGGTCGAGGACGTGGGGCTGCGCGGCGGTGCCTTGTCGGTCGCGGTAGTCATAGATGGCGCCGGCGACTCGGCGGGCGAGATCATCGTGGCGCCAGTCGACCTCGGCGGTGGCGGTCGTGAGTGATCGGCCGAGGTCGGCGCGTCCGACCAGTGTCGCGAGTGCTTCGATGATGCGTCCACGGTCCGGGTCGTTGCCGATGCGGGCGAGCTGGTGTGGCTTGAGGTGGTGGTTGGCCCAGGAGTGCCAGGTTTCGCTGGCGGCGAGGCGGGCGGTCTCGGCGAGCTGCATCTGGAGCGTGGCGATCGAGGATTCTTTGTTGAGGGTGTCGCGGAGGGTGGAGCGGGCGGAGTGTTCGCGGTCGTCTCGACGCATGGCGGCTTGGAAGGCGGCGGTCGGGTCGAGGTGGCCGGTGCCGTGTTCGTGGTGGTCGTGGCCGTCGGTGTGGCAGTAGGCGGTGTTGGTGTGGCGGCCGCGGGTCATGCCGACGTAGAGGGCGGAGGCGCCGGTGGTCGGGGTGATCAGGGCGCGGCAGCCGTCGACGGTGCGGCCTTGGACGGCGTGGATGGTGCCGGCGTAGGCGAGTTGGGCGTGGTGGGCGAGGTAGCGGAGCGGGAACTCGACGGTGGCCGCGCTGCTGTTGGCGCGTTGGGCGATGACGCCGTCGGGGCCGGCGGACAGAACGCGCCAGGTGTCGCGGTTGGCGACCCGGCGGCCGTCGGAAGCAATGAGGTCGGCATCGTTGCGGCGGGTCTGGATGATGTCGCCGATGCCGGCGAGGTTGTGGTCCATCAACTCGACGACCCCCGCCTGCACGAGGCCGGCGTCGCGGAGGAGGGTTTGGGCGAGCGCGGCGAGTTCGCCGGCCTCGGCGTTGGTGTCGGCGACAATCACGGTGTCGAGGCCGGCTTGGCGGTCGGTGAACCAGTCGGTGACGATGCGGGCGTTGGCGGTGTCGGCGGTGACGCCGATGATCCGCTGGTGGGTGTCGTAGGTGCCGGCGATATGGGTGTGGCCGTCGCGGAGTTGGAGTGAGGCGGGGCCTTCCCACGGGGTGGTGAAGCGGCGGACGTCGGTGAGTTGCACGGTCGAGGCGGCGCCGATCACGTCGGTGATGATCCCGCCGGCTTCGGGGGAGGCCATCACTCTGTCCGTGAGAGCCCGGACCCGCTCGACGATGCCTCCGTCGCCGGCGGGGCATCGTCGACATCCAGGCGGCGCCCTAGGCGGCCAGATTGGCCCCCGGTCACACGCTCCAGCGGCGGTCTTCGCTGTAGCGGTAGCTGCTGACCGGTGTGTTCCAGCGCCGGCGGCGGTTGATCATGCCGGACCCGGCGAACAGCGCCAGCGCGCCGCCGATCAGCACCAGCTCCATCCCGATCACCAGCGGGAGCGAGTCGTCGGCCAGCCGGGCCGAGACGTTGGCCCAGGGGCTGGAGTCCAGCAGCGGGATCACCAGCCGCGGCACGATGTAGCCGAGCAGGCCCACCAACAGCGCCAGCAGCACCAGGCCCAGCGCCAGGCTGCGCAGCAGCGCCGGCTTCTCCGGGTGGGCGAAGATCCCGAGCACGATGAGGATCACGGTGGCGATGGCCGCCAGCGGGACCATCCAGTCGAGGATCTTGCGGGTGATGTCCAGCGCGGTGATCTTCGGCACGGGCAGCGTGATCGCCGGCAGCGCGGCGGCAGCCTGGGTGCGGAGGATCAGGACCAGCTGGTCCGGTGTGATCTGCACCGGCTCCGGCTGCTCGCCGATGAGGTGGGCGTGGGCGTCGTGGATGACCTCCGCCAGGATCTTCTGCCCGTCGGGGTGGTCGGCCACCAGCTCCACGGTCTGGCGCACCTGGGTCTGGTCGAGCCCCAGCTGCCCCGCGGCAGCGGTGGCGATGATGTCCACCAACTGGGCCTTGATGGCGTTGTCCCCGAGGACGACATCCGCCGCAGCCGCGGAGCTCCCCGGGTCGAAGGCGGTTCGTTGCAGCATGAAGCCCGACACCGCCAGGCTGGCACAGGCATAGGCGAGGCCAAAGACCAGCCCGGCGAAAGTTCGACGCACGGTCGCACAGTCTTGCCGATGGGACCCCTCCGTTCTATACCATCGGGGGTATGAGTCGATCGATGCCCTCCACGGGGACCATGTTCCGGCGCGCGGTGGTCCTGAAGTGCCCCCGTTGCGGCAGCCGCAAGACGTTCATCAAGCACTGGTTGGGCCGCCACGAGCGCTGCCGCACCTGCGGCATCCGGTGGCACCGCGAGCACGGCTTCGAGCTCGGCCCCATCGCCCTCAACGTGTTCTTCACGTTCCTCACCCTCGGGGTCACGATGGCGGTCGCGCTGGTGCTCAGCGCGCCGGACTTCAAGGTGGTGCCCCTGGTGCTGGCGATCGGCGCCACCGCCGTGGTGGTGCCGTTGCTGATCTACCCCTTCACGTTCACCCTGTGGCTGGCCTTCGACCTGGTGTCCCACAAGCCGGACGAGCGCGAGTTGGCCGAGGCCGACGCCGCCGCCGGCGTCTCCGCCTGACCCATTCCCGCGCCAGAGGGTGCGGACGCACACGTGTTCGATGGAAATGCTTGATCGAACCCGTGTTCGTAGTTACAGTGATGTCGTTCGTCGCAACAGACGGCACCGGCTCGGGTCACAAGGTCCGTGCGGCAGGCTCCCCGGAAACCCTGTCACACCCCTTCCGTACGGTACGGCGCATCGAGGCACGGCAAGCCGCACGGCCTCCGAACCACACCACTGGCAGCAGGGAACAGGAAGGGAACACCAATGAGCACGGATCGCGAGAAGGCGCTGGACGTCGCACTGGCAGCCATCGACAAGCAGTTCGGCAAGGGCTCCATCATGCGGATGGGGGAGAAGGGGTCCATGGCCATCGAGGCCGTGCAGACCGGCGCCCTGGCGCTGGACGTCGCCCTCGGCGTGGGCGGCCTGCCCCGTGGCCGCGTCGTGGAGATCTACGGCCCGGAGTCCTCGGGTAAGTCCACGCTCGCCATGCACGTCGTGGCGGAGGCTCAGCGCAACGGCGGCATCTGCGCCTACATCGATGCGGAACACGCGATGGATCCGGTGTACGCCAAGGCCATCGGGGTGGACATCGACCAGCTGCTGATCAGCCAGCCGGACACGGGCGAGCAGGCGCTGGAGATCGCCGACATGCTGGTGCGCTCCGGTGCGCTGGACGTCGTGGTCATCGACTCCGTGGCCGCCCTCACGCCCCGTGCGGAGATCGAGGGCGAGATGGGCGACACCCACGTCGGCCTGCAGGCCCGGCTGATGAGCCAGGCGCTGCGCAAGCTCACCGGCAGCCTCAACAAGACGAAGACCATCGCCATCTTCATCAACCAGTTGCGGGAGAAGATCGGCGTCATGTTCGGCTCGCCGGAAACCACCCCGGGTGGCCGGGCGCTGAAGTTCTACTCGTCCGTCCGGCTGGACATCCGCCGCATCGAGAGCATCAAGGACGGTGCGGAGGTCGTCGGCTCTCGCACCCGGGTGAAGGTCGTCAAGAACAAGGTGGCCCCGCCGTTCAAGCAGGCCGAGTTCGACATCATGTACGGCAAGGGCATCAGCCGTGAGGGCTCCCTGCTGGACATGGCGGTGGACATGGGCATCGTCAAGAAGTCCGGCGCCTGGTTCACCTACGAAGGCGAGCAGCTCGGCCAGGGCCGGGAGAACGCCAAGAACTTCCTGGCGGCGAACCCGGAGATCATGGTCGAGGTGTCGGAGCGCGTGCGGGTGCAGGCCGGCATCGGTGGCGACGTGGAGGCGGACGCGGAGTTCAGCGACGCCGACGACGAGCCGATCGAGATCGACTGACATGGGCGTGCCCGCTCATCTCAGCCTGGTGACGCTGGGGGTGAGCGACCTGGGCCGGTCCACCGCCTTCTACCGGGCGGTGGGCTGGCAGCGGTTGCCGGCGTCATCGGAGGAGATCTCCTTCTTCTCCCTCGGCCAGGTCGTGCTCGGGCTGTTCCCCCACGCCGCACTGGCGGAGGATGCGGCCCAGGCGTCATCGCAGGCGGCGGGCGGCTTCCGCGGCGTCACCCTGGCCATCAACGGCCGCGACGAGGCCGCGGTGGACCGCATGATCGCCGACTTCGTGGCCGCCGGCGCCTCACTGGTGAAGGCGGCCACCCGCGCCGAGTGGGGCGGCTACTCCGGCTATGTGGCGGACCCGGACGGTCACCTGTGGGAGCTGGCGTTCAACCCGTACTCACCGGAATGGGCGGCACCCGACCGGTAGCCTGACGGCCCATGAGCCGCAGCTATGTCGTGCGCACGTTCGGGTGCCAGATGAACGAGCACGACTCGGAACGCATTGCCGGCCTGCTGGACGCCGACGGCATGACCGCGGTGGAGTCCGAGGCGGACGCGGACGTGGTGGTGCTCAACACCTGCTGCATCCGTGAGAACGCCGACAACAAGCTGTACGGGAACCTCGGCGTGCTGAAGCGCTGGAAGGCCGAGCGCGACGGTCGCCAGATCGTGGTGGCCGGGTGCCTGGCCCAGAAGGACCGGGACCTCGTGGCCGAGAAGGCGCCGTGGGTGGACGTCGTCCTCGGTACCCACAACGTGCACCGCACGGCGGAGCTGATGCAGCACGCGTCGGCACACGGCACGATCACGGAGATCCTCGACGAGGCCGTGCTGGACGACCACGCCATGTTCCCCAGCGCCCTGCCGGCGCGGCGGGAGACGTCGTACAACGCGTGGGTCACCATCCAGATCGGCTGCGACAACAACTGCGCGTTCTGCATCGTCCCCGCCGTGCGTGGCGCGGAGATCAGCCGGCCCTTCGCCGACATCGTCGACGAGGTGCGGGCGCTGGCCGCCGACGGCGTCACCGAGGTCACCCTGCTCGGGCAGAACGTCAACAGCTACGGGCGCGACCTGCAGCGGGCGGCCCGCCAGCAGGGCGACGACGCCGCCCGGCTGCGGCCGCTGTTCGCCGAACTCCTGGGCGAGGTCGGCGCAGTGCCGGGCATCCACCGGGTGCGCTACACCAGCCCCCACCCGAAGGACATGCGCCCGGAGACGTTCGCCGCGATGGCCGCCACGCCCACCGTGTGCGAGCACCTGCACTACCCGCTGCAGGCCGGCAGCGACCGTGTCCTGGCGGCCATGCACCGCGGCTACACCGCGGAGCGCTATCTGGAGCGCCTGGCGGACGCCCGCCGGCACGTCCCCGACCTGGCGGTCAGCACGGACATCATCGTCGGCTTCCCCGGCGAGACCGACGACGACTTCGAGCGCACGCTGGAGGTCACCGCGGCCGCCGAGTACGACTACGCGTACACGTTCATCTTCTCGCCTCGCCCGGGCACGGAGGCGGCGGCGATGGAGGCCGAGTTCGTCGACCCTGCGGTGGCGGGGGAGCGCTTCCAGCGTCTGCGAGTGGTGGTGGAGCGCAGCGCGCTCGCCAAGCACCTGGCCCGCGTCGGCCGGGTGGAGGAGGTGCTGGTGGAGGGGCCGAGCAAGAAGGACCCGTCGGTCCTGTCCGGCCGCACCCGGCAGAACAAGCTGGTCCACTTCACCCCGCCGCACCCGCTGCGCCTCGGCACGTACGCCACCGTGGAGGTCACGTCGGCCGCGCCGCACCACCTGATGGGGCAGTTCGTCGAGGTGCTGGCCGAGCCGGCGCACAAGCGGCGCATCCCCGTCGCCGCCGGGTGAGCACCCCGCTGGTCGTCCTCGGGCCCACCGCCTCGGGCAAGAGCGACGTCGCCATGGCCTACGCCCGCCTCCATCCGGGCACCGAGATCGTCGCCGTCGATGCCATGCAGGTGTACCGGGGGATGGACATCGGGACGGCCAAGCCGACCGCTGCCGAGCAGGCGGAGGTCCCGCACCACCTCCTCGACATCGCCGACCCCGCGGAGGAGGTGACGCTGGCCCGCTTCGCCGAGGCGGGGCAGGCGGCGCTCGCCGACATCGAGCGCAGGGGCCACACGGCACTGCTGGTCGGCGGCACCGGCCTGTACCTACGGGCGTTGACCGACCCGATGGAGCTGCCCGGCCAGTGGCCGGCGCTGCGCAGCGAGCTGGAGGCCAGGGCGGCGGCCGAAGGCCCCGCGGCCCTGCATGCCGAGCTCGCGGCGCTGGACCCCGCGGCCGCGGCGCGGATGGAGCCGTCCAACACCCGCCGGGTCGTGCGAGCGCTGGAGGTGACGCTGGGCAGTGGCCGGCCGTTCAGCTCGTTCGGCCCCGGGCTGGACCAGTACCCGCCGGTGCCGTTCCGGATGGTGGGGTTGCGGTGGCCGCGTCCACTGCTGGCCCAGCGGATCGAGGAGCGCGTGCACCGGATGATCGAGGCCGGTCTGGTCGCAGAAGTTGCCCGGCTGCTGGCCGCGCCCGGCGGGCTGTCGCGCACCGCAGCCCAGGCCCTCGGCTACAAGGAGCTGGCCGAGCACCTGGCCGGCCGCTGCACGCTGGCCGAGGCCGTCGCCACGATCGTGCTGCGCACCCGGCAGTTCGCCGTCCGCCAGGACCGATGGTTCCGGCGCGACCCGCGCGTAGCCTGGGTGGCGATCGAACACGACCCGGTGGCCGAGGTGCTGCCGGTCCTCGAGGCGTCATGACCAGCTACACCCTCACCAAGCACCACGGTCTCGGCAACGACTTCCTGGTCGCGTTCCATCCCCCCGTGGCGGAGGCCGACCTTCCCGATCTGGCCCGGCGCCTGTGCCAGCGCCGCCGCGGCTTCGGTGCCGACGGGCTGCTGATCGCCGAGAGCGAGCCGGGCTTCGCCGCCCGGATGGTGCTCTACAACGCGGATGGCACCCGGCCGGAGATGAGCGGCAACGGCATCCGCTGCTTCGCCCAGGCGCTCTCCATGCGGCGCGGCGACCTCGACCCGCAGCGGATCCTCACCGACGCCGGCGAGCGGCTGGTCACGCTGGCGGCCACGGCGGATCCGTCGATCATCGAAGCCGCGGTGGACATGGGCTCGGTGGACGAGATCGACCAGCCGGCGGACTGGAACCGCCTGGGCTGCGACCCGCACCGCCCGGTCAGCCACCTGTCGCTCGGCAACCCGCACAGCGTCGTTGCCGTGGACCAGGTCGGCCAGGTGGACCTGGCCACGCTCGGCCTGGCCGTGCCGCACATCAACCTGGAGATCGTGGAGGCCGGCCCGGAGCCCTACGCCGTCACCATGCGGGTGCACGAGCGCGGCGCCGGCATCACCGAGGCCTGCGGCACCGGCGCCTGCGCCACGGCGTGGGCCGCCCACCACTGGGGCCTCGTCGCGCCGGACATCAAGGAAATCACCGTGCACATGGACGGCGGGGATGCCAGAGTGCGGCTGCACCAACCGTCGGCCGGCCGGGTGACGCTCATCGGCACCGCCCAGTACGTCGGCACGATCACCGTCGAGCTCTGAGGATCGCGGCGGCCAGGGTGCGGGAAGGACGGCGATGAACAGCCCGTACAACGAAGCACTCGGCGCCACCCTCATCGAGCGCACCAAGCGGGAGCAGATCGTCGTCGTCGGCGTCACCCTGCCCGGGCACACGGAGGACGACACCGAGGCCAGCCTGGACGAGTTGCAGTTGCTGATCGACACCGCCGGCGCGGACGTCGTCGCCCGCCTCATCCAGCGGCGCGACGCGCCCGACCACACCTGGTTCATCGGCAAGGGCAAGGCCGACGAACTGCGCGAGATCTGCCTGGCCGTGGACGCCGACACCGTGGTGTTCGACAACGAGTTGGCGCCCGCCCAGCAGTACAACCTGGAGAAGCTGCTCGGCCGCACCGCGCTGGACCGCACCGCGGTCATCCTCGACATCTTCGCCCAGAACGCCCACACCCTGGAGGGCAAGGCCCAGGTGGAGCTGGCCTTGCTGCGCTACCGCCTGCCACGGTTGCGTCGCGGCGCCAACGCCCGGCTCTCCCAGCAGCGCGGTGGCATCGGCGGCCGGTTCGGCGCCGGCGAGACCAAGCTGGAGGTCGACCGGCGGCGGATCATGCGCCGGATCGCCAAGCTGGAGACCGACCTGCGCGACCTGCAGCAGAACCGTCAGTTGCAGCGCAAGGGGCGCGACCGCAGCGGGCTGGCCACGGTCACCATCGTCGGCTACACCAACGCCGGCAAGTCCACACTCCTCAACCGGCTCACGCACGCCGGGGTGCTGGCCGAGGACCGCCTGTTCGCCACGCTGGACCCGACCACCCGCCGCCTCTCGCTGCCCGGCGGCGAGCCCGTGCTGCTGACGGACACGGTCGGCTTCGTCCGCCGCCTGCCCCACGGTCTGGTGGAGGCGTTCAAGAGCACGCTGGAGGTGGCGTCCAGCGCCGACTTCCTCGTCCACGTCGTCGACTCCGCCGCGCCGGACCCGGTGGGGCAGATCGACGCGGTGCGCGAGGTGCTGACCGAGATCGGCGCCGAGCGCGTGCCGGAACTGCTGGTGTTCAACAAGCGCGACGTCGCCGCCGACGTGGCCGACGACCTGGTGGCCGACCACCCCGGCTCGGTCGCCGTCAGCGCCCGCACCGGCGACGGCATCGATCTGTTCCTGCGCACCCTGGCCGACCGCCTGCGGTCGATCACCACGATCGTCGAACTGCTGGTGCCGTTCGACCGTGGCGACGTGCTCGCCTCCGTCCACCGCGAGGGTGAGGTGGTCAGCACGGTGGAGACCGGTGATGGCCTCATCGTGCGGGCCCGCCTGTCCGATGCGTCCGCCGGCCGCCTGGCGGAGTTCGTGGTTCCTTCGGCGTGACGGCCCGCCATCGGGCAGGATGGAGCGCACATGAGCACCGCCCAGGGCTTCGTGCCCCCTCCGTACCCCTACGACCGCCTCGACCGCCTCGCCCCGTTCGCCCGCGCGCTCGACGGCGGGATGGTCGACCTGTCGATCGGCACCCCGTGCGACCCGCCGCCGCCGGAGGTCATCGCCGCGCTGTCCTCCAGTGACACCGAGCGGGGCTACCCGCCGAGCATCGGCACCGAGGCCTTGCGCAACGCCATCCGCGGCTGGATCGACCGCCGCTTCGGGGTGGACGTGCCCACCTCGCAGATTGCCGCCTGCGTAGGCACGAAGGAGTTCGTGGCCACCACGCCCCAGTACCTGCGCCTGCGCGACCCGTCGCGCGACACCGTGCTGTTCCCCGCGGTCGCCTACCCGACCTACGAGATGGGTGCGGTGCTGGCCGGGTGCCGCCCCGTGGCCGTGCCCGCCGCGCCCGACGGGTCGATCGACCTCGCGGCCATCGACCCCGCCGACGCCGCCCGGGCGCTGATGCTGTGGGTCAACAGCCCGTCCAACCCCACCGGCGCGCTCAGCGACCTCGGCGCCGCCGCGGCCTGGGGCCGGCGCCACGGCGTGCCGGTGTTCTCCGACGAGTGCTACGTGGAGTTCACCTGGGACGGCCCGCCGCGCACGATCCTCGAGCACGGGCTGGACGGGGTGGTGGCGGTCCACTCCCTCTCCAAGCGCTCCAACCTGGCCGGGCTCCGCGTCGGCTTCTACGCCGGCGACGCAGACCTGGTGAAGTACCTCCGCGAAGTCCGCAAGCACGTGGGCATGCTGGTGCCCGGGCCGGCGCAGGCCGCGGGCGTCGTGGCGCTGGCCGACGACACCCATGTCGTGGCACAGCGGGACCGCTACCGCCGCCGCCTGGAACGGCTGGGCGCGGTGCTCAGCGCCTGGTCGGGGCTCGACGTGCCGATGCCCGCGGGCGCCTTCTACCTGTGGTTCGACGCCGGCGACGGGTGGGCCTTCGCCGAGCAGTTGGCCCGTGCCGGAGGTGCCCTTGTGAGCCCCGGCGACTTCTACGGAGCGGGCGGTGCACAGAACGTGCGCGCCGCCGTGGTACAACCTGACGACCGGATCGAACTGGTCGCCACGCGACTGGGGGTGCACTGATGTCGTATCAACCGCAGCAACAGCCTGGGCAGCAACCCACACCGGGCTATGCCCAGCCGGGCGCACCGGCCTACGGGCAGCCCGCGCCGGCGCCCGGGTACGGCTACGCGCCCGCCCAGCAGGCGCCTGCCGCCGCTGGCTACGGGTACCAACCCTCAGCCACACCGGCGCCCGCGGCATCGCCCGGCAAGAGCATGACGATGCTCGGCGCCATCGTCGCCGTGGTCGGCGTGGTGGCCGGGCTGGCACTCATCCTGCTGAGTGGGTCGTCGAAGGAGGAGACGGTGAAGAAGTTCGCTCGTGCTCCTGCCGGCTGCACCACCAGCCTGGAGTTCGACCATGCCGGCTCGTACACCCTGTACCTGGAGACCAAGGGCAAGGTGCCGAACCTCGGTGGCGACTGTGCGGCGAATGGCACCACGTATCAGCACGCCGGTGCGGCACCGTCGGTGTCGGTGACGCTGGTGGACGGGGCAGGCACCGCCGTGGCCACATCCTCGGCCGCCGGCCCTTCGTACGACGCCGGCGGCTACGCCGGCTCGGCACTGCTCACTGCGTCCGTCCCGGCGGCCGGCACGTACCAGATCACCGTCACGTCGGAGGCCTCGGACGTTGCCATCGCCATCGGCGGCGACCCCGAAGGAAGCGCTGGCACGATGAAGACCATCGGGTTCGTGGTGCTGGCCGCGGGCGTACTGGGCGGCCTGGGGCTGATCATGCTGGGCCGCAAGAGGAATGCGCCCCCGGCGGCGGCCACGCCTGCGGGCGCCTGGCAGCCCCAGCAGCAGGCACCGCAACAGTACGCGCAGCAACAGCCTGCCTACCCGCAGCAGCCCCAGCAGGCGCCGGCGCAGCCCCAGTGGCAGCCCCAGCAGCCCGCTCCGCAGCCGGCCCAGCCCCAGTGGCCGCAGCAACCCCAGCAGCAGCCGCAGCAGGCGCCACAGCAATGGCCTCAACAGCCGCAGGCGCAGCCACCGCAGCAGCCGCCCACCCCGGGCTGGGGCGGGCCCACTGGCTGACCCGCCGCTCGGCGATCGCTCTTCACGCACGCGCAACGGCCCCGGCAGCGAATGCCGGGGCCGTGACGTTGGCTGGGGTGTGCCGTTGGGAGTTCCGGGCACTCAGACCCGGCGCATCACCGTGACGACCCGCCCGAAGATCTGCACCTGGTCGGCCGGGAAGATCATCGGCGTGAGGCGCGGATTGGCGGGCATGAGCGTGACGGTGTCGCCACGGCGGGAGTAGGTCTTCACCGTGGCTTCCTCGCCAGGGATGCCGGCAATGACGATCTCGCCGTTCTCCGCAGTGACCTGCGCCCTGGCGACCACGAAGTCGCCGTCCATGATGCCGACCTCGATCATCGAGTCGCCACGGACGCGGAGCATGAAGAGGTCGCCGCCGGTACCCGTGAAGTCCTCCGGCAGGGGGAACAGGTCTTCCACGTTCTCCTGGGCCAGCACGTCGGTGCCGGCGGCCACATCGCCCACCAGGGGCACGTGGCGGACGGGGCGGCGCTCGATGGCGGCGTCGGACGAGGGGTCCCACCGCACTTCGATGGCCCGCGGCTTGGTGGGGTCGCGGTGGAGGTACCCCATGCGCTGCAGCGACGCCAGGTGGCTGTGCACCGTGGACGGGGACGTGAGCCCGACGGACTCGCCGATCTCACGGACGCTGGGCGGGTAGCCGCGGTCCCTCATGCTCTTCTCGATGACCTCGAGGATGCCTCGTTGGCGCCCAGTGAGCTTTTCTTCGCGTACAGCCATGCGGGCAGCGTACACGCGTTCGTGGAACAGGTCAAACACCCGTTCGTGCAACAAATGTTCGGCCCGAGGTTGACGAACGAACAACTGTTCTGCCACACTGCGAACAGTCGTTCGGGCAACACGTGTTCGACTGAATCGTCGATGGAACGTCGATCCCGAGCAGGCCGGTCTCGAAAACCTTGTCGCACCCTTCCAGGAAGATCACGGACATGAGCGCAACCTTCGCCTCCACCCCCGCCACGCTGGTCCCGTCCCGCCGTGGGCGCCCGGCCGGGCTCGTGGTCGTGGTGCCCGGCCGGCTGGCCGCCCCCCGGCCGGCCGAACCACCCACCCACACCGTGTACCTCCGCCGCCGCGTGGTGGTGGCTGCGGTCTTCCTCCTCGTCGCCGTGTCCGCGTGGTTCGGCGCCGGCAAGGTCCTGGCGAACCGTGGGGGTGCCCCTGCCTCCACCCCCACGGTTCGCACAGGTGCCACTTATGTCGCTCAGCCGGGCGACACCATGTGGTCCATCGCCCAGACCCTGCACGGTGGCCAGTCCACCTCGTGGTACGTCGATGCGCTGGTGGAGCTGAACGGTGGCACCAGCCTCCAGGTCGGTCAGGTGGTGCAGCTGCCCTGACCGCAGCTCGATTCAGGGGGTAGCCTCGCACCTCATGCGTTGCCCCCGTTGCCGAGCCGACGACACCAAGGTCATCGACTCGCGCGAGGCGGAAGACGGGTCGGCCATCCGCCGGCGCCGGGCCTGCGTGCAATGCGCCCACCGGTTCACCACGTACGAGCGTCTCGAAGAGGTGCCGCTGATGGTCGTGAAGAGCCGTGGGGGGCGTGAGCCGTTCGACCGTGCAAAGGTCGTGGCGGGCGTCAGCGCGGCCTGCAAGGGGCGCCCGGTCACCCCCGAGCAGATCGACCTGCTGGGCGAGGCCATCGAGGAACACGCCCGGCTCCACGGCCCCGAGATCGCCGCTGCAGAGATCGGCCACGCCGTGCTGGAGCATCTTCGTGGGCTGGACGAAGTGGCCTACCTCCGCTTCGCCAGCGTGTACAAGGACTTCGACGCCGCAGCCGACTTCCAGCGCGAGCTGGTGCTGCTGAAGAAGTTGCAGCGGTCGTGAGCGCTCGCCCCGGCGTGCTGGCGGCGGGGTTGCTGGTTGCCGGGCTGCTCGCCGGCGCCTGTACCTCGCGGCAGGCGGCCTCGGCGCCCACCACGGCGCCGGTCACGGTGGCGGCCTCCACCACGTCCACCACGGTGCTGCCCACCACGGTGGCGCCGTCCACCAGCACGTCCACCACCAGCACGTCCACCACCAGCACGGCAGCCTCCACCACCACGGTGGCGCCCACCACCACTGCAGCTACCACCACCAACGCGTCGGCGGACTTCCTCGGGAGCGAGGTGGTGGGCTACTCGGCGCAGGGGCGCGAGATCACGGCCATGCACCGCGGCACGCCAGGGGGCCTGGTGGTGCTGGTGGTCGGGGTCATCCACGGCAACGAGAACGCCGGGCTGGCCATCCTGGGTCGGCTGCGTTCCATGCCGCTGCCCGTGGGCATCGACCTGTGGCTGATGGACGCGATGAACCCCGACGGGCTGGCCAACGACGAGCGGCACAACGGCAACGGGGTGGACCTCAACCGCAACTTCCCCCACGACTGGACCCAGGTGGGCGAGCCGGGCAACTGGGAGTACAGCGGCACCGGCCCGGCCAGCGAGCCCGAGACCCAGGCGTTCATGGCATTCGTCGACCGCATCCAGCCGGAGCTGACCCTGTGGTACCACCAGGACCTGTTCCGGGTGTCGCCCTCCAACCGCCGTGACGGCCCGCTGCGCCAGCGGTACGCCCAGCTCACCGGACTGGACTATGTGTCGGTCAGCGGCGGCACGTACACCGGGGTGGCGGCCACCTGGGTGCGCACCACCCACTCGCCGGCGATGTCGTTCATCATCGAACTCGGCCCCACCCTGTCGGCCGACGAGGCCGACGTGCACGCCGACGCCGTGCTGGACATCAGCCAGATGGTGCTCGACGGCGAGGTCTGAGCGGCTGTGCGCAGAAGCCGCCGGATCAGGCCGCGGGCTCGGCCCGCCGTACGTAGCGGGTGAACAGGAACCCGTCGTCCTCCAGCACGTGGGCCAGTTCCATGCGGTGCAGACCGGCCGGTGCCCCGGTGGTGAGGCGGGGCCCGTCGCCGCCGGCCAGCAGCGGCGCGACGGTGAGGTTCAATTCGTCCACCAGGTCGGCCGCCAGGAGGGCGCCGTTCAGGCTGGGGCCGCCCTCGGCCTGCATCACGCCGGCGCCCAGCCGGTCGGAGGCCTGGGTCAGCACGGCGGCGAGGTCCACGGTGCCGGTGCCGGCGCGCAGGGTGGGCACGGGCACCTCGGGGCTGTCGGCGGGGAGGGCCAGCCACGCCCGGCCGGACTGCCACAGCGGCGCATCGAAGTCCATCCCCGCGCCGGAGCGCGACACCACCACGACCTTCAGTTGGGCGTGGCGGGGCACCCCGTACCCCTCGTCGCGCACGGTACCGGCCCCCACGATCACGGCGTCCACCAGGCTGCGCATGGTCAGCAGCACCTCCTGGTCGGCCGGCGACGAGAGCGCTCGCGAACGGCCGTCCACCACCGTGGTGCCGTCCAGGCTGGCCACCATGCACAGCGACAGCCACGGGCGGCCTGGGGGAGCGGGGCGGGGCACGTCGTAGGCGTCGCGCACGGTGACGGTGCCGGCCGCGTCGGCAGGGTGGGGAAACAGGCGTCGCATCGGTGAGAGGATGCCACCCATGGCGACCGACGACACCGCGACCATCACCACCGAGCCTGCGGGCGCGTCCGCAGGCGTGCGCACCGCGTACCGCACCTGCCCGCTCTGCGAGGCCGGTTGCGGGCTGGAGATCACCATCGAGGGCCAGCGCGTCACCCGCATCCGCGGCGACCGCGACGACGTCTTCAGCGGCGGCTTCCTGTGCCCGAAGGGCAGCACCCTTCGCCAGTTGCACGAGGACCCCGACCGTCTGCGCCGCCCGCTGGTGAAGCGCGACGGGGTGCATGTCGAGGTGGACTGGGCCGAGGCCTGGGCGGTGGTGGCCGACCGGCTGCCGGCGATCATCGCCGAGCACGGGCGCGAGGCCGTGGGCGTGTACCTCGGCAACCCCAGCGCGCACAGCCTCAGCGCGATGCTCTACAACCGCACCCTGCTGCAGGCGTTGGGCACCCGCCGCCGGTTCAGCGCATCCACCGTGGATCAGATGCCCCGCCAGGTGGCAGCCGGGTCCGTGTTCGGCACGCCGGTCACCGTGCCCGTGCCCGACCTGGACCGCACCGGTTACCTGGTGGTGATGGGCGCCAACCCGTACGCATCGAACGGCAGCCTGTGCACGGCGCCGGACTTCCCGGGGCGGATCGAAGCGATGCGGGCCCGCGGCGGCACCCTGGTGGTGGTGGACCCGCGGCGCAGCCGCACGGCCGAGGAGGCCGACCTGTGGTTGCCGATCCGCCCGGGCACGGATGCGCTGTTCCTCGCCGCGGTGGTGAACGAGGTGGCGGCCATGGGCGCGGTCGCGCCGGGGGCCCATGTGGCGGCGCACGTGCAGGGTCTCGACGACGTGCTGGCCGCGCTGGCGCCGTTCACCGCCGAGGTGGTGGCCACAGCCACGGGGCTGGAGCCCGCCGACGTGCGCACCGTGGCCCGCGGGCTGGTGGACGCCGGCCGGACCGGCGGTGGCAGCGTCTACGGCCGCATCGGCACCACCACCACGGAGTTCGGCACGGTCACGTCGTGGCTGATCGACGTGGTCAACCTGGTCACCGGCAACCTGGACCGGCCCGGCGGGGCGATGTTTCCCACGCCGGTGGCCGGCGGCGCCTCCACGCGGGGCACGCCCGGCCGGGGCAAGGGCTTCACCGTGGGCCGGGGCGCCACCAAGGTGCGCGGCCTGCCGGAGGTGATGGGCGAGTACCCCGCGGCGGCGCTGGCCGAGGAGATCACCGGCGCGGGCGAGGACCGCATCCGCGCGCTCATCACCGTGGCCGGCAACCCGGTGCTCAGCACCCCCCACAGCCACCAACTGGACGACGCCCTGCAGCAACTGGACTTCATGGTCAGCGTGGACATCTACCTCAACGAGACCACCCGCCACGCCGACGTGATCCTGCCGCCGCCGTCGCAGCTGGAGCGCGGCCACTACGACCTGCTGCTGCTGCAGTTCGCCGTGCGCAACGTGGCCAACTACAGCGACGCGCCGTTGGCGCCGGCGGACGGCCATCCTGACGAGTGGGAGATCCTCGCCAAGCTGGGCCTGATCGCCGCCGGCATGGGCCCGGATGCCGACCCGGCGGTGGCCGACGCGATGGGCATCGATGCGTTGGTGCGCGGCGGGGTGAAGGACCCCAACTCGCCCATCCACGGCCGCGACCCGGAGCAGATCCTGGCTGCACTGGGCGACGAACCGGGCCCGCCGCGGATGCTCGACTTCATGCTGCAGACCGGCCCGTTCGGTGCCGCGTTCGGTGCCAACCCGCAGGGCGCCAGCCTGGCCCTGCTGCGGGCCAACCCACACGGGGTGGACTTCGGGCCACTCCAGCCGCGCCTGCCCGAGGCACTGCGCACCCCGTCCGGCATGGTGGAGTTGAACCATCCCGTGCTGATGGCCGACCTCGCCCGCCTGGCCGAGCGGCAGACGGAGTGGGCCCGCCAGGCTGAGGCGGGGGAGTTGCTGCTGGTGGGCCGGCGCCACCTGCGCAGCAACAACTCGTGGATGCACAACGTGGAGGTGCTGGTGAAGGGCAAGCCGCGCTGCACCCTGCACGTGCACCCGCAGGACGCCGCTCGCCTCGGCCTGGCCGACGGTGGCGTGGCCACGGTGACCAGCAGGGTGGGGTCGGTGGATGCTCCCGTGGAGGTCACCGACGCGGTGCGCCCCGGGGTGGTCAGCCTGCCCCACGGGTGGGGCCACGGCCAGCCGGGCACCCGCCTGCGGGTGGCCGCCGAGCGGGCCGGCGTGAACAGCAACATCCTCACCGACGATCAGGCGCTGGACCCGCTGAGCGGCACCTCGGTGCTCAACGGCATCCCGGTGCAGGTGGTCGCCGCCGGCTGAGGCCCGGGTGGGGGCCAGTGCGCCGACACTGCCTGTGGATATGTGGACAACCCCTGCGTTGTCGGGCGCGGTTTCCACCGCGTTCACCCGTTGTTCCACACCAATTCCCAGGGAAATTCACATGGTTTCCCTCTTTCTCCCCACAGGGGCGCGGCCGTAGGGTGACCCCCGTAGCTGGCAGCGGTGCAAGGCGCGGACGGGCAGCGACGACGACGTTGGAGCCTCCCGCCTGGGCTTCCGGCGGCGGCGTGCTGTGGGGCAGGGCCCCCGACACCTGTGACCTTGCACCGCTCGCCACCTGCCGTTTCGCCCCGCCGGGCAGCCGCCCGGTGCCGGTTCCGTGCCATCCCAAGGTTGGTCATTGACACCGGTGTAACTACAGTGCTGTAATCCTAACCCTTGTGGTGAAGGCGGTCGTGGGGGCCGCTCAGCCACCACATCTTGTGGTTGTCCCGGCGGGCCAGCCACGCACAATCCACCGCTTCACCGCCCTCGACTCTCTGAAGGAGCACACCATGTCACTGGCGCCTGATCGTCTCGCCATCGGGATCCACCGCCACTTCACCACGCCTGGTGTGCATCCCTACGACGAGGTCGAGTGGGAGCGCCGCGACGCGCGGATCAGCAACTGGAAGGACGGCACGGTCGCCTTCGAGCAGCTGGGTGTGGAGTTCCCGGTGTCGTGGTCGCTGAACGCCACCAACATCGTCGCCCAGAAGTACTTCCGCGGCACGCTCGGCACGCCCGGCCGCGAGCAGTCGCTGCGCCAGGTGATCGACCGGGTGGCGGACACCATCACCCAGTGGGGCATGGAGGGCGGCTACTTCGCCGACCAGGCCGAGGTGGATGCGTTCAACCACGAGCTGAAGTACATCCTGGTCACCCAGCGGGCGGCGTTCAACAGCCCGGTGTGGTTCAACATCGGTGTCGCGGGCGTGCCCCAGCAGGCCAGCGCCTGCTTCATCCTGTCGGTCGACGACAAGATGGACTCCATCCTCAACTGGTACCGGGAGGAAGGCGTCATCTTCAAGGGTGGTTCGGGCGCTGGCATCAACCTCAGCCGCATCCGCTCCAGCTACGAACTGCTCAACGGTGGTGGCACGGCCAGCGGCCCGGTCAGCTTCATGCGTGGCGCCGATGCGTCGGCGGGCACCATCAAGTCGGGTGGCAAGACCCGCCGCGCCGCGAAGATGGTCATCCTCAACGTGGACCACCCGGACGTCGAGGAGTTCGTGTGGTGCAAGGCCAAGGAGGAGAAGAAGGCTCGCGTGCTGCGCGACGCCGGCTTCGACATGGACCTCGACGGGGCCGACAGCTTCTCCATCCAGTACCAGAACGCCAACAACTCGGTGCGCGTCACCGACGACTTCATGCACGCCGTGGTCAACGACCTGGACTGGGATCTGAAGGCGGTCACCGACGGGTCCACCATCCGCACCGTCCGGGCGCGCGTCCTGTGGCGGGGCATCGCCCAGGCGTCGTGGGAGTGCGCCGACCCGGGCCTGCAGTTCGACACCACGATCAACCGGTGGCACACCGCGCACGCCACCGGCCGGATCAACGGCTCCAACCCGTGCAGCGAGTACATGCACCT
>JAWKHX010000015.1:0-141797 GCA_041394605.1 Ilumatobacteraceae bacterium
CGGCAAACTCGTCGGGAGCCAACAGTTCATGGCCTCTGAGCTGGACTTTTCTGGCGCCCCCGGCAGGGATCGAACCTGCGACCTGCGGTTTAGGAAACCGTTGCTCTATCCGCTGAGCTACGGGAGCGTCGTTCGCCGTCCTGGTGGGCGGCGTGCAGGCGCACAGGGTATCCCCCGCGGAGCCGGGCGCGCCGGTCCGCTACGCCGCCGCCGGGGCCGCGGACGTAGGGTCGCGGCCATGGTCGGCATCCTCAGCTACGGCGTGTACCTGCCCTACTGGCGGCTGCAGCGCAGCGCCATCACCGCGGCACTCGGTTCGGGCGGCGGCAAGGGCAGCCGCGCCGTTGCCAGCTACGACGAGGACACCACGTCGTTGGGGGTCGAGGCGGCGCGGATCGCCCTCGCCAACGCGCCCGCGGGCGCGCAGCCGGGCCTCCTCGCCTTCGCCACCACCGCGCCCGCCTACCTGGACAAGACGAACGCCACGGCCATCCACGCGGCACTGGCACTGCCGTCGTCGGTCGGCGCAGTCGACACCATCGGGTCGGTGCGCTCCGGCGCCGCCGCCCTCACCCTCGCCGGCGTGACGGGCAGCGGGCTGGCCATCCTGTCCGACATCCGCACCGGCCTGCCGGGTGGCAATGACGAGGCCAACGGCGGCGACGCTGCGGTGGCGTTCCTGTTCGGCGACGGGCCGGACGTCATCGCCACCACCATCGGCCACGCCGACGTCACCGCCGAGTTCGTCGACCGCTGGCGCACGCCCGGCGACAGCCACTCCAAGCAGTGGGAGGAACGCTTCGGCGAGTACGCCTACGTGCCGCTGGCCGAGCAGTCCGTCGCCGACGCGCTGAAGGCCGCGGACCTGACGATGGCCGACGTCGACCATGTGGTCGTCACCGGCCTGCACACCCGTGCCGTGGCTGCCGCCCGCCGGGCCATCGGCGCCTCGCCGGACACCCTGGCCCCCGACCTGACGGATCAGATCGGCAACACCGGCACGGCCCACCCGGCCCTCCTGCTGGCCGATGTGCTGGACCGCGCCGCGCCGAACCAGACGATCGCCGTCGTCACCCTGGCGGACGGCTGCAGCACCCACCTGCTGCGCACCACCGACGCCATCACCCGCCGCCGCCCCGCCACCCGCGTGCGCGACCGGATCGCCGCCACCCGCGACGACCTCTCGTACGGCGCCTTCCTCACCTGGCGGGGCCAGATCCACCGCGAGCCGCCACGCCGGCCGGAGCCCGACCGCCCCGCCGGCCCGCCCTCCCTGCGCGGCACGGCGTGGAAGTACGGCCTGTTCGGGTCTCGCGACGAGAACGGGTTCGTCCACCTGCCGCCCGCCCGGGTCAGCATGGGCAGCGGCGAGATCGACCACATGGAGATGGTACGGATGGCCGACGTGCGGGCCACCATCGCCACGTTCACCGTCGACCGCCTGGCCTACAGCCTCAGCCCGCCCGTGGTCGCGGCGATCATCGACTTCGACGGCGGCGGCCGGTTCCAGTGCGAGCTCACCGACGTGGACCCGACCACGGTGAAGATCGGCGACCGGGTGGAGATGAGCTTCCGCCGCCTGTACACCCAGGACGGCATCCACAACTACTTCTGGAAGGCACGCCCCGTCGCCGGGGCCTGAACGAGGAGCAACCCATGGCAAGTCACGGCATCAGGGACAAGGTGGCCATCGTCGGGATGGGCTGCACCAACTTCGGCGAGCACTGGGACAAGAGCACCGACGACATGCTCATCGAGTCCTCGTCGGCCGCGCTGGCCAGCGCCGGCGTGACCCTCGACGACATCGACGCGTTCTGGCTGGGCACGATGGGCTCGGGCCTGTCGGGCCTGACCCTCAGCCGCCCGCTGAAGATCCAGCACAAGCCGGTCACCCACGTGGAGAACTACTGCGCGACGGGCAGCGAGGCCTTCCGCAACGCCTGCTACGCGGTCGCCAGCGGCGCCTACGACATCGCCATGGCGATCGGCGTGGAGAAGCTGAAGGACAGCGGCTACTCCGGCCTGGTGGTCGGCGCGCCCGCCAACGACGGCACCGGCGCCACCGTCACCGCGCCCGCATCGTTCAGCCTGCTGGCCCCCGCCTACGCCAAGAAGTACGGCGTGGACGACCAGGAGTTGAAGGACGTGATGACCCGCATCGCCTGGAAGAACCACAAGAACGGGGCGCTCAACCCGCGGGCCCAGTTCCGCAAGGAGGTCTCCAAGGAGACCATCGCCTGCAGCCCCCTCGTTGCCGGCCCGCTGGGCATCTTCGACTGCAGCGGTGTCAGCGACGGCTCGGCCGCGGCGATCATCGTGCGCGCCGAGGACGCCCACAAGTACACGGACAAGCCCCTCTACGTGAAGGCGCTGTCCTTCGTGGCCGGCCCTGCGTCGGGCCCGATCGACCCGTCGTACGACTACACCTCGTTCGAGGAGGTCGTGCACTCCGCTGAGGACGCCTACGCCCAGGCCGGCATCGCCAACCCCCGGGCGGAGCTGGCGATGGCCGAGGTGCACGACTGCTTCACCCCGACCGAGCTGGTCCTCATGGAGGACCTCGGCTTCGCCGAGCGCGGCATGGGCTGGAAGGAAGTGCTGGCCGGCACGTTCGACCTCGACGGCGAGCTGCCGGTGAACCCCGACGGAGGGCTGAAGTCGTTCGGCCATCCCATCGGCGCCAGCGGCCTGCGGATGCTGTTCGAGTGCTGGCTGCAGCTGCGCGGCGAGGCCGGCCCCCGGCAGATCGCCTCCATCGCCGCCGGCAAGACGAAGGCGCTGACCCACAACCTCGGCGGCAGCCCGGGCGCCTGCGTCAGCTTCGTCAGCGTCGTCGGCAGCCAGCCCGACTGACGCCACGGTGCGAGCTTGCCGGCCGCGGTCTCGACCAGGCCCGTGAAGTCGGCGTCAGACCCCGGTCGTGGCGATCAACCGCTCGACGACGTGCCTGTTCATCCCCGCGTCGGGGCAGGAGAGCGGCCCGACCGCGTGGGCGCGTCCGGCCTCGCCGGTCAGGGCCCGAGGTCCCGGTGGGCGGCGTGCCCCCCCCCCGGCAGCGACGCGTGCCCCAGCGGAGTAGCGTCGCGATCATCCGCGAGTGATCGGAGCGGGTGATGAGACGTGCTGCGTGGTGGGTGGTACCGGTACTCGTGGCCTCGTGCAGCAACGGGGGCGGCAGCGCCGACACCACGTTGCCGGCGGCCACGACGCAACCGTCGGTGACTGCACCGCCGTCGACCGAGGCCAGCACACCCGAGCTGCCCGTGCTGGCCGACCTCGCCACACCGGACTGGACGCCCTCCACCCGTTCCGAGGAACTGGCCGTCGCCCTCGACACGGGCGATCCGATCACACCCCAACAGGCCGTGGACATCATCGGCCTCGTGGTACCCGGCATGCCCGGGACGACACCCACCGACCTGCCGGCCGGCGACGGGCTCGGCGACGCCTTCACCCTCAACCTGGCCAGCCGGATGCGCGACCGCCTCTCCCCCGCACAGCAGCAGGTGGTGGACCAGTATCTCGAGCCGGGTCGGCTGGTCGGCACCGTGACCCCTTCCGGCGAGGTGATCCCGGCCGGCGCCCCGCCGGACGCGACCACGTCCACCGCCTCCACCGCCGTCTCCGGAGGCTGGCGGGCGGCCTCGGCGCCGCCCGACGTCATCGACTTCGACTACCTGAACCTCGCAGCCGAGGTGCTGGCGGCGTGGGACAGCCACCTCCCCACACATCCGCAGATCTCCGTCGAGCTGCACCTCCTCCAGGGCGGCGCCACGGACGGATGGACGCCAAGTTGAAGGAGGACGACCCTCACACCTGCCTGATCCGGGTGTTCAACACCTTCTACCAGGGCGATCCGACCAACGACAAGATCCGCTTCTACTTCGCCCACGAGGAGTTCCACTGCTTCCAGCAACGCTGGGGCGGCGGGGCGATGCCGTGGGTCGAGGAGGGCAGTGCCGACTGGGCGGCGGCCGACCTGTACCGCCTCGACACACTGGACTTCAACGGCCTCGGCGACCAATGGTTCACCAAACCTGATGTGCCATTGGCCGCTCGCAAGTACACCGCCTGGCCGTTCTTCGAGACCGTGCGCCTCGTCCTCGCCGACGCCTACCCAGTCATCAAGCACATGTTCCAGCACCCCAGGTCCACGGTCGGGCAGGTGCTGCAGGAGGAACTGCTGAGCGGCGTGCTGTTCCGCAAAGACTGGTCGACCCACACGCTGCGGTCCACCGCGTTCGCAGGGCCTTGGCGCCTTCCCTGGCCCGCACCCGACGGCGGGTACGGTCCGCACGACAACCTGTTCGACCTCGGTCAGCGCGGCACAGGCATCTACAACATCATCGGCAAGGGCCAGTTCACCCAGATGCAGTACGGAGTCACCATGACCGGCGAGGTCGGCCTGGTCAGCGTCACCCCCACTGGCGGGCCGCTCACCACCGAGACCGCGGACGGCGCCGTCACCATCGGCGAGGGCATGTCCGGGCTGTTCTGCTTCGACCCGGCGAAGTGCCAGTGCCCCGAGGGCGAGGACTCCGGCGCCCACCCGATGGCGGGCAGCCAGATGATCTTCTCCTTCGCCGCCAGCGTGGACGGCACCACAGCAGCCGTCCGCGCCGAGCCCTGGGACCCCGAGCAGTGCAAGAACAAGGACGACATGAAGGATCACGCGGACAGCAACGGCGACCCGCATCTCGTGACGTTCGACGGCCTGCCATTTGACGTGATCACCCTGGGCGAGATGGTGGTGGCGCGCGACCCGGAGGGTGACTTCGAGGTGCAGACCCGCAACGAGGCGTTCCAGGAAGGGGCCGGCACCACTGCCGTGGCGATCGGCACGGACGGCGGCCACCGGCTCACGATCACCATGCCAGGCTTCGACGCAGCCGGTCCACCGGTGTTCCGTGTCGATGGCCGGGTGGTCACCGACCTCGAGGCCGAGGTCGGCGTGGCACACGCACAACTGGACAACGTCCTGCCGACCATCACCTGGCCCGACGGCAGCACCGTCGCGATGCACTGGTTCCACGGCTGGTTCGTGTCGCTCGACGTGGCCCACGAGCGGGCCACCCGCATGGAGGGCATCCTCGGCAGCCGCAACGGCGACATGTCCGACGACCTCCGGCTGGCGGACGGCACCCTCACCGACACGGCCGCTGCAGCCGTGGACGAGTCACCGCTGGCGCTGCAATGGATGGTCGACGCGTCGACCACGCTGTTCGACTACAGACCCGGGCAGTCGCCGGCGACCTTCCGCATCCCCCACCCGGACCCCACGCCGCCGGAGATCGACGCCGCCACCAGCGACGACTGCGCCACCACGCTCGGCGAGCACGCCACCGGCTACGAGGTGGATGCGTGCGCCTACGACGTCACGGTCACCGGCGAGACCGGGTTCGCAGACACCTACGCGGAGGTCGTGGAGCGGCGTGTGGCCGCCGATCCCGACCTGGTCATCGTCCCGCCGGCATCACCCTCGACCGGCCCGACCAGCCCGGGCTCCACCGGTGAGGCGGGCACGCCGGTGCTGCGCCTCGGCGGCGACCATCTCACCGGCAGCGTCGAGGCCCACGCCGGCGCCGTCCTCGTCGCCCACATGGAGCTGTGCCCCGACGAACGCGTCGACCTCACCGTCTCCCTCGCCGGGGACGACACGGCCCTCGCCCATACCGCGCTGTGCGACCCGTCCGGGCTGCCCGGCATCGGCGGCAGGGCCGGCGACGAGTGGTTCAACGGCGAGTCGTACGTCTGGCTGCCCGGCGATGGCACGTACGAGCTCCAGGTGGACACGCTCGGGTTCGGTGACCCGCTCGGCGGCATCGATGTGTACCTCGATGACACCCCGACCGTCGTGCAGGCGGGGGACCTGGCGACCGGCGACCGGCGTACGTTGACCGGCATCGGCGACACGGTCGTCTACCTCACCGACCCTCGAGTCACGTACGCCGCAACGGGCTTCGACGTCGCGTGTGCCGTGGAGGTGTACTGGTCGTACCAGTTCCCCCATGAAGAGCCGTTCAATCTCACCCGGTGCGGCCATCCGCAGGGCATCGACTTCCCGCCGACCGATCAGGTCATCCCCGTGGTGGTGTTCGCCCGCACCAACGACCCGGTGCAGATCGAGCTCACCCCGACCGGCTGACGTCCTGCCGCCCAGCGACGACGACCGGGCCCCATCCACCACGAAGTCCGGTCGCTCCGTCGTCGGCCGGTCATCCCCGCAGGGGTACCATCCGCACATGCCGCTGCACCATGTCGCCTACGCCACCAAGGACTGCGAAGCCACCCGTCACTTCTACGAGGACCTCATGGGCTTCCCGCTGCTCTACACCGAGACGACGGTGAACCCGGAAACCGAGTCGTGGATCCGCCATCTGTTCTTCGACATCGGGCCGGACGAGGACGGCAAGCACGAAGCCATCGCCTTCTTCGAGGTGCACCAGGTCGGCGAGAAGGACGGGTACACCACGGACATCTCCGACGGTGTCGGCCTGCCCGTGTGGGTGAACCATGTGGCCTTCCGCGCCACGGCCGAGATGCAGGAAGGCCTGCGCGCCCGGATGGATGCCGAAGGCATCAAGCCGCTGATGGACATGGACCACGGCTGGTGCCACTCGCTGTACTACGTGGACCCCAACGGGATCATGGTGGAGTTCTGTCGCGACACCCCTGGCTTCACGCCGAACCCCGCGGAGGCCCGCCGCCTGCTCACCGCCGACCCGTTGCAGAACGCGGTCAAGGTCCGCTGACCCGTTACACCGCCTGCTTGTCGGTGGGGCCGCGCACCTCGTCGGTGCCGCCCAGGTAGTACGGCCGCACGTAGTAGTCGGCCTCCCCCTGCAGTTCCGCGTACTCCTTGCGGAACGTGTTCTCCGAGACGTAGTTGTAGTCGGGCTTCTCGAACGGGAAGGTCACCTCCTTGCCGTTGCGCACTTCCTTGATCCGGATGCCCGCGACGCGGGGTTCGTACATCTGCCCGGCCCGCATCGTCTCGTTGGGGTCCTCCAGCGACACGAACTCGGGCTCGTCGACCTTCTGCACGTAGACATGCACCAACTCGTGGAAGAGGCCCACGACGGCATCGCGGAGCCGGAACGGTTCCGCCTGTGTCTTGCCCGGGTCGGCACCGATGACGTCGTTGAAGGCGTCCACCGTGGCCGAACTGCCACCCGCCGAGTTGGCGTACATGTACTCGCCGGTGGTGGCGTCCTTGTAGTTCACGTTGGCCACGCTGGGGGGCTTGATGACCGCCACCGACGCCTTGTTGGCCGGGTGCACCGCCGTGCTGGCCTGCCCCTGGGCGCCCGACTTGCCGCCGATCCCCTTCAGCAGTGCCACACCGACGGGGGTCTGAGCGATGACATCCACGAGCCCGATGACCTTCGCCCGGTAGTCGTCGCCGCCCTTCACGGTGATGGTGTTGCCGGCGTCCCACCCGTCCACCGTCGGCGTGTACTCCTCGGAGCCCTGCCCGAACTTCGGGTCGGAGGCCGTCTTCACCGCCTTGCCGATGTTGGCCGTCTCGAACAACGTGAACAGGACGAGCGCCTGCGAACCGGGCGTGAGGCCGGTGACGTCCACCCGGGAGACCTCGCGGATCTGGTCGATCTGCTCGGCCACGGACAGCCCCGGCGGCTTCTGCCCGGCACGTTCCAGCATGTAGTCCGGCAGGTAGATCTCGGCGATGAACCGGTCGCGCAGGGTGGGGGCCGGCAGTTGGGCCAACTGGTCCAGTGTCAAGCCCAGGCGGCGGGCCACGTTCTGAGCCACCACCAGCACCACGGTCTCCTGGTTCTGCCCCTGGTGCATGTTGAGCAGGTCGCCGGTGGGGTTGGCGTTCAGCGCATCCAACTCCTGGCGCACCGCAGTGCCGAGGTCGGTGACCAGTTGCACCTTGTCCTGCTCGGTCTGCGCCTTCGTGCCGCTGCGCGTCGTGCCGCGGCTGCTCGACGCGTTGAACTCGCCGATCTTCGCCTGGATGGTGAGCAGTGCCCCGTACTGGGCCACGGGCGTAGTGGCGGCGAAGTAGATGTCCAGGGCGTCCAGCAGCTTGGCGTAGGTGGACTTGAACAGGAAGTAGGTGGGCTCCAACCCCGACGAGCGGATGCTGGCCGAGGTGAACCGCGGGTCGAGCACCCGGTGGATCACGCCGTCGCGCTGGGCCGACCCCGCCCGGCATCCACCGCACGAGCAGGTGACGGCGTGATGGCTGGCGATCTGGCGCTGCAGGCCGCCGCCGACCTGCAGGGTGTGGGCCAACTCGTGGGCCAGCAGGTGCTGGCCGGACGACGTGCTGGTGTCGGGAAGGCCGTCACGGAAGAACACATGGCTGCCCTGGGCGAAGGCGAGCGCGCCCACCTGCCGGTTGAGTTGCGCCGCCGCCGGGCCGGTGTGCACCCGCACGGCGCTGAGATCGACACCGCCGAACCCGTCCTCCATCTGCCGGCGCACACCCTCGTCCAGCGGGCTGCCGCCGGCGCGCATGGCCCCCAGCGCGTCAGCCGTGCCGGCGTCCAGCTCACCACCCTCGGGTCCCACCGGCGGCGTGGCACCACCGTCGTCGCCGGCCATGCGGCGCAGCACGTCGTCGGCAGCCAGCCGCGCCTCGCGCAGGTAGGCCGCCGACGCACCTGCGGACGGGCCGCGCTCCGTCGTGGCGACGGGTGCGGCGGGTTGGGGGGAGGCCCGCTCGGGCAGCCGTTCGGCCGGCGCCATGGTGCGTTCCACTGGCCATGACCGTAGTCGGCCCGGGGTGCGGGGCGGGGCGAACACACAACCTGCCCCCTCGATAGCGATTCGCGCCCGCGGACGCGCCAACATGGAGGGCAACCAACAACTTGCACTCTGCAAGTTCCTGCACGTCCCGAACCTGCACATCCGAGGGGATCCGATGACCGACACCGCAACCCTGAGCGCCGCTGACGAGGCCGAGTTCCGCGAGCGCTGCCGAGCGTTCCTGAAGGAGCACGCCGTCGGCATCTCCCGCGAGTCCCGCGGCGAGGACCGCGGCGCCGGCATGATGGCCACCGCCAAGGAGTTCCAGGGCAAGCTGGCAGCGGCCGGCCTGGCCGGCGTGGTCTACGACAAGGAGTACGGCGGCGCCGGCCTCACCCGTGCCCACGAGCGCATCTGGCGCGAGGAGTACGCCAACTTCCCGGACATGACGTCCGAGCTGACGATCTCGCACGGCATGTGCCTGCCGGTGCTCAACCAGTTCGGCACCGAGGAGCAGAAGAAGCGCTTCCTGCCCGACAACATCGCCGCCCGCACCGTGTGGTGCCAGATGTTCTCCGAGCCCGGCGCCGGCTCCGACGTGGCCAGCCTGCAGACCAAGGCGGAGCTCGACGGCGACGAGTGGGTCCTCAACGGCCAGAAGGTGTGGACCACGCTGGCCCACCTCAGCGACTACGGCATCTGCATCGCCCGCACCAACCCCGACGCCCCCAAGCACGCCGGCATCTCGATGTTCATCCTCGACATGAAGGCGCCGGGCGTGGACATCCGCCCGATCCACCAGATCGACGGTGGCAAGCACTTCAACGAGATCTTCCTCACCGACGTGCGCATCCCGAAGGACTGGCTGGTCGGCGAGCTGAACAACGGGTGGAACCAGGCCACCGCGATGCTGATGTACGAGCGTGTCGCCATCGGCACCGGCTCCACCAGCGGCATCACCCACACCAGCGCCGACGGCCTGATCGCCGAGGCCAAGCGCCGAGGCGTCATCGGCGACCCGAATCTGCGCCAGTCGCTGATGCGCCTCTACAGCGAGGAGACCACCAAGTCCCTCGTGGCCATGCGCACCCGGGCGGAGCTGAAGGCCGGCAAGGCCCCCGGCCCCGGCGGCTCGCTGGGCAAGCTGCACGGCGCGATGATCTCCCGCCTGATGCGCCAGATCCTCGGCGACCTGTTCGGCCTGGACCTGGTGGCCAACCAGAAGGGCGACAAGGCCGAGCAGTGGGGCCGCACCCTCCTCACCAGCTTCTCGGCCAACATCGCCGGCGGCACCGACGAGATCCAGAAGAACATCATCGGCGACCGCGTCCTGGGCCTGCCCCGCGAGCCGATGGTGGACAAGGACGTCCCCTTCCGCGACCTGAAGGTCGGCACCCAGAAGAGCTGACCCCGGCCCGCCAGCCCCGCCGGCCCGCCAGCCCCGCCAGCCCGCCGCACCCGTCGCCCTGTCGTCCCCGCGCGCGGCTCTGTGTCACGGCACAGCCATCACGGTCACGGCACAGACGTACGAACCTTTGTGCCGTGACACTGAATTCTGTGCCGTGACACAGACATCAACGAACAGGCCGGGCGGCCTCGGCGCCGCGGCTCAGCCGTGGCCGGGGATCTGGTTCCAGGGGCCGGAGTCGGCGCGGGGCTCCTTCGGCAGGCCGAGGATCTGCTCGCCCACGATGCCCTTCTGCACCTGGCTGGTGCCGGCGTAGATGGTGCCGGCGCGGGCGTTGTAGAACACACCGGTCCAGTTGCCGCTGGTGTTCGGCGTGCCGACCACGTCCGCACCGAACACGTTCTGCGGGCCGTCGGCCGTCGGCGTCATCGCGTCCGCACCGAGGATGTCCACGGCCAGCTCGGTGACCTCCCGGTGGTACTCGCTCCAGAACAGCTTGCCGATCGAGGCGTCCGGCCCCGGCTGGCGGCCCTGGAGGAACGACGTCAGCGCCCGGTAGCCGGCGAAGCGCATCAGCTCCACCTTGGTGTGCGCCTTCGCCAGGCGGTCGCGCATGACGGGGTCCTTCGTGGCCCCGCGCTCCTTGGCCAACTCCATCAGCTTGTCCAGCTCGTTGCGGAAGCTGATGCCGGTGACGGCCGCGCCGGCGCCGCGCTCGTTGCCAAGCAGCGTCATCGCCACCATCCAGCCACCGTTGACCTCGCCCACCACATTGCCCTTCGGGCAGCGGGCGTCGGTGAAGAACACCTCGTTGAACTCCGAGTCGCCGCCCATCATCTTGATCGGGCGCACCTCCACGCCCGGCTGGCGCATGTCCACCAGCAGGAACGTGATGCCGCGGTGCTTCACCTCGTCGGGCGCGGTGCGGGCCAGCACGAAGATGTGGTTGGCCAGATGCCCGGCCGAGGTCCAGATCTTCTGGCCGTTGATGACCCACTCGTCGCCGTCCAGCACGGCCCGGCAGCCGAGGTTGCCGAGGTCGCTGCCCGCGGCAGGCTCCGAGTAGCCCTGGCACCACAGGTCCTCACCGCTGAGGATGCGCGGCAGGTAGTGGCGCTTCTGCTCCTCCGTGCCGACGCGCAGCAGGGTGTTGCCGAGCATGGCGATGCCGAAGCCGTCGTTCGACCCGCCGGTGGGAGCGCCGGCGCGGGCGAACTCCTCCGCCAGCACCACGCTCTCCAGCGGGGTCAGGCCCCCGCCGCCGTACTCCTTGGGCCAGTTGACGGCCAGGTAGCCGTGCTCGTGCAGCACCTTGCGCCACTGGGTGCGGAAGGCGTCGGCCTCGTCGTGGCTGAGGGCGCCGATGCCCTTCCAGCCGGCGGGCAGGTTCTCGGCGAGGAAGGCGCGCACCTTCTCGCGGAAGGCGTCGGCCTCGGGCGGGTAGTTGAGGTCCATGGTGGTCCTTTCAGGGTGGAATCGTGCCCCGCGTCAGCCGCGGGCGAACTCGCGGATGACGGTGCCGGGCCGGGCGCCGGTGTTGGCACCCTGCTCGGTGACGACGGAGCCGTTGACCAGCGTGGCGGCATAGCCGCGGGAGCGGATCTTCAGGCGGCCGGCGCCGTGGGGGAAGTCGTTGGCGTACTCGGGATGGGCGGAGGCCAGCGTCGCCATGTCGAACACGTTGATGTCGGCGTAGTGGCCGGCGGCGAGCGTGCCGCGCTCCTTCAGGCCCAGCACCCCGGCGGGGAGGGAGGTCAAGCGGCGGACGGCGTCCTCCAGCGTGGCCAGGCCGCGGGTGCGGTGCCAGTAGGTGAGGTAGTGGGTGCTCATGTCGGCGTCGCAGATCTGGCCGGCATGCGCGCCGGTGTCGGCCAGGCCGGGGTACACATGGTCCATGGCCAGCACCTGGGCCAGGCCGTCCACGTTGCGGTTGAAGAACCAGGTGTTGAACAGCTCGTGGCCCTCGCTGGCGATCAGCCGGTCGATCACCAGCTCCACCGGGTGCACGCCGGCCTCCTCGGCCAGCTGGGCGATGGAGCGGCCGTTCTCCTCGCTGTAGTCGGGCGAGTCGCCGGTGCCCAGCGGGTAGATGTGGTTCGGGTCGTACCACATCCCCTTCTCCTTGCCTTCCTCCACCAGGCCGGCGCGGACGGCGGGATCCTTCAGGGCGGCCACCCGGTCGGCCACCGTGGGCAGCTGCATGAGCGCCTTCCACCGCTTGCCCTTCACCGGGGTGATCTGGGCCAGGCCGCACAGGCTGCCGCTGGGGCGGGTCTGGCTGGCCATCGTGATCCGCCCGACGTTGGCGTTGGTGTCCGCCAGGAACTTGCCGAACATCTCGATGCCGGTGTTGCCGCTGTTGCCGGCCCCGCCGCTGAACAGCACGTCGCCGCACGAGCGGGCCATCTCGCGGAGCAGCTCGATCTCGTGCTGCGGCTTGGTGGCGAAGTCGTTGACCGACTGGAACAGCCCGCCGCCGGCGGCGTTCATCCCGTCGGCGACGGCCAGGTACTCGTCGATCGGGGCGAGCGTGCCGGGCACGTAGCGGCCGTCCGGCACGGTGTGCAGCAGGATGCGCGACGTGGAGAACCCGACCGCGCCACCGGCGACGCTCTCCGCCGCGAGGTCGCGCATCTGGTTCAGCTCCTCCGGCGTGGCCGGCTGGTCGGTGAGCGAGCGCTCCCCCATCACGTGGTAGCGCAACGCGCAGTGGCCGACCATGCCGACGATGTTGAGCGCGGGCTGCATCCGCTGCACGGCGTCCAGGTACTCGGGGTAGGTGTTCCAGTCCCACGGCAGGCCGTCGAGGATGGCGTCGCGGGGCACGTCCTCCACGCTCTCCATCATCTCGGCGAGGAACCGACGGTTCTCCGCCTTCACCGGGGCGAACGTGACGCCGCAGTTGCCCATCAGCACGGTGGTGACGCCGTGCCAGGAGCTGGACGTCAGCAGAGGGTCCCAGCCCACCTGGGCATCGAGGTGGGTGTGCAGGTCGATGAACCCGGGCGACACGATCTGCCCAGTGGCGTCGATCTCGCGAGCGGCGGTGGCGTCACCGAGGTCGCCGATGGCGGTGATGCGTTCGCCGTCGATCGCCACGTCGGCCACCGCGCGGGCGCACCCGTGCCGTCCACCACCGTGCCGTTGCGAATGATCACGTCATGTGCCACGAGAGCCCCTCCGCTGCTGGTCTCCCGATCGTATGTGGCGGCTCCCGGCGCCGCCGATTCGAACCCGCTCAGCGGAACTTCGGCGGGCGCTTCTCCATGAAGGCCCGCACGGCCTCGTGGTGCTCCGGCGAGGCGTAGCAGCGCTGCAGCGCGGTGAGCTCGCGGCGCTGCACCTCGCGCAGGTCGGTCTCCGCCGCGTTCTGCGACAGCAGCTCCTTGATCCACCGGAGCTGCGGCGGCGGATTACCCGCCAGGTCACCGGCCATTGCCAGCGCCGTGGGCAGCAGCTCCTCCGCCGGGAGCGCGCGGTCCACCAGCCGCATCCGCGCCGCCTCGTCACCGAGCACGGTGGTGCCGCTGAGCGCGAGCCACGACGCGGTCCCGAACCCGCAGCGCGCCACCAGGAAGTGGGAGGACGCCAACTCCGGCACCAGGCCCATCTTCACGAAGCGGGCGGACAGCTTGGCGGTGTCCGCGGCGAGCAGCACGTCGAACGGCAGCACCATCGTCAAGCCCACCCCCACGGCCGGGCCGTTGATCGCAGCGATCAGGGGCTTCGACTCGCGGCACAGCTCCACCCAGTCCCGCGTGCGGGCCGGCTGGGGCGCAGCGGCGGCCTCCGCACCGTCCAGGTTCTGGGCGAAGTTGGCGCTGATGTCCGCACCGGCGCAGAACCCGCGGCCCGCGCCCGTGACCACGACGGCACCGATCGAGTCATTGCCGTTGGCGGCCTCGATGGCGTGCGCCAGCTCGGCGGACATCCGCGGCGTCCACGCGTTCAGCCGCTCGGGGCGGTTCAGCGTCAGCAGCAGCACGTCGTCGCGTTGCTCGGCGAGGATCTGTTCGTACTCCATTGTCACCTCCAGGTCTGGATGCGGTCCCACAGTTCGCCGACTCGCGCGGTGAGGGCAGCGAGGTCGGCGTCGTTCGTCACCACGGCGTCGGCCACGGCCCGGCGTTCGGCGTCGGTGGCCTGGGAGGCGATGCGCCGCCGCACATCGGCCTCCTGCATCCCCCTGGCCACGGCGCGTTCCACGCGCAGCACCTCGGGTGCCTCCACGGCGACCACCCGGGTGTATCCGTGGCGGGGCATCGCCCGGCCGAGGTTGCTCTCCACCAAGATCGCCATGTCCAGCACCACGACAGCGTTGGCGGGCAGGGCGTCGATGCGCTCCACCAGCGTCTCGTTGATCGCCGGGTGGCTGATGGCCGTCAGCCGGGCCAGCACTTCGGGCCGGCCGAACACTGCCGCCGCGAGCGCGGCACGGTCGATGTGCCCATCGTCGTCAGCGATGCCGTCACCGAACGCAGCGATCACTGCGGCTTCGGCGCGGCCGCCGGGCGCGATGACCTCGCGGCCGACGGCGTCCACGTCCACGACCGTGGCGCCGCGCTCGGCCAGCAGCGCGGCCACCGTGGACTTGCCCGACCCGATGCCTCCTGTGAGCCCGATCACCAGCACAGTGGCGGACGCTACTGCCGGCCCGGCGCGCTCGTAGGCTCGGACGCCATGGCACCGAAGGCGTGGGCGGATCGATGGCTTGCTGCGCAGCGAGCGGGGCGCGCCCGGCTGCTGGTGGTCGGCGGAGCATCGCTGGACCGCATCCACGTGCATGGTGAGCCGGTGGCGACACCCGGCGGCGCCGGGCTGTACACCGCGCTCGCCGCGGCACGAGCGGGGGCCGAGGTCACCATGCTCGCCCCGTACCCGGACCCGATGCCGCCGGAGCTGGCGCCGGCGCTGGACCGCATCCGCTGGGTCGGGCCGAAGGTCGGCATCGACGGGCTGCCCAGGTTCGAGATCGCCTACGACGAGGCCGGCCAGGTGACCTTCTTCCGCGAGCACCTCGGCGCCGAGCCGGACATGACGCCGGCACTGCTGGACACGGTGGAGGACATACCCGAGGCCGCCTACTGCGTACCGTTCCTCGACGCCCGGCTGCAGCACGCCTTCGTGCGCGCCCTGGCGGAGCGGGGCTGCCTCACGATCGCCGGCACGTACGGCAAGGCCGTTCGCGACGACACACCCACCGTGCTGGCCACCGCAGCGCTCGCCGACCTGTTCTTCTGCAACGCCGACGAGGCCGGCGTGCTGTTCGGCGGCGTGGACGGTGCCGCCACACGGCCGGGCGCGCTGCGGTTCGTGACGCTCGGCCCGGCAGGCGCCACCGTCTTCCAGGGCGACCATCGCACCGACCTGCCCGGCGTGCCCGCGAACGCACTGGACCCGACGGGTGCCGGGGACACGTTCTGCGGCACCACCGTGGCCCGGGTGCTGGCCGGCGACCACCCCGCGGAAGCCACCCGCCGGGCCACGGCCGCCGCCGCTCAGATGGTGGAGCACCTCGGCCCGTCCGCGTTGTGGGCCACCGCCCCGGCGCCCGAGCCTCCCACCGACGGACGCGCCCGACCCGACGACGACGCCGTCGACCGCCTGGCCCGGCGCATCTCCACGCTCGCCGGCACCGGCGGGCTGCGCAGCTTCGATTTCACCGGCGACCTCTTCCCCCGCGTCGGCGATCCACACGCCGCGGGCTGGTTCACCGCCGCGACGCTCCAGCAGTTCGGCTTCTGGCACGAACGCGACGGTCGCTACGACCACCCGATGATCGCCACCATCGGCGGTCATCAGCGGAAGGGCAGCGACTACCTCTGGGCCCACTACCTGCGTTGGGCCGCCACCGAGCCGGGCTCGCTCGATCCTGCACACCAGGCCGCCGTCACCGACGCCGGGTGGTCCGCCGCCGCGGCCGACGACGGCGGCGGCGACCCGTACCCGGCGTCTGGCACCTACGCCGCGCTCGCCCGTGACTACGGCCGGTCGCTGCACGCGCTGGGTACGACCGCCGACGAACTGGTCGCTGCGGCAGCCGCCCAGGACCGGCCGCTGCACGCGCTGCTGCGCCTGCTGGACCATGTGGGCGGTTACCGCGAGGACCCGCTGCGCAAGAAGGCCGCCCTCCTCGGCGTGATCCTCCGCCAGCGCCCCGAGGGCTTTCTCCCGCCCGCTGAGGGCGACGACGCGCCGCCGATCGTCGACTACCACGTGCAGCGCACCTCCCTGCGCACCGGCATCGTCACTGTGGAGGACGACGACCTCCGCCGGCGCCTGGCCGCCCGGGTCGTGCTGCCGGCAGCGGACGAGGCGGCCGTCCGCCGCGCCGCATGGACCGCCGTCGCCGCGCTGGCCGAGCGCAGTGGGCGCGACATGGGCACCGTGGACTGGTTCCTGTTCCAGATGCGCCACCACTGCCCGGAGATGACCGAGCCGCGCTGCGGCGAGTGCCCGGCGTTCGGCGCGTGCCAGCAGCGTGTCGACCTGTTCCAACCGGTCCATCGCACCACCTTCTACTGACGCATCCATTAGCGTCGGGCCGGCATGGACGCCGTCACCCCCGACCCCGCCCGCGGCCTGTCCAGCGCCGAGGTCGCCGACCGCGTCGCCCGCGGGCTGACCAACACCGTCCCCGCCGCCCCGACCCGAACTGTCGGCCAGATCGTCCGGGCCAACGTGTTCACCCCGATCAACCTCGTGGTCGGCGTGCTGGCCGCGCTCGTGCTGATCGCCGGATCTCCCAAGGACGCCCTGTTCGGTGGCGTGATCGTCGCCAACAGCGTGATCGGCGTGGTCCAGGAGCTCCGCGCCAAGAGGGTGCTGGACCAGCTCAGCGTCGTCAACGCACCCAAGGCCCAAGTGGTCCGCGACGGCGAGCTCCGCGAGCTGCAGATCCACGAGCTGGTGCTCGACGACGTGGTGGAGCTGCGCGCCGGGGTGCAGGTGGTGGCCGACGGTGAGGTGCTCGTCCACGACAGCCTGGAGATCGACGAGTCCCTCCTCACCGGCGAGGCGGACCCCGTGGTGAAGACCGACGGGGCGGAGGTGCTCAGTGGCAGCGCGGTCGTGGCAGGCACCGGCCGCATGGTCGTCACCAAGGTCGGGGCCGAGAACTACGCAGCGAAGCTGGCCGAGGAAGCCCGCCGCTTCACACTCGTCAACTCGGCGCTGCGCAACGACGTCAACCGCATCGTCACGATCGTCGGCTACCTGTTGATCCCCGTCGGCATCCTGCTGGCCACGAGCGAGTTCTTCCGCCGCGACCAGGGCTGGCGGGACAGCATCATCGGCACCGTCGCCGGCCTGGTCGGCATGGTGCCCGAGGGCCTGGTCCTCCTCACCAGCGTCGCCTTCGCCGTCGGCGTGGTCCGGCTGGCGCAGCGACGCTGCCTGGTCCAGGAGCTGCCGGCCATCGAGGTGCTCGCCCGGGTGGACGTGCTGTGCGCGGACAAGACCGGCACCATCACCGAAGGGGCGCTGGCCGTGGCCGACGTGGAGGTGCTGGACGGCGCAGACCCCGCCACCGTCACTCGCGCGCTGATCGCGATGGCCGAGCTGGACCCGGACCCCAACCCCACCTCGCGGGCGCTGCAGGCCTGGGCCACCGAACGGACGGCATGGCAGATCGCCGGCCGAGTGCCCTTCTCCTCCGCCCGCAAGTGGAGCGCGATGACGTTCACGGGACATGGCAGCTGGGTGCTCGGCGCGCCGGAGAACGTGCTGGGCGACGCCTACGCCGGCGCCCTGCGCGACCAGGTGGAGCGCCACGCCGCGGAGGGCAGCCGGGTGCTGGTCCTCGCCGCTGCGGACGGCACCTTCGGTGAGGGCGGCGACACGACGCTGCCGCCCGTCGCGCCCCACGCACTGGTGCTGCTGGAAGACATCGTCCGCGCCGACGCGCCGGACACCCTGCGGTACTTCGCCAGCCAGGGCGTGACGGTGAAGGTCATCAGCGGCGACAACAACGTCACCGTCGGGGCCGTCGCCCGCCGAGCCGGGCTGGAGCGGTGGGAGGACAACGTCAACGCCACCACGCTGCCCCCCGACGACGATCCGGCCTTCGGTGACGCCGTCGAGGCCGGCACCGTCTTCGGCCGGGTGACACCCCATCAGAAGCGGGCCATGGTGCAGGCGCTGCAGGCCCGCGGGCACACGGTGGCGATGACCGGCGACGGGGTCAACGACGTGCTGGCCTTGAAGGACGCCGACTGCGGCGTCGCGATGGCGTCCGGCAGCGAAGCCACCCGCGGCGTCGCCCAGTTGGTGCTGATGGACTCCAACTTCTCGGCGATGCCGGCCGTCGTGGCCGAGGGTCGGCGGGTGATCAACAACATCGAGCGCGTCGCCAGCCTGTTCCTCACCAAGACCACCTACTCCGTGGTGCTGTCGCTCCTCACCGGCCTGTTCGCCTTCGGCTTCCCGTTCCGGCCCATCCACCTGTCCATCCTGAGCTGGTTCAGCATCGGGGTGCCGGCGTTCTTCCTCGCGCTGGAGCCCAACGACCAGCGGGTGAACGAGGGCTTCCTCCGCCGCGTGCTCGGGCGTGCCGTGCCCGGCGGCCTGGTGGTCGCGCTGGCCACCATGGCCATCCACGGCATCGTCCAGCTGGACGGCGCGGTGTCGGCGGCGGAGAGCCAGTCCGTCTCCGTGCTCGTCGCCGGGTCGATCGCACTGATGGTGCTCTATCGCATCGCCCGCCCGCTGAACCCGCTGCGGGCCACGCTGGTGGCGTCGATGACAGGGCTGTTCGCGCTCGCCTTCCTCGTGCCGTGGGGGCGGGACCTGTTCGAACTGCCCATCGCTCCGGCCTGGACCTACGGACTGGCCGCCGGACTGGTCGCCGTGGCGTGGCCGCTGCTGGCACTGGGCGCTCGTGCCGCGCAGCGCTGGCACCGCTGACGGCAGCAGTAGGGTGCGGCCATGACCCGCTTCCACGAGCTCACCATGCGCTCGATCACCGGCACCGACGTGGACTTCACCTCGTACGAGGGCACGGTCTGCCTGGTGGTCAACGTCGCCAGTTATTGAGGCCTCACCCCCCAGTACGCAGGTCTGCGTACGCTCCACGAGACCTACGCCGGGAAGGGCTTCACCGTACTGGCCTTTCCGTGCAACCAGTTCGCCGCTCAGGAGCCCGGCACGGACGCCGAGATCCTCGAGTTCGCCACCAGCAAGTACGACGTGAACTTCCCAATGTTCTCCAAGATCGAGGTCAACGGGGACGGGGCGTGCGAGCTGTACCAGTGGCTCCGCGGCGAGACCGGCGGCACGGACGTCCAGTGGAACTTCGAGAAGTTCCTCATCGCGGCGGACGGTTCCGTACTGGAACGGTTCGACCCGATGGTCACGCCGGAGCAGATCGAGCCGAAGGTGGCGGCACTCCTCTGATCCGCCGATAGTCTCCGCAGCAGCGGCTTCCCCCGGTCACGTCCACTCCGAGACTTCCGGAGGAACCGCCATGCCCTTTGCCCGTTTCCGCCTGCCGCGGCGCCGTCCCTCGCTGCGCCTGCAGTCACCCGACCACGAGTGGTTCATGTTCCACCCCGACCCGGACCAGCCCCTCGTGGTGGCCGGGTTCGGAGAGGCCGCCTCGCTGGCCGCAATGGTGATGGACCTCCCGGTCCGCAACGAGATGCTCGTCCTGCTCGATGAGCGCCGCGTCGTCACCGCCATGCTGCTCGACCCGCCGCCCGAGCTCGGGCTGTTCGTCGGCATGGCCCAGGTGCCCGGGCTGGAGACCCCGTTCTGCCAGACACTGGACATCGTGATCAGGGACCGGGTGGAGACCGGCCCGCCCTCTGCGGACGACCGCCGCGGCTACCAGGCACTGCGCCGCGCCCACATGGCCCAGGGACTGCTGCTGCTCGACGTGGTGGTCACCGACGGGGACATGATGCGCAGCCTTGCCATCGGGTGCGACCCCGACCCGGTCTGGTTCGACGAGTGGGACCCCGACACGCTGGACGCCGCCTGATCGCCCGGGCCGGGCCGCGGGCTGGCCTACCATCCACCGGTCATGAGCCCGATCTCCGTCGTCACCGGCGCGAACAGCGGCATCGGCCGCGCCACCGCCATCCACCTCGCCGCCCAGGGCCACACCGTGTACGGCACCGTGCGCAGCGTGGACAAGGCCACCAAGCTCAACGCCATGGCGGCCGATGCCGGGGTCTCGGTCCACCTGGTGGAGATGGACATCGCCAGCGACGAGTCCGTCGAGGCGGGCTTCGAGCGCATCCTCCAGGAGACCGGCGGGGTCGTGGACGTGCTGGTCAACAACGCGGGCGTGGGCGGCAACGCCGTCGCCGAGGAATGCCCGACGCACCTCTACCTCGACGTGATGAACGTCAACCTGTGCGGCGCGGTGCGCTGCCTGCAGCAGGTGCTGCCCGGCATGCGCGCCCGCCGACGCGGCGCGATCGTCAACGTCACCTCGGTGGTCGGCCGTGTCGCCGCGCTGGCCCAGAGCCCCTACGTGACGTCCAAGTGGGCGTTCGAAGGGCTGTCCGAGGGGTTGGCCCAGGAGGTCGCCCCGTTCGGCATCCGCGTCGCCATCGTGGAACCGGGCATCACCAAGAGCGCGATCTTCGCCAAGAACATCGACGCCCCGAACTCCACCGGCGCCTACGACGCGCCCTACCGCCGCATGTTCCAGATGTACGCCGCCGGCCTGGCCCACGCCACCGACCCGTTCGAGGTGGCCAAGGTGGTCTACCACGCCGTCACCACCGACGAGCCCCGCCTGCGCTACGCGGTCAGCTGGGGCGCCGCGGAGATCATCGACGGGCGGGCCGCACAGACCGACGAGGCATGGGTGGCGATGGGCCTCCACCCGGACAGCGCCGAGGGCGACGACGCCTACTACGACGCGTTCCGCGACGCGTTCGGGCTGGACCTGCGCGACGTCGGCTGAGGCGCGGCCGGCACCGGTCCACCGTTCAGGCCGGGATGGCCGGCCGGTGCAGGATCGCGTGGGAGGGGACGACCTCCACGTGCCCGTCGTGCACCACGGCGTTACCGTCCACCACCAGGCTGAAGGCGCCCGGCTCGGGTGACGGGAACACCAGCGTCACTTCGGGCCGCAGCGCCGCGTTGGCCCGCGACGACCGCCCGGTGGACAGCACGAACACCCCGTCGGCGAACGTCGAGGGCACTGCCAGCACATGCGCCCGGAGGTCGGGGCCGACCGTGACGAGGTAACCCCAGGGGTACCCGGCAAGGGTCTCGGCGAGGTCATCGAGAGCGACGGGAATGCTCACGGTTGCAGTTCACCACACCTTGCAGCCGGCCGGCACCGTCACCAGCGGCAGCGGGTTGACCGCGTTGCCCCCGCCCGGGTGGATCTCGAAGTGCAGGTGGTAGTTGCCCGGGCCGGCGTTGCCGGTGTCGCCGACGAAGCCGATCAGTTGCCCGGCGTACACGATGGACCCCTTGCTGAGCCCGGGGGCGAACTCGGAGAGGTGGGCGTAGATGTAGTAGTCGCCCGAGCCATCGGAGGCGGTGAGCCGCCACAGGTTGCCGGAGAGCGAACTGCTGCCGCCGCTGTTGGCGAACGTCTGCAGGGTCAGCGTGCCGTCCTTCATCGCGTACACGTCCTGCCCCAGCGTGGCCAGGATGTCCATGCCGGCGTGTGTGCGGCCACCGCTGCGCGGGTCGCCGAAGTTGTCGAGGATGTCGCAGCGCGGGGTGACTTCCATCGGGAAGTTCGGCGGGGCGACGGCCTGCAGGCGCACGGCCGGCTGGGTGGCGTCGGCGCCGCCGCCGGACACTTCCGACACGGCCTGCGGTGCGGGGGCGGCGGCGACTGCGAAGGTGGCGGCCGGGGCAGGCGCCAGCCGGAGAGCCAGCGCCGCGAGCGCGACCAGTGCGATGGCGGCCACGCGACTGCGACGGGGCGAGGGGGTGCTGCGGACTGGACTCATGATGGTGCAACTGGGACCGAAGGTCGACGGCCCGCCCGAGGCACCGAGCCTACCGGGGGTCGCGTTCCCAGTGGCGGTCGCGGTGGACCGTGGCGACGCGGGTGGTGAACCACTGGTACCACTGCTCCATGCCCATCCGCTGGGCCTCACGGTGCTCGGCCACCCCGCGCCAGGCCTGCGCATCGGCCTCCGTGGCCCAGTAGCTGATGGTGATGCCCACGCCGTCGGCGCCACGGACGGACTCGATGCCCAGGTAGCCGGGCTGCTCGGCGGCCAGTTGCTCCATCCGCTCGCCCATCGCGTCGTACCCCTCCGGGTCGGCGGCGGTCCGCCGGTTGGTGAAGATCACGGCGGTGTACGGCGGCGGTGGCGTGGCGGCGAACATGCCCCAGCTTCGCGTGACACGCCCGGCCGGTGATCCCTATTTCGAGCCGTCGACGACCTCGACCGTCCACTCGCCCCCGGCGGTGACCTGGATGACCAGCGGGCCGCCGGGCCACGGCACCCGCTCGTCGTACACACCTACGTGGTACGGCACCACCCGGTCGCCGGCGGCGGTCATGACGTAGAACGTTCCACCGGCGTCGTGGGTGACATGGGCGACGCCGGCCGGGCCGTCGTAGCGCAGAACCGCGTCGCGGTCACCAGCGAACTCGGTACCCACCTCGTCCAGATCCGCGTCCTCGAGCAGCTCGATCGTCCACTCCCCCTCCCCCTCGGCGCCGACCGAGAGCGCCGTGGCGGACGCCACCGGTGGAGGGATGAGCTGGGTCCCGTCGTACGGGCCGTCGCGGGGGATGACCACCGGAGCGCCCTCGGACCCGTCGGCGAGGAGCACCGAGACGAAGAACCTGCCGGCACCGGCGAACGTGGCCCGCACGACGTACGCCTCGTTGCCCTCGGGCAGGTCGACGACGGCGTTGCCCGTGCCGGAGGCGGTGAGGTGTGCCCCACCGAACATCGGCACGGTGGTGTCGGCAGCGCCCGGCAGCGAGGAAGCCGGACCCTCCTGCGCGTCGGCACCCGAGCAGGCCACGAGCATCAGACCCATGGCGAGTGCGCCGAGCGCCCGCGTCCCCACGGCCGGACATCCTGCCAGCCCAGCCGGTCGTCCGGCGGTCGGGCAGGTCCGGCCCACCCGACAGCGAGCGCCGTCAGAGGCCGTCGGCCAAGTCGCCGTCGAGGATCGCCTTGTCCTCCGCGTCGGCGATCGGCACGGCGAGGGCGGCGGCCCACTCCGCCTCCGCCTCCGCCTGCTGACCCACCGCCTTCAGCGCCCGTGCGCGCATCTCGTGCGCGTAGGCGAGGTCGAAGTCGGCGGCGCCGTGGCCGGCCGCCTGTGTGGCGGCCATGCACTCGTCGGCATAGTGCAGCGCCCGCTCCCCCAAGCCGGCCAGCAGGTGTGCCTTTGCCAGCATGTAGCGGGAGCGGGCCTCGTTGATGGGGGTGCGGCCGGCAGCACGGTCCCAGTGGTAGGCGGCGGCGTAGGCCCGGCGCAGCAACTCCTCGAGGTCGGCCTCGGTTCGGCTGTCCTGCCCGATGATCTCCCAGGTGCTGTTGTAGGCGGTGATCGCCAGCGTGCGGTGCCACGCGGCCTCGGCATCGGCCAGCGGCTGCACCTGATTGGCGGTCTCGTCGGGCAGGGGCTCGCCGGTCTCCAGCAGGGTCTTCAGGTTGTCCAGGATCCACACCCAGCCGTCCTTCACGTGCGCCCAGGTGTGCGGGCTACGGGCCAGGTCGCCGTGGCTCACGTCCACGCGGGTCATCCCCTCGCCCGCTTCCGTGAGCACCCACTCCACCCGCCCGGGAGGTTCCTCCGCCAGTGCCGGGTCGTACAGGAATCGCCACGTCATCACCAGGCGGTGGGGTGGCTCGGCCACCTCGATCACACCCTCCACGGCGTCGCTGCCGTCGGCCATCAGGTACTTCACCGGCGCGCCGGGCTGGAACGTGGACTCGATGGCCGTGCGATGGAAGTAGCGGCGGGTGAAGGCCGGGTCGGTGATGCCCTGCCACACGCGCTCGGGCGTGGCCTTCACGTAGATGCGGTACTGGTGACGGGTGAGTGCCATCAGGCGTGGTTCCTTTCGGGACCGCCCTCGAGCTCGGCCTTGAGGTCGACGAGGGCGCGGGTGAACGGTTGGGCGTACTTCCCGATCCACCGGTCCGCCACCTGCTGGATGGGGACCGGGTTGAGGAAGTGCCGCTTGGTGCGGCCTTCCTTGCGGGTGGTGACGAGGTTGGCGGCCTCCAGCACAGCGAGGTGCTTCATCACGCCGAAGCGGGTCATCTCCGGGAAGGCCTCGGCCAGCGACTGGAGCGACTGCCCGTCCTGGGCGAACAGGGCGTCGAGCACGGCGCGACGTCGGGTCCGCCAGGGCCCGGAACACGGCGTCGAGGTCGTCGACCATGGGCCAACTATAGGTGACCATTTGGCCACCTGTAAAGAGCCAGGCCCGTCAGTCGAGGTAGCGGGACGGGTCCACCTGCAGCAGGCCGGCGTCCACTACCCGGCGGCTGAGCACGCGCCCCAGCGTCCGCAGGCGCTCGCAGCCGTCGTCGCCCAGCACCTCGTACGGCGCGGTCGAGCGCTGGTCGGTGAGGTCCTCGATCCGCTGGCGCAACGCCCGCCCCGCGTCGGTGAACGTCAGCCCGTCGCCGGCCAGCAGCCCGCGGGCGCGCAGGCGATCCTCCCCCGCGGCCCACGCGGCCTCCGGCCACGCCCGCGTGGCCCTCAGCACCTCCGCTGGCACATCGCCGCTGGCGGCGTGGGTGATCAGCGCCTCCACCCCGTCCAACCCCTCGCCCACCAGCGCGGCGAGGTGGCCGTCGCCGCGGAACTCACGCAGCAGGGTCTGGGCGTGCCACAGCACGAGGTGGGGCTGATCCGGCCACGGCAGCGAGGCGTGCGCGGCGAACAGTGGGCGCCCCTCCGGGTGCTCGCACGCTGCCTCGGCGGCCCGGCGCGCCAGCACGGCGGCCACGGCCAGGTCGTCGCCGCCAATGGCGTCACCGAATGCCCGCCGCAGCGCGAGGTCGGCCAACTCCAGCCTGGCCTCCAGGATGCGGGCAGGCGACGCCATCCCCCACGCGGCCGGGATGCTGCGGCACACCAGCGAGGGTTCGAAGTTGTAGAACGTGGCGATCACCACCTCCGCCGGCACCGCCCCCATGGCCGCCGCACGAGAGGCGAAGTAGGCGGTGCGGTGGTGGCTGAGGCCGGCGCGGGCGTAGATCTCCGTGCCCTCCGGGGCGAAGTAGATCATCCCGTGCACGGGTTCGAGGGTGCGCCAGGTCTTCCGGGCAATGGTCGGGTCCATCGCCGCAGCATGGCAGACGGCAATATTCCGAAACTCCGACCGGAATAGTCGGGATTAGGTGTAGTGTTGCACCCACTGACCACTCCACCGCCCCACCCGAAGGAGCAACCATGACCGTCCGCCTCGGCGACACCGCCCCCGACTTCACCGCCCCCACCACGGAGGGCGAGGTCCACTTCCACGAGTGGCTCGGCGACTCGTGGGGTGTGCTGTTCAGCCATCCGAAGGACTTCACCCCGGTGTGCACCACCGAGCTCGGCTACGTGGCCCGCATCAAGCCCGAGTTCGACAAGCGCAACGTCAAGGTCATCGGCCTGTCGGTCGACGACGTGGAGAGCCACCTGAAGTGGGAGGGCGACATCGGCGAGACCCAGGGCACCCCGGTGAACTTCCCGATGATCGGCGACCCGGACCGCAAGGTGGCCGACCTGTACGACATGATCCACCCGAACGCCAACGACACGCTCACCGTGCGCTCGGTGTTCATCATCGGGCCGGACAAGAAGGTCAAGCTGACCCTCACCTATCCGGCATCCACCGGCCGCAACTTCGACGAGATCCTGCGGGTCATCGACAGCCTGCAGCTCACCGCCGGCTACAAGGTGGCCACCCCGGCGAACTGGCGGGACGGCGACGACGTCATCATCGGCTCGGCGGTCACCGACGACGAGGCCAAGCAGCTGTTCCCCCAGGGCTGGAAGACCGTCAAGCCCTACCTGCGGGTGCTGCCCCAGCCGAACAAGTGATGAACATCTGACGGTTCGCGCTCAGGTGCGGCCCGTTCCCTGCCGACACTCTCCCCGATCGACGACGCCCCGCTGCTGCCTCTGGCCGGCGGGGCGCCGTCGCGTCAGCGGCGCTTGGAGCCGCGGCGCTGGTCCTTGCGCTGCACGAACCGCAGGGCGCTCCAGGTGTCGTCGATGGCGCACACCTTGTTGTCCACCCAGCCGGTGCGCAGCAGGGCACCCCGCAGCACGTCCTCGGTCAGTTCCGTGGCCACCCCGCTGGTCTTCTTCGGCCAGCACACCCACACCGCCCCGTCCGGCTCCGCCGCGGCCGTCAGCTTCGGCCACTCCGCCACCAGCGCAGCCCGTGTGGTGTGGAACGTCACCACGACGTCGACGGGCAGGGCAAGGTGCTGCTGGCGGACGGCCTCGCCCACGTCGCCGAGGGTCGCCTCGAAGCCGGGCGGAGCGTGCAGCAGCGTGTAGACGGCGTCGCCGGTGATCCCCAACTTCTTCGGCAGCGGCGTGCCCGAGTACCCGGCGGTCATGATCACCAACTGTGCCACAGCCGTGCCGGCCCGGGGCGGAGATGTCAGCCGTCGGCGGCGATGGCCCTCAGCACGTCCATGCGGGTGGCCCTCCACGCCGGCACGACGGCCGCGACCACACCGGCCACGAACGCCAGCCCCATGATCCACAGGATGTTGCCGACCGGGATCGAGTACTCGGTGAGCCCCTGGTCGCGCAGCGACACGATCACCAGGTAGCCGAGCACCAGGCCCATCACCACGCCGACCGCGGCCCCGTAGACGGACGTGATGACGCTCTCCCACCGCACCGTCGTGCGCACCTGGGCACGCGTCATGCCGACGGCGCGCAGCAGGCCGGTCTCCCGGCGCCGTTCGTAGACGGCCAGCAGCAGGGTGATGACGATGCCGAACGTGGCGATGACGATGGACAGGAACAGCAGGCCGTAGACGAAGGCCAGGCTGCGGTCGATGATGTCCGCCCGGCCGGCGATGAACTGCTCGCGGTCCTGCAACTCGCCGATCGGGTAGTCCGCCAGGATGGGCGCCACCGCGGCGCGCAACTCGGCGTCGGACACGCCGGGCGCCCGGTTCACCACCACGAAGCCGGACAGCACCGACACGCTGGTGCCGTCGAAGGTGGCGCGGTCGAACAGGCGGGCGGGGGCGAAGTCGCCCGGGTCGTAGACGCCCTGCACGGTGAGCGTCACCGTGGCACCGTCGATCTCCACGTCGAACGGCGAGCCGAGCGCGAGGTCCTTCTTGCGGGCGAAGTCCTCACTCACCAGCACCCCCTCGGGGGTCAGATCGGTCATCGAGCCGGCGGTGAACGTGACGCTCACCACCTGCTCGGCGATCTCCGGGTCGATCTGCCAGCCGCGCACGCTCTCGCCATCGGGGGTGGCGAGGGACACGAACCCCAGGCCGGCCGCGGCACTGACCTCGGGCAGGGCGTTCATCCGGTCCACGAAGTCCTGCGGCAGGCTGAGGCTGCCGCCCCGGGTGGAGTTGACCACATAGTCGCCGACGAACGTCTCCCCGAACGTCTGGCGGATCTGCTCCTTGATCGACGCCGCGAAGACTGCCGCGCCGGTGACGAGGGCGACGCCGATGAGCACGGGTGCTGCGGTGCGAGCGGTGCGCCGCGGGTTGCGCTGCACATTGCCGCGGGCCATGGCACCGGTGACGCCGCGCACGGCCTGCACCGGCGCGCCGATGATGCGGGCGATCGGCTTGGCCATCACCGGGCCGAGCAGCAGCACCGTGGCGAACAGGCAGATGACGCCGGGGGCCAGCAGCAGCGCATCCGCCCCGGCGATAACGGCGACGACTGCGGCAGCGCCGATCGCGGCCACGAGGCCGGCGGCGATCACCCGACGGCGCACGTTGCCGACCTTCTCCAGCACGGCGTCGGTCATCGCGGCCACGGGCGGGACCCTGCCGGCCCCCAGCGCGGGGCCGAGCGCCGCCACCAGACTGGCCATCGTGCCGGCGATGACGGTGACGACGACCGTGCGCGGCAGCAGCACCAGCCCGCGGGCCGGGATCACATAGTCCAGTGCGTCCAGCAGGGCCTTCACCCCGGCGGCCAGCCCCACACCGCCGGCGACGCCCACCAGCGAGCCACCCACGCCGATGACGATCGCCTCCACCAGCAGGGACGCGGTGACCTGCCGCCTGCTGGCACCGAGCGCCCGCAGCAGGGCGTTCTCCCGCTGACGCTGGGCAGCGGTGATGGAGAACACGTTGTAGATCACGAACATGCCCACGCCCAGCGCGATGAACGAGAACACGCTGAGGAACACGGTGAGGAAGCTCAGCGTCTTCTCCACGTCGGATTGCGACTGGGCGGTGATCTGGGCGGACGTCAGCACCTCGGCCACATCCGGGTCCAGCGCGGCGGCGATCCGCTGCACCAACTCGTCGGCCGGCATGGTGCCGTCGCCACGCACCAGCACGGCGTCCACGAACCCGGGCTTGGCCACGAACTCCTCCGCCGTCGCCGCGTCGAACAGCGCCCACGTGGCATTGCCGGGCGAGATGATCGCGTCGTACTGGACGATGCCGACCAGCGTGAAGTCCCGCGACCCGGCCTCGGCGTTCACCTTCACGGCGTCGCCGACGGCGAAGCCCTCGTCTGCCGCGGTGACGCTGTCCATCACCATCTCGGTGGGACCGGCCGGCAGGCGGCCCTCGATGACCTTCCACAGGCTCAGTTCGCCGGTGTTGACGGTGGCGCCGAACGTCGGCGCAGTGGGCCGCTCCAGCGGCTGACCGTCCGGCCCGATGATGACGGCGTCGCCTTGCACGCTGGCCTGGGCGTCGGCCACGCCGGGCACGTCCCGAACCTGCTCCACCACGTCGCTCGGGAGGCGGTCGCGCCGCTCGAAGCCGAGGAAGTTCTCCACCGAGTTGCTGCTCTGCACGTAGGCGTCCACCCGGTCGTAGACGTCGGCGAACAGGGCGTCGAAGGTGCGCTCGATGGTGTCGCGGAACATGAACGTGCCCGCCAGGAACGACGTGCTGGCCACGATGGCCAGCCCGGTGAGCACCAGGCGGGCCCAGCGGGCCAGCACACTCCTCATCGCCAGGCGAAACATCCGCTCATCCTTCCCCGGCGGCCCTGGGGCCCGCCAGGCGAGCCCCAGGATTGTTGCCGTCGGATGTCGTCACGTGGTGGCGATGGCGTCGAGCATGTCCGCCTTGGCGGCCTTGCGGGCGGGGATGAACGCGGCGGCTGCGGCCAGGACGAACACACCGACGGCCGCCACCCCGATGGTGCCGACCGGGGCCTTGAACACCCCGAGGCCATCGTCCTCGAACGACTTGACGATGATCCAGCCCAGCGTGGTGCCGAGCACGGTGCCCATCACCACGCCGACGATGCCGGTGATGATGCTCTCCCACAGCACGCTGCTGCGGACCTGACGACGGGTCATGCCCACCGCCCGCAGCAGGCCGAGTTCACGACGCCGCTCCCACACCGCCAACCACAGGGTGATGACGATGCCGATGGCGGCGATGAACACGGACATGGCCAGGAGGGCGTAGATGAAGTTCAGGAACCCGTCGATCTGGTCGTCGGTGCTGTCGATGAAGCCGTCGCGGCTCTGCACCTTCACCGTGGGGTACTGGTCCACGATGCCCTCGAGCGTTGCCGTGGTGGCCGCCGACTCGCCGCCGGCGGACTTCACGTACACCTGGATGTCGCGGAGGAAGTTGGCCGACGGACCGGTGAACAGCGCACGGTTGACGAGGATGTCGGTGTACCCACCCGTGGTGTAGATGCCCTGCACGGTCAGCGTCACCAGCGAGCCGTCGATCAGCCGCACCGGCAGGGTGTCGCCCATGCCGACGTCCAGCGACGACGCCTTGTCCTTCTGCAGCAGCACGCCGTCGGCGGTCAACTGCGGGAAGCCGCCGTCGGTGAAGTCGAAGTTGAACAGATCCTCCGCCGGCTTCGGGTCGATCGCCGCCACGAACGTGCCCTTGGTGTCGTCGCCGAGCACCACCTGGCTGAAGCCCACGGGGAAGACCTCGCCCACATCGGCGTCGTTGAGGTCCTGCACCAACTGCGGCGGCACGAAGCCGCTCTGCTGGTCGCTGGGCGTGACGATGTAGTCGCCCACGAAGGACTCGCCGATGACTTCGCGGATGCTGGCCTTGGCCGACGAGCCGAGCGTGGCCACACCGATGATCAGCGACAGGCCCACGGCCAGCGCACCGGCGGTGAGCGCCGTGCGCTTCGGGTTGCGGGCGGCGTTGCGGCCGGCCATCGTGCCCGCCGCGCCACGCAGCTTGCCGAGCGCCGGCGACGACAGCCGGGCGATCGGCCCGGCCACGAACGGCCCGAGCGCGATGAGTGCGGTGAACAGCGCCGCCACACCCACACCCAGCCAACGGGCGTCGCCGCCCAGGCCGGCCGCCACGGAGGCGATGGCGATCAGCACGCTGGCGCCACCGACCACCTTGCGCTTCATCGAGACGTCGGCGCGGTCGATGGCCACGTCGCGCATGGCCGCCAGCGGCGGCACCCGGCCGGACCGGATGGCCGGCACGACCGCACAGAGCATGGTGACCACGGTGCCGACGATCAGCGTGATGACGAACCCGGTGACGTGAATGGTCAGCTGGGTGTCGCCGGGGCCGAAGCCGGCGGCGTTGAGGCCGGTGAGGATGACGAAGGCCAGGCCCACGCCACCCAGGCTGCCGAGCACCGAGCCGCCGAGGCCCACGATCAGCGCCTCGATGAACATCGAGCGGGTGACCTGGCTGCGGCTGGCACCGACGGCCCGCAGCAGCGCGTTCTCCTTCTCCCGCTGGGCGGCGCTGATGCTGAACACGTTGTAGATGATGAAGCTGCCGACGAACAGCGAGATCACAGCGAAGATGGTGAGGAAGATCGTCAGGAACGACAGGCTCGTCTCGACGGCGTCCTGGTTCTCCTTGATGATCTCGGCACCCGTCAGGGTCTCCACAGCCGGGTCGTCGATCGCCGCTTGCACGCTGTCGGCCAGTTCCTGCTGGCTGACGGTGCCGTCGCCGACCACGATGATGCTGTCCACCTTGGTGGTGTCGCCGATCACCATCTCCTGCGCGGTGGGCAGGTCGAACAGCACGAACGTGGCGCCGCCGGTGGAGTCGCTGCCGGCGAACTTGGCGATGCCCACGATGGTGAAGTCGCGCTGCGCCTCCAGGGTGGTGACGGTGACGGTGTCGCCGATCTCGATGCCCGACTTCTTCGCCGAAGCACCGTCGATGACCGCTTCGTTCGGGCCCTCCGGGCCACGGCCTTCCTTCAGGCTCCACGGCGAGTTCGCACTGCCCGACCAGACCGAGCCGTACTTCGGCGGGCCGTCCTGGCCCACCGTCTTGCCCTCGAAGACCACGGCGGCCGTGCCCTGTACATCGGCGAAGGCCGACTCCACGTGGGGCACGGACTCCACCACGCCGAGCAGCGACAGGTCGATGCGGTCGCGGGTGTCGTTGCCGAAGTCGCCCTCGATGACGTTGGCCGAGCGCACGAACGCGTCGGTGTGCTCGTAGGCGGACGCAAAGAGGCGATCGAAGCTGCCCTTGATGGTGTCGCTGAACACGAACACCCCATTGAGGAAGGCCGTGCCGGCGATGACCGCCAGCGCGGTGAGGATCAGCCGCCCTTTGCGGCTGAGGATGTGTTTGAGGCTGAGCTTGAACATGGCGGCACGCTCACTCCCCGAACTTCTTCATCCGGTCCAGCACGCGCTCGGCCGTGGGCTCCTGCATCTCGTCGACGATCTTGCCGTCGGCGAGGAAGATCACCCGGTCCGCGTAGGAGGCCGCAGTGGGGTCGTGGGTAACCATCACGATGGTCTGGCCCAGCTCGCGCACGGCGCGGCGCATGAAGTCCAGGATCTCGGCGCCGGTGCGGCTGTCCAGGTTGCCGGTGGGCTCGTCGGCGAAGATGATCGTCGGCTGGCTGGCCAGGGCGCGGGCGACGGCCACACGCTGCTGCTGACCACCGGACAACTCGCTGGGGCGGTGCTTCAAGCGATCGCGCAGGCCCACCGTGTCGATCACCCGGTCGATCCATTCCTGGTCGCCCTTTTGCCCGCCCAGCAGCAGGGGCAGGGTGATGTTCTCCAGCGCGGTCAGCGTGGGCACGAGGTTGTAGGCCTGGAAGATGAAGCCCACGGCGGTGCGGCGAAGTTCGGTGAGCTGCTTGTCGCTCAGCGACGCCAGGTAGGTGCCGCCGATGTACACCGCGCCGGTGGTGAGTTCGTCCAGCCCGGCCAGGCAGTGCATGAGAGTGCTCTTGCCCGAGCCGGACGGGCCCATGATCGCGGTGAAGCGGCCCTCCTCGAACTGCACGGTCACCCCATCCAGGGCGCGCACCTCGCTGTCGCCACCGCCGTAGATCTTCACGGCATCGACCGCGCCTGCGGCAGCCGTCGTCGTCATCACATTCGTCTCGCTCATACCGACCGTTGTACCGCTGGGCGTCAACCCTCGCCATCCACTGCGCGGCTGACTGCGGTCATCCCAAAGGCGGATCGTGGTGCCGGCCGTCGGGCCGAACCGTCAGGCCGTTCCGTCAGGAGCGCCCGGGGTGACGAGGCCGCACTCGTAGGCGAACACCACGGCCTGCACCCGGTCGCGCAGGTCCAGCTTGGTGAGCACCCGGCCCACATGGGTCTTCACGGTGGCCTCGCCGAGGTACAACTCGGTGGCGATCTCGCCGTTGGACAGGCCGCGGGCCATCAGCCGCAGCACTTCCAGCTCCCGCTCGGTCAGCTCGGCCAGGCCGGGGGCGACCGCCTCGGGGTGGACGGCCGGCCGCCGCGACACCTCCTCGATCAGCAGGCGGGTGACCGAGGGGGCCAGCAGGGCGTCGCCGGCGGCGATCACCCGCACGGCGCTGATCAGCTGGTCGGCCGGCGCGTCCTTCAACAGGAAGCCGCTGGCACCGGCCCGCAGCGCGGCGTACACGTACTCGTCGAGGTCGAACGTGGTGAGCATCAGCACCCGTGCCGCGCTGTCGCCGGCGGTGACCAGCCGGGTGGCTTCGATGCCGTCCATCACCGGCATCCGCACGTCCATCAGCACCACGTCCGGCCGAGCCCGGCGCACCAGCTCCACGGCCTCCTGGCCGTTGCCCGCCTCGCCGACGACCGTGATGTCCGGCTCCGTCTCCAGGATCATCCGGAACCCCGCCCGCACCATCGCCTGGTCATCCACGAGCGCGACGCGAACGAGGCCGCCCGAGCCGGTCATGACGCAACCGGGAACGTGGCCCGCACCCGCCAGCCGCCGCCGGAGCGTGGCCCGGCGTGCAGCTCGCCCTTGTAGGCCGCCACCCGCTCCTTCATCCCCACCAGGCCGAACCCTGCCGGGGTGGCGTCGGCGCTGGCGCCACGGCCGTCGTCGGCCACCTCCACGGTCAGCGCACCGTCATCCCGCCGTACCGATACGTCCACCCGGCGTACCGGCCCGGCATGGCGGCGCACGTTGGTGAGCGCCTCCTGCACGATGCGGAACGCGCTGACCTCCACACCCGGCGGCAGCGACTCCAGGTCGCCGTCCAGGTGCACCTCCACCGGTAGGTCGGTGGAGGCTTCCACCAGCCCGGTGAGCGCAGCCAGCGAGGGCTGGGGGGCGAGAGCGGCCTCACCGCCGTCGTCGCGCAGCACGCCGAGGATGCGGCGCATCTCGGCCATCGCATCGCGGCCGGTGGCCTCCACCGTGGCCAGCGCCGCTTCGGCCTGTGCCGTGTCGCGGCCCAACTGGCGGCGGGCCGCCGAGGCCTGGATGACCATCAGGCTGATGCTGTGCGCCACCACGTCGTGCAGCTCGCGGGCGATGCGGGCCCGTTCCTCCTGCAGCTGGCGCTGGGCCAGCAGCTCCTTCTCCCGCTCGGCCCGGTCGGCACGGTCGGCCAGTTCCTGTGCCCGCTCGCGCCGCCGGCGGACGTTGTCGCCCACCACCAGCGCCGCCAGGAACGACACGGGCGTGGCGATCAGTGCCTGCCACGGGGCGTCGCCGGTGAACAGGCCGACGATGATCAGCACGATGGCCGCCGCCAGGCACAGCGAGGCCGTGATGGTGCGCCGCCGGCCGCTGACGTAGGCACCCAACGAGTAGGTGGCCACGACCACGCCGCTCCACCCGGCACCCTCGAAGTTGCCGACCTCCAGCGCCATCTGGGCCAGCAGCACGGCGACGAGCGTGCCGATCGGCGCCCGGCGACGGAACGCGATCGGCAGCGAGGCGAACACGGTGAGCACCACGCTGAACCATTTCGGGTGGCCGATGCCGTCGCCGTGCATGGTGAGGTGCGAGCCCAGGCTCATCGTCATGACCAGGGCGGCGAGCATCCAGTCGGCGCCGACGGGGTGGCTGCGAAGCCACTGGACGGGGCGGTGGCGGGCCATCGGCAGCCACGCTAACGGCCCCGAGGAAACAGGGCGTCCACCTTGCGGTGGATGTGGCCTACGCTCCACGGCTGATGTCGTGCTCCACCTGCGGTGCGGCGCTCCCCACCGGGGCGCGATTCTGTGCGTCCTGCGGCGCGCCCGTGGTGCAGGCGGCGCAGGAGGAACGGCGCATCGTCACCATCCTCTTCGCCGACCTGGTGGGCTTCACCAAGCTCAGCGAGCGGCTGGACCCCGAACAGGTGAAGCGCCTGGTGGACTCCTGCTTCGAATGCCTGGTGGACGTGGTGCACGAGTTCGGCGGCCGGGTGGACAAGATCCTCGGCGACGGGATGCTCGTGCTGTTCGGCGCGCCCGTCGCCCACGAGGACGACGCCGAGCGTGCCGTGCGAGCCGCCATGCGGATGCAGGACGTCCTGGCGTCGCACGCCGCCGCCAGCCCGCTGATCGGCAGCAACGACATCCAGATGCGGGTGGGCATCAACACCGGTGAAGTGCTGGTGGGCACGTTGGCCGGCACCGACTACACGGCCATGGGTGACGTGGTCAACACCGCCCAGCGCCTGCAGGCCGCCGCACCGCCCGGCGGGGTCTACGTGGGCGGCAGCACGTATGCGCTCACGGCCCACACGGTGCAGTACGCCTCGGCCGGCGACCTGGTGGCCAAGGGGCGGGAGCAGGCGGTGCCGGCGTGGATGGCACTGCACGCCACCGCCCCTCCGGGGTCGCGGCGCAGCCGGCGACGCGACATCCCCCTGATCGGGCGCGATGCCGAGTTCACCGTGGTGGAAGCCGCCGGCAAGGTGGTGCTGCACCGCGGCCGGGCGCTGGCGCTGAACATCGTGGGCGAAGGTGGCGTGGGCAAGAGCCGGCTGGTGGACGAAGTGGTCGGCCGGTTCCGCAACAAGCCGGGCGCAGCGGTGCTGGAGGGCGCCTGCGTGCCCTACGGCGAGTCCAACATCTGGTTCCCCATCGCCAGTGCGCTCGCCACCTATCTGGACCTGGACCAGAGCCAGCCGGCGGCGGAGCTGCGCGCCGTCGCCACAGAGCGATCCCGCGCCTTCTTCCCGGAGGCCACCCCGGCAGAGCACGCCCGCACGGTGGACGTGTTCGCCCACCTCATGGGGCACCCGTCGGCGATCGACAAGATGGACCCCGCGGTGGCCCGTAGCACCATCCATCACGCCGTCGCTTCCGTGCTGGACGTGCGCGCCCAGGACGGGCCCGTGGTGTTGAGCGTGGACGACCTGCACTGGGCCGACCCCGGCCTCCTGGCGCTGCTGGAGCACACGGTCAACGCACTCAGCCGCCGCCCGTTCGTGCTGGTCACCGCGATGCGGCCGGGCACCGAGGTCCTGTGGCCACCACGCAGCGAGCGCACCACGACGGTGTCCATCACCCTGCAGCCGCTCTCCCGCGAGGACACCGAAGCCCTCGCTCGCGCCCTCCTCGGCGACAACGAGGCTGCCGGCGACCATCGCCTGCTCAATGCCCTGTTCGAGCGCAGCGGCGGCAACCCCCTGTTCCTCCAGGAACTGGTGGCGCTCACCGAGGGCGGCAGCCGCAGTGAACTGCCGGACAGCCTGCGCAGCCTCATCGCCGCCCGGCTGGACCAGTTGACGCTGGAGCAGCGCCAGATGCTGGAGAACGCGGCCGTGCTGGGCACCGCCGGGCTGGTGAAGTCGCTGGAACGCTTCGCTTCCGAAGCCGGCCAGACGTTCCATCACTCCACGCTCGACGAGTTGGACGACGCCGGCTTGCTGATGGTGCACGGCCGGCGGTGGGAGTTCCGCAGCGACTCCGTCCGCGACGCCGCGTACCAGACGCTCACCAAGACCGTGCGGGCGCAGCGGCACGCCGGCGTGGCCCGGGCGCTCACCACGATGAACGCCCCGCTCGACGACCGCGCCCACCACATGGCCGCCGCCGCCGAACTGGTGCAGGAGTTCGGCCACGTGGAGGGCGTGCCGGCAGACATCGCCCAGCGAGCCATGAGCCTGCTCACCGCCGCGGCCGATCGGGCGCTGGACAGTGGCAGCCTGCGCGCCGCCGTGCGGTTCAGCACCCGAGCCATCGGCCTGGCCACAGCGGCACAGACGGCTGACGCGGACATCGCCCGCCTGCGCATCGTGCGCGCTGCGGCCGAGATCGAGCAGCGCAGCTACGACGCCGCCACGGCAGACATCGAAGCCATCACCGCGCTGGCCGACCGCCTGGAAGACCCCGTCATCGAGGCCGAGGCGCATCGCCTCAACGGCATGCTCGCCAACGTCGCCGGGCGGATGGACGAAGCGCGCACGGAACTCGGCGTGGCCGTGGACCTGCTGCGCCAGTGCGAGCGCCCCGACCTGCTGGCGCGTGCGCTGCGCATCCGCGGCTTCATCGAGATGTTCGGCGGTTCACTGGTGGACGCCGAGTGGTTCTTCGGCGAGGCCGACGCGCTGTACCGCGAACTGGGCGACGAGCGGGGCATGGCCTACATCGACCAGCACCGGGCGTGGATCGCGTTCCTGTCCAACGACCTGCCCACGGCGCGCCAGCGCCTGTCCCACGCAGCCGAGACGCTCGGCGGGCTGGGCGACCGCAACGGCGTCGGCTGGGCGTTCGGCCTGATGGCGTTCATCGAGTTCTTCGAAGGCCACTTCGACGAGGCCGAACGACTTGCCCGCGTGGTGGCGCGGGAGGCCGACGAGCGCGGCGACGACTGGGCGGTGGGGATGATGGACACCCTGCTCGCCGACCTCAGCCTGTGGCGCGGCAATCTGGAGCCAGCGCTCTCCGGCGCGGAGAAAGCCCGCGGCCGGTTCAAGCGCCTGGCCGACAAGTTCGGCCTGGTGCAGGCCCTGGCGCCATTGGTGCGCGCTCAGGTGGCGCTGGGCATGCACAGTGCTGCACAGCGCACGGCGGAGGAACTGCTGGCCCTCGCCGAGACCGGCCGCCATGGCCCGTTCCCGCTGCTGGCGGTGGCCGGCGCGGCGATGCATCGCGGCCTCGGCCCGGTGGCCGAGCACATGGCCGACCGGGCCATCAACGAGTTGCAGGCCATCGGGGCCGCGACGTTCGAGCCCGAGGTGGTGTTGGCCGTCGCCCAACTGCAGCAGGGCCGGGTGGACGACGCGCTCGTCACCATGGAGCGCTGCACGGCCCGCCAGCAGCACCCGTTCACGATGGCCGCCGCCGCGCTCATCCACGCTGCTGCCGGCCAGGACGACGACGCGCTCGAAGCCACCGACGCGGTCATCTCCGAGCCCGGCGCGTCCTACCTCGACCAAGTCTTCGCCTACGTGGCGGCGGCGGGTGCAGCGGCCCGCCTGGGGCAGGTCGAGCAGGCCGAACTCAGTGCCCAGGCGGCGGTTGCGCGGGCGCTGGGAACGGGTGACGTGGTGGCGATGTCGCTGGCCACGCACACCTATGCGGCAGTGACGGGCAACCACCACCCGGCCCACGACGAGCGCACCCCGCTGGGCGACGGATGGGCCACGGTGGTCCGCCTGGTGACCGCCCGCTGACGGCCCGTCGACGACCGGCGCAGTTCAGCCGGCGAGCGGGTCGCGCCGCCACGGCAGGTCGGCGAGGTACTTCGCCGCAGCCGGGTGGGGGTCCATCTCGCGCGACAGCGACGGCGGGGTGGGGTCCGCCTGCGGGGCCAGCCGGGCCTGGCATCCGGGGCACCAGTAGACGAGGCGGGCGTGCTCGCCGATCCGCTTCACCTGCACGGTGTCGCCGCAGCGGGCGCAGCGCTGGCCGTTGCGGCCGTACACCGCCAGGCCGCCGGGGATCTCCGGCTGGGTGACCCGGTGCGAGCCCTGCAGGTTGGCGCGCAGCATGCGGGCGGCGGCGTTGACGAGCTGCACGCAGTCCACCGGCTGCAGGTCGCCGACCGGCGCGAACGGGTTCAGCTCGCACGCCCACAGCACCTCGCTGCGGTAGACGTTGCCGACACCGCAGGCAACTCGCTGGTCCAGCAGCACCTCGGCCACCAACTGACCGCCGTCCTCGTACTCGTAGAGGTGGCGGGCGCAATCCCCCAGCGCCGCATCTGATGCGGTGCACAGGTCCGGGCCGAGGTTGCCGAAGCCGGGGTGGCGGCGACGGTCGAACTCGCGGTAGGTCTCCACGACGGGGGCGTTGAAGCACACGGCCACCCAGTCGGCGACCTCCACCACCACACGCATCTGCTCGGTGGGGCGGCGCCACCGCTCGCCCACGCGGTACAGGTGCCACGACCCGTTCATCCGCATGTGGGTGTGGAGGATGAGGCCGTCGTCCCACACGATCTCGAGGTGCTTGCCGTGGCTCTCCACCCGCTCGATGATCCTGCCGTGGGCAGGGTGCGGGCCGAACAGGCGGGGCGCGTCGAAGCGCAGGGTGGGTCGGCCCACCAATGCCGTCCGCAGTGCGGCGGCCGCGCGATGAATCGTGTCGCCCTCGGGCACGGCGCCCAGCGTATTTGACAGCGGGGGGTCGGTCGCGCGATACCCGCGCCCACACCCGCCAGGAGGCGCCGGTAGCGTGGCCGTCATGCCTGACCGCGACGATGCCGCCGACCACGGCGAGCACACCGCGCCGGAAGTGCCGCTGGCGCTCACCCCGGTGTCGGATCCTGTGGGCACGGCGCGCCGCAAGCACGGTGTGGCCGGCGCGGTCCTGGCCGCCGGGCTGCTGGGGATCGACGAGGCGCTCGGCCGCAAGGTGAAGGAAGAGGCGCCGATCGTGGTGGCCGCCAGCGACGAGCCCGGCGACATCGACGAGCACGGCATCGTGGTGCCGCTGGACGACGCCACCGACGTGGTGGCACCCGCCCAGCCCCGCCCCGATCCGTTCGCCCCGCGGCCTCGGCGCCGGCGCGGCTGACCGGGCGGCGCTACCGCAGGGGTGGGGCCAGCCACTAACCTCCGGGCGACCCCCAGGAGGTAGCCCGTGCGACGTGCACGTACCGCGTTCATCGCGTTCGCCCTCGTCGGCACCGTCGTGTTCACCACGACCCCTGCCGCTGCTCGCGAGAGCGGTCAGATCAGCGACCCCAAACTGCTGTCGGCAATCGCCGCCGCATCGGCCCAGCGGCTGGAGGGCGGGCCCGAGCCCACGGTGACGGTGGAACTGCTCACCGCAAGCGCTGTTCACGCCCGCCAGGCCGTGGTGGCGGTCGGTGGCCAGGTCACCGGCGAGGTTCCGGGATGGGTGGTGCAGGCCAGCGTGCCCGTGTCCCACGTCAGCGAACTGGCCGCCGTGCCCGGCGTGCGCTACGTGCAAGCACCCCGCCGCGCCGGCTACATCACGCCGCCGGACCGACCCACCCGCCTCACCTCCGGGCCGGGCCTGGGCACCACCGGCGACGAGGTGGCCATCACCAACGCTGACGAGTGGCAGGCCGCCGGCTACGACGGCACCGACGTGAAGGTCGGCATCATCGACTTCTTCGATCTCGATCAGTGGAACACGGTGGACCAGATCGCCGAGAACGGCCCCGTTCCCGACGCCGCCCACCAGTTCTGCCAGGACTCCGAGGTCCCGCCGCCCAGCGTGTTCAGCTACTGCAACCCAGGCGGCACCATCAACTCCTCCAACGGGGACGCTCACGGCGTGGCCGTGGCGGAGATCGTGAAGGACATGGCGCCAGGCGCCGAACTGTTCATCGCCACTGCCGCCACCGTCAGCGACCTGCAGGCCGCCATCGACTGGTTCGCGGCCAACGACGTCACCATCATCACCCGCTCGCTGGGCGCGGCCTATGACGGCCCGGGCGACGGCACCGGCCCGCTGGACGCCGTAGTCGACTACGCGGTCGGCAAGGGCATCACCTGGTTCAACTCGGCCGGCAACGACGGGCAGGACGCGTACATGGTGCGCAGCGTGCCCACCAACCTGGGCGCGAACGGCTACGTGGACTTCGACAGTGGTCCGGGCACGGACACCTGGCTGCGCCTCGACGGCTCGTGCATCCTGCTGGACGGCATCCGCTGGGCCAACGACTGGTACCTGCCCACCGCCCAGAAGACGGACTACCTCATCGAGTTCTGGGAGCCCAAGCCGGGCCTCGGCGACTACAGCGCCTTCGACGACGACCATTACAACCCGTCCACGCTGGACGCCCAGCACCTGGACATCGACAGCAACGTCGGCGGCACCCAGTGGACGTGGGACGCCAATCAGCGCGCCGGGGCCAACCCGCTCGAGGCCGAGGACGCCTACTTCTGCCCGTCCAACTTCCTCGGGCCGTCCTTCGGCATCTCCTTCATTCGCATCAAGCGCAACTCCCTCACGCCGGTGGGTTCCACTCCGGACAACATCGAAGTCGCTCTGGCCTTCGGCCTCCTGGAATTGGACTACTACGACAAGCCGGGCAGCGCCGCCAAGCCGGTGGTGGACTCCAAGAGCGTCGGCCTCGTGGCCGTGGGCGCGGTGGACCCGCCTGCCGGTGGGGCGATCGCCTACTACTCGTCGCAGGGCCCCACCACGGATGGGCGGATCAAGCCGGACGTCAGTGCCCCCAGCGGGTTCGACTCCGTCGCCTACGGCGAACCGTTCGGCGGCACTTCTGCGGCGTCCCCCGTGGCCGCCGGCATGGCGGCAGTGCTGCAGAGCGCCGGCCTCGCCGCTCCGGGCGGGCCGACGGCCGCCCTCGTGAAGCACTTCGTCACCGACCTCGGTGCGGCCGGGCCGGACAATGTGTTCGGCACCGGCAAGATCCTGTTGCCCGCCGTACCGGCCCCGGCGGGCGTCACCACCAATGCCAAGTACGTGCCGCTGGAGAGCGCCACCCGCGTGCTGGACAGCCGGCCCGCCTACCACGTGGGCCCGGCCGAACTGGTGGGCCCGTTCAACCCGGAGACCATCGTCGACCTGCCGGTGCTCGGCACGGGCAGCGTGCCCGCCAGCGGTGTGTCCGCGGTGGTCATCAACCTCACGTCGGTCAACACCGCGAAGACCGGCTATCTGCAGGCGTTCCCGTACCTGCGCGCGGCAGTTGGCGCCACCAGCACGCTGAACATCTCCACCGCCGGCCCGGCCAGGCCGAACTTCGCCATCGTGCCGGTGGGTGTGGACGGCAAGATCAGCATCTACCTGCACGCCGGCGGCAACATCCTCGTGGACGTCATGGGCTACTTCGAGGACGGGCAGACGACGTCCACCGACGGGCGTTTCGTGGCGCTGGCAGATCCTGAGCGGTGGATGGACACCCGCGGCATCCTCGGCGCGCCCCTTCCTGCGGTGTTCTCCGGCACGCCGCGGCTGGCCAACACCGGTGAGACGCTGGTGGTACCCACGCTCGGTACCAGTGCGGTGCCCACCAGCGGGGTCATCGCTCTGGTGGTGAACGTCACCGCGGCCAATGCCACCGGCACCGGCTACCTACGCGCCGACCCCAACGGCGATGCTGGGCCGCACAGCACGGTGAACTACACCACCGCATCGGCGTCGGCCAACACGGCGATCGTTCCGCTCAGCGCCGGCGGCGAGATCAGCGTGTTCGCCAGCCAGGCCACGAACGTGATCGTGGACGTCGTCGGCTACATCACCGACGACACCGCGGCCATCGCGTCCACCGGCCTGTTCCGGCCGATCACGCCCGGCCGGGCACTGGACACCCGCTTCCCCACACCCAACCCGTTCACGGCGGGCGAGTCCCGCACGCTTGGCCTCACTGGTCTGCCCAGCCCCGGCGTGCCAGAAGGCGCGGCCGGTGTGTCGGCCAACCTCACGGTGGTCGCCCCAGCGGCCAGCGGGTACCTGAAGGCCTACCCCAACGCCGAGCCGTCCACGTCCAGCCTCAACTTCGCGGCCGGCAAGACGGTGGCCAACGGGGCGCTGCTCGGGCTCAGTGGCACCGGCACCGTCACCCTGAAGATGAGTGCCGGCGGCAACGTGATCGTCGACGTCAACGGGTACTTCCTCGCATGAGCGACCAACTCGACACCAAGACCGGCTGGCTGTCGCGCGACCAGTTGGAGAACATCCGCGCCAACGTGCCGCTGGTGTACGTGGACGCCGTGCCCGTGCGCGTGGACGAGGTCGGCCGCGTCACCAAGGTGGGCATGCTGCTGCGCCAGGCCGCCGACGGCTCGATCAGCCGGATGGTGGTCAGCGGCCGGGTGCTCTACGGCGAGCGGGTGCGCGACGCGCTCCTGCGCCATCTGGAGAAGGACCTCGGCCCGGTCGCCCTCCCCCAGATTCCCGCGCAGGTGGCCCCGTTCACGGTCGTCGAGTACTTCCCCGACCCGGATGTCAGCGGCTTCCACGACCCCCGCCATCACGCCGTGAGCCTGGCGTTCGTGGTGCCGGTGGCGGGCGATTGCCAGCCCACCCAAGAGGCCCTGGACCTGCGCTGGTTCACGCCGGAGGAAGCGGTGGGCGAGACGGTGCGGAGGGAGATGACCGGCGGGCACGACCGCCTGATCCGCCTGGCGCTGGCCCACGTGGGCGTGCTGCCGTAGGCGCGCCGTAGCGGGCCACCAACTCGCCGCCCACCCGGCCCAGTTCCACTCTCAGTTCGGGCGGGTCGAGCACCTCCACCGCGCCACCGAAGCCGGCCAGCAGACCCGCCAGTTCGCGGATCTGGTGGGCCCGCACCTCCATCAGCACCGGGCCGTCGCCCTCCGGCGCGGCCGTGCGCACCCGCGGACCCAGCCGCCAGGCCACGAACCGGGCAGCGTCGTGCTGGACCGCCAGGTGGGCCACCAGCGGAGTGCGCAACTCCTCCACCCGGTCGGCGATCAACGCCCACGCCTCGGTGAGGTCGAAGCCGTCCGGCCGCTCGGCCACCCGGCCGGTGGGTGTCGCGCTACGGATGCGGTCCACCCGGAACGTGCGCAGGCCCGCCTCCGTGCCCGCCACCAGGTACCAGACCGCCCCCTTCGCCGCGACGCCCAGCGGGTTCACCGTGCGGACAGTGGCCTCGCCGGAGCGGGCGGTGTAGGCCATCTCCAACTGGACGCGGTCGATGACCGCCTGCTGCACGGCATCCAGCAGTGGCGGCGGCGGGCGCTCGCCGCCCGCCGGGGCGCCCCACCCACGCGGGTCCACCACCACCGAGTCGCGGGCCCGCTCGGCGGCGTCGCGCATCGGCTCGGGCAGGGCCCGCACCAGTTTGCGCAGCGCGGCCCGCAGTTCCGGCGTGGCGCCCGCGGACGGCCCGGCCACCAGGAACAAGGCCCGGGCCTCGGCGTTGCTGAGGCCACTGAGGTCGGTGCGCCCGCCGCCCGCCAGCCGCCAGCCCCCGCCGCGCCCGCGGGTGGCGTACACCGGCAGCCCGGCCAGCCCCAGCGCCTCCAGGTCGCGTCGGGCGGTGCGTGGCGAGATCTCCAACTCCGCCGCCACGTCGTCCACCGTCACCAGGCCACGCTGCTGCAGCAGGAGGAGGACGGCCACGAGGCGGTCGGCACGCATGGCCCGATTCTTTCATTGAAACTGGCCAGAAGATGGCCACTTTGGGGTGGATGATGCGGCCATGAACACCACCGAGCACGTCTCACCCACCAACACCCTGTCCCCCTCCGACCCGCGGGCGGTCTTCGCCGCCGCGGTCCGCACCGCCGGCGAGCTGATCGCCTCCGTGCAGCCCCACCAGACCGGTCTGCCCACGCCGTGCGCCGACATCGACGTCAGCGGCATGTTCGGCCACCTGCTGATGGTGCTGGAGCGCGTGGCCGCCCTCGGTGCCGGCCGTGACCCGATGGACCTGCCCGACGAGAAGGAGGTGCCGCTGGCGGGCTGGACGGCCGAGTGGCTGGCGGCCGCGCACCGGGTGCAGCAGGCATGGACCGACCCCGAGGTGCTGGAACGGCAGATGTGGCTGCCGTGGGCGGAGGGGCCAGGCGGGCAGATGCTCGGCTCGTACACCGCCGAACTCACCGTGCACACCTGGGACCTGGCCACGGCGCTGGGCCTCGGCGTGGAGTGGGATGCCCGTGCGTTGGCGACCTCGTGGGAGGTGTACCAGGCGATGCTGCCCCCCGGCGACCGCCAGGCCCGCTTCGACGAGGTCCGCGCCCAGATGCCCCCGGAGTACCCGGTCGGCCCGCCCCCGTTCCTCGACGCCGTGGACCTGCCCGCGGACGCGCCGCTGATCGAGCGGATCGTCGCCTGGACCGGCCGTCAGCCGGCCAGCGCGGCGTAGCCCTGCTCGGCGTCCCACACATGGTGCACGGGGTCGTGGACCATGTAGCGGGTGAAGCTGTCGATCGTGAACGCGGCGCCGTCGCTGCGGTAGCCGGTGCGGCCGAGTTGGTCGGGCCGCACCGCAGCGAAGGCGCCGGCCAGTTCCTCCGCGGCGGCCACCAGCTCGGCGGCGACGGTGGCGGGGTCCTGCAGGTCGTAGCGGTCTTCCACGGCGGTGACGTCCTGGTCCCAGTTGGGGAAGTGCGGGCCGTCCTGCTCCAGCATCAGGCCCAACCGGTACAGGTACAGCCGGTACACATCGCGCACATGGCAGGCGTACTCCAGCGCCGACCAGGTGTGGTCGTTCGGGCGGTCGGCCACCCGCGGGTGGGAGCAGCTCCTGCCAGCGGGCGGCGTTGGCCCGAATGGCCGCCGGCGCGGTGATCGGATCGAAGGTCTCGGCCACGAACCCGCAGTCGGGGCAGGGGCGTTCCAGCACCCAGGTCCAGTTCTTGTCGTCGGGAACGATCGCCATGGCCGCGACCCTATTCGGCCTGCGGCGCGCTCGGCTACCTTTCCGGCCGTGGATCTGCGTTGCGTCTCGTGCTCGACGGTGCTCGAGGAAGGTGCCGTGGCCTTCTGCCCGGCGTGTGGCAGCCCGCAAGCCGGCTCGGGGCTGACCCTCCCGCCTCCGACCCCAACTGCGCCCCCGGGGCTCAGCCTGCCGACACCATCCACACTGACGCCGCCACCGCTGCCCACGCCGTCACCCGTCACCTCACCGGCGCCGCCGACCGCGCCCGCCAAGGACGTGCAGCCGCCGTCGTGGCAACCGGACCCGTTCGCCCGCTACACCTACCGGTACTGGAACGGGCGCAAGTGGACCAACCAGGTCTCCAACGGGGGAACACCCTCACCGATCCTCTCGGCGCCAAGGGCACCCCGCTGCCCAGCCCCGACGGCAACGATCTGGCGGAGGCCGGCTGGTACCCCGACCCCGCCGGCCGCCACCAGCACCGCTACTGGAAGGGCCGGCGCTGGACGGACCAGGTGGCGGACAACGGGGTGGTCGCCAACGACCCTGCGAACGTCGAGGGCATCGAGGTCTAGACGGGGGCGACGGCCTGAGCGCCGCGGTCAGCCGTTGAGGGCGGCGACGATCTCGGCCATCAGGTCGCCGGCTTCGGTGGGGTTCTGGCCCACCTTCACACCGGCGGCCGCGAGGGCCTCCATCTTGCCCTTGGCCGTGCCCTTGCCGCCGGAGGTGATGGCACCGGCGTGGCCCATCTTCTTGCCCTCCGGGGCGGTGACGCCGGCGATGTAGGCGCTCATCGGCTTGGTGACGTTGGCCTTGATGAACTCGGCCGCCTCTTCCTCCGCCGAGCCGCCGATCTCGCCGATCATGATGATGGCGTGGGTCTCGAGGTCGGCCTGGAACTCCTTCAGGCAGTCGATGAAGTTCGTGCCGGGCACGGGGTCGCCGCCGATGCCGACGCAGGTGCTGACGCCGATGCCCCGCTGCTTCAGCTCGTACAGGGCCTGGTAGGTGAGGGTGCCGGACCGGGAGACGATGCCCACGTTCGGGCCTTCGGCCGTCGGCGCCTGGGCGATCTCGCCGGCGGTGATGCCGATGTTGCACTTCCCTGGGCTGATGATGCCCGGGCAGTTGGGGCCGAGGAGGCGGGTGTTCGGGTAGTCGCGCACCAGCGTGTTGTAGGTGCGGGCCTCGTCCTGCGCCGGGATGCCTTCGGTGATGCAGACGATGAAGCCGATGCCGGCGGCCGCAGCCTCGAGGATGGCCGCGCTGGCGGCCTTCGGCGGGACGGCGATGAACGACGCGGTGGCGCCCGTGGCGGCCACGGCCTCGGCGACCGTGTTGAACACGGGGATGCCTTCGACGTCGGTGCCGCCCTTGCCGGGCGTGACGCCGCCGACGACCTGGGTGCCGTAGGCCTGGTTGCGCAGGCCGTGGTACTTGCCTGCCCGCCGGTGAGGCCCTGGACGATGACCTTGGTGTGCTCGTTGACGAAGATGGCCATGTCAGTTGCTCCCGTTGGCGATGGCGACGGCCGCACGAGCGGCTTCCAGCATGGTCGGCTTGGAGATCAGCTTGGACTCCGGGATGCCGGCGTCGGCGAGGATCTGGCGGCCCTCTTCGGCGTTGGTGCCGTCGAGGCGGATGACGATCGGGGCCCGCAGTTCCACCCGGCTCATCGCCTCGACGATGCCCTTGGCGACTTCCTCGCCGCGGGTGATGCCACCGAAGATGTTGATGAAGATGCTGCGGACGTCCTCGTCGAAGTTGATGACGCTGAGGGCCGCAGCCATCATGTCGGCGTTGGCGCCGCCGCCGATGTCCAGGAAGTTGGCGGCCGAGCCGCCCACCTGGTTCACCACGTCCAGCGTGCTCATGGCCAGGCCGGCACCGTTGGCGATGATGCCGACGCTGCCCGACAGGCCGATGTACTGGAGGTCGTGGGTGCGGGCCAGCTGCTCGCGCTCGTCCAGCTCCTCGGTCGCGCGGAACTCGTCCCACTCCGGGTGGCGGAAGGCGGCGTTGTTGTCCAGGCTGACCTTGGCGTCCAGCGCGTGCACGCCGCCGTCCGGGCGGAGGATCAGCGGGTTGATCTCGGCCAGGTCGCAGTCGCCCTCGGTGAAGCAGCGGTACAGCTTGACCAGCATGTCGGCCACGCCGTCCACGGCCTCGGCGTCGATGTTGGCGCGCACGGCGGCGTCGTGGGCAGCCTCGCGGCTGATGCCGTCCACCGGGTCGATGTGCAGCAGCACGATGGCGTCGGGGTTGCTGGCGGCCACGGCTTCGATCTCCACGCCACCCTCGGCGCTGAGCATCAGGAGGTGCTTCTTGGCGGCACGGTCCAGCGAGTAGGAGGCGTAGTACTCCTTCTCGATGTCGCTGGCGTGCTCCACCCAGACCCGCTTCACCAGGTGGCCCTTGATGTCCATGCCGAGGATGTTCCCGGCGTGGAGGCGCACCTCGTCGGCGTTGTCGGCCAGCTTGATGCCGCCGGCCTTGCCGCGGCCGCCGACCTGCACCTGGGCCTTCACCACGACGGGGTAGCCGGCCATCTCGGCGGCGGCGACGGCCTCGTCCACGGTGTAGGCCACGTCGCCCGGCGACACCGGGATGTCGTAGCGGGCGAAGTACTGCTTGCCCTGATACTCGAACAGGTCCATCAGACCCCTTCCTCTCGTGCGTCCAGTTGGGTCTCGAGCCAGGCACTGATGCCCTTCAGCGAGCTACCCGGGCCGAAGATCTCGGCCACACCCTGCTGCTTCAGCGCCGCCGCGTCCGCGTCGGGGATGACCCCGCCGCCGAACACCAGCGTGTCGCCGAGGCCACGGTTGCGCAGTTCCTCCATCACCCTCGGGAACAGGGTGAGGTGGGCGCCGCTGAGCAGCGACAGGCCCACGGCATCCACGTCCTCCTGCAGCGCGGTCTCGGCGATCTGCTCGGGCGTCTGGTGCAGCCCGGTGTAGATGACCTCGAAGCCGTGGTCGCGCAGGGCCCGGGTGATGGTCTTGGCGCCGCGGTCGTGCCCGTCCAGGCCCGGCTTGGCGACGACGACTCGGTACGGCCGTTTCACAAGAGAGTCACCCTACTTTTCCCACGCCAACCTGCTCAATTCGTCCGCCCACCCGAGTGCCGGCCGGCTGAAGCTCGGATCGGGCGGGGGCGGCGCGAGGGTGGCGCGGCTGCGGCGGCACGGCAGACTTGCGGGGATGCAGCGGCCCCGCCTCCAGTCCACGTTTGCCCGCGCGGTGGTACCCGTGGCAGCCGGGATCGGCTTCTTCGCCGTGCTCGGGCTGGCCCTGTGGGGCGTGGCGGCGCTGGTGTCCGGGGGCAACAACGCCACCACCGACACCTTCGGCGGCAAGTACCACGAGGTCGGGCGAACCGACACGTTCGCGCTGGTCATCGCCGACAGCGGGCCGATCGTGTTCCAGGACCTGCTTGGCCAGGACCGCAACATCGTGCTGGACCATGTGGGCAGCGAACCCCAATTGGGGTGGCGGATCTACCTGGCCTACCCCGCCGACCGCTCGACGGACTGCGCGATCGAGCAGATCCGGGGCACCCGCCAGTTCACCGACTGCGACGGCCGCACCATCGACGTCAGCGACCTGGCCCTCCCGCCGGATGGGGTGGTGCCCCAGGTCAGCGACGACGGCCTCCTCACCCTGGACCTCGTCTCCGACGAGGAGGACGCTGCCGTCACCACGGTCGCCGCCACGGGAACCACGGGCGGTTGAGCAGGCGTCCAACGGGTATGGAACGCCGCTCATTCATCACCCTCCTCGCCGCCGCGCCGTCCCTGGCCACACTCCTCGCGGCGTGCGGCGACGACACCACCGCAACACCCACCACCAGGCCGGGCAGCACCCCGGGCACGGGCGACCATGAGACCCTCCGCAGCGACATCGCCCGGGTCACCGAGGGTCGCGACGCCACGACCGCCGCCTCCGCGGTGAACGACTTCGCCGCCGACCTCTATGACCTGCTGGTCACCCAGGACCCGCAGGCGAACCTGGTCTTCTCCCCCGCCAGCATCGCCATCGCGCTGGCGATGACCGCCGCCGGCGCCAGGGGCACCACGCTCGACGAGATGGTGGCCGTGCTGCACGCCGACCCTGACATGGCCGCCTTCCACCGCTCGATGAACGGGCTGTCCGCCTCGCTCGACGGGCTGGACGCCACCCACGACAACTCCGCCGAGGGCGGCACGGGCGTCAGCGAGGTGAGGCTGGAGATCGCCAACTCACTCTGGGGCCAGGCCGGGCTCGCCTTCGAGCAGGCCTTCCTCGACCTGCTGGCCGCCGAGTACGGCGCCGGCCTGGAGACGGTGGACTACAAGTCCGACCCCGAAGCTGCGCGGGCGCTCATCAACGCCTGGGTCGCCGACGCCACGGAGGACCGCATCCCCGACCTGCTGGCACCGGGCACGATCACGCCCGACAGCCGCCTGACCCTGGTCAACGCCATCTACCTCAAGGCCAACTGGATGGAGGCCTTCGACGAGAACGCCACCGCCGACGAGCCGTTCACCACGGCTGCGGGCGACGACGTGACCGTGAAGATGATGCACCGCAGCGCCGAGATGGCGTACGCCGAGGGCGACGGCTGGCAGGCCGTCGACGTGCCCTACGTGTTCGGCACACTGTCGCTGACCGTCGCCATGCCGGACGACCCTGGCGTCACGCCGCCGTACGCCGACGTCGTCGCCGGCCTCGGCAAGCGGCCGGTCGAGCTCGGCCTGCCGCGCTTCGACATCGAGACCTCCACCTCACTGGCCCAGGCACTCGCCGACCTCGGCATGCCCACCGCCTTCTCGGCCGATGCCGACTTCACCGGGATGACCACGGAGATCGGGCTCGCCATCGGTGACGTCATCCATCAGGCGAACATCACCACCGACGAGACCGGCACGGAAGCCGCCGCAGCGGCGACGGCAGTAGTGATGATCACCGATGCCGGATTGCCGGAACCTGCGGCCACGGCGGTGTTCGACCGGCCGTTCACGTTCTGGCTGCGGGAGCGCAGCACGGGCGCCATCGTCTTCATGGGCCGGGTGACCGACCCCAGCCAGACCCGCGGGTAGCCGCCCGCGGACGCGGGCTCAGACCTTCGCCAGCTTGGCGACGAGGTCGGCGGCGAAGGCTTCGGTGGAGGCCTCCAGCTTGCGGCGGTGGATGGCCAGGCCGTCGATGATCTCCACGCCGGTCTTGCGCACCGCCTTGTCCATGGCCGCCAGCGACTTGCCGGGGTTGAGGCCGTAGGTGAGGAACGTGGCGGCCTTCTTGCCGGCCATCGCCGGCAGGTTCTCCAGGTTGAGGACACCGAACGGCGCCTGGCCGACCACGAACAGGCCGTGCACCCATGTGCCGATGACCACGAGGTCGGCGTCCTGGATCGAGCGCAACTCCGGCTTCGTCACGGGCGACACACCGGTGATGCCCCAGCCTTCCTGCTGGAGGTTCAGGGCGATCAGTTCAGCGGCGTCGCGGGTGGTGCCGGTGAGGCTCTGGTAGAGGACGGCGGCCTTCATGCGCACCATTGAAGCACGCAGAGGCACCGCGGCTCACGTTGACACGTCGGCGTTGGCGTCGTCGACCGCGGCGCCCCGACCCGCAGCCTTCTCCGCACGCGCCGCCCGGCCCTTGCGGATCTTGCGCACCACCCCCCACACCGCCAGCGAGAACGTGCACCCGATGATGATCACCAGCGCCACGATGATCCGCTTCGGCAGGGTCTTGGTGCCGAGGAAGATGTACAGGTCGGGCACGATGAACGCACCGAGGGAGATGGTTGCCCACTTCACCGCCTGCTTGTAGTGGTCGTCGATGAAGTTCAACACCATGCGCGGCGTGGTGTAGCCGTCCACCACGGCCGAGGCGAGATCGATGGCCAGATAGATCCACGGGTTCAGGCCGTAGTCACCTACCGCCGCCCACACGATGAGCGCCCGGATCAGCGACCACCCGACCACCATCCCCGCCCACGTTCGCGACAGTCGTCGGCGCCGCCGTTGGGTCGCGGGGTCGTGATGGTGCAGCGGCACGCCTTTGATTCAATCAGAGGTTGCGGCGCCGGTGTGAATGCTTCCCAGGGTCGCTGGGCTACCGCTTCGTCAACGGCGCCCAGGCCAGCGAGAGGTGCTTCGTGCCGACGGATGCGAACCGGATGGTGGCCTCCGCCTTGTCCCCCTCGCCGCGGATCTGGATGATGACGCCCTCCCCGAACGACGGGTGCTCCACGTCGTCGCCGACCTTCAGGCCCAGGTCGTGTGCGTTGGAAGGCGCCGGGGCACGGCCGGCCCGGAGCGCTGCGTCCACCACCCGCTCGCGGTGCCAGTCCACATTGTCCTCGTCGGGGTCGAACCCGCTGACCGCCGGGCCACGCCCGCGGGCGGCGGTGGTGCTGCCCTCGTCGTCGTCCTTCCGGCGGTAGGGCGGGGGCGAGCCATAGCGGCCGCCACGCCCACCGGCGCGGCCGCCGTAGCCGGTGCCATAGCGGTCGCCGTAGCCACCACTGTCCGCCGATCGGTAGCTGGACCTGCCGTAACCGGACCGCCCGCCGACGGCGCCCGTCTCCTCCACCAAGGCGGCGGGGATCTCGTCGAGGAACCGGGAGGGCGGGTTGTAGTTGGTGGTGCCGAACAGCATGCGGCTCCAGGCGTGCGAGAGGAACAGGCGTTGCTGGGCGCGGGTGATGCCCACGTAGGCGAGGCGCCGTTCCTCCTCCATCTCGGTGGGCTCGGTGAGCGCCCGGTTGTGGGGGAACACGCCTTCTTCCATCCCGAGGATGAACACGTGCGGGTACTCCAGGCCCTTGGCACTGTGGAGGGTCATCAGCACGACCCGGTCGTCGTCGTCGATCTCGTCGGTGTCCGCCACCAGGCTGACCTGCTCCAGGAACTCCTCCACCCGGGTGAACTCGCGGGCGGAGCCGACGAGCTCGCCGATGTTCTCCAGCCGGCCGGCGGCCTCCACGCTCTCCTCGGCCTCCAGCTCCGCCAGGTAGCCGCTCTCGTCGAGCACCTGCTGGAGCAGGTCGCCGGGGCCGACCGTCTCGTCGGCGGCCACCTCGGTCATGGAGTCCAGCAGGGCCATGAAACGTTCCACGCCACGGGCGGCCGCGCCGGTGAGGCCGGCGTCCTGGGCGCTGCGCATGGCCTCCACGAAGGTGATCCCGTCGGCGCGGGCCAGCGCGTCCAGCTTGGCGACGCTGCCGTCGCCGACGCCCCGCTTGGGCACGTTGAGCACCCGCTTCACGCTGACCTCGTCGGCCGGGTTCACGACGGCCCGCAGGTACGCCATCGCGTCCTTGATCTCCCGCCGGTCGTAGAAGCGGGTGCCACCGACCACCTTGTACGGGATGCCGAAGCGCATCAGCGCTTCCTCCAGCACCCGGCTCTGCGCGTTCGTGCGGTAGAACGCGGCCATGTCCTTCCAGATCCCCCGCCGCTCGCGGTGCAGGGTCTGCATGGTGCGGGCCACCCAGGTGGCCTCGTCGCCCTCGTCCTCGGCGTGGTAGCGGACGATCCGGTCGCCCCCGCCGAGCTCGCTCCACAGCTGCTTGTCCTTGCGGTCCGGGTTGTTGCGGATGACGGCGTTGGCCGCGTCGAGGATGGTCTGCGTGCTGCGGTAGTTCTGGTCCAGCACGATCGTGGTGACGTCGTCGAACGCGTCCTCGAACTGCGAGATGTTCCGCACGTCCGCCCCGCGCCACCCGTACACGCTGTTGTGCACCACGACTCCGTTGGCGATGTAGTGATGCGTTGGCGACACCTCGAGGTCGTAGACGGGCCCGTCGTACCACTCCTGCTCGGTAGCAAGGACCAAGCGCGGCGCGAGACGACCGTCCTCCTCGACCAGCACCGTCATCCCGGCATGGAGGTGCGAGAGCGGAGTGAGGTCGTACGTGGTGTGGTCGATCATCGCCCGGCGACGCAGATGGAACCCCCCAGCGTCGGCAACCCTGTGCGCCTCCCTCAACGCAGCGGCGTACTCCTTGAACGAGGTGCTCACGGGCGGTTCAGTGGCCGCTCGACGCGAACCCACCAGGGCCGGCACCAGCTCGCGCACCGAGTGCTCTCCCGGCTGCTGGAACATCATCAGCTCGACTGCCCCATCGACGACATCGCTGCAATCGGACAACGCCGGCAGCAGGTGATGGGGGGTGCCCACGAGGTCGGCACCGTCGACCCGGACGCGCACGACGGGGCCCCGGTAACGACCCTCCTTGACCGTCCTGACCACTCCCGGCTCGAGGTCCAGGTGACCACCGGTCCCGAGCACCGTGTCGCCCTCGCGAACCGACTCGATGGGGACCTCCCCGTCCGCCGTGCGCACCATCGTGCCGGGCGGCAGGCACTGGTCGTGGTCGCCGACGATGGTGATCTGCTCGTGGTGGGCGGCCAGCGACAGGGCGATCTCGTTCTGGGCCTGGTTGGTGTCCTGGTACTCGTCGATCAGGATGTAGCGGAAGCGCTGCTGGTAGTGCGCCAGCACCTCGGGGTGCTCGCGGAACAGGCGCACCGTGTTCATCAGCAGGTCGTCGAAGTCCATCGCCCCGGCCTTGGCCAGGCGGGCCTGGTACTCGGCGTAGATCTCCGCCTGCTTGCGCTCGAACGGGTTGGTGGCCCGGGTGAGCGCCTGCTCCGGCGAGACCAGCTCGTTCTTCCACAGGCTGATCTGGCCCTGCGCACCCCGGCGGGAACCGCTTGGCGTCCAGCCCCAGGTCGCGGACCACGTAGCCGGCCAGCCGCTGCGCATCGCTCTGGTCGTAGATGCTGAAGCTGCGCGGGTAGCCCAGCGCGTCGCCGTGGGCCCGCAGGATGCGCACGCACGCGGCGTGGAACGTGCACACCCACATCGCCTTCACCCGCGGCCCCACCAGTGCGGCCACGCGGTGCTTCATCTCGTCGGCCGCCTTGTTGGTGAACGTGATGGCGAGGATGGCCGACGGCGGCACCCCGTCGTCCACCAGGTGGGCGATCCGGTGGGTGAGCACCCGGGTCTTGCCCGAACCGGCGCCGGCCACCACCAGCAGCGGCCCGCCGCGGTGGACCACGGCGTCCAGCTGGTCCGGGTTGAGCGAGGCGAGGTCGATCCCGCCGGCGGGAGACTCCTCCCCCGGCGCCTCGAAGTCGAACAGGACGGGTCGCTCATGGTGTGCCCATCCTAGGGATGGGGTGCGACACCAGCCCCGCCGACCCGGCCCACCTCACCCGGTGATGTCTGTGTCACGGCACAGACATCACGGTCACGGCACAGAGCGCACGTCCAGTCTGTGCCGTGACGCTGAACGCTGTGCCGTGACACACAGGTCATCCGGACGGCTGCGGCACGGGTCCGGGGGCCTCACAAGAGGAAGGCGGCGACGGCGCCGTCGAAGTTGCGGATCTCGCCGCCGGCGCCGTCGCGGGCCACCTGCGGGAACGCACCCACGTTGACCTCCGCCACCGCCCCGTCGGCGGTGCGGACCAGCACGGTGGCATCATCCGCCGGCACGGTGCAGGCGGCCACCAGCAAGCCCTGCCTGCCGCCGCCGGCGGTGGCTCGCACGCCCTTGCCGGCCCGGCCCTGGACGGGGAACTCCTCCACCGGCACCCGCCGGCCGGCACCCTTGGCCGCCACCGCCAGCAGGACCTGGCCGTCGGTCGCCCAGCCCGCGCCGATCACGGCGTCGCCGGGGGCCAGCTTGATGCCACGCACACCCGACGCAGAGCGGCCCATGGGACGCACGTCGTCGGGGAGGAAGCGGATGCCCTGCCCCTGCGCCGTGACGACGAGCAGCGGGGCGCCCTCCACGAACGGCAGCACCGCCACGACCTCCTCCCCCGCTGCGCACTTCACGGTGGCGATGCCACCCTTGCGGTCGCCGCCAACGAGATCGTCGCCGCTCGTGCGCTTCACCTGGCCGTCGGACAGCACGTACAGAAGGTCGTCGGGGAACGTGTCGTCGATCCACCACCCGAGCACTTTGGCCGCCGGGTCCAGCCCGGAGAACAGGTTGGCGGCCGCCGTCGGCTTGTCGGTGGGGACGGACGCCACCAGTGCCCGATGCAGTTGCCCCCCGTTGGTGATCACCACCAGGTTCGCTGCGGTGGAGGTGTCGAACGTCCACAACGGCTCCAGCTTCAGCTTCGCCTTCGTGCCGGCGCGCGACGCCTGCACCCAGCCGTTCACGTCGATGGCCACGGTGGCCGGGGTGTCCAGCACCATCGCCGCCTTCGACACGCGCGGCTGGGCCTCGGTGACGATGTCGGTGACCCGCAGCGCCACCCCCTCGAACTCGGGCACCACGTCGTCGAGCTCCGCGCCCACCTGGCGGCGCAGCTTGGTGGGCGACGCCAGCAGCGCCCGCAGCCTGGCCGCCTCCTTCTGCAGCTCCTCGCTCTCGCGGCGGAACTCGATGACGGCGTCCTCGGTGAGCTGGCCGAGGTTGAGGTCCAGCACGGCGTTGGCCTGCGCCTCGTCGATCTCCCAGCGGGCGCACAGCCGCTCGCGGGCCACGGCCCGGGTCTTGGACGTGCGCACGATGGCGATGGTCTCGTCGATGTCGATGAGGACGGCCAGGTAGCCGGCCAGGCGGTGCAGGCGCTCGGCGATGCGCTCCAGCCGGTTCTCCGAGCGCTTGACGATGACCCGGATGCGATGGTCGATCCAGGCCTTCAGCACCGTGCGCAGGTTGTACAGGCGCACGATGCCGTGCTCGTCGAGGAAGTGCATCTGCACCTTGTTGGTGACCTGCAGGTTGGTGTACTTCAAGAGCGCGGGGATGATCTGCTCGCCCGCCACACCGGAGGCCAGGCCGATGGTGATGCGCACCTGGCCGTCGGAGGACTCGTCGTTCAGCGTGGTGACACCACCCACGTCGCCGGCGTCCACCGCGTCGGCCAGCATGCCCACGAACTTCTCGGTGGAGCCGAGCATGGTGTCGGCGTAGGGCAGCGACGTGATGACCAACTGCTGCTTGCCGCGCCCCAGTTCCTCCACCGTCCACGCACCGCGCACGGTGACCCGGCCCTGACCCGACCGGTAGATGTCCACCAGTTCGTCGCCATTGGTGATGGTGCACGGCGACGGGAACGACGGACCCGGCAGCACGGTCATCAACTCGTCGACCGTGGCCTTCGGGTTGTCGATCAGCATCTTGGCCGCCGCGCAGACCTCCCGCGGGTCGTGCGGCGGCAGGTACGACGACAGGCCCACGGCGATGCCGTTGGCGCCGTTGACCAGCAGGTTGGGGAAGGCCGCCGGCAGCACCACGGGCTCTTCCGTGGAGCCTTCGTAGTTGGGCACCATCGGCACGATGCCCTGGTCGATCCCGTCGAGCAGCAGCACACCGAACCGGCCGAGGCGGGTCTCGGTGTAGCGCTCCGCGGCCGCGGAGAAGTCCGGGGAACCCATGTTGCCGTGGAAGTCCAGCAGGGGCACCAGGTTGGAGAACGGCTGGGCCAGGCGCACGAGCGCGTCGGCAATGGACTGGTTGCCGTGTGGGTGGTACAGCGCCATGGTGTCACCGGTGACCCGCGCCGTCTTCACGAACGGGCGGTCCGGCAGCAGCCGCTGGGTCCACATGTCCCACAGGATCCGGCGGTGCACCGGCTTCAGACCGTCGGCCGCGGCGGGCAGCGCACGGTCCAGGATGACCTGCTCGGCGTAGGCGAAGTAGTCGCGATCCAGTTGCTCGGCAGCCGGCAGCGCCACCACGTTCTCGCTGAACTCGAACAGGTTGCTGCCGCCGGCGGGCTTCTTGGTGCGGGCCATCAGCGGGTGCCTTCCGTGTGCGTGGCGACGTTGCCGTCGCGCAGGGCGAGTGTTTCGCCGGATCGTTCGAGGAACCACTGCTTGCGCGGTTCGCTCTTGCGGCCGAAGAGGCGATCGGCGATGCGGGCGAGACCGGCGGGGTCGTCCACCGCCACCTGGCCGATGGTGCGGCCGGGCCCGAGCACCAGCTTGAGCTCGTGGCTGTCCATCTCGCCCAGGCCCTTCATCCGGTTGACGTGGGCCTTGTGGTCGGGGTGCTCGGCCTTCCATGCGGCCAGCGCGGCATCGTCGGCCAGGTAGATGCGTTCGCCGCGGTACACCGTGGACCACAGCGGCGGCATGGCGTACCAGAGTCGGCCGGACTCGATGAACCCAGGGCACCAGCGATACAGGAACACGGTGATGAGCGTGCGGATGTGCATGCCGTCGTTGTCCGCGTCGGCCACCACCAGCACCCGGTCGTACCGGAACTTGTCCAGGTCGAAGTCCTCGCCGATGCCACACCCCATCGACAGGATCAGGTCGGCCAGCGACTTCACCACCCGCTCGAGGTCTTCCTCGTAGGCGTTCAACGGCTTGCCGCGCAGCGGCAGGATGGCCTGGAACGACGGGTCCCGGGCGTCCACCGCCGTGCCACCCGCGGAGTCGCCCTCCACCAGCAGGATCTCCGTGGGGCGCTCCGTCTTGAACGTGCAGTCGCGCAGCTTGGCCGGCAACCCGTTGCGTGACTTCGAGCCCTTCGACAGCAGCGCCCGCACCGCCGCCTGCTCCGCGTTGCTCTTGGTGCGCGCCCGCATCGCGGCGATGGACAGGTCGGCCACCTTCTTGGCCTCGGCCGGGTTCTCCTCCAGCCAGCGGCTCATGATCGGCAGCACCACCTGCCGCGCCCGACCGGTGCCCTCCGGGTTCATCAGCTTGCTCTTGGAGTTCCCGGCGAATTGCGGGCCGGGCAGCATGATGCTGACCACGCCGGTGGCCGCCGCGAAGATGTCGCGGGTGTTGGGCTGCTGCTCCTTGTCCTTCAGCAGGCCACGGTCCACCACGTACTTCTGCACGGCCTCGGTGATGGCAGTGCGGAACCCGTTGATGTGGGTGCCGCCTTCGGGCGTGGCCACGCCGTTGGCGAAGCCGAGCACCGTGTCGCGCCCGTCGGCCGTCCAGCGCACGGCGGCGTGGATGGTGGTGTCGCCGTCGGCGTCGCCCACGAAGGGCACCACCGGCGACACCGCATCGGAGTCCGCCGTGAGTTCGGCCACGAGGTCGGCCACGCCGCCCGTGGAGCACCACTCGGTGACGGTGTGGTTGCCCTTCTCCCGCTGGTCGCGCAGTTCGAAGGTGAGCCCGGGGTGGACGAAGCTCTTGTGGCGGAATCGCTCGCCGATCAGCCGCAGCGACCACTGGGGACGGGTGAACGGGGCGCCCTGCTCGTCGTGGAACAGCGCCAGGTCGGGCCAGAAGCGGATGGTGGTGCCGGTGGTGGACTTGTTGGCCGCCGGCCCGATGTCGCGGATGGGGCCCGCTGGCACACCCGGCTCGATCTCGCCCTTGCGGCCCTTGCGCGCCTCGAGCACCAGTTGCCAGCGGCGACCGCCGCGCCACACCTCGGCCTCCAGGCGCGACGACAACGCCGTGACCACACTGGCGCCCACCCCGTGCAGGCCGCCGGACACCTTGTAGCTGCCGGCGTCGAACTTGCCGCCGGCGTTGGTCTCGCACAGCACGACCTCCAGCGCCGAGCGGCCCCTGTGCGGCCCGTCGGCCATGGGGTCCACCGGGATGCCGCGGCCGAAGTCCTGCACGGACACCGAGCCGTCGGGGTGGAGGGTGACGATGATGCGGTCGCCGTTGCCGGCCATCGCTTCGTCCACCGAGTTGTCCACGATCTCCCAGATGAGGTGGTGGAGACCGCCACTGCCGACCCCGGCGGAACCGAGGTACATCAAGGGGCGCTGCCGCACATGCTGCAGGCCGGACAGTGCTTGGATGGCCGAGGCGTCGTACGTGGTGGTCACTCTAGGGGCTGCTCCGGAGGCGGTGGCGGAAGGGGCGAAACGGGGTTGGGGGTGATCGGGAAGGGGGACGGTCACCGTATGAGAACCTGCGCCGCAGGGCGTGGATACGAACAAGTGTACGCCCCTGCGCCCATTCGCCGCAGCATGCGGCAGGCGTGTCACGGGCACCCGACTCGCCCGGTACGGTGCCCGGCAGATGAACCACCTCGCCCCAGCCGACGCCGTGAAGCGTGCCGGCGTGCGCCGCATGAAGCGCATCGCGCTCGCCTTCCTGGTGGCCGCTGCCGCCCTGTACCTGCTGGCCAAATGGCGCGAGGACGGCCATTCCGCATGGGGCTACCTGCGGGCGTTCAGCGAGGCCGCCATGGTGGGTGCGCTGGCCGACTGGTTCGCCGTCACCGCCCTGTTCCGCCACCCGCTCGGCCTGCCGATCCCCCACACGGCCATCATCCCCCGGCGCAAGGACCAGATCGGTGAGTCGCTCGGCCAGTTCGTGCAGGAGAACTTCCTCACCCGCGAGGTCCTCCACGACCGGCTCGACCAGGCACACGTGGGCCGGCGGCTCGGCGAGTGGCTGCAGCAGCCGGCCAACGCCGCTCGTGCCGGCGAGGGCGTGGCCGACGCGCTGCGCGGCAGCCTGGAAGTGCTGGACGACCGCGACGTGGGCGCCGCACTGGAGCACCTGGTGGAACAGAAGGTGCGCACCACACCGGTGGCGCCGCTGGTGGGCCGGGCCATCGACCTGGCCATGGAGGGCGGCCACCACCAGCGCCTGCTGGACGCTGTGCTCACCGGGCTGGCCGGCTTCCTCGACGACAACCGCGCCACGTTCCGCGACCGGCTCACCAGGGAATCGCCGTGGTGGATTCCCGAGCCGATCGACGATCGCATCTTCGAGAAGATCTTCACCGCCGTGCACCGCTTCCTCGCCGACGTGGGCGACGCCCCGCAGCACGAGGTACGGCAGTCCATCGACGCCCGCGCTGCCGCCTTCGCCCAGCGCCTGCGCAACGACCCCGAGCTGCTGGCCAAGGGCGAGGAGCTGAAGCAGGAGTTGCTGGCCCACGACGACGTGCGCGCCTGGCTGCAGAGCCTGTGGGGCGAGGTGAAGCGCACCACGCTGGCGGCCACGGCCGACGCCGGCAGCGAGCTGCGGGCCCGCATCGACACCGGTTTGGCCCGCCTCGGCGCCAGGCTGGCCACCGAGCCCGAACTGCAGGAGAAGGTGGACGCCTGGGTGCGCCGCGCCGCCGGGTACGTGGTGGACCACTACCGCGGCGAGGTGGCCGAGATCATCTCCTCCACGGTGGCGAAGTGGGACGGCAAGGCCACCGCCGACCGGTTGGAGTTGCAGGTGGGCCGCGACCTGCAGTTCATCCGGATCAACGGCACCCTGGTGGGCGGCCTTGCCGGCGTGCTGATCCACGCCCTCGCCCAGTTGCTCTAGGCCGCAACAGCGGCCGTTCCCGCAGTCAGCCGCGGAGACGGGCGACGGCGTCGTCGGCCAGCAGGTCCACCACGCAGGCCACGGCCCGCTTCGGCCCGGTCACCGCGGCCAGCGCCTTGCCACCGGCCACCGCCGTCGGCATGCCCACCGTGAGCACCCCGTAGTGGGCCTTCGGGTCGGTGGCCTGCACCACGGCGCCCTTGGCGATGGCCCGCCACAGCAGTTCGATCCGCTGCGCACCCGGACGGTTGGAAGTGCGCCCGCCGACCACCTCGAACCACCACCGGCGGCCCTTGGCGTCCACGGCAGACAGGGTGGGTTGCACACCGGCCAGCACAACGGCCGAGTCATCGATGGACGTGTAGCCGGCATCGGCCAGCACGGACTTGGCCAGTTCCTTCGATGACCAGCCCGACGCGATCGGGTCGCCATTGCGCGTGGCCCTGGCCGGCAACTGCACCTGAGGCTGGCGGCGCTCGCCGGCAACCCGCTTCATCGCCGCGTTGCGGTACCCCTTGTCGGTGTCGTACCCCACGAAGTGACGGCCGGTGCGCACCGCCGCCACCGCCGTCGTGCCCGACCCCATGAACGGGTCCAGCACCAGTTCGCCTTCGTACGTGTTCATGTGGATCAGCCGCTCGGGCAGGGCCACCGGGAACGGCGCCGGGTGCCCAACCCGCGCTGCGCTCTCCGGCGGGATCTCCCACACGTCCACCGTGATCTCCATGAACTCGTCGCGGCTCATCGTGCTCACGGACGGCAGCCCGCCCGCGGCCCGCCGCTTCACATCGACCGCCCGGTCGAAGCGGCCCTTGGAGGCGATGATCACCCGCTCGGTCAGGTCGCGCAGCACCGGGTTGGCCGGCCGCTGGAACGACCCCCACGCGCAGTTGCCCGCCGCGCCGCGCTGCTTCACCCACCCCACCTCGCCGCGCAGCAGCAGGCGCAGGTCGTCCTGGAGGATGGTGGTGACGTCGGCGGCCAGCGAGCGGTACGGGCGCCGGCCGAGATTGGCGACGTTCACGGCGATCCGCCCGCCCGGCTGCAGCACCCGCACGCACTCGGCGAACACGTCGCGCAGCATCTGCAGGTACTCCACATAGTTGGCCGGGATGTGCCCGTGCCCCATGGCCTCCTCGTAGGCCTTGCCGGCGAAGTACGGCGGCGAGGTCACCACCAGCGCCACCGACGCATCCGCCACGCGGCTCATGTCGCGGGCGTCGCCGACGACGATGTCGTCCACGAACGACGGCTCGTTGATGGTGGCGTCGTCGCTGATGGCCGGCGCGTGGAAGCGCTCGTAGAACGCCGAGGAGTCGTGCCCCTCACGCTTGCCGACCCCGAACGCCGACGTCCGCGTGCCCTTCCGGGCCGAGCGGGGCTGGGTCATCCGGGGTTCTCCTGCGCCGCGGCGCGCTGCATCCGCTCCACCGGGCGGAAGGACTCCTCCGGGTGGGTGAGGATCCAGAACTGCTCGGCCTTCACGGCGGCCACCACCTGGCGAGCGACCTCGGCCGGGTCGATGCCGCCGTCCACGCCGTCCTTCAGCAACTGGTCGATCATCTGGCCGACCGGTGTCGGGTTGGCGTTCGGCTCGGCGCCGAGACGGGTCTGCCACTGCTGCCCGTCCACCAGGTTGGTCTTCACGAACGACGGGCACAGCGCGCTCACCCGCACCGGCGACCCGCTGGCCTTCAACTCCAGGTACAACCCCTCGCTGAGCGCGACCACACCGTGCTTGGTGACGTTGTACGGCGCGGCCGCTGGCAGGGCGATGAGCCCGGCCATCGATGCCGTGTTGACGATGTGACCCTCGCCCTGCTCCTGCATGATCGGCAGGAAGGCGCGGATGCCGTGGATGACGCCGTACAGGTTGATGCCGACCACCCACTCCCAGGTGCTCATCGGTGCGGTCCACGGGTCACCCTTGCCGATGACCCCGGCGTTGTTGCACAGCACGTGCGCCGCGCCGAAGCGCTCCAGCGTGGCCGCGGCCAGCGCCTGCACGCTGGGCTCCAGCGACGTGTCGCACACCACCGGCAGCACCTCGGTGCCGCCCTCGGCCAGTTCGGCCTCCACCGCGCGCATCCTCACCTCGTCCACATCGGCGAGGACGACCCTCATCCCCTCGCCGGCGAACGCGTGGGCCAACGCCCGACCGATGCCACTTGCGCCGCCCGTGATGACGGCCACTTTCCCGCGGAGTTCCTGCACGCGGCCACGATACGCGAGTGGCCGCGCGCCCCGCGCGATGGGGCCGGCGAACCGCGCGAGCATGTCGCATGGAACTGAAGCCGATCGAGCCGCAGGCCAGCCGGTTCAGCGACCCGGACCAGCCGGGCGAACCGATGCGGATCGTGCTGCGCCACTCCGACGAGGACGCGGCGGTGGAGTGCTGGTACATGGAGCGGCGCATCGCCTACGCCGACCGCCACCTCGGCCTCATCACCGTGCCCCGCGACCGCACCCGGTTCACCACCGACCTCACGTCGGTGCCCGACCTGTTCACCTGGCTGGTGCCGCGCACCGGCAGCCACCTTGCCGCCGCGCTGGTGCACGACGCGCTGACCCCGCCGTTCAGCGAGGCCCCGCGGCCGGACTGGGAGCCCGAGGGCCTGGCCATCACCCGCCTGCAGGCCGACCGAGTGTTCCGCGACGCCATGGCGGACCTGGGCACCCCCACGGTGCGCCGCTGGCTGGTGTGGAGCGCCGTCACCCTGCCCAGCGCCTGGGCGACGTTCCGCTGGCGGGCGCTGGTGGGTTACCTCGGGCTGGCGGCCATCGTGGTGCTCGGCTGGTTCGCCACGCTCGACCTGTTCGACCAGGGCGACTGGCTGCCCTGGATGGCCGGCCGGCCGTGGTGGCTGGAACTGATCCTCGGCGGGGCGATGGCCGTGGTCATCCCGCTCCTGCTGGCGCTGCTGTGGCCCAGCGGCACCCGCAAGGCCGGCGCCATCACGGGGGTCGCGCTGGCGGCGCTGCTGCACGTCACCGTCATGGTCGGCGCCGTCGCGTTCGGCTACCAGGTGCTGGAGCACGGCTACCACGTGTGGACCGGCAAGCGCTGGTGGTTGAAGATCCTGCTGACGCTGCTGGGCGGCGGTCTGCTGCTGCTCACCTACTGGATGTTCCGCCGCTACAAATCCTGACCACGCCGGCGCCGCCCCTAGATTGGCGGCCATGGCGTACCGCTACCTGTGGACCCCCCTGCAGCTGGGGCCCGTCACCACGCGGAACCGCATCGTCTTCAGTGCCCACCTCACCAACTACGCCCGCGACGGCAAGCCCACCGAGCAGCACGCCGCCTACTACGCAGCCCGCGCCCAGGGCGGCGCCGGGCTGATCATCACCGAGGAGCACTCCACCCACCCCACGGACTGGCCGTACGAGAAGCTCATCCACGGCTTCCACCGCGACGTCATCCCCGGCTACCGGCGGATCACCCAGGCCGTCCACCGCCACGGGGTGCCGATCTTCGCCCAGATCAACCACAACGGCGGGCAGGCCTCGTCGATGTTCTCCCGCCTGCCGGTGTGGGCGCCGTCCCCTGTGGCCGACCCCCTGTTCCGCGAGGTGCCCAAGGCCGTCACCCACGCCGAGATCGACGAGATCGTCGCCGGCTACGCCCTCGTCGCCGAGCACTGCGCCGAGGGCGGGTTCGACGGCATCGAGCTCCAGTGCAGCCACTCGTCGATCGTGCGCGGCTTCCTGTCCCCCGCCACCAACCGGCGCACCGACCAGTACGGCGGCAGCGTGGAGAACCGGGCCCGCATCCTGGTGGAGATCGTCGCCGCGGTGCGCAAGGTCATCGGCAACGGCATGGCGCTCGGCGTGCGCATCTGCGGCGACGAGTTGATCGACGGCGGCACCACCATCGACGACGCCGTCCGAGTGGCGGAGATCGCCGAGGCCACCGGCCAGGTGGACTATGTGAACACCTCGATCGGGGTGGCCACGGCCAGCCTGTTCATGATCGAGGCCAGCATGCACATCCCGCCGGGGTACGCGCTGTTCATCCCCTCGGCGTTCCGCAAGGCCATCGACCTGCCGGTGGTGGGCGTCGGCCGGTTCAAGGACCCTCTGCAGGCGGAGCGGGCGCTGGCCGAGGGCCACTGCGACCTGGTGGGCGTGGTGCGCGGCCAGATCGCCGACGCGGACTTCGCTGCCAAGGCCCGCCTCGGCCTCACCGACGACATCCGCCTGTGCCTGTCCTGCAACCAGGAGTGCGTGGGCCGGATGGGCCTCAACCGCTGGCTGGGCTGCATCGAGAACCCGCGTACCGGGCGGGAGTCCGGCCCCGTCGGCACCGTGCGGGTGACGGAGAAGCCGAAGTCCGTGCTGGTGGTGGGCGCCGGGCCGGCAGGGTTGCAGGCCGCCATCGCCGCGGCGCGCAACGGCCACCGGGTGACGGTGTGCGAGAAGGACGAGGTACCTGGCGGGCAGGTGCGCATCGCCGCCAGCGTGCCCAACCGGGCCGAGTTCGGCGACATGATCCGCAACCAGGTCAACGAGTGCCGCCGCCTCGGCGTCACCGTCGAGTACGGGGTGTCGGTGTGGCCGGGCCTCGTGGAGGAACGCAAGCCCGACCATGTGATCGTGGCCACGGGTGCCGAGCCGTGCCGCCCTTGGTGGGTGGCCGGCGACGCCGTTCAGGTGGCCGACGTGCGCGAGGTGCTGGACGGCAGCGCTGCCGAGGGCGGCCCGCAGCCAGGGCAGACCGTGGTGGTGGTGGACGAGATCGGCTTCCACCACGCCACGTCGGTGGCCGAGGTGCTGGCCGACCGCGGCTGCGCGGTGGAGATCGTCACCCCCGGCATGGTGGTGGGGCAGGACCTCGGCATCACGCTGGACATGGAGAACTGGTGGATGCGAGCCCACGCCAAGGGGATCGTGCAGTCCACCGACCTGGTGCCGATGGGCCTCACCGGGCCGGGCGACGACGGCCGCGGCGAGCTCACCCTCCTCCACCACCCCACCGGCCAGAACCAGACCCGCCGGCCGGACTGGGTGGTGCTGGCCGTGCCCCCGAACCCGGTGGAGTGGCTGTACCGCGACCTGAAGGCCGCAGGTGTCAGCGTCTCCCGCGCCGGCGACTGCGTGGCCCCCCGCCGCGCCCACGCCGCCATCGTCGACGGCGAACGCGCCGGCGCCACCCTCTGACTCCGCCTCCCCCCATCCGGTCGCACCCCGCTCCGGTCGCACCCCGCTCCGGTCGCACCCCGCCGTGACGTTTGAGTCACGTCACAGACATCAGCGTCACACCACAGAAGTACGTCCGTCTGTGCCGTGACCGTGATGGCTGTGCCGTGACAGAGACATCACGGGGGGAACGGTCACAGAGCGGGTGGGATGGCGTCACGTCCGTGAGGGAGCGGGGGCTTCGGGTGGGGGATGCGGCAGACTGGGGCCATGAGCGCTCCCCTCGTGGCCGTGGTGATGGGGTCGGCCAGCGACTGGCCGACGATGAGCAAGGCGGTGGACGTGCTGCAGCGGTTCGGGGTGCCCCACCACACCCAGGTGCTCAGCGCCCACCGCATGCCGGACGAGATGTTCGCCTTCGCCGAGAGTGCCGGCCCGGCCGGGTACCGGGCGATCATCGCCGGCGCCGGCGGTGCCGCGCACCTGCCAGGCATGCTGGCCGCCAAGACCACCGTGCCGGTGCTGGGCGTGCCGGTTGCCAGCCGCCACCTCGGCGGGCAGGACAGCCTCTACTCCATCGTCCAGATGCCCGCCGGCGTACCCGTGGCAACCTTCGCCATCGGCGAGGCGGGCGCCACCAACGCCGCCCTGTTCGCCGTGGCGCTGCTGGCCCTGCACGACCCTTCGCTCGCCACCGCGCTGGCCGACGACCGCAGCCGCCGCCACCACGAGGCCACCACCAGCACCCTGCCCCCCGCCGGGCCGGCCGCATGACCGCGCTGGACCAGGAGGCCATGATCACCCCGCCGGCGATGCTGGGCATCCTCGGCGGTGGCCAGTTGGGTCGCTACTTCGTGATGGCGGCCCGCACGATGGGGTACCGCACCACGGTGCTGGAACCAGACCCACACTCCCCTGCCGGCGCCGTGGCCGACGTCCATCTCGTGGCCCCCTACGACGACCCAGCGGCGCTGCGCCAGTTGGCCGACACCTGCGCCGTCGTCACCACAGAGTTCGAGAACGCGCCGGCGGCGGCGCTACGGGCGATCGAGGCCCATGTGCCGCTGCGCCCCGCGCCCGACGCCATCGCCGTGTGCCAGGACCGCATCGCCGAGAAGACCTTCCTCGACGAGATCGGGGTGAACGTGGGGCCGTGGATGCCGATCCGCACCCCCGACGACGTCGCCGAGGCCGGCGGGTTCAGCTTCCCGGCCATCCTCAAGACCGCCCGCCTCGGTTACGACGGCAAGGGCCAGGTGCGCGTGCCCGCCCACGCCGACCTCGCCGCCGCCTGGGCAGACCTCGGCCAGGTGCCCTGCGTGCTGGAACGGCGACTGTCGCTCACCCGGGAGTTGTCCGTGGTGCTGGCCCGCACCGCCGACGGGCGCACGGCGTGCTACCCGGTGGCCCAGAACCAGCACGTCCACGGCATCCTCGACACCAGCTACGTGCCCGCCAACCTGCCCGCCGGGGCCCAGGCGCAGGCCTGGGAGTTGTGCACCTACATCGCCGAGGAACTGGGCTTCGTGGGCGTGATGGCCGTGGAGATGTTCGTGGTCGGCCAGGACGTGCTGGTCAACGAACTGGCACCCCGGCCGCACAACACCGGGCACTACACCCTGGACGCCTGCTCCACCAGCCAGTTCGAGCAGCAGGTGCGCGCTGTCTGTGGGCTGGCCCTCGGCGACCCCGCCCTCACGGTGCCCGGCGTGGCGATGGTCAACCTGCTCGGCGACCTGTGGAGCAAGGGCGAGCCCGCCTGGGCCGCCGCGCTGGCCGAGCCCCACGCTCACCTGCACCTCTACGGCAAGACCGAGGCCCGGCCCGGCCGCAAGATGGGCCACCTCACCGTCACCACCGGCACGGCGATGGGTGCCACCAGCCTGGCCCGCCGCCTGCGCATGCGGCTGACCCGTTAGCCTCGGCACTCATGCTGGTCGCGACGCTGCCGGCCCCGCTGGCCGCCCAACTCGCCCCGTCGTCGGGCATCATCACCCGGCTCACCGACACGCTCGACGACTGGTCCAGCGCCTGGTGGTTCCTCGCCGCCATCTTCGTCATCGCCTACCTGGACAGCGTGATCCCCGCCGTGCCCAGCGAGACGTCGGTCATCATCGGTGGTGTCGCCGTGGCCACCGGTGCTGCTCCGTACACGCTGTGGATGGTCATCGCCGCCGGCGCGGTTGGCGCATTCCTCGGCGACAACACGGCCTACGCGCTCGGCCACCGGTTCAGCGGCTGGTTCCACCGGCGCGCCGAGCACCGGGAGAAGACGGCCCGGCGGCTGCGCTGGGCCACGGACCAGATCCGCACCCGCGGTGGCCCGCTGCTGATCACCGCCCGGTTCATCCCCGGGGGCCGCACGGCGCTCACGCTCACCAGCGGCATCACCCGCCAGCCGCGCTGGTGGTTCGTGCGCTGGGTGGCGGTCGCCGGCACCATCTGGGCCGCCTACGCCGCCGGCCTGGCCTTCCTGGTGGGCCAGCCGTTCAAGGAGGACCACACCACCGCGTTCTGGGTGGCGTTCGGCACCGCCATCGGCATCAATGTGGTGATCGAACTCGTTCGCTGGTTGCGGCACCGCAAACGCCCGAAGCAGAAGGTGTTGCTCGGCTGACGAGCGGCCGGGCCGGCAGGCCGCGGTGCACCGCCGGGCTTCGCCTCAGTGCACGTGATCGGTGGCCACGTCCACGCCCCGCAGCCGCCACGCCAGCACCGCTGCGCCCACCAGCACCACCAGGGCACCAACGCGGAGCCCCGTGTGCATCCCGTCCACGAACGACTGGCGCACCTCACCCAGCAGGACGCCGGCGGCCTGCGGGTCCGTGCCGGCCAACTGGCCGACCGCCTGGAACGCCTTGCCCACGTTGCGGCGTGCGATCTCGGCCAGCGCCGGCGGCAGCTCGGTGAGCGCCCCCGCCACCTCGCTGCGGTAGATGCTGTTGACCACCGACCCCACCACGGCCAGGCCGATGGCGCCGCCGACCTCGCGGGTGGTGTCGTTCACCGCCGATCCCACGCCGGCCTTGTTCATCGGCACGCTGGCGAGGATGCCGGCGCTCAACGACGGCATCACCGTGCCCATGCCGGTCGCGGTCATCACCAGGCACATGGCCACCCAGATGTACGGGGTGCTGCGCCCTGCCAGCGACAGCAGCACCAGCCCGGTGGCCAGGATGACCATCCCGCCAGGAACCGCCCGCCCGAGACCCAGCTTGCCGACCACCCGCGGCGCCCGCGGCGACACGATGATCATCGTGACGGCAGACGGCAGCGCGGCCAGGCCGGCGGTGAGCGGCGTGTAGCCCTTCACGTACTGCAGGTACTGGGTGAGCACGAAGAACATCGCGAACATGGCGAAGAACGTCACCGAGATGCCCAGGCTGCCCATGGCGAAGCGGGGGCGGGAGAAGAAGCTCAGTTCCAACATCGGCTCTGCGGCGCGCCGCTCGTAGAGCACGAAGCCGGAGAGCGCCGCCGCGGCCAGCACGAACCCGCCGACCACGATGGGGCTGCCCCAACCGCGCTCGGGGCCTTCGATGATGGCCGTGAGCAGCGAGGCGAACCCGACGATGGACAGCAGCGCGCCGACGCGAGATCCAGTGGGTGGGCGCTCGCCTCACGCGACGAGGGCGCAAGGATCCACGACGCGACGAACGCGACTGCGGCGATCGGCACGGACACGAAGAACACCGACCCGTACCAGAAGTGGGCCAGCAGGATGCCGCCGATCAGTGGGCCGATCGCTGCGCCGGCACCGGCGAACCCGGCCCACACGGCGATGGCCTTCGCCCGCTCCCGCCGGGGGAACGCGGACTGCAGCAGGCTCAGCGTGGACGGCATGATCAAGGCGGCGCCGATGCCCATGATGGCTCGGCAGGCGATGAGGGCCGTCGCATGGCCCATGAAGGCGCTGGCTGCCGACGCGCTGGCGAAGATCACCAACCCGGTGAGCAGGGCCCCCTTGCGGCCGAAGCGGTCGCCGATGGCGCCGGCCGGCAGCAGCAGGGCGGCGAACACCAGTGCATAGGCGTCGATGATCCACAGCACCTGCGTGTCCGTGGGCCGCAGGGCGGACTTCGACAGCGACGGGATGGCCACGTTCACCGAGCTCACCGTGGCCACGATCAGCACCAGGCTGAGGCACATCGTGGCGAGGATGGCCCACCGGCGATGGAACACGTGCGGGTCGATCCCGTCCAGTTCCTCGGCGGTGGGTTCGGCGTGTCGGGTCATCGGGGCTCCTCGTGCTGCGCCCCGCCACGCTACCCACCCGCGTCGTTCGCCGGCCCTGCGGATGCGCCGTTAGCGTGCCCACCCGTGGAGGCTCACCTCGCCCAGTTCAACATCGCCACCCTGCGGCACCCGATGGATCACCCCGAGACCGCCAGCTTCGTGGCCCTCCTCGACCAGGTGAACGCAGCCGCCGAGTCCAGCCCGGGGTTCGTGTGGCGGCACGGCATCGACTCGCGCGACACCGACGACACCGCCTACACGGACCCGCTGACGCTGGTGAACGCCTCGGTATGGGAGACCCCCCAGCACCTCCGTGACTATGTCTACAAGGGCATCCATCTGGACACGTTCCGCCGCCGCGCCGAATGGTTCGTGTCGTCGGCTCAGGTCATGTGGTGGATCCCTGCCGGCACCACCCCCACGCTGGCGGACTGCCAGGGCCGGCTGGCGTTCCTGCAGGAGTTCGGCAGCACGCCGTTCGCCTTCCGCACACCCGGTTCGCTGCCCCAGTTGGTCGTCCGCCGCCACGAACTGGTCGACCCCGTGGTGCAGGCCATGCTCGACCGGTTGAACGAGGAACTTCGTGCTGCCACACCGGCGGGCGGCAGCAACTTCTTCCATGTCGCCGCCGAGCACGTCAGCGAGACCAACGGGGCGATGCTCGTGGCGTGGTTGGACGGCGCCCCACAGGCCTGCGGCGCATGGCGGCGGATCGACCAGGTTGCCGGCCGCCCGGGCACCGCCGAGGTGAAGCGGATGTGGGCGGATCCGGCAGCCCGCGGCATGCGCCTCGGCGCTGCGGTGCTCGCCGCGCTGGAGGCCCAGGCCCGCCACCACGGCATCACCGAGCTGCGCCTGGAGACCGGCGAGTACCTCACCGCCGCGGTAGGTCTGTACCGGCGCTTCGGGTTCGAGCCCTGCCCGCCGTGGGGCGACTACGTGGGCGTGCCCCACAGCTACACGATGAGCAAGCCCCTGCTCCCCCGCTGAGGACTCGGCCAACCCGCCTCGCGCGTCGGGTGGCCGTGCCCTCTGTGTCACGGCACAGCGATCACGGTCACGACACAGACGTACGCCCGAAGGTGGCCAACGGGGCGGAAAACGGCGGAACCCGCCCCGAAGGGCGGGTTCCAGCACAATTTCGGGTGGGCCGCTCGGCCCGGCGACTACCAGCGGTAGTGGGCGAAGGCGCGGTTGCTCTCCGCCATCTTCTGCATGTCGTCGCGCTTCTTGATGCTGGCGCCCAGACCGTTGGCGGCGTCCAGCAGTTCGCCCGCCAGGCACTCCGCCATCGTCTTCTCGCGGCGGGCCCGGCTGAAGTCCACCAGCCAGCGGACGGCCAGCGTGCTCGCACGGCGGGGGCGGACTTCCACCGGCACCTGGTAGGTGGCGCCACCAACGCGACGGCTGCGCACTTCCAGCGGCGGCTTGATGTTGTCGATCGCCCGCTTGAGGGTGGCGATCGGCTCGGCGCCGGACTTCGTCTCCACGATCTTCAGGGCGTCGTACACGATGCGCTCGGCCAGCGAACGCTTGCCGTGCAGCATGACCTTGTTGACCACCTGGGTGACCAGCAGCGAGCGGTAGATGGGGTCCGGGGTGAGCTCACGGCGCTGGGCGGGACCTTTGCGGGGCATGGTGCTTCCTTACCTTCTCGACTACTTCTGGGCCTTCGCGCCGTACCGGCTGCGGGCCTGCTTGCGGTTCTTCACGCCGGCAGCGTCCAGCGCGCCACGGATGATCTTGTAGCGCACACCCGGCAGGTCGCGCACACGGCCACCACGCACGAGCACGATCGAGTGCTCCTGCAGGTTGTGGCCCTCGCCCGGGATGTAGGCCGTGACCTCGACACCGCTGGTGAGGCGCACACGCGCCACCTTGCGGAGCGCCGAGTTCGGCTTCTTGGGAGTGTTGGTGTACACGCGGGTGCACACGCCACGACGCTGCGGCGACCCCTTCAGGGCCGGCGTCTTCGTCTTCGAGAACTTGGTGCTGCGCCCCTGACGGACGAGCTGCTGAATGGTGGGCACGCGTCTACCTCTGCGAACGTTTGCTGCGATGAGCCGGTGGCCTACCGGCACACAGGACCCTGTAATGCTAGAGGCGCGCGTGCGAGCGCAGCAACCTACCGGTGGAACGACAACGGCCCGGGCACCCTGCGAGGGGCACCCGGGCCGTTCGTGGCGTGGTGTGGGTGGAGCGTCAGCCCTCGCCGGCGGGCTGGGCCTCCTCGGCATCGCTGGAGTAGGTGCCGTGGATGTTGCTCAGCCAGGCGGCGGGGTCCTCGTCCACCTCGCTGGAGAAGTACGCCATCGGCTGGTACTCCGGGGCCTCGACCTCGAAGTCGCGGTAGCGCTCCATGCCGGTACCGGCGGGGATGAGCTTGCCGATGATGATGTTCTCCTTGAGGCCCAGCAGGCTGTCGCCGCGGCCGTCGATGGCAGCCTCGGTGAGCACCCGGGTGGTCTCCTGGAACGAGGCGGCCGACAGCCACGACTCGGTGGCCAGCGACGCCTTGGTGATGCCCATGATCTCCGGGCGACCCTCGGCCGGCTTCTTGCCCTCTTCCACCATCCGCCGGTTGGTGTCGCGGAACACCTTGGCGTCGGCCCGCTCGCCGGGGAGGAAGCCGGTGTCGCCCGGCTCCTGCACGCCCACGCGGCGGGTCATCTGGCGGACGATCAGCTCGATGTGCTTGTCGTGGATCGACACACCCTGGTCGCGGTACACCTTCTGCACCTCTTCCACGAGGTACAGCTGGGTCTCGCGAATGCCCTTGATCTCCATCAGCTCCTTCGGGTCGAAGGGGCCGTCGGTGATCGGGTCGCCGGCCTTCACGTCCTGGCCGTCGGTGACCAGCGGACGGCTGCCGGTGGGCAGCACGATCTGGTGCTCCTCACCCTGGTCGTCCACCACCGTGACCGGGATGCCCTTGCCCTCGTCGTCGCCGATCCGCACCACGCCGGTGGCGCGGGCCAGACGGGCCGAACCACGCGGGGTACGGGCCTCGAACAGCTCGACCACGCGAGGCAGACCGCCGGCGATGTCCTTGCCGGCCACACCACCGGTGTGGAAGGTCCGCATCGTCAGCTGGGTGCCGGGCTCGCCGATCGACTGGGCGGCGATGACGCCGACAGCCTCGCCGAGCTCGATCTCCTTGCCGGTGGCCAGCGAACGGCCGTAGCAGAGGGCGCACACGCCCAGCTCGGCATCGCAGGTGACGACAGAGCGCACCCGCACCCGGTTCACCGAGGGGTCGTCGCGCAGGGCGTCCATCTCGGCGTCGCCGACGATCATGTTCCGGGGGAACACGGTGCCGTCGGCCAGGGTGACGTCCTGGCTGAGCGCCCGCCCGAAGAGCTTGGTCTCCAGGTACGCACGCTTGTTGGCGGTGTCCGGGCCGACGTTGTCGATCCACAGGCCGAGGTTGGTGCCGCAGTCGGGCTCACGGATGATGAGCTCCTGCGCCACGTCCACCAGACGGCGGGTGAGGTAGCCGGAGTCGGCGGTTCGCAGGGCGGTGTCCACCAGACCCTTACGGGCACCCGGCGTGGCGATGAAGTACTCCAGGGTCTCCAGACCCTCACGGAAGTTCTTCTTGATCGGCCGGGGGATCATGTCGCCACGGGGGTTGGCCACCAGGCCACGCATGCCGGCGATCTGGCGCATCTGGGTCATGTTCCCTCGGGCGCCGGAGCCGACCATCATGTCGATGGGGTTGAACCGCTGGGCCTTGAACTCGTCCTCCATGGCCTTCTGCACCTTGGCCGTGGCGTCGGTCCAGATGCGGACTTCCTGCTGGCGACGCTCGCCGTCGGTGATGATGCCCCGGCGGAACTGGGTCTCCACCTTCTCGGCCTGGACCTCGTGGTCCTCCAGGATCGTGGCCTTCAGCTTCGGCGTCTTCACGTCGTCGATCGACACCGTGAGTCCGCTCTGCGCGGCATACCGGTAGCAGAGGTTCTTGATCTTGTCGAGCGCCTCGGCCACCTGGCTCTTGTGGTAGTGGTCCGAGAGGCGTTCGACGATGACCCCCATCTCCTTCTTCTTGACCACCTCGTTGATGTGGCCGAAGCGGTCGGTGTAGTCGTCGGGGAGGGCCTCCTCGAACAGCATCCGGCCGGGGGTGGTGTCGAACGCGTCCTTGCCGGGGCGGCGCAGCACGATCGGCGTGTGGAGGTGCAGCGACCCCTCGTCCACCGCCCGCAGGACCTCCCAGTTGTGACGGAACACGCGGCCCGCGCCCGGAGCGTCCTCCACCTTCTCGGTGAGGTAGAAGCCACCGATGATGAGGTCCTGGCTGGGCGTCACGATCGGGCGGCCGCTGGCCGGCGAGAGGATGTTGTTGGCGCTGAGCATCAGCACCCGGGCCTCGGCCTGGGCCTCCGCGCTGAGCGGCACGTGGATGGCCATCTGGTCACCGTCGAAGTCGGCGTTGAAGGCGGTGCAGACCAGCGGGTGGATCTGCAGCGCCTTGCCCTCCACCAGCACCGGCTCGAAGGCCTGGATGCCGAGGCGGTGCAGCGTGGGAGCACGGTTGAGGAGCACCGGGTGCTCCTTGATGACGTCCTCCAGCACGTCCCACACCTGCGGGCGGCGGCGCTCCACCATGCGCTTGGCGCTCTTGATGTTCTGGGCGAGCTCCAGGTCCACCAGGCGCTTCATCACGAACGGCTTGAACAGCTCCAGCGCCATCAGCTTCGGCAGACCGCACTGGTGCAGCTTCAGCGTCGGGCCGGCCACGATGACCGAACGGCCGGAGTAGTCCACGCTTGCCGAGCAGGTTCTGGCGGAACCGGCCCTGCTTGCCCTTCAGCATGTCGGAGAGCGACTTCAGCGGGCGGTTGCCCGGGCCGGTGACCGGCCGGCCGCGGCGGCCGTTGTCGAACAAGGCGTCGACGGCCTCCTGCAGCATGCGCTTCTCGTTGTTGACGATGATCTCCGGCGCGCCGAGGTCCAGCAGCCGCTTGAGGCGGTTGTTGCGGTTGATGACGCGGCGGTACAGGTCGTTGAGGTCCGAGGTGGCGAAGCGGCCACCGTCGAGCTGGACCATCGGGCGGAGCTCCGGCGGGATGACCGGCACGACGTCCAGGATCATCGCCTTCGGGTCGTTCAGGCGGCGGCCGTGCTCGTCGCGCTGGTTGAACGAGGCGACGATCTTCAGCCGCTTGATGGCCTTCTGGCGGCGCTGGGCCGACAGCGGCTTGCGGCCGCTGGACGTGTGGTCGATGGCCTCGCGGAGCTTGATCTCCTCCTCGTCGAAGTCGATCCGGTCGATCAGCGCCTTGATGGCGTCGGCGCCCGTGCCGCCCTCGAAGTAGTCGCCGTAGCGGTCGCGCACCTCACGCCACAGCAGCTCGTCGTCGAGGATGAGGCGCGAGTGAAGGCTCTTGAACTCGTCCCACGTGCGCTGCAGGAGGTCCAGCTCCATCTCGTAGCGCTCGCGGATGCTGGCGATCTCCTTCTCCGCGGTGGTCTTGATCTTGCGGGCGTCGGCCGAGCTGGCGCCGTCGGCCTCGCTCTTGGCGGCGTCGTCCTCGAGCTCCTTGTAGCGGCGGTCGATGGCCAGCTCGAGCTCCTTGCGGATCGCGTCGCGCTCCTCGAGGTACTCGGCCTCCAGGTTGGAGAGGTCGGCGTGGCGCTTGTCCTCGTCCACCCAGGTGACCAGGTTGGCCGCGAAGTAGATGACCTTCTCCAGCTGCTTGGCCTTCAGCTCTTCCTTCGGCTCCAGGCCGGCCAGCAGGTACGCCAGCCAGCTGCGGGTGCCGCGCAGGTACCAGATGTGGACGACGGGGGCGGCCAGGGTGATGTACCCCATCCGCTCACGGCGCACCTTGCTGCGGGTGACTTCCACGCCGCAGCGCTCGCAGATGATGCCCTTGAAGCGCACCCGCTTGTACTTGCCGCAGTAGCACTCCCAGTCGCGAGTCGGCCCGAAGATCTTCTCGCAGAACAGGCCGTCCTTCTCCGGGCGGAGGGTTCGGTAGTTGATCGTCTCGGGCTTCTTCACCTCCTTCTCACCGGGGTGCCGCTCGTTGGTCCAGGCGCGGATCTGGTCGGCGGTCGCCAGACCGATCTTCAGCTGGTCGAACATGTTGACGTCGAGCATGTCGCTGTGCCTTTCCCTCAGAACTGCCGCGCGGCCCGGCGGGCCTCGCGCTCACGGTCGTCTTCGTCGGTGCCGCGCTCGTTGCGGCTGATGTCGATGCCGAGTTCCTCGGCGGTGCGGAAGACGTCTTCGTCCATCTCCCGCATCTCGATCTCCGAGCCGTCGCTGGCCAGGACCTCGACGTTGAGGCACAGGGCCTGCATCTCCTTCATGAGCACCTTGAAGCTCTCCGGGATGCCGGGCTCGGGGATGTTCTCGCCCTTGACGATGGCCTCGTAGACCTTCACGCGGCCGAGGACGTCGTCGGACTTGATGGTCAGCAGCTCCTGCAGGCAGTAGGCGGCGCCATAGGCCTCCAGGGCCCACACCTCCATCTCACCGAACCGCTGGCCACCGAACTGGGCCTTACCACCCAGCGGCTGCTGGGTGATCATGCTGTACGGGCCGGTGGAGCGGGCGTGGATCTTGTCGTCCACCAGGTGGGCCAGCTTCAGGATGTACATGAAGCCGACCGTGACCGGGTTGTCGTACGGCATGCCGGTGCGCCCGTTGTAGAGCGTGGTCTTGCCGTCGGGCTGGATGAGCCGCACACCGTCGGTGCTCTCCGGGTTGAGGTTCTCGAAGATCTGCTGGATCGTCGGGTGCTTGCCGGCGGCTTCCTCTTCGTCCCAGTGAGCGCCGTCGAACACCGGCGTGGCGATGAACGTGCTCGGCTTGGTGGTGGGCCGGGTCTTGGTCTCGGTGCCACGGATCGGCGCGTCGCCGACGGACTTGCCGCCGTTCTTCACGTCGCTCCAGCCCCACCGGGCGGCGTAGCCGAGGTGGGCTTCCAGCACCTGGCCGACGTTCATCCGGCTGGGCACGCCGAGCGGGTTGAGGATGATGTCCACCGCGGTGCCGTCGGCGAGGTACGGCATGTCCTCGAGCGGCAGCACCTTGGAGATGACACCCTTGTTGCCGTGGCGGCCGGCGAGCTTGTCGCCCACGCTGATCTTGCGCTTCTGGGCCACGTACACCCGCACCAGCTGGTTCACGCCGGGGGGCAGCTCGTGGCCGTCCTCGCGGGTGAACACCTTCACGTCGATGACCTTGCCGCTCTCGCCGTGGGGCACCTTCAGGCTGGTGTCGCGGACCTCGCGGGCCTTCTCACCGAAGATCGCGCGCAGCAGGCGCTCCTCCGGGGTGAGCTCGGTCTCGCCCTTCGGGGTGACCTTGCCGACCAGCACGTCGCCGGGGCCGACCTCGGCACCGATGCGGATGATGCCGCGGTCGTCGAGATCTCGAAGAATGTCATCAGAGAGGTTGGGAATGTCGCGGCTGATCTCTTCCGGCCCGAGCTTGGTGTCGCGGGCGTCCACCTCGTGCTCGTGGATGTGGATCGACGTGAGCACGTCATCCTTCACCAGGCGCTCGGAGAGGATGATGGCGTCCTCGAAGTTGTAGCCCTCCCACGGCATCAGGGCCACGAGCAGGTTCTTGCCCAGCGCCAGCTCACCGTGGTCGGTGGACGGGCCGTCGGCGAGGATGGTGCCCTTCTGCACCTTCTCGCCTTCCTTCACCCGGATGCGGTGGTTGATGCAGGTGTCCTGGTTGCTGCGGCGGAACTTGGCCAGCGAGTACACCCGCTTGCCGGTGTCCTTGTACTGCACCGTGATGCTGCTGCCGCTGACCTCCAGCACCTCACCCTCGCCGGTGGCCTGGATGAGATCGGCGGCGTCGCGGGCCGCACGGTCCTCGATGCCGGTGCCGATGTACGGCGCCTCGGCGCGGACCAGCGGCACGGCCTGACGCTGCATGTTGGCGCCCATCAGCGCCCGGTTGGCATCGTCGTGCTCGAGGAACGGGATGAGGGCCGTGGCGACCGACACGATCTGCTTCGGGCTGACGTCCATGAGCTGCACTTCGCTCGGCGGCACGGCGGCGATGTCGGTGGTGGCGCCGAAGAAGCTCTCCGCCTCCAGCATCTTGCGCAGGTCCTCCAGGCTGGCGGCCTGCGGGCTGCGGCGCACGAGGATGCGCTCCTCGGCGAACGTGCCGTCCGGGTTCAGCGGCGTGTTGGCCTGGGCGACGACGTAGTTCTCTTCCTCGTCGGCGGCCATGTAGCGGATCTCGTTGGTGACCTTGCCGTTCTTCACCACGCGGTACGGCGTCTCGATGAAGCCGTAGGGGTTCACCCGGGCGAACGTGCTGAGGGCACCCATGAGGCCGATGTTCGGGCCTTCCGGCGTCTCGATCGGGCACATCCGGCCGTAGTGGGAGAAGTGCACGTCGCGCACTTCGAAGCCGGCGCGCTCGCGGCTGAGGCCGCCCGGGCCGAGAGCCGACAGGCGGCGGCGGTGGGTGAGGCCCGACAGCGGGTTCACCTGGTCCATGAACTGCGACAGCTGCGAGGTGCCGAAGAACTCCTTGATGGCGGCCACGACGGGCCGGATGTTCACCAGCGTGGTGGGCGTGATGGCCTCCACGTCCTGGGTGGTCATGCGCTCGCGGACCACGCGCTCCATGCGGCTGAGGCCGATGCGCACCTGGTTCTGGATCAGCTCGCCGACGCTGCGGATGCGGCGGTTGGCGAAGTGGTCCTGGTCGTCGAGGCGGTAGCCGGGCTCCTGCTTCACCAGGTGGAGCATGTAGCTGACCGCGGCCACGACCTCGTTGGGGCGCAGCACGTGGGCGTCGTCCGGGTCGCTGACGATCGGGCGGCGGTTGGGGTCCTCGGTGTCGGTGCGGAAGTACGAACCGGCCTCGATGGTGCCCTTGCCGAACAGGTCGTCCAGCTTGGCGACCTCGGAGCCGAGCTTGCGGTCCAGCTTGTAGCGGCCGACGCGGCTGAGGTCGTAGCGGCGGTTCTCGAAGAACGCGTTGCGGAAGTACGCCTTGGCGGACTCCACCGTGGGCGGCTCGCCCGGGCGGGCCCGCTTGTAGATCTCGACCAGCGCCTCGTTCTGGGTGGGGGCGACGTGGCGCTCCTTCTCCCACTGGCCCTCGAGGAAGTCGAAGTGGGCCACGAAGCGGTCCAGGAAGCCGGGCACGTGGTCCTCGTCGTAGCCGAGGGCACGCAGCAGGGTGAAGATGCCCATGCGGCGCTTGCGGGCCACGCGGGTGCCGGCGGTGACGTCCTTGCCGGGCTTCTGCTCCACGTCGAACTCCAGCCACTCACCGCGGTACGGGTGGATGGTGCCCTTGACCAGCTGGTGCTTGCTGAGGTTACGGAGGCGGAACCGCTCGCCCGGCTCGAAGATGACGCCGGGGCTGCGGACCAGCTGGGACACCACGACACGCTCGGTGCCGTTGATGATGAATGTGCCCTTCTCCGTCATCATGGGGAAGTCGCCCATGAAGACGGTCTGCTCCTTGATCTCGCCCGTGTTGCGGTTCATGAAGCGGGCGCGCACGAAGATCGGCGCGCTGAAGGTCATGTCCTTCTCCTTGCACTCGTCCACCGAGAACTTCGGCGGCGGGCGCAGGTCTTCGTCGTCGGGATCGAACTCCAGCTCCAGCTGGAGCGCCTCGGAGAAGTCCTTGATGGGCGAGATGTCACGGAACGTCTCGGCCAGGCCCTCGTTGAGGAACCACTCGAAGCTCTCCCGCTGGATGGCGATGAGGTCGGGCAGCTCCAGAGGCTCGGCGAGGTTGGCGAACGAATAACGCTCGCGGGACACGGAACGAGAGGCCACGGTCACTCCAGTCTCAGACGCACTGCTTGGTGGGGCAGATCGGCATGCGGGCGCGCGCGGTCACCGGGACATGGGAGTAGCGGGACACGGAACGCACGGCAAATGACGATCCTATCCGGGGCACACGCGGACGTCAACCGCTCTCAGGCGTAGCCCGGCGGCGCTTCGTGGGCGGAAAAGTAAGCCGGACGAGGCCCGGATGTCAAGGCTTTCGGCCCGACTGACACCGGATCGGGACCTTGTGCCACCGATGGATCGCGAGTACGTTCGCTCGTTGAACTGACTCCGGAGGCCTCCAATGACCGACACCTGGCACCCCACGGCCTGCATCCTGTGCAGCATCAACTGCGGGCTGGAGGTCCGCACGGACGGCCGGGCCATCACCCGGGTCCGCGGCGACAAGGCCCACCCGGCCTCGCAGGGGTACACGTGCGAGAAAGGGCTGCGGGTGGGCCACTACCAGAGCGACCCGCACCGGCTGACCACACCGCTGCGCCGGCGGGCGGACGGCACGTTCGAGGAGATCCCGTGGGACGTCGCCATCGCCGAGGTCGCCGCCCGCTTCCAGGACATCATCGCCGAGCACGGCGGCCAGCGGATCCTCTTCTACGGCGGCGGCGGCCAGGGCAACCACCTCGGCGGCGGGTACGGCGGGGCGCTGCGGGCGGCGCTGGGCATCCAGTTCACCTCCAACGCGCTCGCCCAGGAGAAGACCGGCGAGTTCTGGGTGGACGGCCAGCTGTTTGGCCGGTCCAGCTGCCACACCACCGGCGACTACGAGCGGGCCGAGGTGGCCGTGTTCTGGGGCAAGAACCCGTGGCAGTCGCACGGCTTCCCGCAGGCCCGGCGGATCCTGAAGGAGATCGCCAACGACCCGGGCCGGGTGCTGATGGTGGTGGACCCGCGCCGCACCGAGACCGCGGACCTGGCGCTGCAGAGCGAGCGCGGCATCTGGCTGCGGCCCCGCCCCGGTGGCGACGCCCACCTACTGGCGGCGATGCTGGCGACGCTGGTGGAGGAAGGCCTGCTGGCCGATGCCTGGCTGGCCGAGCACGCCACCGGGCTCGACGACGTGATCGCCCACCTGCGCCGGGTGGACGTGGCCGACTACTCGGTACGAGCGGGCGTGCCGGAGGCCGAGGTGCGCCACGCCGCACGGGTGCTGGCAGGGGCCCGCGGCGGGGTCTCGATCTTCGAGGACCTCGGCATCCAGATGGCGCCGCACTCCACGCTCAACAGTTGGCTGGAGAAGCTGCTGGTGCTGCTGACGGGCAACTTCGGTGTGCCCGGCGGGATGAACCTGCACACCCGGTTCGCTTCCCTGGGCGGCGGCGGCTCCGACGGGGCGGGCGGGCCACGGGCCGAACGGGTCACCCCCGTCACGGGCCACCGCCTGGTCACCGGCCTGGTGCCGTGCAACATCATCCCGGACGAGATCCTGGGCGGCGGCACCGAGCCGCCGCACCCCGACCGCTTCCGGGCGATGCTGATCGAGAGCGGCAACCCGGTGCACAGCCTGGCCGACAGTCGGCGGATGCGCGAGGCGATGCGGGCGCTCGACCTGCTGGTGGTCATCGACGTCGCCCTCACCGAGACGGCCCGGGAGGCCCACTACGTGCTGCCGGCGGCGTCCCAGTTCGAGAAGTGGGAGTGCACGTTCTTCAACCTCGAGTTCCCGCACAACGTCTTCCACCTCCGCCGGCCGATCTTCGAGCCGCTGCCGGGCACCCTGCCGGAGGCCGAGATCCACGCCCGCCTGTGCCGCGCCCTCGGGGCCTACGGCGACGACGACATCGCCCCGCTGCGGGCCGCCGCCGAGGCCGGCCGGGCCCGGTTCGCCGGCGCGTTCTTCGAGTTGCTGGCCGCCAAGCCGCAGCTCGGCAAGCTGGCCTCGGTGCTGCTGTACGAGGGGCTTGGGCCGTCGCTGCGCACCGCGGACGGCGAGTCCGCAGCCGGCGCAGCCGCCGTGTGGGGTCTGGCCCACCGCTGCGCCGGGTCCTACGCGGACTCCATCCGCCGGGCGGGGATCGACGGCGAGGGGCTGGAACTGGGCGAGGCGCTGTTCGACGCGGTGGTCAACGGCCACCACGGGGTGACGTTCTCGGTGGACGATTACCCGGAGACATGGCGGCGGCTGCACACCCCGGACGGGAAGGTGCACCTGTCGATCGATCTGCTGTGGCCGGAGTTCGACGCGCTGGCGACCGAACCCGGGGCCACGGCAGCAGATGGCGAGTACCCACTGATCCTCTCCGCCGGCGAGCGCCGGTCGTCCACCGCCAACACCATCCAGCGCGACCCGTCGTGGCGGAAGAAGGACGAGCACGGCGCGCTGCGGGTGTCGCCCGCGGACGCGCAGCGGTTCGGCCTGCAGGATGGCGGCCGGGCACGGGTCACCACCCGCCGCGGCTCGGCGGTGGCGGTGGTCGAGGTCAACGACGCCATGCTGGACGGCCACATCAGCCTGCCGAACGGGTTCGGGCTGGGCCCCGGCGGGTCGCCCGACGCACCTGGCGTGGCGCCGAACGAGCTGACGTCCTCGGCGGACAGGGACTGGTTCGCCGGCACACCCCACCACAAGCACGTGCCGGCCCGGCTGGAGCCCGTAGCGGGGGCCTGACATGCGCCGCACCCGTTTCGACGACTGGCCGTGCCCCATCGCCCGGGCCACGGACCTGATCGGCGACTGGTGGACGCCGCTGGTGATGCGCGAGTTCTTCTACGGCAAGCGACGTTTCGACGAGATCGCCGAGTCGCTGCAGGTGCCACGGGCCGTGCTGTCCGCCCGGCTGCAGCGCCTGCAGGACGAGGGGATGATCACCCGGGTCGCCTACCAGGAGCACCCGGTGCGGTACGAGTACCGGCTGACCGAGAAGGGCCACGCGTTCGGTGACGTGCTGCTGGCCATGTGGCGGTGGGCGGCGGACTGACAGTGGCCCGACGGGAACGGCCCGGTGGTCGGCCTGAAGGACAAGGAGACCGGCGAGTACGTGGACCCCGTGGTGGTCGACGAGCACACCGGCCGCAAGGTGTCCATGCGCACCGTCCGATTGGCCCGCGCCCGCCCCCAAACCCCCGAAGTGACGTGATATATCACGTCACTTCCCTGGTGGCGGGCAGTGCGACCGCGTCACTTCGCATGTGGGCCGGGAAAACGGGACGGGCCCGGGGCCGAAGCCCCGGGCCCGTCGCCGTGCGTTGCAGATGTCAGCAGCGAGGAACGCTGCCGGAGGTCACTTGACCTCGACGGTGGCGCCGGCCTCGGCCAGCTTGGCCTTGGCCGCCTCGGCGGCGTCCTTGTTGACCTTCTCCAGGACGGGCTTGGGGGCGCCGTCCACGAGGTCCTTGGCCTCCTTCAGGCCCAGGCTGGTCAGCTCGCGCACGACCTTGATGACCTGGATCTTCTGGGCGCCGGCGTCGGTGAGGACGACGTCGAACTCGTCCTTCTCCTCCTCGGCCGGGGCGGCGGCAGCGCCACCACCGGCGGCCACGGCGGCCACGGCCACCGGGGCGGCGGCGGTCACGCCGAACTTCTCCTCGAAGGCATCGAGCAGTTCCTTGAGCTCGATGACGGTGAGGGCGCTGATTTCGTCGAGGATGCTCTCGATCGACATGGTTGGTTTCTCCTGAATGCGAATGGTTGGTTGGTTGGTGTGTGGGGAGGAGGCGGCTCAGGCCGCTTCCTTCTGATCGATGAGGGCCTTGAGGCCGTAGGCGAAGTTGCGGGGCAGGGCCTGCAGCAGGCCGGCGGTCTTCACCAGCGGCGCCTGCAGGGCACCAGCGAACATCGCCAGCAGGGTCTCGCGGCTGGGCAGTTCGGCCAGGGCTTCGATGTCCTTCGCGGACAGCAACTTGCCGCCCATGTGACCGCCCTTGAGGACCAGCAGCGGCGTCGCCTTGGCGGCGTCGCGGAGGGCCTTGGCCACACCGGCCACGTCGCCACTGGCGAACGTGATGGCGGCCGGGCCGACCAGCAGGTCGTCGAGGCCGTCGAGGCCGGCATTGCGGGCGCCGAAGCGGGCGAGCGTGTTCTTGTACACCTTCACCTCGCCACCAGCGCTGCGCAGGCTGCGGCGCAGGTTGGCCAGTTGGCCGACGCTGAGCCCGCGGTACTCGGTGACGAACACCGCCGTGGCTGCCTGCAGCCGGCCGGTGACCTCCTCGACCACCGCAACCTTTTCTGCACGGGGGTTCTCTGTCGTCATGTACACCTCCTCTCGTCTCATACTCGGGGTGCTCGCATGTGCAGCGAACACCACGAGGAGACGAGGGCAGCCCCCACGGGGGACCATGACGCCTTCGCATCCGGATGGAATTCACCTCGGCTGGTGGAGCGGACTCCCTTATGCCCTGACGGGGCCAGCGGTCTTCGGCGAGCGACCGGGTTGTGTGTCGGGCGGAAGGCTATCCCCTGGCAGCGGCTGCGCCAACGGCCGGTGGCAGCGCCGGCGTCGTGCGCCGCGCCCAGCCGGGCAATCGCCGCAGCACCGGCTGCTCCAGCCAGCGGTAGCTGGCCTCGGCAATCACGAGCGTGAGCACCAGCGACAGGCCGGCCACCATGGCGCCGCCGTGGCCCGTGGCATGCCCGACCGCTGCCGCCATGGGTTCGTGCATCAGGTAGATGGCGTAGGAGCGGGTGCCGATCCAGACCATCCACCTGGCGTCCAGCACGCGCCGCGTCGGCGAACCCGCCGGCGCCGTGATGGCCAGCAGGGTCATCGCGGCCGCCAGTGCTGCCACCAGCGTCATGCCCGGGCCCAGCATCCAGCCGGGCCGGCTCTCCGGGTCCGCCCGGCTGCCCAACACAGCCAGCATGCACACGGCCGCGACCACCGGGAGGAACCACCGCTCGGCGGCACGGGCCCGGTCCATCAGCTCGCGCCGACCGTGCACCACCACTGCCAGCGCCGCGCCGATCAGCAGGGCATCGGCCCGGAAGTGCGTGTGGTTGTAGAGGGGGGATTCCGTCTCGCCGTCCCACCACGCCACCGTGCGCCACGCGGCCAGCCCGAGCGCGCCAACCGCTGTGATCGCGGCCACCAGGTCGGTCCGCTGCCGACCCGTGGCGCGGCGGCCAACCAGCCACAGCACGGCAGCCAGCAGCAAGGGCCACACCAGGTAGAACTGCTCCTCCACGGAGAGCGACCAGAGTGGCCCCCACCCGTCGGGCAGCGGGCTCGAGCCGTGCCACCAGTTGAAGACGTAGCCGAGCACGCTGCCGGCGCGCACCATCTGCGGCCCCCACTCCTCCCCCGTCGCCCAGCCGATGCCCAGCAGGAATGCCAGCGCCAGCAGCAGCGCCGGCAGCAGGCGGTAGGCGCGCCGCAGGTAGAACGAGCCGAAGCGCACCCTCCCGGTGGACTCCTCCTCCACCAGCAGCAGGGAACTGATGAGGAAGCCGCTGAGCACGAAGAACACGGTGACCCCGATGTAGCCGCCGCGCAGGCTGCTCAGCCGGCCGTCGGCTTTGTGCAGGTAGTTGTGCGCCACGACCAGGCCGATGGCGATCGCCCGCAGGCCGTCCAGCCCGGCGAGGCGGCCGGGCGGCGGCGCAGTGAGACCGGGTGATCCTGAGTGCATCGCGGCGGACGGTACATCGCGCTCGGGCGACGGCGGCCGCGGCCGCCGGAAGTTCGCCGAACGGTCAGGCGGACGTGGCCGCGTGGTCGTCGAGCACCCGCTGCACTTCCGCCACCAGTTGCTCGGCGGTGGCGCCCGGCGTGAGCACGGCGGCCACGCCTTGCTCCTTCAGGCGAGGGATGTGGTTCTCCGGCACGATGCCACCCACCACCACCGGCGCGTTGGAGCCGCGTTCGCGCAACTCCTTCACCACCAGCGGTGCCAGCGTCATGTGCGCACCCGACAGCATGGACAGGCCGACCATGTCCACGTCCTCGTCCAGCGCCGCAGCGGCAATGGACGCGGGCGTCTGGAACAGGCCGGTGTAGATGACCTCGAACCCCGCGTCGCGCAGGATGCGGGCAACCACCTTCACGCCGCGGTCGTGGCCGTCGAGGCCGACCTTGCCGATGAGAATGCGAGCAGTCATGGGTGGCTCCGGCTCAGATGGTGGGGACTTCGACGTGGCGGCCGAACACGCCGGCCATGGTGTTCATGACCTCACCGAGCGAGGCGTAGGCGTTGGCCGCCTCGATCAGCGTGGGCATCAGGTTGATCTCGGGGTCGGCGGCCTCGGCGGCCAGGCGGGCCAGCACGTCGTCCACCGCCGGCTGGTTGCGCTGATGACGCACGACGTCCAACCGCTTCAGCTGGCGGGCTTCGTCCTCGTTGGTGATCTCGAGGAGCTCCATCTGGTCCTCCTCGTTGCCCTCGGTGAACCGGGTGACGCCCACCACGATGCGCTCGCCGGCGTTGAGCTTGCGTTCCAGCTCGTACGCCGAGTCGGCGATACGGCCCTGGAACCAGTTCTCCTCGATGCCCTTGATGCAGCCCTCGAGGATGCTGCCGTCGCCCAGCTGGTCCAGATGCTCGAAGATCTCCTCGGCCCGGCGCTCCATCTCGTCGGTGAGCTGCTCCACGAACCAGGAACCGCCCAGCGGGTCGGCCACATGGGCGACATTGGTCTCGTAGGCGATGACCTGCTGGGTGCGCAGGGCGATGCGGGCGGACTTCTCCGTGGGGAGGGCCAGCGCTTCGTCCATCGAGTTGGTGTGCAGGCTCTGGGTGCCGCCCAGCACACCAGCCAGCGCCTCGATGGCGGTGCGGACGATGTTGACCTCCGGCTGCTGGGCCGTCAGCGACACGCCCGCGGTCTGGGTGTGGAACCGCAGCTGCATGGAGCGGTCCAGCTGGGCGCCGTAGCGATCCTTCATCCACCGCGCCCAGATGCGCCGGGCAGCGCGGTACTTGGCGATCTCCTCGAAGAAGTCGATGTGGGCGTTGAAGAAGAAGCTCAGCCGGGGGGCGAATGAGTCGATCGGCAGGCCGGCCTTGAGGGCGAGCTCCACGTAGGCGAACCCGTTGGCCAGGGTGAAGGCCAGTTCCTCCGCCGCCGTGCTGCCGGCCTCGCGGATGTGGTACCCGCTGATGGAGATGCTGTGCCACTTGGGCATCTCGGCCGCGGTGAAGGCGATGGTGTCGCGCACCAGGCGCATGCTCTGGCGTGGGGGGAACACGAACTCCTTCTGGGCCTGGTACTCCTTCAGGATGTCGTTCTGCAGGGTGCCGCCCAGCCGGCTGCGATGCACGCCGGCCTTCTCCGCCTGGGCGATGAACATGGCGAAGATCGGCGCCGCCGGCGAGTTGATGGTCATGCTGGTGGTGATGGCGCCGAGGTCGATCCCCGAGTAGAGGTCCTCCATGTCCGACAGCGTGTCGATTGCCACGCCGCAGCGGCCCACCTCGCCGAGGGCCATGGGGTCGTCGCTGTCGATGCCCAGCAGGGTGGGCATGTCGAATGCCGTGGACAGCCCGTCGCCGCCGGCCTTGATGATCTCCTTGAACCGCCAGTTGGTGTCCTCCGCCGTGCCGAAGCCGGCGAACATGCGCATGGTCCACAGCTTGGAGCGGTACATGGAGGCGTACGGGCCGCGGGTGTACGGGTACTGGCCGGGGTACAGGCCGGAGCCATCGGTGGGGCCGTACACGGGAGCCAGCGGGATGCCCGACATGGTGGCGTAGTCGGCCTCGCGCAGCCGCGACGCGTCGAACGCCTGCTGCCAGAGTTCACGGGGAGTCGTCACGCCCGCAAGTTTCCCATATCCGGACCCGAATCACACCCTCGACGGGCCAGATACTTGCTGCCGCGTTCAGTAACACCACATCGACCACGGCAGATGCGGCAAACTGTGGCATCGCCACGAAACAGCCCGCCCATCGCCCGTCGCGACGCGACGACATCCTCGAGGCCGCCATCCGCGTGTTCGCCCGCAAGGGCTACATCGAGGCCGCCATCAGCGACGTCGCCGAGGAGGCCGACGTGGCCGTCACCGCCGTCTACTACCACTTCTCCGGGAAGGACGACCTGTTCGCCGCCGCGATGCGCCGCGTGCTGAACGCCATCACCCGCGTGGTGGAGGACGCCCGCCCGTCCGGCGAGCAGACCGGCCCGGAAGGCCTGCGCCGCGTCATCGACGCGGTGTGGGACTGGATCGACGTGCACCCGCATTCCGCCTCGTTGGCCCACTCCCACCTGCCCGGCGCCACCCGGCAGATGACCCAGATCCGCCAGGACTTCACCGAACGGCACGTGCGCCGGGCCTTCGACTACCTCGGCAGCGACGGCACGCCCCGCCAACGCGGCGGTGCTGCTCGCGCCGGGGCGGCCAACCTGGCGATGCACACGCTGGTGGACCTGCTGATCTCCGTGCACGCGATGCGCATGGAGGAAGGGCCGCTGCGCAACCTGCCGCCCACCGCCGTGCGGGCCGAGGTGCACCGCATCGCCGAGGCCCTGCTGATCCCCGCCTGACCGGCGCGCCCTGTTGCCCCCGACCTGGGCGCTGGTTACTGTAGTCATCGTCCAGTTTCAGCGAGCGCAGGAGGGTCGCCGATGGGTCCCGCAGGACGAGTAGACGTGGTGCTCGTGGCCGGCGGCCGGTGGCACGACTTCGACTACGCCCGGCTGCAGCTGCTGACCGCGCTGGCCGAGCACCCCACCGCCAAGACCACGGTGTACCAGGACTACGCCTGCCTGCCCGCGCTGGCCACGGCCGACCTGCTGATCACGTACACGTGCGACGTGCGGCCCGATGCCACCCAGCAACAGGCGCTGGTGGACTTCGTCGCCCGTGGCGGTCGCTGGTTGGCGCTGCATGCCAGCAACTCCGCCATCGAGCCGCCGGTGCCGGGCGGCGAGCGGATCTTCACCACGCCGCGGGCGCTCGGCCCAGTGGCGGAGGTGCTGGGCAGCCAGTTCCTCGGCCACCCGCCGATCACGCCGTACGAGGTGCAGGTCACCCAGCCGCAGCACCCGCTGGTGGCCGGCATCCAGCCGTTCACCGTCACCGACGAGTTGTACATCAGCGAGTTGCACCCGCCGCTGGACGTGCTGCTGCACGCCCACTACTCGGGCACGTGCCGTGGCTTCGAAGAGGGCCACACCGAGGGCGAGGAGGACGTGCAGCGGCCGATCCTGTACACCCGCCCACACGGCGAGGGGATGGTCTGCTACTTCACGCTCGGCCACTGCCGCGGCCGGTTCGACATGCAGGACATGGGTGTGGACGACCTCGGCAAGGTGGACCTGGGCAGCTGGCAGGTGCCCGAGTACCGGACCATCCTCGGGCGCTGCCTGCGCTGGGGCGTGGAAGGCACATGGTGAGTACCGCCCCCATCACCGGCGTGGGCCTGACCCTCCCCCAGCTCGGACCCCACGTCACCCGCGATGCCGTCCGCGGCTTCTGCGAGTCCGCCGAGGAACTGGGCTTCACCAGCCTGTGGGTGCAGGAGCACCTGTTCTACGCGCTCCACCCGTCGGCGCCGTACGCCGCCCGGCCGGGCATGCCGGTTCCCGAGGCGTACAAGATCACGCTCGCCGCCACCGAACTGCTCACCGCCGTGGCGGCCTGGACGGAGCGCCCGCTGCTCGGCACCGGCATCCTCGTCGGCGGCTACCATCGGCCGGTGGAGCTGGCCCAGCGGCTGGCGGCCATCGACATCCTGTCCGGCGGGCGGCTGATCGCCGGGCTCAGCGTCGGCTGGTCGAAGGACGAGCACGACCAGATGGACGTCGAGTTCACCACCCGCGGCCGGCGGATGGACGAGCTGGTGCGGGCCTTGAAGGCCTGCTGGGGGCCGGACCCGGTGAACTTCGAGGGCGAGTTCTTCACCATCCGCGATGCGCTGGTGTCGCCCAAGCCGCTGCAGCAGCCCCACCCACCCCTGCTGTCGGGCATGCGCAGCGAGGCCGGCCTGCGGCGCACCGCTGCGCTGTTCGACATCTGGAACCCGGCGTCGGGCACTACGGAGCAGATCCTCGCCGCGGTCGAGGCGATCAACGGCATGCGTCCGGACGGTGCCGGTCCGGTGGACGTCATCCAGCGGGTCTTCACCGAGCCGCCGTTCGTGGTGCCCGGCCTGGCCCCGCTTTCCGTCGGGGCGATGCAGGAGACGATCGCCACGGCCAAGGCCAACGGCTTCCGCGAGGTGGTCATCGACACCGCCTTCACCACCGAGGTGCACTCACCGGAGGACTGGGTGGCCTTCCCGGCCCGCCTGGCCCCCGTCCTCGACGCCCTCCGCTGACTCAGCGACCGGCAAGGCGGGCGACGACGGGGGCGAACTCGTCGAGGTGGCGCTGGGCGATGCAGAAGTAGGAGAACCCGTACCGCTCCCGGCGCTCCTCCAGGGTCTCGCAGATCTGCTCGACGGACCCGATGAGGGCGTGGGGGTGGGCCAGGATCGCCGCAGTGTCCACCCCGAAGCGGCCCGCCATCGCGCCGGCGGCGGCCTCGCGGTCGTCGGTGACGGCGATGAAGTAGGCGCCGATCTCCAGTTCCAGGTCGTCGAAGCGGGCGCCGGCGGCGTCGCGCACCCACTGCAGCTTCTGCAGGGTCTGGTCCTCCGTGGAGGTGGCCACCGAGCCGGAGCCCAGCTTCCCGGCTGCGTTGTTGAAGTTGAAGCTGACGATGTCCGCCTTCTGCCCGGCGAGGGTGAGGATCTTCTCCGCGCCACCACCGATCATCAGCGGGATGTGCGGCTGCACCGGCAGCGGCCGCCCCTCGAACCCCGACACGTGCACGTGCCGGCCGTCGACGGAGATCGGCTGCCCGCCCCAGTGGGCGCGCAGCACGGCGATGGTCTCCGCCAGCCGCTCGATCCGCACGCTCGGGCGGTCCTGGGTGATGCCCATGCCGTCGTACTCGGCCTTCACCCAGCCGGCGCCGATCGCGGCCTCCAGCCGGCCGCCGGACAGGAAGTCCACCGTCGCCAGTTCCTTCGCCAGGACGACGGGCTGGTGGTAGTCGACGCCGAACACCCGGCACCCGACCTTGATCGTCGAGGTGACGGCCGCGGCCATCGTCATCGCCGAGATCGGCGCCACGTCCACCGGCCGGTGCCCGCTGGCGGCGACGATGTCGCCGGGGCCGAAGTAGTGGTCCGTCGTGAACAGGGTGTCGTAGCCGAGGTCCTCCGCCCGCCGGCAGGTGGCCACCCAGTCGGCAGCCGACGCCGCGTCGAACGCCTGGAGCGAGAACCGGAACGGCCGGGTGGCGCTCATCGGGGGGCGTCCTTGAACGCCACGTCACGGTCCAGCCGTGGCTCGCCGGGCAGGCCGAGGACCCGCTCGCCGATGATGTTGCGCTGGATCTCGTCGCTGCCGCCGGCGATCCGGTAGCCGGGGGCGCCGAGCACATGGTCGTTCCAGCCGAACGTGCCCCACTCCCCCGTGTCCGCGGCCAGCGCCGGGCCGAGGATCTTCGACGCCACCGCGCTGATCTCCTGCATCGCGTTGGTCCACAGCAACTTGCCGATGCTGCCCTCCGGGCCCGCCGACCCGCCCAGTCGCACGGCGGCCGCCGCCCGGAAGCGGGCCCAGTCGCGCACCCGCTGCTTGGTGTACACGCTGGCGAGGCCCTGGCGGACGATCGGGTCGGCGGTGCGGCCCATGGCCACGGCCAGCCCGAGCAGATCGTTGAAGTCGCCGCCCCGGCGCCCCGACCCACCGGACGAGTTGCGCTCGAAGCCGAGCACGGTCAGCGCCACCTTCCAACCCTCCCCGACGGCACCGACCCGGTACTCGTCGGGGATGACCGCGTCGCTGAAGAACACCTCGTTGAACGAGGCACCGCCGTTCATCTGCTGGATGCCCCGAACGTCCACGCCGGGGTGCTGCAGCGGCACCAGGAAGGCGGTCATGCCGGCGTGCTTGGGAACGTCCACGTCGGTGCGGCAGATGGCGAAGCCCCAGGGGGCGATGTGGGCGTTGGAGCTCCACACCTTCTGGCCGTTCAGCACCCAGTGGTCGCCGTCGCGCACCGCCTTGCAGGACAGGTTGGCCAGGTCGCTGCCGGCGCCCGGCTCGCTGAACAGCTGGCAGCAGAACATCTCGGCCCGCATGAAGGGGCGCCCGTAGCGCTCGATCTGCTCGGGCGTGCCGTACTTCTCGATGGTCGGCGCGATCAGCTTGGTGGTGACGGAGATCAGCTCATGGTCGTTGGGCACCTCGAACTGCGCCTCGAGCTCCTTGAAGGCCCGCTCGTGCGCCGCCGACAGGCCGGCACCGCCGCTCTCCTTCGTCCAGGTGATCGACCCGAAACCGTTGGCCAGCTTCTCGTGGTGCCACTCCACGTAGGCCGCGAGGTAGGCGCGCTCTTCTTCCTCGGTGCGGTCATGGAAGACGGTGACATCGAACTCACCCTCGCCCCACACGCGGGCCTTCGTGGACTTCCGCGGCTTCGTGGCCGTCAGCCACGCCTCGGCCCGTGCCCGGAACGACTCGATCGATTCGACGGCCTCTGCCACTGGGTCCTCGCTTCCGACTTACTGGTGACGATCTATGGTAACGCGGTTGCGGTCGAGCCGCCCAGAAGTGGCGCCACTGCGGCCCTCACCTCGGCCTCCCCATTCACGTGCACCGCCTGCCAGCCCGCGGCCAGGGCGCCCTCCACGTTCGCCAGGAAGTCGTCGAGGTACAGGATCTCCTCCGGCCGGCAGCCCATCGCCTCCGCGGTCATCGCGTAGATCTGCGGTTCGGGCTTGCGGCACCCCACCTCGGAGGAGTCCACCACCACGTCGAACAGACCGAAGTCGATGCTCTGCTCCAGGTGGGCGCGGAACTCGCGGAAGCTGTTGGTCAGCAGACCCGTGCGGTATCCGGCCCGGCGCAGGTCGGCGATGTCGGCCAGCGCCCCATGGTGCAGGTCGAACACCCCGTCGAGGATGATCTCGTACTCGTCGCCGGCCAGCTGGATGCCCTGGGCCGCGGCATACGGCTGCACCTGGTGGATGAAGTCGGCGGTGGGGATCTCCCCCCGTTCGGCCCGGTGCCACGGGTGGTCCGCGGTGGATTCCTCCCGCGGCCCCATCAGCACGAGGAGCAACTGCTCCATCGGCACGCCGTGGCGCACGGCGAGGTTGGTGAGGTGCCGGGTGATTGGGGTGATCAGGACGCCGCCGAAGTCGAACACGACGGCGCGGATCGGTGCATCGGGCATGGGGGTGGGGTTCCCTTCGCAGCTGGCGACTTAGTGCACACTGTCTACAGGAACATGTCCCGCCGGCGGTAGCCGACGAGCGACACCGCCAGGATCACCGCCGCCAGCGCGGCCAGCGTGGTGGTGGCCACGAGGGAGATCGGCTGGGCCGGCACGAGGGCCAGGTTCTCGAACGGGGAGATCCGCATCACCCACTTCGGCAGGTCGAGGATCGGCCCGAACATCGCCACCACGAACGTCACCGCCAGCGCCACCCACCCGAGGTTGCTCAGCTTCGGCAGCATGCCCACCAGCAGCGCGGCGACGGCGATCATCACCAGCAGGGCCGGCAGGTAGGACACCATGCCGACGGTGCTGCGCCACGCCAGCGAGCCGTCGCCGACGGAGATCGCCGCGCTGGCGCCCAGCGCCAGCCCGGCGACGAGCAGGACCACCAGCGACCCCAGCGCGGCCACGGCCAGGTGGGCCGCCCAGTAGCGGGGGCGGGAGACCGGGGTGCCGAGCACCGGCTCCGTGCGGTCGTTGGTCTCCTCGCTGCGCAGGCGGAGCATCGACTGGATGGCGTACCCGCAGCCGATGAGCGCAGTGATCCGCGCCGAGGTCGCCAGGTAGGCGTCGGTCAGGTCGCCGCCCGCCTGGGCCAGGAAGTCGGCGATCTGCGGGTTGTCCTTGATGAAGCCCTTGATCGCCGACGCCAGGCCGCCGTAGACCGCGGCCGTGGCCGCCGCCCCGGCCGACCAGCCGATGACCGAGCCGCGCTGCAGCCGCACGGCGAGGGCGAACGGCGTCCGCAGACGCGGCGTGGCGTGGGCCCGCCCCGGCCGCGCGGCCACCAGGCCGGCGCCGAGGTCGCGGCGCCCCTGCAACGCCACGGCCAGCGCGGCCAGCCCGGCCGCAGCCGCGGCGGACAGCAGGAACGGCCACCACCGCTCCCCCGCGTACGCCTTGGCGTACTGGGCCCAGCCCAGCGGCGAGAGCCAGGAGAGGGTGCCGTCGCGCATGTCGCCGATGGCCCGCAGCACGTACGCCACGCCGAGCGTGGTGCCGGCCATGCCGTTGGCCAGGCGATGGTTGTCCGTCACCTGGGCCGTGACGAGCGTGACCCCGCAGAAGACCGCGCCGACCGCCGTGTACCCGAGACCGAAGGCGACGGACCCGGCAACAGGGAGCCCCAGCGCGATCAGGGAGACGGCGGACACCAGGCCGACCGCGACGCTCATGCCGGCCACCACCACCGACGCGGCCGCAATGGTCGCGTTGCGGCCCACCGGCAACGCCCGCAGCAACTCCAGCCGACCCGCTTCCTCCTCCGCCCTCGTCAGCCGGCCGGTCATCAGCACCGCCATCAGCGCCATGATCACCAGCCCCGGTGCACCGATCTGGAACGCCACCTGCCCGCCCAGCGTGTCCAGCGCGAAGCGCGGCCCCTGGAAGGCGAGGATGGCCGGATTGGCCGAGGTGGCGGCCGCCTTGTCCAGGTCCGCCTGGGTGGGGAAGATGCCGCGGACGCTCTCCGCCGAGATCGCCACCATCAACGAGATGCCGGCGATCCACACGGCGATGCGCACCCGCTCGCGCCGCAACCCCGCCCGCACGAGGGCGAGCGTGCCCGTCATGACGGCGTCCCCGCAGTGCCGTTGACGGCGACGTCGTCGTAATGGCGCAGGAACAGCTCCTCCAGCGTCGGCGGCGCGCAGGTCAGTGCGGTGACACCGGCGGCCGACAGCTGCGCCAGCGTGGCGCCGAGCTGGGCGTTGTCCACGTCGAACGTGGTCCGCCCGTTGTCCGTGCGGAGATGGCGGATGCCGGGCAGCGCGGCGAGGTCCACCGGCCGGTCCGTCCGTACGGACACCGAGGTGTGGCTGACGTGACGCAGCTCGTCCAGCGTGCCCGTCTCCACCGTCCGGCCGGCGCGGATGATGCTGACCCGGTCGCACAGCGCCTCCACCTCGGCGAGGATGTGGCTGGACAGCAGCACCGTGCGCCCCTCGGCGCGGACCTCGCGGATGGTCTCCTGGAACACGGCCTCCATCAGCGGATCGAGACCCGAGGTCGGCTCGTCCAGCACCAGCAGCTCGGCGCCGGATGCCAGCGCCGCCACCAGCCCGACCTTCTGGCGGTTGCCCTTGGAGTAGGTGCGGGCCTTCTTCGTCGGGTCCAGCTCGAACCGCTCCATCAGGTCGTCGCGGCGCTGGGGGTCGAGGTCGCCACGCAGCCGCCCGAGCAGGTCGATGATCTCCCCTCCGGTCAGCTTCGGCCACAGGCTGACGTCGCCCGGCACGTAGGCGAGGCGGCGGTGGAGGGCGACGGCGTCGTCCCACGGGTCGCCGCCCAGGAGGCGGACGGTGCCGGCGTCGTGGCGCAGCATGCCGAGCAGCACGCGGATGGTGGTCGACTTGCCGGAGCCGTTGGGCCCGAGGAAGCCGTGCACCTCGCCGCGGCGGACGGTGAGGTCCAGCCCGTCGAGGGCCCGGACGGTGCCGAACGTCTTGACCAGGCCGGCGATGTCGATCACCGGCGCGTCGGGGTTCACGGGGGTGTTCATGGCTGCTCCGAATCGGGGGCGGGCGCGGCAGGGGACGCCGGCGGGCGGAAGATGGGCGTGGTGAGGAGGTCGAACTCGGCGGTGATCCACCGGGTGACCACCGAGCGGTCGGTGAGCGGCGCGTCGAGGATGCGCTCCACGTGCGGGCGGAGGAGGACCAGGCCGAGGTCCATCGCCAGGAGGATCAGCGACGCCATCACCGGGTCGTCGAAGGTGCGCACCATGCCGCGCTCTGCCATCTCGGCCATGCCGTTGCGGGTGAGTGCGTAGAGGCGGTCGAACCATTGGCGCCCGGTTGCGTTGTCCTCGTGGAGGGCGCGGGCCACGTACAGCAGGAGCACGGCCGCCTGCTCGTCGGCCATCAGGTACTGGAAGCCGGCGTCCGCACCGGCGGCCGCCATCTCCGCGAGCATCCCTTCCATGGTGCCGAGCACCCGCTCGTCGCAGGCCGCGACCAGCCCCTCCTTGGAACCGAAGTGGTGGAGGACGAGCGGGGCGGACACGCCGACGGCGTCCGCCACCCGGCGCACCGTCGCCGCCTGCACACCCTCGTTGGCGATCAGTTCGATGGCCGCCTGGACGAGACGGTCGCGGGTGGCCGGCAGCGGGGTGGCTGAACTCACGTTCAGCACCCTACTGAACGCGTGTTCAGTCGGCAACCCTGATCGACTTTGTTTAGACTGACTACAGGAACAGAGGGGGTTCGACATGAGCGGGATGGACGTCGACGTGCTCGTCGTCGGCTCGGGCGCAGCGGGCCTGAGCGCGGCGCTGGCCGCCGCCCAGGCCGGCGCGGCGCGGGTCCTGGTGGCCGAAGCCGAGGGTGTGGTGGGCGGCTCCTCGCGATTGTCCGGCGGGCTGATGATGGGCGCCGGCACCCGCTACCAGCGGGCCGCCGGCATCGAGGACGACGGCGACCGCCTGTTCCGCGACTACCTCCAGCTCAACCGCTGGAACCTCGAGGTGGCCGCGGCGCGCCGGCTGGCACGCGAGGCCGGCGACGCCGTCGAGTGGCTGGGCGACATGGGGCTGGAGTTCCACCCCGACCTCGTCTACGGCGGCGACGAGCCGGTGCCGCGTGTGCATGTCCCGATCGGGCGCGGGCAGGCGGTGGTCGACCTGCTGGCCGCCCGCTGCCGTGACGCCGGCGTGGACATCGCGCTCGGCCGGCGGGTGGACCGGCTGCTGACCAACGGCGACGGCGCGGTGTGCGGTGTGGCGGTCGGTGACGACGAGATCACCGCCCACGCAGTGGTCGTCGCCAGTGGCGGCTTCGGCAACGCACCCGAACTCCTCGCCCGCCACTTCCCCGCCGCCGCCGACACCGGGTGGGCCTGGTACATCGGCGCCGACGGGGCCAGGGGTGACCACCTGGCGCTGGCCGGCCAGGTGGACGCCCAACTCGTCGGCCACGACCGCGGGCTGCGCCTGCTGCACGCCAACTTCGACCGCATCTACGAGGCCTACCTGCCGGGCTGGCTGGTGCTGGTGAACGCCGACGGCCGGCGCTTCGGCGACGAGACGGCGCCGTACGGGATCATGAACTTCCTCGTGCGCGAGCAGGGCGACCGGGTGTTCGCCATCTTCGACCACACCATCCTCACCACCGCCAGCGCCGAGGGCCTGGCCCGCTACAAGCAGACCATCCCTGGCAGCACGAAGCGGCAGAGCCCGCACTGGAACGCCGACATCGTCTCCCAGATGGTGAAGGAGGGCCGGATGCACGCGACGCCGACGGTGGCGGCGCTGGCCGGCGCGCTGGGCGTGCCGGCGGTCAACCTGGAGGGCGCGGTGGCCACGTACAACCGCAGCGTCGCCGCCGGCGAGGACCTGGAGTACGGCAAGGCGGCGACGTTCCTCGAACCGGTCGCCACCGCTCCCTTCTACGGCGCCGAGCTGCGCCCTGCCACCGTCTGCTTCACGGCCTACGGGCTGCGGATCGACCGTGAGGCGCAGGTGTTGGGCAACAACGGCAAGCCGATCGCCGGCCTCTTCGCCGCCGGTGAATGCACCGGCGGGGTGGTCGGCGCCCAGTACGTGGGCAGCGGCAACTCGTACGCCAACTGCGTGACGTTCGGCCGCATCGCCGGCCGGTCGGCCGCCGCGCTCGCCGGCGGCACGGCATGACAGTGGCACTCCCCCACCTGTTCAGCCCGGTCACGGTCGGCCGGTTCACGCTGGACCACCGCCTGGTCGTGCCGCCCCACGGTGGTGGCGCCAGCAACCTGGTTGGCAGCGAAGACGAGTTCGAGACCCTGCTCGCCATGTGGCTGCCGAAAGCCACGGGCGGCTTCCAGTGGATCGGCGGCACGCCGTCGCACGTCCGCAACCCGCTGCCGCCGGGCTTCGAACCGTCAGGCGTCGGGGCGCACGGCCCGGGCCACTTCCGCCACCCCCGCTATGCGGCACGCCTCGGCCAGTTCGTCAACCGGCTGAAGGCCGCCGGCGCCACCGCCGTCACGGTCCAGATGGTGCAGCAGGGCGGCAAGCCGATCGGCCCGTCCGCCACGTACAGCGCCTACGACGACCACCGCATCGCCCACGCCCTGGACGTCGACGAGATCGGGTGGCTCGTGCGCGAGTACGGCGAGTCGGCCGCGCTGGCCGTCGATGCCGGGGTGGACGTCATCGAGATCCACGCCAACCACGACGACGTCGTCCAGTGGTTCCTGTCCCCGCTCACCAACCTGCGCACCGACCGCTACGGCGGCAGCTTCGAGAACCGCATCCGCTACCTGCGGGAGATCACCGAGTCCGTCCGGGCCCAGGCCCCGCGCCCGTTCACGTACGGCCTTCGCCTGTGCATCGACGAGCTGATCGACGGCGGCTACGGGCTGGAGGAGTGCCAGCGGCTGGTGGAGGCGTTCACCGCAGACGGCACCGTGGATTACTTCAGCCTCGACGTGGGCAACAACTTCGGGTCCCCGTCGTACGTCCCGTCCGGCTGGCACGACGACATCGAGTGGGCGGCGCTGTGCGGCCAGGTGAAACAGGCCACGAACCTGCCCGTCGTCTACACCGGGCGGGTCACCTCGCCCGAGCAGGCCGAGGCCGTGCTGGCTGCCGGACACGCCGACCTCGTGGCCATGGCCCGGGCGACGTTCGCCGACTTCGACATCGTCCACAAGGCCCGCGGCACGAACCCCGTGCCGATCCGCCCGTGCATCGGGCTGAACGAGTGCATCAACCGCAAGCAGGTGGAGGGGCTCGGTTACGCGTGCGGGGTCAACCCGCTGTGGGCGCACGAGTGGGAGCTGCGCGACGTGCCGGAGCGGACGGCGCGGCCGCAACGGGTGCTGGTGGTGGGCGGCGGCCCGGCCGGGATGGAGCTCGCCGGGCTGTGCGCCGAGCACGGCCACGCCGTGACGCTGTGGGAGAAGGGGCCGGCGCTCGGTGGCCTGCTGTCCGTGGCCGCGATGGTGAGGGCCAACGTCAAGTACCAGCGGTGGATCGACTGGCAGGTCGGCCGGCTGGAGCGGGCGGGGGTCGACGTGCGGTTGGACCGCGAGGCGAACGCTGCCGACGTGCTGAACGGCGGCTTCGACATGGTCGCCCTGGCCACCGGGGCCGTCCCCCGGTTGCCCGCCATTCCGGGGATCGACGGGCCTGGTGTGTTCCCCGCCGGCGCCGTGGTCAAAGGCCTGGCGACGCCCGGGCCGCGCGTCGCCGTGCTGGCGGAGGACGACGGGCCTGCGCCCATGTCCGTCAGCGACCACCTCGCCGGGCTCGGCCACGAGGTCACGCTGGCCGTCCAGACGGCCGGCCCGGCCCCGCTGGTCGGCAAGTACTCGATCGGCACGATGCTGGCCCGGCTGGTGGACGGCGGGGTGCGGATCGTCCCGATGGCCCGAGCCACCCGGATCGAGGACGGCACGCTCCACCTGTCCAGCACCTACGGCCACCGCGAATGGACCGAGGAGCCGTTCGACAGCGTCGTCGTGGTCGCCGGGGGCATCCCCGACGACGCGCTGTGGCGGGAGTTGAAGGGCCGCCACCCGAATGTCCACATCCTCGGCGACGCCTATGCCCCGCGGCGGGTGGTCTGGGCGACCCGCCAGGCCCACGCCCTGGCACGCACCCTCCTCTGACGACGCGGGCCGGCGCCGGCGTCAGCGGGCGAGGTAGCCGGCGTCGACGGCGAGGGCGTGGCCCATGGTGTAGCTGGAGGCGTCGCTGCACAGCCACAGAGCGGCGTTGGCGATCTCCTCCGGCGTGCCGAAGCGGCCGATCAGGCTGAGGCGGTTGGCGACGTCCTGCGGGTCGCGTCCACGCCGTTCCATCGCACCGCGCAGCATCGGGGTGTCGATGCCGCCGGGGCAGATGGCGTTGACCCGCACGCCGAGCGGGCCGTAGTCGATGGCCGCCTGGCGGGTCAGCCCGAGCACGCCGTGCTTCGACGCCGTGTACGCCGTCTGGTGCGGCTGGGGGCGGAACGAGTTGGTCGAGGCGATGTTGACGATCGCCCCACCGTTGCCCGCTGCGAGCATGGCGGTCAGCTCGTACTTGAGGCAGAGGAAGACGCCCTTCAAGTTCACCGCCTGCATGCGGTCGAAGGATTCCTCGGTGGCCTCGTGCAGCAGCACCGTCTCGGTCTCGATCGCGGCCGCGTTGACAGCGCAGTCCAGCCGGCCCCAACGTGCCACGGCCTCGCCGACTGCCGCCTCCACGTCGGCGGCGGAACTGACGTCGGCACGGCGGTAGACGGCCTCGCCCCCGGCGGCCACGGCCATGGCCGCGGTCTCCTCGCCGCCGGCATCGTTGACGTCGCACAGCAGCACCTTCGCCCCCGCCGCAGCGAAGGCGAGCGCGCACGCCCGGCCCATGCCCCCGGCGGCGCCGGTGACGAATGCGACGTCGCCGTGGAACGATGGTGTGAACGTGCCCATGATGGTGCTTCCCCTCTGCGGTCGCCGTGCGGCGGCGCCCCAAGAGTAACTTATGATCGAATCCACTAACTAGAGGGAGGCGCCGTGCTGCTGCGCATGGACGAGGACCCGTACCACCAGTTCACGGAGACGTTCGCCGGTGTCGTCGGCAGCGACCCGATGTGGAACGACGGGCACTATGTGTGCGGGGCGGACCAGGCGGGCACGGTCGGCTTCACCTCCAACGTGCGGCTCTACGCCAACAACGACGTGCTGGACGGGTTCGTCTGCCTCCGGCACGGCGGCCGCCAGTACAACATCCGCGTGTCCCGCCGGCTGCGCAGCGACATGGACCACCTCGGTGCCGGCCCGCTGCGGATCGAGATCGTCGAGCCGCTGGACACCGTACGGCTGGTGTTGGAGCCCGGTGACCACGGGTTCGCCATGGACGTGCTGGCCCACACCACCGGCGTGCCGTACATGGGCCCGATCGAGGTCAAGCGGCTGGACGGCCGGCTCCTCAGCGAGCGGGCCACGTACGAGATCTCCGGGGAGCTGGAGGGCTGGGTGGAGGTCGGTGGCGAGCGGGTGACGCTGGAGCGCAGCACGGCGGCGATGTTCCGCAACCACTCGTGGGGCAACCAGCCCGGCCGCGGCGGCCCCCGCCTCTACGGCGTGCCGACCCCCAGCCGGCGGGTGCCGGGCGTGCGCCACTGGGTCCTGTTCCACATGCCCGACCACAACGGCTTCTTCTTCGAGGACCCCAACGGCCGGGCGGCCAGTGGGAAGGGCGCGATCCTCACGGCCGACGGCGTCGTCCCGGTGGTGCGAGCCGAGCAGGACGTGGTGTTCCACGAGGGCGGCCGGCGGGTGCAGTCCGGCACGTTCCGCCTCACCGACGTCGACGGCGTGGTCCGCGACTACTCCTTCACCGACCTCGGCTGGGTCTACTGCCAGGGCGGCGGCTACTTCGGCGGGTTCGACGACGGGCTCGGCCAGGGCGTCTTCCGTGGCGAGTACCACCAGGAGCACGAGGTGTGGGACGTCACCCACCCGACGCTGATCCGCGACGTGGCCACCGGGCGGGAGTTCGAGTTCGCTCACGACTGGGCGGAGAACTTCGTGCTGGTGCGCTCCGGCGAGGCCACCGGCCTGGCCCACTACGAGTGCGTGGTGATCAGAGAGCCAGGGAACTGAGGGAGCGCCGGATCACCAGCGCCCGCTCCACCGGGTCCGGGTAGCCCTCCATCAGCGCCCGCGACCGCAACTCGACGGACACCGGGACGCCGGGCACCGCCGCCAGCACGTCGCCCAGCGGAAGGTCGCCCTCGCCCGGCAGCAGGCGCCCGTGCAGGGCTTCCTCCCGCAGCGTGCCCTGGTCGGCGGGCCCCACTGCCGGCGCGTCGGCGAGTTGCAGGTACGGCACCACCCCGGGCGGCAACGCGGCCACGTCGGCCGCCGTGCCGCCGGACCGGGCCAGGTGCAGGGTGTCCACCAGCACGCCACCGTTGGGCGCGCCGACCTCGCGGATCACGTCCACCGCGGCGGCCAGCGACCCGATCGAGAAGATCGGCAGGAACTCCAGCACCACCGTGAGGCCGGGGGCCACGGTGGCGGCCTCGCCGCACAACTCGGCGAACCGGTCCACCACCTCGACGCGCGCCGCCGGGCCGCTGGCCACCAGCAGGAACTGCACATCAAGGGCGGCCGCCACGTCGATCATCCGCCCGCCGGCGTCCGCGCCGCGGCCGAGGATGACCGGCTCGATGTCCAGCGCGACCAGGCCGGTGGCGTCCAGCCGACGGCGCACCTCGACGGTGGTCGCATCGGTCCAGGTGGCCGGGTCGAACCACAATCCCACCGCCGGCCAGCCGGAGGCGGCGGCGACCTCCACGGCGTCGGCCGGGCCGACGTCCAGCACGCAGCCGGCGGCCAACGAGGCGAGGCGATCCATCCCGTGCACGCTACGTGGCCGTCGACGGAGTTACTTGATTCCGACTGGTGTTTGTGCGATACAGTCCCGCTACCCAGAGGGGAAGGGGACAATCACATGGGTGAACTGGACGGACGCGTCGCCGTCATCAGCGGTGGCACTCGCGGCATCGGCCGGGCCATTGCCGAGGCGTACCTGCGCGATGGCGCAAAGGTCGTGGTCAGCGGCCGCGACCAGGCGAAGGGCGAGGGGGCCATCGCCGAGATGAACGCCGGCGGCAACGCCCACTTCGTGCAGGCGGACTCCGCCGTGCGCGAGGACTGCGAGCGGCTGATCGCCGAGACGGTGGAGAAGTACGGCCGCATCGACATCCTCGTCAACAACGCCGGCGGCTCGAAGGACAACGCCCCCGTGGCGCAACTCACCGACGAGGCCATGGACTGGGCGCTGAAGGTCAACCTGTGGAGCACCTTCTGGTGCAGCCGGGCCGCCCTGCAGCACATGATCCCCCAGCAGTGGGGCCGGATCATCAACATCTCCTCGACGGAGGGCAAGGTCGGCAAGCCGGGCATCGCCATCTACGTCACGGCGAAGCACGCGGTCAACGGCCTCACCAAGTCGATGGCCCAGGAGGTCGGCACGCTCGGCATCACGGTCAACGCGCTCTGCCCGGGGGCCATCGAGACCGACATGATGAAGACCGACGGGCCGCCCGCAGCAGCAGCGATGGGCATCACCTACGAGGCCCTGCTGGACTGGTTCGCCCAGGAGTCCGCCATCAAGCGGCTCAACGACGTCGAGGACGTCGCCATCGTGGCGTCGCTGCTGGCCTCCGAGGCCGGCGCCGGCATCACCGGTTCGCTCATTTCCATCGACGGCGGCTCGGCGCCGTACTGAGCCAGGGGGACACGAGAACAATGGGAAAGCTCGAAGGTAGGGTCGCCGCGATCACCGGCGGCACTCGCTCCATCGGCCGTGGCATGGCGGAGGCCTTCCTCCGCGAGGGCGCCAAGGTCGTGGTCAACGGTCGCGACGTCGCCAAGGGCGCGCAGGCCATCGCCGAAATGGGTGGGGGCGACAACATCGCCTTCTTCGCCGGCGACGCCACCAAGCAGTCCACCGCGGAGGGCATCGTCGACTTCGCCGTGGAACGCTTCGGCCAGCTGGACATCATGTGCCTCAACTCCGGCGGCGTCATGCACACCGCCCCGGTGGCGATGATGAGCGACGAGGAGTGGCAGCTGGAGATGGACTGGAACCTCAACAGCGTGTTCTGGGGCATGCGCAAGTCGCTCCAGCACATGCTGCCGCGGGGCTACGGCCGGATCATCGTCACGTCGTCGGTGGAGGGCAAGGGCGGCAAGCCCGGCCTGCCCGGCTACAACGCCACCAAGCATGCGGTGCTCGGCCTGACGAAGGCGGCGGCGAAGGAGACCGGCACCACCGGCGTCACCGTCAACGCCATCCTCCCCGGCCTGATCGAGACGGACATCGTCCGCGAGACCGGCCCCGAGTCGGCGAAGATGATGGGCCTGGAGAGCTACGACGCGATGATCGAGCTCTTCTCCTCGGAGTCCGCCATCAAGAAGCCGAACACCGTGGAGCAGGTGGCTGCCGTCGCTGTGCTGCTGGCTTCCGAAGCCGCCCGCAACTTCACCGGGTGCATGTTCCCGGTGGACGGCGGCTCGCTGCCCTACTGACACCGACCTGCCGGCCGCTGTCTCCCCGGCGGTCGGCACTTACGACAAGGAGTTCCACCGTGGCCGCCGACCAGCCGATCGTCATCATCGGGCACCTCGACGTCGATCCCGCTGATCGCGACGCGCTGGTCGCGGCCACGGCGGAACTCCAGCGCGGCACCAGGGACGACGAGCCCGGCTGCCTGACCTACACCATCGCCGCCGACCCGGCGGACCCCGGCCGCATCCAGATCGTGGAGATGTGGGCCGACGCGGCCGCTCTCGAGGCCCACTTCCAGCACCCCAACTTCGCCGCCACCGGCGCCGCCATGCGGGCCGCGCCCCGGCACGGCGGCAGCGCCATGAAGTACCGGGTGGACGCCACCGCACCGGTGCGTGGACCCGACGGCACTGCCACGGCCCAGTTCCCGGAGGGCTGAGCGTTGAGCACCGACTACTCGCACATCGCCGCCTCGAAGGCGTTCGAGCCGACCGAGCAGTACGAGGTACTCCGCAGCCAGTGCCCGGTGCACCATGTCACCGACTTCGACCCCGAGTTCTACGTGGTCAGCCGGTTCGAGGACGTCGTCGCCACGCTCAAGCAGCCGGCCATGTGGGTCAACGGCAAGGGGCCCGGCGTCTTCTACCAGGAGTCCGGCGTGCTCGGCACCACCGACGACCCGGACCATCAGCGCCACCGCCATGTGCTGCGCGACGCCTTCCTGCCCACGTCGATCGCCCGCCTGGAGCCGCGCATCGCCGAGCTCGCCGACCACTACCTCGACGCCATGCTGCCGCTGGGTGAGGGCGACTTCGTCCCGCTGTACGCGGCGCCCCTGCCGGCGGTGGCCATCGCCGAACTGTTCGGCATCCCCGAGGACGAGCGCGACGGCTTCCGCCAGGCCGCCGACGACATCGCCACCGCGCTGAGCACCGGCAACATGGCGCTCTACGAGCCGGCCAAGCAGCAACTCGGCGACGCCATCGACCGGGCGATGGCAGTGCGTGACCGCCTGCTGGACGCGGCGGGGGCGCCCGCGGAAGCGTCGGTGATCGGCGAGGTGCTGCCCGACGACGTCATCAGCCGGCTCGCCGTGGCCCGGCGCAACGGCACGATCGACGGTGGCGAGGCCCGCCACCTCGGCCACCAGGTGCTGGTGGCCGGCCACGAGACCACCACCAGCCTGTTGGGGATGATGCTGTACCGGCTGATCCAGCGGCCGGAGCTGATGCAGCGGCTGCGCGACAACCCGTCGCTGATCCCCATCGCCATCGAGGAGGCCCTGCGCTTCGACAGCCCGGCCCAAGGCCTGTTCCGCACCAACGCCCAGGAGTGCGTGCTGCACGGCGAGATGATTCCCGAGGGCTCCAAGCTGCAGGTGCTGTTCGCCTCCGCCAACCGCGACCCGCGCAAGTTCGACCGGCCCGACGACTTCGACATCGACCGCCCGCAGAAGGAACTCATGGGCCACGTGGCCTTCGGTTGGGGCATTCACCACTGCATCGGAGCGCCACTGGCGAGGTTGGAGACCAAGGTGTCGTTCGAGAAGATCCTCCGGCGGATGGGCGACATCGAGTTGGCCGGCTCGCCCGTGCGCAACGACTCGTTCGTTCTCCACGGGCTCACGTCGCTGCCGCTCCGTTGGACGGTGCTGGCATGAGCCTGCTGGACCACTTCCGCATGGACGGCAAGGTGGCCGTGGTCACCGGGTCCGGTCAGGGCATCGGCCGGGCCATCGCCTGGGCACTGGCCGACGCCGGCGCTCATGTGGTGATCAACGCCCGCCGCCGCGGCGACTGCGAGGAGACCGCCGCCGGTGTGGAGGCCCGTGGGCAGCAGGCGCTGATCTGCGACGGCGACATCCGCGACTTCAGCGAGACCATCGCCGACCGCACGATGGCCACGTTCGGCCGGCTGGACATCTGGGTCAACAATGTCGGCGGGTCGGACGAGAAGACCGTGCGCCTGCTGGTGGACACGCCCGACGACGTGTTCCGCTCCCAACTGGAGCTCAACCTCACCTCCGCGTTCCAGGGCGCCAAGGCCGGCGCCAACCGGATGAACGACGGCGGGGTCATCATCAACATCACCTCCGGCGCCGGCACCCGCGGCAGCCCGTACACCGGCCCCTACGCCGCAGCGAAGGCCGGGATGATCAACCTCACCCAGACGCTGGCGCTGGAGCTGGCCGAGCGCGGCATCCGGGTGAACGCGGTGTCGCCCGGCCCGGTGGTCACCGAGGCCTTCCGGGAGGTGCTCGGCGTGGAGGACCAGCTGGACGCACTGGCGCGCACCATCCCGCTCGGCCGCACCGGCACGCCCGACGACATCGCCGGCGCCGTGCTCTACCTCGCCTCACCGGCGGCCTCGTGGGTCACCGGCGAACACCTGCTGGTCGCCGGCGGTCGCACCCAGCGCGCCTACCAGTACCAGCCCAAGCCCGCCCCGGAGGGATGACATGGCCACCGACCAGCACGACAAGGACTATGTGGACAGCTACGAGGACGTCAGCATGTTCGTGCTGTCCGACGATCGTGAGGAACTGCTGCTCAACGCCCAGACGGAGTGCACGTTCATGTGGACCACGAAGGACCACGAGCCCGTCGGCGTGATCATGAACTTCGTCTGGAAGGACGGCCGCTTCTGGATCACCTGCACCCGCCGGCGCAAGCGGGTGGCTGCCGTGGAGGCCCGGCCGAAGGTGGCCATCGCCATCTCCAGCCGCGGGGCACGCCTGAAGACCAGCCAGGCCGTCACCTACAAGGGTGATGCGATCGTCCACGACGACGAGGAGACAAAGGCCTGGTTCTACCCGGCCCTGGCCGCCCGGGTGCGGCCGGAGAGCCCCGAGCAGCAGGCGGCGTTCGTCCACCACCTGGATTCACCCGGCCGGGTGATCATCGAGATCGTGCCGACCAAGCGGATCGGCTTCGACTCGGAACAGATGTTCAAGAACTCCCTGCCGGCGGCACCCGCACCGAGGTGTGAACCCGCCTCACCGGCCCCCGCCCGCCGCAAGTTGGCGGTGAGATGCGGTACAGCCGCACCTGAACGCCAACTTGGGTCAGGGGTCGAAGAACAGGCCGTCGAGGTCGGGGCCACCGTGATAGTGGATGGTGAGCGCCCGCGACACGAAGCGCCAGCCGCGCGGCGTGCGGCGGTAGGTGTCGCTGTAGTGGCCCACCAGCATCGAACGGCGACCATCACCTTCGTCCACCAACTCCACCAACTGCACCCGGCCGGAGGCCCGGTCGCCGTCGACGTCGTACGACGGTGCCAGGTACAACTGCACCACCCGGTGGTACTTGGCCATCGACGCCCGCCACGTGGCCAGCACGGCCTCACGGCCTTCCACGTGACGGCCCGGTAGGTCCCACACCGCGTCCTCGGTCCAGGTGGCTGCCCAGGCGTCGGCGCCCGCCACCACTCCCTGACGAACGGCGTCGGCGTAGGCGTGGCTCAACGCCACCAGCGCGTCGTGGTCGGTCATGGTCATCGCGGGACCTCCTCGATCAGCCGGGCGCACTGGCGCACGAACGTCTGGTGGAGGGCCGTGCCGATCAGCGCCATGTTCGGGGCCGGGTTCGCCGTGCGGAACGCCCTCAGGCAAGTGATGTTGGCACACGCACCCTTGAAGTAGTTGAACACCATCCAGTAGTGCAGGTCGACGTCGGTGACGGTGACCCCGGCGACCCGCTGGAACAGTGCCAGCCAGTCGTCCTTGCCCATCGTGCGGTTGCCGCGCATGGACACGAGGTACGCCCAGTCCTCCATCGGGTCGCCGAGGTGGGTGAACTCCCAGTCCGTGAACGCGGTGACCCGGCTGCCGTCGTGGACGAAGTTGCCCGGCCCGGGGTCGCCATGGACGATCCCCACCCGTTGCGCCGCAGGGGCGTGGCGGTGCAGCCAGGCGGCCCCTTCCTCCAGCAGCGGGATCGGCAGCGGCGCGGCATCGCGGTAGACACCGAGCCAGTGGTCGACCGTGGCGTGGGTGGCGTCCGCGGCGGTGAGCGTGGAGTCCAACTCGTGCGACCAGTCGGTGGTGTGCAGTTCGTGCAGGCGGCGGACGAAGTCGTCGGCCAACTCGGGCGACATCGTGCGGTCGTCACGGCCGGTGGCGGCGCCGTCCAGGAAGTCCATCACAAAGAACGGCTGCCCGAGCACGTCGCCGGTGGGTTCCAGCCAGCGGACCGGCGCCACCGGGCATCCCAGCCGCGCGGCCGCCGACATGAAGCGGTACTCCTCGGCCGTGGACGTGCCGAACACGCCACCCTGCTCCACCCGGGCCACGAAGCGGCGGCCATCCGCCAGCGCCAGGTACCACATGGCCCGCGAGTTGCCAGTGGCGATGCGCCGCAGCTCGGTGACCTCGACGGCCTCACCCGACTGATCGCGCAACCAGGCTTGGAGCGGGGCACGAAGGACCTCACTCATCGAGCTGCCCCCGGAAGGCGGCGACCAGCGGCCCGGTGACGGCGAGCTCCTCGTCCAGATGGCGGACGGCGATGGGGCGCAGGACGGCGCGCACCTCGTCGCCGTCGGCACCGTCGTCGTCCACCGCGGCCACGAGCACCGCGGCGACCGCGGCCAGCACGTCGGCCACCTCGACCACGTCGTCGCCGCGCCAGTGCGCCGCCACGTGGACGTTGTGGCCCAACGAGTCCAGCGCTGCGGCCAACTCGGCGGCGCGCTCGCCCGTGGGATCCGCCGGGCGACGCTGCGCGTAGCGGGCCAGGCCGACCAGCTGCACCGCGGCGGCGCGGGCCCAGTCGTCCGTCAGCGCCGGCAGCAGCACGTCGCGAACCGTGGCCTCCACCCCGCGCCACAGTTCGGCGGCCGTGGGCTGCCCGGTGACCAGCGGCTCTTCAGCCATTCGCCAGCCGCTCCGCGATCGCCGCCTCGGCCTCGAAGTCCCATGACGACTTCCACACCGGGTCGGCCAACGGCCCGTCCAGGCGGTCCCAACCGCGGGCGAGGAACCAGCCGTACGTGTGCCGGTGACCGCTGACCGAGTCGTAGCGGTAGCGCCAGCCGAGCAGGGTCTCCGCCTTGGCGCTGGTGAACATGGCGTGGTGGCGGGCCTTGAACAGGTGCCCGTAGACAGGAGGTGCCCCGGCGGCCGTGATCTCGGGCAGCAGGGCGTCGGGCACGTACCGGACGTCGGGCTCGGCGCCGACGATCTCGGCCAGCACGTTGATGTAACGGTTGACGTCCAGCGTGTCGCCGGTGATGTTGAAGATCTCGCCCGGCGCGGCCGGGTTGGTGGCCATCACGAGCAGCGCCTCGCACAGGTCGTCCACATGACCGTACGAACCGACCACCATGCCGCCGTGGGGCACGATGATCGGGCGGTGCTGGAGCAGCCGCAGGAACATCGGCGTCTCCATGTCGTAGATGTTGTTGTCCGGCCCGTAGATGGCGGCGGGGCGGGCCACGCTGGCGGGGAAGCCAGTGGTGGCGTGGCGGGCCATCATGGCCTGCTCGCTCATCGCCTTGAACCCTCCGTAGCTGGTGGGGCCGTCCGGGTTGAACGGCTGATCCTCCGTCCACGGGAACCAGCCGATGTAGGACTGGTCGTAGGCCATGATCGAGCTGACGAACACGTAGGCGCCGACGCGGCCGTCCAGCAGGTCGATCAGGCCCTCGATGTCGCTGCCGCCGGCCGCCATCACGAACCCGCTCACGTCGAACACGGCGTCCCAGTCCCGCCCGCCGAGCGCCGCGGCCATCTGCGCCATGTCGGTGCGGTCGGCCTTGAGATGCTCCACGCCCGGCGGCAGCGCTGCCGGGGTGACACCGCGATTGAGCACCGCCACCTGGTGGCCCTCGGCGACCAGCAGATCCACGAGGTGCTTGCCGACGAAGACGGAACCACCGAGCACCAATACCTTCACGGACGGCGATCATACTTGATTCGGTCTACAGTTAGTTCTTGTGACGATCCCCGACCACTCCGCCCGCTCTCTCACCGATCTGCTGTCGCTTGCTGGCCGGGTGGCCGTGGTCACCGGGGCGGCCCGCGGCATCGGCGCGCAGATTGTCCGCCGTCTGGCCGAGGCCGGCGCCGACGTGGTGGCCGGCGACCTGGACGCAGACGGTGCTGCGGCCCTGGCTGCCGAAGTGGCCGACGCCAGCGGACGGCGGGTCATCGCCTGCGCGATGGACGTCACCGACACCACCACCCTTGCTGCCGCGGCTGATCTGGCGGTGCGCGAGCTCGGCCGGCTGGACATCTGGGTCAACAACGCCGGCATCTTTCCCACCACCGGCCCGGCCATCGAGGCCACCGACGAGTTCATCGACCGCCTGCTGCAGGTGAACACCCGCGGCTCGTTCGCCGGCGCCCGCGAGGCGGCGAAGCGGATGACGCACGGCGGCGTGATCATCAACATGCTGTCCACGACGGCGTTCAAGGGCAACGTGGGCATCAGCGCGTACATCACGTCCAAGCACGCCCTGGTCGGCACGACGAAGGCGCTGGCGCTGGAGTTCGGCCCGATGGACATCCGGGTGCTCGGCGTGGCGCCGTCCTTCATCACCACCCCGGGCACGGACGACCAGCTCGCCCCGCTGAAGGCCGCCGGGCTGGACATCGAGCGGCGGGTGGCCAACAACCCCCTCGGCCGCGCCGGCGTGCCCGACGACATCGCCCGCGTGGTGGTCTTCGCCTGCAGCGACCTGTCGGCGTACATGACCGGCTCCACCCTCGCCGTCGACGCCGGCTCGCTCGCGGGGTAGCGGAGCGACGTCCCACGTCCGCCACGACCAGCACGACACGGCAGGCGCACCCTGTTAGGTTCCGGACGTGGCTGTGAGGAAGTTGTGGTGGTTGGTCGTTCTCGCTGCGTTGGCAGCGGCCTGCTCGTCAGGGAGTTCTGATGGCGGCGGCACCTCCGCCCCAACTGCCCCGGTCTCGTCGCCACCCGACAGTGGCCCGGAGAGCACCGACGGAGTGCCCCGCCTGGTCACCGACCTGGTGGAGGCCGGCGCCACACCGGGCGAGTTCGCCGGGCGCGACGACCTGGTGTCCTTCATCGCTCCCCACTACGCCACGGGCGTCACCGATCCGGCAGACGCCGCCCAGGCGTACCTCGCCACCTTCGCATCCGCGTACGGGGTGGCCGATCCGGCGGAACGGTTCGATGTCGTCAGCGTCACCGAGTCGGCGGCGGGCACCATCGTGCGGTTCTCCCAGACGATGACCGGAGTGCTCGTGTTCGGCGGCGACATCACCGCCGTCGTGTCCACCGACGGGGTGGTGCAGCGCGTGACGGGTGTGGTGGTTCCCGATGCCTCCCTTCCTGCTCCCGCGCTGAGCGAGGACGACGCTGCCGCCACGGCGCTCGACTGGCTGGCCACAGCCGATGACGGTGGCGGCGCCGTCGTCGACGGTCCCGGAGACCTGGTGGTGTTCAGCCCAGCGGTCGACAACGTCAGCCCGGCGGCGCCGGTGCTGGCCTGGCTGGTTCCCGTGCTGGTCGCCACCGACGGCGTGGCGCTGGCCGAGCTCGTCATCGTCTCGGCAGCGGACGGCACGATCCTGCTCCGGGCAGCGGAGGACGCCACGGAGCAGGCATGGGACCTGTCCGACACGGCCAATCAGCTCACGGCCGACGGCAAGCCCGACTTCTCCAACGCCACGCTCGTCTTCGAGATGCGTGACGGCACGCGGACGCAGAAGTCCACACCTGACGCAACTGCCACTGCCGCCGCCGACAACTTCACCACGTCGTGGGACTACTTCGCCACCACGCACAGCCGTGACAGCTTCGACGGGAACGGCGGGGCATGCGACATCTACGTCCACGTCGGCGTGAGTTGGCGCAACGCCTCCTCGAACCGCAACTGCTTCGTCCAGATCGGCGACGCCCAGCCGTACGCCCAGACGCTCGACGTGCTGGCCCATGAGTTCACCCACTCGGTCACGGGCCGGACGGCAGGGCTGGTCTACGAGGGTGCGTCCGGCGCCCTCAACGAGCACTTCTCCGACTTCTTCGCCACGATGGTCGATCGCAGCGACTGGTTGATCACGCTCACCAGCCGCGACACGAGCAACCCCGCCATCGATCAGGCGAGCGAGTTCTGGAACACCACCACCGACAAGGGTGGGGTGCACTCCAACAGCGGCATCGGGAACAAGGCCGGGTTCCTCGTGGCCGACGACGGGTTGAACGTCCATCCCGGCAGCGGGGTCGAGGTGCAGGGCATCGGACGCGCCAAGGCCGAGCAACTCTGGTACGCGACGCTGCTCTCGCTGACTCCCCGGACCGGCTTCTACCCGTGGGCGTGCGCCACCATCAACACCGCCCGGTCGATGCCTGGCTTCAGCGAGGACGACGTGCGGTCGGTCGTCGACGCGATGCTGGCCGTCGAGCTCGTCACCGAGGACGACGGCCGAATCTCCTGCGACTACCTGAACGGGTCCAGCGCCGGGGGACCCGGAACGACACCGGCAACCACCGATCCCACGGATGCGACGGCGCCGAGCAGCAGCGAGCCGTCCGACACGGGTTCGCCCACGGAGTGCAGCCTCGTCGGCACCTGGAGGCTGCGCGACCAGACGTTCTTCGACGAACTGGCCCGGCTGATGGGTGATGAGCTCTCCGCCGTGGGCGGCTCCATCGAATACGTCAGCGGCGACTACGTCATCGAAGTCAACGACGACGGCACGGTCTGGAGCAGGCGGCAGGCATGGTCGTTCCGGGTGGGGTCGCCCCAGGGTTCGATGGTCGTGGTGATCTCCAGCGACGACCCTGGCGTCTGGAGCGCCACGGACCACACACTCACCATCGACGAATCAGCGAGCAACGCGGTGGTCTCGCTGTACGTCGAGGTCGACGGCCAACTCACGCCGCTCCCCGTCGGCACCAGCATTCCCGTCAACACCGAGGCGATGTCGGGCGCTGGCACCTATGAGTGCATCGACGACGTGCTGTACCTGACGGTCAACACCGACCGCGGCCCGATGACCGTGGTGTCCGACCGGGTCGCGTAGCGACGGACCAACGGTTGGTCAGCCCTCCAGGAGGGCGGCCCGAAGGCGGGCGATCGTGTCGTCGGCGACCGGGAAGCTGCGCACCCAGGCGTCGAGCGAGCCGTGCCGGTCCAGCGAGCGCTCCACCAGTGCGGCCATCGCCCCGGCGGGTGACCGGAAGAGGAACCGCGGCGCCCTCCATGCCGGCGGGTCGTCGGCCAGGCGCTCGCGCATCAGCCACTCGTAGCGGCGGATGGTGGGCTCGTCGGAGCGGGCGTAGTCCTCCACCAGCACGTCCGGCCCGAACCCGAGGGCGGCCTGCACCAGGGCGACGATGACACCCGTGCGGTCCTTGCCGTAGGCGCAGTGGACGAGCACCGGGCCGTCGCCGGCGTGGGCAGCGATGACATCCAGCACGTCGGCGATCTGCGGCACGCTGCGCGAGATCATCTCGTCGTACATGTCGGCGATGTGCGCCGGCTCGGTGAGCGGCGGCGGGTCGTCGAGGTTGACCACCCTGTCCACCAGCGGCCGGTGGACGACGACCTCCGGCACGAACCCCGGCCCGCGGACGAACTGCGAGTCCTGGCGCACGTCGATGACGGCCCGCAAGCCCAGGCCGCGCACGGTGGCCCTGCCGCGCTCGGTGATCCGCACGGGATCGTCGCTGCGGTAGAGCACGCCGGTGCGCATCCGCCGGCCGTCGGGCAGCGTCCAGCCACCCGCGTCGCGGAAGTTCACGCACCCCTCCACGGCCAGGTGGCCGGGCGGCAGCGGGTCCCAGACCGGCGGGGTCAGGTCGGCCGGAGCAACCACCGGCGGGCCGTCGGAGGCGGGCGTCATGCGGCGCCCGCAGCGGCCAGCACGGCGCGCATCCCGTCGGCGGCGCGGCGGGCGGTCTGCGCCGCGGGCAACGCCCACAGCGCGGTGGACGCAACCTCCAGCGAGATCGGCGAGGTGACGCCGAGCGACTGCATCAGCCGGACGAACCCGACACAGTCGAACTGACCCTCCCCCGGTGGCAGCCGGTACGCCAGGCAGTCGGCCTTGTAGTCGTCGATGGTCGGGGCCAGCGGGCCGTCGTCCATCTGTACGGCGAAGATCCGATCGCCGTCGAGCGCCCTCAACATCTCCAGGTCGTTGGCACCGCGGGCGTGGTGCCAGATGTCCGCGCAGTACCCGCCGTTGGGCCGGTCGGCGGCATCCACGATCCGCTGCGCGTCCGCCGCCGTGGCGATGTTGGTGTACGGCAGCCACTCGATGCCCACCAGCAGGCCGTGCTCGGCCGCACGGTCGCACAGGCCGGCGAACTGGGTGACGGCCTGGTCGAACGAGCAGTCGTACGGCCCGATCACCTGCATGTAGCGGGCCCCCAGCACCTCGGCCATCTCGAACGCCAGCGACTGGGCATGGGCGGAGTCCGCAGCCGCCTGGCCGTCCACGGCCCACCAGCCCTTCAGGGCCTCCAACTCGGCCAGGCACAGGCCGTGACGGTCGAACACGCCCACGAGGTCCGCGGTGGAGCGACCTTCCTCCTCGCGCAGACGCTCGTACTCGTAGAGATACAGCCCGATGCCGGCGAACCCGGCCGCCTCCGCGGCCGCCAGCCGCTCGTCGAACGCCCCGAACCGCGGGCGGCTGAAGTGCGACCACACGAGGTCGGGCCATGCCAGGGCCTGCGGGTCGCGAGCGGTGGGCACCGCGTCAGCCCTTGGACTGAGCGATGCGGTGGTGGGCCACCTTCGGGCCGCCGATCCAGCCGCACAGCTGGGGGTCGGCCTCGAACAGATCGCCGTCCACCCAGGTGCCGTCAGGGCGGAACAGGCCCCACCGACCGTCCTTGTCCGTGACGCGCACGTTGCCGTTGCCGTCCTGCTCGTAGAGCGCCTTGCTGAAGGGGTGGACCATCCCGAGCATCACTCACCCACCCACTGGCCGAGCAACTGGTGCAACCAGCGGACCTTGCTCTCCTGATACGTCGCCAGTGTGGAGCCGGCCTTGGCCGTCTGGGTGAGGCCCTTCTGCACCATGGGCATGTTGAACCCGTCCTGGTCGAACACCTTCCCGAGCATGCCCAGTTCGGCAGCCTCGGTGTAGCTGTCGTCGGGGCCGAGGTAGGTGGTCTTCGCCGCCATCGGGCGCTCGCCACTGAACGGGGCGAGCAGGAAGATCTCGTGCAGCGCGGTGGTGTGGTCGTCACCGTTGGGGCGGAAGCGGTAGACGATGCGGTTGTACGCACCCCACGGGTGGAAGTTGGGGAACAGGGTGTAGTCGATGTTGTCGATGAACTCGGCGTCGCTCCACTCATCCACCAGGTCGCCCACCACCGGACGCCAGCGTTCCCGGGCGGCGGCGGCCGAGGCGGCACGGGCCTTTTGTCCGGGGGCCAGGCTCACGAACGTCTCCTCGTCCACACGGATGTCCAGCATGTAGCGGAGGATGTCCTCCTCCGACGGCTCCCACGCCAGCAGGGGGCTGGCGGTGCCGCCCGGCGTGATGACCCGCGAGAACGTGTCCCAGATGTCCACCTGGCTGTTCACGTCGCCCAGGTACGGCACCGCCTGCGGGTGCGTGCCGCCCACGTGGTAGCTCTCGCAGAAGGCTTCCTGCACCACCTTCCAGTTGGCCCGCACCACCTTGCACACATGGCCCTGGATGTAGCGGCCCTCCATGTCCCACCGGGCGAAGTGCTGCGGCAGGGCCCCGAGGAACTCGTCCAGCGGCACGCAGTTGGGGTCCGGGTTGATGAACACGAAGCCGCCCCAGGTGCCGACCTTCACCTCCGGCAGCGACCACTGGCTGTCGTCGACGTGCTCGAAGTCCCACCGGGCGGGAACATGGCCGAGGCTGCCGTCCAGCTTCCACGAGAAGCCGTGGAACGGGCAGCGCATCTCACTGCAGCGGCCGCTGACGTCCTTCAGCTGGCGCCCGCGGTGCAGGCAGGCGTTGTAGAACGCCTTGATCTCGCCGGGCGCCGACCGCATGACGATGAACGACAGATGAGCGATGTCGTAGACCACGTAGCTGCCGACGTGAGGGATCTGCTCCTCGCGGCAGGCGAACTGCCAGACACGCTTCCACAGGCGCTCCACCTCCAGCTCGTGGTAGGCGCGTGACGTGTAGCGCGAGTTGGCGATGTCCTCGTTGCCGAGGAACTGAGGGCTTTCCAGGCGCAGCACCTCGGGCACCGGCTTGGTGTCGGTGTCGAGCAGTTGCTGGTAGGTGATCCCGCTGGATCGTGCCTGGCCGGGCTGGGCTGGGTCGGGCATGTCGGTCCTTCCGAGTTACTAGAGATTGACACTACCTCGTCGCGAGGTGGTCAGCCGTTGGGGAGGACGACGGCTCGGCCCTCCAGGGTGCCGTCGTGCAGGGCTTGGTAGGCGGCGGGCGCCTGGTCGAACGCGAACGTCGTGAGCTTCGGCTGCAGCACGCCCGTACCGGCGAGGGCGATGACTTCGCGAAGGTCGAGGGCCTCCACCCAGCCGGTGGTCTCGTGGCCGAGCGTGAAGGGGATCTCCGCGTTCATCACGCCGGGGTCCATGCCCTGGACCGCGAGGTCGCTGTGGCACAGGCCGGCCGCAGCCACCTTGATGAGGACCTGGTCCGGGCGCGGGTCCGGCTGGGGAACGTCCTGGAACTCGAAGGGCTGCTTCCAGCCGACCATCCGAAATGCCTTCATCGTTCCTCCTGCTGCGCGCGCCCAGGGCCGGAACTGTACTCCATGACAAGAAAGCTAGGATGATCGAGCCATGGACGCCGGGGACATCATCGAGATCCACCAGCTGCTCGGCCGTTACGGCCATGCCATCGACGCCCGCGACTGGGACCGGTTCGCTGCGCTCTTCACGCCCGACGCCGTGCTCGACTACACGGCCGTCCGCGCGCCGCAGGTGTTCCACGGCGTCGACCAGATCGTCGCCTGGTTCCGCGAGGCCAACCACCCCGCCGCGCACCACGTCACCAACATCGTGGTGGACGAGGTGGACGGGCCGGCCGGCGGCGAGGTCCGGGTCCACAGCAAGTTCTTCGCCCCGTACACGCAGGCCACGCACACGCCGAAGCGGTGGTTCGGTGGCGACTACCACGATCTCGTCGTGCGCCACGAGGGCGCCTGGCGCTTCGCCCGCAAGGAGTGCGTGGGCCGGTGGCAGTTCACCCCGGAGGAAGCCGGCGTGGACGTGCCGGAGCACCGCCGGACGTACTGACCCGCACCGGGTCGCCGCCGTCCCACCCGTCGGCGCCGGCCGCGATCCGGGCGTAGAACGCTGCCAGGTGGTCGGTTCGCTCGTACAGCTCCACCATGTGGCCGAGCGCGGCGCTGGTGTCGACGAAGTGGAAGCGGGTGCCGCCGCGGGTGGCCGCCGTCATCGCCGTCGGATGGCCGAGCGCGTTCAACCGGGCCGTCGTGGCATCGAGGTCCTCCACGAAGAACGCCAGATGGTGCAGGCCGGACTCGCGCGGCCCGTACAGGTCGCGGACGGCGCTGGGCCCGGTGCCGTGGTCCTGCACCAGCTCCACCATCACGCTCCCCCACTGCCCGTAGGCGGAGGTGTGGTCGAACACCGCCGGCATGCCGCGGTGGACCACGTCCACCACCTCGATGTGGGACAGCACGGTGAACGGCCCGGCACCGTAGGCCGCCGCCCAGTGGTGCGCGGCGGCGACGGCGTCGGGCACGGCGTAGGCGATCTGCACCGGGGCGCCGAGGCCGAGGCCGAGGCCGGGTGCCGCCACCGTCAGACCCCGATGCCGAGGGACTTGGCCCGCGAGCCCTTGTCGTGGAAGTCGGCCTCGTAGATCACCCGGTCGCCCTCGAAGCGGAGGAAGGACATGACCTCCACCGACCAGCGCCGGCCCACGTACTGCGGCCCGAACGTCTCCGGCAGGATCACGTCGCCGCTCATCACGTAGTGCAGCGCCAGCCCGTCGTCGCTGGCCCAGAACTGGTCCGGCACCAGCGTCAGGTTGTTGGTGCGGGTGAGGCCGCGGGCGAAGAAGTTGCGGATGTTGGTCCACCCCTCGAAGCGACCGCTGGCCACGTCCATCAGCACCCCGTCGGGGTGGAAGTACGGCTCGGGCGCATCGGGGTTGCCGGAGCTCCACCCGGCGAACAGCTGCTTGGCGATCTCGATCCGGCGGAGGGCCACGTCGTCCATGTCGCGAGGTTAGTTACTTGTGAGTGATACTGGTTACTCATGGGGACGACCGACGACCGCACCGCCATCACCGAGACGCTCCAGCGCTACGGCTGGACGATCGACCAGTTCGACTGGGCAGCCGTGGGCGCGGTGTTCACCGACGACGCCGACGTGCGCTACGGCTCCTACCCGCCTCTGGTGGGCGGCGAGGCGACGGCGGCGTTCCTCGCCGGCCGCTGTGAGGGCATCGCCTGGCACCAGCACCTGGTGCAGCCGATGCGGATCGACATCGACGGCGACACGGCCACGACGCTCTCCTACTTCACCGCCCACGCCGTCCTCGAGGGCTCGCCGGACGCGGTGGTGATGAACGTCGGCGAGTACCGCGACCGCCTGCGCCGCACCGCCGACGGCTGGCGGATCTGCGAGCGTCGCCAGCAGACCGGCTGGAAGGAGCGTCGGGACCGCGCCGCCGACCGGGCCGAGATCATCGCCCTGACCATGGCCTACACGTGGGCGCTGGACACCAAGCAGCCGGAGTTGCTGCGCGACGTGTTCACCCCCGATGCCACGGCCGACCTGCGCAACTCGCCGTGCGACGGCATCGACGCGATCATCGCCCGGGTCGGCGGCGCGGTCGCCCGCTTCGACACCACCCAGCACCTCATCGGCAACCACGAGGTGGTCATCACCGGCAACACGGCCACGTGCCGCTGCAAGCTCCAGTCGCAGCACACCAAGTACGGCTTCCCCGGCGGGGAGAACTTCATCGTCGGCGGGATGTACCTCGACGACCTGGTGCGCACGCCCCACGGCTGGCGCATCAGCCACCGCACCCTGCAGCAGACCTGGAGTGAGGGCAACCCCGACGTGCTCAGGCGGTGAGCGTGGCCACCCAGGTGTGCAGGTTCTGATTGCCGCTCTCGTTGCGGCCGAACACGAAGTCCGCCCCGCACATGCCGGGGATCGTGCGGTTGATGTCGATGACCGTGTCGAAGTCCTCGTCGCCGGTGATCGCCGCGTAGAGCTTGCGCCGGGTCTCCATCGCCTGCACCTTGTCCGGCGAGTCCAGCGGCTCCCGGCTGTAGTGGAACTGCACCACCGTCGCCTCCGAGACGGACGGGCCGGGCAGCAGGCGGCTGACCATCGTGGCCCGGCCCGGCTGGCCGGAGATGGAGACGTTGGGGAAGACGTAGTGCACGAGGCTCATCACGTCCGGCAGGTCCCACGTCTCCACCGGCTGACCCTTCTGGGCGACGATCGTCTTGTTGGCGAAGCCGAGCCGCACGTGGGGGCCGAAGAGGTCCCAGGTGTTGCGGTTGTTCACCTGCTTCAGGCCGAGGTTGGAGGAGTGCAGGAAGCCGATGTGGTAGCCGTCGAGGTAGCCGTCAGCGGTGCTCTTCCAGTTGCCGCTGGGCAGCGACGTCGTGGTGGTGTGCGGGTAGACCTTCTCCAGTTCCAGCAGTGCCAGCGCACCCTGCATCTCACCCAGCCACTCGTCGATGTCCATCGTGGCACCGGGGGTCAGCACGGAGAACACGATGCCCACGCGCTCTGCCGTGGGCAGTTGCAGGAGGCCCATGTCGCCGAGGTCGCTGATGTCGCCGAACTGCTCGCGCTGGGGCAGGCCCACCAGGCTGCCCTTCGTGTCGAACACCCACGCGTGGTACCGGCAGGTCATCCGCCGGGCGGTGCCGGCGCCGTTGCACACCACGGGTGCACCACGATGGCGGCAGGCGTTGACGAACGTACGGGCCACGCCGTCGTCACCGCGCACCACGACGATGGCCCGGCCGGCGATGTCGTACGCCAGGTAGTCGCCGGCGTTGGGGATGTCCACCGTGAGCGCGACCGCCAGCGGCACCTTGTGGAAGATCTGCTCGATCTCCCGCTGGTACATCGCCGGGTCGGTGTAGTTGGTGGTCGGCAACCGCATGATGCCGGGCGCAAGATCGCCGTGGTCCTGTTCCACGTTGGCCAGCAGGCGCTGGGCGACGTCGGTGAGCGGAGTGGCGGGCATGGGTACGTCCCCCTACATGTACTTACTTGAGATTGAGTTCACTGTATGGAGCCGCACTTCGGCCCTCCGGAACTAGGGGCGAAGGTCCCGAGTGGCTAGCATCACCGGGGTGTCCGACGCCTCCTCACCCCGCTCGCTCGCCGAGGTCACGGCCACGTGGCTGACCCTTCGGTTGCAGGCCGAGGGAGTGGACGCGGAGGTGGCCGCCTTCCGCCCCGAGGGCCTCGGCGAGGTGCACGGACTGCTTGCCGAACTGCAGCGCCTGCACCTCACCTACGGGCGCGGCGACGGTCCGAAGTCCTTGATTATCAAGTTCTGGGCGGCGTCGGAGCAGAACCGCGAGGTCGGCCTGCGGTTCGGCGTCTACCGCCGCGAAGTCCTCTTCTACCGGGACGCTGCGGCCGCCACCGGCATGGCACTCCCCGTGGTCTACGCGGCGGAGATCGACGACGACGACGCCTTCGTCCTGCTGATGGAAGACCTTGGGCACCTGCGCACCGGCGACCAGGTCGCGGGGTGCTCCGTGGCGGACGCCGAGGCGTGCATGGACGAGCTGGTGAAACTGCACTCGACCTATTGGAACTCCGTCGACGGGCCGGAGTTCGACTTCGCCCCGCACGTCAACGGGCCGGTCAACGGCGACCCCCTGTGCCAGGCGGCGGAGGCCTGCTGGCCGCTGATGCTGGAGAAGATCGGCCATGCCGTGCCGGCGGAGATGCAGGCCGCCGGCCCGTCGATCGTCGCTGCGTTCGCGGCGATGCAGGCCCACCTCGGCACGGCGCCGATCACGCTGATCCACAGCGACTTCCGCCTGGACAACCTGATGCTCGGCACCCGCCCGGAGCACCCGAAGGTGGTCACGCTGGACTGGCAGGGCGCCCTGCGCGGCCGGGGCATCCAGGACGTCGCCTTCTTCCTCTCGCAGAACCTCGAGGTCGAGCTGCGGCGGACCCACGAGCGGGCAATGGTGGAGCGCTGGCGCAACGGGCTCGCGGCCCGCGGCATCGACGCCGGAACCGCCGACCAGGTGTGGGCGGACTACCGCCGCGCCGTCCTCTACTGCTGGCTCTACCCCATCGTCATCGCCGGCTCGCTGGACGCCACATCGGAGCGCGGCACCCAGATGACCGTCGCGATGGTGTCGCGGTCCGCCGCGGCCATCCTCGACCTCGACTGCCTCTCGCTCCTCCCCGAGTTCGGCTGACCCCGAAGGAGACCCCATGCTGCCCACCTCCACCCGCCTCGTCACCCTCCAGGGCCGCCCCGGCCCCGACGGCCCGGTCGCCTCGGACTTCGCCGTCGAGGAATGGCCGATCCCCGCCCTGCAGCCGGGCCAGGTGCTGCTGCGCAACATCGTGATGAGCGTGGACCCCTCCATGCGCGGTCGCCTGGAGACCTCGGAGAAGCAATACACGACGAACTTCGAGATCGGCCAGCCGCTGGACGGCTCGGCGATCGGCGTCGTGCTGGCGGGTGAGGGCTTCGCCCCTGGGACCGTGCTGCGACACCGGATGGGGTGGCGCGACCATGCGGTCATCGATGCCTCGACGGCCACCGTGGTGGACACCGACGCCGCGCCCGCCGGCTCCTGGCTGGGCGTGCTCGGGCAGACCGGGTTCACCGCATGGGTCGGCCTGCAGCGCACCGGCGAGATGAAGGCTGGCGACGTGGTGTTCATCAGCGCCGCGGCGGGGGCGGTGGGCAGCGCGGCCGGGCGCTTCGCCAAGCTGCTCGGGGCGTCCCGTGTGGTGGGCAGCGCCGGCGGGGCGGAGAAGGTGCGGATGCTCGTGGAGGAGCTCGGCTACGACGACGCGTTCGACTACCGGGCCGAGCGGGCGGCCGAGGGCCTGGCCCGTGTGGCACCCGACGGCATCGACGTCTACTTCGACAACGTCGGCGGCGAGCAGCTGGTCGCGGCCATCAACGCGATGCACATCGGCGGCCATGTGGCGCTGTGCGGGATGATCTCCCAGTTCGACTCGTCGTCGCGCAGCTACGACATCAACCGGCTGATCGAGGCGGTGCTGCGGCGGATCACCCTGCGCGGCTTCATCGTCCGCGACCACGAGGACATGCGACCGGAGTTCGAGCGCACCGTCGCCGGCTGGCTGCGCAGCGGCGAGGTCGTCAACCGGCAGACGGTCACCGACGGCATCGACCATGCCGTCGAGGCGTTCCTCGGGATGCTGAAGGGTGGCAACGTCGGCAAGGCGCTGGTGCGGCTGGACACGGAGTGGGAGGTCTGACGATGGGCGCGGCTGGCGTGCAGCGGGCGGCGATCGTCACCGGTGGGGCCTCCGGCATCGGCCGCTCCACCGTGGAAATGCTGGTGGAGCGCGGCTACGGCGTGGTGGCCGTCGACCTGACGACGGACAACTTCGGCTGGGTGCCGGAGGGTGCGCCCGTCATGCCGATGGCGGGCGACGTCACCGACGAGGGCGTCAACGCGGCGATGGTCGCAGCCTGTGTGGAGCGGTTCGGGCGGTTGGATGTCAGCGTGCTGAATGCCGGCATCCCCGGGTCGGGTCCGCTGGAGACGCTGGACATGGCCGTGCTGGACCGCTGCTACCAGTTGAACGTACGGGCCGTGGCGCTCGGCATCCGCGCCGCGATCGCCCCGATGCGGTCGGGTGGGGGCGGGTCGATCGTGGTGACGGCGTCCACCGCGGGGCTGGGTGGCGAGAAGGGCCGCTGGCCGTACAACACCACCAAGGCGGCCGTGCTGAACCTGGTGCGGTCGGCGTCGATCGACCTGGCGCTGGACCGCATCAGGGTCAACGCCATCTGCCCCGGCCCGGTGCGGAGCGGGATGACGGACAAGCACCTCGGCACCGACGTGGGCGAGGGGCTGCGGCGGATGATCCCGATGCAGCGCTGGGGCGACCCGGACGAGGTGGCCGCGGCCATCGTCTTCCTCGCCTCTCCCGAGGCCAGCTTCATCACCGGCGTGGCCCTGCCGGTGGACGGCGGGGTCAGCGCCGGCAACGGCCACTCCCTGCCGCCGCAAGGCGAGGGCGTGCGCGGCTGACGGTCGGCCGCTCAGCGGCGGCCCGTCGACGCCCCGGTCCGGGCCTTCACCAGCGCCCCGTTTCACTTCATTCCGATTTCGATTCGGTCTCGGACCTCCGACCCCCTGCTCGAGCCCCGGCGACGACCTGGCCGACCGAGGCGATGGAATCGAAAACGAACTGACGTGAACGGGGCCAACCTGTGCACCTGCGGCGCGGCCGGCCGTCCAGTGCCTCGACCGCCGGCGCGGCTACCCGGCGAGGACGGCCTTGTAGAGCATCTGCAGGGCGGACAGGTGGATCGCCGTACCGATGGCCAGCAGGTTCGGCGCCGTCTCCACCCGCTCGGCGTACAAGCGCGTCGCCGTCTGGTCGATGGCCACACCCATCAGGTGCTTCACGGCCCGCCAGTAGCGCAGGCGCTCCGGGTCGATCTCCACCCCGACCACCTCGCGGATGCGGGCGATCCACTCCTCCGGCGACCGCACGCGGCGGCCGCGCATGTAGATGAGGTACGCCCAGTCGTCGTACTCGTCGCCGAGGTGGGTGAACTCCCAGTCCACCACCGCCGTGATGGTCGAACCGACGTACATGTAGTTGCCCGGGCCGGGGTCGGCGTGGACGATGCACAGCCGGTCGCTGTCCGGCGCGTGGCGGCGCAGGTAGGCGATGGCTTCCTCCACCAGCGGCGACGGCTCGCCCATCAGCCCGCTGCGGTACGTGCGGTCCCACCGGTCCACCTGGTCCAGCGCCGGCCCCTTGGGCAGCGGCGGCTTCGGCAGCGACCCGAGCCCGATCGAATCAGGGTCGTACTGGTGCAGCTGGTGCAGCAGGCGGACGTAGTCGTCCAGCGTCGAGAGGTCCTCCTTCGAGATCCCCTCGACGAACGCCATCACGAAGAACGGCTGGCCGACGACCGAGCCCGTCGGCTCGTAGGCCAGGATCTCCGCCACCGGGTAGCCGGCACGGAACAGCGCCTGCATCACCGGCACCTCCAGCGTGGAGTCGCTGCCCAGCAGGCCGCTCTGCTCCACCCGGGCCACCAGCGTCTGCGGCACCCCGCCCACCACTGCGTCCAGCAGGTACATCGCCCGCGACTGCCCCATCGCCACCCGCCGCTGGGCGTTCACCAGCACCGGCTGGTTCATCGCCTCCGAGAGATAGGCGGCGAAGCGTTCCGGCGTGGGCGCCAGGGCCACTGCGACGTCGCTCACTTCTGGTCCGTCCCGCGCATCGCCACGTGCAACGCCGTCAGCAGCGGCTCCGACGCCGCGGCCTCACGGTCCATCTGGGCGGCCAGCACCGGGTGCAGCACGGCCCGCACTGCCTCTGCCTCGGGCCCGTCGTGCTCCCGCGACCACACCAGCGCGGCCGAGGCCCGCTCGAACGGCGAGCCCTCGCCCTGCACCTCGGCGGCCACACCCCGCAGGGCAACCTCCAACTCCGCCCGGTACTCGGCGGCGCGGTCCTCCTTCAACAGGCCGATCGCGTAGTCCAGCGCCCCGGCGATGACGCGCGCGCAGTTGCGCGGCCACTCGTCGGTCAGGTCGGGCAGCACCACGTCGCGCAGCACCTGCGCCGAGTTGGCCAGGATCGTCTCCACCTCGGGCAGCACGGGCAGCGTCATCGCCCTAGGCCTCCGGCACCCAGAAGCCGCTGACCCCGCCGCGGCGGGCCTTGCCCAGCGCCTGGCGGGCGGCGAAGTGGGCCTCCCAGTCGTCGCACTTGCCCTGCCGGCCGTGCCAGAAGTCCACTTCCAGCGACACCAGCCCGTCGCGGAAGTACAACAGGCTGTTGCCCTCGCCCATGTCCCACCGCCCGGCGTGCTCGCCCTCGACGATCTTCACGTAGACGAACCACTGCACCACGATGCTGTCGCCGTCCACCCCGACGAAGACGTCCTCCACCGGCAGGCGCATCCGGCCCGCCACGTGCCGCCAGCGGTTGGCGATGGCCTCGTGGCCGGTGATGGCCTCCGGCCCGGTCTTCATGGCGATGTCGCGCATCTGCACGTCCTCGGTCATGTAGCGGGTGGGGCCGTAGGGGTCGTCGCCAGACCACCCGATGTTGAACAGGTCCCGCGCGCAGTCGATCTCTCGCTGGGTGATGGCCATCTGCCGTTCCTCCTCGTCCTCGGTCTATTCCTCGGTGACGCCCGGGTACGGGCCACCGACCACGCCCTCGAACTCGCCCAGCCCCACCTCGGTGGGGTCGTCGAGGTTCTCGAACACGGCGATCTCCTCCGCCCACGCACCGTTCCGCTGCGGCACCACCTCACCCGCCAGGTCGCGCACCACCGTGGGGTGCGACACGTCCCACACGTCGTGCTCGACCGTCAACTCGCCGCGGTACACGCCCCGCCCGAGCCCGTCGTCGAACCCGTCCCAGTAGCCGCCGCCCTTCATGTACAACGGCCGGCTGACCGGGCGGATGGCGAACCGGTCGAACCCGCCGTCGGGCCGGCCGAGGCGCACCACGGAGCGGGCGATCCGCCGCCGCCCCTCCACGAACTCGACGGACTCGACCTCCTTGGAGACGTACCCCCAGCCCTCTCGGCCCGAACCGTAGGGGTAGTCGACCCAGCTGTGGTCGTCGCTGATCCGCCCGTCCGCCGCGTGGTGGAAGCGGAAGAACACCGAGCGGGTTGGGAAGCGCACGAACGTGAAGTGGCGCAGCCCGAAGTGGCGGAGGGTCGCGCCCTGATGGGCGGACGCAGGGCCACCGGTGGGCGCGGCGAACCCGCGCTGGTTGCCGTTGCCCGTGTCGCCGATGCCCCACGAGTGGTCGCGGGCGCCGACCCACGAGGAGCCCACGTCGAAGCGGCGGCCGTGCACCGTGATGGTGCCGCTGACGTTGCCGACTTGGACGAAGTTGCTCCGGGCGCGCACCACCCGGCCGTCCTGGTACCGGCGGATGCCCGAGGTCTCGTCGAAGCACGGGCTGAAGCCGTCCCACCGCAGGTCGAACTCGATGCCCGACTCGTTGGGGGCGGCGCCGAGCTCCAGCACCCGCAGGCCCTCGACGATCCGCATCCACAGCGGCCCGCACGACAGGTCGTCGATGGCCGGGCGCATCCGCCGGCTGACCCGCAGGTTGTACTGGCGGCCGTCGTCCAGGGCGACGATGGCGTAGCCGTCCACCACATTGGTGTTCGGGTACCAGCGCAGGGCGGTGATCAGATGGCAGGTGCCCGCCGGGTCGCCCACGCAGATCCACGAGCCGTCGCTCCAGCGCTCGCTGTCGCTGGCCACCATGTCGAACGTGTCCAGCGTCTGGTGACGCGGCCATTCGTCCAGTTGTGTGAGGTTGCGGGGCATCGGCAACGTCGCTTTCAGGAGACGATGCAAAGAAACTACTCTGTCGGCATGGGTCTTCTGGAAAACAAGCGTGTCGTCATCCTCGGCGCATCGAGCGGCATCGGCTGGCGCATCGCCGAGCTGTTCGCCGAGCACGGCGCCCAGCAGGTGGTCGCCGCCCGCCGCATCGACAACCTGGAACGCCTGGCCCAGTCCACCGGCGCGCACGCCTGCCGATGCGACGTCGGCGAGCACGACGACGTGAAGGCCCTGGTGGACTTCGCCGCCGAGACGATGGGCGGGATCGACATCGCCATCAACTCCGCCGGCCTCAACATGAAGTCGTACATCCGCGACATGACGCCGGAGATGCTGGAGACCGTGACGAAGGTGGACTTCTGGGGTGCCTTCTGGTTCATGAAGCACTTCGGCGCGTACATCGCCGACCAGGGCACGGGCGGCTCGCTGGTCAACATCACCTCCACCACGGCGATCCTCGTGCCGGTGAAGCACTCGGCCTACTCCGGCAGCAAGGCGGGCATCAACTTCGTCACCAAGATCGCCGCCCGCGAGTTCGGCGCCGACGGCGTGCGGGTGAACGCGCTCGCCCCGACGTTCGTGCCGACGGCGATGAACGACTTCGGCGGCCTGACGCCGGTGGACGACGCCCGTGTTGACATGAGCGGCGAGACCCCGATCACCGAGGCCTACATCAACGAGTCGGCCCTGCGCCGCGTGACCACCGTGGACGACTGCGCCAACGTGGCCCTGTGGCTGGCCAGCGACCTCTCCAGCTCGATCACCGGCCAGGTGATCCCGGTGGACAACGGCAACCACCTGATGCGCCTGCCGGACAGCAAGCGCAACTAGTCCGGCGGTCGGCGGCTCAGACCGGCTCGATGCCGGCCACCCGGTCGGCGAGGCGCTTCACCTCGTCCACGAAGCGGCGCGACCCCATGCCGCGGTAGGCGACGTCCTGGTTCAGGGCCGATGCCGCGGCGGTCTCCAGCACGGACACCAGCGCCACGCCGATGACCCCGACCTCCGCCGGCGACAGCTTGCCCCGTGCCGCCTTGGTGGCGTCGCCCAGCAGCGAAACCATCTCCAGCCGGGTCTCGCGGCGCAGCGCCTCCACCAACAGGTTCAGGCCCACCGAGCCCACGAAGTAGACGGAAGCCGCCGTGCGGTGCCGCTGCACCCACGTGAGCATGTGGGCCACCAGGTTGCGCACGCCCTCCTTGTCGCCCTTGGCGGGCAGATGGCCGCGCATCTCCGCCAGCATCTGCTCGGCGAACGCCTCCATCCCCTCCAGCAGGATCTGCTCCTTGCTGGCGAAGTGGTAGTAGACGGCCGCCGGCGTCATGTCCACCGCGCTGGCGATGTCCAGCACGGTGACTTCCTCCACCGGGAAGGTGGCGAACAGCCCCATCGCCCCCTCGATCACCGAGTTGCGGCGCGAAGGGCGATGGGCAGGGCGTCGGGGGGCGGCAGCGGCAGCGTCGATGACCCGAGAGTACCGGGTCGGCCGCTACTCGGCGTCGATCCAGCGCATCAGCTCGGTCTGGATGCAGCGGATCTTGGTCTCCTGGTAGCGGGCGAAGACCACCTCGTCGATGGCACCGCTCTCCAGACCCTGCTGCACCTTTGGCAGGTTGTAGACGTCCTGGTTGAACACCCGGGTGAGGAGCCCGAGCTCGAACGCGTCGGTCCAGTCGTCGTCCACCCCGAGCATCTTCAGCGGGGCTGCCTTCGGCCGCTTGCCCTTGAACGGGTTGAGGATCATGCACTCCATGATCGACAGGTTGTGGTGGTTGCCGTACGGACGGAAGCGGTAGACGATCCGGTTGTAGGAGCCCCAGGGGTGGAAGTTGGGGAACAGGGTGTAGACGATGCTGTCGCACAGCTCCGCGTCCGTGACCTTGTTGGCCTCGTCCACGCCGATGGTCTCGGCGAGCGCCGCCCGGCGGTGCTCCGCCAGCACGGTGCGCGACTTCTGGCCCTCGGGCACATGGATCAGCTCGTCGATGTCCAGGGTGCGGTCGGTGAGCGCGTCGATCATCTCCTGCTCGGTGGGCTGCCAGCGGACGTGCGTGCTGGTGACGCCGTTGGGCGTCAGGCCGCGGGCGAAGTTGCCGAAGCAGTCGTACTGGGTGATGGTGTCGCCCATGCCGGCCAGCAGCTGCGGGTGCGTGGCCACCACGTGGTAACTCTCCATGAACGCTTCCTGCGCCAGCTTCCAGTTGCAGCGCAGGATCTTGCCCACGTGCACGGCCTTGTAGCGGTTGGCGAGGTCCCAGGTGGCGAAGTGCTCGTCGAGCTCGCCGATGTGGTCGGCCAGCGGGGCGCAGTTCGGGTCCAGGTTGACGAACACGAAGCCGTTCCAGGTGCCGACGTTGACGCTGGGCAGCGGCCATTCGTCCGGCACCTGCGGGAAGTCCCACTTGCAGGGCACATGCTTCAGGCTGCCGTCCAGGTTCCAGGCGATGCCGTGGAACGGGCAGCGGAACTCCTCCGCCCGGCCGGGGTACTCCTTCAGGGTGCGGCCGCGGTGGAGGCAGATGTTGCGGAACGCCTTGATGGTGTCGGGCGCGGAGCGCACCACGAGCACCTGGATGCCGGCGATCTCGTACGGGATGTGGTCGCCGACCTCGGGGATGTCCTCCTCCCGGCAGGCCATCTGCCAGACCTTCTTCCACACCTTCTCGACCTCGGCCTTGTGGAAGGCGGGGTCGGTGTAGCGGGTGACCGGCACGGTCATCGAACCGTCGCCCATCGGCGACTGCTTGCGCAGCACCACGGGCACGGGGCGGGAGTCGTTGTCGAGCAGCTCCTGGTACAGAGCGCCCTGGGTGGTGGCGTCGAGCGTCTGGCTCATGGGTGGTTCCTCTTTCTCACTCGCTCGGCGACTTACTCGACCGGTACCGGGAAGTCCTTGGGGTTGCCGGGAACACCCGCCGGCAGCTGCGGGCCGGCCAACCAGCCGCAGAGCTGCGGGTCGCAGTGGTGCAGGTCGCCGCTGACCCACCGGCCCTCGGCGTCGAACACGCCGCTGACGCCGTGCTTGTCCGTGATGTCGAGCAGGCCGTCCTCACGCACGTCGTACTTCGCCCCGCTCAACGGATGGATACGGGTCCTCATCTCAACCCCCTGTGTAGTTGTAGTCGGAATATAGAAACTGCCCCCGGAGGGAGCCAGGGACCTAAGTCCCTTCGCACGCGTGGGCGTCGACGTGGTGAACTCGCACCATGTCGTTCAACCCGTTCGACGCCGAGGTCATGGCCTGCCCGTACCCGCACATGGCCCAGGCGCGCCACAAGGCACCGGTGGCGTGGAGTGCCGAGGCCGGCGCCTTCGTGGTCACCAGCCACCACCATGTGATGGAGGTGCTGCGCCAGCCGCTGGTGTTCTCCTCCCGCTTCGGCCGCGCCGGGCGACCTGTGCCGGCGGACTGGCGCGAGCAACTGGACGCGGTGATCGCCGAGGGGTACCCGCGGTCGGAGGTCCTGCTCACCACCGACCCGCCCGCGCACACCCGCTACCGCCGCCTGGTCGCCCGGTCGTTCACGCCACACGCGGTGGCCCGGTTCGAGCCCGCCGTGCGGGCGATCGTGACCGAACTGATCGACGGCTGGGCGGAGTCGCTGGCCGCCACCGGCCGCGTGGAGTTCATGACCCAGTTCGCCAACCCGGTCCCCGTGCGCGCCGTCGCCAACGCGCTGAACGTGCCCGACCGCGACATGCAGAAGTTCAAGGAGTGGAGCGACCTCACCGCCTCGGCCATCGGCACGGACATCTCGCTGGACGGCCTGCTGCGCAGCGAGCGGGCGATCAACGAGTTCCAGCGCTACTTCGAGGCGGAGCTGGACCGCCGCCGCACGGAGCCGCAGGACGACCTGCTCACCCACATCCTCACCGCCACCATCGAGGAGGACGACCCGGAGGTGACCGACCGCCGCCCGCTGGACATGGCCGAGATGCTGCGCATCCTGCAGATGATCCTGGTGGCCGGCAACGAGACCACCGCCGCGCTGCTGGGCGACCTGATGCGCCTGCTCGGCGAGCGTCCGGATGAGTGGGCACGCCTCCAGCGGGAGCCCGAGCGCATCCCCCTCGTGATCGAGGAGGCCCTCCGCCACGCCAGCCCCAACGGCGCCATCTGGCGGATCGCTGCCACGGACACGGAGCTTGGCGGGGTCGCTATCCCCGCCGGGTCACGGGTGATCATCACCTACATGTCGGCCAACCGCGACGAGGCCGTGTTCGGCGCCGACGCCGAGGAGTTCCGCCCCGACCGCGAGCACGTCAACGAGCACATCGCCTTCGGCTTCGGCAACCACTACTGCCTCGGCGCCCCGCTCTCCCGCATGGAGACCCGCGTGGCCCTGGAGGAGCTGACCCGTCGGGTGCGGTCGTTCACCCTCAGCGACGACAACGACGGCGCCTACGCCCCCAGCTACTTCCTCCGCGTCCCCACCCGCGTCACCATCGAACCCCTCATGGCCTGACCCCGTACCGCGGGCATTCTGGGGCTGATTCTCGCCATTCCTGAGACTGGGGCTGGATCGTTGCGGGAAGTGCGCGATTCCGGACCGCAGAACGGCCGCTACTCGACCTCGGCGGGGTTGGCGCGGGCCCAGGCGTGCGCGTCCGTGGACGCGACCCACTCGATCGCGTTGCCCAGCAGGCGGCGGTACATCGGGTGCCGCATGGTCTCCGGGCCGTGGCCGGGCTGGAGGTAGACGACGGGGCTGTTCAGCGCGGCCTTCACCCAGCCGACGACGCGGCTGCCGGTCGGGCCGGGCGGGCAGGCGTGCTCGTGGCCCTCGGTCAGCACCCGCACCGTGTCGATGAACAGCGAAGGATCCATCGACGCAGTCGTGGCCAGCAAGGGCTGAACGTCCTCCTCGTGGACCGGGCACAGGTACAGCTCGTCGTCCACCTCGAAGCCCTCGACCCCCGCGCAGACCGGGTGCGACGGCGCCAGCACGTCCACGTGGTGCACCGCCATCCGGTACCCCGACGCCGGCACCTCCACGCCTCGCAGCGTGCCCGGCGCATACAGGTAGCGCCCCCCGACCGCGTTGGCCCACGCATCCCAGGCCGGCCACGCCGCCAGCGCGTGGTGGGTGACCACCAGCCCCTGCCCGGCGCGCAGCAGCCCCAGCAGCGCGGCCGCCTGATCGGCGGACGGCCCGAACGGCTCGGGCATCCGGCCGCGGGCCAGCCGCAGGCCGGGGATGTCGTGCAGCAGGACCGCGTCCCACTCCCCTGCCAGGTCCTCCCGCAGCCACCGCTGGGCCTCCGGCTGCAGGGCGTGGGCCCAGACCCAGCCACGCTCGGCGCAGACCGCGTCGAGCATGGCGGTGAAGTCCGCCATGTCGACACGATGGCCGCCGGTGACCGCCAGCAGTCGGCCGGTCACGCCCTACACCTCGAGGATGGTGACCGTGCCGGCCGCGCCGTCGACCTCGATGGTCGCGCCGTTGGGGATGCGCCGCGTGGCGTCGTAGACGCCGGCCACACACGGGATGCCCAGCTCGCGGCTGACGATCATCGCGTGGCTGTTCGGCGCGCCCACGTCCACGACCACGGCGCCCGACACGACGAACAGCGGGGTCCACGACGGGTCGGTCTGCGGCGCGACGAGGATGTCGCCGGGCTCCAGGTCGCCGGCGGCATCGGGGCTGAGCACCACGCAGGCGCGGCCGCGGATGGTGCCCGCCGACGAGGCGCCACCGCTCAGCACATCGCCCACCTTCGCCACCTCGACCTCTTTCGACGTGAGGTACTTCAGGGAGGACACGGGCGGCACCGGCTGGGTGGAGTCGATGAACATCGGGATGTCCAGACCGAACAGCTGCTTCCACTCCACCTCCCGCTCGGCGAGGCGCTCCTTCAGGCACATCGGGTCGAGCTGCAGGCTGTCCAGCTCCTCGTCCAGGGCGAGGAAGATGTCGCTGGCCTTGTTGAGCTGGCCACGCTCGGCCATGCGGCGGCCGACCTCGGCCATCGCCATGCGGGCCTCGTGGACGACGCGCACGCAGTTCGCCTTGCCGCGCTCGCGGTACCCGGCGAAGCGGTGCATCGACTTCACGGCCATGTCCAGCAGGGCCTGCCCCTCGTCGTTGTCGCCGATGAACGCCCGGGCCTCCGCCACCGCGGCGTCGAACAGCTTGCGCTGCTCGGCGGCACGCGCCTGCGGCGACTGATCCTCGTCGAGCAGACGCATGCGCTCGATCATCGCCAGCGGCAGCGTGGGCTTGGTCTCCCACACGTCGCTGCCCATGTCCCACTCGTTCGGGCCGCGGTAGCCGAACTCGTAGAGGAACTGCTCGAACGCGTCGCTGAACGCCGGGTGGGTGGTGCGCACCCGCTCGCGGAGGCCCTCGAGACCCCGGTCGAACTCGGCGCCGAGCGAGGCATCGGCGCGCACCAGGCGCGAAAGGTTCCACATCGCGAACGCCGGGGCTGCCGAGTCCACGTCGCCGGCCCCCGACGACAGGCGGATGACGAGGGTCGGGTCGGCGCCGGCCAGCAGTTGGGCCAAGGCACCCGGGCCGATGGAGCCGCCCACACCACCAATGGTCTCGCCGCGCCACATCAGCCGCTCGTACTGCAGCACCGCTCGGGCGCGAGCCACCAGCGAGGCGTCGCCGAGCGTGGAGAAGTCGGGCCGCTGGGCACGCAGCTCGAGGCCGATCCGCTTCTCCTCCTCGATGTCCGGGTAGTCGGGGGCGCTCATCGCCCAGGCCGAGAACTCGGCCACCTTCGGGCCGAACGACGGGTCGTCGTCGCCCGGCTGGGGGACGTAGGGCGGCAGGTCGGGGTGACCACCGAACCAGATGGCGTCAGCGGTCTCCACGCCCACGCCGGCGCGCAGTGCGAACAGGCGGGTGGCGGAGAGGTTCACGTAGAGGTAGCCGTAGAAGAACCCGCCGGAGCCGTTCGGGTGGGCGAAGTCGTCGTTGCCGAACGCGCCGGTGAGCGCGTACCCCGTGCACCAGCCACGGAAGATGTGCGGGATCCAGCACATCGACGCGCCCAGCGGCGAGATCGGGTCGGACAGCACGTCGTTGGCGTTCATCCTGGTGTACACGGGCAGCCGCGGGCTGGTCTCCGTATCGATGATCCACTTGTCAGACATCACGTACTCCTGTGAGTTGGTCGCCGGCGTGGCGGGGGAACTTAGAACTTCTCGACCCAGTCGGACAGCAGGTCAGGGACCCGCAGGTGCTCGGGCACCCGGTCGGCGCCGATGACCTTGTCGATCCAGGCGTGGACGTGCCAGATGCGGCGCTCCTGGTAGTTGACGACCTGCCCGCCGTGTGCGGCGAACTCCATGCTGCGCTGGATGGGGACCAGGTTGCGGTAGTCCTCCTCCATCAGCACGTCGAAGCGGTCGAGGCGCTTCTGCCAGACGTCCTTGCCCGGCAGTTCGCCCTCGCCCCAGTCGGCGGCGAACCAGACGATGTCCAGGCGGGTGCGGTCGATCGCCAGCGGCCAGAACACGAGGAACGGGAAGCCGCGGGCGTCGAGCGGCGAGATGATGTTGGGAAAGATGCCGTGCGCCGGCTGGATCGGCTCGCGGAAGACTGCGGGCACGTGCTCCAGCGTGCGCAGCGTCTCCCGGCTGTCGCCGCGGGTGCCCTCCTTCACCGGGGAGAGCATGTTCTGGTGGCCGTGCTCGAACAGCGAGATCACCGTGCCGCGGGTGTCCAGCGTCGGCGCCACCGTCGTGGGGTGGATCGTGCGGGCGTGGTACACCTCGAGGAACCCCTCGGCGAGGATCTTCCAGTTGCAGCCAAGCTCCACGGTCTTGGTGTCGATCACCCGCACCGGCGACGAGGCGATGTCGTCGAGCAGCCGGGGCAGCGGGTCCAGCCACTCCAGCAACGGCACCGCATCGGCGTCGAGGTTGACGAACCACCAGCCGCCCCACCGCTCGCAGCGCACCGGCGGCAGGCCGAGGTCGTCCTTCACCAGCCCGGGGAAGTCGCGCTCGTCGGGCACCCGCTGCAACTTGCCCTCCAGGTCGTACCCCCAGGAGTGGTACTGGCAGACCAGCATGCGGGCCGTGCCGCACCCGCCGCTGACCACCGGCGCGCCACGGTGGCGGCAGGCGTTGAAGAACGCCCGCACCTCCCCGTCCGTGCCACGCACCAGCAGGATGGCCGCACCGAGGATGTCCACCAGCCGGTAGCTGCCGACCTCCGGCAGGTCGCTGTCGTGCGCGGCGTAGAGCCACGAGCGGCGGAACAGCCGGTCCTGCTCCAGCTCGAAGAACTCGGGGTCGATGTACCGGCCGAGCGGCAACGGCGGCAGCTTCGGGAACCCGGGCGGGGGCGCGGGCGATCCGTCTCGTAGGCCTGGCGCTCGCGGAAGCGGGCGAGATACTCGGCGTCCATCGGCAGTCCTTTCACCCGGGGACCGGGCCGGGCCTAACCTTAGTTACTTGACACCGCCTCCGGTTCAATCGAGCCGGTGCGGCGGGGTCGGGGAGGCACACGTGTACGAGTACGGCGACGAGTGGGACGACGTGGTCGACGTCGTCGTGGTCGGCAGCGGCGGCCGCCAGCGCAGCGGCTGCGACCGCCGCATCGCTCGGCGCGACCGTGGCGATCCTGGAGAAGACCGACTGGGTCGGCGGCACCACCGACAAGTCGGGCGGCGTCTTCTGGGGGCCGAACAACCCGATGATGCAGGAGATGGGCCTGGACGACCCGCGGGACCAGGCAGTCGCCTACATGGCCCGCAGTGCCTTCCCCACCAAGTACCGCCCCGGCCACCCGACGCTCGGCCTGCCGGAGAACAACCTGCGTCTCATCGAGGCGTTCTACGACCACGGCAGCGAGGCCATCAGCCACCTGCGCGACGCCGGCGCCCTGCGCTTCCGCCATGTGCCGTACCCCGACTACTACGCCGACCTACCGGAGGGTCGCGACGGGGTCGGCCGGGTGTGCGAGCCCGTCTTCCCCGAGGGCCACCGTCGCGGCATCGACCCCACGGGCGGCCAGATCCTCGCCGAGATGCTGGTGGACGGCGCGGTCGCCCACGGAGCTCAACTGCGGCTCGGCACCGAGGTGCGCCACCTGGTGCGTGACGACGACGGACGGGTGGTCGGCGTGGAGGCCCGCACCGGCACCCGCACGATCATCATCGGCGCCCGCAAGGGCGTGATCTTCGGCAGCGGCGGCTTCATCCACAACGCCGACTACCGCTTCACCTACCTGCGCGGCCCGGTGCTGGGCGGCGCCGCGGCGGAGAGCGCCACGGGCGGCTTCGTGCGCATCGGCATCGAGGCCGGCGCCAAGCTCGGCAACATGAGCCACGCCTGGTGGGACCAGGTAGCCGTGGAGCACGCCGTCACCGTGCCGTCCACGATCAAGGACGTCTACAACCCCCACGGCGACAGCATGCTGCAGGTCAACAAGCACGGCGTGCGGGTGGTGAACGAGAAGGCCGTCTACAACGACCGCGGCACCATCCACGCCGTGTGGGACCCGAGCCGCTACGAGTACCCGAACCTGCTGCTGTTCATGATCTGGGACCAGGCGGTGGTGGACAACACCGAGTTCTCCCGATTCCGCTGGCCTGTCCCGCTGCCGGGCGAGGAGCCCCTGCCGTTCGTGGCGAAGGCCGACACGCTGGAGGGTCTGGCGGCCGACTTCCGCCGCCGCCTCACGACCCTCGCCGAGTTCACCGGCGGGCTGGAGCTGGCCGACGACTTCGAGGCCAATCTGCGCGCCACCATCGAGCGGTTCAACGCCAACGCCGCGCTCGGCATCGACCCGGACTTCCACCGCGGCGAGTCGCAGATCGAGCAGACGTGGGGCGGCACGCCGCGCCCGGGACTGCCCTCACCCTGCCTCGCCCCGCTCTCCTCCACCGGGCCGTACTACGGCCTGATCGTCGGCCCCGGCGCGCTGGACACCAAGGGCGGCCCGGTGATCAACGCCGACGCGCAGGTGCTGAGTGCCACCGATGACCAACCGATCCCCGGCTTGTACGGCGCCGGCAACTGCATCGCCGCGCCGAGCGGCCAGGCTTACTGGGGCCCCGGCGGCACGATCGGCCCGGCGATGGTGTTCGGCTACCTCGCCGCCCGCCACGCCGTCGGCGCCTGACCAACCGCAAGTTGGCGGTGACATGCGGCAGGACCGCACCTCAGCGCCAACTTGGTGAGTCGAGTTACTTTCGAGAGATGGTGTGCAGTAACTTCGCGGCATGATCGAACGCCGCGAGCTGTACATCGACGGGGCCTGGCGCGCGCCGCAGGGGCAGGGCACCATCGAGGTGATCGACGCCCACACCGAGGACGTGATGGGCACCGTGCCGGCCGGCGACGCCGCCGACGCCGTCGCTGCGCTGGAGTCCAGCGCCCGCGCGCTCGACGGCTGGTCGCGCACCCGCCGCGCCGAGCGGGTCGCCGCCGTGCGCGCCCTGGCCGACGGGCTGGAGGCGCGCAACACGGCGCTGAGCGAGATGATGGCCCGCGAGGTCGGCACCCCGATCACCACCAGCGAACGCGTGCAGGTCGGCCTGGCCGTCACCGTGCTGCGCAGCATGGCCGCTGCGGCGGAAGAGCAGGACCCCGTGGAGGTGCTCGGCACCTCCGTGCTCATCCGGGTGCCCGTCGGCGTCGTCGGGGCGATCACCCCGTGGAACTACCCCCTCTACCAGCTGGTCGCCAAGCTCGCCCCCGCCATGCTGCAGGGCTGCACCACCGTCCTCAAGCCCAGCAGCGTCGCCCCGCTGGCCGCGTTCGACCTGCTGGAGATCGCCCACGAGGCGGGCATCCCCGCCGGCGTCATCAACCTGGTCACCGGCGCCGGCGCCGAGGTCGGCGAGGTGCTGGCTTCCCACCCGCTGGTGGACATGGTCAGCCTCACCGGCTCCACCTCCGCCGGCGCCCGCGTCGCCGCGCTCGCCGCGCCGGGCATCAAGCGCCTCGGGCTGGAGCTCGGCGGCAAGTCCGCCACGGTCGTCGCCCCCGGGGCGGACCTGGAGCAGGCCGTCGCCAACTCCGTCCGCGGCTGCTTCATCAACAACGGCCAGACCTGCTCGGCCCTCACCCGCCTGGTCGTCACCCGAGACGCCCTGGCGGAGGTGGAGGAACGCCGCGGCCGTGGCGGCCATGGCCGTCGGCGACCCGCTGGAGCGCACCACCGAGGTCGGCCCCATCTCCTCCGCCGGCCAGTACCGCAGCGTGCAGGAGCTGCTGGCCACCGCCGACCGCGACGGCACCGTCCTCACCGGCGGCGCGGGCCGCCACGACGGCTTCGACCGCGGCTACTACGCCAAGCCGACCGTCGTCTCCCGCCTGGCCCCCGACGCCACGCTCGCCCAGGAGGAAGTGTTCGGCCCGGTGCTCAGCATCATCGCCGCCGACGACCTGGACCACGCCGTGCGCATCGCCAACGACAGCGAGTACGGCCTGTCCGGTGCCGTCTGGGCCGCGGACCTGCCGTCCGCCGCCGCCATCGCCGCCCGCCTGCGCACCGGACAGGTGGCGCTGAACGGCGGACGGTTCAACGTGCTGGCCCCGTTCGGCGGGTTCAAGAAGTCCGGCGTCGGCCGCGAGCTCGGGCCCCACGGGCTGGACGAGTACGGCGAGCTGGTGGCCATGCAGCTGCCCGCCGGTGCCGACCCGGCCGAGGTCGCCGACGCACTGAGGCACTGGCGTGACCCGGCCGCTGGACCTCGCTGCGCTGGCCGACCGGCTGGCGGTCGAGGAGGTGCTGTACCGCTTCGCCGACGGGCTGGACCGCCGAGACTGGGCGCAGTACCGGGCGGTGTTCACCGACGAGATCGACCTCGACTACTCGTCGTACCGCCCGACCAGCATCGGCACGTCTGGACGGCTGACGACTGGGTGGCGCGCCGCCGCCCTGTTCCCCGGACTCGACGCCACGCAGCACACGATCACCAACCCGATCGTGGAGCTGGACGGCGACCGAGCCTCGCATCCGCCCTACGTGCGGGCCGACCATGTCTACGTCGGTGCGCCCGGCGGCGACATCTACACGCTCGGCGGCTACTACGACGACGGGCTGGTCCGCACGGACGGCGGGTGGAGGATCCACCGCAAGTCGCTGCACATGCGCTGGCAGGAGGGCAACCGCCCCCTGATGCAGCTGGCGCTGGAGCGGGCGCAGGCCCGCGCCGCCGGCGAGTCGATCTGACCGACCGCCGGACCACTCGGTACAGTGTCCGACGTCACACAGGGGGGACCCGGAACGTGAGCACACCCAACGGAACATCGATCGCCAGCATCATCCGCGACGCCGTGCAGCGCGCCCGGCGCGAGGGGCCGGCGGCGATCTCCGACGCCCTGCTGGCCGTGCCCGCCAGCGAGATCGGCACGTTCCTGCACGCCACGTTCGACGAGTCCGCCGAGCGGGTGCTGCTCACCTCCGCACTCGGCGCATCGCCCGGCGCGGCCTCCGGCATCGTGGTCCTCACCGCCGACGACGCCATCGACGCGGCCGACGAGGGCAAGGCCGTCATCCTCGTCCGCAACGAGACCACGCCGGACGACGTGCTCGGCATGCAGAGCGCCCGCGGCATCCTCACCACCCGCGGCGGCATCACCTCGCACGCCGCCGTCGTGGCCCGCGGCTGGGGCATTCCCGCCGTCGTGGGTGCCGGCGAGATCGTCATCGACGACGCCGGCCTGCACATCGGCGACCGCGTGGTCGCGCCCGGCACGGAGATCTCCATCGACGGGCGCACCGGGCAGGTCTTCCTCGGCGCCGCGACCACCAGCACCACCGAGGCACCGCCCGAACTGGAGGCCCTGCTGGACTGGGCGGACCGGGTGCGGGCCGGCGCCGACGTGCCCGTGATGGTGCGGGCCAACGCCGACTGCGCGGCCGACGCCGCCCACGCCCGCCGCCTGGGCGCCGAGGGCATCGGCCTGTGCCGCACGGAGCACATGTTCCTCGCCGACGACCGCCTGCCGCTGGTGCGCCGCTTCATCCTCACCGACGACCCCGCCGAGGAGCGCGCCGCCCTGGCCGACCTGGAAGCCGCCCAGCAGGCGGATTTCGAGGGCATCCTCGCGGCGATGGACGCCCTGCCCGTCACCGTCCGCCTCCTCGACCCGCCGCTGCACGAGTTCCTTCCCGACCTCGAACGGCTGGTGGTAGCCGACGCGCTCGGCACCCTGGACGCCGAGGGGCGGGTGGAGCTCGCCGCCGTCCGCCGGCTGCACGAGGTGAACCCGATGATCGGCACCCGCGGCGTGCGCCTGGGTGTCATCAAGCCCGGCGTGTACCAGATGCAGATGCGGGCCTTGTTCCGTGCCGTGCTCGCCGCCCGGCGGGACGGCCGCCACCCGGACGTCGAGGTCATGATCCCCCTCGTCGTCGCACCGTCGGAGATGCACATGGCCCGCCGCTGGGTGGCCTAGGCCATCGCCGACACCGGCATGTCCGGCTCGCTGAAGGTCGGCGCCATGCTGGAGACCCCGCGGGCCGCCCTGGTGGCGGGTGAGCTGGCCGAGGTCAGCGACTTCTTCTCCTTCGGCACCAACGACCTCACCCAGCTCGTCTTCGCCTTCAGCCGCGACGACGTCGGCAGCCGGCTGATCCCCGAGTACCTGCGCACCGAACTGCTGGAGAAGGACCCGTTCGAGTCCCTCGACCAGGTCGGCGTCGGCCGGATCATCCAGTACGCCTGCTCGAACGCCCGCGACGCCTCAGCCGCCATCAAGATCGGCGTGTGCGGCGAGCAGGCCGGCGACCCGGAGAGCGCCAAGTTCCTCGTCGCCTGCGGGGTGGACTACGTCAGCTGCTCCCCCTACCGGGTGCCCATCGCCCGGCTGGCCGTGGCACAGGCCCTGCTGGAGGCCGGGCGGGTGAGCGTCGACACGCTGGCCGACCTGGCCGACAGCTCGCCCGGCGCCGCCGAGACCGTCGCCCACAGCCCGTCGGCCGCCGCAGCCACCGAGTCCACGGGTGCCGTGGTCGTCGCCGCCGCCTACGGCGACCACGAGTTCGTGCTGCTGCACGCCCTGCGGATCAAGGGCTTCGCCCAACCCGACGTGGTCGCCGAGATCGCCTGCGTGGAAGCCGAAGGCGTGGAGCAGCTGCTGGCCGCGTTCGTGGGCGCGGCCTGTGCAAACATCGCTCGCCCCAGCAGCGGCGGCGGCCCCAGAGCGGCCAGGAGCGCCGCCGAGCTGCTGCGCGACGTGCCGGGTCACGAGGTGGACGGCCTGCTTGACACTACGACCACTTCCTCGACCTGAACAACGACTTCAAGGCGCTGTGCAACGACTGGCAGACCAAAGGGCGGCGAGCCCAACGACCACATTCGACGCCGACTACGACCAGAGCCGCATCGCCGACCGCCGCGCTGCACCAGCAGGCCATGCCGGTGGTGGCCGACTTCCGTGCCGCCGTGCCGCGCTTCGAGTCGTACTCACCGCCTCACCAGCTCACTCGCCCGCCTGGAGGGCGGCGAGACCAAGATGTTCACCGGCGTCATGTGCGGCAGCTACCACGACGTGTGGATGGAGCCTCCACAGACCTCGTCCGCTCCTCGTGCCACGAAGAGGGGCCTTACTAGGGCCGTCGTGTTCGCCGGTGGCAGGTCGCATGACTAGCCGGCGGCGGGTCACGAGCGGGCGAGGTAACGCACATTGGGCTTGCCAGCCAGGCGCGATCGGGAGCGGGCATTACGGGCGGTTGTCCGGTCCATAAGATCGTCTAGTACAGTAGACGCATGACGGGCAGAGAGGTGCTTCGGCTGGTGGAACGGGCCGGCTGTGTTCACCTCCGCCAGCGCGGCTCTCACGTCATGGTCCGTTGCCCCGGTGGCTGCCAGACCGTGATCCCCGTCCATCGAGGGCAGGACATCCCCACCGGCACCCTCCGGTCGATCGAACGGGCGCTCGAACCCTGCCTCGGGAAAGGATGGCTTCGATGACCACATCCAAGACGTACACCGCGATCTACGACCACGACACCGACGACCACGCCTGGAACGTGCGGATCAAGGGCCTGACCGGCTGCCAGACCTACGGACGCAGCCTCCGCCAGGCACAGAGCCGCATCCGCGAAGCGCTCGCCCTCTGGCTGGACACGTCGCCCGGCGAACTGCGAGTCCGCGACCAGTTCCCTGCTGAACTCGCGTCGGTCGCCGACGATGTCGTGCGCGCCCGCAGCGCCGCCGAGCGAGCCGGAGCGCGAGCGCAGCAGCAGACCGTTGAAGCCGTCAAGGCACTCACCAACCTCGGCCTCAGCCGCCGTGACGCAGCCGAACTTCTCGGTCTGTCCCACCAGCGCGTCCACCAGCTCCTCGAAGCAAGCTGACACTCCACACCTAACTGCCTGATTGAGTTGCTAGTGGGGCTGCGGCGTTGTTCGTAGCGTCTGGTGTCGTTCTGTGCGGCAACCCGCCGCGGCCTGGGCGCTTGACGCAGCGCCAACCTCACGGAGATGCTTTGTCCGTGGCGGACTATCGGCGTTTTTCGAAAGGCGGTCAAGGCGGCGGCCCGGAACTTCGGGTATGTAGAGCGGGTCTCCGAGTCTGAGATTCGATTTCGGCTGCTCCAACGCGATCGTGAGGTCGAGTTCGTGGTCGACCCCAGCCAGGCGCGATGGCTGGCCAAGAACTTGCGGCGAGCGGCTCGCTCCAAGAACCCTCAGAAGTCGAACGTCATCAGAGTGCCGAGCGT
>JAWKHX010000016.1:0-122525 GCA_041394605.1 Ilumatobacteraceae bacterium
CGCCTGAGGGTCGGTGCCGGCGCGTTCGCGCCGCCTAGGTTGCGGCCATGGCTCCACGCCCTCCCGTGTTCCAGGTCGCCTACGTCGTGCCCGACCTCGCCGCCGCTGCCCACGCCTGGGCGGCGACGGTGGGGGCCGGGCCGTTCTACGTGGCCGCCCATCACCGCGCCGACTCGTTCACCTACAGGGGAGGCACCGTGGAGGCCGACGTCTCGTATGCGTTCGGCTACTCGGGTGACCTGCAGATCCAGCTGATCGAGCAGCACGACGACCTGCCGTCCATCTACCGCGAGCTGTACCCCGAGGTGCCCACGCGAGGAGGCTTCCATCACGTGGCCCACCTCGTGGCGGAGTACGCCGGCGAGCGTCAGCGCCTGCTGGATCAGGGGTTCGAGATCGCCTGCGAACTGCATGCCAACGACATCGTTGCCTGCTACTTCGACACCCGCGACGCCACCGGGGCGTTCACCGAACTGCACTCCCGCACGCCGCGGATCGTCGCCACGTTCGACCGCTGGCGCGACGCACACCGGGCGTGGGATGGCGTCAGCGAGCCGCTACGGGGCCACGTCAGCGGCACCTGAGGCGGCGCCGAACGACGCGCTCGAACCGCGCCGGTCAGGCGCGGGCGGCGACGCGGGTGGGGCGGTCGGCCCGACGGCCGTCCTGGTAGCGCATCTCGTGGCGCAGCGAACCGTCGTTGCGCCACTTGCGGATGGCCGCGGTGCCGTCGGCGCCGTCCTGGCGCTTGCCGGTCTGGTAGCGCTCCTCGTAGTGCACGCTGCCGTCGGCGTAGTAGCCGCGCACGGCCGGCACCTTCGGTGACGGGTCCTGCAGCTCGCCGTGCTCGTAGAACAGCTCGTACTTGAGGCGGCCGTCCGGCCGGAAGCGGCGGTACGCCGGGTGATTCTTGCCCGGGTTGTGCAGGCGACCTTCCGTGTACCAGGCCACGTAGGCGATCGACCCGGCGACATGGCGGCGGACGCGCCCGGTGAATCCGGTGGGGATCTCCGACTCGTCGTCCACGTTGATCGTGGTGAACACGCGGAACGACAGTGAGTTGGGAACGAGGTCGATCAGCTCCATGACACTCCTGTATCGCCCGTTCAGGGTGCCGACTTGAGTGCCAGTCAGGCCAGCGTGCGCCCGTACTCCACCTCGGCCACCGAGTACGGCAGGCTGGACGTGGTGGCCGGCCCGTCGAAGGTGCCGTCCTTTCCGGTGGCCACCCAACCGGCCTTCTCGTAGAAGCCCCGCCCGCGAGGGTTGTCGCGAAGCACCCACAGCACGGCCGAAGTGAAGCCCCGAGCGCGCAGCCAGTCCTCGCACGCGGTCATCAGGCTGCTCGCGCAGCCGCTGCCCCACGCGTCCGGGTGGAGGTAGAACGCGTACACCTCGCCCACCGGCGCCGGCACGGCCTCGGCCTCCGTGCCGTCGCACACCGGTTCCAGCCGGGCCGGCCCGCACAGCCCGAACCCCACCACCCGGCCGTCCAGCACGGCGGCGAAGCAGGCGGAGTGCCCTCGCTCGTTCCATGTCCACGCCCGCCAGGTGGCCAGCCGCTGGGCGCGGAACTCGGGTGAGTCGAGGAAGGCGTCGTCGATCACCCCGCGGTACCCGGAGCGCCAACCCTCGGTGTGGGCCTCGGCCAGGGCATCGGCGTCGGCCGGCACGGCAGGGCGGATCTCGATCATCCCCCGATGGTGCCATCCGCGGGCAGCACACGGCGTCGGATTTCCTGTCAGGCCCGGCGGCCCGGTCACCGCCTATCGTGGGGGCGAACCCCCTTCGAGAAGGAATGTCATGTCCGAGCCCTCGTCCCCGTCCGTCGTCGTCGAGTCCAACGCCAAGGTGCACGTCAGCAAGTGGCCGCTGTGGGCCGCGCTCGGTGTCGTGGCCGCGCTGGTGGTGTTCACCGTGGTCTGGTTCGCCGCCAATGGTGAGGACGACTACACGCCGGGCCCCGTGGCCCAGGGCCTGCTGGACGGGCTGGAGGGGCAGGGCGTGAACGTGAACGTGGCCGCGTCGGAGTTGAAGTGCGTGGACGACGCCGGCGCCAAGTACGACATCGACCCGGCGATGTTCGCCGGCGGTGTGGACGTGCTGGACGTGGAGCCGTCGGCGGACGAGCAGGCCTTCGTGGGCGTGATGATGGACGACTGCCTCACCCGCAACACCCGCGTGGACATCATCGCCCAGGGCATGCTCGGCGACGCCGACATGAGTGACGTCACCGAGGCCCAGGCTCGCTGCGTGGGTGAGAAGATGGACGACGCGATCACCGACGCCGGTGGCTACGGAACCCTGGCCGAGGACCCGGAAGCCGCGTTCGGCCTGGTCTTCGGGATCTTCGGCTCGCTCGGCGAATGCGGCATCGACATGACCGACCTGATGGGCATGGGCGGCTGATCGGACGCGCCGCCGAGGCCGTCAGGCCCGCACGTCGGGCTGTGGGTCCAGCCCGGCGTCGAACTCGGTCTGCAGGGTGTCGCGCAACTGGCCGGCACCGCGGAAGCCGCGCACGGCCCACTCCCGGCGCTCACCCGCGTTGCTGACCGCCTCCACTCGCCACGGCCGGCCGAGCAGGAACCGCCCGACGGCACCTCCGACGAAGACGATCGCGAGCCAGAGCAGGTCGAGCCCGAGCAGGATCACCGGCGGGAACACGAACCACAGCAGGAGGAACGCGGCGACGGCGATCAGCAGGATCGCCAGGTCGTCGAAGCCGTCCACGCACCCGTCAGCGGCGTCGATGCCGTCCCACCAGCGCGAGTCTCGCTGCGTTCCCCGGCTGGGGGTCGGCGTGCCGGTGGGTGCGGCGGGACGGTCCGACTTCCAGGAATGGCGGACGCGTCGCGACACGGAGCGGAACCGCTGGCGCACGCCCACACCATCGCGGTGGGGCAGCCAACGGCGGCGAACCCGCCACGTGGGCCGGGTGGGCAGCAACGGGGTCAGACGGCGAGGAGGTCGCGGGCGCCGGTGTCGCTGGATGGGTGACGCAGCTTGCTCATCGCCCGAGCCTCGATCTGGCGGATGCGCTCACGCGTGAGGTTGAAGTGCTCGCCGACCTCTTCCAGCGTGCGCGGCTCGCCGCGGTCCAGCCCGAAGCGCAGCTTGAGGATCTCCCGCTCGCGCTCGTCCAGCGGGGCCAGCAGGCGGGCGATCTCCTCCGGCAGGAGGGCGGTGGCGGCCACTTCGAACGGGCTCTCCGCCGAGCGGTCCTCCACCACGTCGCCGAGCTCGGCGTCGCCGTCCTCGCGCAGCGGCTCGCTGAGCGACAGGGGCTCGGCCGCGAAGCGCAGCGCCTCGGTGACCTTGTCCTCCGGCATCTCCACTTCCTTGGCCAGCTCGCTGAGCGTGGCCGGGCGGCCGAGCTTGAGCTCCAGCCGGCTACGTGCCTTCTGCAGGCGGGCAAGCGTGTCGCCGGCGTGCACTGGCAGGCGGATGGTGCGGCCGGTGTTGGCGATGCCGCGGGTGATGGCCTGGCGGATCCACCAGGTGGCGTAGGTGGAGAACTTGAAGCCCTTGCGCCAATCGAACTTCTCGACGGCATGCATCAGGCCGAGGTTGCCCTCCTGGATGAGGTCCAGCAGGGGCAGGCCGCTGGCCTGGTACTTCTTGGCGATCGACACCACGAGACGGAGGTTCGACTGCACGAACGCCCGTTCGGCATCCTCACCCTCACGGGCCGCCCGGCGCAGTTCGCGCTTCTTGGCCGCCGTGAGCTCTCCGTCGCCGTCGAGCTCGGCGATGGCCGCCTTGCCCGCTTCGATCTGCTTGGCGAGCCGGACCTCGTCGTCCTTCGTGAGCAGGGTGTACTGGCCGATGTCGGTGAGATACAGGCGAACGAGGTCTTCCTCGTCCCGTTCCACGCGATCTTTCGCCACGGCTGCTCCTCGCTCTACCAAAGGGGGGTGTCCGGACGGGTCGCCAACCCGGTGATTCGGTCACGATACCGAGGTCGTCAAGCCCGTCCACCCGTGTGCACAGATTCACAAGGCCGTCGTCACGGCCGCTCGACCGCTTGCTGGCTAGGGTCGCGGCGATGAGCGACGAGGTGGAACTGGCTGTCGTGTCCATGCGGTTCGACGCCGCTGACCCTGCCGCGCTGCTCGGCGTGCTCAGCAAGTACGTCGTGCTGACCCGCATGGAACCCGGCTGCCGCAATGTGGACCTGTGCCAGTCCGTGCTGGCGCCCGGCCGGTTCCTCGTGGTGGAGAAGTGGGACAGCCCCGACCACCAGCGGGCCCACTTCGACAGCGACGTGATGGTGGAGATGGCCCAGGCGTGCACCGGGCTGCTCACGGCCCCGCCGGACATCGAGTTGTGGGACGGCGCCAGCGCCCACGACCTGCGCTGAACCCTCACCGAACCGTCACCTGGCTCACACACTCGGGCGATAGGGTTCCCGTCAACGTGACCCGCCACCAGCGAAACGAGAGGTCTCGATGTCGAATCCGATCCTGAACGACCGCAACTTCAACAAGGTCGCCGAGAACCCTGGTTGGGCAGCGCCCGAGCCGTCCACCCGTTCCACCCCGATCGACGACGGCCCCATCAGCCCGTGGCAGTCGGCCCGCGACACCATGACGGTCAGCGGCTCGATCACCGCCACCGGCGTGCTGATGGTGCTGCTGCTGGCCACTGCGGTGGTCGGCTGGAACATGGTGGAGACGTCCACCAACACGTTCCCCGCGGCGGCGATGATCGGTGTGGTCGTCGGCCTGGTCGCCGTGATCGCGATGATGTTCAAGCCCATGTGGGCGCGGGTGCTGGGGCCCATCTACGCGCTGGGCGAGGGCCTGTTCATCGGTGTCATCTCCAAGGCCTACAACGACGTCTACGGCGGCGGCATCGTGGTGCAGGCCGTTGGCGCCACCCTGGCCGTGGCCCTGGTGATGCTGGTGCTCTACCGCACCCGGGTCATCAAGGTCACCGAGAAGTTCCGCAGCATCATCATGGCCGCCACGCTCGGTCTGATGGCGTTCTACGCGCTCACGTTCGTGATCCACCTGTTCGGGCCGGACATCGGCGCCTGGCACCGTGGCTCGAACGGCATGGGCATCCTGTTCAGCGTGTTCGCCGCCGGCCTGGCCGCGTTCAACCTGCTGCTGGATTTCGATTTCATCGAGCGCGGCGCCAAGCGCCAGCTGCCCAAGGGCATGGAGTGGGTGGCCGCGGTCGGCCTGCTCGTCACCCTGGTGTGGCTGTACCTGGAGCTACTGCGCCTGCTGGCCAAACTGCAGGACCGCTGAGCCCGGCCGACCGGTGCCGTCACCGGTAGTAGCCGGTGATGTCGATGATGAAGTGGGTTTCCACCCCCACGTTGCCGCCGCAGATCACCGACACCTCGCGGTTGGCGTTCAATGTCAGCATCACGCCGTTGGCCAGGATCTGATTGTTGGCGAACCAGTTGATCGTGGACGCGGTCACTGCCAGCGTGCCGCCCGGATTCACCGTCAGGTAGCCCGTTCCCGCGGTGGACACGACCGTGACGTTGGCGGTCACCGCAGTGGCGCCCACCGGCACGAGGTTCGGAGCGGTCACGGCGCCACCCACCGGGTCGCGTCCGTCCTTCACGGACACCGTCCGGTTGCTGCCCGCCGCCAACTTGCCCGGCGTGGGCAGTGTCTGGCGGCTGTCGTACACGCGCGTCGGGGTGATCGGCACCAGCACGCCGGCTGTCGTCGGGCCGGCGATCCGCCGCCATGTACCCGTCGAGACGCACACCCACATGCTCCCTGTCGAGTCGCGGGCGATCGTGCCGGTGGTGCCGCCGGTCGGCGGGCTGGTGACGCCGGCGGAGTCCAGCAGCACCCTGCCGCTGGAGTCGGCGTGCAGGTCCACCGTGCTGCCACGGCCCACCACGCCTGCGCCGGCGCTGGACACGCCGAGCACGCCGACGCCGGGTGTCGTACTGCCACTGTTGAACTCTCCCATGATCCCGACGCCGTCGGAGTCGCTGGCCAAGCCGTACACGCCGCGGCCCTGGGTGCTGAAGCTGCGGCCGTAGACACCCCACCCGCCGCTCGTGCCGCTGGCCTCCCCGTACACGCCGACACGGTTGTTGACCGACTGGGTGGCGGACAGCGACGCGTTGTTGGCGCTGCTGCCGTCGGTGACCTTGAAGGTCGACCCACCGGACAGGCTGGTGGTGGCCGTTCCGCTGTGAGCGGTTCCGATGTACATCGTGCCGCCGTTGGCGGCCTGGGCGTGCTCCGAACCGGCCACCCCGGCGACGGCGGTGACGGCGGCGACCATCGCCGCCTTGCTGAGGAAGGCCCGTCGGTCAGATGCCTCCTGCTCGGCCACCGGCACAGGATCCGCATGCTTCGACATCACGCACCTCGTTTCGATTGGGTGCGACGGCCCGTTCCGCCGGGTCGCGCTCATTACGCTACGAAGTCGATGGAGCCGACCACTAGGGCCATAGGGCTGGAGCTGATCGTGGCCGACCTGGACCGGGCCGTCGAACTGTTCCGCGATGTGCTCGGAGTGCCGGTCGTCAGCCGCGGGCCGGCCACGATCGTCACCGGCGAGATGGCGGTGGTGGACCTCGGCGGCGTCGTGTTCTCCCTGCTCTGCCCGGCGGCTGATGGGGACGGCAACCTGCTCGCCGACCGGACGCCGCGGCTCTCCCAGGTGGTGCTGGCCGTCGACGGCGGTGACCCGGTGACGGTGCTCGACCAGCTGCAGCGGACTGCGGCGGAGCATGGGCTGGCAGCGCAGCGCCCGGCACCCGACCGCTGGTACCTGACGCCGGAGTCGGTGGAGGGGGCACTCGGCCAGGCGGTTGCCGTCGTGGCCACGGCGGTCCCGGACGCGGGCCCGGCACCGGCCGGCCCGGCGTGATCGTTCCTCCGCTCCCGCGATGGACGGTGGGCTGGTGGAGGCGCGGACCGCGGCGCACAAACGGTTCGCCGTCGCGTTGGGCTCGGTGCCGCCGGAGGTCCGCCGGCTGTTCGTGATGCTGCAGCGACGGGTGGTGACCGAGTCGCTGGCGCACGTCCAGCCGGTGCTGCCGGCAGATGCCCTGCAGGTCGACCTTCCCCCGCCGCGGGCGTTCCTCACCATCGGCCAACGGCGTCGGATGGACGGCGCGGCCGCCGCGTTGCGGCACCTGGACAGCCGGGCGGCGATGGCGCGGATGGGCGCGATCGGGAGCGTCCTGCACGCAGCCACGCCATGCGTGCTGCATGCGCTGCTGGAGGGACCGAACCCTGCAGGGCGGGAGACCAACCCGGGCATGTACCGTGCTACGCCCACGTCGTGGCACGCGGAAGTGAACCCGTTCCGGCATCCACCTGCTGAGCAGGTCGACCATCTCACCGGGGAGGCTGTGGCAATGGCGCTCGCTGCGCCGGCGCCGGCTATCGCCCGCGCGTCGTGGCTGGCCTTCACGGTGATGTGCGTGCACCCCTTCGTCGACGGGAATGGGCGGGTCGCCCGTGCGCTCGCGCTGGCCGTCGCCGTCGAGGACACCTCCACCGGGCTCGACTGGGGTCTGCCGGAGCAGTGGTCCGTCCGCCGCGGCGACTACGTGGCTGCGCTGCAGGCCGGCCAACGCTGCGGGAGCTACGACGCCGCCGCACTCGATGCCGCACCGTTCGTCGAATTCGGTCTGCGGACGTCCACGGACGGGGCGCAGCAGTGCCGGCGCCGGCTGGACGTGTTGGCCAGGTGGTTCGAACAGGAACCCGCCGGCCTTCCGCCGCTGCACCGGGCGCTGCTGGTGGCGGCCGCGATGGAACGTGGGATCACCCGCGACGGGCTGGGTGCGCTGGCCGACGACGGTGAGGTGGTCCGGCAGGCCGTCAACGAGCTCCTGCACGCAGGCCTGCTGAGCTGGGCGCCGCGACCCGCGTCCCGCCGTGAGGATGGCGGCGATGTGCGGTGGCAGCTGGTGGCCTCGCGGCCGGTGGCTACAGCGTCTGCAGGAACCCCAGCAGGGCGTCGTTGAACGCCCGCGGCGCCTCCTGCTGCACCCAGTGCCCGGCGTCGGGGATCAACACCTCGCCGCGGTAGTCGGGCAGCAGGTTGCGCATGCGCTCCGGGCCGGTGGGGTCCATCAGGCGCACCACGTCGTCCTCGCCGCAGATGAAGTAGCTGGGCATGGCCACGCGATCGGCGTGCAGGTTGGCGAGCACGGCGAAGTTGCCGTCCAGATTGCGGTAGTAGCTGACCGGCCCGAAGAAGCCGCTGTGGGCGAACTCGCGGGCGTATTCGTCCAGGTCGGCCTCCGTCAGCCACGGCCCCTCCGGGCCGGGGTAGGGCAGGGCCGGTGGCTCGTTCATCATCGTGAGGAAGCCGGTGCCCTCCATCGGCGGCAGCTCGGTGGGCATCTCCCGCCCCTTGGTGGCCGCGCCCGACGCGCCGTAGAGCACCTTGGCCATGGTGTCGCGCGGGTCGGCATCCAGCTCTGCCTCCGGCGGGCCGACCTGCTGGAAGTAGAGGATGTAGAAGAACCGGTCGCCGTAGACCATGTTCATCAGCTGGGTGGGAGGCGCCGGCCATTCCACGTAGGGCACGCTCACGCCCACCACGGCGCGCACGCGCTCCGGCTGCAGCACGGCCGCCTGCCAGACGATGATGCTGCCCCAGTCATGGCCCACGAAGATGGCCTGTTCCTTGCCGTAGTGGTCCAGCAGGGCGAACAGGTCGCCGGTGAGCTGCTCGATGCCGTAGGCGGCGACGTCGTTCGGCGCAGACGAGTGGCCGTAGCCGCGCTGATCGGGTGCCAGCACGTGGAAGCCCGCTTCCACCAGGGGCGCGAACTGATGGCGCCAGCTGTGCGCCAACTCGGGGAACCCGTGGCAGAGCAGCACGGTGGGGTTGGCGGGATCGCCGGCCTCGTGGACGGCGAGTTCCACCCCGTTGACGGCGATGCGGTGCGTGGTGACGGCGGTCATCCGGGCAGTCTTGCCCACCCGGAGCCGCCGTCGTGCACCCTGCTGCCGGTGGCTTACAGGTAGTAGCCGGTGACGTCGATGATGAAGTTCGCCGACGTGGACGTGCCGCCGGCCACCACGGTGAGCTGGCGCGACGTGTTCAGCGAGCTCAGGGTGCCGTTGGCGATGATCTGGTTGGCGCCGTACCAGTTGATGCTGGAGGCGCTGACAGTGGTGACGCCGCCGGGGTTCACCGCGAGGTAACCGTTGGAGCCCACCGTGTTGACCACGGTGAGGTTGAACGTGACGGCGCGGGCGTTGGCCGGCACGAAGTTGTTCTCCACCACGGCGCCGCCGCTGGGGTTGATGCGGTTGGCCACCGAGATGGTGCGGCTGCCGCCCGTGGAGAGCGGGCCTGCGCCGCCCTGCGCCGGGCGGGAGTCGTACACGCGGCCGGGCGTGACGGCGTGGAAACCACCCGACACTCCGACGCCGGTGAGCTTGCGCCAGCGGGTGCTGCCGGTGTCGGTGACGCAGAACCACAGGTCGCCGTCGTCGACCTTGAACTGACCGGGGTTGCCGGAGCTCTGCGTGGGGGCGCCGGAGGCGCTGTTGTCGGTGAGCTTGAGCGGCACTGGGCCGTCGAGCTTGGCGCCGATGCCGGACTTGCTGGCGCCCCACAGGCCGATGTTGTGCCCGCTGGCCTTGCTGCTGTCGGCGTAGGCCGCGATGCAGGACAGCGAGGCGTTGATGTTCGACAGCGAGGAGTCGTTGCTGACCGTGAACGCACCGACGAACGGGCTGATCGAGTACCCCGTGGACGGGACCAGCATGGTCGGCGACTCCGATGTCTGGGTGGCGTTGCCGATGACGATGCTGCCGCCGTCGGTGGCGGCGGCGGGGCGGGCGAAGGCCAGGCCGCCCACCGCGGCGCCGGCCGCTGCGGCACCGATGCCACGCAGCATGTTGCGGCGGTTCACCGGCTCGTCCGGCCGTGTCTCGAGTTCCTCCAGGCGGGCCTGCATGCGCTGCAGCTCTGCCTTGAGCGTTGCGATCTCGTTCTGTTCCACGGACATCTCCCTTGTCGTGTGATGGGGCGTTTCCCCTCCGCCGGTGCGGTTGCCCGACACCTTAGAACGTCCGGCGACTCACGTGAAGCGCGCGCGCAGCGTGTTGAACCGGCGACGCAGCGGGCTGGCCAGCCAGTGCTCCCGCTCGATGCCGATCACGTGCACGTCCGTCAGCTCGCCCGCCACCACCATCCGCTCACGCAGCACGCCCAGCCGGACGGCCTCGCCGCGGCGCAGGCCGGACTCGAAGGCGTGCACGTTGTGCTCGAAGGAGTGGGCGTAGAGCCAGCGGATCGGCCAGTTGCCGAACGCCCACTCGCAGAACGCCATCAGACCCTCCATCACCAGCCCGCTGCCCCGGTGCTCCGGCCCCGAGTAGAGGGAGAACCAGCCGTGGCCGGCGCGCAGGTCCACGTCGTGCAGTTGCAGGTAGCCCACCACCACGCCGCTCTCGCGGCCCTCCACGACCATGATCTGCTGGGTCTGGCGCCACAGTGCCGGCTCGTACTCCTGCGGCGGCGGCAGCTCCCCGCGGTAGCGCCAGGTCATCGCCGTGGCCGGGTCCGACTCGATCTCGTACAGGCGCAGGTAGTCCTCCGGCTGCACCGGGCGGAAGATGATGCGCGAGGTGGTGATCATGCCCGCAGTCCTTCCCGCCATTCGCCGAAGCGCTCGGCGGTGAGCACGGCGATCGTGCGGTCCTCGTAGCGCCCGTCGATCATCGCGAAGTCCGGGTAGCGCACCTCCACCTCGAACAGGTCGCCCACCGGCCCGAGCAGGTCGGGGTCGCCGCTGAAGCGCTCCAGGTACAGCCGGCGGATCGGCGCGCCGTCGAACGCAGCCACCAGCAGGTCCGGTGCGTACCGGCGAGCCAGCGCCTGGGCGGCGGGGTCGGGGAGGGAGAAGAACTCCAGCGTGCCGGTGCCCGAGGCGCCGGCATCGGCCAGTACGGCACAGGCAACCGGTTGCTGGCCCTCGTCGAACACGATGACGCCGGCGGCCACGCCGGACGCCGTCTCCAGCAGGTGGCTGGGTTCCAGGCCGTCGCGACTGAACCGCCACCACCGGGGGTCCACCGCCGCGACGAGGCGGTAGATGAACGGGACATCGGCGGGGGTGATGAGGCGCCATCCGCTGGAGGGCGTCGTGAGGGCAGGCTGTTCGTTCAGGGCGCCTCGACCGGGGTGGACTCGCCGGATGTCAGCGACTGCAGTTCGCCCCAGGTGAGCGCGTCGGCCGACCACACCCGCTCGAAGCGGGCGTCCACCTCGTCGGTGAACCCGAACCGGTTGCGGTAGTTGTACCGGAAGCGCTGCTGGTTGACCGTGAGGCCCAGGCGGGCCATCCGGCCGGCGCAGTAGGTGTCCCACGCGGCCGCCTGCTGCAGGGTGAGGTCGTCGTCGGCGGGGGCCTCACCGAACCCGCCCTCCAACCGGTCGCGGGCCTTCAGCAGGCAGCGGGCCAGGCTGGCGGCGGTGGCCGCCTCGCTCTGATGGCGGGGTCGCTTGGTGTCCTCGAAGGCCCCGCTCTCCACGTGCAGCACGATGCTGTCGCCGAGGTCGATCCGCACCCGCGACAGCGGCGTGGTCTCGTCGATCTCCACCATGACCGGGCGGTCGATGCCCACCAGACGGGCGACGTCGTCGGCGATGCGGGCGGTCTGTGCCGCGTCGAAGTGGACGAAGCGGAACTCCTCCGGGGTGACGGTGACGGTCATGCCGGGTCGGCGGTGGTGTCGCCGGCCAGGGCCGCCGCAGCGAAGGCCTTGCGCTCCTCGAGGGCCTTGAGGCTCATCTCGGCGATGTCCTCCACCTCGGTGTCGGTGAAGCCGGCCAACTCGCGGAAGCGGCGGGCGAGGCCGATCGGTGACTCCTTGGAATCGCTGCGGGTGCCGCCGAAGCTGAACAGCTTGTCCACGATCTGCTGGAACTCCAGCGCCTTCTTGCGCCGCTCGGCGTCGTTCTCCGTGATGCGGCGCAGCCAGTCGCTGCCCATCTTCACGTGGGTGACCTCGTCGGCCAGCATCCAGTCCTCGCAGAACTCGAGGTAGGGGTCGCCGGCCAGGTCGCCGAACTCCTTCATCGTGGTGAACACGTCGATGGCCAGGCCTTCCAGCGCCCGGTTCACCCCGGCCAGGCGGAGCACGGGGTCGTTGCTGCAGGCGGCCTCGAACAGCACCGTGTTCTCGGCGAACTGGCCGATCTCGGTGCCCATCCAGTCGCTGAGCTTGACGCTGATCTCCACATGGCGGGCTTCGTCCCACGCCTGGCGGGCCATGTCCAGCTTCAGCGCGAACGGAGCCTCGGTGCCGGTCTCGAAGTCCCAGCACGTGCGGCCGGCGCCTTCCAGCGCCTGGATCTCGCCCACGAAGATGCCGTGCATCAGGCCGCGGGCGCGGTCGCTGGCGTCGGCCCGGTCGGGGGTGAGCCGGTTGGTCTTGTTGCGGCTTTCGGCGTTGAGCACGGTGCGTGGATCGGCCTGCGCCTGGCGCATGGTGATCTGCTCGAACCGCTGGTCGCGGGCGAGCTCCTCGACGGGGAAGAACTTGCGCATTACTCCATACCTCCAATGGTGCCCGGGCCGGCGATGCCGCCGGCTTCGAGCATCAGGGTTTCCAGGCGGGCCTGGTGGGCGGCCGCCCGCTGGACCTCCTCGGGCGTGTCGAGGAGGGACTGGATGAGCATCTCGCCGTCCGTCCAGTCGGCCACTTCGTCCTGCAGGGCGAAGTTGAGCGAACGGATGGTGGGTGCGTCGGTGATCTCGCTGGTGTTGTTGCGATGGAACGTGTATGCCGCGATGAAGTGGGGGATGAACACCCGGTACACGCCGACCAGCTTCTCGATCGTCTGCTCCGGCGCCTCCGGCTCGGTCATGGCCTCCACGAAGCGGACCATCGCGTCGTTCGGCGGCACGGTGAGCCGGTCCGGGTTCATCTCCCGCAGTTCGGGCAGGCGCTTGTGCCACAGCTCGGCGTGCCAGGCGTGGTGGTAGCAGTGGGTGCCCAGGCGCATCTTCACGTCCAACTCGGGCACGGTGGCCACCCAGCCGCCGAGGGCCTCGAACAGCTTCATCTCGGCCCACTTGTAGTGGCCGATGCGCCGCGCGCTCTCCTCCACGTCGAACAGGCCCGGCAGTTGACGCCGGTCCCACGGCGCGAACGGCGCCCTCGGCTTGAACGGATCGGCCACGAGTTCCCCCTCTACGGACACGAATGCGCCCGGATGTTACCCGACCCGCCAGGCCAGTTCTTGTTCGCCGAGCTCGGAGGCGGGCGGGGCGCCGTGCAGGTACTCCAGCAGCATCGCCCGCCACGGGGCAGCGACCTCCAGCTTGCCGAGGATGGCGCTGACCCCCCAGACCACCCGGTCGAGGATGACGAAGCTGGCCGGCATGTTGAGCCGCTCGATCACCTCGGCGTGCGGGCCCTTCACGTCGATGATGGTTGCCATCGCGTCCTTCACGAAGGACCGGGTGAAGGTGAACTCGTCCGTGAGGTACGGCACGTACGGCGCGCTGACGTAGTCGAACACCCGCTGGGGCGCCAGGCCGTGACCCTGGTGCAGGAAGCCGACCCGCTCCATCGCGGCCACCAGGCGCTCCGGGTCGCGGTGGACCACGATGGCTTCCAGGCTGGGCAGCAGTTCCTGCCACTCGCCGGCCGACCACCGCTTCACCAGCCCGAAATCGAGGAACGTCACGTCGCCCTGCGGGGTGAAGCGGTAGTTGCCTGGGTGGGGGTCGCCGTTGAACGCGCCGTGCAGGTGCACGGCGTGCTGGGCGAAGCGCCAGATGCTCTCGCCGGCGCGGCGGCGGGCGGCCGGCGTGGCCACCTCCTGGAACTCGGCGAAGCCGATGCCGTCCACCCATTCGGTGGTGAGCACCCGGTGGGCGCTGTGGGCCGTGTCCACCGCAGGGATGTGCACGAAGGGGTGGCCGGCGAAGGCGGTGGCGAACTCGCGCAGGTTGGCGGCCTCCAGCCGGTAGTCCAGCTCGTCGCCCATGCGCGCCCGCAGTTCGTCCACCAGCGCCTTGGTGTCCAGCCCCTTCAGGGCGAACGCGCCCACCAGCCGGTACAAGCCCTCGGCGTTGGCCAGGTCGGCCTCGATCGCGTCGCCCACGCCCGGGTACTGCACCTTCACGGCGACGCGGCGGCCGTCACGGGTGACGGCCCGGTGCACCTGGCCCACGCTGGCGGCGGCCACGGGCGTGCGCTCCCAGTCCAGGAACACCTTCCCCGGCGGGGCGCCCAGCTCCTGGCGGACCACGGCCTCGGCCGCTTCCGGTGCCATGGGTGGGGCGTCTGCCTGGAGGGCGGAGAGCGCCTGCTGGGCGTCGTCGGGCAGGGCCTCCATGATGAAGCTGAGCAGTTGGCCGAACTTCATCAGCGCGCCCTTCATGTTGCCCAGTTCGCGGGCCACGTCCTCCGAGGTGCGCAGCGCGAAGGTCTGGTCGAGTTCGGCCTTGCGTTCGTGGCCGCGGGTGACCAGGCGGCGGGCGCGGTGCCACACGTAGCGGACGCCGTTGCGAGCGGTGAGCCGCCATACCCGGGCGGTACGCCGCAGGCGGACGAACCGCCGGTTCACCGGGTCACTCCGGGGCGCGGCGGGCGATGGGATGCGCGGCCAGATGGGCCTCGGGGATGGGTGCGCCGGTGACCTCATCGGTCCAGTAGGTGCCGGCGTCCAGCCGGGCCAGCGCGGCCTCCACACCGGCAAGCTCGCGCTCGATGCGGTCCAGGTCCGGGGCGGGGGGCGCGGGCTGGGCGGCAGGTGGCGCGGCGGGGGTGGCGGGCTCGCTCATCGGCGCCAGGCTACCGAGCGATGACGGTTCGGTGAACGGGACCAACGTCCGTGTGCGCGGTCGGAGCAGTGTCGTAGGGTTCGTGCGTGGCGCAGGTCCGGCTGGAGCACATCACCAAGGTCTTCGGGGAAGGTGACGCCGCGGCGACGGCTGTCGACGACGTCACCCTCGACATCCCCGATCACGAGTTCATGATCCTGCTCGGCCCGTCCGGGTGCGGGAAGAGCACCCTGCTGCGGATGGTGGCCGGCCTGGAGGACCCCACGGCCGGCGACGTGTTCATCGACGAGGTGAGGGTGAACGACGTGGAGCCCAAGCTGCGCGACGTGGCGATGGTGTTCCAGTCCTACGCCCTGTACCCGCACAAGACGGTGGCCCGGAACATCGAGTTCCCGCTGAAGGTGCGGGGCATCGGCAAAGCCGAGCGGGCGGCCGAGGCACAGCGGGCCGCCGAGGTGCTGGGCCTCGGCCCGTACCTCGGGCGCAAGCCGGGCCAGCTCAGTGGCGGCCAGCGCCAGCGGGTTGCCCTCGCCCGGGCGATCGTGCGCCAGCCCGCCGTCTTTCTGATGGACGAGCCCCTCAGCAACCTGGACGCCAAGCTCCGCGGCGACACCCGCACCGAACTGGTGGACCTCCACCGCCGCCTGGACAGCACCTTCCTCTATGTCACTCACGACCAGGTGGAGGCGATGACCATGGGCACCCGTGTGGCCGTCATCAACCAGGGCCGGTTGGAGCAGGTGGGTGCCCCGCAGGAGGTGTACGACCGGCCGGCGTCGGTGTTCGTGGCCCAGTTCATCGGCACCCCGCCGATGAACATGCTCCCCAGCGGTGTGCTCGGGGACTCCTCGGTGCGGCTGGGGATTCGTCCGGAGCATCTGGTCCTCGATGGTGGCGACGCCACCGGTTCCGGCCGGGTGCGCGCCACGGTCCGCCAGGTGGAGCACCTCGGCCACGAGGTCCTGGTGCTGGCCGTCGGTGCCGGCGACACGCCGCTCACGGCCCGGTTGCCACCCGCGCCCGGCCTGCCCGGCGCCGGCGACGAGGTGGAGTTCGCCTTCGCCGATCGCCATGTGCACCGCTTCCATGCGGGCAGTGGGGAGCGCCTGCCGTGAAGCGCCGGCTCCGCGACGTGCCGCCGGCGATGGCGATGCTGGTGCCGTCGATGGCGCTGCTCGCGGTGTGGACCGTGTACCCGCTGGTGATGGCGTTCATCAACGGCACCAAGAGCTGCGACTCCACCGGCCGCCGCTGCAACGACGTCGGCTGGCAGCAGTTCAGCAACGTCTGGCAGAGCAAGGAGTTCCAGCACGCGCTGGGCGTGTCGCTGAAGCTCGCGCTGATGACGGTTCCGGCCGGCCTGATCCTCGGGGTCGGCCTGGCCGTGCTGGCGGACAAGCACCTGCGCGGCATCGGCTTCTTCCGCACCGCGTTCAGCAGCACCGTCGCCACCAGCGTGGCGGTGGCCAGCCTGGTGTGGTTCGTGCTGCTACAGCCGGAGATCGGCGTGCTCAGCGACCTGTTCCACGAGTGGATCCCGTCGCTGAAGCAGCCGGGTCTGCTGCGCGACCCGGGCACTGCGCTGCCCGCCGTGGCGCTCAGCAGCGTGTGGGCAGGGCTGGGCTTCACGTTCATCGTCATCACGGCCGGCCTGCAGGGCATTCCCCGCGATCTCTACGAGAGCGCGTATGTGGACGGTGCGGGCAGTTGGCGGCGGTTCACCAACGTGACGCTGCCGATGCTGTCGCCATCGATCCTGTTCATCACGGTGGTGCTCACCACCCGCGCGCTGCAGACCTACGCCGAGGTCAGCCTGCTCACCGGCGGCGGCCCGAACCCGGAGAAGAGCACCACCACCATCCCGTACCTCATCTACGGGCGGAACTCGGTGATCCAGAACAACCTCGGGCTGAAGTCGGCCGCCGCGGTGCTGCTGTTCCTCATCAGCCTGGTGTTCGCCATCGTCCAGTTCCGCGGCTTCGAGAAGCGGGTGCAGTATGCGCGTTGACCGGCCCCATGGTTGGCGGCTGGTCGGCCGGTACACCGTGCTCGGCGTGGTGGCCGCCGTCGTGCTGTTCCCCATCTACGCGGTGCTGCTGCAGGCGCTGAAGTCCGGCCCGGACGCGCTGGACCACCCATCGTCGCTGCTGCCCACCCACCTCACCCTGGACACCATCGCCAGCGCGTGGACGGACGGCAACCTCGGCCGGATGATGCTCAACAGCATGCTGGTGTCGCTGCTGGTCACCGCCGGCGTGATGCTCACCAGCCTGCTGTCCGCATACGCGTTCGCCTTCCTGCGGTTCCCCGGCCGGGGGTTCCTGTTCGTGTTCTTCGTGGCCACCATGCTGGTGCCGGCAGAGGTCACCGTGGTGATCAACCGGCGCACGGCCGACAGCCTCGGCTGGCTCAACAGCTACCAGGGCTTGGTGGTGCCGGCGCTGGCATCCACCTTCGGCATGCTGCTGGTGCGCCAGATGTTCCTGACCCTGCCGAAGGAGTTGCACGAGGCCGCGTCGCTGGACGGTGTAGGCCACCTCCGCTTCCTGTGGGAGGTGGCGGCGCCGCTCAGCCGGCCGACGCTCGGCGCGCTCGGCCTGTTCACCTTCCTCGGCACGTGGAACGCCTACCTGTGGCCGTCGCAGGTCATCACCGACGAGGCCCACAAGACCATCCAGATCGGCCTGGAAGACCTCAAGACCCCCGGCGACATCAGTCGCTTCAACCTGATCACTGGAGGACTCGTGATCGCCTCACTCCCCATCTTCGTCATGCTCGTCATCTTCCAGCGCCAGCTCGTCCGCGGGCTCACGGCGGGGGCGGTGAAGGGCTGATGCGTCGTTCATCCCGCACCCCGTTCCTCGTCCTCGCCGCGGCCGGCCTGTTCGTGGCCGCCTGCAGCGGCGGCGACAGCATCACCGACACCGGCGCCACCAACGCGCCGCAGAGCACCTCGGCCGATGGTTCCACCCCGCCCGAGACGCTGGCCCCCACCACGTCCGTCGCGCCGGACACCCTCCCCGCCTGCGACACCGCCGCCCTGGCGGACGTCACCGGCACCGTGGACCTCACCTTCTGGCACGGCATGAGCGGCCCGCTCGGCGAGGAACTGGACGCCCTGGCCGCGGCGTACAACGCATCGCAGTCCACGGTGAAGGTCAGCCTGGTCTCCGGCAGTTACGAGGAGACCTACGACAAGTACCTCAACTCCAGCCAGGCCAGCCGGCCGGACATGGTGCAGCTGCCGGAGTACACGGTGCAGGGCATCGTGGACACCGAGAGCGTGGTGCCGGTGGGCAAGTGCATGGAGGACGCCGCGTTCGACATGACGCCGTTCCTGCCCACGGCGCTCGCCGCCTACCAGACCCAGGGCGTGCAGTGGTCCATGCCGTTCAACGTGTCCAACCCCGTGCTGTTCTTCAACAAGAAGGTGTTCGAGGCCGCCGGGCTGGACCCCGCCTCGCCGCCCCAGTCGCTGGAGGACCTGCGGGCCTATGCCCAGCAGATCGTCGACTCCGGTGCGGCCAAGTACGGCATCGCGCTGGACAGCGGCTTCGACTCCGGCGGCGGCTGGTACGTGGAGCAGTGGTTCGCCAAGGCCCAGGAGTTCTACGTGGACGGCGACAACGGCCGCACCAACCGGGCCACCCGGGTGCTCTACAACAACGACACCGGCGTGGAGTTGCTGACCTTCCTGCAGGACATGATCAACGACGGCCTCGCCGTGAACGTGGGCGACAACTCCGGCACCGGCTACGACAACCTGCTGAAGCTGGCCGACGAGCAGCAGCCGGCGGCGATGACCATCGCCACCTCCGCCTCGCTGGGCCCGGTGCTCGACGTGCTGGGCAGCGGCCAGTTCCCGCAGATCACCGGCGACGATGTGGGCGTCGGCCCGATGCCTGGCCCGGACGGTGCGCCCGGCGCGCTGATCGGCGGCGCCTCGCTGTGGATCGTGAACCACGACGACCCGGTGAAGGCCGCCGCGGTGTGGGACTTCATCACGTTCCTGGTGAGCGCCGAGTCGCAGAGCCAGTGGGCCGCCGCCACCGGGTACATCCCGGTGCGTGACGACGCTGCTGACGTGGAGCCCTACGCCAGCACGCTGGCCGCCGACCCGCGGTTCGGCGTGGCGCTGGCCCAGTTGGAGGCGTCGCCGGAGGGCCTCACCTCCGCCGGTCCGGTGGTGGGCCCGCTGCGGGAGATCCGGTCCGTGCTGGCCGTGGCCGTCGCCGCCATCCTCGACGGCGCCGACGTGAAGGCCTCGCTCGACGATGCCGCCCAGCAAGCGAACAACCTGATCGCCGACTACAACGCCCGCAACTCCTGACCCCGCCCCGGCTGCCCCCCGCCGCGGCCCCAGCGGGATTCTGGGGCTGATTCTCGCCGTTCCCCGAACTGGGGCTGGATCGTTGCGGGTTGCGCGCGGATCCGGACCCCAGTTCGTGGCTGTCGCGGCGACAATTGCCGAATCGGGTCGGCTCGATGTGCCCAGTGAGGGTGTGAAACTCGAACTGCTCGATGCCTATGCACAACGCCACCACGGCCTGGTCTCGTGGGAAGCCGCCAAGCGGCTGAAGGTGTCCCGGGCGACGTGGTACCGGGCCCAGCGGTCCGGGCTGTTCGAGCCGCTGTACCCGAACGTCGCCCGTCTATGGGGCTCGCCCGTGACGTTCGAGCAGCGGGCGTTGGGCGCCGTGTGGGCCGCCGGCCCGGATGCGATGGCCTCGCACCGCACGGCCGCAGCGTTGTGGGGCGTCGAACGCCCGACCGACGACCCGCTGGACGTCATCCTGCCCAGCCGCCTCCGTCACTCGCTCCCGGAGGACGTCGTCGTCCACCGTCCCCGCGATGCGAAGGAGTTGCGCTCGTTCAAGCGCAGCGGGGTGCCGGTGACCTCGCCGATGCGCATGCTGCTGGACCTGGGGGCGGTGGATGCCGACTCGGTGCTGCCGGCGCTGGAGGCCGTGCTGTCAACCCGGGTGGTGTCGGTGAAGGCCGTCTACTCGTTCCTTCTCCGCCATGCCAAGCGAGGTCGGCACGGGGTGACCGCACTGCGGTCGGCGATCGAGGGACTGATGATCGCCGACCGACCCTCCGACACCGAGTTGGAGCGGGTGTTCGCCCAGCTGATGTCCGACAATGGGCTGCCGCCGGTGGAGTTCCACGCGGTGGTCGAGGGGTTCGAGGTGGACTTCCTGGTGGTCGGGAGCCCGATCGTCATCGAGTGCGAAGGATGGGTGGCGCATGGCCTCGACCGGGACCAGTTCGAGTTCGACCGGATGCGCGCGGCAGTGCTGGCGGCCGCGGGCTACGTGATCGTGCCGGTCACGTGGCGTGCCGCCACGTCCACGCCGACGGTGGTGGCCACGCGGCTCGCGGCAGTGGTCCGGCAGTGGGCCCCGCACCTCCTCGCCGCCTGAGACTGGGGTCCAGAATCGCGCGGAACCCGCAACGATCCAGCCCCAGTTCGAGGAATGGTCAGGATCAGCCCCAGAAGCAGTGGGGGCCTCGGCGGGTAGGGTGGCGGGCATGGCATACGCGTTCCCGGCGCTCGATGGTTCCGCGCCCACCACCCAGCAGTTCGACCAGGCTCCCGAGTTCGGGATCGACCCCGCCAAGCGGTACACGGCCACGATGGAGACGTCGCTGGGCACCATCGTGATCGCGCTCGATGCTGTCAACGCGCCGAACACGGTGAACAACTTCGTGTTCCTCGCTGGCTACCACTACTACGACGGCGTCATCTTCCACCGGATCATCAACGGCTTCATGTGCCAGGGCGGCGACCCCACCGGCACCGGCCGCGGCGGCCCCGGCTACCGCTTCAACGACGAGCCCGTGAAGCAGCGCTACCAGCTCGGCTCGGTGGCCATGGCCAACGCCGGCCCCAACACCAACGGCAGCCAGTTCTTCCTCATCAGCGGCCCCAGCGGGGTCGGCCTGCCGCCGCAGTACAACCACTTCGGCCAGATCGTGAAGGGCATGGACGTGCTGGACGCGATGCAGAAGGTGGACACCGACCACAGCGACCGGCCGCGCACGCCGGTGGTGATCAACTCGGTCACCATCGCCGTCGCCGACTGACGGCGCCGGCACCCCGACCCAAGGCCCCCCGATGGCCGCGCCGTCCACCGAGCGGCTGACACTCTCCCAGGCCCGGCGGATCGCGCTCGCCGCGCAAGGGTTCGCCGACCCGCGGCCCACCGGCCGGGTGGACCGTCGCCATCTGCGGCGGACCGTGGACCGCATGGGGTTGATCCAGATCGACTCCGTCAACGTGCTGGTGCGCAGCCAGGAACTTCCGCTGTTCGCCCGCCTCGGCCCCCACCCGCGCACGCTCATTCCCGACGCCACCGCCGCCGGCGAGTTGTTCGAGTACTGGGTGCACGAGGCGTGCCACGTGCCCACCCGCGACCACCACCTGCACCGCTGGCAGATGGCCAAGGAGCACAAGTGGAGCCGCTACTGGGACCTCCACCATCGCCGCCCGGGCTACATCGACGAGGTGCTGCGGCGCATCGACCTCGACGGCCCCGTCGCCGCCGGCGACCTCAGCGAGCGGGTCGGCAAGAAGGGCCAGTGGTGGGACTGGGACGACGCCAAGGTGGCGCTGGAGCACCTGTTCTGGAAGGGCCTGGTGACCGCCACCCGCCGCCCCGCGGATTTCGCCCGCATCTACGACCTCACCGAGCGGGTGCTGCCCGCCGACGTGCTGGCCCGGCCCACACCCACCGAGCGCGACGCTCGCAAGGAACTGCTGGCGCTGGCCGCCCGCCACCACGGCATCGCCACCCTCACGGACCTCACCGACTACCACCGGGTGAAGAACGAGCCGTCTCGCCCACTCGTCGCCGAACTGGTGGAGGAGGGCGTGCTGCGCGAGGTGCAGGTGGAGGGTTGGGCCAAGCCGGCCTACCTGCACCGCGACGCCACGCTGCCGCGCTGGATCCGCCGCACCGCCCTGCTGAGCCCGTTCGACCCGGTGTGCTGGAACCGCGACCGCACCCAGCGGCTGTTCGGCTTCCATTACCGGATCGAGATCTACACGCCTGCCCCGAAGCGGGTCTACGGCTACTACGTGCTGCCCGTGCTGTGGGGCGACTCGCTGGTCGGCCGGCTGGACATGAAGGCCGACCGCGCCGGCGGGGCCTTGCTGGTGCAGGGCGCGTTCACCGAGCCGGGCGTGCCCGCGGGCGCGCTGGCCGAGGCTCTGACGCCAGAACTGCACGCCATGGCCGGCTGGCTGGGGCTGGAGCGGGTGACCGTCGGCGACCGTGGTGACCTGGCCCTCGCACTCCGCGCCGCCGTGGATCACTACGCTCGCTCTCGATGAACGCCCCGCGAGAAGCCGTGCAGCGAATGCCCCGGTGGGTGTGGAAGGCGGTCGCCGTCTTCTGGCTCGGCTACCTGCTGGCCATCCGGGTGGACTCCTTCATCGACCGGCTCTACGGGCTGTTCGTGCTGCTGCTGGTGTCGCTGTTCCTCGCGCTGGCCATCGAGCCGGGCGTCAACCGGCTGGCCCGGCGCGGGTGGCGGCGGGGCACGGCCACGGCCGTCATCCTCGTGGGTGTCCTCGTGGCCTTCCTGGTCTTCGTCATCGCCATCGGTGCGCTGGTGGGCCAGCAGATCGCCGACCTGCTGAACGAGTCCGAGACCTACGTCACCCGTACCGTGAGCTTCCTCAACGACACGTTCGGCACCCACATCAACGCCCAGCAGGTGATCGACAAGATCCAGGACCCCGAAGGCCCGGTGCAGAAGTTCATCGACAGCCAGCAGGAGCGGGTGTTCGACCTGTCGGTGGCTGCGCTCGGCATCCTGGTGCAGGGCCTGTCGGTGCTGCTGTTCACCTTCTATCTCGTGGCCGACGGCCCGAAGCTGCGGCGCACGATCTGCAGCCGGCTCAGCCCGGAGCGCCAGCGCCGGGTGCTCACTACCTGGGACCTCGCCATCGAGAAGACCGGCGGCTACCTCTACTCGCGGGCACTGCTGGCCGGCCTGTCCGCCTTCTTCCACTGGATCGTGCTGCAGGCGCTGGGTACCCGGGCGCCCGTGGCCCTGGCGCTGTGGGTGGGCGTGATCTCCCAGTTCCTGCCCGTCATCGGCACGTATCTGGCGGGTGCGCTGCCGGTGATCGTGACGTTCATCGATTCGCCGCCCAAGGCGCTGGCCGTGCTGATCGCCGTGATCATCTACCAGCAGTTGGAGAACTACCTGTTCCTGCCGCGCATCACGGCCCGCACGATGGACCTCCACCCGGCGGTGGCGTTCGGCGCGGCCATCGGTGGCGCCGCGGTCCTGGGTGCAGTGGGCGCGATCCTGGCCATTCCCGGCGCGGCCATGGTGCAGGCACTGGCCAGCGATTTCGGCGAGCGCCACGAAGTGATCGACAACGACCTCACCGCCATCCTCCCGCGCCGACGGCGCAAGGAGCGACGGGCAGCCCGAGCCAAACACCCGACAGCAGGAACCGATGACGACACCTGACGCCTTCGTCCCCGTGGCGATCACCTCCCGCAGCGGGCTCGACGAATCCGTCCACTTCGGCGCCGTGGTCGGCCTGGAGCGCGACGGATCGATCGCGTTCGCCGTGGGTGACCCCTCCACCGCCGTCTACCCGCGCTCGTCGAACAAGCCGATGCAGGCGGTGGCGATGGTGCGCGCCGGGCTGTCGTTGCCGGCCGACCTGCTGGCGCTGGTGTGCGCCAGTCACGACGGCACCCCGATGCACACCGCAGCGGCGCTGCGCATCCTGCACGGCGCGGGGCTCGCCGAAGCCGACCTGGCGAACACCCCGTCGTTCCCGCTCGACGAACACACGGCCCACGAGGTGCTGCGCCACGGTGGCGGCCGCACCTCGCTGCAGATGAACTGCAGCGGCAAGCACGCCGGCATGCTGGCCACCTGTGCGGTGAACGGGTGGTCCCACGACCCCGGCTACCTCGCCGTGGACCACCCGCTGCAGAAGGCGATCACGGCGGTCATCGACGAACTCACAGAAGAGCCGAACGCCAACATCGGGGTCGACGGCTGCGGCGCCCCGGCCCATGCCTTCTCACTGGCCGGCCTGGCGCGGGCCTTCCGGGCGATCGCCAGCGGCGCTGCCGGCCGGGCCGGTGACGAGGTGTACGCGGCGATGACCGGTCACCCGGCGATGGTCGGCGGCGAGACCCGCGACGTCACCGTGTTCATGCGCAACGTGCCCGGGCTGATGGCCAAGGACGGCGCCGACGGCGTGTTCGCCGCGGCACTGCCTGATGGGCGAGCCGTCGCCGTGAAGATCGCCGACGGCGGCGACCGGGCCCGTCCGCCCGTGATGGTGGCGGCGCTGCGTGCGCTCGGCGTGGACGTCACCACCGTGGCACCCTTGGTGGCGGAGCCGATCATGGGGCACGGACGCCCCGTGGGTGAAGTGAGGGCGATCGCACCATGAGCACACCCATCCCGTACGTCACGCTGGACGACCCCCGCTACGGCGAGGTGGTGCAGGTGTCGCCGCTGATCCAGCGGGTGATCGCCAAGAACCCGTCGAAGTTCACCTATCTCGGCACCGGCACGTACATCGTCGGCAGCGGCGACCGGGTGGCGGTCATCGACCCCGGCCCGCCCATCCAGTCCCACCGCACGGCGCTCACGGCCGCGCTGGAGGGCCGCACCGTTGCCGCCATCCTCGTCACCCACTGCCACAGCGACCACTCACCGCTGGCCGCATGGCTGAAGGAGGAGACCGGCGCCCCCACCGTGGCGTTCGGCCCGCACAAGGTCAACCTGGACTGGGTGGACGACGACACCGATCCGCACGAGCCGGACCTGGAGGACGAAGCGGCCGCGGCCGCCGTGGCCGAGGAGGGCGACGAGAAGGTGGAGGAGTCGCTGGACCTGGACTTCACGCCCGACGCCGCTGTGGCCGACGGCGAGATCGCCGTGGAACTGCCCGGCTGCACCCTGCGCGCCATCCACACCCCGGGCCACACCAGCAACCACCTGTGCTTCTGGCTGGAGGAGGAACAGGCCCTGTTCAGCGGCGACCACATCATGGGCTGGAGCACCACGGTGATCACCCCGCCGGACGGCGACATGCGCGCCTACTTCGAATCGCTGCACAAGGTTGCCGCCCTGCCGGCGGCGGTGGTCTGGCCCACCCATGGCGCGCCGGTGCTGGACGCCCGCCCGCTCATCGACGCGTTCGTGGCCCACCGGCTGGAGCGCGAGGCCGGCGTGCTGGCGGCGGTTCGCGACGGCGTGGCACTGGTGCCCGACATCGTGCGCCGGCTCTACGTGGGGGTGCCGGAGAAGCTGTACCGGGCGGCCGGTCGCAGCGTGCTCTCCCACCTCATCAAGCTCGCCCAGGACGGCCTGGTGCAGCACGAGGGCCAGCGCCCCGGCGTGAAGGTGCGCTGGTTGCCGGCCTGACGCGACCGGCCCGCCGGCCCTCGCCGGCTCAGATGTACTGGTCGAGGATGGTGGACTCGGTGAGGCGGTCCAGGGTGTCCTTCACCGCCTGGGCGAGACGGGCAGACACGCCCGGCACCTGGGCGATCTCGTCGGGCGCGGCGCGCAGCAGGCGCGGCAGCTCGCCGAAGCGGGCGGTGATGGCCTCCGCCTGGTCGGCGGACAGGCGCGGCACGCGGGCGAGCAGGCGCAACCCCTTGGGGGCGATGGCCGCGTCGCCGGCGTCGCCGCCGAGCGGCTCGCTGCCCACCTGCGGGTAGTCGGCCATGACCAGCTCGAGCTCGTCGTCGAGCGAGCTGAACACCTCGTCGAGCTGGAGGCGCAGGAGGCGGGCGTCGACGCCCAGCTCGATGATCATGGTCTCGATCTCGGCCGCGATCTGGCGGACCATCTCGCCACGCTGGAGCACGGTGGACACGTCGCGGACCGTGACCACGTCTTCGACTTCCAGCGAGGTGAGCGCACTGGTGGCGTCGTCCAGCTTGGTCTTGTAACGCTCCAGGGTCTGCAGGGCCTGGTTCGCCCGGTCCAGCAGGCGGCCGATATCGTGCAACTGCCGCTTCATGCCGCCGGCGTACACGTTGATGACGCTCATCTCCTCGCTGACGCTGACCACCGGCACGCCCAGCGAGAGGGCGACGCGCTCGGCGGTGCGGTGCCGGGTGCCGGTCTCGGAGGTGGCGACGGTGGGGTCGGGCACGAGGTGGACGTTGGCCCGGGCGATGCGTGCCCCGTCCGTGGAGATGATGATGGCGCCGTCCATCTTCGCCAGCTCGGACAGGCGCTGTGGGCTGTACGCGGCATCCAGCAGGAAGCCGCCGCTGCAGATGGACAGCACGTCAGGGTGGTCGCCCAGCACCAGCAGCGCACCCATGCCGGCCTTGACGATCCGGTCGATCCCGTCCCGCAGCGCCGTGCCCGGGGCCACCAGCGCGAGCGCGGCGTGCAACGCATCGTTGGGGACGCTCGGAGTGGACGGGACGGGCATCGGCTCAGTGTACGGCCAGCGCGGCGACGGCCTCCGCCAGCGTGGCCACGCGCGACAACCGCAGCCCCGGTGGGCCGTCGGGAGAGTTGGCCGGCACGACCGCGCGCCGGAACCCCATCCGGGCGGCCTCGGCCAGGCGGCGGGGCGCATGCGCAGCCTGGCGTAACTCGCCCGCCAGGCCGACCTCGCCGAACACCACCAGGTCGGCCGGCAGTGGCTGATCGGTGAGTGCACTGACCAGTGCCATGCAGACCGCGAGGTCGGCACCGGGTTCGGTGAGCCGCACCCCGCCGACGGCCGAGGCGAACACCTCGTGGGTGGCCAGGTCCAGCCGGGTGCGGCGCTCCAGCACGGCCAGCAGCAGGGCAAGGCGCCCTCCGTCCAGCCCCTGCGCGCTGCGGCGCGGCGGCACACCGGGGCTGACCCGGTTGGTGAGCGCCTGTACTTCCACCAGGAGGGGACGCTGGCCCTGGAGGGTGGGCACCACGGCGGAGCCGGCCACCCCGGTGCGCCGATCCGTGAGGAAGAGGCTGCTGGCATCGGGCACGCCGAGCAGGCCGCGCCCGCCCATCTCGAACACACCCAACTCGTCGGTGGCGCCGAACCGGTGCTTCACTGCGCGCAGCAGGCGCAGGGCATGGTGGCGGTCGCCCTCGAACGACAGCACGGTGTCCACCACGTGCTCCAGCACGCGCGGCCCGGCGAGACCACCCTCCTTGGTGACGTGCCCCACCAGCACCACCGGCAGGCCGAGCTCCTTGGCCATGGCCACGAAGCGGTGTGCACAGGCGCGCACCTGGGCGACGCTGCCCGGCGCGGACGGCAGGTCGGGGTCGTTGATGGTCTGGATGCTGTCCACCACCAGCAGGGTCGGCTGCACATTGGCCACCGCAGCGAGCACGTGGGGGAGCGAGGTCTCGGGCAGCAGCCACAGGTCGGGCCGCACCGCGCCCAGCCGTTCGGCCCGCAGGCGCACCTGCTGGGCGCTCTCCTCGCCGGTGACGTACAGAGTGCGCTCCGGCCACTGGGCCAGCAACTGCAGCAGCAGGGTGCTCTTGCCGATGCCGGGCTCGCCGCCGAGCAGGGTGACCGACCCGGCCACCAGCCCGCCGCCGAGCACGCGGTCCAGCTCGGGCACCCCGGTGGACCGGGGCGCGGCCATTCCCGCGTCGACCTCGCCGATGGGCCGCGGCACGCCGGCAGGCCCAGGCGGTGGCACCTGCCCCGGCACCTCCACATCGTCGACCAGAGTGTTCCACTCCAGGCAGGTGCTGCACTGCCCTGCCCACTTTGGTTGCGCGGCCCCGCACTCCGTGCAGCGGTAGACGACTCTCGACTTGCCCATGGCCCCGGACGGTACGCCGGGGGTGTGACAGGGTTCGGTTCAGGTGCGCCGGTGGGCGCTGCGGCGGCGGGCCCGGTTGCGGCGGGCGGTCATCACGAAGGCGATGAAGGCCACTGCGAGCACGCACCAGACGATCAGCGCGATCAGCGCCACGTCGGCCACGGTGCCCCAGATGCCGCCGCCGCCCCCGCCGCGGGCTGCCACCGCCGTGGCCGCGACGTCGGCGGTGGTCCCGTCGATCGGCACCGTCCAGGTCATGGGGGGCACGGTGCCGTCGGCGGCCGGGGTCGGGTCGCCCGGCAGGTTGGCCACGAACGTGAACGTCACCACGTCGGCGGGGGTGAGCCCGGTGGCGGCGATGTCGTTGGCGTAGGGGCTGCCGCCGATCGCCGCCAGCAACTCCGGGTCGGCGAAGGCGTTCACCCCGCCGGCCACGAAGATCCGCCCGGTGAGCGTGGTGGTGACGGCGTCGTCGGTGACGGCGCGGGCCAGCGCCACGTCGTGCAAGGGGCCATCGGTGCCGCTGAGCGAGGCCAGCAGCGCGGTGGCTTCCTCCACCGTGGCGAAGGGGTGGATGACGGTGACGGTCAACCCGCCCTCGGCGGTGGCGGTGGGGCCGTCCACCGTCCAGCCGGCGGCGGCCACGTCGTCCAGGCGCAGATCGTCGGCCAGGCCGGGCGCCTGGCTCACCACCTCGGCGTCGGCGGTGACAGTGACGGCCACCGTGCCCGAGCCGTCGGCCTCCACCGTGACGGTGACGGTGGTGTCCACCCGGCAGGCGGTGACCAGCAGGGCCGCGGCGAGAACGGCGAGAGCGCGGCGCATCGGCCCATTGTGGCAGCCGGTGCGGCCGCCACCACGGTCAACTCGGCGGGTCTACTCGAACTTCGGGTAGGTGTCGGTGAGCAGTTGGCCGTACGCGTACACGCGGGCCTCCATGCGGTACCACTTCAGCAGGAAGTCGAACATCCCCCTCGGCTGCTTGCCGGTGAACAGGATGGCGAACCAGCAGATCAGCGTCACCACCACCCCGCCGATGGCCACCAGGATGAAGATGATCGCTGCCGGGATGATCCACAGGATGCGCAGCGCGCACGTGAGGCGGTTGGCGGTCTCCTCGTAGGTGAGCTCCATGGTGACCGGCTCGTCGCGCTTCTCGAACCCGAAGTTCGGGTACGTGTCGTACATGAGGCCGGCGTAGGCGTTGGCCCGCATCTCCCAGTCCAGCACGCCGCGCGACAAGTTCCACATGCCCTGGTGGCGCTTGCCGGTGAACAGGATGATGAACCACTGGATGACGGACAGGATCTGCGCGAAGTAGCCAAGGGCGTTCACGATGATGAGGTGGGGCAGCGCGTAGAAGATGCGCAGCCCGTTGGAGAGCCGATTACGTGGCTCGGTGTACTCGATGTCGAACATGACCGGTGTCATGCGCGCGAGCGTAGACCTCTCAACCGGGGGGCTGGACCAACCCCGAGAGCCCGGGCAGGCCGGCGATCTGGGAGTGGCTCACCACGTCGCCACGGCGGGCGGCGATGAGGTCGAGGAACTCGGCGGCGGCATCCGGGTCTGCGCCCAGTTCCTCCAGCAGGTCCACCAGGTGGCTGGCCATGATCGAGAAGTGGCGGTCGGTCACCTGGTGCTCGGCATGGGCGGTGCGCAAGGACACCGCGGCGTCGCGCAACGGCCCACCGCACGCCTCCACCAGGTACGCGGCCAGCTTGTCGCGCTGCATGGGCATGTGGGTGTCGCGGAACAGCGGACCGACTTCGTCGTCAGCCATCAGCCGCGCGTACAGCGCCGTGGCCACCTGCTGGATGGCCCCGGTGCCACCGAGCCGTTCGAGCAGGGTGGCGTGGCTCACTCGACCGGCGGGTTGGCCGCGTCGCCGTCGGCGCCGGTGGCAGCCAGCTCCACCGCGGAGGGCGGCATGAAGCCGGGCACCGAGGAGAACGCCAGGCGGCGTTCGCCGGGACGGTCCGGGTCGTCCTCCACGTCGACGACGATGATCTCCCCGGCGTGGAACTCCTTGTACAGGATCTTCTCGCTGAGGACGTCCTCGATCATCCGCTGGATGGCCCGGCGCAGCGGGCGGGCGCCGAGCTGCGGGTCGTAGCCCTTCTCGGCCAGCAGTTCCTTGGCGGCCTGGGTGAGCTCGATGCCCAGCCCCTGACCCTCCAGCTGGCCGATCAGCCGCTTGGTCATCAGGTCCACCATCTGCATGACGGCCTCGCGGCTGTGCTCGTGGAAGACGATGACGTCGTCGATGCGGTTGAGGAACTCGGGCCGGAAGTGCTGCTTCAGCGCGTCGGTGACCTTGTCCTTCATCCGGGCGTAGTTCATGGCCTCGTCGCCCTTGGTGAAGCCGACGTTGGCCTTGCGCAGGTCGGCGGTGCCGAGGTTCGACGTCATGATGATGACGGTGTTGCGGAAGTCCACGGTGCGGCCCTGGCTGTCCGTCAGGCGGCCTTCCTCCAGGATCTGGAGGAGCGTGTTGAACACGTCGGCGTGGGCCTTCTCGATCTCGTCGAAGAGCACCACGCTGAACGGCTTGCGCCGCACGGCCTCGTGAGTCGGCTGCCCTCTTCTCGTAGCCGACGTAGCCGGGGGTGAGCCGACGAGGCGGTTGACGGCAAAGCTTCTCCATACTCGGACATGTCGAGCGAGATGAGGCTGTTCTCGTCGCCGAACAGGAACTCCGCCAGGGTCTTGGCCAGCTCGGTCTGCCGGTGCCGGTGGCCTCCGAGGAAGATGAACGAGCCGCCGGGCGCTTGGGGTCCTTCAGGCCGGCGCGGGTGCGGCGGATGCTCTGGCTGACGGCCTTGATGGCGTCCTCCTGGCCGATGATCCGCTTGTGCAGCTCGGCCTCCATGTTGAGGAGTTTGGTCTCTTCTCCGTCAGCTTGTAGACGGGGATGCCGGTCCAGATGCTGAGCACCTCGGCGATGGCTTCTTCGTCGACCTCGTCGAACAGGTCGACGCCGCTGGCCTTGACCTCGGCCTCCTTGGTGGCCTTCTCCTCGAGCAGGCTCTTCTCCTGGTCGCGCAGGCGGCCGGCCTCTTCGAAGCGCTGCTCCTCGACGGCCTTCTTCTGGCTTCCTGCACGTCGGCCAGCTTGAGCCTCGAGATCCTTCAGGTCGGGCGGGGTGCCCATGCGCCGATGCGCAGGCGGCTGCCGGCCTCGTCGATCAGGTCGATGGCCTTGTCCGGAAGGTGGCGGTCGCTGATGTAGCGATCGGCCAGGTTGGCGGCGGCGACGATGGCCTGGTCGGTGATGGTGACCCGGTGGTGTGCCTCGTACTTGTCGCGACGCCCTTCAGGATCTCGATGGTGTGGGCCAGCGTGGCCTCTTTCCACCTTCACCGGCTGGAAGCGGCGCTCCAGCGCGGCGTCCTTCTCCAGGTGCTTGCGGTACTCGTCCAGCGTGGTGGCGCCGATGGTCGGTAGTTGCCGCGGCGAGACACGGCTTGGCGGGATGTCGCGGCGTCGATGGCGCCCTTCGGCGGCGCCGGCGCCGACGAGGGTGTGGATCTCGTCGATGAAGAGGATGATGTCGCCGCGGGTGCGGATCTCCTTCAGCACCTTCTTCAGCCGCTCGAAGTCGCCGCGGTAGCGGCTGCCGGCCACGAGGGCGCCGAGGTCCAGCGTGCGCCGCTTGCGCAGCGTCCGGGATGTCGTTGCTGACGATCTTCTGGGCCAGGCCCTCGACGATGGCGGTCTTGCCGACGCCCGGCTCGCCGATGAGCACCGGGTTGTTCTTGGTGCGCCGGCTGAGGATCTGCATGACGCGCTCCAGCTCGCGGGAGCGGCCGATGACGGGGTCCAGCTTGCCTTCGCGGGCGAGCTGGGTGAGGTTGCGGCCGAACTGGTCCAGGATCTGGCTGCCGCCCTTGTCGCCCTGCTCTTCGCCCTTCGGCTGGCCACCGGCGGCGGCCGCGGCCGGCGGCTCGCCCTTGCCCTGGCTGCCGCCCTGGTAGCCGGACAGCAACTGGATGACCTGCTGGCGGACGCGGCTGAGGTCCGCACCGAGTTTGACCAGCACCTGCGCGGCGACCCCTTCGCCTTCGCGGATGAGGCCGAGGAGGATGTGCTCGGTGCCGATGTAGTTGTGGCCGAGCTGCAGCGCCTCGCGCAGCGACAGTTCCAGCACCTTCTTCGCCCGGGGGGTGAACGGGATGTGCCCGGACGGCGACGAACCGCCCTGACCGATGATCTCCTCCACCTGGCTGCGGACCGCTTCCAGGCTGATGCCGAGCGACTCCATCGCCTTGGCGGCGACGCCTTCGCCCTCGTGGATCAACCCGAGGAGGATGTGCTCGGTTCCGATGTAGCTGTGGTTGAGGAGGCGAGCTTCCTCCTGCGCCAGCACCACGACCCGCCGAGCCCGATCGGTGAAGCGTTCAAACATAGGGGGAGTCTAGCGGTGGGTTCCGGCTGACGTTGGCCTGTGCCCGCGGAACTGACGTAGCCTGACCGCCGTGCCGTCCGCCCCCCTTTTCGCGATGCCGTCGCATGCCGCGGACCTGGCGCGCATCGAGGCCGCCCTGGCTGCGGCGGTGCGCACGCAGGACGCGTACCTGGACGAGATCGCCTCGCACCTCATCAAGGCTGGCGGCAAGCTGCTGCGCCCGGTGCTCACGGTGGTGGCCGCGCAGGTTGCCGGGGGCGCCCCGATCGACGACGCGGTGCAGGGCGGTGTGGCGTGCGAGCTGGTGCAGACCGGGTCGCTGTGCCACGACGACGTGATGGATGAGGCGGACACCCGCCGCGGCGTGGAGACCGTCAACGCCAAGTGGGGCAACCTGCAGGCCATCGTGGCGGGGGACTTCCTGCTCGCCCGGGCCAGCGAGATCGCCGCCTCCCTCGGCACCGAGGTCGCGGCCCTGCTGGCCCGCACCATCAGCCGGTTGTGCGAGGGCCAGATCGAGGAGCTCCGCCACACCTACAACGCGGCCCGCCCGGAGGCCAGCTACCTCAGCAGCATCCGCGGCAAGACGGCCTCGCTGTTCGCCACCGCGGCGCGCATCGGCGGCCTCGTCGCCGGGCTGGACCGCCCGCACGTGGACGCCCTCACCGAGTACGGCGAGGCGTTCGGGATGGTGTTCCAGATCGTCGACGACCTGCTGGACGTCACCGCCACCGACGAGCGCCTCGGCAAGCCCGCCGGCCACGACATGGTGGAGGGCGTCTACACGCTGCCCGTCCTGCGCACGCTCCAGTCCGGTGGTGTCGCCGCCGCCGAGTTGCTGGCCCTGTTCGGCAAGCCGCTGGACACCGCGGAGCGGGACAAGGCGCTGGAGATCGTGCGAGCCAACGGCGGCATCGCCTCGGCGATGGCCGTGGCAGAAGAATGGGCCGAACGCGCCCGCGGCGCCTGCGAGTTGCTGCCCCCCTCGGCCGCCACCGACGTCCTCTACGCCGCCCCCGCCGCCCTCATCGCGATGGTCTAGTCGGAGTGAAGCGCCCGGTCCCTTTCACCGGGTCCGGTCGGAGGGTCCTCGCGGCGTGGGTGGGAGTCCTGCTCCTCGCGGGCTGCGGGGGACAGAACGCCACCTCGACCACCTCCTCCGAGCCGGCGTCGGCCACGGGCGACTACGCCGCCGTTGTCGACGAACTGGTCAATCTGGCGGGTGATGGGCAGCCGCTCCTCTTCGTGGCGGATTTCGCGTCCACCATCCTGTACGACAACGGCTGCCCCGGCGCGGGAGCATGGTGGAGCAGGTTGGTGTTCATCCTGGGAGAAGGCCTCGACAGGGAGCGCTACCAGTTCCGCACCCCGGTGACCATCCAACACGCTGCCGCGGACGGCTCGATGGAGATCTGCATCGGCGACGAGTGCCACGAGATGACCCTCGTCGGCGACGAGGACCGGCAGGCTGCCGTCGATGGCGCCAAGGTGGAACAGCTCGTTGCGGAGGCGCCGGAGGGCTTTCTCGTCCACGGTTGGTGTTCACCCGACACGATGTTCGCCTTCGGACAGATGCCGGATCAGAGCTCCCTGCCCATCCCCGGCCAGTCGAACCTCAGCGTCGTCGACGGCCCGGTCAGCGGCCCGTCCACCATGTTCGTCGTCGATATCGACCGTCACGGGCTCGCTGACGCGCAGCTCCCGGCCGGATGGTCCCTCACCTGCGCCTGATCCGGCCCGGTCGGAGGGTTTCGTGTACACCTCCGAGCCGGAAACCCTCCAACTGGGTCAGGCGTTGGGGGCGAGCTTCACCAGCTTGGCGGCGGCGGCGTAGGCGAGCTCGGCGGGGCCCTTCTCGTCCTCGCGGAGCAGGTTGGCCATGATCCGCAGCACCCACTCCATCAGGGTGCGGCTGTGCATGCCCACACGGGTCAGCTCGCGCATCAGCGTGGGCCGGCCGATGACCTTGGCGAACAGGCGGGCCACCTTGAAGTAGTCGCCGTACTCGTCGTCCAGCATCCGCGGGTAGCGCTGCAGCACCGTCGGGTCGCCGGCGGAGAGTGCCTCGTGCAGCACGTCGGCCGCCATCCGGGCGGTCTCGTAGGCGTAGTCGATGCCCTCGCCGTTGAACGGGTTCACGCTGCCGGCCGCGTCGCCGATGACCAGATAGGTCGGCCCGGCCTTGGGGCCGACGGACCCGCCCATCGGGATGCGGCCGGACGTCGCCTTGGCCTCCGGGCGGTCGGGCGTGATCTCCCACTTGTCCGCCACCTGGTGGGCATAGGCGTCCAGCAGCTGGGTGGTGTTGACGCTCTTGAAGTCGCGGAACGTGGACAGCAGGCCGACGCCGATGTTGACCGTGCCGTCGCCCACCGGGAAGATCCACCCGTAGCCGGGCATCGGGTTGCCGTTGCGGTCCTTCACGTCCAGCGCGGACTCGATCCACGGGTCGGCGTGGCGTGGCGTCTGCCAGTAGGTGCGGATGGCCGTGCCGTACGGCCACTCGCGGGTGCGGAACGTGCCCAGCGCCCGGCCGAACCGGCTGTTGGCCCCGTCGGCCACCACCACGTAGCGGGCCTCGATGTCCACCGGCTCGCCACCCTTGCGCTGCACGGTGGCGCCGCGGACGAACCCGCGGTCGATGATCGGCTGCACGGCCTCGTGCCCCTGCAACAGCGTGGCCCCGGCGGCCTCGGCGTTCTTCGCCACCATCTGGTCCAGGTCGCGCCGGCGCACCACGTACCCGTGCGACGGGTACACCGGGTGGCTCGGCCACTCCAGCTCCAGCTCGCGCCCCATGCCCGTGGCCCGCAGGCCGTGGTAGCGGTGGAACGGCTCCAGCCCGGCTGCGAGGCCCATCTGCTCCAGCTGGTACACGGCCCGGGGCGTCAGGCCGTCGCCACACGTCTTCTCCCGCGGGAACGTCTTCTTCTCGACGATGGTGACGTCGTGCCCGTGGCGGGCCAACCAGTAGCCGGCCGCGGCGCCGGCGGGGCCGCCGCCGATCACGAGCACGTCGGTGCGGGTGGGCGTTCGATCAGTCACGGAAATGCAGTGTGGCCGCTCCCGGACGGAAGCGGCCACACGAGTTGGATGAGTGCGCGTCGACGGTCAGCCGGCGGTGGTGCCTTCGACCGGCACGTCGCCGATCGGGATGATGTCCGGGAAGGCGTCCTGCAGGTCGGCGAACGTGTTGGCGCCGGAGGCGAGTGCAGCGTGGATCTCGCTGGTCTCGCTGCACCACTTGTCGTAGTCGGCGTCCTGCTCCATGCCGCCCACGCCGTAGCGCTCGTAGCAGACGACGTTGAGGATGTCCACGTCGCTCATGCCCAGGTCCTTGCTGGCAGACGGCATGATGCCGAACGACTTCGGCGCGTGCGCCCCGCCCTCGCGGTTCGGGTCGCCGTAGCTGGCGATGCCGGCGTCCACGTAGGCGGTGGTGCCGAGGTGCACGAAGCGCAACTGGTCCTCGATGTGCGGGAACGTCTTGCCGACCTCGCCGCCGGCGAACGGGCGACCGGCGCCGCCCTCGCCGCCGGCGCCGTGGCATGAGGCACACACTGAATAACTGGTCTGGCCGAGCCCCATCGGGCCGGCAGCCACCACTTCCTGCGGGGTGAGGGCACGCACGTACATGAAGCCCCACACCGGCAGGATGCTGAGCGTGAGCATGGCCCACACCGGGATCTTCTTGCGCTCCTTGTAGGCCTTGACCACCGGGATGTCGGGCTTCGGGGCCGGGGCGGCGGCCTTGGCCGGCGCCGCAGCCTTCGCCGCGGCCGCAGGTGCGGCGGCAGCGGGCACGGCGGGAGCCGGCGCGTCGGCCGGCGCCTCGCCACCAGTGGCCTTGGTCTTGGCGGCCTGGCTCCGCTTCAGCAGGTGCTCGGGAATCTCGGTCACGGGAGGCAACGATAGACGGCGGAGGGGCCGTCGGAGGAAATCAGCCACCGTCGCCCGGCGAGCAGGAGCGGTGCACGAGTTCACGAGGGCACTGCTGTCCCGACGATCGCGTGGTAGACCTGAACGGTGACATGCCTCCGGGGGGTCTTTCGCGCCAGTCGTTCCGCGCACGAACTGGTATCCACCCCGGGTCGCATGGCTACAGTTCGTGCAACGGTTCACGAGGAAGGGCAGCCACTGTGCTGATCGCATACGACTGGATTCCCAAAAACTTCTGGGGCGGCGGGTGGAAGCACCTGTTCTTCCTCAACCAGGCGTTCCTCTTTTCGCTCATCCTGTCCACCGGTCTGTCGCTGCTCGTGCTGCCCTACGCCAAGCGCCGGCCGAAGGGCACGCCCACCTCGTGGGGCGAGGCGATGCTGGCGGCAGTGTTCGCCTTCGGCACGATGTTCGTGGCCTTCGGTGTGGTGCCGCACCAGTTCATCGACCACGCGGACAAGAACCTGGCGTGGAACAAGGCCAACGTCATCTACGGCCCGTGGGACATCCTGAAGCCCAAGGCCCTCGGCGGCGGCTTCCCGTTCACGATGTCCTACGAGGCCATCCGCGACATCATCGTCATCCTCATCCACGTGTGGTACTTCGGCCTCATCATCTACCTGTGGGGGAAGTGGCAGAAGCGGGGCGACGGTGCGCCGTCCACCGAACTGGCCACCAGCACCTTCGGTCGCCCGCTGGTGAGGAAGGGCTGACGCATGGCGAAGACTGACGCCAACCCGCCGATGATGCCGTACACCGACGACTATGTGCTCGTCGAGGTGGATGCGGACTATCTCGGCCGGGCGGTGAAGCCCAAGCAGTTCATCCACATCGACCAGACCGAGTGCATCATGTGCGAGGGCTGCGTGGACATCTGCCCGTGGAAGTGCATCCACATGCTTTCCCCGGAGACCATCGCCGAAGCTGACGGCACCGAGAAGCCGGGGCTCGACCCCAGCGACAACGTGGTGTTCATCATCGACGACGACATCTGCACCCGCTGCCAGCTCTGCGTGGACCGCTGCCCCACCGGGGTCATCATCCTCGGCAAGGCCGGCGCCCCCAGCAGCACCGGCAACGACCACACCCGCACCAACAACCACGGCTACGGCTACGGCATGAGGTTCTAGGAACAACGAATGGCCACGCGACTCGACGACTCACCTCGCCCGACCATGAAGGACCGCGCCGCCAAGATGGCGGACGGCGTCCAGGGCAGCCAGGCCTGGAACAGCATCTTCCGGCCCGGCAGCATCTTCCGCAAGGGCTACACGGACAGCCCCCGTAACCGGAGCTACGTCATCATGAACTCGGTGCTGTACCACCTGCACCCGGTGAAGGTGAAGCGCCATGCGGTGAAGGTCAGCTACACCCTGTGCCTCGGCGGGCTGAGCTTCTTCCTCTTCATCCTGCTCACCGTCACCGGCATCTTCCTGATGTTCTTCTACCGGCCCTCGGACACCCTGGCCTGGGGCGACATCAACAACCTGCAGACGTCGGTGGCATTCGGGCTCCTTGTCAGAAACATGCACCGATGGGGTGCCCACCTCATGGTGCTCAGCGTCTTCCTGCACATGGCCCGCGTCTTCTACCACGGTGCCTACAAGCCGCCGCGTGAGTTCAACTGGGTCATCGGCGTGGTCCTGCTGATGCTCACCCTGCTGCTCAGCTTCACCGGCTACCTGCTGCCGTGGGACCAGCTGGCCCTGTGGGCCGTCACCGTGGGTACCAACATGATGGGGTACACGCCCGTGCTCGGTGAGCAGGTGCGCTTCGTGCTCCTCGGTGGCAAGGAGATCTCCGGCGACACCCTGATCCGATGGTATGTGCTGCACGTGTTGATGCTGCCGTTCGTCATCGTGATCTTCATGGCCATCCACTTCTGGCGAGTCCGCAAGGACGGCGGCATCTCCGGGCCGCTGTGAGAAGGGCGACGTACCAATGACCGAGATCCCCGAACACCTCCTCAAGCGGGCCCAAGCCGCTCGCGAGAAGGCCGCTGCCAGCGAGGCGCCCGCCGAGGCCCCCGCCACCAGCGAGACCCCGGCAGACCCGCGCATCCCCGCGCACCTGCTGGAGCGCAGCAAGGCTCGCAAGGCCCAGGCCGAAGGTGGCGGCGCCGTGGCCGTGCAGGAAAAGGTGGCCAGCGTGGTCGCCGCCCCTGCCGGCGGTGGTGGCGTGCCGCTGAGCGCCGGCCCCGGTGGCCATACGCAGCGCCTGCTCACCGTGGTGAAGAGCGGCAGCATCCAGGACGTCAAGGCCACGCCGGTGGACAAGGTGCACACCTGGCCGCACCTGCTGGCCGCGGAGTTCGTGGCCGCCCTCGGGTGCCTGGCGTTCACCTTCTTCTTCAGCATCTTCGTCAACGCCCCGCTGCTGCAGCAGGCCAACATCAACAAGACGCCGAACCCGTCGAAGGCGCCGTGGTACTTCCTGGGTCTGCAGGAGCTGCTGACGATGTTCCACCCGATGGTCGCCGGTGTGACCATCCCCGGTGTGGGCCTGATCGTGCTGATCTTCGCCCCCTACATCGACAAGAACCCGTCCAACAAGCCGGAGGACCGCAAGTTCGCGATCTCGCTGATGACCGTGCACCTCATGTTCTGGGCCGTGCTCGTCATCATCGGTTCGTTCTTCCGTGGTCCGGGCTTCAACTTCACCCTGCCGTGGCGCGACGGCATCTTCTTCGAACTGTGAGGCGCTGCACGTCATGAGTTCATCCGTCCTCATCCTCCTCGTTGTCGGCGGCGCCGTGCTGCTGGCGCTGCTGGCCTTCACCACGGTCCGCCGCCGCGACGTCCGCGGCGCCGGTGCCCTCAGCCGCGAGACCGTCAAGCGTGACCGCGACGCAGACCTCGACCTGCCCTCCGGCCCTTCCGGCCGCGAGGTGGAGCGTGCCGCCCACGAGTCCGCCCGTGGCACCGCCCCGGCACTCGCCACGGTGGCCCCGCCGGCCCTGTGGGTGCCACCGGACCGTGAGGAGATCGGTGTCAGCCGCCGCCAGTTCCTCAACCGGGCCAGTGTCACGCTGATGAGCGCCGGGCTCGGTGGCTTCGCCGCCGCCAGCTTCGTCGCATTCCTGTGGCCCACCGCAGCCCCGGTGTTCGGTGGCAAGGTGAACGTCGGCAAGCTCGACGACATCCTCTCCACCATCGACACCAGCGGTGGCTTCTTCTACTCGTCGTCGGCCCGTTCGTGGGTCACCCGCTACCCCAGCGACGCCATCCCGAAGGCGAAGGGCGTCAGCGAGTACAAGGACCTCATCGGTGGCATGGAGTCCGGCATCATCGCCCAGTACCAGAAGTGCCCGCACCTGGGTTGTCGAGTGCCGGAGTGCAAGAGCAGCCAGTGGTTCGAGTGCCCGTGCCACGGCTCGCAGTACAACCGGGTGGGCGAGAAGAAGGCCGGCCCGGCGCCCCGCGGCATGGACCACTTCGTCGTCACCGTCGGCTCGTCGGGTGACGTGGTCATCGACACCTCGCGTGTCATCACCGGTGCCGCCATCGGCACCAACACCACCGGCCAGGAGGCCGAGGGTCCGCACTGCATCACCGGTGGCGGAGGTTCGCACTGATGCTCGCACTGAACACCACTGCCGTCGCGTGGGTGATCCTCACGGTCATCCTGCTCGGGTGGTTCGGCTACTACATCCTCAACAACTTCGGCGCCCGCCGCGAGCTGGGCTCCGAAGTGGAGATGGCGCCGAACCGGAAGCCCTACTACGACGACGACGCGCTGGAAGGTCCGCGCCTGGAGCGCATGCAGCTCCTCGGTGTGCTGCTGCTGATCACCATGGTCATCGGCCTGCCGCTCTACTGGGTGCTCGAGCCCGGTCGCCAGGCCGGCGCCCAGGACAAGCGTGAGGAAGAGTTCATCACCTGGGGTGCTGAGCTGTTCGCTCCCACCGCCGAGGGTGGCTTCAACTGCGCCGGCTGCCACGGCGGCATGGGCGGCACCGGCGGTGTCGCCGCCTACACGCTCACCGACCCGCGCACCGGCGAGGTCCGCGCGGTGAACTGGTACGCCCCGGCGCTGAACACGGTGTACTACCGCTTCAGCGAGGAGGAAGTCCGCTTCATCCTCAACTACGGCCGGCCGTTCTCGCCGATGTCCGCATGGGGCGCCCTCGGCGGCGGCCCGATGACGGTCCAGAACATCGACACCCTGCTGTCCTACCTGGAGAGCATCCAGCTGGAGCCGGAGAACTGCGCCGAGGGTCAGGCCCCGTTCCGCACCGACGGCGATCCTGCGGTGTGCGACGGCGGCATGGTGCCCCAGGCCACCCAGGACGACATCCAGAAGGCGGTGGACAGCTACATCGCCGCCAACCCCGGCGCCAGTGAGGGTGAGGCCCTCTTCAACCTGGAACTCGCCAGCGGCGCCTACAGCTGCGCCCGCTGCCACACCCAGGGGTGGAGCTATGGCGACCCCGGCGTCACCGGCCAGGGTGGCATGGGCTGGAACCTCACGGGCGGCTCCACCGCCTCGCACTTCCCGAACGAGGCCGACATGATCTCGTTCATCTCCGCCGGTTCGAAGAACGGCGCCAAGTACGGCCAGCAGGGTCAGGGCTCGGGCAAGATGCCCGCCTTCGGCCACCTCCTCACCGAGGAGCAGATCAAGGCCATCGTCGAATACGTCCGGAGTCTGTGATGCACGCACTGCTGGCCATCAACTGGGAGCCCGAGCTTCGCGGCATCCTCATCGTCATCATCGCCGTCAGCGTGCTGTGCGGCAGCATCTACCTGATCCTCGGCACCAACATGGGCGCCCGGCTCGGCTTCCTCGTGGCGTTCGCCGCGCTGGCCGGCTGGATGTTCGTGATGGGCGCCATCTGGTGGAGCTACGGCAAGGGCCTGCTGGGCTCCGAACCCTCGTGGCAACCGGTGAAGGGGCAGACCGTCATCCGCGAGGCCGTCCTGATGGACGACGTGGGGCTCATCCAACCCGGGTTCGAACCCACCGGTGACGCCGGAAAGGACGCCGCCGCCGTGCAGGGCATGCTGGTGGACAACGGCTGGCTGAAGCTGGACTCCGCGCTGCCCGCGTACCAGCAGGCCGGCTCCGCCGGCACCGTCCTGATGGAGGAGTCCGGCGTGTTCGCTGCCGGCGAGTTCACCGTGGTCGCCGTGTACGACAAGGGCGGCGCTCGCCACCCGTCGTTCCTCGGCGACAAGCTGGACTTCCTGGCCTTCTGGCACGACGCCCACTTCTCTGTGGTGGAGGTGGCGCCCCTGGTTCCCCAGCGCACCGAGCCCGGCCGGGCCCCGGCGCGCCCGGTCATCGACACCTCGCGCCCGCACGAGTACGTGTACATGGTGCGCGACCTCGGCAACAAGCGGGTGCCGGCGGGCGTGATCACGGTGCTGTCGCTGATCATCTTCCTCATCCTCTGTTGGCTGTTGCACCGTCGCGACCGCGTCGTCGCCGAGAACCGGGCAGCACTTCCGGCGAAGGTCTGAGCCCATGGGTCAGTACCTCCCGGTCGTCGCCCTGCTCGTCCTGGCGGTGCTGTTCGGCGCGCTGAGCTTCTTCGCTTCCCGCCTGCTGGCCCCGCGCCGGCCGTCGGCAGCCAAGGAGGCCCCGTACGAGTGCGGCATCGTGCCCAGCCGCGAGCCACCGGAACGCTTCCCCGTCACGTTCTACGTGGTGGCGATGCTGTTCATCATGTTCGACATCGAACTGATCTTCATCTACCCGTTCGCGGTGGACCGCGTGTTCCTCGGCTCCTACGCTCTCTGGGAGATGGTTGCGTTCAGCGTGGTGTTCTTCGGGGCCTTCGTCTACGTCGTGGCCCGTGGTGCGCTGGAGTGGGGTCCGGTGCAGCGCCAGATGCGGCTGGGCCCGGCGGTGTCGCCCACCCGCACGTCCACCAGCACCATCCGCCGCGTCGGCCTGGAGGGTCGCCCCGACCAGGAAAGCGCGGCATAGCGATGGCACTCATCCAAGACATCGTGGACGACGGTTTCAGCGGCATCCCACACAACGCCATCACCGGCAAGCTCGAGGACCTCGTGAACTGGGCTCGCAGCCGCAGTTCCTGGCCGGCCTCGTTCGGTCTGGCCTGCTGCGCCATCGAGATGATGGCCACGGGTGCCGCCCACTACGACCTCAGCCGGTTCGGCATGGAGGTCTTCCGCGCCTCTCCCCGCCAGGCGGACATCATGATCGTCGCCGGCCGGGTGAGCCAGAAGATGGCCCCCGTGCTGCGCCAGGTGTACGACCAGATGATGGAGCCCAAGTGGGTCATCAGCATGGGCGTCTGCGCCAGCAGCGGCGGCATGTTCAACAACTACGCCATCGTGCAGGGCGTGGACCAGGTGGTGCCGGTGGACGTGTACGCCCCTGGTTGCCCGCCCACCCCGGAGACCCTGATCCACGCGATCGAGACGCTCCACCAGAAGATCGAGGACGGCGAACTGCTGAAGCGTCGCCGGGAGTCGGGCGGCGGCGCCAACCTCCACATCGAAGAGATCACCGGCAGCGAGCCCGTGCCGGTCGTCCTGGGACACGGGTGACCCCATGAGCGAGGCAACCCCCGAGCCCGCCGACGCGCCCGTCGACGCCGCACCCGAGCCGCCCATGCTGTACGGCGTGCCGCTCAGCGACAGCCGCGGCCAGCGGGTGCTGCACCCCACTCGCGAGCAGTACGTGGCGCTGGCCCGCACCCTGCTGGACGAGACCTTCACCACCTGCAGCGACCTCACCGCGGTGGACTACCTGCAGTTCATGGAGCGCAGCCTGCCCCAGGGCGTCACGGCCGAGCGGTTCGAAGTGGTCGTGAACCTGCTGTCCATCGAGCGTCGCGAGCGCATCCGCATCCGCGTGCAGGTGCCCGCCGACGACCCGTCGGTGCCCACCCTGTTCGACCTCTATCCGGGCACGGAGGCCATGGAGCGCGAGGTGTACGACATGTTCGGCATCACGTTCACCGACCACCCGGACCTCACCCGCATCCTCATGCCGGAGGACTGGGAGGGCCATCCCCTGCGCAAGGACTACGAGCAGGGCCGCATCCCCGTGCAGTTCAGCGGCGACTTCGCCCCGAGAGGAGGCCAGGCATGACCTCGATCGTGGACACCATCCGCAGCGGCAACGAGCCCGAGCAGGGGCTGAAGCCACGCAGCGAACTCACTGCCCGCGAACTGCTCCGCGAGGTGGGCGCCGTGCTGCGGATGAGCGAGGCCGAGGCGGCCAAGCTCGGCGACATCCCCGTCGATCCCTCCGAGGATCAGACGATGATCATCAACATGGGGCCCCAGCACCCCAGCACGCACGGCGTGCTCCGGCTGATGCTGGAGCTCCAGGGCGAGACCGTGCTGCGCTGCAAGCCGATCATCGGCTATCTGCACACCGGCATGGAGAAGCAGGGCGAGGCGCTCACCTACATGCAGGGCGGCACCAACGTCACCCGCATGGATTACCTCAGCCCGCTGAACAACGAGCTGGTGTTCAGCATGGCGGTGGAGCAACTGCTGGGCATCGAGGGCGACATCCCCGAGCGCGCCGTGTGGATCCGCATGCTGATGAGCGAGCTCAACCGCATGGCCTCGCACCTGCTGTTCCTCGCCACCAACGGCATGGACATCGGCGCCGTGTCGATGATGATCTACGGCTGGCGCGAGCGCGAAGAGGTGCTGCGCTTCTTCCAGAAGGTCACCGGCCTGCGGATGAACCACAATTACATCCGCCCCGGCGGCGTCGCCGCCGACCTGCCCGCCGGCTGGCGCGACGACGTGCTGGAACTGCTGGAGCTCATCCCGCCGCGGCTGGAGGAGTACGACATCCTGATGACCGGCCAGCCGATCTGGCGGGAGCGCCTGCAGGGCGTGGGCGTCATCACCCCCGAGGAAGCGCTGGCACTCGGCGCCACCGGCCCGATCCTGCGCGGCACCGGCGTGCCGTGGGACCTCCGCCGCGACCAACCCTACCTGCGCTACCCCGAGGTGGAGTTCGACGTGGTGGTGGGCAGCTACGGCGACGCGTTCGACCGCTACGCCATCCGCCTCAACGAGATCCGCGAGAGCATGCGCATCGTCCAGCAGATCCTCGATCGCATGCCCCAGGGCGACTACCGCATCCAGAACAAGAAGGTCACTCCGCCACCGCGCGCTCGCATCGACGAGTCGATGGAGGCGCTGATCCACCACTTCAAGATCTTCACCGAGGGCTTCAAGGTGCCCGAGGGCGAGGTGTACATGGCGGTGGAGAGCCCCCGCGGCGAGGTCGGCTGTTACATCGCCAGCGACGGCGGCCCCACTCCGTACCGCATGCACGTGCGTGCCCCGTCGTTCGTCAACATCCAGTGCCTGCCGCACATGATGCGCGGCGGCCTGGTGGCCGACGCGGTGGCGGTCATCTCGTCCGTGGATCCCGTGCTCGGGGAGGTGGACCGGTGAGCCGGCTCAACGAAGCCAACACGATCCTGGCCAAGGAGATCATCGCCCGCTACCCAAAGGCGCGCTCCGCCACGATCCCGCTGCTGCACCTGTCGCAGCAGCAGAACGGCTATGTCTCCGAGGACGCCATGGTGCACGTGGCCGAGCTGGTGGGGGCCACCCCAGCGGAGATCCGCGGCACCGCCACGTTCTACGAGATGTTCAAGTTCGCCCCGGTGGGCAAGTACCTCATCAACATCTGCGGCACGATGAGCTGCCAGCTGATGGGCAGCGAGGCGCTGATGCACCATGCGGAGGAAGTGCTGGGCGTGAAGCCCGGCGGCACCACTGCGGACGGCATGTTCACGCTGGAGCACGCCGAGTGCCAGGCGGCCTGCACCGAGGGCCCGAACATGCAGGTGAACTACCGCCACTGCCACCGGATGACCAACGAAGCGTTCGACCAGCTGATCGCCGACCTGCGCGATGGCAAGAAGGACGCCGAGATCCCCGCGCACGGCACGCTGGCCCGCGTTCGCCAGCAGATCCCCGCCGACAAGGCCGTGGGCCCCGTGTCGCCGGACCACCCCGCCCGCCCGGCCTGGACACCCGCCCCGGAGGTGAAGTGATGGCCACGTACCCCTGGGCCGCCGGCTTCGTGGACGACGGCGACCGCCCGAAGGTGGTCACCTCGCGCTTCGAGTACGAGGACAGCTACACCATCACCCGCTACCACGCCACCGAGGGGTACGCCGGGCTGAAGGCAGCGCTGGCCCGCACCCCCGGCGACGTGCACGACGAGGTGCGCGGCGCCACCGTGCTCGGCCGCGGCGGCGCCGGCTTCCCCGCCGGCACCAAGTGGGGCCTGATGCCGCCCGAGAAGTTCCCGCGGTACCTCGTGGTCAACGGCGACGAGAGCGAGCCGGGCACCTACAAGGACCGCCTGCTGATGGAGCGCGACCCGCACCAGCTCATCGAGGGCTGCCTGATCGCCGCCTACGCCGCCGGCTTGTCGCAGGTGTTCCTCTACATCCGCGGCGAGATGCCGCTGGCCCACGAACGGGTGGCCACCGCGCTCAACGAGGCGTACGCCGCCGGCTACGTGGGCAAGAACATCCTCGGCACCGACTTCAGCGTGGACATCGTGCTGCACTGGGGCGCCGGCGCCTACGTGGTGGGTGAGGAGACCGCGCTCATCGAGTCGCTGGAGGGCAAGCGCGGCGAGCCGCGGCTGAAGCCCCCGTACTTCCCCGCAGCCATCGGCCTGTACGGCCAGCCGACCATCGTCAACAACGTGGAGACGCTCAGCAACCTGCCGTGGCTGCTGCGCAATGGTGTGGCCGCCTACACCGCCATCGGCACCGAGACCAGCCCGGGCACCCGCATGGTGGCCGTCAGCGGTCATGTCAACCGCCCCGGCGTGTTCGAGATCGTCAACGGCACCACGACGTTCCGCGACCTGTTGTTCGGCGACGAGTTTTGCCAGGGCATCCGCGACGGCCACTCGCTGAAGGCGTTCGTGCCCGGCGGCGGTTCGGCCCCGTGGTTCACGCCCGAGCAGCTGGACGTGCCCTTCGAAGGGCGGGTGGCAGGCGCCGCTGGCTCCATGCTCGGATCCGGTGCGGTGATGGTGATGGACGACACCACCGACATCCCCGCCGCAGCCCTCACCCTCACCCGCTTCTACGCACACGAGAGTTGTGGCCAGTGCACCCCCTGCCGGGAAGGCGGTACCTGGCTGATGCGCGTGCTGGAGCGTGTGGTGGAAGGCCACGGCACCCGCGCCGATCTGGACCAGTTGCTGGAGATCGGCGAGAGCATCTGCCCCGGCAAGTTCCCTCACGCCGCCAACTCGGCGCTCGGCCTGGAGGCCACGCCGTTCCCCTACAAGATGACCACGATCTGCTTCGTCGGACCCTCCGCCTATGCGCCGGTCCACTCCGCCCTCACCCACTTCCGCGACGAGTTCGAGGCCCGTGTGGCCGACGCCCCGGCCCGCCGCCAGATCCCCGTGACGGCGGTGCACTGATGAGCGACGAGATCAACGTCACCGTCAACGGCGTGCCCCACGTGGCCCGCAAGGGTCAACTGGTCATCGAGGCCGCCAAGGACGCCGGCGAGTACATCCCCCGGTTCTGCTACCACGAGCGGATGAGCTCGGTCGGCAAGTGCCGCATGTGCCTGGTGGAGTGCGACACGGGCCGCGGTCCGGCCGTCACCGTCAGCTGCATGGCCACGGTCGCGCCGGACATGAAGATCGAGACCAAGACGCCCACCGTGCAGCGGATGCAGGAAGGCGTGCTGGAGTTGCTGCTGGCCAACCATCCGCTGGACTGCCCGGTGTGCGACAAGGGCGGCGAGTGCCCCCTGCAGGACCAGGCGTTCAGCCACGGGCCGGGCGAGAGCCGGTTCGTGGAGGAGAAGCGCCACTACGAGAAGCCGATCCCCATCAGCGACCTCGTGTTCCTGGACCGGGAGCGCTGCATCCTCTGCGACCGGTGCACCCGCTTCGCCGACGAGGTGGCCGGCGACCCGCTGATCCACTTCACCAGCCGCGGCAACAACACCCACATCGCCACCTTCCCCGACGAGCCGTTCGCCAGCTACTTCAGCGGCAACACCGTGCAGATCTGCCCGGTGGGTGCGCTCACGGCGAAGCCGTACCGCTTCAAGGCCCGCCCGTGGGACCTCCAGCAGGAGGAAAGCACGTGCACCACCTGCTCGGTGGGGTGCCGGGTGGTGGTGCAGTCCAGCCGTGACGAAGTGCTGCGCTACATGGGCGTGGACAGCGAGCCGGTGAACCACGGCTGGCTGTGCGACCGCGGCCGGTTCTCCTTCGAAGCCACCAAGAACCCCGACCGGGTGCTGCAGCCGCTGGTGCGCACGGGTGACGAACTGGCACCGGCGGCATGGAACGTGGCCATCGCCGAGGCCGCCCGGCTGATCGCCGAGGCCAAGGCGGCCGGCGGCGCCGGCAGCATCGCCGTGCTCGGCGGTGCCCGCGGCACCAACGAGGACGCCTTCGCCTGGGCCCGCCTGGCCCACGAGGTCATCGGCACCACCAACGTCTACGCCCAGATGGGCGACGGGCTGCCCGTGGGCCTGCTCGGCATGCCGCGGGCGACCATCGACGACGCCGCCAACGCGCCCACCGTGGTGCTGCTGTCGCCGGACCTCAAAGAAGAGCTGCCGGTCCTCTACCTGCGCCTGCGCGAGGCCGCGGAGAAGCGCCGCTCGCGGATCATCGAGCTGACGCCGAAGCGCACGGGCATGACGCCCTACGCGTGGCGGCACGTGGGCTACCAGCCCGGCACCCAGGTGGCCGCGGTGGAGGGCCTGCTGGCCGACGCCGATGTGGCCGCCCAATTGGCCAAGGGGCCGGTGGTGGTCGTGGCCGGCCGCGCCAACCTTGCCGAGTCCACCGCCACCACGGTGCAGGCCCTGCGCCGCCTGCTGGAGGCCGTGCCGGACGCCACCGTGCTGCCGGCCTTCCGCCGCGGCAACGTGGTCGGTGCGCTGCAGGTGGGCATGCGGCCGGGCAAGGGCGGGCTGGACACCCGTGGCACCCTGCAGGCCGCGGCCGACGGCAAGATCGACTGCCTCGTGCTGGTGGGTGCCGACCCACTGGCCGATTTCCCCGACCACGCACTGGCCACCCGGGCGCTCGCCGGAGCCCGCCGGATCATCGCCGTGGACACCTTCCTCACGGCCTCGTCGGCCAAGGCCGACGTGGTGCTGGCCGCCGCGGCGTTCGCCGAGAAGGCCGGCACCCACACCAACCTGGAGGGCCGGGTCACCACCCTGGCCCGCAAGGTGACGCCGGCCGGGGTCACCCGGGCGGACTGGCTGATCGCCGCCGAACTGGCGCTGGAACTGGGCGCCGACCTGGGCTACGGCACCGTGGAGGACGTCACCGCCGACATCGCCGCCAAGGTGGACGGTTACGCCGACGCCACGGCCGACGCCGTGGCGGCGAACTCGGACGGGGTGCTCACCTCCGTGCCGGGAGCCATCGACCCGATGAACCATGTCGAGGTCACCATCGGTGAGCGCAACGCCTACGACTTCCGTCTCGTGGTGAGCCGGGTGCTGTACGACCAGGCTCAGGGCACGGCCAACTCGCCGTCGCTGGCCCACCTGGCCCGTGGTGCCGCCGTGCACCTCCACCCGCTCGACCTGGACCGTGTCACCAGCACGGCCGACGCCCGGGTGAAGGTGTCCAGCGCCACCGGCAGCGTGGTCTTCTCGGCCGTCGCCGACCCCGACGTGCTGCGCGGCACGGCGTGGGTGCCCTTCAACCAGCCCGGCCCCAACGTCGGCGAGCTCATCGACTGCTTCGCCGCCGTCACCGACGTCCGAATCGAGAACGTGTGATGCTGGCGCTCGACTCCCTCCTCGACGACCTGGACTTCACCGCCGTCCTCATCGTCCTCCTCAAGGTCGTCGTCGTCTTCGTCGTCGGCCTGGTGGGCACGATGCTGATGGTCTGGTTCGAGCGCAAGGTCATCGCGTTCATGCAGAACCGCGTCGGCCCGGACAAGGCCGGCCCGAAGGGCTTGCTGCAAACGCTGGCCGACGGCACCAAGCTGTTCTTCAAGGAAGACCTGATCCCCGAGAAGAGCAACCGGTTCGTGTTCAAGCTGGCGCCGTACTTGGCGTTCGTGCCGGCGTTCCTGGTGTGGGCCGTCATCCCGCTCGGCGGCAACTTCGCCGGCGGCCGCGACGGCACCGTGGAGATCTTCGGCCGGGCCACCAAGCTGCAGCTGGCCGACCCACCGGTGGGCGTGCTCCTGCTCCTCGCGCTCAGCAGCATCGCGGTCTACGGCATCATGCTGGCCGGCTGGTCGTCGGGCTCGAAGTACCCGCTGCTCGGCTCGGTGCGCGCTTCGGCCCAGATGGTCAGCTACGAAGCCGCCCTCGGCCTGTCGCTGGCCACGGTCATCCTCGTCTCCGGCACGCTGAGCACCAACGGCATCGTCACCTCGCAGAGCTCGCTCGGCCGCTGGCACGTGGTTGCCACCGGCGTGGTGCCCTTCGCCGTGTTCCTCATCGCCGCCACCGCCGAGCTCAACCGGCCCCCGTTCGACCTCGTGGAGGCCGAGCAGGAACTGGTGGGCGGTTTCAACACCGAGTACTCCAGCATCCGCTTCGCCCTGTTCTTCCTGGCGGAGTTCATGAACACCATCACCATGAGCGGCGTCATCGTGACGCTGTTCTTCGGTGGCCCGCAGCCCATCCGCATGTTCGGCCGCGACGACGTGCTGCATTTCCTCGGGCCGCTCAGCGGCACGGTCTGGCTGCTCCTCAAGGTGCTGGTGTTCCTGTACGTGTACGTCTGGTTCCGGGCCACCCTGCCCCGCCTGCGCTACGACCAGCTGATGCACCTCGGCTGGAAGGTGATGATCCCGCTGGCGCTCGCCTGGTTCATGCTGCTCGCCTCGTTCCGCATCGGGAACGACCAGGGCTGGAACCGCATGGCCATCGGCATCGTCGGCCTGGTGGTGTTCGCTCTCGGCTGGGCGCTGCTGGCCAGGGCCACGAAGGTCGCCCAGCGCAACCGTGAACGAGAGGGGGCGATGTTCTGATGGGCCTGCTCGACGGGTTCGCCGTCACGATCAAGCAGCACCGCATGTTCGGCGGCAAGCTGGTCACCACGCCGTACTCCGGCGGCCGAGTGGCGAAGAAGGGCAAGAAGGTCGAGGGCCGGGACGAGAAGATCCCCAAGCCCGAGCGCCTGCACGGCCGTCACGTCCTCAACCGCTACGAGGACGGCATGGAGAAGTGCATCGGCTGCGAGCTGTGCGCCGGTGTCTGCCCCGCCAAGTGCATCTACGTCCGCGGCGCGGACAACGACCCGCAGGACCCCACCTCGCCGGGCGAGCGCTTCGGGTTCGTCTACGAGATCAATTACCTGCGCTGCATCCACTGCGACCTGTGCGTGGAGGCCTGCCCCACGGAGGCCATCACGGAGAGCAAGCTGTTCGAGTTCAGCTTCACCAACCGCCGCGACGCCGTCTACACCAAGGCCGAGCTGGTGGTGGGCGACGACGGCAAGCCCAAGCAGCTGCCGTGGGAGGACTGGCGCGCCGGCGAGGACGTCCACACCAGCGGTTGGATGCGCGCCACGGCCCCCGGCGGCGACGCCGACTTCGTGGGTGAAGTGGGCTGGAGCAACGAGCTCGGCTACGGCTTGCGCGCCGCGGAGCCCACCCAGGCGGTGGCTGACGAGGCCACGAAGACCGTGAGGACGGTGCACCGCTGATGGAGCTGTTCGTGTTCATCTGCGCCACCGCGATGGTGCTGGCCGGGGCGGTCGGGGTGATCACCCAGACCCATCCGGTGCACGCCGCGTTGAGCCTGATCCTCACCCTGTTCGGTGTGGCGGTGCACTTCGTGGCGCTGGCAGCCAACTTCCTGGCTGCCGTGCAGGTCATCGTCTACGCCGGCGCGATCGTGGTGCTGTTCCTGTTCGTGATCATGCTGCTCGGCGTGGACAAGACGGAGGACCTGCGGGTGGAGCCCTTCACCCTGCAGCGGCCGGTGGCCGTGGCCGTGGGTGCCGCCGTGCTCTCCTTCCTGGGGATCGCCATCATGGTGTCCCGCGACGCCGCCACGCCGTCTGTGCCCCAGAGCCAGGCGGTCAACCAGGCGCTGGACGGCGCTGGGCACGACAGCAACATCCGCGCCCTGGCGCGCGACCTGTTCAGCGACCATGTGCTGGCGTTCGAGCTCACCTCCGTGCTGCTCGTCATCGCCGTGGTGGGCACGGTCATCCTGGCCCGCAAGCCGCGCAAGGGGGAGCTGGCATGATCGCCGCCGTCGCCACCCCCACTACCACCTGGTACCTCTGCCTCGGCGCGCTGCTGTTCGTCATCGGGATGATCGGCGTGATGGTGCGGCGCAACCCGCTGGTGCTGTTCATGTGCATCGAACTGATGCTCAACGCCGTCAACCTCACGTTCGTCGCGCTGGCCAAGCGGATGGGCGACATCGGCGGCCAGACCACCGTGTTCTTCGTGATGGTCGTGGCCGCGGCCGAGGTCGTGGTGGGCCTCGGGATCATCGTGTCCATCCTCCGCCGCAAGCCGGGCGCCACCACCGACGACCTTGCCGAGTTGAAGGGTTGATGTGATGCTCGACATCGTCTGGTTGATCCCTGCGCTGCCACTGGCCGGCTTCCTGGCCATCCTGGTGTTCGGCCGCCGGCTCGGCGACCCGAAGGCCGGCTGGTTCGCCACGCTGATGGCGGGCGCGAGCTTCGTCGCCACGGTCGGTGTGTTCCTCGACCTGCTGAGCAAGGGCGAGGAGGAGCGGCACCACGTGGTCACCCTGTTCTCCTGGGTGCCCGTGGCCGGCAAGAGCATCGACCTCGCATTCCTGGCCGACCCGCTGAGCATCACGATGGCGCTCTTCGTCACTGGCATCGGCTCGCTGATCCATCTCTACGCGATCGGCTACATGCACGGCGATCCGCGGTTCAGCAAGTTCTTCCTCTACCTCAACCTGTTCGTGTTCTCCATGCTGATGCTGGTGCTCGGCAGCAACCTGCTGGTCACCTTCCTCGGCTGGGAGGGCGTGGGCACGTGCTCGTACCTGCTGATCAGCTTCTGGCACGAGCGCGACAGCGCCGCCACCGCCGGCAAAAAGGCCTTCGTCACCAACCGCGTGGGCGACTGGGGCTTCATGATGGCGATGTTCTTCGCCTTCTGGCAGGTCGGCTCGCTGGACTACTCGGCGCTCGGTGGCCTCACGGGGAAGACCGCCACGGCCGTCGCCCTGTTCGCGTTCATCGGCGCCTGCGGCAAGAGCGCCCAGCTGCCGCTGTACCTGTGGCTGCCCGACGCCATGGAGGGCCCGACCCCCGTGTCCGCCCTCATCCACGCGGCCACGATGGTCACCGCCGGCGTGTTCCTGATGGTCCGCCTGAACCCGGTGCTGCACGCCGCGGACAGCTACGCCGGCACGATCATCGCCATCGTCGGTGTGGCCACGGCGCTGTTCGCCGCCACGGTGGCCGTCGCCCAGAACGACATCAAGAAGGTGCTCGCCTACTCCACCGTCAGCCAGCTGGGCTACATGTTCCTGGCGGTCGGTTCGGGGGCCTACGTGGCCGCAATCTTCCACATGGTCACCCACGCCTTCTTCAAGGCGCTGCTGTTCCTCGGCTCCGGCTCGGTGATCCACGGCATGCATCACGAGCAGGACATGCGCAAGATGGGCGCGCTGCGGGCGCTGATGCCGATCACCGCCGGCACGTTCATCATCGGCTGGCTGGCCATTGCCGGTGTGCCCCCGTTCGCCGGCTTCTGGAGCAAGGACGAGATCCTCCTCTTCGCCTACGACAAGAGCCCCGTGCTGTACGCGCTGGGCCTGGCCGCCGCCGTGCTCACCGCCTACTACATGACCCGCCAGGTCATCATGGTGTTCTTCGGCGAGGCGAAGTGGAAGGACCACCACGAGGAGCACGGCGCGCACGGCGACTTCCAGCCGCACGAGAGCCCCAAGGTGATGCTGATCCCGCTGGTGGTGCTGGCCGGTCTGAGCGTGGTGGGCGGCGGCCTGCAACTGCCGTTCAGCGATCAACTGAAGAAGCTCGAGCACTGGCTGGAGCCCGTGGTGGCCCCCGGCGAGCACCATCTCTCCAACGGCGCCGACGACCTGAAGTACGTGCTGATGGGCGTGGCGATCGTGGTGGCCCTGGCGGGCATCGCCGGCGCCTACCTGATCTACGCCAAGCACAAGGCCAAGCCCATCGAACCGGCGATCCTGGCCGAGGGTTGGTACTACGACAAGGCCGTCAGCGACTTCATGGGCGGCCCCGGCCGGGCCGCGTTCGACGGCGTTGCCTGGGCCGACGCCAAGGTCGTGGACGGGGCGGTCAACGGCGCCGGCACGCTGGTGCGCGCCGCGGCCGGTGAGGCCCGCAAGGTGCAGAGCGGCAACGTCCGCAACTACGCCGCCGTCATCGGGATCGGGGTCACGCTGCTCCTCGGTTGGTTCGTCATCGTGCGAGGGCTGCTGTGATCAACTTCCCCATCCTCACCGTGCTGGTGCTGTCGCCGGCCGCCGGCGCGCTGGCGGTGGCGCTGCTGGCCGAGCGCCGCACCGACCTGGTCAAGCTCACTGCGCTGCTCAGCAGCGTGCTCACGGGCGGCCTGTCGCTGTGGGTGCTGTTCGCGTTCGAGAAGGGCGTGCCCGGCTTCCAGTTCGAGTCCATCCACACCTGGATCGAGCCGTGGGGCATCTCCTGGCACCTTGGTGTGGACGGCATCTCGCTGTTCCTCGTGGTGCTCACCGGCCTGCTGTTCCCGCTGGTGATCGCCGGCATCGACCCGCACCACGGCCACAAGCGCTACCTGTCGTGGATGCTCTTGCTGCAGGCCGGGGTGATGGGCTCGTTCATCAGCCTGGACCTGTTCCTGTTCTTCGTGTTCTTCGAGATCGTGCTCGTGCCGATGTACTTCCTCATCGGCGGCTGGGGCTATGAGGGCCGGGTCTACGCAGCCACGAAGTTCTTCCTGTTCACGATGATCGGCTCGGCCTTCATGCTCGTCGGCATGATCGCGACGGCCGTGCTGGCCAAGGCCGACGACGGCAAGGTCACGTTCGACCTCATCAAGATCGCCGAGCACGCCAACTTCGCCGCCGGCACCGGCCGCTGGCTGTTCTTCGCCTTCGCCGTGGCCTTCGCCGTGAAGGTGCCGCTGTTCCCGCTGCACACCTGGCTGCCCGACGCCCACACCCAGGCACCCACGGGCGGCTCGGTCATCCTCGCCGGCGTGCTGCTGAAGATGGGCACCTACGGCCTGCTGCGCTTCGGGGTGTTCCTGTTCCCCGAGGCCGCGGTGTGGAGCCGCCCACTGTTCCTCACGCTGGCCGTCATCGGCATCATCTGGGGCGCCATCGCGGCGACCATGCAGAAGGACCTCAAGCGGGTGGTCGCGTACTCCTCGGTGGCCCACCTCGGGTTCATCGTGCTCGGCACGTTCGCGCTCACGTCCGGCGGCATCACCGGTGGCGTGGTGCAGAACATCAGCCACGGCGTCAGCACTGGCGCCCTGTTCATCCTCGTCGGGATGATCTACGAGCGCCGCCACACCCGCGAGATCGCCAACCTCAAGGGCCTGCAGGCCGTCGCCCCGGTGTTCGCCGGTGTGTTCACGCTGGTGATGCTCAGCAGCATCGGCGTGCCCGGGCTGAACGGGTTCGTCGGCGAGTTCATGATCCTGATCGGCTCGTTCGGCAGCGCCCGCTGGTGGGTCGTGGTGGCCGCGACGGGGGTCATCCTCGCCGCGCTCTACCTGCTGTGGGCCTACCAGCGTGTGTTCCACACCGAGCCCGACGAGGCCAACAAGTCCTTCGCCGAACTGAAGTGGCGGGAGGGCATGCTGCTGCTGCCGTTCATCGCCGCCATCGTGTTCGTCGGCGTGTACCCGAAGCCGATGGTGGATCGCATCCAGCCCTCGGTGGACTCGCTGATCACGCATGTGCAGGAGAAGGGCAACTGGACCCCGCCGGAGCCGGTGGTGGTCGAGGTGCCGACGGAAGAGGGTGAGGGCTGATGCTCGCCAGTACGTTGCAGGGCCCCAGCGTCGACTGGGTCTCCCTCAGCCCGCTGCTCGTGCTGCTCGGGGCGGCGATGGTGCTGCTGGTGGTGGATTCGCTCACGCCGCCGTGGCCGAAGCGGCTGTACGCGCTGGTCACCGCCGGCACGGGCCTGGCCACCGGCATCCTCACCATCGTGCTGTGGCACCAGGTGGACCGCGAAGGCCCCGTCAGGCTGGTCGGCGACGCCATGGTGCTGGACAAGGTGGCCCTGTGGGTGACGCTGGTCATCTCCGTGGCCGTGGTGCTGGTGTCGCTGGTGACCGACGACTACCTGCGCCGTGAGGGCATCGACGGGCCGGAGGTCTACGCCCTGTACCTGATGGCCGGCATCGGCGGCATCGTCATGGGGTCGGCCAACGACCTGATCGTGCTGTTCCTCGGTCTCGAGATCCTCTCCATCGCCTTGTACGTGCTGGCGGCGTCGCACCGCAAGCGGATCGGAAACCAGGAGAGCGGCCTCAAGTACTTCGTGCTCGGCGGCTTCTCCTCGGCGATCTTCCTCTACGGCATCGCCCTGCTGTACGGCGGCACCGGCAGCACCAACATCGGCAAGATCGCTTCCGCCTTCGCCCAGACACTGCCGGCCAAGAGCCGCGACGAGGCACTGGTGCTGGCGGGCGTGGCGCTGCTGCTGGTCGGTCTGATGTTCAAGGTGGCAGCCGTGCCATTCCGCTTCTGGGCGCCCGACGTGTACCGGTGCACCCACACAAGTCACCGCGTTCATGGCGTCGGCGGCCAAGGCGGCCGCATTCGTGGCCATGTTGCGGGTGCTGGTGGCGGCGCTGCCCGCTTGGAGCGACGACTACCGCCCCGTGGTGTGGACCATCACCGTGCTCACCCTGGTGGGTGGCGCCGTGATGGCCGTGGTGCAGACCAACGTCAAGCGAATGCTGGCGTTCTCCTCCGTCAGCCACGCCGGCTTCATGCTGGTGGGTGTGGAGGCCGCGGTGCAGTCCATCCGCCCCGGCGACCCGATGGCTGCCGCCGGCGTGGACTCCGTGCTGCTGTACACCCTGATCTACGCGGTGCTGGTGGCCGGCACGTTCGGTGTGGTCACCGCCGTGTCCCGCACCGGCGACGGGGCCACCGATCTTGCCGGCTTCCGCGGCCTCGGCCGCACCAAGCCGTTGCTGGCGATGGGGATGACCGTGCTGCTGCTGGCCCAGGCCGGCGTGCCGCTGACGAGTGGCTTCGTGGCCAAGTTCGGGGTCATCACCGCGGCGGTGGACGCCCACAGCTACGCCGTCGCGATCATTGCCATGGTGGCTGCGGTGATCGCCGCCTACCTGTACCTGCGGATCATGATCAGCATGTGGATCGCCGAGCCCGAGGCGGGCGATGACGCCCGCGAGCCGGTGCGGGTGCCTGCCCTGCTGGGTGTCGCGATCAGCGCATCGGTGCTGTTCACGCTGGCGATCGGGGTCTTCCCCGGCGCGCTGGTCGACATCGTCCCCTGACCACCGAGAGCGAGGTCGGCAAGACCTCGTCAATCCCTCCACGGCCGCTCGCAGGTGTGCTAGGACGGGTTCCCTATGGGTAGGCGTAGCTCGCTATCGGTGTTGGTCGGTGCAGTCTTGTGGACCACGATGGTGGCTGCGCCGCCCGCCGATGCCGCGCCTCCTCCCGCGCCGTCGGTGGTGCCCACCTCCTCGCTGGCCGACCGCTATGTGCCGGTCACCCCGGCCCGCCTGATGGATACCCGAACCATCGGCGTCACGGTGGACCACCAGGACGAAGCCGGCGGCCCGCTGGGCGCCGGCACCGTTCACGAACTCACCGTCGTGGACCGCGGCGGCGTGCCCGCCACCGGCGTCGCCGCCGTGGCCCTGCAGCTCACCAGCACGGGTGCCACTCAGCGCACCTGGATCACCGCCTACCCGCACGGTGAGACGCTGCCGGGCACGTCCAACCTCAACCCCGAGCCGTTCCAGGTGCGCAGCAACCTGGTGATCGTGCCAGTGGGTGCCGACGGCAAGGTGGACCTGCGCAACGCGCTCGGCTCCGTGCACCTGATCGTGGATGTGCAGGGATGGATCCCCACCTCCGACGCATTCACGCCCGTCGTCCCCACCCGTCTGCTGGACACCCGCTCCACCGTCGCGCTCACGGCCGGGGCGACGGTGGACGTGGAGATCGGCGGGGTCGCCGGCGTGCCCGCGTTGGGTGTCGGCGCGGTCGTCATCAACCTCACCGCGCTCACCGCCAGCCAGCGCACCTGGCTGACCGCCTACCCGAAGGGGTCGGCGCTGCCGGCCACCTCCAACGTCAACGTCAACGGCAACGCGCCGGAGGCCAACCTCGCCCTCGTGCCGCTTGGCGACGACGGCAGCATCACCATCCGCAACGCGGTCGGCTCCGTGCATGCCATCGTCGACGTGCTGGGGTGGATCCCCGACGGGCCCCGCTACAACCCGATCGACCCGGCCCGTGTGGTGGACACCCGCCCCGGCGACCCGCTGGGCGCCGGCGAGGTGGTCACGGTGGATGCCGACACGGTGCCCGGTGTGCCGGCCGGCGGTGTGGGCGCGCTGGTGTTCAACCTCACCGCGCTCAACGCCACCACGGGCACCTGGCTCACGGTGTATCCCGGCGGCGAGGGGGTGCCCATCGGCTCCAACGCCAACCCGCGCGTCGGGGCGGTCTCGGCCAACCTCGTGATCGCCAAGGTCAATGCCGACGGGGAAGTGGCCATCCGCAATGCCAACGGCAGCGTGGATGCGCTGGTGGACGTGGTCGGCTGGCTGCCCAGCGACGTGCAGGCCACCGCGGACACGGCCACGGTCACGGAGGACGACGCCGCCACCGCGCTCGACGTGCTGGCCAACGACACCGACGGCGACGGTCGCCCGCTGCTGATCGAGACGGTGGATCAGCCGGCCAACGGCACGGTGGAGATCACGGGTGGCGGCACCGGCGTCACGTACGAGCCCGACGCCGACTACTGCAACAACCCGCCGGGTGGCTCGCCGGACACGTTCACCTACCACCTGTTTGGCGGGGTGTCCTCCCCGGTCGCGGTCACGGTGGACTGTGTGGACGACGCGCCGGTCGCCGTGAACGACAGCGACACGGTCAGCGAGGACAGCGCGGACAACGCGATCGACGTGCTGGCCAACGACACCGACGGCGACGGCGGCACCAAGCTGGTCACGTCCATCACCCAACCGGTCAACGGGTCCGCCACGATCACCGGCGGCGGCACGGGTGTGTCGTACACGCCCAACGAGAACGTGTGCAACGATCCCACCGGGCCGGCCGAGAGCTTCGACTACACGCTCAACGGCGGCAGCACGGCCACGGTGACGATCACGATCACCTGCGTGGACGACGCGCCCGTGGCGGTGGCGGACACGGCGACGGTGGCGGAGGACAGCGCGGACAACGCCATCGACGTGCTGGCCAACGACACCGACGTGGACGGCGGCACCATGCTGGTCCAGTCGGCCACCGATCCCGCCCATGGCACGGCCAGCGTCACCGGTGGCGGCACCGGGGTGGACTACACGCCCGATGCCAACTTCTGCGGTGAGGACACCTTCGACTACACCCTCAACGGTGGCGACTCGGCCACGGTCACGGTCACCGTCACCTGCGGCGACGATGCCTCCGTCGCGGTGGCCGACAGCGTGACCCTCGACGAGGACTCCCCGGCCACGCCGCTCGGCGTGCGCGGCAACGACACCGACATCGACGGGTCCGTGGAACTCATCAGCTCGCGCACCGACCCGGGTCACGGCACGGCCACGATCACCGGTGGCGGCACGGACATCAGCTACACGCCCGAAGCCAACTACTGCGGCTCGGACGACTTCGACTACACCCTCTCCGGTGGCTCCAGCGCCACCGTGTCCATCACGGTGACCTGCGTGGACGACGCGCCCGTTGCGGTGGCCGACCCGGCGTCGGTGGCCGAGGATGCGGCGGCCACGGCGGTCAGCGTGCTGGCCAACGACACCGACATCGACGGCGGTCCGATCTCGATCGCGTCGGTCACCCAGCCGGCCAACGGCACGGTGGTGATCACCGGCGGTGGCACGGGCCTGACGTACCAGCCGGATCCGAACTACTGCAACACCCCGCCGGGCTCGTCCCTGGACACGTTCACCTACACGCTGACCCCGGGTGGTTCCACCGGCACGGTGTCGATGACGGTGACCTGCGTGGACGACAATCCCGTCGCGGTCAACGACCCGGCCACGGTGACGGAGGATTCCTCGGCGACGGCGGTGGACGTGCTGGCCAACGACACCGACCCGGACGGCGGCGCGATCTCGATCGCGTCGGTCACCCAGCCGGCCAACGGCACCGTGGCGGTCACCGGCGGTGGCACCGGCCTCACGTACCAGCCGGACGCGAACTACTGCAACAACCCTCCGGGCTCGCCCCTGGACACGTTCACCTACACGCTGGCCCCTGGCGGCTCGCAGGGCACGGTGGGGGTCACGGTCAACTGCGTGGATGATGCACCGGTTGCCGTCGATGACCCCACGACGGTCAGCGAAGACTCGGGAGCCACGGCGATCGACGTGCTGGCCAACGACACCGACATCGATGGCGGGCCGAAGTCGATCGCGTCGGTCACCCCGCCGGCGAACGGCACGGTGGTGATCACCGGTGGCGGCACGGGCCTCACGTACGCGCCCGATGCGAACTACTGCAACACCCCGCCGGGCTCGTCCCTGGACACGTTCACGTACACGCTGGCTCCTGGCGGTGACACCGCCACGGTGACGGTCACGGTCACGTGCGTGGACGATGCCCCCACTGCCCCCGATCTGGACTTCGACGGTGTGGCCAACATGCGCATCGACGTGGCTGCGGGCAGCGGCCTGCTGTCCGGGGCCGCCGACGTGGATGGCCCCGGCCCGGTGGTGCTGGGCACCGTCGGCTCCTCGTCGCCGGCCGGCGCCGTCATCAGCAGCAACGCCGACGGCTCGTTCTCCTTCACACCGCCTCCGGGCGTCACCGGTGACGTCACGTTCACCTACACGGTGTGCGACAGCACCACACCCACGCCCGTCTGCTCGGCCGACGCCACCGTCACGGTCACCGTGGCCGGGCCCGTGGTCTGGTTCGTCGCACCCCCGGCCGGCGGGGCCGGCGGCAACGGCGGGCTGCTCAGCGTGGGCACGCTCGACAACCCGTTCGACGGCCTCGCTGACGCCCAGACGGCACTGGCGGCCACCTCCGGCGCCCGTGTGTTCGTGCTCAGCGGCTCGTACCCCGAGAGCTATGCCATGCCGGCGTCGAGCTGGCTGATCGGCCAGCAGTACGCAGCCCCGGGTGGGTTCGACAGCTACTTCGGGATCACCGCGGTCACCGGGCTGCAGAGCCGGCCCGCCGTGGGCACGGGCACGGTCACCATCGGCGGCCAGGTGACGCTGGGCTCCAGCAGCACCGTCCGCGGCCTGACCATCGTGTCGTCCGGCAGCAAGGGCCTGGTGGGCACCAGCGTCACCACCGACGTCGCGGCGGTGTCCATCAACATCTCCGGGTTCACCGCGCTGGACCTCACGTCGGTCGGCGGCACGGTGCACCCGACGTCGGTCACCGCCACCGGCGGCGCCACCGGGATCAGCATCGTCAACGGCACGGCGACGGTCACCGTCGACGCCGGCTCCGTGAGCGGCACCACCACCAATGCCGTGATCATCGACGGCGGGACCGGGTCGGTGACGTTCGCGTCGTCCTTCACGCTCGGCACCATCTCCTCCGGCCGCACCCTGGCCGTGCAGAACCGTGGCGCGTCGGCGACGGTCAGCCTGGCCGGCCCGATCACCGCGACGGGTGGCACGGGCATCAGGCTGTCGACCAACAACGCGACCTCGAGCGTCTCCCTCACCGGGACGATCACACTCAGCACCGGCGCCAACGGCGCGATCGACGCCGTCAACGGTGGCGTCCTGCAGACGGCGTCCACCAATCAGGGCAGCACGCTGACCACCACCACGGGGATGGCCCTCAAGCTGGCCAGCACCAGGATCGGCGCCAACGGCCTGGTGTTCCAGAGCATCTCGGCGAACGGTGCGTCCAACGGCATCCTGCTCAACGACACGGGCGTCGGTGCCGGTGATGGCAGCCTCTCCGTGGTCGGCACGGGCGCCGCCAACAGTGGCGGCACGATCCAGAACACCACCGGTGCCGGTGTGGTGCTGACACTGACGAAGGCCCCGTCGTTCGCCCGAGTCCGGATCATCAACACCCAGGGAAGCGGCATCGAGGGCACCTCCGTGGTCGGCTTCACGCTGAGCGACAGCGTGCTGGACTCCAACGGAAGCGTCGCCTCGACGGACACGTCGAACCTGGCGTTCAACCAGACGGCTCTCGGCACGGAAGCCAACCTGACGGGCACGGTGTCGATCACCAACAACACCCTCACCAACGCTGCGTGGCATGGCATCGACATCCGCAACTTCAGCGGCACGCTCTCGTCGCTGACCATCACCGGTAACACCATCACCAGTTCCACGTCGACGGCGTCCTCGAAGGGGTCGGGCATCCGGTTGCAGGCGCTGGGCAGTACCTCGGGAGCTGCCACGGTCAGCGGGGCGACGATCTCCACCAACATCATCACCAACTTCCCGTCGGGCAGCGGTGTGATCGTGCAGGGTGGCAACACTGCGGGCAGCCCGGCGGGGCAGTTCGGCACCGTCGGCACGCCGATTGCCGTCACGCTGAACACCATCCGGGGGGCGAGCACGGCGAACCCGATGGCCGTCAACGCGATCTCAGCGACGGTGAACGGCAACGGGACGGCCTACTTCAACCTGTCCAACAACGGCACCGCCGGATCGCCGCTGGCCAATGTCGCAGGCACCGTGATCCTCACCGGGGTCAACGGCAACGCCACCGGGACGTTCACGGTCAACAACAACTACATCGCCAACGCCGGCGCCAGCCTGTTCGGTTCCAACGGCATCGGTGGTGGCACCGGCACGATCACGTCGAACAACACCGAGGCTCCGACGATGACGATCACCGCGTCGGGCAACACCCTGAGCGGCCACGACGGCAACGGCATCCTCCTCGTCGCCCGCGGTGCCAGTGGCCTGCTGAACGCGACGGTGCAGAACAACACCGTCGGCGCGCCGGCTGCCGGCATCCGTGACGGCATCCGCATCGACGCCGGCAACGCGTCGTCGGCCAACGACCGCGTGTGCCTCAGCATCTCTGGCAACACCTCCGCCGGGTCCGGTGGCGCCACGGGGATCGGCTTGCGTCAGCAGGCGACGGTCGGGACATTCGGCATTGTCGGGCTCAACCCGCCATCCGGTGCGTCCACGGCGCAGGTCACCAGCTACGTCAACTCGCTCAACCCGGGCAGTCCGGGCACGGAGATCATCGCCGGCACGGTGTTCAGTGCGTGCGTACTGGGGGTTTGAGATGGCCGAACCGTTCCTGTCGGAGATTCGGTTGATGTCGTTCAACTTCGCCCCGAAGGGCTGGGCGCTGTGCAACGGGCAGTTGCTGCCGATCAACCAGAACCAGGGTCTGTTCTCGCTGCTCGGCACGACGTTCGGCGGCGACGGCCGGGTCAACTTCGCGCTGCCGGACTTCCGCGGCCGGGTGCCGGTGCACGTCGGTGGCTCGCTCACACTGGGCGAGCGCGGTGGCGAGGCCGCCCACACGGTGTCGACCGGCGAGTTGCCGACGCACACGCACACGCTCCAGGCGTCGGGCGACCAGGCCACCACCAACACGCCGGACGCCGGCGCGGTCCCGTCGGCCAGTGTCGCGGCCAACCTCTACGGCGCGGCCACCAACCTGGTGGCGATGGCACCGAACGCGCTGGCCAACACGGGTGGCTCGCAGCCCCACGAGAACCGCCAGCCGTTCCTCGCCCTCAACTTCTCCATCGCCCTCCAGGGCATCTTCCCGAGCTCGACCTGAGGAGGATCCCGTGGCCCAGCCCTACGTCGGTGAGATCCGGATGTTCGCCGGCAACTTCGCGCCCGCCGGGTGGGAGATGTGCGAGGGGCAACTCCTCCCCATCTCCGAGAACGAGACGCTGTTCAACCTGATCGGCACCACCTACGGGGGCGACGGCCAGAGCACCTTCGGGCTGCCCGACCTGCGCGGCCGGGCGCCGCTGCACATGGGGACCGGCGGCGGCTCGACCTACCTCCTCGCCGAGAACGGTGGGGTCGAAGAGGTCACGCTGACGGTGAACCAGATCCCCTCGCACACCCACGCCGTCCTGGGCACCGGCAACGCCGCGGACAGCGCCGTGCCCAACGGCCAGGTGCTGGCCCCGACGCAGGCGAGCACGGTCACCGCCTACGGCACCGACAACCCGCTCGTCGGGCTCACCACCCAGGTGGTCGGCGCCGTCGGGGGCTCGCAGCCGCACCAGAACATGCAGCCCTACCTGGCCATCACGTTCATCATCTCCCTGTTCGGGATCTTCCCGTCGCCCACCTGACCACCTGAGAGGCGTTGCCATGGCCGACCCCTTCGTCGCCGAGATCCGCATCTTCCCCTTCAACTTCGCGCCCAAGGGTTGGGCCTGGTGCGACGGCCAACTGCTGCCCCTGTCGCAGAACACGGCCCTGTTCTCCCTGCTCGGCACCACCTACGGCGGCAACGGCAAGTCCAACTTCGCCCTGCCCGATCTGCAGGGGAGGGTGCCGATCCACCCCGGGCAGGGGCCGGGCCTGTCCCTGCGCGACCTCGGCGAGACCGGCGGCTCGGACACCGTGTCCCTGCTGGAGAGCGAGATCCCCTCGCACCGCCACACCGAGCAGCTCTCCGCCGCGGACGGGATCGAACAGGGCCCCGCCGGCAACCTGCTGGCCGGCGGCATCGGTGTGGGGCAGTACCACGCTCCGACCAACCTGGTCACGATGGCGCCGCAGGCAGTGGCGCCGGTCGGTGGCGACCAGCCGCACAACAACCTGATGCCCTACCTGTGTGCCTACTTCTGCATCGCCCTCCAGGGCGTGTTCCCCCCGAGGTGACGACGATGGACCAGCACGGCAACGGGCACGGGCGGCGGACCTTCCTCGCCGGGGCGGCAGGGTTGGCCGGCGCCGCACTGCTGTCCGGCGACTTCGGCATCGGGCCGTCAGGTCTGGAGCTCCTCGCCGCGGAGGCCCCGGCCGCACAGGTCGGCTACCTGCAACTCGACGGTCGGGTCGTACCTGCGTCGTCGCTCCGCGCCGGCGCGCTGGACGGGCGAGGTGTCGTGGTGCGCCTGGCGGGCCTTCGGGGTCATGTCGCCGATGGCGCGAGCGTGCTGGCGGACCTGCACCTCCCGTCCGCGGCCCGCCACGGCTCGACCGTGCCGTTCTACGCGTACACACGGCGCGGCGAGCGCTCCTCGACGCCGTCCCGTCTGGGCGTCGCTGCCGCCCGCGGCGCCCGCTTCGGCGTGTACCACCAGGTCACCACTGCCGCCGGGCGGCAGGACCGGGTTGCCGTGTTCGCCAGCGGCCGGCGCAGCGGGATGGTCCCACTGGTGCCCGGTACGTACCTGGTCGGGCTGGACGGCGACCCGACGGACGGCGCCACCGCGATCGTCCTCGAGGTCGCCGCCGCGTGACCGACCCGCCGCCGGCCCTCGCGCTGCGGCCGGAGCGCCCGGACGACCGGCCGCTGATGTTCGCCCTGTTCGCCCAGTCGCGCGCCGCGGAGATGGCGCTGGTGGACTGGACCGCGGCGCAGCAGCAGGCGTTCCTGGAGCACCAGTTCGCCGCCCAGACCGAGGCGTACCGCGGTGCCTACGCCGGCGGCCGGTTCGACGTGGTGGAACTGGACGGGCTGGCCATCGGACGGCTGTACCTGGCCGACCTCGGTGAGGAACTGCGGATCGTGGACATCGCCCTGCTGCCGATGTGGTGCGGCCGGGGGATCGGCAGCGCACTGCTGGCCGATGTGCTGGCCGAGGCCGACGCTGCCGCCCGGCCGGTGAGCCTGCACGTGGAGCACTGGAACCCGGCCCGCCGCCTGTACGAGCGGTTGGGGTTCGTGCCGGTCAGCGAGGACAGCGTGTACGTGCTGATGCGCCGAGGTCAGTTGAAGACGGCTTCGTAGCGGTGCCGACCGTCGGGCCCGGGGCCGAGCGGCACGACGAAGATGGTGACGTCGCCGAGCGTGGCGTGCTCGAACGTGTACGTGCCCTGCGGCAGGTGCGGGCCCGCCGGCCCGTCGAAGAGCAGGGTGAACGGCTCCGCCCGCGGCGCCCCCGGTGTGGGCGTCAACCGGGTGCACGACACCAGCCCCACTGTGTACGTCCCCCCGTCCGCCAGCGGCAGCGTGAACTCCGTCCCCACCACCGCGTCGAACGCGCCCGGCGTCACATCCTCGTGGTCCACGCCCCGCACCGTACCCGCCCCCCATGCCCCGCCCCGCTCCCGCCCGTCTCCCGCCCCGCTCCCGCCGTCCTCCCGCCCCGCTCCCGCCCGTCTTCTCGATGACCTGTTTCCCGCGCCCATGGAAGCGATATCAGGCCGTACGTGGCGTGGATCCCGCCCATGGAAACGCGATATCAGGCAACGGCGACGGGCGCAATGGTGGCGGCGAGGTCGCCGATCGGGGCGCAGGCCTGCGCCGATGTCTGCTTCGGTGATCCGCACCACGACCCACCCACCGCCGCGGCGCGGCGGTGCAGCCGACGTCGCGGTGCCGTTCCTGCGAGCCGGCGTGCCAGGCCGGGTCGTCACCTCCAACCCCACCTTCCACTGCGGCCAGCCGAAGTCGGCGTGGACCACGGTGCCGTCGGCGAAGGTGATCGGGCACTGGCGCACCGGCGCCGGCAGACCCTGGCGCTCGATCTCCTCCAGCACCAGCGATTCCAGGTTCGAGTGGAGTGCCTTGCTCCACTTCGGGCGGGATGCCAGCACGAGCAGCATCGTGCGAGCCAGGACGACCCGGGTGCCGCAAGCGGGTGTAGGTGTCGGCGATCGTGCCGATGGTGGACATGCCCTCGTGGATGAGTTGCTCGGTGACGGACCTGGCCGCCGACAGACCCAGCAGGTCGGCGCTGTCGAAGAGGGACCGGGGAGGGCTGGTGAGGCGGATGCCGTCGGGTCGCTCGACCCGGTCCACCTCGTCGATGGTTCGGCAGCGGTGGACGGTGACGCCGCGCAACTCGGGCGAGGAACCGTGGGGTACGAGCAGGTGCACGCCGAGGTCGGGCACTCGGCGCAGGCCCCATTCGGCGCACGCCGACGTGATGCCCACCAGCGCATGGGGGTTGCGGGCGCAGGCCGCCCGCATGGTGGCGAGCGTGGAGGCCGGCCACTGAGCGGACCGGAACACTCCCGGCTGCATGGTGATCAGCCGTCCGTCGGCGACCATCCGGCCGATGGTCCTTTGCGACAGACCGAGGTCGAGGAGTTCGCCGTTGGTGGCGATCCCGTGATGAGTGCGGAACCACTCGTCGAGTGCGTGCTGCCAGGTCGGCATGGGTCCTCCCGCGCGTGAAGGGTGAGCAGTGCGGGGGAAGCCGTGCGGCCGACCATATCCGCCCTCCTCGCAAATCGCGCCCGACGCGTCGGGTCGTCCTGATGACGTGATCCCGCGCCCACGGGCGCGCTTCCAGGACAGATTCGACGTGCAATCGCACCCGCGACGAAAGCAGGTCAGGAGGTATGGGGGAGCGGGGCGGTACCGTGGCGGGTCGTGGAGGTGCGACTCGAATTCGTTCACGCCGGCGGCCCCTGTGGTGCTGGCGCCGATGGCAGGCGTCACCAACGCGCCCTTCCGCACGATGTGCCGGTCGTTCGCCCCCGGGTTGGTCTACGTGAACGAGATGGTCATGGCCGCGGCCGTGGTCCACAAGAACCCGAAGACCCAGCGGATGATGGCCTTCACCCCGGACGAGCAGCCGCGCAGCCTGCAGTTGTACGGCAGCGACCCGGTGCTGGTGGGCCAGGCCGTGCGCCGGCTGTGCGGGGAGGGTCACATCGACCACCTGGACATGAACTTCGGGTGCCCGGCGGCGAAGGTCACCCGCAAGGGCGGTGGGGCGGCGGTGCCGGCCAAGCCGAACCTGCTGCGGGCCATCGTGCGGGCTGCCGTGCAGGCCGCGGAACCGTACGGGGTGCCGGTCACCATCAAGTTCCGCATGGGCCTGTTCGACCACCTGCTCACCCACGTCGCCACCGGCCGGATCGCCGCCGAGGAGGGCGTGTCGGCCATTGCCCTGCACGCCCGCACCGCTGAGCAGCACTACGCCGGTGACGCCCGCTGGGCGGCGATCGGGGAGCTCAAGGCGGCCGTGCCGGAGATCCCGTCCTCGGCAACGGCGACATCTGGGAGGCCGAGGACGCGGTGCGGATGATGGCCGAGACCGGCTGCGACGGGGTGGTGATCGGCCGCGGCTGCCTCGGCCGGCCGTGGCTGTTCCGCGACCTGATGGACGCGATGGCCGGGCGCCCCGTCGCGTCGCCGCCCCCGCTCGGCGACGTGGCCGGCGTGATGCGCCGCCACGCTGCGCTGCTGGTGCCGCACATGGGCGACGAACGTGTGGCCATGCGCGACTTCCGCAAGCACACCGGCTGGTACCTCACCGGCTACCCCGTGGGTGGCGAGGTGCGCGGCCGCTTCGCCCAGGTCGGTTCCCTGGCCGAACTGGACGACCTGCTGGCGGGGTTGGACCCCGCCCTCACCGTCGTGCCCGGTGGGGCGCGCATCCGCCGTGGCCACACCAACAGCCCGATCCGGGTGGCGCTGCCCGACGGCTACCTCGACCGGCTGGACGACATGACCATTCCCGACGACGCTGCCGAGATGGCGGTGTCCGGCGGATGAGGGTGGTGCTCGCATCCAGTTCGCCGCGCCGCCGGGAGTTGCTGGAGCGGATCGGCGTGACGTTCCGCACCGCCAGCCCGGACATCGACGAGACGCCGCACCCCGGAGAGGGCGCCGTCGCTTATGTGCGCCGCCTGGCGGCAGAAGGCCACGCCGTGGCAGCCGAGCCCGACGAACTGGTCATCGCCGCCGACACCACGGTGGACGTGGACGACGAGATCCTCGGCAAGCCGGCCGAGACCGCCGACCCGCCGGCCACCGCGGCGGCGATGCTGCGCCGCCTGTCCGGCCGCACCCACACCACCCACACCGGGGTGGCGGTGCGCCTCGGCGACCGCACGGAGGTGGAGGTCGTCACCACCGAGGTCACGTTCGTGCCCCTCGCCGACGCCGACATCGAGTGGTACGTGGGCACGGGCGAGCCGCTGGACAAGGCCGGCGCCTACGCCCTCCAGGGCACGGGTGGCGTGTTCGTGGAGCGGGTGAACGGCAGCGTCAGCAATGTCGTCGGCCTGCCCCTGCACGCCGTGGTGACCATGGCGGCCCGGCTGGGCACCCGCCTGCTGGGCTGAGCGTCACACGTCCAGTTCGGCGAGGACGCCGCCGGTGGCGTCGACGATCTGCACATGGTCGCCGGGGTCGACGGCAAGCGCGGCGACAGGGCCCGGCAGCGAGCCGTCGTCGACCCAGGCCAGTTGCACGCCGATCGCGTCGCCGGCGGGATGGGTGACCTGCAGGAGGGGCGGGTTCTCGCCGGCAGCCAGGTTCGTGAGGGCGACGGCGAACGTGTTGACGCCCTCGCCGACGAGCACGATCGATGCGGTGCCGGCGAACTCGGCGGCGGTGCAGGTCCACCGCCCGGCACCAGTGGTGACGCACAGGGTCGCGCCGCCGCCGTCGGCCTCGATGCTGATGGTGGCGCCGTTGTCGGCGACGACGACCGCAGTGGAGGACGTGGGCGGGTCCGGCGCGTCTCGACGGCACCGGGGTCAGTTCCACCGGTGGCGTCGGGGCGGTGAGTTCGGCCCACTCCTCGTCGGTCGCCGCCCGCACCGACTCGGCGAGCTTCAGCACGTCGGCACCGTGGCCGCGATCCACGGCGACGCTGATCATCCTGCCGCCCTCCACCCACGCCACGAGGTCCCAGCCGTCGAGGATCGTGCCGTCCGTGCCACGGGCCAGCACGGCTCGAAGGCCGTGCACCATCACCCGGCCTCGGTGTCGCCCAGCAGGTCGTCCAGCGCCTCCAGTTCGCCGCCGTCGGGAGCCCGGGCGCGCTGCTGACGGACACGGTGAACCGGCCGGGGTAGACCACGCTGGTGCAGCGGCACAGGAAGCGGGCCCCCGGGTCCACCGCCTCCACCAACCCGATGGCCGTCCGAAGCTGCTGAACGGATACAGCTGGCTCCAGCCCCAGGAGGCGGGCGCGGTCCATCACGATCAGGCCGTGGGGGGTCCAGCGGATGACGGCCGCGAGTGCGACGGTGGCATCCAGCCCGAGGCCGATCGACTGCACCTCGTACCACTGTTCCCCGACCGGGCCGAAGACCACCTGGATGCCGCTCTGGCCGCCGTCGCGGTACTCGGCCGGGGCACCCTGGATGGCAGCGATCGGGGACCAGTCCGTCGAGACCGAGTCGTTGACGTAGCGGGGTCCTCCGCGGCGACGGCGACGATGGCGGCTCGGCCCAGCCGCCGGTAGTCCCACGGCGCAGCGGTGGGATCGGCCAGTACGTACCCGTCCGTGGGGACATCCAGCGTGACCCGCACGTCGGCCATGCGCCCCTCGAAGATCGGCCGGTCGAGCACCAGTCGTTCCGTGAGCGTCGTCTCCACCGACGCCACCGGGCCGACGGTGAATTCGGGGCGCTCCCGCCATGGCTGCCAGACCCACGCCAGGGCACCCATCAGCAGGATGCCGATGACCACCCATGCCGTCGGCAGCAGCAGCCACTGATCGCCGGCCCCGGCCTGCCGATCCTTCTCCGGCCGCTCCCGCCCGCCCGCGGGGGCGAATGCGCTGTCGTCGGCATCGATCAGTTCGATGACGTCGAACTCGTCCGCACGGGCCACGGGCGACAGTCTCCCAGATCCGCACCGTTAGCACTCGCGGGTAGCGGTTGCTAACGAGCCGCCGGAGCGCCTAACCTTGGCACTCAACCGGGCCGAGTGCTAACCGGCCCATCCCACCCAACCGAGTGCTCTTGCCAACGGAGGCCTGCACCCATGAACCTGAAGCCCCTCGATGACCGCATCGTCGTCAAGCCCAACGAGGCCGAGCAGACCACTGCGTCGGGCCTGGTGATCCCGGACACCGCCAAGGAGAAGCCGCAGCAGGGCGAAGTCCTCGCTGTCGGCCCCGGCCGCTGGAGCGACGACAAGGGCGCCCACACGGCGCTGGACGTGAAGGTCGGCGACACCGTGCTGTACAGCAAGTACGGCGGCACCGAGGTCACGGTCGACGGCAAGGATCTGCTGATCCTCACCAGCCGTGACGTGCTCGCCATCGTGGAGAAGTGATGGCCAAGCAGCTGAAGTTCCACGACGAGGCGCGCCGCGCCCTGGAGGCCGGCGTCAACAAGCTGGCCGACACCGTCAAGGTCACGCTGGGGCCGAAGGGCCGCAACGTCGTCCTGGACAAGAAGTTCGGCGCCCCCACCATCACCAACGACGGTGTGTCCATCGCCAAGGAAGTCGAGATCGACGACCCCTTCGAGAACATGGGCGCCCAGCTGGTGAAGGAAGTCGCCACCAAGACCAACGACGTCGCCGGTGACGGCACGACCACCGCCACCGTGCTGGCTCAGGCCCTGGTGGGCCACGGCCTGCGCAACGTCACCGCCGGCGCCAACCCGATGGGCCTGAAGAAGGGCATCGAGAAGGCCGTCGCCGCAGCGGTGGACAGCATCAAGGGCCAGGCCGTGACGGTGGACGACAAGGACCAGATCGCCGCGGTCGCCACCATCTCGGCCGCCGACGCCGGCATCGGCTCGGTCATCGCCGAGGCGATCGACAAGGTCGGCAAGGACGGTGTGGTCACGGTCGAGGAGAGCAACACCTTCGGCACCGAGCTCGAGTTCACCGAGGGCATGCAGTTCGACAAGGGCTACCTGTCGCCGTACTTCGTGACGGACCCGGACCGCCAGGAGGCCGTGCTCGACGACGTGTACATCCTGCTGCACTCGGCCAAGATCAGCACGGTGCAGTCGCTGCTGCCGGCGCTGGAGGCCGTGATGAAGACCGGCAAGCCGCTGCTCATCATCGCCGAGGACATCGAGGGCGAAGCCCTGGCCACCCTGGTGGTCAACAAGATCCGCGGCACGTTCAACAGCTCGGCCGTGAAGGCCCCCGGCTTCGGTGACCGCCGCAAGGCGATGCTGCAGGACATGGCCGTCCTCACCGGTGGCCAGGTCGTCAGCGAGGAGGTCGGTCTCAAGCTGGAGAACGTCACCCTCGACCTGCTCGGCCGCGCCAAGCGGGTCATCATCACCAAGGACAACACCACCATCGTCGATGGTGCGGGTGACGCCGAGGATGTCGCCGGCCGGATCAACCAGATCAAGGCCGAGATCGACAACACCGACAGCGACTGGGACCGCGAGAAGCTGCAGGAGCGCCTGGCCAAGCTGGCCGGCGGTGTTGCCGTCATCAAGGTCGGCGCCGCCACCGAGGTGGAGCTGAAGGAGAAGAAGCACCGCATCGAGGACGCCGTCTCGGCCACCCGCGCGGCCATCGAGGAGGGTGTGGTCGCCGGTGGCGGCACCGCCCTCGTCCGGGCCCGTAGCGGTGAAGGCCGTGGTGGAGTCGCTGGACGGCGACGAGGCCACCGGTGCCCGCACGGTGTACGACAGCCTCACCGCCCCTGCCCGCCTGATCGCCGACAACGCCGGCCTCGAAGGTGCCATCACCGTCCAGCAGGTGGAGAGCGCCAGCGGCTCGATGGGCCTCAACGCGGCCAGCGGCGAGATGGTGGACCTGGTGAAGGCCGGGATCATCGACCCCGCCAAGGTCACACGGGCGGCGCTCCAGAACGCGGCATCCATCGCCGCCCTGGTGCTCACCACCGAGTGCCTGGTCGCCGACAAGCCGGAGAAGGCTCCGGCCATGCCCGCCGGTGGCGGCATGGGCGGCGGCATGCCCGGCATGGGGATGATGTAAGGGTTCGCCCTGCGAACGACCCCGGTGGCCTCACGGCCCCGGGGTCGTTCTGCTTTCGGCCTAGGCTCGGCCCATGGCTGACCGTCCCGGCAAGCGGCCCTTCTGGATGCACCAGGCGGTCGAATATCTGCTCGGCCTGGCGCTGGTGGCCAGCGCGATGCGCAACCCGACGCCCGTCGTGCCGTCGATCGCCGGTGGGGTCATCGTGCTGTGGGCGGCGCTCACCTCGGGGGCGCTGGGCGCCCGCACGTCCCGCTGCGACAAGGTCGGCGACCCGGTGCTGGACGGGCTGTTGCTCGTCGCAGCGTTCCAGCCGTGGTGGTCGGTGGAGTCGTCGGCCCGGATGCTGACGGCGGCGATCGCGGTGGTCCATCTGTTCGTCTGGTTCCAGAGCCGCTACGACGAGCGGAAGAAGAAGCCCGCCGGGTCGAAGTCGGCGAGCAGCGGCGACCGGGCCACCGACCTCGGCCGGGCCGCCGGCCGGCTCGTCGGCAACGGGGTCAATGCGGTGCGCCGGACCCGCGAGTCGAAGGCGGAGGACGCCGCGCCGGTAGCCTCGCCCCATGGCGTTCGGCACCGGCCCCCGATCTCGACAAGCTCCTCGCCGCCTGGGAGGAGTTCGAGCGCGGCGAGCAGTCGCCGGGCAAGGTGCTGGCGTCGATGAAGACCGCCGGCCTCCTTGCCCGTGCTGCGCCAGTTGAAGGACAGTGGCTGGAGCCCCACGACCCTGAGCACCTCGCCGGCCCGGGGGCGCACAGTTCATCCTGCGTCCCGACGGCTGGCGGCACGGCGCGCCCGCACCCTGGCCGGAACCGGCCCCGTCGCTGAGCACGGCGGCCGTCACGTCGTCGGTGGCCGGGCTGGACGTGTCCCACGACGAGCCGGACTTCGACGGCGCCAAGCACTCCGCCGTGCTCGCCGTGCTGGCCGACGGCCCGCACGGGGCCGAGGTGCTGCTGACACGGCGGTCGATGGACATGACGAACCATCGCGGTGAGGTGAGCTTCCCCGGCGGCCGGTTGGACCCCGGAGAGACCTACGAGCAGGCGGCCCTGCGCGAGGCCCACGAGGAAGTCGGCCTGGACCCCGCCGACGTCACGTTGGTGGGCCGGCTGCACCCGCTGAGCACCTGGGTCAGCAAGAGCTGGATCGTGCCGGTGGTGGCGCACGTGCCCCAGCCCCTGCCGCTCCAGGGGCGCACCAGCGAGGTGGACCGGGTGCTGTGGGTGCCGTTGCGACCTCACCCGACCGGGCACGTTCCGCGAGGAGCACTGGCACACCGCCGTGGGCGAGCGGGCGATCTACTTCTTCGAACTCGACGACGAGACCGTGTGGGGCGCCACCGCCCGCATGCTGCACCAACTCCTCACGCTGGCCTATGGGCCGCCGGCCACCCGCACCGCCAGGTAGAAGGTGCGGGCCCAGTTGCGGCACGACGCCCGCAGCCACCACGCCCGCGTGGCGCAGTGGTTCAGCATGTCCGCGTAGAAGCGGTCGTCCACCCGCTTGCGGTTGGTGCTGTTCCAGTAGGTGCGCCCGGTGCCGTAGCGGCGCTCCAGCAGGCGCAGGTTGCGGTACCCGAAGTCGTGCCGCCGGCACGGGCCGTGGAAGTCGAACGACCAGCCGGTGTTGCCGACGAGCGGAGCCGAGCAGTAGTCGGTGGACCAGTCCAGCCGGGGGTCGCCACCGCGGTCGGCGACGGCAAGGAAGTCCGCCAGGGTGACCACGAACAGCATCTGCTGCACGGTGCGCCACTCCGACGCGGCACTGGCGGGCCGGGTGGTGGTGAGGGGGCCGGCGTGGGCCGGCGAAGCGACGGTCAGGACACTCGTGACCGTGACGAGCAGCGCAAGGCGGAATCGCATGGCGTGCTCCTTGGGTTGGCGCCCGGGTGGGCGTGAGGCGGGAGTCAACCGTGCCCGGGCGCCCGTCACAACCCGCCCGGCCGCGTTGCGGTTGGCTCGGGCCGCTGCGACGATGGCACCCATGCGTACGTGGAAGGCCGCCGCCGTGCTGGGTCTGGTCGGGGCGCTCAGCGTGGGGTGCAGCGGCCCCAACCCGTTCCAGGCCGCGGACAGCACCGTGGCCCAGGACCAGGGTGTCACCGTGGGCACGGACAACGACTTCATCCCCACGGAGCAGAACCTCAGCGACTGCATCGGTGCGGTGGAGAAGCCGAACTGCGGCAGCGAGTCCAAGGGCGGCTGGCGGATGTACCTGGTGTTCGCCGCGCTGGTGATGGGCATGGGCGTGGTCGGCTGGCGGATCTCCGTCGGCGTGCGGGCCCGCGATGCGGTGGTCAACAACCTGCCGGAGGACACCCCGCCCACTGCCCCGGCTGGTTGACGCCTGGCGAGTACGCTCGCCGTTCATGAACAAGCGGACGTTGGCTGTTGCCGTCCTGCTGGCCGCCGGCAGCCTCGCGGCGTGCAGCACCACCCGATCCGGCGGCGAGGCCGTGGACGGGGGCAGCACCACCTCGGCCGACCCCGCCGCCACGGACCTCACCACCACCACCGAGACCCCGGTGGAGACCACCGTCGCCCCGGATGCCACTGCCACCACCGCTGCTGTCGCCACCACCGCTGCTGTCGCCACCACCGCTGCTGTCGCCACCACCGCCCCGGCTACTGCGCCGCCGACCCCGGCGCCCACCACCACGCCGTGCCGCAACGTGCCCACCCTGTTCGTGCCCGACCTGGCGCTGGATTCGGTGGACGTCCGCCGTGGCGATTGCGGCCAGGGCGTGAAGGACGTGCAGGAGCAGCTGAACTACCGGGCCAGCGCCGGGCTCAGTGTGGACGGCCGCTTCGGCCCGGCCACCGAGACCGCAGTGCGGAACTTCCAGACCTCGGTGGGTCTGCCAGCCACGGGTGTGGTGAACGGCAACACCTGGGTCGCCCTCGTCGACGACGGCACCTGAGTTCAGAGCAGGTCGCCGCAGAACGCCACCGTGCCGCTCACCAGCGCGTGCGGCGCCTCCCACGGCACGAAGTGGCCGCAGTCGCGGAGTAGGAACGGGCCGACATGGTTCGGGAACACCACTGCGGCCATCCGATCGAACGCCGGGTACAGCACATGGTCGCTCGGCCCGAACAGGATCAGCGTGCGGGTGCGGTCGTTGCGGGTCAGGCCCGCCGGTTCGCTGCGGGCAGCCTCGGAGAACGTGCTCTCGTAGCCGCCGAAGCTGGCCCGCAGGTGGGCGGCGTCGGCGAACGGCTCGGTGTGGAAGTCCACCTCGCCCGGCCCGGCGAACGTGCCCGGGTGGGCCCAGAAGCGGCTGGTGTAGAACGTGGCGATGTAGCGGCGCCGCTCGTCCGGGGTGCGCAGCTCGGCGGCCAGGCCGTCGGGGTCCGTCCCCTGGCGGAGGAAGTAGTCCGCCGCCTCCCGTGGCGCACGGGTGCCCTGGATGCCGGCCATCTCTTCCTTCAGGTACGGCAGCGGGCTGTTGAACAGGACCATCCGGTCCACCCAGTCCGGGTACCACAGCGCCAGTTGCTGGATCACCGGCCCGCCGAGGTCGCCGCCGAGCAGCACCACCCGCTCATGGCCGAGGTGGTCGTGCACCAGCGCGTACAGGTCGCGGGCGTGGGCGGCCACGTCGTGGAACCCGTCCGGCCCGAGGTCGCTGTCGCCGAAGCCGCGCAGGTCCGGCACGATCACCTCGAACCGGGCGGCGGCCAGCGGTGCGACGACCTTCCAGTAGATGCGCTTGGTCTCCGGCCAGCCGTGCACGCAGACCAGTGGCACGCCGCCGACACCCTCGTGCACGAACGCCTGGCGGAAGCCCCGCGGTGAGGCGGTGTGGACCGCGAAGGCGGTGGGGTCGATCATGCGCGCATCGTTCACACGACGAGTTCGTACTCCACGCCCAAGGCGCCGTACGAGCCGGCGGCGCGGCTGTCCCGGGTGAGCAGGGTGGCCCGATGGTGCCGGGCGGTGACGGCGATGAGCGCGTCGTACACAGCCCCGCCGGCCACGCCGGCCGTCGAGAGTTGGGCGACGAGGCGCTGCTGGGCGCTGGTGGGAAGTGCCGCGATGGAGGGGAACCGGTCGGCGATGAGTGTCGCCGCGTCCGCAGGCGTGAGCCGAGCGTCGCCGGGCAGCCGGGTCAGCACGGAGTACGTCTCCAGCGCCGCATGGGCGGGCAATCCGACCTGGCGCTTCCCGACGCGATCCTGCACCAGGGGGTGGGCGGCGTGTGACGCCTGCACCAGCGGCACAGCGATGCTCGTGTCGGCGAGCCAGGTGGTCATCGGCGGATCGACTCGAGGAGGTCGAACACGTCGGTGTCGTCGATGGCGGTGTCCGAGACAGCGACGAGGTGGCCGCTGCGCTGCTCGAGGCGGGCGGTGCGTCCGCTGGGCGCGATGTGCAACCCATCGCCGTACTGGGTGATGTCCACCACGGAGCCGGGGGCGAGGCCGAGACGATCGCGCAACGCCTTCGGTACGACGATGCGGCCGACGCTGTCGATGGTTGCTTCCATGGGAATACGGTACCAGCGAGTTCCCAGGCGGGCGCACCGTAACCTGCGGGCATGACCCCGGAGGACTTCCGCCGCCACGGCCACGCGCTCATCGACTGGATCGCCGAGTACCTGGAGGGTGTGGAGCAGCATCCGGTGGGCAGCAGGGTGCAGCCCGGCGACATCCGGGCCTCGCTGCCCGAGCACCCGCCGGCGAGCGCCGAGCCGTGGGAGGACATCCTGGCCGACCTGGACCGGGTGGTCATGCCGGGCATCACCCACTGGCAGCACCCCAGCTTCTTCGCCTACTTCCCCGGCAACACGTCGTACCCGGCCATCCTCGGCGACCTGGCGGCCTCCGGCCTGGGCGTGCAGGGGATGAGCTGGGTCACCAGCCCGGCCTGCACCGAGGTGGAGACCCTGATGATGGACTGGATGCAGGAGCTGCTCGGCCTGCCGGCGGCGTTCCGCAGCACCAGCGCGTCGGGCGGCGGCGTCATCCAGGGGTCGGCCAGCGAGGCCACGCTCACGTCCATCCTCGCCGCCCGTTGGAAGGCCACCGGCGGGGCGGTCAACCACGACGGCGACACGTCCCGCCTCGTCGCCTACTCCACCTCCCAGTCCCACTCCTCCATCGAGAAGGGCCTGCGCATCGCCGGCATCGGCACGGAGCACTGGCGGATCGTCCCCCACGACGCGGACTTCGCCATGCGGCCCGACGAGCTGGCCCGGATGGTGGCGGAGGACCGCGCTGCCGGCCTCATTCCGTTCTGGGTGTGCGCCAACCGTGGCACCACCAGTTCGCTGGCGTTCGACCCGCTGCCGGAGATCGGCGCCGTCGCCCGCCGGGAGGGCCTGTGGCTGCATGTGGACGCGGCCATGAGCGGCATCGCCGCGCTCGCCCCCGAGCACCGCTGGGTGCACGACGGCATGGAACTGGCCGACAGCTACTGCACCAACCCGCACAAGTGGATGGGCGTCAACTTCGACTGCGACCTGTTCTACGTGGCCGACCGTGTGGCCCTGCTCGGCGCGCTGAGCATCCTCCCCGAGTACCTGCGGTCCGCCGCGGCGGAGAGCGGCGCGGCCATCGACTACCGCGACTGGCAGATCCCGCTCGGCCGCCGGTTCCGGGCGCTGAAGCTGTGGTTCACCATCCGCAGCGGCGGCGTGGCCGAGGCCCAGGCCATGATCCGCCGCCACTGCCAGCTCACCCAGCAGCTGGCCGAGTGGGTGGCGCTGGACGACCGCTTCGAGATCGTCGCCCCCCACCCGCTGAACCTGCTGTGCGTGCGCCTGAAGGCCGGTGACACCGCGACCGACGCCATGATTGCCGCGGCCAACGACACCGGCCTGGCCCTCTTCACCCGCACCGTCCTCGACGGCCAGGTGGCCTGCCGCATCTCCGTGGGCGGCCGCACCACCGAGGCCCGCCACGTGGCCGCAGGGTGGGAGCTGCTGCAATCGGTGGCGACGTAGCGACTGGTATGGTTGAAAAACCTATTGACTTCTCAGTGTCGGGGGGGTGGGGGATCATGCCGCAACCACTACAGGAAGGTTGGGGGCATGAACCGTTCACGAATCACGAAGAAGGTGGCAGCGGCCGCGCTCGCCGCAAGCTCGATCGGTTTCGTCGGCAACGCGCCGGCAGAGGCGGCCTCGGGTTGGCTGGGTTGTCCCGTGCGGACCCGCACCTACACGCTCGGAACCCCCGTACTCCACTACCACACGTTGAACGGCGTCACCTTCGTTTTCGGCCCAGGGTATTGGTACACGCTGGATTGGCCGAACGGTGGCAGTTGGTCCGCCACTCCCAACGGAGCGGCGACCTGCCATTGAGAGCCGCATGGATTCTGGCGTTCTTCCTCGCGTGTTCGCTGGTGGCGTGCGCCGACGAGAGCAGCGGCGCACGCCGAGATCAGCCTGAGAACCTGCAGCTTCCTGGCGAAAGCCCTGGGGAGGCCTTTCGCCGAATCTACGACCGCTGCATGGATGGCTACGACATCCCGTTCACCACACTTGAAGCCGAAGGCAAGGAAGGCACGTTCATGGCGCGGGGGTATGACACGACATCGAATGGATATGTCTCGGCCCATCTCGCGTGCCTCCCCATCGCCAGCGCTGTCGTTCCCACTCCCAGCCGTGCCGAGCTGCTGGACTCGTACCAGCTGGAGTTGGAGTTCCTCGCTTGTCTCGACTCGGCGGGGTTCGAGACGGGCACGCCGGTGTCGGAGGACGAGTGGATCGCCAGTGGCGGTCTGGCGGACCCGAGCAGCAATTGGAGCGTCCTGGCCAACTCGAATGATCCCGCGTTCAACACCGCCTACACCGCGTGCTTCACTTCTGGTGCAGCGGAGGGGTAGCGACTGACGGCACGCGAGGGGACAGCGATGCGGGCAATGCGAAAGGTGATCGCGGCCACCGTCACGGTCATCGTCGTCGGTGCGGTGGGGCTCGGTGGGTATGCGCTCGGTCGCCGCACGCTCGACACCCACCCTGTCGAACCCGAGGCGGCTGCACCACTCACCATCACGGCGCGCCGTGGCTCCGTGGAGGACGTCCGCTCGGTCGAGGTCAGCCTCGAGTGGGACGTCGCCGTGCAGGTGCTCAACCGACTGCCGGGCACCGTCACCTGGGCGTTGACGCCGCCGGGAGTGGCAACGACCATCGCCGCCGGTGATGTCGTGTACTCGATCGACGAGACACGAGTACTCGTGATCGGCGGTTCAGTGCCCGCGTACCGCGACATTGGGCCGGGGAGTCAGGGCTTGGACGTGCAGCAGGTGCAGCAGTTCCTTGCCGATCAGGGATACCTGGCGGCCACCCCGGACGGGAAGTGGTCATCAGCCACGGCGGCGGCGTATCGAGCGTTCCGGAAGGATCGTCTCCTTCCAGACGCAGCGAGCATTCGCCTGGGGGAAGTGCTCTTCTTGCCCGAGCTCCCGGCCACTGTGTCGATCGCGGCCGGATTCGACGTTGGGGCCCGCACCGTCGACGGCGAGGAGGTACTGCGAGTGCTGCAGGGGATTCCCGCCGGGTCGTATCTGGCATCACCCGGATCGGCAGCCATCCCCACCGGAACAGCCGTCACCGTGGCGATCGGGGATGCACAGGTCGTCGGCGCGACTGCCGGCGCCGGTGTCAGGACGGACGACGGCCGGCTGGCGATCTCGGTTGTGTTCACCACAGCCCCCCAGGATTGCGGGTGGTGCGCCGAGGTGCCCGCCGACCGCGTGACCTCGTGGCCGGCGACGCTCCAGCTGGTGCCGCCGACGGCAGGTGTGACGGTGCCGGTCGGTGCGATCCTCACCGCGGCAGATGGCTCGCCTGTAGTTCGATTGGCGGGCGGGGACATCGTCAGCGTCTCCATCACTGCCGTTGTGGGAGCGACTGCTGTGGTGTCGGGTGTTTCCGACGGCGACCTCATCGAGATCCCGACGTCGTGAGCACTGACGCGCTCCTGCAGCTCGATGACGTCGGCTTCTCGTACTCTCGGCATCGGACTGTGCTGCAGGATGTGACCGCGTCGTTTGCCGCGGGGTCCGTCACTGCCATCTCGGGGCCGTCCGGCTGTGGAAAGTCCACCCTGCTCAACATCCTCGGCCTGCTCCTACGGGTGGAGTCGGGCACGGTGAAGCTGGCTGGGCGTGATGTGGGCGGCGCGAGCGATGCCGAGCGAGCCGCTTGGCGGGCGCGGCATGTTGGCTTCGTGTTCCAGGATGCGCTGCTGGACCCGGCGATGACCGTCGCCGAGAACTTGCTGGAAGGATTGCCGTTGCAGCGCAGCCGACGCTCCGCCGCAGCGACGATGCGTGACCTGCTGGAACAGTTCGGCATTGGGGACCTGGCCCACCGGCCGGCCTCCCGGCTCTCGGGAGGGCAGGGCCAGCGGGTGGCACTCGTTCGGGCCCTGCTCAAAGACCCGACGATGGTCCTCGCCGACGAACCCACGGGGAACCTCGATGACGTCACGGCCGAGGTGGTGCTGTCGGCACTGCTCGACTTCGGCCGCCGACCCGGCCGCGCTGCCGTGGTGGTGACCCACGACCGTCGGATTGTCGCTCGCGCCGACCAGTCGATCGAACTCCCGGTGTCCCGCCGGTGAGGTTCGTACGCCTGCTTCATCTTGCAGCGCTGCAGGCACGTCGGCGATGGTCGACGTCCCTGCTGTCGGTTGCTGTCGGAGCTCTGGTCGCCGGTGTCACCGTCTACGTGATCGGTGGGGCAGCCCACAGGAATGCCGAACTGGCAGAATCGTTGCGGACTCCCGACGTGCGGAGCATTACCATTCGCTCCGCGAAGGGAGAGGACGTTGGCTTGGATGGCCAGATCGTTCGAGCGGTAGCGCAACTCCCGGGAATCTCCAACGCGGTGGCGTTCTCCAAGGTGTCCACGGCGACCACGAGCGCCGTCCCGGACCGCGACGTGACCGTAGGGTTCTTCGAGGTCGTCACGCTCCGCGGCGCCAGCCCCTTCCTCGTTGTGGACGAGGGGCGCGTGCCGAGTACGGGGGAGGCGATGGTGTCGCTGCCCGCCGCGACCGCCCTGCGGCTGGTCGACCCGGGGTTGGGCGCGTTCGAGTCGGAAGGGAGGGTGTGGCCGACCGTGGGCCAGTTCCGTGCCGAGGGACTCGGTGAGATCAGCAACCTCCTCGGACGCAGCGTGGTGACCATCGGAGATCCGCAGGCGCAGCGCTTCTTCTCCGTCGTGCTGGTGGTGAACGAACCCGCGGATGTTCCGGCGGTGGCCGCCGCCATCGGCCGTTTGTTCAGCCCGTTCGGCCCGGACTACTACTCCATCGACTACGACGAGCGCGTCGCCGAGGTACAGACGCTGGTCACTGCGTCCGGCAACGATGGCGCCCGTGCAACGGCCGTTGCCCTGGTTGCCGCCGGTTCGGCCATCGTGGCGGCGCTTTCGGTGCTGAGTGCCCTCCTGCAGCGACGCGATCATGCCCGACGACGGGCGCTCGGATTCCGCCGGCGCGACGTCGTGGTGCTGAGCATCCTGCACTCCGGCGTCCTCGGCGCACTTGGCATCTCCATCGGAGTGGCGATCGGTGCTGTGCTGCTCGGCCCACGGTCGGGCAGCCTTCCTCCGTCGCAGTACGTGGCCACCGCGGTGTTCGGCGCAGTGATCACCACGGTCGCCGCGATTCCGGGTGCCCTGGCCAGCGCGGTCCAGGACCCCGCGCGGATCCTGCGGGTTCCCTGACCGTCATCCAAGCGGCGGTTTACCCGGCCGGGCGTGACACCGCGTAACCTCACGACGATGGCGCAGCGCGACGAAACAGTCCTGGTGGTCGACTTCGGGGCGCAGTACGCCCAGCTCATCGCCCGCCGGGTGCGCGAGCTGCGGGTCTACAGCGAGATCGTGCCCCACCGCATCACGGCGGCGGAGGTCCAGGCCAAGAACCCGAGCGCGATCATCCTCTCCGGCGGGCCGAAGAGCGTGCACGTGGAGGGCGCCCCGGCGCTGGACCCCGCCATCTACGACCTGGGCATCCCGATCTTCGGCATCTGCTACGGCGTGCAGCTGATCGCCCAGCAGCTCGGCGGCACCGTCGGGCGGGGCCTGCGCGGCGAGTACGGGCGGGCCAAGGTCACCCTCGCCGACGGTGTGCACAGCGAGCTGCTCGACGGCCTGCCCCACGAGCAGGACGTGTGGATGAGCCACTTCGACGCCGTCACCGTGCCCCCGCCGGGCTTCGTTGCCACGGCCAGCACGCCCGACGCGCCGGTGGCCGCGCTGGAATGCCCGGAGCGCAGGATCTGGGGCGTGCAGTGGCACCCCGAAGTGGTGCACACTCCGCACGGGATGGCCGTGCTGGAACGGTTCCTGCACGACCTGGCCGGCTGCAGGGGTGGCTGGACGATGCTGTCGATCATCGACGAGCAGGTCGCCGCCGTCCGGGCCAGGGTCGGCACCGGCAAGGTCATCTGCGCCCTCAGCGGTGGCGTGGACTCCGCCGTCGCCGCGGCCCTCGTCCACCGGGCCATCGGCCACCAGCTGGTCTGCATCTACGTGGACACGGGGCTGATGCGCCTCAACGAATCCGACCAGGTGGTGGAGACGTTCAAGCGCAACATGGGCATCGAGCTGATCCACGTGACGGCCGGGCCGCGCTACTTCGAGAAGCTGGCCGGCGTGGTGGAGCCGGAGGCCAAGCGCAAGATCATCGGCGAGCTGTTCGTGCGCATCTTCGAGGAGCACACCGGCGGGCTGCAGGACGCCGAGTACCTCGTGCAGGGCACCTTGTACCCGGACGTCATCGAGAGCGGCGGGGCGGACGGCACGGCGGCGGTCATCAAGAGCCACCACAACGTCGGCGGCCTGCCCGAGGACATGACGCTGCAGCTGGTGGAGCCGCTGCGCGACCTGTTCAAGGACGAGGTCCGCCGGCTGGGCAGCGAGCTGGGCCTGCCGGACGAGATCGTCCTCCGCCAGCCGTTCCCCGGCCCCGGCCTGGGTGTGCGCATCCTCGGGGAGGTCACGCCCGAGCGTGTCACCGTGCTGCAACAGGCCGACGCCATCGTCCGCGAAGAGATCCACAAGGCCGGTCTGGAGCGCGAGCTGTGGCAGGCGTTCGCCGTCCTCGCGGCCGACGTGCGCAGCGTGGGCGTGATGGGCGACGAGCGCACCTACGCCAACCCGGTCATCATCCGGGCCGTGACCAGCGACGACGCGATGACGGCGGACTGGGCCCGGCTGCCCTACGACCTGCTGGAGACCATGTCCAACCGGATCATCAACGAGGTCCGCGGCGTGAACCGGGTGGTCTACGACATCACGTCCAAGCCGCCCGGCACCATCGAATGGGAGTAGCCGCTTCGCAACCCATTCGTAACATTGGTAGAGTGCTCGCCGTCATGACCTTCCGCCGTCGCACCATGCGGCTGGCTCGGCTGCTGGTGGCCGGCCTGACCGTCGTCACGAGCTCGCTCGTCGGCCCCCACCTGGCGTGGGCCGACGGTGTGGACCAGGCGCAGCAGAACGTCGACAAGACGCTCGCCGAGCTGGAGAACCTGCAGAACCAGCTGGGTCAGCTGGACGAGGACTACAGCGCCGCCCTGGACCGCCAGGACCAGCTGGCCGTGGAGATCCAGCAGGCCCAGGCCGAGGTGGACAGCATGGCCGCCCAGCTCGGCGGCGTGGAGCAGTTGCTCCGCGATGTCGCGTTGAAGCGCCTCACCACCGGCGGCACCAGCGACCTCAGCCCCCTCTTCGCCGACGCCGGCGCCTACATCGAGGCCGAGCAGCGCGACGCGCTCGGCAACATGGCCCAGGACGTCGGCGATGTGCAGGTGGACGACCTGCAGGCCCTCCTGAAGGACCTCAACCACGCCCGCGACGTGCTGGCCGACAAGCAGGCCGAGGCCGCCCAGATCATCGCCACGCTGGAGAGCAAGCAGCAGCAGTACAACGAGCTGGAGCAAGTGTTCCTGGCCAAGTATGAGCAGGCCAAGGCCGACCTCGGTGCCGCCAAGCTGGAAGCCGAGCAGGAGCGCCGCGCGGCTGCGGCCGCAGCAGCTCAGCAGGCCGCCGCCGCGCAGGCCGCAGCCAACTCGGGCACCAACTCGTCGCCCGGTCGCGGTGGCGGGGGCAGCACCGGCGGGTCCACGGGTGGCTCGTCCGGCGGTGGTTCGTCCTCCGGTGGGGGCTCCTCGTCCGGCGGTGGTTCATCGGGTGGTGGTTCGTCGGGCGGGGGTGGCAGCAGCTACGTGCCGCCCGTGTCGGGCAAGGCCGGCATCGCCATCAGCGCCGCCTACGGCCAGTTGGGCGTGCCGTACAAGTTCGCCGCGGAGTCGCCCGGCGTGGCGTTCGACTGCTCAGGTCTCACCAAGTACGCCTGGGGCCAGGCGGGCGTCTACCTGCCCCACCAGAGCGCCGCCCAGTACGCGTCGCTCCCCCACGTACCGAAGGATCAGGCCCAGCCGGGCGATCTGGTCTTCTACTACTCGCCCATCGGGCACGTGGGCATCTACATCGGTAACGGCCAGATGATCCATGCCCCGCAGACGGGCGACGTGGTGAAGATCTCCGTCGTGCACTGGAACAAGGTCGTCGGCGTCGGCCGACCCGGCTGACGCTCACGCGCCCCCACGGCGCTACGGTTGCCCTTCGTGCAGGGCATCGACATCGAACCGGTTTCCGCCTGGTTGGCCGCGAACATCGAGGGCGCGTTGGCGCCGTTCACGTTCGACCTCATCGCCGGCGGGCGCTCCAACCTCACGTTCCGGGTCACCGGCGCGGATGGCACCCGCTTCGTGCTCCGCCGGCCCCCGCTGGGCCATGTGCTGGCCACGGCGCACGACATGGCCCGCGAGCACCGCATCATCGCCGCCGTCGGCACCACGGGTGTGCCGGTGCCGCCGGCGCTCGGGCTGTGCACGGACGAGGCCGTCAACGGGGCGCCGTTCTACGTGATGGGCTTCGTGGACGGGGTGGTGCTGGACAGCGCGGAGAAGGCCGACCTGCTGACCCCCGAGCACCGGGTGACCGCCAGCCACCACCTCATCGACGTGCTCGCCGACCTGCATGCGGTGGACGTGGACGAGGTGGGCCTCGGCGACCTGGCCAAGCGGGAGGGCTATGTGGCCCGCCAGGTGAAGCGGTGGAGCACCCAGTGGGAGAACTCCAAGACCCGCGAGCTGCCGGCCATCGACGAGGTGGCCCGCCTGCTGGCGTCGCGCATGCCCGAGCAACGGGGTGTCTCCATCGCCCACGGCGACTACCGCTTCGGCAACTGCCTCACCGACGTGCAGCACGGGCGGATCGCCGCCGTCCTCGACTGGGAGTTGTGCACCCTGGGCGATCCGCTTGCCGACGTCGGCTACCTCGGCGTGTACTGGTTCAACGGCGACCTGGCCACCAGCCGTGCCAACGACCCGACCTCCGCCGGCGGCTTCCCCACGTACGGCGACCTGCTGGAGCGCTACGCCACCCGGACCGGCCGCGACCTGTCGGAGATCGACTACTACGTGGCGTTCTCCTGCTGGCGGCTGGCCGTCATCAGCGAGGGTGTGTACGCCCGCTACCTGCACGGCGCGATGGGCCAGCAGGAGGGGGTCGACCTCACCTCGTTCAAGGTCGGCACGGAAGGCCTTGCGGAGCGTGCCCTGGCAGCGATGCAGCGGTTGACGTGAGCGACGTGCTGGAAGGCTGGTCGCAGTCGTCGTTCACGGCGGCGGGGCTGACGCGGGACGTCTACCGGCGTGGTTCGGGGCCGGGCGTGGTGGTCATCCACGAGATCCCCGGCATCACCCCGAAGGTCGCCCAGTTCATGAACGAGGTGGTCGACGCCGGCTTCACGGTGGTCGCGCCGTCGCTGGTGGGCACGCCCGGCCGCGACGTGTCCAACGGCTACGTCATTGGTTCGATGCTGAAGGTGTGCGTGGCGAAGGAGTTCGCCAACTGGGCGCTGGACCGCACCTCGCCGGTCATCGGTTTCCTGCGGGCGCTGGCCCGCAACCTCCACGACGAGGTGGGCGGCCCCGGCGTGGGTGCCGTCGGCATGTGCTTCAGCGGTGGCTTCGCGCTGGGGATGATGGTCGACGACATCATGGTGGCGCCCGTGCTGAGCCAGCCGTCCATGCCCTTCGCCGCCGGCTTCGGGTCGCGCAAGGTGCGGCGCTCGGCCGACCTCAACCTGTCGCCCGACGACCGCCTGGCCGTCGCCCGCCGCGCCGCCGAGGGCTGCCAGGTGCTGGGCCTGCGCTTCACCGGCGACACGCTGGTCGGCACCCGGTTCGACTCCCTGAGGGAACTGCTCGGCGACCGGTTCATCGCGGTGGAACTGCCCAGCTCGACCAAGCGCGACCACTCCGTTCTCACCGAGCAGCGCGACGAGGCCAGCGTCCAGCAGGTCCTCCAGTTCCTCCAGGGGAAGCTGCACGGGTGAAGGCCGGTGGCGTGCCTCCGCCCCGCGCCATCCTGTTCGACGTCTTCGGCACGCTGGTCACGTACCAGCCCGACCGCGGTCGTCTCGCCTACCCGCAGACCCATCAGGCAGCCGGCGCGCTGGGTTTCGAAGGGACGCACGACGAGTTCGTGGCCGCGTGGGATGCCTCGTCGGCGCGGCTGGAAGTGGCAGCTGCGGCAACCTGTGTCGAGTTCTCGATGACAGATGCGGCCCGGGCGTTCGGCGAGTGGTGCGGGTTGGCGATCGACGGTGATGACGCTCGCGAGCTCGGGTCGTCGTTCGTGGCGGAGTGGCAGGTCCACGTGGTGCCGGTGTCAGGCGCTGCCGAGATGCTGCACCGGGTTGCCGGGCGCTGCCGCCTGGGCGTGGTGTCCAACACGCACGACCCGGCGATGGTGCCGGGCCTTCTGCGTGCGATGGGAGTGCGCGGCTGCTTCGGCACGATGGTGCTGTCGGTCGAGCACGGGTTCTGCAAGCCACACCGGTCGATCTACGAGCGGGCGCTGGGCGACCTGGATGTGGCCCCGGGTGAGGCCTGGTTCGTGGGCGACTCGTACGAGGCGGACTACCGCGCCCCGACGGAGCTCGGGATGCGCGGCCTGCTGATCGGCCCGTACGAGGGGGTGCCGGTGGCGCCCGGTGACCGCCTCACCGCGGTCACCGATGTGGAGGCGATGCTCCCGGAAACTCTGTGACACCCCTTGTCTAGGGTTGCGGGTATGGAGGTCGTTGCGGTTCTGGACCGGTTGCACGGGTTGATCGACGAGCTCGTCGCGGCTGATGTGGCGGGGTTGGATGCTGACGGGTTGCAGGTGTTGACGGAGGGGTTGCAGCGTGAGCAGTCGCGGCTCGCGGTCGCGGCGGCAGATGTGTTGGCGGTGTGGGAACCGCGTGGTGCCTGGCGGGCCAGTCGGGCGCGGACGGCGGGGTTGGCGTTGGGGAACCGGGTGGCTCGTTGCCATCACGAGATGGCCGCCGAGATCGGCCGTGCCGGGAAGCTGGCACGGATGGCCAGGGTGCGGGCGGCGGTGTTGGATGGCCGCCTGTCGATGGATCATGCGGATCTGATCTGCAAGTACGTCACGGATGCCCGGTGGGAGTTGTTCGTGCGGGATGAGGAACTGCTGGTCGACACGTTGGCCGGGCTGGGGCTGTTCGCTGATGGTCGCAAGGTGGTCCGCTACTGGGCGGATCATGTCGACGACGAGCTCGGCGCCACGACCAGGCCGCCGGTGTCGGACGTGTCCATGTCGCGCAGCCGCGACACGGGTGAGGTGACGGTGCGTGGGAGCTTGGCGCCGATTGATGGTGAGGTGTTCGCTGCGGAGTTGGACCGGTTGTGTCGGGAGGTCCGGTTGGAGGACGCGGCGGCGGGTGTGGAACGCACGGCAGGGCAGCGGCGGGCCGCGGCGTTGGTGCGGATGGCAGCGAGGTCGGCGTCGTCGACGGGTGTGTCACCGCGACCGTTGTTCCAGGTGATCGTCGGTGACCAGACCATGGCCCGGTTGTGCGAGCTCGCCTCGGGGGTGGTGGTGCGCCCGCACGACCTGCTGCCCTATCTCGATACGGGGCTGGTGGAGTCGTTCTTGTTCGACGAGCAGCACCGTCTGGTGGGGGTGTCGCGGCAGCGGACGTTCAGGGGCCGCCTGCGGCGGGCGATCCAGGCTCGTGACCGCCATTGTCAGCACGACTCCGGCTGCCCGGTCCCTGCTACCGATCTGGTGTCGGATGTGGATCACATCCGCCCGTGGGCGGCAGGCGGCGAGACCAGCGACGTGAACGGTGAGGTGGAGTGCACGGCCCACAACCGGCACCCCCACCTGCACGGGCCGGCGAAGCAGCCGAAGTACCCGGCGGGGCCGTACACGTCCGACGATGGTGGCCTGCTGCAGATCCGCCAACGCCTGCGATGGCAGATCTACAACGACCCCGACGACCCCCTCAACCCCGAGTTGCCCCACGCCCTCTGACGGGCGGGAACTGGCGACGCCGAGGTGCGCTCCTGCGGCTGCCCACCGGGAAGCGCCCTGAGGGCACCTCTGCGCAACCGGCAGGTCTGGGCCCGGCTACTACCCTTCGCCTATGGCTGCAGCGCGCCGTGCCAGACTCCGCCTGCGCCTTCTGGCGGCCGCTACCTTGCTTGTCCCGGCCGGGCTGTCGTGCTCGAGGTCGTCCGCGCCATCGGTCCGAGACGCGGAGGTGATGTCGGTTGAGCTTCCGGCAGGCGACTTCGATGGCTTCGCGCTTGAGCTGTCGGGCAACCTGCCCGTGTCACAACTCGCGGTGAACATGGCCGCGTGCAGCAACATCCCTGCCTGGCTGTCTGACAGGGCACTTGACCTTGTCGTGATCGTGGCCACCGATCCGAGCCTTACTGCCGCAGCCGAGCTCGTGTCGCACGGGGACTTCAACCGGGGATTCGTCGAGAGCGTGGTCAAGCTGCAGCTCACAGGCCATCCCCAGTTCGACGACGCCTATCAGCGTGCAGGGATCACGTCCGATCAGCTTGCGCGCTTCGAGCAGGCGCTGGAAGCTGCCCACCCCAGTGAGCAGGAGCACTTCGTTGCGTACGCCGTCCGTGTCACCTTGTCGACCGTAGTGCTGCATGTCATCGACATCAGCGCCGTTGACGCTCAGGAGCTCAGTCCGGCCTCGGAGTATCAGAGTCGCGCGGTGACCTACGTCGACGGGGCTGTGGTGACAGCCGACTGCGAGGCGACGTCGCCCGCGGCCGGTTCGGGCTGAGAGACCGACACAACCTGGCGCCGGCGAGCGCATGACGCTGCACCGGGCCGGAGATGAGCAGCGCGTTGCTGGACGCGCCGCAGTGCACGGTTCAGTTGTGCGTGCAGTGCTGCGCTACTTCTTCTCCTCGTCGGCTGGCGCCATAAAGGCTCCATCGACGGCCGAGAAGATCGATTCTCTCCACAGACTCCAGTCCGCCGGGTTCCGATGTCGATTCCACAGCGTGATGAAGAGGGCGAGCAGGGCCGGGTCCGCTCCCTCCTCACGTGCACAGAAGTGGAGCAGGTGGCAGGCGGCGCGGTATGCCTCGTCGACTGTCAGGTTCGCTGGCAACGGGCGCTCCTGCTTCGGCCGCCGGACCCACTCTTCGAAGGCGGTGTCCTGCTCTGCCAGCGTGACAACGAGATCTGCCGACGCGGGGCCGAATGTGTCGACGATCGGAGGGATCTCCCATGAGTCGGTCATGAGAACGACCTTGAAACCGGCCGAGAAGTCAGCTGACATCCCGGTCTGAAACGCGTCCCGGCGCGACCCGTTCACGCAGACGCGCAGCCCCAGCGGTTCCAGCTGCTCGCGCAGCTGTCGCAAGCAATCGAACGCGTTCGTGGACTCGGCCGACGCCTCCCCGCGTGGTGAGCGGAGCAGAACACGGTGCCGCTCACCCAACGATGAGTAGACGACGTCCCATTCGGTCGTTGTCCCAGCGGCATCGACGACGGTGACGGCGGCGGGAAGTCTGCTCACAGGAGCGCAGACTGCCTGGTCGCGCTCGGCCGGTCAACCCACACGTATCGGCAGCTCCGCACTACACCACCTGAACGTGGAAGGAGTCGAGCGCCTCAGCCGGGATGCCGAGCGTCCCGTCCTCGAGCTTCACCCGCGGCAGCCGTTTCTCGTACATCGCTTGCACCACGACACGGGTCGGCACGCCCAGCCGGCGAGCAGCCTCAGCGGGCAGCAGCACTTCTTGCTCGGTCATTGCGCGCCCCCTTCGTCGAGGCCCAACTTACCGTGGAGCATTCGGATGACGGTCGCGAGTTCGTCCTGTAGCCCGGGTGCTGCGCCACGTTCGCGGAGCACGAAGCGAGCGTCCTCGATCGCTTCCAGCACGCGGAAGGCCTCGTCCAGCGACAGCGCGACACCGCGAGGAACGGGGTGGCAAGCCCAGGACGAACACAGATCACTTCATCTGTGCGCGTCCACCGTCGCCGTCGAACTCAGCAGCAGCGGCGGGCGACTTCGAGGAAGGTCGGGCCGTCGTCGGTGTCGAAGTCGCGCAGGTTGGCCAGGCCGGTGCTGACGCGCTCGATGAAGCCCCACTGCCACACGGCCTCGGGGTCGACGTCGCAGCGGGCCCCCAGCCACTCGGCGCGCTGGCGGGTGAGGCGGGCGGTGTCGCCGCGGATCAGCTCGCCGTTGTACTCCCGCATCGGGATACCCAGGTCGTGGGCCCGCTCGGAGCGCAGGCCCTCCGGGTCGACGAACTTGCACCCGCCGCGACCGGCGCCACCGGGCACGGTCAGGGTGTTCCAGCCGTGCGCGTCGCCGTGCACGAGCACGGCAGTTGCTGGGTCGAAGGCAGCGGCGCGCTCGTCGCAGTACGCCATCGCCCGGTCGATCACCAGCCGGTCACATGGCCGGCCCAGTTGCTCCCACGTGGTGGTGATGAAGCCGGCCAGCCACTGGGTGGCATACACCCCGTCGGGCAGGGCGGCGTCCACCGGAACCGGCCGCCAGAACTCCAGCAGGGTGGCGGACACGGCCTCCAGGATCTGCGGCACGGTGCGCCCGAGCGCGCCCAGGTCCGGGCCCAGGCGCTCGAGCAGCATCATCCGCCGAACCGGGTCGTGGTCCAGCATCGCCACGCACCCACGCCCGCCGGCCAGGCCGTGGGTCAGCACGCTCCGCTCGAAGCCGCGCTCGTCATACGGCTCCGGCACGAACGCCTTCACCACGCAGTCCAAGCCGTCGGTCGACCGCCGAGCCGCCACCACCACGGCCGCGGTTCCGCCGCTGAACACCTCCCCGTAGGTCAGCCCCCACCGCTCGGCCACGCCGGTCAGCAGGGCGGGCAGGTCGGCCAGCCACGCCGCGCCGCGCTCGCCCAGCGCGGCCAGGCGCTGGGCGACCAGCGGGGGCGGCTGGATCACTCGCCGAGGCCGGCGGCATCGCGGGCCAACTGACCCGCCGCCTTGTAGTCGGCCTTGCCGTTGGGTGCCCGCGGCACCTTGTGCACGAACACCACCTTCTTCGGTGCCTTGTAGCCGGCCAGCTGGCCTTTCACGCCGGCGATCACGGTGGCCTCGTCCACCGAGGCGCCGTCGGCCAGAGAGACCACGGCGGTGACCGCGTTGCCGAACTTCTCGTCCGGCACACCGACGACCAAGCAGTCGACCACGCCGTCCACCCGCTTGGCAGCCTCCTCGACCTCCTCCGGGAAGATCTTCTCCCCGCCGGAGTTGATGACCTGGCTGCCCCGCCCGAGCAGGATCAGCGAGCCGTCGTCGGCCACCATCGCCATGTCGCCGGGGAACGAGTAGCGCACCCCGCCGATGGTGCGGAACGTGCGGGCCGACTTCTCCGGGTCCTTGAAGTAGCCCACCGGCACCATCCCGCCGGCGGCCACCATGCCCACCTCGCCCGAACCCGGCAGCACCTCGCGGTCGTCGTCGGTGAACACCTTGGTGGTGGGGTTCTGGGTGAACTTGGCCGTGGACGGCGGCACGCCCTTCATCGAGATGCTGCTGCCCATCGAACCCTCCGACGAGCCCATTGCATCCAGCAGGATGGCCTGCTCGATCCGGTCGAGCAGTTGCTCTTTCACCTCGGCGGTCCACATGACGCCCGACGAGATGATCATCCGGATCGCCGACAGGTCGTACGCCGTGCCGCGAGCGGCGGCCTCGTCGATCGCGGTGATGAGCGGCTTGGCGAACGAGTCACCGACGATTACCAGGTTGGTGACCTGCTCGGCCTGGGCCTTGGTCAGCACCTCATGCGGGTCCAGCGAGCGGCTCTCCAGGGTGACCACCGTGGCGCCGGTGAGTTGGGGGATCATCGCCCCCAGCCACACACCGGTGCCGTGCATGAGCGGCGCGCACGGCATGGACACGATGCCGGCCCCACCGTCCACCACCTGGCGCACCTGGCCGGCCACTTCCGCAGCGTCGGCGGGCGGGGCGAGGCCAAGCAGGGGGAACCCCATCGTGGTGAAGGCCCGTGACAAGCCACCCATGTCGTACATCACGCCTTTCGGCATGCCGGTGGTGCCACCGGTGTACAGCATGTAGATGTCGTCCTCGCTGCGCTCGATGCGCGGCATCGGCGCGGTGGAGGCGATGACCTCCTCGTATCGCCGGGCGACGGCCACCTGGCCGGCGCCGCCGTCGTCCACCTCGATCAGCAGCTGCAGCTTGGGCAGCCGCGCGCGGATGCGCTCCACCCGGTCGCCGAGGCTGGAGTGGAAGACCAGCGCCTCGGCGTCAGCGTTGTCCAGCAGGTAGACGAGCTCCTCGTCGAGGTAGCGGTAGTTGACGTTCACCGGCACGCCGCGCATCTTGAACGCCCCGTAGTGCGCCTCGAGGTACTCGTTGCCGTTGTAGAGGTACAGCCCGATCTTGGAGTCCGGCCCCAGGCCGGCCGCCGAGAACGCGCCGGCGATCCGCGCGGCCCGCTCGTCGTACTCCCGCCACGTGAGCCGAACGTCACCGGCGACCACGGCGGTGCGGTCCGGCATGGCGTCGGCGATTGATTCCCAGATGGTGGCGAAATGGAACTCCATGGACCGGAGGCTAGTTGCCCCGGTCAGCCCACGGGTTTGCCGTACATCTCGCGCAGCGGGTCGCTGATCAGTTCCAGCCGCTCACCGTCGGGCCCGCGGAAGTACAGCGACGACCCGTCCACGTGGGCGGTCTCCACGCCGGCGGCTTCCAGCCGGGCGCGGGCGGCCTCCCACTGGCTTCGCTCGATGGAGATGGCCAGGTGGTGATGGCCGCCCAGCACCTCCTGGTACGGGCCGAGGTCCAGGCCCGGCAGGTCGAAGTACGCCAGCGTGTTGCCGTGGCCGATGTCGAAGAAGAAGTGGGTGCTGCCCTCGTAGTCGCGGTTCTCGAACATCTCGATCAGCGGGAAGCCCAGCAGCCCGTCGTAGAACTGCACGGTGCGTTCGACGTCGCTGCAGATCAGCGCCACGTGATGCACGCCGCGGGCGGTGGTGGCAGGTCGCTGCGCCGCCGGCTTGAGGTACTCGGCGGCGATCTCCTCGCGGCGGGCGGTCAATTCGGCTCGGTTCATGGCGACACCTCCTGGGCCCGAGCGTATTCGCCGATCGCCGACCACACGGCCGGGGTGTCGAACCCCAGCGCCCAGAAGGACACCCCGCCGATCCGTTCTTCGCGGGCGATGTCCACCCGCGCCACGGCCCCGGCCGCGCTCACGTAGTGGACCACCCGCGTCTGGGTGCAGCTCGTCACACCGTCGCTCGCCGGTCGCTGGTAGGTGAACGTGTCCTCGCCGGTCGCCTCGTCGAACGTGCTGACGGCGCCGTACTGGGTGATGAGGTTGGCCACCTCGCGCAGGTTGGGGTCGGCCCGGCCTGGCGCATCGGCGGGGCACACGCCCGACGTGGCGGTCACCCAGTTGCGCCCGTAGAGCGGGATGCCGAGGACCAGCTTGGTGTCGTCGTCCACCACCTTCTTGGCGGCGCGGACCACGGTGCGCACCCAGTCCACCGGGGCGATCGGGCCGGGCTCGGCGAAGGAGTAGTCGTAGGCCATGATGCGGATGCGGTCGACGATCCGGCCCATGGCTGCGTAGTCGTAGACCCAGGCGCCGAGGTCGGTGCTGCTGCCGTCCTGGTAGATCGGCGGCACGGACACCGCCAGCACCTTGCCATCGGCGTGCAGCGCGGCGGCCAGTTCGGTGAGGAACTGCACCCAGGCAGGGCTGGTGGCCGCCCAGGTGCTGCGGTCGTCGGCGAAGGCGAACTTCTCGTAGTCCAGGTCCAGCCCGTCGAAGCCCTGCTGGCGTACGAGCTCCATCAGCGTGTTGACGTGCTGGCTGCGGGTGACGGGGTCGGTGAGGACCGCGGCCATCCCGCCGGAGGGCATCGCGTCCGCCACCGAGGGGAGGACCAGTGCGCCGCTGGCCCGGGCCGCGCCCAGCGCGGCGGCCACGGTGTCGCCGTTGACGTTGGCGCTGAACCCGACGTCGGTGGCCCCGCGGGCCTCGTACCAGAACGGTGACAGCTCGCGGAACAGGCGACCCTGGGACCCGATGGTGGTGGCGGCCTCGTCGAGCACCCAGTAGGGCGCCCAGGCAGCCATCGGGATGTCCGGCAGCGGGGGCGGGTCGTCCTCCCTCAGGAACCACAGCCCGGCACCGGCCAGCCCGGCCAGCGCCACCATCCAGCCGACGGTGCCCCACGCGGACCGCCGCCGTCGACTGCGGGCAGTGTTGCCACCGGGTAGCACGTCGATCCCGAAGTGGGCCAGGTCCAGGTCGCGCAGCGAGGACACCAGCGTGTACCCGCGCCCAGGTGGAATGTCCACCACGTTCGGCACGGCGAACACCCGGCACCCGGCAGCGACCGCGCTGCGAACCCCGGTGGGCGAGTCCTCCACGGCCACGCAGTCCTTCGCCCGCACGCCCAGGGCATCGGCGGCGGCCAGGTAGGGCTCGGGATGCGGCTTGCCGCGGCGCACCTCGTCCCCGCTGATGACGGCGGCGAACGTGCCCCGCGGCAGAGCGGCCACGACGGCGTTGGCGAAGCGGCTCCAGCTCATCGTGACGAGCGCGCACGGCACCTCCGCCACCCGCAGCTTGGCCAGCAGCTCGCGGGCGCCCGGCCGCCACGGCACCTTCGCCTTCACCCGGGCGATCACGCCGTCCAGCAGGCGGTTGACGATGTCGTCGATCTCCATGTCCACCCCGCCGAGCTCCTGCAGCAGGCGGGCGGAGTCGCGCAGGTCCGAGCCGACGAGCAGGTGGGCCTTGTCGTCGTCCCACTGCCCGTTGCCGTGCTGGTCGACGAGCTCGTACTCGCATTCGATCCAGTACGGCTCGGTGTCGACGATGGTGCCGTCCATGTCCCACAGGACGGCGGCGGGGGGAGCGGCAGCCATGCAGGAGCCGACGCTAGTGGACGCCGGTACGCTCGGCCCATCGTCTTCCGCCGCCGTGCCCGCCAACTGCTGCCTGCCGCCGCGGCTGCCTCCGTGGCGGACTGGGCTGTGCTGCCGTCCGCCCAGCAGGAACGCCTGGTGGACCTGGCAGAGGGTGTGCTGGCCCAGGTGCGCTGGGAGGCCGCCCAGGGTTTCGACCTCACCGACGAGATGTGCTCGGTCATCGCCGCCCAGGCGGCGCTCACCTGCCTGGGGTTCGACGAGGGGCTGGACGCGCTGGTGCACCTGCGCACGGTGATCGTGCACCCGCGCACCATCGTGCTCGACGGCACCCACCACGAGGGCGGTGGGGTGATGAGCGACGGGCCGCGCTGGCTGGCCGGTGAGGCCCACGACGACGAGGGCCCGCTGCTGCTGGCATGGGACAGTGTGCGCCGCGAGACCCGCTACCGGCGCGGACGGCGCAACGTCGTGATCCATGAGGTGGCCCACAAGATCGACATGCTCGACGGGGTGATCGACGGCACCCCGCCGATCGACGACGAGGTGCTGCTGGCCGACTGGGCGCGGGAGAGCCGCATCGCCTACGGGAAGGTCCGGCTGCACGGCGACGAGGTGATCGACGGCTACGGCGGCACCAACCCGGCCGAGTTCTTCGCCGTGGTGAGCGAGCTGTTCTTCAGCGGGCCGCTGCTGCTGGCCGAGGCCCACCCGGCGCTGTACGACTGCTACCGCCGCTTCTACCGGCAGGACCCCGCAGCCCGCCGGTCACAGCGCTAGTGCCACGCGGCGGCCTTCCAGCACGGCCTCGTGGATGGTCCGCGGAGCCACGCAGTCGCCGGCCTGGTGGGCGGCGCCGGGCAGCGGGGTGTCGGGCAGACGGAACCCGCAATCCACCAGCGCGGCGCAGGCGATGGTGCGTCGCGCGCCGCTGAAGCGGTCCTCCAGCTCCACCTCGCCGGCGCGGACGGCGCGCAGAAGGGAGCGCCGCTCGATGCGGACCCCGCGCTGCTGCAGGCGCACGTTGGCGGGCGCCAGGTCGCCCGAGCGGGACAGCTCGTTGCCGGCGATCTGGTCCTGGGTGATGAGGATGGCCCGCTCGCCCAGTTCCTCGGCGAGGGCCACGGCGATGGGCCCGCCGATCGGGTCGAACAGGGCGATCGGCCCGGCAGGCAGGGCGGTGCCCCGGCGGACGTCCACCACGTCGACCACCGTCGAACCCTCGGCCACGTCGTACGGGCGGCGGCCGGGCTGCGAGCCGGTGCACTGGACCACGACCTCACCCGGTCGGGCTGCGGTGTGGTCCGTGCCCAGCAGCACCTCCATGCCGGCGTCGGCCAGGCAGGCGGCCAGCCACTCCACCAGCGGGCCGCCGGGCCCCGTGAGCGCGGCCATGCCGCCGAGGTGGTCGCTGCGCTCCACGAGGCGGACGGTGTGGCCGCGGCGGGCCGCCACCCGGGCGGTCTCCATGCCGGCCACCCCGCCGCCGACCACCAGCACGTCGCGGGCGTGGGCGGTGGGGGCGTACCAGTCCGGGTCCTCGGTCTCCCGGCCGGTGGTCGGCTCGCCCACGCAGGTGACGATGGGGTTGCGGGCATCGCGCACCTGGCAGGTCTGGTTGCAGCGCAGGCACGGCCGGGGCGCCAGGCCGTCGCGCACCTTGGCCACGAGGTCGGGGTCGGCCAGCTGGGCGCGGGTCATCTCCACCCCGTCGCACACACCGTCGCCGAGGGCCCACTCCGCCTGGCCGGCCTCCACGACGGAGCCCTGGAGGAAGACCGGCGTGTCGGCGAGCGCGGCCTTCACCGCGCGGGTGACGTCGATGTTGTAGCCAGTGGGTTCGTGCACGTCGGCCCGGGTCTTCTCGGCCGAGTAGATGGAACCCCGCGTCACCACCACATAGTCGATGCCGAAGCCGACCAGCCGGGCCGCCAGCTCCGGCGCTTGCTCGGGCGTGATGCCGGCCCACGGGGCCAACTCGTCGCACGACAGACGCAGGCCCACCACCCGGTCGCCGATGGCGGCGCGCACGGCCTCGATCACCTCGCTGGCGAACAGCCAGCGGTCCACGCCCCACACGTCGTCGCGGTGGTTGGTGAGCCCGCTGAGGAACTGGCGGACCAGGCTGTGCTGGCCGGCGTTGATCTCCACCCCGTCGCATCCGGCGGCGACAGCGGCGGCCGCAGCGGCGCCGAAGCCGGCCACCACCGCGGCGATGTCCTCCGCCTCCATCCACTTGGGGACCTCGCGGGTGTTGACCTCCGGCACGCGGCTGGGGGCCCACAGCTCGCGCTGGCTGTAGGCGCTGGAGCCCTGCCCGCCGGCATGGTCCAGCGAGGCGAGCACGAGCGCACCGTGGGCGTGGCAGGCGGTGGCGATGGCAGCCCACCCCGGCCCGCACTCGGTGGCCAGCGGCGCCCGCTCGTAGGGCCAGTCGCTGTCGTGCACGCTGGCGCCCTCGGTGACGATGATCCCGCACCCGCCCCGCGCCCGCCGCTCGTAGTACGCCGTGTGGCGAGCGGTGAGGCGGCGGTCGTCGTCGCCGAGGTTGGTGACGTGGGGCCCGAACATCACCCGGTTGGGTGCGGTGGCCGTCCTGATCGTCAGCGGCTGCAGCAGTTGCATCGACGGCGACGCTACTGGTCAGGCCTTCCGGGCGGACAGTTCGCTGCCGCCGAGGAGGCGCTTGATGTTCTCCCCGTGGCGGAGGAGCACGAGCCCGTTGATGGCGATGATGGCGGCGATCTCCCAGCCCGGAGCGCCCTTGATGGCCACGCCCACCGGAAAGCCGATCATGATCGACAGCGACGCCAGCGAGGCCTTCTTGGTGAGCTTGCGCACCGCCACCCAGAGCGCCAGCATGGCCAGCGACACCAGTGGCTGGAGCACGAACGAGGCGCCGCCCATGGTGGCCACGCCCTTGCCGCCCTTGAACCGGCGGGTGACGGGGAACATGTGGCCGAGCACGGCGGCGGCCACCATGCCGTAGGCGAGGGCCCGGTTGTCGATCAGCAGGCCGGTGGCGGCGGGGATGGCGCCCTTCAGCCCGTCGAGTACGAAGACCAGCACGCCCCAGGCGGTGCCGAACGTGCGGGCGATGTTGGACGCGCCCGGGTTGCCGGAGCCGACCTTGGTGATGTCCACCCCCTTGCTGCGGGCGATCCAGACCGCGCTGGGGAACGTCCCGAGGAAGTACGCGGGGATCAGCAGCAGCCAAGCCATCGGGGTGCAACTGTACGCGGCGTGCGGCGCCCTGGCTCGCTCAGACCGGGGCTGGTGTGCGGGCCGGCTTGGTGTGGTCCTGGGCCGGGCGCGGCTTCAGGGTGACCGGCACCGCCGCGGCGGCTGCCAGGCCGGCGTCGCCGTGGCCGCTGACGCACTCCGGGTCGGGGCCGTCGAGGGGCAGTCCGGTGAAGAACTTGGCGGCCATGCACCCGCCCTGGCAGGCGTCGAACGAGCCGCAACTGGCGCACGCGCCGGCGGATTGGGGTTCGCGGAGCGAGCGGAACAGGTCGCTCTGCTTCCAGACCTTGGTGAACCCGCCGCGGTCGCGCACGTTGCCGGCGAGGAACTCGTCGTGGATCACGAAGGGGCAGGCGTAGACGTCGCCGACGGGGTCGATGAGGCACACCACCCGCCCTGCGCCGCACAGGTTCAGGCCGGGCAGGGCCTCGTCGCCGAGCGCGTTGAGGTGGAAGAAGGAGTCGCCGGTGAGCACGTTGTCGCCGTGGGCCAGCAGCCAGTGGTAGATCTCCCGCTGCTGGGCCTGAGTGGGGTGCAGCTGGTCCCACGTGTCCACCGCCCGGCCGCTCGGGCGCAGGCGGGTGAGGCGCAACTGGGCGCCGTAGCGGTCGGCCAGCGCCTTGAAGGCGTCCAGTTGGGGCACGTTCTGACGGGTGGCCACGACGCTGATCTTGAACGGGCCGAACCCGGCCTCGGCCAGATGGTCCATCGCCCGGGTGGCGGTGGCGAAGCTGCCCTCGCCGCGGACAGCGTCGTTGGTGGCGGCATCGGCGCCGTCGATCGACAGCTGGATGTCCACATAGTCCATGGCGGCCAGGCGGCGGGCCTTCTCGGCGTCGATGAAGGCCCCGTTGGTGGAGAACTTCACGCCGATCCCGTTGCCCACGGAGTACTCGACGAGGTCGAAGAAGTCGCGACGCACCATCGGCTCGCCGCCGCCGATGTTGATGTAGAAGACCTGCAGCGCCTTCAGCTCGTCGAGCACGCCCATCGCCTCGGCGGTGGTGAGCTCGCGGGGGTCGCGCTGGCCGCTGGACGACAAGCAGTGCACGCACTGCAGGTTGCAGGCGTAGGTGAGCTCCCAGGTGAGGCAGATGGGGGCGTCCAGCCCGGCCTTCATCTGGGTGGCCAGGGTCTCAACGCTCACGGCCGGCGCTCCCTCACGACGTCGCTCTGCAGGAGTGACTGGAACGCGCCGGCGAACGACGGCCAGCGGCGCTCGGCGATGCCGCAGGCGCGCAAGGCGTCGGCGAGGGTGGGGTGGTCGGCCAGCGCCTGCGCGACCGTGACGACATCGGCGTGCTTGAGGAACACGAGGCGGCGGTTGCCGTAGTGGTAGGCGAGCGCGCCGAACGGCTCCGGCCGCAGGGCCACCTGGGGGTGCAACTCCAGCGCTGCGGACAGCAGCGGCTGAGCGATCAGCTCAGTAGACACCGCACATGCCGTCGATGGAGATCTCCTCCACCAGCAGCTCTTCCTCGATCTCGACCTGCTCTGCCTCGACCTGCTCGTTCTCCATGCGGGGGAGGCTAGCGTGTCTGACCCCGATGAGCGCCGACGTGTTCCCCGAGCTGCCCGCCGAGCAGGCGCATCTGCGGTACTCGCGCGCGTGCCGCGACCGGATGATCGAGCGGTTCTCCCGGGTGGACCCTGAGGGTGCCGCCGACGAGATCACCAAGGAGTACGTGGAGGTCACGGTGGCGGAGGCGCTGGAGGACCTCCGCACGCCCGGCGCGGGCGATTTCTTCGGCCGCATCCGGGAAGAGGGCCCGGGCGGCGACCAGTGGTACATCGGGCGGCGGCACATCGAGGACGACGCCCACGACCCGGTGGTGGTGGACTGGCGGGCCCCGATCGCCGCTCCCTTCTACCGGGCCACCCACGCCGACCCGTTCGGGCTGGCCCACCGGCGGCGGTTCACGATGGTGGACGGCGACCTCACCGCCTACCTCGACGAGCAGCTCGACGACCCGGACCACGAGGCCGCCGGCAGCGGCATCCCCGACCCCGTGCTGGCGGAGATCGGCGCGGCCCGCACGGGCGCGATGCGCGAGATCGTCGCCACCATTCAGGCCGAGCAGGACGTGGTCATCCGCTCCCCGCTGGACCAGTGCCTCGTCGTGCAGGGCGGTCCGGGCACGGGCAAGACTGCCGTCGGCCTGCACCGCGCCGCCTACCTGCTGTTCGAGCACCGCCGCCGGCTGGTGCGCGACGGGGTGCTGGTCGTCGGCCCGAACACCGTGTTCCTCGACTACATCGGCAACGTGCTGCCGTCGCTGGGCGAGCGCAGCGTGCAGCAGCGCACCGCGCTGGACCTGTGCGTGCCGAAGGTGGAGATCACGGGCGTGGACGGCGACGACCTGCGCCGGGCGAAGGGGTCGCCGGAGATGCTGGCCGCGCTGGAGGCCGCCGCCACCCGTCATGTCACCGTGCCGATGGAGGACCTGCGGGTGCCCGTGGGGGCGCGCACCATCACGGTCACGCCCGACGAGTTCGCCCAGTGGCTGTACGACGCGCTCGACGCCCGCGGCCCAGTCAACAAGCGGCGCGACTCCGTGAAGGGCATGGTGCAGCGGGACATGCTGCGCAAGTACGGGCGGGAAGACGTGTGGGAGAAGGCGCCGGCGCTGCGGGCGGCGATCACCAAGGCCTGGCCCACGGCCCAGCCGATCCGCCTGGTGGACCAGTTGCTGGTGGAGCACTTCGGTTCGGCCGGCGGGCGGGGCAAGCGACGGGCCTGGACGGTGGCCGACCAGTTCCTGGTGGACGAGGCCAACTCGCTGCTCAATGGCACCCCGTTCACGTTCGGGCACGTGGTGGTGGACGAGTCGCAGGACCATTCGGCCGTCGCCCTGCGGTGCATCGGCCGGCGCAGCCCGGCGGGTTCGATGACCGTGCTCGGCGACCTGGCCCAGAGCACCACGCCAGCGGGCCAGCAGGACTGGGCGGAGGCCATGCGCTGGCTGGCGCCCGGTGGTGGCGACACCCAGGTGGCGCACCTCACCATCGGCTACCGCGTCCCCGGCCCGATTCTCGACATGGCGAACCGGCTGCTGCCGTTCACCGCGGTGGCCGCGGAGGCCAGCACCAGCGTGCGGTTGCTCGGCGAGCCGCCGTCGTTCCGCCACGCGCCCGGGGGCGCCGCCGACCTGGCTGCCGTGGTGGCGGCCGAGGTGCAGGCCGTCCGTCACCGCCATCACAACACCGGGCTGGTCGCACCGGTCGCCCGTCACGAGGAACTGGCCGCAGGGCTGGCGGCCATCGGGCTCACCGCGGTGGACCGGGTGCACAACCTGGCCCACGACGACGTGCCCCTGTTCCACCCGGAGGCCGTGAAGGGTCTCGAGTTCGACGGCGTGGTGGTGGTGAACCCCCATGAGGTGTTCACCGGCCCCGCCGACGCCCGCGGCGCCCGCCTCCTCTACGTCGCCATGACCCGCGCCGTCCAGACCCTCCACTTCGTGTCCACCGCCCCGCTGCCGCCCGAGCTCACCTCCCGCTGACTGTTCCCCGCCCGCTGACCGTTCACCCGCCCCTCCCGTGACGTCTGTGTCACGGCACAGCGGTCACGGTCACGGCACAGAAGTACGAACCTTTGTGCTGTGACACTGATGTCTGTGCCGTGACACAAAGGGTGCCTAGGGTCGGCGGCCGACGAAGGCGAGGAGGCGGTCCTGCACAGACGCGTCCGCAGGCACGTCGACCTTTGGGCCGAAGTGACCGCTGGCGCGCAGGGCGGCGTCCATCGGCTGCATGCCGGCCAGCATGTCGGCGGTGACCTCGGGGTCGAGCGACTCGACCAGGCCGCAGGCGCGGGCGACGTCCCACGTGTGGATGTGGACGTCGCCGGTGACCAGGCGGTCGATCGCGTCGGCCAGCGGCATCTCGCCCATCGGGCCGGCGGTGACGGGACGTTCAGCGGCGGCCGGGTCGTCGAGGAGGGCCTGGAGCTGGTCGCCGAGCGTCCGCCAGGCGCCGGCGGGGTCGTCGTCGACCGATGGGCCGGTCGTCAGCGGTACGCCCGCGCCGCCGAAGAAGCCGGGGACCCAGTCGACGAGGTGACGGACCACGTCCCGGGCCACCCAGCCTTCGCACGGGGAGGGGGCCGACCAGTCGGCCACCTCCGCAAGCCGGGCGTTGAAGAGCGTGTTGACCCGGCGGAAGCGGTCGGCAGTTCCTGTCATGCCCGCCACCGTAGACGCCGTGGTAGAACCCGCGACATGAACGAGTTGGTGTACCTGACCGAGGCGGAGGTGCGGGGGCTGTTGCCGATGCCGGAGTTGCGGGCCCGGCTGCGCGAGGCGTTCGCCGCGTTCAGCGACGGGCGGGCGGACGTGCCGGCGCGGATCGCCGCCCGGGCGCCGGGCGGGTTGATGGCGGCGATGCCCGGCTACCTCGACGGGGCCGGGCTGGTGGTGAAGGCCGTCAGCGTGTTCGCCGGCAACCACGGCACCGACGTGCCGTCGCATCAGGCGCTGGTGCTGATGTTCGACGAGCGGGGCACGCCGGTGGCGATCATGGACGGGGCGTCGGTGACGGCCATCCGAACCGCCGCGTCCGCGGCCGTGGCCGCCGACCTCCTCGCCCGGCCGGGCAGCGCCACGCTGGCGATCATCGGCGGCGGGGTGCAGGGGCACTCCCACCTCGACGCCTTCGCCGACGTCCGCCCGTGGACGGAGATCCGGGTCGCCAGCCGCAACCACGCGTCCGCGGAAGCGCTGGCGGCACGGCACCCGCTGGCCACGGCCACGCCGTCGTTCGAGGACGCCGTCCGCGGCGCGGACGTGATCTGCCTCACCACCGACGCCGACCAGCCGGTCATCGACCCGGCCTGGGTGGCCCCCGGCGCGCACGTGGGGTCGGTCGGCAACAAGGCCGAACTGCACGCCGGGTTCACCACCGGGACGGTGTTCGTCGAGTGGCTCGGCGCTGCCACCGTGGCCCCTCCCGCGGGCGCCAACGAACTGCAGGGCATCGACCTCTCCCGCCTGGTGGAGCTGGGCGAGGTGGTGGCCGGCCGCCACCCCGGCCGCACCAGCGACGACGAGGTCACCGTCTACAAGTCCACCGGCCACGCGATCGAGGACGCGGCTGCGGCGCGGCTGGTGCTGGACGGGGCGCTCGCCGGTGCGATCGGGCTGCGCCTGCCGCGGTAAGTTGCGCGCCAGACGTCACCATCTTCGGGACCAAAGGGGAACATCGTGAAGACCAAGGCTGCCATCCTTCGTGAGCTGCACACGCCGTGGAGCGTGGAGGAGATCGAGCTCGACCCGCCGAAGGCCGGTGAAGTGCTGGTGAAGATGATCGCCAGCGGCATGTGCCACAGCGACGAGCACCTGGTCACCGGCGACCTCGCCGGCGCCACCGCCCCGCTGCCCACCATCGGCGGCCACGAGGGCGCCGGCATCGTGATGGAGGTCGGCCCCGGCGTGTTCAGCGTGGCCCCCGGCGACCATGTGGTGTTCGGCTTCGTGCCGGCGTGCGGCAAGTGCCCCAGCTGCGCCAGCGGCCACAGCAACCTGTGCGACCTGGGCAACATCACGGCCACCGGCATGCAGCTCAGCGACGGCACATCCCGTCACCACGACAAGGACGGCAACGACCTCACGCTGGCCATCGGCGCGCTCGGCACGTTCGCCCACCACACCGTGGTGCACGAGGCCAGCTGCATCAAGATCGACAAGGACCTCCCGCTGGACCGGGCCTGCCTGCTCGGCTGCGGCGTGGTCACCGGCTGGGGCTCGGCGGTCTACGCCGCCGACGTGCAGCCCGGCGACACCGTGGCCGTGGTCGGCTGCGGCGGCATCGGCAGCAACGCCATCCAGGGCGCCAAGATGGCCGGCGCCGCCGTCATCGCCGCCATCGACCCCGTGGAGTTCAAGCGGGAGAAGGCGATGGAGTTCGGCGCCACCCACACCCACGCCTCCATCCAGGACGCCATCGCCGCCCTGGACACCACGACCTGGAACCGTGGCTTCGACAAGGTCATCATGACCTGCGGCGTCGGCAACGGCGACGTGCTCGGCGAGGCGTTCTGGCTGGGCGGCAAGCGCAGCAAGATCGTCGTCACCAACATCCACCCGGTCAGCGAGGCCAGCATCGCCATCCCGGCCGTGTTCCTCACCGTGTTCGAGAAGCAGCTCATCGGCTCGCTGTTCGGCTCCGGCAACCCGCGCAAGGACATCCCCCGCCTGCTGGAGCTGTACACCCAGGGCCAGCTTGATCTGGACGGCCTGGTCACCCGCACCTACCCGCTGGAGGGCATCAACGACGGCTACGCGGCGATGAACGCCGGCGAGAACATCCGTGGCGTGCTCGTGTACGAGCACGAGGACTGAGGGGAACCCCGATGAAGTGTCGAGCCGCCGTGCTCCACGGGCAGGACCAGCGCTGGCAGGTCGAAGAGCTCACGGTCGACCCGCCGAAGGCGGGCGAGGTGCTGGTGCAGTGGAAGGTCGCCGGCCTGTGCCACAGCGACGAGCACTTCATCACCGGTGACATGGTGCCCCCGGCCGAGATGCTGGAAGCCGCGGGCATGCCCCCGTTCTTCCCGATCATCGGCGGCCACGAGGGCTCCGGTGTGGTGGTGGAGGTCGGCCCCGGGGTCACCAGCGTGGCCGTGGGCGACCATGTCTCCGCCAGCTTCATCCCGTCGTGCGGGCGCTGCCGCTACTGCAGCACCGGCCGCCAGAACCTGTGCGACGCCGGCTCTGGCGCCATGCAGGGCGGGATGATCACCGACGGCACCCACCGCCACTTCGTCGGCGGCGAGCCGGTGAAGCTGATGGCCAAGCTGGGCACGTTCGCCGAGTACTCCTGCGTGGCCGAGGCCTCGGTCATCAAGGTGGACACCGACCTGCCGCTCGACGCCGTGGCCCTCGTGTCCTGCGGCGTCGCCACCGGCTGGGGCTCGGCCACCAAGCGGGCCGAGGTCCGCCCCGGCGACACCGTCGTGGTGGTCGGCATCGGTGGCATCGGCATCAACGCCGTGCAGGGCGCGGCCATGGCCGGCGCCAAGCGGGTCATCGCCGTCGACCCCGTGGAGTTCAAGCGGGAGAAGGCGATGGAGCTGGGCGCCACCCACACCTTCGCCTCCATGGAGGAAGCGTTCCCGGCCGTCACCGAGATGACCTGGGGCCAGATGGCCGACAAGGTGATCATGACCCCCGGCGTCCTCTACGGGAACATGATGCAGCTCGGCACGGCGCTGGCCGGCAAGGGCGGCACCATCGTGGTCACCGCCATCGCCCCGATCACCCAGACCGAGGCCTCCGTCAACCTGTTCGAGCTGGCCATGTGGAACAAGGAGATCAAGGGCACCATCTTCGGTTCGCTCAACCCGCGCCACGACATCCCCGCCCTCCTCGGCCTGTACCGCGAGGGGCAACTGAAGCTCGACGAGCTCATCACCAGGCGGTACACCCTCGATGAGATCAACGAGGGCTACCAGGCGATGCGTGACGGCGAGAACATCCGCGGCATCATCGTCTACTGATGACTGAACTCACCGGCCTGGTCCAACGGGTGCTCGGCCGCGTCGTCGGCCGGACCCGCGAGGTGGAACTGGTGGTGGCCGCGCTCGCCGCCGACCGCCACGTGCTCCTGGAAGGCCCACCCGGCACGGGCAAGAGCACGCTGCTGCGTGCCGTCGCCCACGAACTGGGTCTCGGTTTCGAGTTCGTGGAAGGCAACGCCGAGCTCACCCCGGCCCGCCTGGTGGGCCATTTCGACCCCGCCCGGGTGCTCACCGAGGGCTATGACCCGGAGGTGTTCGTGGACGGCCCGCTGGTCACCGCGATGCGCGACGGGTCGCTGCTCTATGTGGAGGAGATCAACCGCATCCCGGAGGAGACGCTGAACGTGCTCATCACGGTGATGAGCGAGCGCGAGCTGCACGTGCCCCGCCTGGGGCGGGTGTCCGCCGCGCACGGGTTCCGCCTGGTGGCGGCGATGAACCCGTTCGACGCCATCGGCACCGCCCGCATCTCCAGCGCGGTGTACGACCGGGTGTGCCGCCTTGCGGTGGACTACCAGGACGCGGGTGACGAGGCCTCGATCGTCCGCCGCGAACTGCCCGAGGCCCCGGTGGCCGACGCCTGGCTGGCCGGTGTGGTGGAGGTCGTCCGCCGCACCCGCACCCACCCGGACGTGCGCATCGGCTCGTCGGTGCGTGGCGCCATTGACACCACCGCAGTGGTGGCCTCGCTCAGCGGCCTGCGCGGCGTGCCGGCCGACGACACCGACCTCGGCCTGGACGCTGCGCTCGTGGCGCTCAGCGGTCGGCTGCGCCTGCGTGAGGGCTGCAACCGGCGCCCGGAGGACATCGTCACCGAACTGTGGCGGGAGGTGTTCGCCCCGCCGGACCGCGGTGGCGAAGGCGACGGTGGTGGGGGAAAAGCCCCGACCCCGGCGGGGGGCACCAGCGACCCGATGTGAAGGAGGGCGACGACGCCGACGCGGAGGTCGCCCAGAACCAGAAGCGGACGACGTCGCGGCGGGAACTGGCCCGCAACCCGCGCTTCGAGCAGATCTCGCCCGAGGTCGGTGAGCTGGACGAGAGCGCGGTGGACGACGCGATGCGCGACGACCCCGACGAGACCCTGTCGCTGCTGGCCGACCTGGTGGGCGCCACCGACCGCAGCCTGCGTGAACTGGCCCGCAAGCTGGCCGCCAAGCTGTTCCTCGACCTGGCCCGCCGCGGCCCCGTGCGGCCGAAGGGCGTGGGCAAGCTGGCGTCGCTGCCGTACACCCCCGACGGCGGCGACTTGGATCTGGACGCCAGCATCGACGCGCTCGCCGAGCACCGGGCCACCGGCGTGGTGGACGTGGAGCGCCTGCGGGTGCGCCGTTGGGTGCGCCCAGGTACGGCGCTGTGCCTGCTGGTGGACCGCAGCGGGTCGATGGGCGGCAAGCCGCTGGCCACCGCCGCGCTGGCTGCGGCTGCCGTGGCCAGCCGCAGCCCGGAGGACTACAGCGTGCTGGCCTTCGGCAAGGACGTGGTGGTGGCCAAGGGGCAGACCACGCCCAAACCAGGCGACCTGGTGGTCACCGACGTGTTGTCGCTGCGCGGCTTCGGCACCACCGACCTGGCCGGCGCGCTGATGGTGGCGGGCGACCAGTTGGCCCGCAGCCGGGCCGGGCGCAAGGTCACCGTGCTGCTCAGCGACTGCCGGGCCACGGTGGAGGGCGACCCGGTGGCCGCGGCCGGGTGCCTGGACGAACTGGTGGTGATCGCCCCGGCGGAGGACTGCGACGAGGCGATGGCGTTCTGCCGGCGCACCGGCGCCCGCCTCACCACGATCGACGGCCCGAGCGACGTGGCCGAGGCGCTGTCGCGCGCGCTGGAGCGCAGCTAGCAGCTGATGTTCTCGTCGGGCACGATGTCGCCCTTCACGTTCTCCTCCGGCCCCGCCACCGTGGTGGTGGTGACCGCCGGCGGCGCGGACGTGGTGGTGGTGGCCGGCACCGTCGTGGTGGTGGCCGTGGTGCGCGGCGTGGTGGTGGGTGCCGGGGGCAGGGTGGACGTGGTGGTGGTCTCGAACACCTGCTCTGGCGCGCTGGCGAGCGGGGCCGTGCCCTGGAAGATGGCGAGGATCGCCTTCATGTTGTCGCCCTTGATCCGCGGCTCGAGCACGGCGTTGCCGTTGATCATCGTGCCGGCGCCTTCGATCTGGTACGTGTTGATCGAACTCGGGTCCACGTCGCGCAGCACGCCGGCGAACTCCAGCATGTCGTTCAACTGCTGCAGCCCTTCGTCGCGCACGATGTACGTCTGCAGTGAGTCGATCAGTGCCGAGGCCACCGCGGGGTCGAAGATGCCCTTGTCCAGCGCGGCCTGCAGGGTGCGGCGCAGGAAGTCCTGCTGGCGGGAGATGCGGCCCAGGTCGCTGGCCCGGTCCTCGTGGGCGGTGCCGTTCTCGTCCACCCACTTCAGGTGGCGCGACCGCACGTAGGCCAGCGCCTCGTCGCCGCTGAACACATGGCACCCGGCCACCGGGATGTCCAGGCCCACGTTGGCGTCCTTGATCGGCGTGGAGAAGGGCACGGCCACGCCGCCCACCGCGTCCACGATCCGCTTGAACGCGCAGAAGTCCACGGTGAGGCTGTGGTCCACCACGATGCCGAAGTTGTCGTAGATGGTCTGGGCCAGCTGGTCGCCGGCCGAGTTGATCCGGTTCTTGCCGCGACCGGGGATCTTCACCCACAGGTCGCGGGGGAACGACAGCACGGCCGCCTGGCGGGTGGCGGGGTCCAGCCGGAGCACCATGATGCTGTCCGTGCGGCTGCCGATGCTCTCCCGCTGCGGGTCGGCCGCGTTGGCCCACGGCGAGTTGGGGTCCACACACGGGTTGGCGTCGGCGCCCGTGATGAGGAAGTTCCTCGCCTCCGGATCGGCCGCGGGGAAGGTCTCGGGGGTGGAGGTGGACGGCCCGATCGTGGTGGTGGCACCTTCCACCGTGGTGTCGGGGGCGGCGGTGGTGGGCGGCGTGGTGACCACCTCCGGCGATGGCGACACGAGGGTGTTGTCCAGTTCCCGCTTGCCGATCAGCAGGGCGCCGGCGCCGGCCAGGCAGGCGAGGATGACCATGATGTTCAGCGCCAGCACGGCCCGCTGGCCGTTGGTGTGCCGCCGCTTGAACGGTTTCGGCTGCGTGTCGCTGGCCTCGCTCATCGGGCCGTAAGGCTACCGGTGGTGCCGGGGTAAGGTTCCGCGGGTGCGACCACAGCGACCGGATTGGGTGAACACCGTCGACGACCTGGTGCAGAGCCCGCCGGTCCGCATCGTGCTCATCCTGCTCGCCGCCTGGATCGTCACGATGGTGCTGCGTTCCGTGCTGCGCAGGGCGCTGCGCCGCACATTCGACATCCCGGGCATGGACCCCTCACGGGCGGAGGCCCGCCAGCGTGCCGCCGGGGCGGCCATCCGCTCGGCGCTCGTCGGCACCATCTGGACGATCGCCGTCATCACGGTGGTCAGCGAGATGGGCGTCAACATCGGCGCGTTCGTGGCCGCGGCCACGATCATCGGTGGCGCTGTGGCGTTCGGTGCCCAGCAGGTGATGCGTGACATCCTGTCCGGCTTCTTCGTGCTGACGGAGGACCAGTTCGGGGTCGGCGACGACGTGGACCTCGGTGTGGTCAGCGGCGTGGTCGAGCGGGTCACCCTGCGCTCGGCGCGCATCCGGGACTACACCGGCCTCATCTGGTACGTGCCGCATGGCTCGGTCACCCGCGTCGCCAACGTGTCCAAGGCCGTGTCGGCGGTGATCGATCTCGAGGTGCTGCGGACGATGGACCGCGCCGTGCTGGACGACGTGGCCGCCTCACTGTGCCGGGCGCTGGTGGAGCACCCCGACGTGGAGGGCATGCTGGCCGGCGAACCCGTGGTGGTGGGCGTCATCGACGTGCGCGACGACCGCCTGATCTACCGGTTGCGCGTGGCCGTGCATCCGGGGCGGTACTACGCGGTGCGCAGTTGCTGGCGCCTCCTGGCGCTCGCCGCGTTCGACGACGGCAGGCTGCACGCACCGCTGCCGGCCAACGTGCTGCGCATCCGGCCCGACGGCCCGGCGCCGTCGTAGGCCCGCTAAGGGACCACCACCACCTTGGTGCCGATGTTGGCCCAGCCCCACATGAACATCGCGTCGGCCGTGCTCTGGCGCACACACCCGCTGGACAGGGCCTGACCCAACTGGGCGTCGCTCTGCACGGGCACACCGTTGTTGCGGGGGATCTCGTGGAAGCCGATGTTGTCGCCGCTGGGCCCCTTGGTGAAGCGCACCATCCACCGCATGCACACATTGGGGTGGTTGATGTTGCACGTGTACGACGAGCGGGAGAACACCGAGTAGGTGCCGTAGTTGGGCTGGTTGAAGCGGCCGGAGACCAGGTAGGTGCGCAGCAGGGTGCCGTCGCTGTCGATCACCCACACCCGCATCCGGCCCTTGGAGTAGACCACCCGCCGGCCGCTGCCGGAGTTCGCCGGCACCGCCAGCGGGTTGGGCTTGGGCAGCGTGGTGGTCGTGGTGGTGGTGGTGGGTGGCGGCAGGGTGGTGACCAGTTGCACCGTGGACCCGCGGGTGGCCGGGGCGAACGTGGTGGTGGTGACGGCCTCGGTGGTGGGCACGGTGTCCACCACCGTGTCCAGCACGGTGTCGGGGCCGGTGTCGCCAGGGGCCGCGCCGGCGGGGGTGGCCCCCACGTCCAAGAGCGCGCCGACCACGAAGATCGCCGAGATCGCCACGGTGAGTGTCCGCCGCATTCGGAAGAATCTATCCGAGCGAGACGTCACACGCCAGGGCCTCGCCGGGCGAGACCACGAGGTCGGCGATCGACCCGGCATCGCGCAGGTCCTGGCCGGCCACCTGCAGGTGCCCGACCTGGGCCGCCGTGGCGGTGACCTTCAGCCGGGCCACGGCCGCCTTCTGGCTGACCTTGGCCTCCGTCTTGGTACGGCGCACGGCCGCCAGCACCTCGCCGATGGTGTCGGCCAGTGCAGCGTCGCCGCCGAGCGCCGTTGCGGTGGGCCAGGCCTGGGTGTGCACCGAGCCGTCCTGCCACCAGCTCCACACTTCCTCCGTGACGAAGGGCAGGAACGGGGCGAACAGGCGGTGGACGGCGTGCAGCGCGGTGCGCAGCGCGGCACGTGCCGACGCGGCGCCCTCGTCGCCGTGGGCGCCGTAGGCGCGGTCCTTCACCAGTTCCACGTAGTCGTCGCAGAACCACCAGAAGAAGTCCTCGGTGCGCTCCAGCGCCCGGGTGTAGTCGAAGTCGTCGAACGCCGCGGTGGTGTCCGCGACCACGGTGTCCAGCCGGGCCAGCATCGCCAGGTCCAGCGGCTGCGACGGCACCGTGCCGACCGGCGGCTCGCCGAACGACAGCGCGAACTTGGTGGCGTTGAGCAGCTTGGTGGCCAGCTTGCGCCCGACCTTCATCTGGCCCTCGTCGTAGATGGTGTCCACGCCGGGGCGGCCGTTGGCTGCCCAGTAGCGCACGGCGTCGGTGCCGTGCTGCTCCAGCAGGTCGATGGGCGTGGTGGTGGAGTTGCCCTTGCTCTTGGACAGCTTCTTGCGGTCGGGGTCCAGGATGAACCCGCTGATGGCCGCGTTGCGCCACGGCACGCAGTTGAACTCGTGGTGGCTGCGGACCATGGTGGCGAACAGCCAGGTGCGGATGATGTCGTGGGCCTGGGGGCGCATGTCCATCGGGTACACCCGGGGGAACAGGTCGCTGTCGCCCTCCCAGTCGCCGGCGATCTGGGGCGTGAGCGACGACGTGGCCCACGTGTCCATCACATCGGGGTCGCCGATGAACCCGCCGGGCCGGCCGCGCTGGGCCTCGGTGAAGCCGGCGGGGCAGTCGGTGGACGGGTCCACGGGCAGTTCGGCCTCGGTGGGCACCAGCACGTCGTCGTAGATCGGGTTGGCGTCGTCGTCCAGCCGGTACCAGACCGGGATGGGCACGCCGAAGAAGCGCTGCCGGCTGATGAGCCAGTCGCCCTTCAGGCCGTTCACCCAGTCCGTGTAGCGGGCCTGCATGTACGGCGGGTGCCAGGTGACCTCGTTGCCGCGGGCCACCAGCGCATCGCGGAGGTGCTCGTCGCGGCCGCCGTTGCGGATGTACCACTGGCGGGTGGCCACGATCTCCAGCGCCCGGTGGCCGCGCTCGTAGAACTTCACCGGGTGGGTGATGGGGCGCGGTTCGCCGAGCATCTCGCCGCTGGCGGCCAGCTGCTCCACGCACTTGCGCTGTGCCTGCTTCGGGTTGAGCCCGGCGATCTCGGCGTAGTGGGCGCGCCCGACCTCCGACGTGATCCACTCCGGCGTGTCGGCGGCGAAGCGGCCGTCGAAGCCGATGAGCGCCCGGCTGGGCAGGTCCAGCTCGCGCCACCAGGTGACGTCGGTGATGTCGCCGAACGTGCAGATCATGGCGATGCCGGTGCCCTTGTCCGGCTCGGCCAGGTGATGCGCCACCACCGGCACCTCCACGCCGTAGAGCGGGGTGGTGACCGTGTGGCCGAACAGGGGCTGATAGCGCTCGTCGGCCGGGTGGGCCACCAGTGCCACGCAGCTGGCCAGCAGCTCCGGCCGGGTGGTGTCGATGAGGATGTCGCCGTTGCCGTCGGCGCGGTGGAACGCCAGTTGGTGGTAGGCGCCGGGAACGTCGCGGTCCTCCATCTCGGCCTGGGCGACGGCGGTGCGCTCGTCGATGTCCCACAGGGTGGGCGCGTCGTGCTGGTACGCCTGCCCGGCGGCCAGGTTGCGCAGGAACGCACGCTGGCTGACGCGGCGGGCCCGGTCGCCGATGGTGGTGTAGATCAGCGACCAGTCCACGCTCAGGCCGAGGCGGCGGAACAGGGCCTCGAACTGCTGCTCGTCCTGGGCGGTGATCTCGTGGCACAGCTCCACGAAGTTGGCCCGACCGATGGGCACGGCGCGGTGGTCCTTCGGCACGTCGCCGCGGTAGGGCGGCTGGAAGCCCTCCACCGACGGGACCGACGGGTCGCAGCGCACGCCCGTGACGTTCTGCACGCGGCGCTCGGTGGCCAGGCCGTTGTCGTCCCACCCGATGGGGTAGAAGACCTTCTTGCCGGCCATCCGCTGGTAGCGGGCCACGAGATCGGTGTGCGTGAAGCTGAACACGTGACCGATGTGCAGGCTGCCCGACACGGTGGGCGGCGGGGTGTCGATGGCGAATACGTCATCCCGGCTCGCGTTGCGGTCGAAGCGGTAGGTGCCGTCGGCCTCCCACCGCTGCATCCAGCGGGCCTCGACGCCGTCCAGTGACGGCTTCTCAGGGATGTTCGTCATAGGCGTTCAAGGCTAGCGAAATGAGTAACGACTACTCAGGTGGGTTGGCCGCCCGCGGCGCAGAGTGACGGCACACCGAATCACTCACGCAAGGAAGTACACGATCATGGGTCTCTTCAAGAGCATGAAGGACATGAAGTCTGCCGTCGCCGCCGCCCCCGGCATGATCCAGCAGAGCCAGCAGCTGGCCGCCAACGCCGCCGTCATGCAGCAGGCCTACGCCGGCCAGATGCAGCAGTCGATGGCCTACAACGCCGGCCTCGCCCAGCCGCTGACCCCCGAGCAGCTGGCCCCGATCAACGGCGTCGACCTGCCCACCTACGCCTGGGTCGGCAAGCGCATCGCCGGCGTCGGCTACGACCAGGCTCAGGCACCGGCGTTCGCCGCCCAGCGCGGCATCTCCGCCGCCGACTGGGAGGCCGCCGCCGCCGGTTGGACCGCCCGCATGCAGCAGGTGCCCGCACTGGGCCAGGAGTTCCGCCGCCACTACGACGCCGCCTGAGCGCGGCGCCGCAGCGCGGCAACCGATCAGGGTCGGTGGGTGACGGGAGCACCCACCGGCCCTTTGCCGTTTTTCTCCCTGGGTCGCCCGGCGCTCGTCTCGTAGGCTGGCGGGCATGTTGCGCCTGTACGACACTGCCACTCGTGAGGTCCGCGAGCTCGCCATGCGCGAGCCCGGCACGGTGAGCATGTACCTGTGCGGGCCCACGGTCTACGGGCCGCCGCACCTCGGCCACGGCCGGGCCACGCTGGTGTACGACGTGCTGCGCCGCTACCTGGAGTGGACGGGCATCCGGGTGCGCCTGGTCAGCAACATCACCGACATCGACGACAAGATCATCGAGCGGGCCAACCGCGAGGCCCGCCCGTGGCAGGACATCACCCACCGCTGCGAAGACGTGTGGTTCCAGGCCATGGGCCGGCTGGGCGTCGCCCGCCCCACCGACGTGCCGCACGCCACCGAGTACGTGGAGCAGATGGTGGCGATGATCGGCCAGCTGGTGGAGATCGGCCGTGCCTACCCGACGGACGACGGCGTGTACCTCAGCGTGGAGACCGTGGAGGACTACGGCCTGCTGGCCAACCAGTCGCTCGACGACCTGCTCGCCGGCGGCGGCGAGCGCGAGGTGTACGGCGCCGAGCAGAAGCGCCACCCGGCAGACTTCGCGCTGTGGAAGCTGTCCAAGCCGGGCGAGCCGTCGTGGCCGTCCCCGTGGGGTGACGGCCGGCCGGGCTGGCACAGCGAGTGCGTGGTGATGAGCCTGGACCTCCTGGGCGAGGGCTTCGACCTCCACTGCGGCGGCATGGACCTCAAGTTCCCGCACCACGAGAACGAGCGCGCCCAGGCCGTGGCGCTGGGCAAGCGGTTCGCCAACCACTGGATGCACAACGGCTTCGTGGTGGACGCCGAGGGCGAGAAGATGTCCAAGAGCCTCGGCAACGTCGCCAACCTGCTGGACCTGGTGGAGCACTACGACCCGCGGGCCTACCGGATGCTGCTGCTGCAGTCCCACTACCGCGGCCCGGTGGCCGTGGGGCAGGACAACATCGACGCATCGGTGAAGGCCCTCGCCGGGCTGGACGCTTTCGCGGCCCGTACCGCGGGTGTGGCCGGCGCTGAACCCGACGGCGACGTGCTGGCCCGCTTCCGCGACCGGATGGACGACGACCTGGACACGCCCGCCGCCATGGCGCTGTTGTTCGACACCGTGCGCCGGGCCAACGCCGCGCTCGATGCAGGCGGCGCCGAGGCTGCCTCGCTGGTGGCCGCCGTGCACGAGATGTGCACCGCCGTGGGCCTGGAACTGAAGGCCGGCGGCGACGTGCCGGCGGAGGCCGCGGCCAAGGCCGCCGCGCTGGACGCCGCCCGTGCAGCCAAGGACTACGCGGCCGCGGATGCCCTGCGTGCAGAGTTGCAGGCCGACGGCTGGACCGTCGAGACCACCAAGGCCGGCACCACCCTCCGCCGCTGACCGGCTTCCAGCCGATAGAACGGTCCCTCGTGTCGGCCCGTGAACGCGCCCCGTTGCCGAAGGGCTACTGGACGATCTGGACCACCGTGGCCCTGGATCTGGTGGGGTTCGGCATCGTCGTGCCGATCCTCGGGGTGTACGCAGAGCGGTTCGGCGCATCCGGCTATGCCGTGGGTTGGCTGTTCGCCACGTTCTCGCTGGCCCAACTGGTGTGCGCCCCGTTGCTCGGGCGTCTGTCCGACCGCATCGGCCGCAAGCCGGTCATCATCATCTCGCTGGTCGGCACGGCCATCGGCAGCTTCGTCACCGGCGCAGCCGGGGCGTTGTGGGTGCTGTTCCTCGGGCGGATCATCGACGGCGCCAGCGGGGCCAGCCTGGCGGTGGCGCAGGCAGCGGTGGCCGACATCGCCGAGCCCGAGCGCCGGCCCCCACTGGTGGGCATGCTCGGCGCGGCGTTCGGGGTGGGCTTCGTGCTCGGCCCGGCCATTGGCGGCCTGGCGGCGCTGGGTGGCCCGCACGTGCCGTTCTACGTGGCTGCGGCCCTGGCGGCCATCAACGCGGTGGCGGCGATCATCCGCCTGCCGGAGACCCGCAAGCCGGACCGCACCGCCGCTGCGGCCGCCCGCCGCCGGTTCGCCGTGCCGGGCCAGCCGGCACTGCGCCACCTGGCCATCGTCGGGTTCCTCACCACGTTCGCGTTCGTCGCCTTCGAGGCCACGTTCTCGCTGTTCGGCAAGGCCCGGTTCGGGCTCACCGAGGGTTCCACCGCGGTCGTCTTCCTGGGCATCGGCCTGGTGCTCATCGCCGTGCAGGGCGGCGGGTTCGCCAAGATCGCCGCCCGCGTCCCGATCACCCGGGTGTACACGGCCGGTCTTGGCCTGGTGGTGGTGGGTCTGGTGGTGGTCGGCGTGTCGGAGGTCTGGCCACTGCTGATCGCCGGCCTCCTCCTCCTCTCGCTCGGCCAGGGCGTGGCCTCGCCGTCGCTGATCGAGATGGTCAACCGCACCGCCGGCGAGGACCGCCGCGGCGAGGCGATGGGCTTCCAGCAGTCCGCCACCGCGTTCGGGCGGGTGCTCGGGCCGCCGTTGGCCGGTTCCGCCTACGACCGCATCGGCGTGTGGAGCCCGATGGTGTTCGGCGGGGCGGTCACCGCCGCAGCGCTGGTGCTGGTGGTGGTGGTGTGGCGGATGCACGGCTCGATGACCACCCAATCGGCCTGACCGCCTGCGAAACTTGCACATCGTGGCCGACGTGACCGAACACCCCGCGCTCGACCGGCTGCAACGGCTGGAGCGGCTGGAGCGCCGCCCGTCGGGCACCGCCGCGGCCCGGCCCGCTGGCCCGCCGAAGATGGGCTACCAGCCCACGCTGGACGGGGTGCGCGCCGTCTCGGTGATCGCCGTGATGCTCTACCACGCCGGGTTCTCCTGGGCGCACGGCGGGTTCTTCGGGGTGGAGGTCTTCTTCGTCGTCTCCGGCTTCCTCATCACCTCCCTGCTCATCGAGGAGCACGACGGCAGCGGCAAGGTCGGCCTCGGCCAGTTCTACCTGCGCCGCGCCCGCCGCCTGCTGCCGGCACTGTTCACCGTGCTGATCGCCGTCGGCGTCTGGGCAGTGTTCTGGGGTTCCACCGAGCAGCAGGTGGCGCTGCGCCGGGACTACCCGTGGGGCATCGGCTACCTGGCCAACTGGGGTGCCATCTTCTCCCAGGGCTCGTACTGGGGGGCGGGCGCGCCGAAGTTGCTGCGCCACCTGTGGAGCCTGGCGGTGGAGGAGCAGTGGTACCTGCTGTGGCCGCTGACGTTCATCGCCATCCGCAAGGGCAGCCGGGGCGGCGCCCGCGCCAACGAGCGCATCGCGTCGCGGCTGGCCATGGTGGCCATCGCCGTCATGGTCGGCACGTCGCTGGCGCAGGCGTTCCACTGGGCCAGCAGCAACGCGCTCTACCTCTCCACCATCACCCGCTCCAGCGGCCTGCTGCTGGGCGCCGCCATGGCATTCGTATGGCGGCCGTGGCGGCGGGTGGGTAAGCGGGCGGCCAACGGCGCCGCGCCACCGCTGGGGCCGGCCGCGGCCGTGGCGGTGCTGGTGCTGGCCGCGATGGTGGTGGTTGGCCGGGTGGACAGGGCCGCCACGTACCTGTGGCAGTTGCCGCTGGTCACCATCGCCTCGGCCGTGCTGGTGGCCGTGGTGGTGCACCCGTGGGCCACGGGTCCGCGGGCCATCTTCGGCTGGCAGCCGCTGGTGGAGATCGGCAAGCGCTCCTACGGCTTGTACCTGTGGAGTTGGCCGATCAGCGCCATGGTGGGCGCCGACGAGGGGTCGTTCACCAAGTTCCTGCTGGCGATGGCCATCACCATCCCGGTCAGCGAGGCCTGCTACCGGCTGATCGAGGCGCCGATCCGCCGGGGCGCGCTGGGCCGGTGGTGGAAGGCTCGCGAGCGGCGCGACTGGAACACGACCACGCTCCAGGGTGCGGTGGCTGCCGTGGCGCTGGTGGTGCCGCTGACCCTGTTCTTCGCCGACCGGCCCGCCGTGTTCGACCCCGCGGCCGACGCCGGCAACAGCGACGTGGTGTTCGACCCCACTGCGGTGGCCGGTGCCGCCACGTCCACGGTGCCCTCCTCGGTCGTGCAGGAGACCGTTCCGTCGTCCGCCGCGGACACCACGGCGGCGGCCTCCACCACCGCTGCGGCGCCGGTCACCACCGCTGCGTCGTTGCCCCGCCGGGTGGTGATCGTCGGTGACTCCACCGCCCACTCGTTGGCGATCAACCTGCCGAGTGGCATCGAGGGCACGTTCACCATCGGTGACGGCTCCGTGGAGGGCTGCAGTGTCTACGACAGCGGCAAGGGTGTCTCCACCCGTCCGTACACGCGCACGTTCGACAACTGCGCCGGCTGGTCGGACAAGTGGGTGTCGGCGGCGCAGTCGGTGAACGCCGAGGTGGCACTGGTGGTGCTCGGGGCGTGGGACGTGTTCGACGTGCAGACCGCAGACGGCCAGACGCTGGCGTTCGGCACGCCGGCCAACGACCAGCGGTTCATGGCGGGCGTGCAGGAGGGATCGACAAGCTGAGCGCCATCGGCGTGAAGGTGGCGCTGCTGGAGATCCCGTGCATGCGCCCGCAGGACGTGCAGGGCGCCGGTGTGCCGGCGCTGCCCGAGCGCGGCGACGACGCCCGGGTCGCGCATCTCAACGACCTCCTCCGCCAGGTGGCCGCGGCCAACCCGGCCACGACGACGTTCGTCAACGGGCCGGCCGAGTACTGCGCCGACCCGGCCATCGCCGCCGACCTGGCCTACCGGTGGGACGGCGTGCACGCCTACAAGCCCGGCGCCAAGCTGACCTTCGAGGCCGCGGCGGCGCAGCTGCTGGCGATCCCGGTTTAGTCAGTCGCGGTGGTCCGCCTCGCAGGCGGCGCCGTCGCACACGTCGATCAGCGTGTCGTCGAACAGGAACGCCGCCTTCTGGATGCGCACGTCGGGGTCGGCTCGCGGGTCCTCGTGGGAGTCGTCACCCTCGCGCGGTGGCACGTTCTCGATCGGGATCGGTGCCATGCCGCTGTCCCACACGATGATCGCCGACCCGTCGGACGGGTACTCCACGCTCTCCAGGCCCCAGCCCGGCTCCTTCTCCGCCCAGCGGGTGTCCATGGCCACCGGCCGATGGATGGGGATGCCCATCGTGCGGGCGGCCACCAGCGCCGACAGTTCGGTCACCTGGTGGTCGCCGTAGGCGACGTCCAGCAGCACGGTCTTGGCCGGGGTGCCGGGGTAGGGATCCGAGGTGACGTGCTGCACGTAGCCGGCGCCCTCGCCGCGGTCCCACAGCATCTGGACGATGGCGAAGATGACGGTGCGGTCGGCGTCGTTCGGGTAGGCCGGCTGCATGATCGCCTCGTAGGTGTCGAAGTCCACCGAGCGGGGCAGCAGCAGCGAGTAGTTCATGCCCGGCACGCCCAGCACGGCGCGCTCGATGTCGGGCGACAGGGCGGCCAGCGCCATGCCCATGATCCCGCCCTGGCTGTTGCCGTCGTAGTCCAGATGGCTGGTGTCGATGAGGGGCGTGCCGTCGGGCCGCTGGAAGTTGGGGTCGTCGCCCAGGCCGCCGGGCCGGGTCATCAGCCGGCCGAGGAAGATCTGGTTGAGGAAGCCCTGCTGCATCCGGTCGGCCATCGTGTCGAACGTGCTGAAGTTAGTGAGCGTGGCAGCGGCGTTGCCGATGTCGTCCTCGCTCATCCCGGCCCACTTGGTGGCGCAGTGCACCACGTTGTGCTCGTTGCTCATCGCCCGCACGTTGCCGGCGTTGATCTCGTCGTTGCTGCCGAGCAGGCCGTGGCCGTACTGCACGAGGTGAGCGGGTTCGGTGCCATCCATGGTGGCGACGCTGATGTTGCAGACGAAGCCGGCCTCCACGGTGCCGTTCTGCTCGGGAAGGCTGTCCACCGCGTCGCTGGCGTAGTTGAAGGCGTTGCCGGGGCCACCGTCGCCGGTGAGGTAGTTGGGCACCGTGAACGTGCCCTCCACCTGCAGGGCGATGTTGTCCGAGCTGTTCGGGGTGACCGCAGTGACGGTGTAGGCGGGGGCGCTGTCGCCCAGTTGGGCGAGCGCCTCGTCGCGGATGTGCAGCATGCGCCCGGCGATGCTGTCGGCGCTGGCCACCGTGAAGCTCCACGCCAGTTGCAGGTCGGCCGCCGTTGCGGCGGACGCGCCGGTGACGGCTTCGATGGCCGCGTCCATGTCGGCCCGGCGGCTCTCGAACCAGTCGGAGTCCGTGGTGGTGGCGGAGCGGTAGAGCTCGAAGTCGGGGTCCACCGGAAGGGTGCCGCCATCGGCGTCCACCAGGCCGCGCAGCCCGATGGCGAACGTGTGGCCCTCGGGCAGGCTGATGGCCGGGCGGATGGTGAGCAGGCGGTCGGCGGCGTCCACGGCGTGGGCGTCCATCTCGGCCCACAGGGGGACGCGCTCGCCAGTGGTCTCGTCCACGAGGACGATGGGGGAGTCGTCGGCGAGCGATGCACCGATGTCGGTCCACATGGGCAGATTGGATGCCTCGGCGTCGAGGCCGGCGAGGTACACCAGCATCGGCGAGTTGGGGCTGAACCCGTCGTTGCGGTTCCACTCCGTCATGTCCATGGTGATGCCGTCGGCGTTGGAGAGCACGTCCGGCAGGGCCACCCGCTTGCCGGTGTCGGTGGCGCTGTCGGCCACGGTGACCCAGTCGCTGGGGTAGGGCAGATAGCACCCGCTGTCGGCGGCCAGGCCGTCGTTCAGGTAGTCGCACTCGGGGCGGGCCGCGCCGCCTTCAGTTCGTCGAGCCGGGCCTGGGCTTCGATGCTCAACTCCGGCGCAGTCGCCTCGGTGGTCTCCGGCGCTGCCGTGGTGCCGGCCGCGAGCCGTGGTTGCCGGCGCCGCCGTGGTGTCGCTGGTGCTGCTGTCGTCGCTGCACGCCACCAGCAGCAGGCAGACGCCCACCAGCCCCGCACTGATCCGCTTCATGGTCTCCCCTCCGTGTCGAACGCGCTCGACCGGCTCACTCTGCCACAGCGGGCCGGACGACCATCGAGTGCGAGGTGGACAGGCTGGGTTACCCGCGGGTAGAGTTACTCACTGGTAACTTGTTTCGGACCCCCGACACCGTCGCAAAAGGAGCGCCGCCATGGCCGACTTCTCCCTCAACGAAGACCAGCAGCAGATCCAGAAGTGGGTCCACGACTTCGCCGAGGCGGTCGTCCGCCCGGCCGGCCACGAATGGGACGAGGCGGAGGAGTTCCCCTTCCCGATCGTGCAGCAGGCCGCCGAGATCGGCCTGTACGGCTGGGAGTTCATGTTCAACGCCATGAGCGACACGACGGGGCTCACCCTGCCGGTGGCCGTGGAGGAACTGTTCTGGGGCGACGCCGGCATCGGCATGGCCATCATGGGTTCCGGGCTGGCGGCGGCGGGCATCGCCGGCAACGGCACGCCCGAGCAGGTGATGGAGTGGGTGCCGCAGTGCTACGGCGACGCCCAGAAGGTGCAGCTCGGTGCGTTCTGCGTCAGCGAGCCGGACGCCGGTTCCGATGTGTCGAGCCTCCGCACCCGCGCCGTGTACGACGAGGCCAACGACGAGTGGGTGCTGAACGGCACCAAGGCGTGGATCACCAACGGCGGCATCGCCGACGTGCACGTGGTGGTCGCCGCGGTGGACCCCGAGCTGAAGGGCCGCGGCCAGGCCTCCTTCGTGATTCCCCCCGGCACGAAGGGCCTCAGCCAGGGCCAGAAGTACAAGAAGCACGGCATCAAGGCGTCCCACACGGCCGAGGTCGTGCTGGACGACTGCCGCATCCCCGGCCGCTGCCTGCTCGGCGGCAAGGAGAAGCTGGATGCCAAGCTGGCCCGGGCCCGTGAGGTCGGCTCCACCGGCCAGAAGCAGCCGGCGATGAGCACGTTCGAGGCCACCCGCCCGACCGTGGGCGCCCAGGCCCTGGGCATCGCCCGCGCCGCCTACGAGTACTCGCTGGAGTACGCGAAGGAGCGCAAGGCGTTCGGCCGGCCGATCATCATGAACCAGGCCATCGCCTTCAAGCTGGCCAACATGATCACCGAGATCGACGCCGCCCGTCTCTTGATCTGGCGCGCCGCCTGGCTGGCCCGCAACGGCGGGTACAAGAACGGCGAGGGCTCGATGAGCAAGTACAAGGCCAGCGAGGTGGCCGTGCGGGTGACCGAAGAGGCCATCCAGATCCTCGGTGGCTACGGCTACACCCGCGAGTACCCGGTGGAGCGCTGGCACCGCGACGCCAAGATCCACACGATCTTCGAAGGCACGAGCGAGATCCAGCAGTTGGTGATCTCTCGGGCGATCTCGGGCCTGCGTATCGAGTGAATTGGGCTCGGCGGCGTTGCGTCGCTGAACCTCGCTCACGGCTCATCCCTAGTCATCAGCCCTAGACGCTGTCACACCCCCGACGTATCGTCGCGGGCGTGGCGACGATCCGTGAGAAGCGTCCGGGCGTGTGGGAAGTGCGTGTGTTCACGGGCGCCGACGCGCGTGGACGGCCCACGCAGATGTCGCGCACGGTGCACGGCGGCAAGCGCGATGCGCAGCGGCTGGCGGCGCAGCTCGAGGCATCGGGTGGGAAGGCGAAGCCGGCCGGCCGTTCGGTCGGCGACGTGCTCGACGAGTGGGTGAAGCAGAACCTCGACACGTGGGCGCCGTCGTCGGCGCGTGATCAGCAGAGCCGGGTGCGGTCGATCAAGAAGGACCAGATCGCCCGGCTACCGCTGGCCCGGCTGACGGTGGCGGACGTGGAGCGATGGCACACGCGCCTGCGGGCGGGTGGCTTGGCCGACCCGGGCATCAAGAACCAACACGGTGTGCTGCGCGCTGCGCTGTCGCAGGCGGTGCGGTGGGGTTGGGTGTCGTCGAACGTGGCGTCGCTGGCACGCCTGCGTTCGACCAAGGT
>JAWKHX010000017.1:0-121180 GCA_041394605.1 Ilumatobacteraceae bacterium
CGATGTGTACGCCACGTATGGCGTGGATCGGCCCGAGGACCTCGTGGGCCACATGGTGCCGTTCGAGGCGCCGGCGGGCTCGGTGATCGCCATGGACGGCCGGGTCTGGCACACGTCCGGTCGGAACGTCACGGCCGACCAGGACCGTGCCCTGCTGTTCGGCTACTACGCCCAGCCATGGCTGCGGCCGCAGTGGAACTTCACCCGGGCGCTGCCCGAGGAGGTACAGGCGGCGTGCCCGCCCACCCTGCGGTACCGGCTGGGCCTGGACCACTCGCTGAACACCGGCGACGGCGTGCTGATCGGAAGGGGCCCGCTGGGATGAGCGAACCGTTCCATCTCGAGGGCATCCAGGTCGAGGGCATCCAGGTCGACGGCATCCAGGTCGACGGCATCGGGCAGGTGTTGCGGACCCCGGAGGACCGCTTCGCCGCCATCACCGACTACCCGTGGGAGCCCCGCTACCTCACGCTGGAGTGCGGGCTGCGGATGGCGTACGTCGATGCCACCCCTGGCGACGCCCCTGGCGACGGCGCCGGTGCCGTCAACGGCGAGACCGTCCTGCTGCTCCACGGCGAGCCGATGTGGGGCTACCTGTACCGCACGATGATCCCTCCGCTGGTGGCGGCCGGGTGCCGGGTGGTCGTGCCCGACCTGATCGGGTTCGGACGGTCGGACAAGCCGGTGGACCAGCACGCCTACACCTACAGCCGCCATGTCGCCTGGGTGGGCGAACTGCTGCGGCACCTCGACCTGCGCGACGTGACGTTCTTCGGGCAGGACTGGGGCGGCCTGATCGGCGGGCGGGTCGTGGCCGACCATCCCGACCGCTTCGCCCGCCTGGTGTTCTCCAACACCGGCCTGCCGCGCACCGGCCCCGGGCTGCCGTTCATCACCGCCCAGGCGCCGCTGCCGCCGGACATGCTGGCCAACCTGGGCACCGACTGGCGGGCCACGGTGGACGACGACGACCGCATCGTGCCCGAGGCCGTCCAGGCGATGATCGACGCCGGCCCCGCCTTCTACTTCCTGGCCTGGCGGGTCTACAGCCAGGAGGTCGCCGAGCTCTGGCCGTCGAAGGTCGTGCCCGGCTGGTGCGTCACGCCGATCGACGCGGCGACGCTGGCCGCCTATGACGCCCCGTTTCCCGACCAGCGCTACACGGCCGGCGCCCGCCGGTTCCCGATGCTGGTGCCCGTGACGGTGGACGACCCGGAGCGCCTGCTGGGCGACGCCGCCTGGGCCGTGCTGGAGCAGTGGCACAAGCCGGCGCTGACCATCTGGGGCACCCACTGCCCGCACACCTACATGGAGCAGGGCAACCAGTTCCGGGCCAACATCCCCGGCGCCTCACTACCGGGGGTGGCGCACACCACCTACCACGCCGGTCACTTCATCCAGGAGGACTGCGGGCCGGACGTCGCCGCCGACATGCTGGCGTTCATCCAGCGCTTCCCGCTCCCGTAGCGCCCGACCCCTCATGCCGCACCGTGCTCCGGTACCGGCGCAACTGCGCCTCGTGCGTAGCGTGCGCCGCATGAGTGCACTCGCCATCGTCACCGGAGGGGCCCGCGGCATCGGCGCGGCCATCGTGGATGCGTTGCTGTCCGACGGCGTCGCCGACCATGTGGCCGCGCTGGACCTCGACGTCGCCGGGGTCGCCGAGCGGGCGAACGTGTCGCTGCACGCCTGCGACGTCACCGACGAGGAGCAGGTGCGCGCCGTGGTCGCGTCGCTCGGCGAGCAGGCCACGGTGCTGGTCAACAACGCCGGCGGCGGACGGGCCGACCCCACCCGCACCGACGCCGTGCCCTTCGACCCGTTCGGCCCGGTCGACCTGTTCCGCGACAGCGTGGACCTCAACCTCAACAGCGCCCACGTGGTGACCCGGGTGGTCGGGCCGGGCATGCCGGCCGGCAGCGCCATCTGCAACACGGCCTCCATCGCCGGCCTGATGCCCACCGCCCTGTTCGCCTACGGCGCGGCAAAGGCCGGGCTGATCCACTGGACCAAGTCGATGGCCCTGGCCCTGGCACCGCGGGGCGTGCGGGTGAACGCCGTCGCCCCCGGCTTCATCTACACCAAGCTGTGGGAGCAGATGGCCACCCGCGAGATGTTCGACGTGATGGTCGGCGGCGCGGTGCCCATGGGCACGGAGCAGACCCCGGCCCAGATCGCCGACGCCGTGTCGTTCCTGTGCTCGGCGCGGGCCGCCCAGGTGACCGGCCAGGTGATCGCCATCGACGGCGGCAGCCTGCTCGGCCGACCCCGCTGAGACGTGCGCTGACTCGCTGGCGGCGGTTCAGCTGAACCGCGTCGCCGACCCCGCTGCGTCGCCGGCGTCGGCGCGTCCGGCTCAGCGCAGTTCGTACATCTCGTAGACGAGGGTGCCGTCGGGCTGGAAGGCGCCCTTGGCCACGGCCTGGATGCGGGTCAGCCACTGGTAGCGCTCGTCGCCGGTGCGGAACAGCGGGGTGGCGTAGACGGTCATCGTGTCGAACTGCAGGCGACCCGAGTAGGTCGCGTGGATGATCGCCCCGTCCTGGGTCTCCCACGTCACCCGCACGTCCAGCGTGCCGTAGCCGGCGGGCGACACGGTCAGCCAGTCCGCCGCAGCGGCGCCCTTCATCGTGGCCTGGATGCGCTCGCCCTCCACCACCATGCCGGTGACCTCGCCGATCACGAAGTCCGGGGCGACGTTGATGGTGGGCGCCAGCGTGACGGTGGCGGTGCACAGCGGGATCAGTTCCAGGCTCATGGCCCGCATCGTCGCGCGGATCGCCCGGCACTGTGTCACCCGGCGGGTCGGGCAGCGGCCGGTGCCGCCCAGCACGCCTGGGATCGTCACGTCGGGCGAACGGTGGCGGTCGCCCCGGGGGCCCGGCAAGCACCCGGTGGTCAGTTCGAGTTGGGCGGTTCAGCTGAACCGCCCCAGCCGTGGCGGGTGAGCCAGGCGGACAGCCACGGGTCGTGCCACGGGGTCTGGGAGAAGAGCGTCATCAGGGTCCAGTCCAGGTCCATGCGGTCGCCCACCCACTTGCACCGGCCGTCCTCGGCGGTGCGGGTCATGGCATCGACGGCCCCGGCGTCGCCGTCCACCACCGCGGGTTCGGAAGGGATGACCCGGCCGTTCGGCAGCGTGAACTGGACGGTGCCGTCGGCCAGGCGGGTGGCCGACCAGCCGCCCTCGTGCAGGCGGTGATGGTGGTAGACGCACACCAGCACCAGGTTGTCGGGGTCGTTGGTACCACCCTGGCTGCGGTGCCGCAGGTGGTGGACCTCCTTGCGGGCCCGGTGAGTGCAACCCGGCACCTGGCAGGTGCGGTCGCGCTGCTGGACGAGCCGGCGGAGGCGACCGCGCACGACGCTGCGGCGGGCCGACACATCCGTGACCCTGCCGTCGGCGTCGTGCATGACCACCTCGGTGTCGGCGTCGCAGCACATCCGTTCCGCCGTGGTGTCGTCGACGCCCGCCAGCAGACCCTCGCCCGGCCCCTCCGGATGGGCCTCCTGCTGCTCCTCGCCGGTGTGCAGGTGCACCAGGTAGCGCGCCCGGCCGGCGGCCAGTTGCTCGTCGGTGACCGCCATGGCCGCGCCCGCCATGGCCACCACCGCATCGGCTCGGCGGGCCGCCTGCGACGGGCGCTCCCCGTCGGCCTCCACGGCGGCCGGCACCGTGAAGTGGTCAACCGCGGCCAGCACCTCCATCGCTTCGGTGGCCGGCAGCGTGACGGTGAGGGTGACGGTGCCGTCGTCGTTGCGCCGGTGGTGCAGGCCGCGGGCCGCGCGGCGTGCCGCATCCGCGGCGACAGCGGCCCCGGCAGCGTCGTCGGGCGTGGCGGCGCCGTCGCCGGTGGCAGCGCCGTCGCCGGGCGAGGCCGCACCCGGTGCCCCACCCGGTGCCCCACCCGGCGCTGCGGGTGGGAGGGCACGGCGGTAGGCGGCCACCACCCGTTCCACCTGGGCGGTGGTGGCGGAGAGCGCGATGTTGACCAGCCCTTCTTCGTTGGCCGGCTCGGCGATGCGGGTGACGGCCCGCACCTTGGAGTACGGCAGGCGGCCCAGTCGCATCTGCTCGGCGAGGCGCGGCAGCCCCGCCAGCGCATGGGCCACCCGCAGCTTCTCGCGCGCCGTGCGGGAGTCCAGCCCCAGCTGCCAGCACATCCAGAACGCGCACGACGGGCAACCCCACTGCTGCCAGCCCTCCCGCCGGTCGAACTCAGCCAGCAGCACGAACCAGCGGTACTCGGCGGCGGCGAGGTTGGCCGACCAGGTGCACAACTCGGCCTCCAACCGCTCGAGCGGCATCTCCGCAGGGTCCGGCCCGGCCCCCGTGGCGAGGTCTGCGGAGGTGGGCGGATGGGGCGACGGTGGGTGAGGTGGTGCGGCAGTTCGGGTGTCCATGTCCCGAACCTACGCAGGGGGTGCGACAGGGTTTCGGGGCCCCGCCGTCGACCCACGGGCGCTCGCGAAGCGGTTCAGCTGAACCGCTGGACGCTCAACCCGCACGCCCCTACTACGCTCCCGCCATGGCACGTTGGGGGGAGATCGAGGCGGCGGAGCCGGAGTTCGCTGCACGGGTTCGGGCGCTGTTCGAGGCCGGGCGGCACAAGACCATCGCCACGTTGCGGGCGGACGGGTCGCCGCGCATCTCCGGCATCGAGTGCGAGTTCGCCGACGGCGACCTGACGTTCGGGTCGATGACCGGGGCCCGCAAGGGGGCGGACCTCCACCGCGACCCACGCTTCGCCCTCCACGGGCCCACGTTCCACCCGGTGGAGGGGCAGGAGAAGGACTGGCCCGGCGAGGCCAAGATCGCCGGCACCGCCGCGCCCGCGGGCGCAGTCACCGCCCATGGTGATGGAGACGGCGAGGACGGCCCGCAGGGGGAATCGTTCGTGGCCGACATCACCGAGGTGGTGGTGACCGGGCTCAATCCGGAGGCCACGCTGCTGGTGGTCGAGTGGTGGACGCCCGCGGGCGGCCTGCAGCGCGTCGAGCGCGAGTAGGCGGATCGACGGGCGTCCGGCGACGCCACGAGGAGCGCGACGTCACACCACGGGGTGGCGGGACTCCATGTACTCGGCCAGGCGGGTGTCGGCGTCGTCGCCGAACAGGATCTTGGCCACTTCGTCGAGCCCGGCGGACGTCTTGATGTCCTTCATCCGCACCACCTGCTCGATCTTCGAGCGGCGGCGCATGAAGTCCTCCATCCGGCAGATCAGCTCGGTGTTGGCCGCCAGGTACAGCTCCACACGCAGGTAGTCGGCGTTCTCCATGATGTCCTCGCCCATGCGCGGGTCGTCGCGGATGGCCTCCAGCATCGAGAAGGCCCGCCGCCCGTAGCGGCGCCACAGCCGGTCGGTGAGGGGCTCGGTGCCCGGCTTGGACCGCAGGGCGTCCAGCTTCATCAATCGGGCCTGGCGGTAGAACTCCGCCCTGGTCTCCTTGCCCGGCTCGCCGTACCAGTTCTTCAGGTCGCGCTCCAGCGGCACACCGAGCTTCTGCACCGCGGCGGCGACCTCCTCGCCCACGTTGAGGCAGTCGGTGAGCTTGCCGCCGAACACCGTGACCAGCCGCTGCTTGCGGTCGGTCTCGATGGCGTGCTTGCGGGACAGCGACGTCCAGTCCACCTCGCGCTGGTCGCCACCGCTGGACTTCACCACCAGCGGCCGCACCCCGCAACGCTCGGCGATGACGTCGTCGGGTGTCAGCGGGTTGCGCAGGTTGAGGCGCCGGTTGATCTGGTCCAGCAGGAAGTCCCGGTCCTCGGCGGTGACCTCGGAGAACGGCTCGTCCACACGGGTGTCCGTCGTGCCGATCACCGACCGGTAGCCCATCGGGATGACGTAGAAGAGGCGCTGGGTGTCGTCGAAGAACGCCAGCACCCGGTTGTGGTCGTCCGTCGTCAGGCGCGGCACCACGAGATGGATGCCCTTCGAGTAGACGATGCGGTGGTCCGTGCTGACGCCCCACTGCCGGTTCAACTCGTCGACGAACGGGCCGGCGGCGTTCACCAGCACACGGGCGCGGGTGGTGAACTCCTCCCCCGTGTCCACGTCGCGCAACTGGGCCACCCAGCGGTTGCCCTTGCGCTCGGCGCTGACCAGTTCCACATAGTTGGCGGCGGTCGCCCCGCTCTCCACGGCGGACCGCACGAAGGAGAAGACGAAGCGGGAGTCGTTGTCCACCAGGTAGGCGTCGCGGTACTCCACGCCGCCACGCACGTTGACCGTGTCGATCACGGGCTCCTCGCGCTCCACCTTGTCCGTGCTGAGCAAGCGTGGGTAGCGGGTGCCGAACAGGCCGATGCCCCAGTAGCCCAGCGCGCCGAGCGCGGCGAACCACGGTGGGAACGGCGACGACTGGTCCAGGCTGGCGAGGAAGCTGATCTCCTTGATGTTGTCCGGGTAGGCCTTCATCAAGCGGTTGCGGCTGCGGCACAGCTTGAAGACCAGCCAGAACTCGTAGTTCTCCAGGTACTTGAAGCCGCCCCACACGAGGTTGGAGCTCTCCTGGCTGGTGAAGTGCCCGAAGTCGCCACGATCGATCAGCGCCACGTTGGCGCCCCGCCCCGCAAGGGCTGCGGACGTCACCGCCCCGTTGATGCCTCCGCCAACCACCAGGACATCGAAGTCGCCGCCACGCAACCGCTCCAGCTGAGTGTGCCGCAGTGCCATGCCCTCATTGTGCCGCGGGATCGGGCCAGTAGGCGTCGCGCAGCAGCCGCTTCTTCAGCTTGCCGTGGGCCTCCCGCGGCAGGCGGTCGTGCACGTCCACGGACTTCGGGCACTTGAAGCCGGCCAGCCGCTCACGGCACCAGGCGATCAGCTCCGCCTCGGGCACGTGGAGGCCGCGCTCGAACTCCACCGCGGCCTTCACCTGCTGGCCGAACTCCGGGTCGGGGATGCCGAACACCGCCACGTCCCGCACGAAGGGGTGATGGCTGATGACACCCTCCACCTCGGCCGGGTAGACGTTGGCGCCGCCGGTGATGATCAGGTCCACCCGGCGGTCCACCAGGTACATGAACCCGTCCTCGTCCACGCACCCGAGGTCGCCGACGGTGAACCGCCCGTCGGCCAGCCGCGACGCCTGCGTCTTCTCGTCGTCGCCGTGGTAGGTCGGCGCACCGTCGGCCCGGCGGAAGTAGAGCGTGCCGATCTCGCCGGCCGGCAGGTCCTCCCCGTCATCGCCGACCACCGACACCTCCAGCATCGGGTTCGGCCGGCCGACCGTGCCGGGACGGGCCATCCACTCTTCACTCGTGCACACCACCGGGCCGGTGCCTTCGGAACTGCCGTAGAACTCGACCACGATCGGGCCGAGCCGGTCGATCAGCGCCTGCTTCGCCCAGCCGGGGCACGGCGCCGCGGTGTGCGTGATCCACTGCAGCGACGACAGGTCACGACCGAGCCAGTCGTGGTCGACCAGCTTGGCCAGGCGGACCATCAGGGTGGGGACCAACGGGGCGCTGGTGACCGCGTACTCCTCCACGTCGTCGAGGAAGCGGTCCACCTCGAACCGGTCACGCAGCACGACCGTGTGGCGGCGGGCCAGTGCGGCCCCCAGCACGCCGGCACCGAACGCGTGGTACAGCGGCGTGGTGACCAGCATCGTGCCCTCGGCCGGCATGTGGATGAACCCACCCCAGGCGGCGACGCCCTTCACCCACTGGTGGATCGGCGCCCCCTGGTCGGAGCGCACCACGCCCTTCGACGCCCCGGTGGTGCCGCCCGTGTAGAGCAGGGGCGCGCCGGCGACGGTGGTGGCCAGTGGTTCGTCGGTGCCATCCGGCGTGTGGGCGGCCAGCCAGCCCGGCAGGTCGCGGTCGATCACGACGACCCGCTCGGATGCGATGCCGGCAGCCGCTGCGGCCGCCCTGCCCTTGGCCTCGTTGCCCTCGTCCACCACCAGCAGGCTGGCGCCGCTGTTGGCCAGCAGGTACTCCAACTCCTGGGTGGTGAGGTGCCAGTTCAGCGGCACGTAGCGGGTGCCGGCCAGCACGTTGCCGAGGAACAGTTCCGCCCACTCCAAGCGGTTGTGCGACAGGAGCGCCCACCGGTCGCCCTCTCGCAGCCCGACGCCGGCCAGCGCCCGGGCCACCCGGCGAGCCTCGCGCTCCAGTTCGGCCCAGGTGCGGGTGCGGTCGTCATGGATGACGGCGACCGCGTCGGGCTGCTCCGCGGTCATGGGCAGGAGTGGCTCCATCTCGCGCACCGTACCCGACCAGCGGGCCGGCCATCGGCTGGCACCGGGGTTGTCGGGCACTACCGTCTGCGGGATGGACGTGGTCGGGCGTCGTCATGAGCGGGATGCGATTGCCCGCGCCGCGGCGGCTGCGGTAGCGGGCACCACATCGGTCGTGCTGGTCCGCGGCGACCCCGGCATCGGTAAGACCGCCCTGCTGCATGTGCTCCGCCGCCAGGCTGCAGCAGATGGCTGGTTCGTCCTCGACGGATCCGTCACCGAGCCGGAGCGCAGCCTCAGCTGGGGGTCGCTCGCTGGGGTGCTGCGGCAGGCGCAGGGCGAGCACCTGGACGCCCTTCCCGAAGCGCAGCGGCGTGCCGTGCTCGGCGCATCCGGCCGGGGCGAGGCCGACCTACTCGATCCGCTCACCGTGGCGTCCGGCATGGCCGACCTCCTCAGCGCCATGGCGGCCGAGCGGCCGGTGCTGCTGCTCCTCGACGACATTCACTGGCTCGACGAGACCTCCGCGTCGGCGTTCTCCTTCCTCCTCCGCAACATCACCACCTCTGCCCTGCTTGTCGCGATCGGCACGCGCCCGACAGGAGCGACCATCGATGTGGAACGGCTGGTTCCGCCGGAGCGGCGCACGGTCGTGGAGCTCGATGGCCTGTCGCTCAGCGCATCACGGGAGCTGCTCGTGCGGCGCCTCCAGCTGGAGCTCAACCGCATCGATCTGCTGCGGCTCCACGAGGCAAGCGGCGGCAACCCCCTCCACGTCCTCGAGAGCGGCCGGCTGATCGTCAAGGGGGTTCCGTTGCAGGAGGCGCTCGCGCCGCGCTCTGCCACGGAGCTGTTGGCTGCCGCGGCCTCCCGACTGGACCCCACATGGCGGGAGGTCTTGTGCACCACAGCCCTGCTGGCACGTGCGGACATTCCCACACTTGTCACACTGTACGGCGAGGCCGCCGTCGTGGCCGGGCTGTCCGGTGGGGAGCGAGCCGGGCTGCTCACGATCTCCGGTGACGTGGTGGCGCTCACCCATCCGCTGGTGGCCACGGCACTGCTGGACCACTTGTCCACCTTGGAGCTCCGCGCCCTGCACCGGCGCTGCGCGGAGGTCACGGCCGATCCCGTGGCTCGCGGCGTCCACCTCGCCGCAGCTCACCACGGTGCCGACGAGGCCGCAGCCGCCCAACTGGAACACGCCGCGGAGCAGGCGGTGGCGCGTGGTGCGCAGACCCTCGCCGCCCGCCTGGCGCGCACCGCAGCAGAGCTCACCCCCGAGGGCGACGCCCAGGCGAGGACCCGCCGGCTGCTGCAGACCGCCGACCTCGAATGGGGAGCGGGCGCCCACGACGCGGCGCGCCGCCTCGCCCTCGATCTGCTCGATCGGCTGAATGCGGAGCAACGGCTGCTCGCGCTGCGGATCATCGCCATCTCCACGATCAGCCTCGACGGGCCGGTCGCCAGCCTCCCCGAGATCGAACGCTGGGCCGCGGAGTGCCCCGCGGAATCCACCGAGCTGATCGACGCCCTCCTCGCCCTCTCACGGATGCGACTGTTCGCCACCCAGCTGCCGGGTGCGGCAACAGCCGCGTCGGACGCTGCCGCCATCGCCGGCCGCATCGGTGATGAGGCCCGATCCGCGAAGGCGACCATTGCACAGGCCGTCGCCAGGATGATCGCTGCCGAGGCGGTGGACATCGACGAGCTGCTCGACCTGGTCGCCGGCTACGCCGGCCCGACGATGGCCCCGTCGCCGCGTGCGATGGTGGGCGAACTGTGTTCCTTCGCCGATCGCCACGAGGACGCGATCCGCCTGCAGCTCGAGGAGGTGGCGGACGCCTCGCGCTGCGGCGCCCTCGTCGCCGAGCTCAATGCCCACAGCCAGCTCATCTCGCTCTACGAGCGGACGGGCCGCTGGGCGCTGGCGGAGCAGCACGGGGAGTCATCGTTGGCGATCGCCCAGTCGATCGGCAACCCCACCAAGGCCGGCCAGCTCGCCAGCGAACTGGCGACCATCGACGAGGCCCGCGGCCTGCACCGCCTGGCCGACGAACGCATCGCCACCATGGTGCCGATCGATGAGCTGGTGTCGCTCAACCTGCTTGACGCGCATGCCCGCCTCGGCCGCATCGCCGTGCTGCGCGGCGAGTGGGAGACGGCAGTCGAACACCTGAGCCGCGCCCGGCACGAGGCCCTCGCATTCGGGATGCTGGAGCCGGGCTGCATCGGCTACCACTTCGACCTGATGGAGGCGCTGGTCCGAACACGGCGTCTGGATGATGCGCGGGAGGTCGCCGCCGAGCTGCGCTCCGCAGCCGAGCGCTCCGGGCGGCCGCGGGCCCGCGCCGAGGCCGAGCGGGCGGAGGGGCTGTGCGCCGGCGCGGCGGGCCGCGCCGACGAGGCGCTCGCCCTCCTCGAACGGGCGGCTGACGGGTTCACCGCGCTCTCCATGCCCTTCGAGGAGGCCCGTACTCGCCTGCACGCCGGGCGCGTCGCCCGGCGCGCCAACCAGCGAGCCCGGGCCCGCACCCATCTGGCCGCAGCGCTCGAACTGTTCCGTGCGGTCGGTGCCGAGCCGCTGGCCACTCGGACGGCCGCGGACCTGCAGCGGTCCACCGGCCAGGCAGCGAGCGCAGGCGGGCCGGCGCTGACCGCCACGGAGGAGCAGATCGCCGCACTGGTGGCGGAGGGGCGGACCAACGACGAGGTGGCCGCGACCCTGTTCATCAGCCGCAGGACCGTCGAATCCAACCTCACTCGTATCTACCGCAAGCTCGGCGTGACGTCCCGAACGGCACTGGCAGTGAAGCTGCAGTCACTCTCCGCCGATTGAGCCGCAGCGCGCGACGCCAGCCACACCTCCGCGTGTGGATTACCCCGATGCCGCGTGCGGGCCAGCGGCGGGACCATCAGCGGATGAGCGAGTTCGCCGTGGAGCGCTTCCTGGTCGGTTGGTCCCCCGAGGAGGTCGACGCGCTTCTCCAGCGCCTGCAGGCCGACGATCCCCACCTGCGCGACGCCGGCGTTCGCTACGTCGAGTCGATCGTGGTGGACGCCGACGAGTCGTGCTGGTCGCTCTACGAAGCACCGGATCGGCAATCGCTGCAGATCGCCCTCGCGGCCAGCGGCGCCGCCGCCGACAGGCTGATGAGCGCGCGGACCCACCGCCCCGCTGCCGCCGTTGTTCCCCCACACCGCGTGGACGGCGGGCGCCGACGTCCACGAACCGCCGGCTTCGGCACTGCGGCACTGGTGATCATGGTGGTTGCGGCCATGGTGCTGGCGCCGCTGGTCGCCGCACCGGCCCGCCAGGCGCACGCCGCCACCCCGGCGGCCGTCGACGTGGCCGAGCAGCAGGCGCTCGTCGCCCTCGAACCGGCCCGCCTGCTGGACACCCGCACCATCCCCGGCGCCACCACCATCGACGGCGACTTCCAAGGCGGCGGCGAACGCACACCCGGCACCACCCTCGAACTCACCATCGCCGGCCGCGGCGGCGTCCCCGACACCGGCGCCACCGCCGCCATCATCAACCTCACCGCCATCGGCACCGGCCCCGGCTACATCACCACCTACCCCTGCGGCACCCGCCCCACCGCCAGCAGCCTCAACCTGTCCCCCCTCACCACCCACGGCCCCACCGCCAACGAACTCGTCGCCCCCCTCTCCCCCACCGGCACCCTCTGCCTCTACACCAGCACCACCACCCACCTCATCGCCGACGTCACCGGCTACACCACCGCTCTGCCCGACGGTGGCCCGGCAACCCCGGCGTTGGCCGAGGGCTGGCACCTCCTGCCGGACTCCATCCTCCTCACCGAGGATGGCCAGACCGGCACCGCTGAACTGTTCCACGTCAACGCCGATGGCGAGCGGGACGGCACCCCGGTCCCCGACTCCATCGTGGTCACCCCGAACGCAGATGCGGGCATCGATCTGGACATCGCACCAGACGGCACGATCACCGCCACCGGCGGCTCCGAGGTGGGCGAGGAGGTCGTCAGCATCGCAATTGACGGTGAGCTGGTGGGTCCGCTGTGGCTCACCTCGGCACGGCTCCAGCCGGGGGTCGAGGTGCTCGGCGATGCCCGCATCGCCTACCCCAAGGTCGGCAGCACCACGGCCGACCTTGCGCCGTTCACCCTCGAGGAGTTGACCGCGCGCGTCGACCTGCCGAGCGGCACCGACGTCGACCCCGCCGGGGGCGACACCGTGATGGCAGTGGTGCTCAACGGCGCGCCGCCGGCCGCCGACACGTACGTCGTCAACGTCGGGGAGACGCCCGTGATGGGGCAGGTGATCGAACCACCAGATCTGCCGACCCTGCAGCGCGACGGCCGCTCGCTGATCAGCATCCTCGTCACCCCGCTCAACACGATCTACACCGATCTCGCCGCCGGCCTGTCGGTGGACGACCTGGATGCCATGGGGTTCTTCGGTGACACGACGACCTACGAGTGCGCCGACGGCATCCCGGCCGCGGAGTGCCCACCGTTGCCCACCGAGCAGCTGGTTCCCCGCCGCGGCGACCGGGCACGCGCCGAGTCGAAGGTGACGGTCCTCGGGACGGAGTGCGAGACGAGCGGCAGCTTCATCGGCGGCGAGGTGAAGTTGGCCAAGCTGACGTCGAACGTGAAGCCGAAGGGCCGCGGCGTACTGGCCTCGGTGGAGGCCGGCGAGCACCAGGGCGTGATCGTCGAGCTCGGCTACACCACCAGGTTCGAGTTCGGTCCCGAGGTGAAGCTGCAGGCCGCGGCGGCCGGCGCACTCGAGTGCGAGCTGGCGTCGAAGTCCATCGCCGTGCCCGTCACCGGCGCCCTGGCCGCACTGGCGGACGGGGAGCTCACGGCTGCCCTGGTGCTCGCGCTCGAGTTGAAGGCTGCCGCCGGCCCGGCGCTGACCGTCGGCGCCACCTGTGTCGCGGACGGCTCTCTGCTGACGGGCTTCACGTGGACGACGCTGCGCGGCCTCGAGCCCATCTCCGAGAAGGTCGGCCCCACGGTCACGTGCGACCCGGTGTTCACGCCCACCGAGGCGTCGAACGGCGCCGGCATCCCCTTGGCCGTGGAGTTCTCGGCCACCCTGCGCGCCGAGCTGAGGGCTGGCATCCGCGTCGGCGGCGGGTTCGCCCGCGTCCTCGGCGAGGAGATCGGCGTCCCCGACCTCGGCCTGTTCCAGCCGTTGGTCGTGGCGATGGGCGTGAAGGGTGTGGTGGCACTGGAGAACTCCGCCAGCGTGCTGGCGAACGAAGCGTCCGGCGCGAAGGCTGAGGTCTCCATCGTCGGCAATGTCACGCTCTCGGCCGATCTGTTCCAAGTGTTCTTCAAGGACACCCTCGGCATCACGGGCTCCTTCGCGGTCGATCTGATCAGCATCGAGGTGCCGGTGGAGACGTTCCTCAAGCCGGTGGACAAGAAGGACGGCGGCATCACGGCGACGTCCAACGGTGAGGCCCTGTCGCAACCGTTCGAGATGACGGTCGGCGAGACCCTCGAAGTGCGTGTGGCGACCACCCTGCCGGACGCGGCGGTGCCCGTGCTGCCCGAGGCTGCGACCGATTATGTGCGCCGCGACGGCACCTACGAAGCGTTCGACAAGTTCACGTGGGCGGTGGATGGCGACAGCACGCTGGTCGCCAGCAAGCCGATCACGCAGGCGCTGTGCGACGCCGTGGGATCCGGCAAGCAGATCGGGCTCGTGGCGGAGACCGAAGTCGGTCCGGTCACGGTGCCGGGATGGGCCGGCTCGTTCGAGTTGAAGTGCGCCCAGAACGTCACCATCGAGCCCGCCACCATCGAGCTCACCCGCTCCCAGCCGACGAGCACGTTCGCCGTCCAGCAGGAGGGCTACACGAGCTCCGTCTGGTCGCTACGGCCGGATTTCCCCGCGCACGGCGAGATCGGCATCGCGCTCACTCCCTCGGGTGGCTCGTTCCCTGACGAGGACCAACCCGTGCAGATCGACGCCAGTGTCACCTGCCCGGATGGCGTCGACGAGGTCTTCACCCAGGTGTACCGCGTGTACATCGGCGAGACCTCCACCGAGACGATCGTGACGGTGGACGGTGATTGCCGCCGTGACTACTTCCGTGTCGGTCCGGATGCCGGCACCGCACCCGTTTCGATCACCATCGACACCGCCGGCGACGCTGACGACACCTGGACTGCCGCGGCGAATCCTGGAACCGGCTTCCTGCGCGGCAACGAGTCCACGTCGGCTGAGCAGAGCGTGCTGACCGCGGTGATCCCCGACCGAGATCCGCCGGAGTGTGGTCAGGTGCTGGCGGAGGTGACCCGGCTGGTGACGTTCTCCACGACGCACCGCGGCTCCGACTCCGTGCTGGTCACGTATCCCGAGCGCCGCGGCGCAGAGCTCCCGTGCGACCCGCCGCCGACGCCGCCGACGCCGCCGTGCGGCGGGTGCGTGGATGAGCCGAGCGGCACGTACGGCGACCCCCACGTGGCCTCGTTCGACGGCCTGCTGTACGACGCGCAGGTGCTCGGCGAGTACACCCTCGCCGAGTCCGCCACGGGCGACACCCGCATCGTCGCCCGGTTCGAGACGGCTCGCACCGGCGGGCTCAGCCTGTTCCGCCCGACCTCCACCACCGGCCTGTCCGTCGAGACCGCCGGCCACCAGGTGGAGGTGTACGCGCGGCCCGGTCTGCGCGTGTTCGTCGACGGCGCCGAGCTCGAGTTGGCGCCGCGCGGCGTGGCCATGACGATCGGCGACGGGGTCATCCTCACCCGCAACGAGGACGGCTCTCTTGACCTGGCGGCCCCGGCGCTGCTCGCGCACATCACCACGTTCCGCAGCGTGACGTTCTCGATCGACCCAGGTCTCAGCGTCCTCATCACCACGCCCGCCGACGGTTCGCTCACCGGTCTCCTCGGCACGCATGACGGTGACCCGGCCAATGACCTCACCCTCCGCACGGGTGGCACGATCACGATTGAGGAAGCGCTCCAGCACGATGTGGGGCTGTACTCGTTCACGGACTCGTGGCGCCTCACCGACCTGGCGGACTCACCGTTCACGGTCGGCTCGTCGGTGTTCACCGCCCCGAACGAGCCCCGGCCGGACTCCGAGGCGCTCGCCCCGTACCGCCTGCAAGCCTCGGAGATGCTCGGGCCGATCACGTCGGTCTGCGACGGCGCCTTCGAGGCGACGTCCCGGATGATCGACCTGCTGGCCCTCGAGTTGGCCATCGGCGGCGCTCCCGCCGACCTCACCCAGTACACGTGCACGTACATGGTGACCGGTTCCGTCCACCTCGACGATCCGGACGTGCCGGTGCTCGGTGCGACGGTGGTCGCCGATGCCGACGGGCTGACGGCGTGCACCGCGACGGTGGACGCTTCCGGCCGCTACTCGTGCAGCATGTTCCCCGACCTCGCTGAACTGGGGACCGGCTCCGGGGTGGCCTTCCCGCTGAGCGCGACGGTGGCCGCGTCGGCACCGGGCAGCGAGGTGGTCGCCGTCAGCGGGTCGGCGTCGTGGGCCTCACCGCCCGCCTTCGGGCAGCGCGTCGCCCGTTCGGTGAACCTGGTCATGCCGATCGGGGCGGTGCGCTCCGTCCGCATCGACGGCACCGCGACCCAGCTGGGGGATCCGTTCACGGCACGGATGGCGCTGGACCTGACGGGAACCACCATCAGCGGTGACGTCGTGATCGCCGGGCGTTGGCGCCCCACGCCAGCGCCCGACGGCACGTTCACCATCACCGTGCCGGTGCCGGCAGACCTGGAGCAGATGACCGCCGTGTGGCGGATCGGCCTCGACGGGCAGGCTCAGCCGAGCGCGACGTTCGACGGCTTCGTCGACGGCACCAACGTGCGGACCGCCACCTTCGCGCACCATCCACCGGCCATCGACATCACCGGCACGGCGCGCTACAACGGCGCCGCTCCCGGCAGCCTGCCGATCACGGTCACCGCCACGCTCGCCGGCGGCGGCACCTGGGCGACGCTCGTGAACGCCCACCCGGCGGCGGCCACCGGCGCCTACGCCCAGCGCGTGCTGCTACCGGATGACGCCATCAGTGCAGTGCTGTCATCGCGCCTCGGGCACGCCAGCAACCCGGCGGTGGTCACCTCGATCGGCGGCCTCGCCGCCGGGGCGCAGCCCGTGGCGCATGACGTGATCGTCGATGCGCCGGTGCTCTACGTCGCCGGCGTCCGCGAGCTGAACGGGCAGCCGTACACGTCGTCCACCCGGCTGCAGTTGGAGGTCCAACGATCCAGTGGCGCACCACTGACGATCACCCGGTCGATCGGCGGCAACCTCGCCGGCACGTACTCCACCCTGATCGATCTGCCCTCGGACAGCACCAGCGCAGTGCTGAAGATGGAGATGGGCGTGCTGCCCGCCGCATACCCGAACCTCACCGTGGATCCCCTCGTGCCCGGGTACCAGGACGTTCCGTTCGACGCCATCCTCGGTGCGCCCGAGGTGCTCGTGACGGGTGCGGTCACCGGCGGCGGCCTGCCGTCGCGCACTCCGTTCGGCGTGCGCATCACCGCCCAGCCGAGCGGGTACACGACGACGGCCACGGTGACCCCTGACGCCTCCGGCGTGTACTCCGTGCGCATTCCCGCCCCCGCGGACGCGGCGTCGATCACCGTCACCGCCGAGGCCGGGTTCTCCGCGGCCGACCATGTGTCCACAATGGTCACCTCGCCGGTCAACGGCACGAACGAGGTCACGCTCGACGTCGCCTACGCCGCTGTCGGGCTGGTGATCAGTGGAACGCTCTCCGACCACGGCACACCCATCACGACGAGTGAGGTGCTCACCGTCCGCCGGCTGGACGGAGCGGGGGCACTGCTCGGCGCCACGACGGTCGACGTGCAGCCGGACTCGAGCGGCCGGTACACGATCGTGCTGCTGGCCCCGACGGCCACTGTGGCAGTGGAGCTGTCCACCGCCATCAGCCCGTTCACCAACGACCCTCTCTTCCGCAGGTTCGACGGCCTCGTCGCCGGATCCAACGCGATCACGTTCGACGACGACTACAACCCCCCGGTGGCGCGCCTCTCCGGCACGTTCACGGCCGGAGGGTTGCCCATGGGCGGGAACACGGTGTTCCGCACCACCAGCCAGGTCGAACTGGTCGGCGGGGGCACCGGCGCCACGAACCGCACCACCACGGTCTTCGTCAGCCCGGCGGACGGCTCGTACCAGGTGGACCTCGTTCTGCCCCGTGCCGCAGTGAGCACGGTGGTGCAGGCGAGGGTGGGGCCGGAGCCCGACGCCTGGCCGGCGCTGACCATGCCGAGCCTGGTGGACGGTCCGAACGAGGCAACCTTCTCCGCCGACCTGCCGCTGCCCGTGATCGTTGACCTCCAGGGTCAACTTCGCGGCCCCGGGCTGGTCCCCTACACCACCACCACGACGGTCGTCTACGAGGCGCTGGATTCGATCGGCACGGTGATCTGGAGTACCTCCAAGAGCACCCTGCCGGACTCGTTCGGCGAGTTCGTGGAACATCTCGTGCTCCCCGACGAGACCGCAGCGCTCCGCGTGAAGTGGAACGTCGGTCTCCCGGCGGACACCCCGGTCACCGAGGTGTTCGACGGGCTGGCCCCCGGCAGCAACGTCGCCGTGTTCCTCGGGGAGCACCATCCGCCGGTGCTGCAGATCACGGGCATCGTCACTGTGAACGGTGCCGCCTACGACCACGGCGTGCACCTGGTCGTGGTGGCGGAGCGAGCCGGCGGGGGCTCGTGGACCTCCACGACCTCCGCGGTGCTGGACCCTGGGTCGGGTGCCTACGCACGATCGATGACGTTGCCCCGCGATGCCACTTCGGCCATCGTCACTGTGGACCTCGGCCAGCCGTTGGACCCCGAGCCGGCCACGGTGGTCGGCAGCCTCGTTGGCGGGCCGAACGCGGTCACCGCCGACGGCGTCTTCTCGGGCCCGTACCTCAGGATCACCGGCGAGATCCTCGTCGGGGGTGCCGCGCCGCCGGGCAACACCACCGTCACTGTGACAGCCACCGCCGACGGCCACGATCCGCTGCCAATGGAGTTCGACGTCAACCCGGCCAACGACGGTGGCTACGCACTCGACGTCGTGCTGCCCGCCTGGGCCACGGGTGCCGATCTCGCGGCAGCGCTGGGCCCGAACCCCGCCGACTACCCGACGCTCAGCGTGACAGGGCTGACGGCCGGCGACCAGCCGGTGACGTTCGACGCGATCATCGCCGACCAGCGCATCGACATCGCCGGCACGGTGACCATCGATGGGCAGCCATGGCCCGGGCCGCTCACCCTCGTGATCTCCGGGTGGACCACCTTCGGCGGCTCGTACACCAGGGTGGAGCCGGTGCAAGTGGACAGCGGCGGCACGTACCTGTTGCAGTTCACGCCGCCGGACGACACCGTCGATCTCGAAGTGCAGGCCAACGTCGGGCCGTCGCCGTACGCCCGCCCCGAGCAGGCGTACACGGGCCTCTCGGCCGGGGTCAGCACGCTGACGTTCGACGTCGCCCTTCCCGGCCGCGCCGTCCACGCCACCGGGATCCTTCTGTCCGGTGGCGAGCCCGTGGCGGGTTCGACCTCGCTGTACCTCAAGGCCTATCCGACGGGCGGTACGACCCCGAGCTACAGCTCCTCCGTGACCGTCACCGTCGACGGATCGGGCCACTACGACACCGCCTTCCTCGTGCCCGACGGCACCGTCAGCGTCGAACTCGCCAGCCAGCTCGGTGAGTTCGTCAACGATCGCGTCGACCAGTCGTTCACCGGGCTGGTCGACGGGATCAACGACGTGGCGTTCGACGACGACTACGTCCCGCCCCTTCTCCATGTGGTGGGCACGCTCCAGACGGACGGGGTGCCCGTCACCAGCGCCGTCACCTTCGACATCGAATGGAATCAGCGCCTCGAGCCGAGCGGTGTCTTCCCGCAGATCCGGAGCGTCACGGTCACACCGGACTCCTCCGGCCGATACGAGTTCACCGCCGTCGGGCCACGCCTCGCCGACGATGCGAAGGTCGCCGCCCGGCTCGGCATCAGCTCGCTCGACTACCCCTCGACGACGGTCGATCCACTGGTGCTCGGCGTGAACGAGGTGACGCTCGACGCCGACTACGAGTCCACGGGCCTCACCGTGTCGGGCACCATGCACTTCCGCGGCGAGCCGGTCACCAGCGAGTCGATCGAGATCCGCTCCTACGCGGCCGGCGGCGCAAGCCTGGGGTCCAAGTTCGTCCCAGTGGCACCGGACCCGGTGACAGGGGAGTTCTCCGTCACCACCGCGATTCCGGCGAACGCCGAGGACGTGGACGTGATCGTGATCCTCGGTGTGGGGTACTCGCCGTGGCGCTACTTCCAGCTCGACGTGGACACCACACCGGGCCAGCTCACCGTGGCGCCGGCATGGAACATCGCCACGCTCTCGATGGTGGTGAGCGGCACCGTGTCCAACATGTCCGGCCCGATGCCGGACCACTTCTTCACGATCGATGTCACCCACGCCGCGCCGGGCGTCACCAGCTTCAGCGAGAGCGTGTTCGCGACCACCGATGAGACCGGCGAGTACTCGCTGGAGCTGTTCCTCCGGCCGGGCACGCAGACTGTCACGCTGGCGCCGAACCTGCTGGGCGTCGCCCCGGTGGAACTGGACGTCACCGGCGTGGTGTCCACCCACGCAGTGGACTTCGTGAGCAGTGTCAGCGGCAACGCCGTGATCACCGGCACGATCAGCGAGAACGGCGCTTCACCGACAGTGGCACCCGTGCTGTCGTGGCGGTCCGTCTACGGCCCGGAGGACCCGTTCGAAGGGTCGTCCGGCACGGTGGAGTACGCGTTCACCGACGAGAACGGCTCCTTCGAGGGGTTCGCCGATGTCGACGACAGCGGAGCCCAGTGGATCGAGTTCAGCGTCACCTTCCCCGCGCCGGGCAACGACGTGGTGTACCGCAAGGTATTCGACATCGGGGGCCAGTTCGGCCCGTTCGAGTTCCAGTTGGACATCGCCCACACCGGAGACTGGCTGCGGGTCGTCGGCTTCACCCAGGTGGTGAATCCCGACGAGAGCGGCGAGACCTACTGCGAGTACAGCGGCGCCTTCCCGTTCGTGCTCACGGTGTGGGCGTACGACGGCTTCGTCGGCGATCCGGGCACGACGCAGACGCTGGTGGAGGAGGCGCTGGTGGTGCCGACCGACGCCACGAACTTCGACCTGTACTTCGCGGTTCCGCCCGGCACGCAGAAGGTGGTGCTCGCGTTCGGCAACGCCACCTACCTGTCGACCGATCTGGTCGATCTCGACACCAGCTACCTCCTCAGCTTCTCCGGCCCGACCGACCAGTACTTCCTGAACTCGGTGGCTGCCAGTTGCACTCCGGTGGCGTGATGGCCTCCCTCCGCCGGTGCCGGGCTGACTACGCTCGGCACCGATGGACGGAGGCTGCACATGAACGGCGATCAGGCGATGCGTGCCTATGCGGCGGGGCTGCCCGCCCCCGAGTTCCCCGACCCGGCGTGGGTGACGCCCAAGCCCTTGTCGGAGAGCACCGTCGCCATCGTCACCTCCGCCGCGCTGCACACGCCCGACGACGATGCCTTCACCAACGCGGACACCTCCTACCGGGTCATCGACCGCAACCGGCGCGACTTGGTGATGGGCCACTGGAGCCCGAACTTCGACCACACGGGGATCGTGCTGGACCTCAACGTCGTGTACCCGATCGACCGGCTGGAGGAACTGGCGGCGCGGGGGGTCATCGGCGCGGTGGCGCCGCGCCATCTCTCCTTCGCCGGCAACCAGCCCGACGACGTGGCCACCATCCGCCTGGACAGTGGCCCCCGCGCCGCCGCGGCGCTGAAGGCCGACGGCGTGGACGTGGTGCTGCTCACGCCCGTTTGACCGCTGTGCACGCGCACCGTGAGTGTGCTCGCCCATGTGTTCGAAGCCGCCGGGATCGCCACGGTGGTGCTGTCCTCCATCCGCCCGATGTGCGAGAAGGTCTCGCCGCCGCGGGCCCTCCATTGCGAGTTCCCGTTGGGTCGCCCCCTTGGTCGCCCGAACGACCCCGAGTTCCAGCACGACGTGCTGGCCCGGGCGTTCGCCCTGCTCGACGCGCCCAGCGGGCCGGTGCTGGTGGACCACCCCGAGGTCATCGAGAGCGATGAGCAGCCGCTGGCCTGCGCGCTGCCACCCCGGTTCGACCCCTCGCTGCCGCCGGCCGTGGACGAGGCCCGCGGCCTGCGCAAGGCCTACGACCGCCTGCTGGCCAGGCGAGGCGTCACCGCGGTCGGCCGGGTGACGGATGCGGACGGCGTGCCCGCGGCGCTCGGCGTGCTGCACGACATCGCCAACGGGGCCGACTGGAAGGAAGCCGGGCTGCCGGGCGGCAACACCGTGGCCGTGTGCCACGACATCCGCAACTACTACGAGGAGGCCGCGGTGGAGTTGGTGGACGGCCCGCCGCCCGTGGGCCGGGCCATGGAGGACTGGTTCTACGACCAGACCGAAGCCGGCCGCACGATCCTCGCCGCCCGCGCTGCCATCCGCGACTCCGGCGCCAAGTTCCCCATCTGGTTCTACATGGTGGCCGGCCACCGCTAGGTGGCCGCGAACGGTGATGGGGGCAACGGGGCGGGAGATGCACATCCGGCCCTACGAACCCGCGGACCTCGACGATCTGTACCGCATCTGCCTGCTCACCGGCGACGAGGGCGCGGATGCCAGCGATCAGTTCGACGACCCGAACCTGCTGGGGCACTTCTGGGCCGCCCCCTACGCGGTCCACGAGCCGGATCTGGCGTGGGTACTCGCAGATGGCCCGGGCGGGGGCGGAGGTGTCGTGGGGTACGTGCTCGGAACCCGCGACTCCGTGGCCTTCGCCGGGTGGATGGATTCGCAGTGGCTGCCCGCGCTCCGCCGTCAGTACCCACTGCCCCCCGCCGGAGACCGCAGCCGCGACGCCGCCATGATCCGGATGATCCACCGTGGGTACACCGCCCCGCAGTTCGCAGACGACTACCCCGCCCACCTCCACATCGACCTGCTGCCCGCGGCGCAGCGCCACGGGCACGGCCGGGAGCTGATGACGACCTTGCTCGAGCGCCTCCGCACCCTCAGGGTGCCGGGCGTCCACCTCGGCGTCGGGCGGGGCAACACCGGGGCCATCGCCTTCTACCAGCGGCTGGGCTTCCAGTTGCTGCACGAGCACCCGTGGGGCCTGGAACTGGGACTTCGTGTCGGGCCTGCTGGCCCCACGGGGCAAGCTCGCTGACGCCGGATCACTAGCCTCGGCGCATGGCACGACTGCTGCAGAAGATGGTCACCGGCGACGGTGGGGCCCGAGCCGGCGAGCCCGCCGTCACCGACCGCCACGGCGTCACCTCGTGGGGCGAACTGGACCACCGGGTCAACCAGTTGATCGGCGTGCTCCGATCTCTGGGCGTGGGCCAGGGCGAGCGGGTGGCCCTGCTCTCCGGCAACCGCCGCGAGGTGTACGAGATGATGCAGGCGGTCGCCCACTCCGGCGTGCTGATGGTGCCGATCAACTGGCACTTCGCCGCCGACGAGGTGCGCTACGTCGTGGAGAACTCCGGCTCCAGGGCGCTGTTCGTCGACCCAACCTACGCCGCTGCGGCGGAGGGCGTGGCAGAGGACCTCGGCATCCCCCGCTTCGACTTCACCGATCACGAACGGGGTGGCCACTCAACCTACGAGGACGCGCTCGCCGCCCAGTCGCCGGCCGAGCCGGAGGACCAGCAGATGGGCGGCGTGATGTTCTACACGTCGGGTACCACCGGCCGTCCGAAGGGGGTGCGCAACACCGCGTTCGGCGCCGGCGGCGTTCCGCCCGAGGTCTACGAGCTGATGGCCGCCGGCATGGTCAACATGGGCTTCCCGCCGAATGGCCGCACCCTCCTGTGCGGCCCGCACTACCACTCGGCCCAGTGGGCGTTCTCCTTCTTCCCGATGATCGGCGGCTCCAGCGTGGTGGTCCAGGAGCGCTTCGTGCCGGAGGAGACCTTGCGCCTGATCGACGAGCACGCGATCACCAACGTGCACCTCGTGCCCACCCAGTTCGTCCGTCTGCTACGCGCCGACGAAGCGGCGAAGGCGGCGTTCAGCGGCGCCTCGCTGGAGCTCGTGCTCCACGGCGCCGCGCCGTGCAGCCCGCAGGTGAAGCGGCAGATGATCGAGTGGTGGGGGCCGACCATCACGGAGTACTACGGCGCCACGGAGGGCGGGGTGGTCAGCGTCATCACCGCCGAGACCTGGCTGCAGAAGCCCGGGTCGGTGGGCAAGCCGCTGCCCAACTTCATCGTCCGCATCCAGCCGGAGGACGACGAGGGCGGGGCCATCGGCGAGGGTGCGGTCGGTGAGGAAGGTGCCCCGCCGTTCGTGCCCGGCACCATCCACATCCGCAACACGATGGGCACCGACTTCGAGTACCTCGGCGAGCCGGACAAGACCAAGGACGCGCACCGGCTGGAGGGCATGTTCACGCTGGGCGACATCGGCTACCTGGACGACGAGGGCTACCTGTTCCTCAGCGACCGCAAGATCGACATGATCATCTCCGGCGGCGTCAACATCTACCCGGCGGAGATCGAAGGTGTGCTCACCGCCCACCCGGCGGTCGTGGACGCCGCGGTGTTCGGCGTGCCCGACGAGGAGTTCGGCGAGCAGGTGAAGGCGGCCGTGCAGTTGGCCCCCGGCGCGGTGTGGGACACCGCCACCGAGGCGGCCGTGGTGGCCCACGCCCGCCAGCACCTGGCCGGCTACAAGGTGCCGCGCAGCTTCGACGTGGTCACCGAGATGCCGCGCAGCGAAGCGGGCAAACTGCTGAAGCGCGAACTGCGCGCCCCGTATTGGGACTCGGAGGGTCGCAGCATCTGACCGTAAGGTGAGCGCATGACCCTCTCGCCGGCCGCCACCTCCGCGCCGGCCCGGCAGAAGGGCGTTGCCGAGGGCAAGGAGTTCATCGCCCTCGTCACCGGCCTGATGGCCATGTCCGCGCTGGGCATCGACCTCATGCTGCCGGCGTTCCCGGACATGCGGTCCACGTTCGGCATGGCGCCGGATTCCACGGACGTGGCATGGATCGTCAACGCCTACTTCCTCGGCATGGCCGTGGGGCCATGGCTGTACGGCCCCGCCTCGGACCGCTACGGGCGCCGCCCACCGCTGGTCGCCGGGCTGATCATCTACGCCATCGCCGCCGCACTGGCCGCGCTGTCGCCCAGCTGGCCGCTGGTGGTGCTGTCCCGCTTCCTGTGGGGTGTGGGGGCGGCCGGGCCGCGGTCGCTCAGCGTCGCCATGATCCGCGACCGATTCGAAGGCGACTCCATGGCCCGGCTGATGTCGCTGATCATGGCCGTGTTCCTGCTGGTGCCGATCGCCGCCCCATTGGTGGGTGCCGGCCTGGTGCACGCACTGCCGTGGCGGGCCGTGTTCTGGTTCCCCGGGGTGGTGACGCTGGGGTTGCTGCTGTGGTCGCGCCGCCTGCCCGAGACCCTGCCGGAGGACCGCCGCCGGCCGTTCACCTGGCACTCGGTGCGCACGGCCACCCGCGAGGTGGTCACCCACCGCCAGACGATCACCTTGATCCTCGCCATGACGCTGCTCTTCGGTGTGCTCTCCGCCTACCTCAGCGGCAGCGAGGTGATCGTGGAGGACGTGTACGACGCCCGCGAATGGTTCCCCGTGTTCTTCTCGGCGATCGCCGTGGTGCTGGCGCTCAGCTCGCTGAACAACGCCCGGCTGGTGCGGCACTACGGCGTGCACCGCCTGGTCCGCTGGCTGGCCACCAGCGGCGTCGTCGCCGGTTCCGCGCTCGTGGTGGTGAGCGTCCTCGGCAGCGGCAAACCCAACCTGGTGCTGTGGACGGTGGTCCTCGGCGTCACACTGGCCATCGGGCAGGGCCTCAGCCCCAACAGCAACACCATCGCGATGGCGCCCGTCCCGCATGTGGCGGGCACGGCCTCGTCGATCATCTCCACGGTCAACAGCGCCGGTGGCGCGCTGCTGGGCTACCTGGCCACGACGTTCTTCAACGGCACGGTGACGCCGTTCTCGGTGACGATCCTGGTGTACCTGTGCCTTGCGGCCGCGCTGATCCTGTGGGGCACGGCGCGCCCGGAGCAGTGAGCGGCGCTCAGGCGGGGCGGCGGCGGCGCGACGCTGCCGACAGCGCCATGCCCGCGCCGAGCAGCCCGGTGGCCGTGAGGGTGAGCGACAGCGAGCCCGTGCCGGTGGCGGGGATCTGCCCACCGCCGGCGGCACCGTTCACCGTGATGCTGACGGTGGCCGTGCCCAGTTCCACGTCGCCGGAGAGCACCCGGTAGACGAACTGGTCGGCACCCACGTAGCCCGGGTTCGGGGTGTAGGTGAACGAGCCGTTGGGGTTCAGCACCACCAGGCCGTGCGCCGCGCCGGAGACCAGTTCGGCCACATCGCCGGACGCCGCGCCGTCGTTGAACAGCACGCCGGGCGCCACCTGGTTGATGCCCACGTTCATGGAGGTGACGTAGGCGTCGTTGACCGGGGTCGGCGTGGTCTCCACGGCACCGATGTCGATGCGGCCACCCTCGATGCGGGCGACGCCGCGCTGGTCCGTCGCCGGGGCGGCGCCGAAGGCCGGGTCGCCGGCGTTGATCACCGGCGAGCCGGCGAGCGGCAGGTGGGTCTGCGTCGGGCCGCCGTTGTCGGCCAGCGGGCCGAGCAGCGGGTCGGCGGGGGTGAGGTTGTCGGAGCCGCCGGTGGGCGCGTCCGCCTCGATCAGCGACCAGTCGGCGTAGATGGCACCCCCTGCGTACAGGTCGTCGCCGGCCGCGGTGAGACGCACCTCGTCCAGGTTGCCGCCGTCCGCAGAGTTGTTGGCGACGATCGTGTGGTCCAGGTCGATCTCGCCGTCGTACAGCGCGATGCCACCACCCAGGTAGCCGGCAGTGTTGTCCACGATCGTGGAGTTCTCCACGCGGAACGTGTTCTCCGAGTCCACGTAGTAGACGGCGAGGCCACCGCCGAAGCCGTACGCGTCGTTGCCCGAGATCGTGCTCGACGAGATGAGCACGTCCTCGCCGGCGTAGTTGATGTAGATGCCGCCCCCCTCGCCACTCTCGGCGCTGTTGCCGGAGATGGTGGACTCGCGGATCGTCAGCGTGTCGCCGAGGTCGTAGAAGTAGATGCCCCCACCGTCACCGCCGCCCTCGCCCCCCACGGCACGGTTGCCGGACACGGTGGTCTGGCTGATGGTCACCGGGCCGCGCGGCTGCCACAGGTACAGCCCACCACCCTCGTCGTAGGCGATGTTGAGGTCGATCGTGGAGCGCTCGATGACCAGCGGCACCTCATCACCGGACCCGTACAGCGCGATCCCGCCGCCGTCGACCTCGGCGATGTTGTGGCTGATGTCCGAGTCGCGGATGTAGCCGGCGGCCTCCAGCGAGTAGAACATGATCCCGCCGCCGTCGGACACCGAGGAGTTGTCGGTGACCTCGCTGTCGGCCAGCACGAACGCGCCGGCGTTGGACTTGAGGAAGATCCCGCCGCCGGTGCCACCGCCGGCGGTGTTCTCGCTGATCTCGGTGCCGTAGATCCGCAGCGACCCCTCGGGCGCGTCACCGTCGACATTGAAGTAGACGCCACCGCCGGAGTCCGTGGACTCGTTGCCAGTGACGACTGCGTCGCGCAGCGTCAGGTTCTCGCCCCAGACGCTGATCCCGCCGCCGCCCCCGGCCAACCCGTCCGTGACCGTGATGCCGCTGATGGTGACGTCCAGCGTGGCCGAGTTGTTGTACAGGTAGAAGACCCGGCTGCTGCTGTTGCCGGAGACTGCGAGAACGGCCGCACCCGGCCCCTGGATGGTGACGGAGTCGGAGATCTCCAACTGCCCGCTGGTGAGGGTGATCGTGCCGCTGAGCCCGGCCTGGAACGTGATGACATCTGCGCCGCCGGCACTGTTGGCGTCTGCGATGGCCTGGCGCAGCGAACCGGCGCCGCTGTCGTTGAGGTTCGTGACGTTGAACGCCGCCGCTTCGGCGGTTCCCGCACCGACCACCAGCGGACCGGCAACTGCTGCTGCCGTACCGGTGAGAACGACGACCTTGCGCCTTGACTGACCCATCACACAGAACCCCCCGTGCTCGCCACGCCGGCCCTCCCGTCGGCGTCGCCCCGCGGCACAGTAGCGGAGGGCGGTTCCCCGAACGCGCAACGGGATACTGTCGAGCCGATGCGCCTGGACACCACCTTCATCCGCCTGGCCCTGCGAGTGGATGCGGCCCGGTTGGCGGGCGAGGTGCTGGCGCTGCCGGAGGAAGCGTGGATCCCCCACCCGGAGGGGGCGCCGGGCAACACCTGCGTGCCGCTGGTGGCATCCCGCGGCAACCCGGAGGACCACGCCACCACAGGGCCGATGGCCGCCACCCCGATCCTCGAATCCATGCCCTACCACCGGGCGGTGCTCGCCTCGCTGGGCGCGCCGATCGGCCGCACCCGCCTCATGCGCATCGAGGCCGAGGGCCGGCTGGGCCTGCACGTGGACACCAACCGCTACTGGCAGGAGCACCTCCGCGTGCATGCACCGGTGCTCACCCACCCCGACGTGGCGTTCACGTGCGAGGAGGCGTCCGTGCACATGGCACCCGGCGAGGTCTGGGTGTTCGACACCTGGCGGCGCCACGGGGTGGAGAACCCGGCCGACCAGGCTCGGGTGCACCTGGTCATCGACACGGTCGGCTCCTCGGCGCTGTGGCGCCTGATCGACGCCGGCCGCGCCCACGGCAACACTGGAGCCGCCATCGGGCCGTTGGTGGACGTCTGCCCGGCGCTCACGCTGGAGCACGCCGAGCCCCTGACCACCACGGCGCCATGGCTGCACCGGGTGATGGCCGACGGGATCCTCCGCGACATGGCCGGCGGGGCGCCGCCCGCGGCCGAGCGGTTGCTGCGCGACCTGATCGCCGACTGGCACGCCCTGTGGGTGATGCACGGCGACGACCCCACCGCCCGCCCCCTCTACCAGCAGGCCATCGCCTTCTACGAGCAGCAGCTGGCCGAACTGCCGGACCACCCGTTGAGCAACGGCGGCGGTTTCGCCGACGCCGTGCGCCAACTGATCCTCCGCCCCGGGCTCTCCCCACTGCCTCCCGGCCCGGCAGCTGCGGCCCAGCCTGCCGCGGCTGAGCTGACACCGGCTGCGCCCGCAGCACCCCGGCCGAGCCGGCCGACACGACGGCTGGACCGGCCGATCTTCATCGTCTGCCCGCCGCGTTCGGGCAGCAGCCTGCTGTTGGAGTCGCTGTCGCGAGCAAAGGGGGTGTTCACCATCGGCGGCGAGAGCCATGAGGTGTTCGAGCGCAACCCCGAGCTGCACCCGTCGCACCACCACTGGCACTCCAACGTGCTCACGGCGGCGGACGCCACGCCGGCCATCGCCACTCGGCTGGACGAGACGTTCGCCGCCCGCGCTCGCGACCGCGACGGCCGCCCACCGGTCGGCCGCGCCCCGATTCGCCTGCTGGAGAAGACACCGAAGAACGCGCTGCGCGTGCCGTTCCTGGCCGAGGCCTTCCCCGACGGCGTGTTCGTCTACCTGCACCGCCCTGCCCGCCCGACCATCAGCAGCATGATCGAGGCATGGCGGTCCGGCCGGTTCGTCACCTATCCGCGCCCGCCCGGTTGGGGCGACACCACGTGGTCGATGCTGCTGGTGCCTGGCTGGGAGCACTACCTGGGCCTGCAGTACGACGAGGTCGCCGCCCGGCAGTGGGCCACCACCACCGACATCCTCCTCGGCGACCTTGCCCAGTTGCCGGAGGACCGCTGGTGCGCGGTGGGCTACGACGCCCTGCTGGCCGACCCCAACACCGTGCTGAAGGACCTTGCCGAACGTCTGGGCCTGGAGTGGGACCGCCCCGTGCCCGGCCCGCTGCCCCACTCGCGCACCACGCTGGACGCACCCGACCCGCAGAAGTGGCGCCGCAACGAGGAGGAGCTGGAACGGGTGTGGCACCTCGCCGCCGACAGCGCCGCGCGGGCCGATGCCGTGCTCGCCGACCCGCCGACCGCCCTGCGGCTGGAGGGCCGCAACACCGACCTTCAGCGCGCCGTCGCAGCCCGCCAGGCGCAGCGCCAGGCCGCGGTGCATGCCGCGTTCCGCAGTGTGCACACCGGCGGCTTCGCCGAACTGCTCTCCAAGGCGGACCGCAGCCTGGCCGTCACCACCTACCAGAGCGGCCGGGTGCTGCTCGTGCGCCCCGGCAGCGACGGCGGGATCAACACCCACCTCAAGCGCTTCGCCAGACCGATGGGGCTGGCGGTGGACGGCAGCCGCCTGGCGCTGGGCACGGACCAATCGGTGTGGCGGTTCGACGACCAGCCCGAACTGGCCGCCCGCCTGCCCGGCGACACCCGCCACGACGGCTGCTACGTACCCACCGGCTCGCAGACCACGGGCGACATCAGCATCCACGAGTTGGCGTTCGCCGGCGACGATCTGTGGGTCGTCAACACACGCTTCTCCTGCCTGGCCACGCTGGACGGCGAGCACAGCTTCGTGCCCCGCTGGCGGCCTCGGTTCGTCACCGCGCTGGCGGCGGAGGACCGCTGCCACCTCAATGGGCTGGCGGTCGTGGACGGCCGCCCGAGGTACGTCACCGCGCTCGCCATGACCGACACTCGCCAGGGCTGGCGGAGCGAGAAGCTGGGTGGCGGGATGGTGATCGACGTCGACGACCACGCCATCGTGGCCCAGGGCCTGACCATGCCGCACTCGCCGCGCTGGTACCGCGACCAGTTGTGGGTGCTGGATTCCGGCAACGGCGCGCTGTGCCGGGTGGACATCGCCACCGGCAATGTGGAGACCGTGGCGCTGCTGCCCGGCTTCACCCGCGGCCTGTCCTTCATCGGCCGCTACGCCGTGGTCGGGTTGTCCAAGGTGCGCGAGCACGTGTTCGCCGGTCTGCCCCTGGCCGAGCGGCTGGAGGCGGGGCCGGAGGAACGGTCCTGCGGGCTGTGGGTGGTGGACATCGAGACCGGGCAGATCGCCGCGTTCCTCCGGTTCGAAGGCGAGGTGGAGGAAGTGTTCGACGTGCAACTGCTGCCCCACCGCTTCCCCGAACTGCTGGAGCCCGGCGACGCCCTGGCCGCCGGGGCGTTCGTGCTGCCGGAGTCCGCCCTGCAGGATCTAGCCGTCCGTCGCGCCCCGTGACGGGAGTGCCGTTGCGGCGGCGTTCGGGTGCAACACTGACGGTATGGACACCTCGTTCCGGAATCCGTCGCTGCTGACCTTCGCCTCGGAGGTGCCGCGCGCTGCCGGCGAGATGATGGCCTTCACCGCGCTCACCCCGCTGCTCACCCGGCTGCCCACCGGTGACGGCCGGCCCGTGCTGGTGCTGCCCGGCTTCACCGCCTCGGACCAGTCCACCACCTCGTTGCGGTACGTGCTCGCCCGGCTGGACTACTCCGTGCACGGCTGGCACCTCGGGCAGAACCTCGGTCCGTCGCAGCGGATCGTCGACGGCATGCTGCATCGTTTCGAGGAGGTCCACCGCCGTCACGACGGCGAGCCGATCACACTCCTCGGCTGGAGCCTCGGCGGGCTGTACTCGCGGGCGCTGGCCACCCGCTTCCCGGATGCCGTCCGTCATGTCATCACGCTCGGCAGCCCGTTCCGCCTGCACCGGGCGGAGGAGACCAATGTCGGCCGCTGGTTCGACAAGACGGCACCCATCCACGGCCTGCGCCGCCCCCACTCCGCGGACTTCCGCCGCGAGCCGTACACCGGCAACCTGCCGGTGCCGAGCACCGCCGTGTTCACGAAGGCCGACGGTGTGGTCCCGTGGAGGTCGTGCGTGGACGTGCCCGGCCCGCGCTCGGAGAACATCGAGGTGTTCGGCAGCCACTGCGGCCTGGGGTTCAACCCTGCCGTGCTGGGCATCGTCGCCGACCGCCTGCGCCTCGGCAAGGACGAATGGCGCCCCTTCAAGCCGGCACCGTGGCACGTGGGCCCGTACCGCGCCCGCGTCCATGTGGAAGCCGCCTGACCCGCACCCCCGGCCCGGCCGGTAGTCCGGCCGCCTAGCGCAGGCGGTCCAGGCCGTCGAGGATGACGTCCAGCACGAACTCGAAATCGTTCTGCGCCGCGGGTGCGTGCACGTGCTGGTGCATGTGCTCGATGAGGTGCGGGAACTCCTGGTCCTCGAACTGGGCGAGAAACTCGGCAGCCGCGTCGGCAACGTTGTCGCTGTCCAGGCCAGTGCGCTGCTCCAGGAGGGCGAAGCCGAGGATGTGCATCATCAGCGCGTGGTAGCCGTGATAGGCGAGCGTCGGCGACAGGCCGGCCGCCCGCAGGCTGCGCAGCAGACCCTCCATGAACCGAAGCCGGTGCGGGCCGCTGCTGACGGCGGGCCACAGGGCCACCACCCACGGGTGGCGGTCCAGTGCATCGTGCGCGCTCAACACGGTGTGGCGGATCCCCGCCTTCCACGCCGCCTTGCCGCGGCGGGCCGGAGCGGTCTCGGGCGGCTCGATCTCGGCGGCCACCAGGTCGGCGATGCCGGCCAGCACCACGTCCTTGTTGGCCACATGGTTGTACAGCGACATCACCTCGTAGCCGAGCGCCCGCGCCAGCTTGCGCATGCTCAGTTCGTCCACGCCCTCGCGGTCGGCCAGCACCAGCGCGGCCTGCAGCACTCGCTCGGTGGTGAGCGGTTCGCGTGAGCCGCCGGCACTGCTGCGTTGCGTTCGGGTCGCCATCGACGTACAGTGTACGTAACGTACAGCGTACGTACCAGCGTACGTGCGAAAGGATGTCACCATGCCCATCACCACTGCTGCCGTGCACGACCGTTATGGCGGCCCCGAGGAACTGCAGGTGCGCGAGGTGGACTGCCCCGAGCCCGGCGAGGGCCGGGTGCTGGTGGACGTCCGCGCCGCGTCGGTGAACCCGCTGGACTGGCACTCGCTCACCGGCCGGCCGTGGATCGCCCGCAGCCAGAGCGGGCTGCGTCTGCGCCCCGGCCATCGTCTGGGCACCGACGTGGCCGGCGTGGTGGTGGCGCTCGGGCCGGGTGTAACGACGTTCGCCGTCGGCGATGCGGTGTTCGGCGCGGCCGACGGTGCGCTGGGCGGCCTGGTGCTCGCCAAGGCCACGTCGCTGGCGCACAAGCCGGAGGAGATCACGTTCGAACAAGCCGGCGCGGTCGCCATCGCCGGCGTCACCGCGCTGCAGGCGCTGCGCGACAAGGGCAAGGTCGGCCCCGGCAGCCGGGTGCTGGTGAACGGCGCGGCCGGCGGCGTGGGCAGCTTCGCCGTGCAACTGGCGAAGGGCATGGGCGCCACCGTCACCGGCGTGTGCGGCCCGGCGAACGTGCAGTTCGTGCGCGACCTGGGTGCGGATGCGGTGGTCGACTACACCAAGGAGGCCGTGACCTCCGGCGGCGGGCAGTACGACGTGATCATCGACAACCAGGGCAACCACTCGGCGCGGGCACTGAAGCGGGTGCTGGTGCCCGGCGGGGTGGAGGTGGTGGTGGGCGGCAAGAAGAGCGGCCGGGTCATCGGGCCGCTCGCCACCCTGCTGCGCTTGAAGCTGGCGTTCCTGGTGGGCAGCCGCCGTGCCGCGCCCATGATGGCCAAGATCAACGCCGACGACCTTGCCACGCTGGCGCAGTTGATGGCTGCCGGCTCCCTTCGCCCGGCCGTCACCCGCACCTTCCCGCTGGCCGACGTGGCCACGGCGTTCGCCGAGATCGGCGCCGGCCACGCCCGCGGCAAGCTCGTGGTCGTGCCCTGAGCCGGCGACGGGGCCGTCCCGGCTACTGGGTGCTCAGCGCGGCGCGTGCTTCGCCCTCCGGGTCGCGCCAGGCGCGGCCCTGGGGCTCCACCACCACGCTGTGGAGCACGCCGGGGGTGATCTCGGCGCGGCCGTCGAGGTCCGGGCCGATCGGGGTCATCCGCTGGAAGCCGATGGCGAATGGGTCCACGCCGTAGGTCAGTGGGGTGGTCATCGGGATCGCCCCGCGCCCCACCGGCACGTCGCCGTAGCGCAGCTGGATCTCGCCCTGGAAGCGGCCCGTCGGGGTGAACTCCGCCGACACCAGCACCTCCCCCGCAGGCAGTTCCACCTCGGCGGACACCGTGGTGATCGTGGCGCCGAGCAGGTTGTTGACGTAGTGGAGGCGGCGACCCTTCAGGTACAGGGCGTAGCCGCCGCTGTGGCCGCCGTGGCCGACGATGATGCCCTCGCACGGGCCGTCCGCCGGCACGTCCAGCGCGGCACTGATGGTGAACGCCCGGTTGCGCAGATTGGGCGCCATGTTCTCGGGGATCGACGAGGTGCCCGGCAGGTAGACGTAACGCTCGCGGCGGAAGCGGGTGTCGCCGTACTTGCCCGGCTGGTTGTTCAGCGGCAGCACCTGGTGGCGCTCGGCCTCCTGCCACCACAACTCCTGCAGCTCCTTGAGCCTGCCGGGGTGGTCGGCGGCGACGTCGTGGCACTCGGAGAAGTCTTCCGCCACGTGGTACAGCTCCCAGATGTCGTCGTCGAACGGGCGGCGCGAGTCGCTGCCGTCGTAGGCCATCATCGCCGGGGGATGGAATACCACGGCCTTCCAGCCGTCGTGGTAGATGGCTCGCGACCCGAGCATCTCGTAGTACTGGGTGTGGTGCACCTCGGGCGCCGCGCCGTCCGTGAGCGTGGCCGCGATGCTGACCCCGTCGTGCGGCGACTGGGGCACACCGTTGATCTCCGCTGGAGGCTCGATGCCGATGAGGTCCAGCAGCGTGGGCGCGATGTCGATGGCGTGCACGTACTGATGACGGGTCTGCCCCGGCGTGCCGAGCCGGGCCGGCCAATGCAGCACGAACGGGTCGCACACCCCGCCTTCGTGCGTGTCGCGCTTGAACCGCTTCAGCGGCGTGTTGCCCGCCCAGGCCCAGCCCCACGGGTAGTGGTTGTTGGCGTTCGGGCCGCCGAGGTCGTCGATCCGCTTGAGGTTCTCCTCCAGGCTCTCCGGCACGAAGTTGAAGAAGTACTGCTCGTTGAACGTGCCCCGCGGGCCGCCCTCGGCCGAGGCGCCGTTGTCGCTCATCACGATGAACACCGTGTTGTCCAGCTCACCGTGCTGCTCGAGGAAGTCGACGATCCGTCCGATCTGGGCGTCGGTGTGGGTCATGAACCCGGCGAACACCTCCATCATCCGCGCGTACAGGCGGCGCTCGTCGGCCGTCAGGCTGTCCCACGCCGGCACCCACGACGGGCGCTCGCTGAGCTCGGTGCCCGGGCGCAGCAGCCCGCTGGCCACTTGCCGCTGGTAGACGGCGTCGCGCCAGGCGTCCCACCCCATGTCGAACCGGCCCCGGTAGGCGTCGATGTAGGCGGGCGGCGCCTGGTGCGGGGCGTGCGCAGCACCGGGTGCGACGTACAGGAAGAACGGCTTGCTCGGCGAGTAGGCGCGCAGGTCTTTGATGTAGCCCAGCGCGTGGTCCACCAGGTCCTCCGTGAGGTGGTAGCCCTCCTCGGGCGTGCGAGGCGGGCTGACCTGGTGGTTGTCGGCGATCAGGTCCGGGTGGTACTGGTCGGTCTCACCGGCGAGGAAGCCGTAGTAGCGCTCGAACCCCTTGCTGAGCGGCCAGCGGTGGCGCGGGCCGCCCATCATCATCTCGCTGGCCGGGGCGAGGTGCCACTTGCCGACGGCGAACGTGGCGTAGCCGTTGCGGACCAGCACCTCGGGGAGGAAGCCGTTCTCCGGCTGGATGGTGGCGTCGTAGCCGGGGAAGCCGGAGGCGAACTCCACGATCCGGGCCATGCCGTTGGCATGGTGGTTGCGACCGGTCATCAGGCAGGCGCGGGTGGGCGAGCACAGCGCGGTCGTGTGGTAGTTGGCGTAGCGCAGGCCACCGGCGGCGAGGCGGTCGAACGTGGGGGTCTCGATGTCGCTGCCGTAGCAACCGAACTGGGCGTAGCCCACGTCGTCCAGCAGCACCAGCACCACGTTGGGGGCGCCCTCGGGCGCGCGGTCCAGCGGTGGCCAGTAGGGGGTGGAGTCGGCGAACGTCCGCCCGACCACGCCCCGGAATCCCTCGCGCTTGCCCATCCTGCGATGCCCCCTCTTCCGCGCCACCGCCCCTCCGACCGCGACGCGGCAGGCACCGTAGCCGCGGCCGCCCAGCCCCCGCTCCTCCCCCATTCATGTCGCGTCCCTGACCACGTGACCCCCGACCAGACCCGCGACACGAAGCCGGGGACGGCCGAACGGTGAGTGCCCGACACCCACGTTCATGTCGCGGCCCTGACCACGTGACCCCCGACCAGACCCGCGACACGAAGCCGGACGTTCGGGGGAAGGGTGGCGGGACGGGGCGGGCCGGGGCACGGCTGGGGATGTGGGGGGCGTAACGTCGCGGCATGGCACTGCTGGACGAACTGTTGGCCCTGCGCGACCGCATTCGCGACCGCGGCGTCGTGGCGCTCGGCCCGATCGACCACGGCATGTGCCAGAGCCTGTACTTCGCCGGGCCGGAGGGGCTGTGCCTGGAGATCGCCACCGGCGGCAACATCGACGGCCGCGCCTGGGTGGACCCCGAGGTGGTGGCCCTGGCGGGCATCAACGAGGAGGAACTGGCCCGCTACCGTGAGCCGGCCGCCTACGAGCGCCCGGCCGCCGGTGCCCCAGCCGAAGCCGGACCCGGCGAAGCCGAACCTGGTGTACCCGCCGCACCGCTACGAGATCGTCACCTCACTGCCCGACGAGGCGTTCTGGCATTCGGTGGAGCACCGCCCGCCCGTGCAGGTCAGCTGACCGGCGTCAGCGCCTCGGGGGCCTCGACGGTTCCGGTCGGCTCGTCCTTCGGGCCGCGTACCACCAGCAGCAGCACGGCGCCCACGGCGATGGCCGCCCCACCCACATGGCCTGGTGCCAGCCGTCCACGAACGCCTGGCGGGCGGCCTGCGCCAAGGGCTCGCCGTCGGGGCCCATCTGAGCGGCGATGTACAGCGCCTGACCGATGCCACCCTTCACCGGGCCCTGCAGTTCCGCCGGCAGTTGGGCGGCAGCGCCGGCGATCTGGCTGCCGTAACCGGCACTGAGCACCGAGCCCAGCAGGGCCACGCCCACGGCGCCGCCCACTTCCCGGACCGTGTCGTTGAGGGCGGAGGCGACACCCTGCTTCTCGGCCGGCAGCGACTCGGTGATGGCCACCGTCGAGGGTGTCATCACCAGGCCCATGCCCATGCCGATCAGCATCAGCGCCGGCGGCACAGACAGGTAGCCGCCCTCGATGGAGGGCAGGGTGGCGGCGGCGACCAGGCCGCAGGTGACGATGGCGGTGCCGAGGATCAGCAGGCGGCGGGTACCGGTGCGCTTCACCAGGCGAGGCGCCACGCTGGACAGCGGCATCAGCAGGGCCGCCATCGGCAACAGGCCGGCCGCGGCCCGCAGGGCGCTGTACCCCAGCACGGCCTGCAGGAACTGCACCAGCACCAGGAACAGGCCGAACATCACGGCGAAGACGATCAGCAGGTTGCTGGAGCCACTGGCCAACGCCCGGTTCTTGAACAGGCGCACGTCCAGCAGCGGGGCCGGGTGACGCAGTTCCCACCACACGAACAGGGCGGCACCCACCACGGCGGCGGCGATGCCGAACAGGGTCAGCGGTTCGCTCCAGCCGTGCTCGGGGCCCTCGTGGAAGGCCAGTACGAGGCCGGCGATGGCCACGGCGGAGAGGATGCCACCGCCGACATCGAAGGAGTGCTCGTGCACCTCGCGGGAGTTCTTCACCACCCGGGTGGTGAGCACGAACGAGATGGCGCAGAGGGCGATCGGCATGATGAACAACCAGCGCCAGCCGATGGAGTCCACCATCGCCGCCGAGAAGAACAGGCCGAGGATGCCGCCGGCGCCGGCGAAGCCGGCCCAGATGCCGATGGCATTCGCCCGCTCCTCCTCCGGGAACGAGGACGTGACGACGGAGAGGGTGACGGGCATGATCATCGCGGCACCGGCGCCGGCCACCAGGCGGGCCAGCAGCAGCAGTTCGGCGGAGCCGGCCAGCGCGGCGGCGATGCTGGCGATGGCGAACACGGTGAGGCCGGAGAGCAGCACGGTCTTGCGGCCCCAGCGGTCGCCGATGGCGCCCACGGGCAGCAGCAGTGCCGCCAGCACCATGGTGTAGCCGTTGGCGATCCACAGCAGCATGTTCTGGCTGGCATCCAGGTCCACGGCCAGCTTGGTGAGCGCCACGTTCAGGCCGGACACCGAGGCGATGACCGCCACCAGGCCCACGCACATGGCGATCAGGATCTGGCGCCGCTGGCGGGGGTCGGCCACCACTGTCTGGGCCTGGACGGTGGGGTCGTGGAGTGAGTGCTCGTCGGCGGCGAAGCCGGGTGGGAGCCGACGGGGGTTCATGTCAGCCTCTTCGGTAGTCGGGAGCGGATTCTTGACGGGTTCGCCAGATCCAGTACGAGACAGTATCGTACTGTTTCATGTCGGCGACACACCCCGGTACCCTGCGACACATGTCACCGGCCGACGACCACGGCGCTGCCCCTGACGCCTTCCCTGGCACCGCTCCTGGCATCGACCCGCGGGTGGCCCGCAGCCGGGCCACGGTGCTGGATGCGGCCACGGCGATCCTGGTGGAGAGCGGGCCGACGGCACTCACCGTCGACGCCGTGGTGGCCCGCTCGGGTGTGGCCCGCAGCACCATCTACCGTCACTGGGCCACCCGCGACGAACTGGTGGGCGACGTGTTCGACCACTGCACACCGATCCCCGCCCCTCCACCGGCCGACCTCGGGTTCGAGGCGGCGATGCGCCACTTCCTGCACGACCTGGTGCGCCAGTTCGCCGACCCGAAGTGGGCCCGGCTGATGCCTGCGCTGATGGCCCTGAAGTCCTACGAGCCGACGATGGGCGCCATCGAGCAACGCCGCGAAGCGATGGAGCGCAAGGTGTCCGACGAACTGTTCGCCCGGGGCGAGCGGGAGGGCCTGTTCGGTCCGGAGATGGACCGCCCCCAGGCCACCGCCCTGCTGGTCGGGCCGATCATCTTCGCCCTGGTGAGTGGCGAGTTGCCCATCACCGACGCGCTGGCCGACGCGGCGCTGGCCAGCTCCTCGCCGGAGTGCGGGCCGGGGCATCAGACGTCGACGTCGATGCCCGCTGACGTTACCGTGCCGGCGAGGAAGCTGCTCACCAGCCAGACAGCGATCGACGACGACCTGATCGACGCCCTGTACGAGCAGGCCGACGGCCGCGCCATGGCGCTGCGCGACGAGACCATCAACGCCCGCGACATGGTCGTCTCCGACGGGTGGACGCTCCCGGCCTGGCAGTCAGGAGCGGCCGAGTGAATGGTCGTCGAGCAGCTTGAACATCTGATCGACACGCCACACCCGATTGCGGCGACCATCGGACGCGTGCGTGGCGATCCCCGCCTCTTCGAGCTGGCCCAGCAACCGGCGCGCCTGATTGGGGTCGACGTCGAGACGCTCGGCGACCTGGTCGGCGGTGACAAGCGTGAGCGTGGGGAGCAGCTCGATCAGACGGACCATGTGTGAGCCAGCCCGTGCGCCGGTGCGCTCCCGCCAGCTCGCCTTCAAGTCCACGATGTCCGTGACGAGCCCTCGCCCGAGCGCACGCCTCGACCGTGGCGTTGGCGAACTGCGTCATCCACGGGGCGGGGTTGGCGTTCTGCTGGAACTCGTGCAGGGCAGCGAAGTAGTTGTCGGTGTCAGCCAACAGCACGCTCGACACCGGGGGGATCGTGGTGGTGCCGCCGGCCTTTCGCAAGGTGACCGACACGATGCAGCGGCCGACTCTGCCGTTGCCGTCGACGAACGGGTGGATCGCTTCGAACTGGGCGTGGGCGATCGCCGCCCGCACGACGCTCGACGTCGACGAGGTGTTGATGAACTCGCACAGGTCGTCCATCAGCTCGGGAATCATCGCCGGAGGCGGCGGTACGTACGCGACGCCGTCGTCGACGTGCTCGGCGCCGATCCAGTTCTGCTCCGTGCGGTACACGCCTTCGGTGACCCGATGGCTCGTTCCATGAGCCGGCGGTGCAGTTCGAGGATGTCGTCGCTCGTGAACGGGTTGGCGGCGGTCCCGTAGGCGACGGAGGCTTGCATGGCTTCGATGTTGCCGACGACTTCGCGGGCGAGGTGTTTGGCGCCGCCGCGTCATGGATGGCTTCGGCCAGCCGACGGTTGGTGACGTTGATCCCCTCGATCCGGCTCGACGACACCGACTCAGACCGAAGCAGAGCGAACGTGGCCGCTTCGACAACGGCAGCGTCGGACGCGTCGAGTTGGGCGTCGAGCTCAGCGAGCGCTCGCTCGGCCGCGACCACTGACGCCTGCAGGTCGTCGGGGAGAGCGATCGGCAGCCCGGCGATGAGCGGCGGGATGACGGCGTCGAGATGGTGGGTGACCATCCCCTGCCGCCAGTCGCGACTGTCGATGGTGACGGTGACGGGTTGACGGTCGGCGTGCGGCCAGGCGAGCGTTGCGCGAGCGGTGTTGGCGCGGTCGGTCCTGCGGCCGCCGGTGCGGGGTGTCCCCTTGGGTTGGCGCGGCTGCTCGCTCATGTCCGTAAGCGTACCCATACGGACAACTAATCCCGTAGATGTTCGTATGGAGTCGCTGCGGTCATCTGGCTGACCAGACCTCGATGCCGCCATCGCGTCCCGACTGCCGGTGACTCGTGCCGGAAATGACGAAGGCCCGGTGGCGAACCACCGGGCCTTCCAGCGCGGAGAGGGTGGGATTTGAACCCACGGACCACTTGAAGGTGGTCCCCGCATTAGCAGTGCGGTCCGATCGACCAGACTCCGGCACCTCTCCAGTGCGCCAGAGAGGTTAGCGCCCCGGCTCCCCGATCGACACGACGAACAGTGCCACAACGGCACCGATCAGCGAGTCGCCCGCGGGCGGGTCAGGCGTCGCCTTCCGGGCCGAGGTCGCCCTCCCACGGCGGGGTGCAGGAGTAGGGCGGGGTCCACGGGCCGCGGGCGCAGAACACCCACAGGTCGCTGGCCGCGTCGGCGCAGTTCTGCATGCTGGCCTTCACATTGTCGGGGGTCCAGCCGCGGCGGCCGAGTTCGGCGTTGGGCTGGAACATGCCCGCCATCGCGTTGAGCTGGAACGTGCAGTGGCTGTCGTCCTTGGTGGCCAGGTTGTAGTTCACCGCCTGGTAGTTGCAGCTGCCCTCGCGGGAGGCGATGTAGATGAAGAACTGCTGGGTGGAGTTGTCCGCCCCGTCCTTGGCGAACTCCGTGGCGATGATGTCCGCGTCGGCCTTGGAGCACGCCCGCCGCCCGTTGTAGTACGGGATGCCCTGGGTGACCCGCCAGTTCGGTTCGGCCTGCATGCTGGCGGGGAACCAGTTCAGCTCGATGGCGTCACCGGCGTCACCGCGGGTGAACCCGCTCCACACACCCAGCGCGGCCAGGGTCTGGGTGCCGGCCACACCGTCTGCGGTGAGCGGCGGGTTCTTCAACTGGTAGGCCTTCACCGCGTCCTGCGTGCTGCGGCCGTAGGTGCCGTCCACCGTGCCGGTGAAGTAGCCCAGCGTGGCCAGCGTCTGCTGCACACACTCGGTGGAGGCGCCGCGGTCGCCTGGGTTCACCGGCGCGTCGGCCAGGCAGGGCGGCGGCGGGGCGTTGTCCACCCCCGAGTAGATGCCCATCGCGGTCAGGGTGTGAGCGTCGCTGTGGCCGTTGGCCCGCAGACCCTCCTCCTGCTGGAAGGCGATGACGGCCTCGAACGTGTCCTGCCCGTAGTCGCCATCCACCAGGCCGTGGAAGTAGCCCAGCCACATCAGCGTCCACTGCACGCACACCACGCTGCCGCCGGCGCTGCCCACCACCAGTTCGGCATCGGCCAGGCACGGCGCCATCTCGGGAAGTTCGGCGGCGGCCGAGGAGGCGAGCGGGTCCGGCACCACCACGGCCAGCAGGGCCACCAGCCCCGAAGCCACGACTCGACGCACCGTCCGCACGTCCCGGAAGCGTAGAGGCGCAGGCCCGTCGGGCGGGGGCAGCCGGTGGATCTTGCCGAACCGGCCACGTTCGGTGTGCATCAGTAGGTGATGAATCGGCAAGAAATGAGCAAACCAGCGAATCCGACGTCATCGTCGCCTTGCACGGACGTCCTCTGGCCAGTGGCGTCTCGACCGGCGGATGGTCGACCGGCGGATGGTCGAGCGGCGGATGGTCGAGCGGCGGATGGGAGTGTGCGGATGGGTACCGGCGGAGTGACGGGCGGGCTGGCCGGCGCGGCCGGTGGAGGTCCTGCGGGTTGGACGACCGGCGGCAAGAGAGAGCCGCTGACGGTCCGGTGGGAGCAGGCGTGGTGGGCGGTACCACCGGGCCGGCGGCGTTGGTTCGCCGGCGCGCTGGCCAGCTGCCCCCTCGTCGCCGCCGGTGCCACCGCTGCCGGTGCCACCGCTGCTGGGGGCACGTCCGTGGCGGCAGGCGCCGCCATCACCGCTACTGGCACGGCGATCGCCGTGGCGGCCCTCATCGACGCCCACGAGCACCGGTTGCCGAACGCCCTCACCGCCATGGCGGCCGCGCTGGCGCTGCTGGGCGCGGCCCTGTCCCCCGGCGGCCAGCGCATCCTGCCCGCCCTGCTCGGCGGTGCGATCGCCGGGCTGGCGATGCTCACCGTCCATCTCACCCGTGGCGTGGGGCTGGGCGACGTGAAACTCGCGGCGGCCATCGGGCTGTCCACCGGGTCACTGGCGCTGATCGCCGCACCCCTGGCGATCGCGGTCGCCGCTGCGGGCGCGGCCGCTTCGGGGTTCGTCACCGGGCGCCGGCGCCTGCCGCTGGGCCCGGCGCTGTGGGCCGGGTGGGCGGTCGGTGCGATGGCCGGTGCCCTCGCCGGCGGCGGGGTGGGCCCGTTCCACGGGGGCGCGTCGTGAGCGCCCGCTCGCGAGTGCGCACCCAGTGGCTGGCGCTGGCCGCCGCGCTGGTGGTGCTGGCCGGGGTGCTGGTGGCCTGGGCCGTCGGGCGTGCCGCCGAGCGGGTGCCGGTGGTGGTGGTCGCCGGCACCGTGGAGGCGGGCACCGTCATCGAGCGGGCCGACCTGGCCGTGGCGTCGGTCGCCGTGGACGGTGCGGTCAGCGGGCTGGTGCCGGACACGTCGTTGGAGCGGCTGGTCGGCAAGGTGGCCGCGATGGACCTGGCGCCAGGCACGCTGGTGCAGGTCGGGATGTGGCGCGACGCCCCCGAGCTGGCACCGGGCGAGCAGCGCATCGGGGCGGTGCTGCCGATGGGTCGATACCCCGCCGGGCTGGCCCGGGGCGACACCGCCCACGCGGCACCGCTGGACCCCACCGACCCCACTCCACCCGTCCCCGTGCGGGTCCTCGACGTGCAGGAGGGTGCCGGAGACGACACGGTGTTCACCCTGGCGGTCCCCGAAGCGACGGCCGTTCCCCTCGCCCAGCTCGCCGCCAACGGCCTGCTGGTGCTGGTCGGCCTGGCGCCGGAAGGCGGCACGGGATGATCGTTGCCGTCACCGCATGGCGTGGCGCCGGTGCCAGCACTGCGGCCCTGCTGCTGGCCATGGAACTGGCCGGTGGTCCGGACGGCGCCTGGCTGGTCGAGGCGGACCCCGCCGGTGGGTCGCTGGCCGGGCGCCTGGACCTGCCGCCGGGCACCGCCGGCAGCCTGGAGCGCGTTGCCTTCCCCTCCACACGCACCACCGCCGTCGCCGCGTTCACCGACGCCGCGGCCATTCGGGCTGGGGCTGCGCCGGCGGCCGGCAACCTGCGCATCATCACCAGCCCGGTGGACCCGTTCCGCGCCCACGCCTGTCACCAGCCCCGGCTGCCGTGGGTGCCCGCGCTCGCCGACCTCGGCGCGCCCGTGGTGGTGGACGTCGGCCGGATGCGCGGCGGTGCACCCACCTGGCCCGTCCTGCTGGCAGCCGACGCCGTGGTGCTGGTGACCTCCCCGGAGGTGGCCGATGTCGTGGGCACCCACGAGTGGCTCGCGGCCAGCGGCCGGGTCGCCCCGGCGGACCCCGGGCTGAGCCCTGGTGCCACCACGGTCGTCGCCGTGGCGCAACCCACCGGCGTCGCCTTCCCGCGCACCTCGCTCGCCACCGAGTTCGCCGGCTCCTGGGGTGGCTGGTTGCCGTGGGAGCCAGTCACCGTCGACGCCGTGCACCGCGGTGCCACCTCAGCCGATCGGCGTCTGCGCCGCAGCGCGCTCCTGGCGGCCGTGCAGCACCTGGCCACCCACCTCGAACGGAGTGTCCGATGAACGAGGACGAGCTGGACCAGCTGGTCGCCGACGTCCGCCGCCAGTGGGGTGATCGCCTTCCCGTGCCCGTTGCCGACGAGACACCGGCGGAGCGGGAGTTGCGCGAGGAGATCACCCGCGACGTGCTGGACACTGCGATCCTGCCCGAACTGGACCAGCAGCGGATCGCAGCCCGGCTGGCGCCGCTCACCACCGACGAGCAGGTCACCCTGGTGGACCTCGTGATCTCCGAGCTGTTCGGCCTGCCCCGCCTGCTCAACGTGCTGCGCGACCCGCTGGTGACGGACGTGCTGGTGTTCGGCGCCGACCCGGTGCGGGTGGACCGTGCCGATGGCACCCACCACCATCTGCCGCCGCTGGTCCGCCGGCCACGTGACCTGGAGCGGATCATCTACGCCACCGCCAGCGCCCGCCACCGCCCGTTCAACCGAGAGCACCCGTTCGTGGACCTGGAGCTGGAGCCGGGTGTGCGCTTCCATGGCGAGGGCTACGACGTGGTGCAGCGCCCGCTGGTCACCGTTCGCCGGGCCGCGCTGCACACGGCATCGCTGGCGGACCTCACCCAGCGGGGGATGCTGCCTCCCGCCGCCGGCGACCTGCTCCGCACCGCCGTGGCGGCGCACCTCAACATCCTCGTCTGCGGCCGGATGGGCAGCGGCAAGACCACGGTGCTGCGGGCCCTCGCCAGGGCCACGGACCCGCAGCATGTGATCGTCACCATCGAGACCGACTTCGAGCTGAACCTGCAGCACCTCGGTACTCATCCGTATGTGCACGCCTACCAGGCCCGCATCCCCACCACCAGCACCGGCACGGGGATCACCTGTCACGACATGATGGCGCCCGCCGTGCGCACCCGCGCCGACTGGATCATCGTCGGCGAGATCCGCGGCGCCGAGGGCTCGGCCCTGGTGCAGGCGATGTCCATCGGGCAGGGGGCGATGGCCACCGTGCACGGAGGTTCGGCCAAGGACGGGCTGGAGCGCCTCGCGGAGTTGATCGCCCACCACGGCAGCATCGACCTGCGGATGGCCAGGTGGCAGGTGTACCGCAGCGTGGATCTGGTGGTGCACGTGGACGGCGACAACGCCAGCGGGCGCCGCGTCACCGAGGTGCTGGCACCATCCGTGGAGGAGGACGGCGCCCGCTTCGTGCTGCATCGCCTGTTCGGCACGGTGCCCGCCGACCCGCTGGGGCCGGCTCGCCCGCTGGACGGCCCGCAGCGACCGATGCTGGATCGCCTGCGTGTCGCCGACCCGGCCTTCGACACGCGTCCGTGGCTCGGTGCCGCGCCGGAGTTCGGTGGGCAGCGCCGGGAGGTGGTGTGAATGGCCGCGTCCACCGCGCTGCTCACCAGCGTCCTGCTGGCGCTGGCCGCCGGCTGCGCCGTGCTCGCCGTCCGCCCCCGGCGGCGCGCCGGCTCGGCGGGTCCGGCCGGTCCGGCCGGGCAGCGGCGTCCACGCCGTCGGTGCTGCACGTGGCCGGCGGTGGGCGAGTCGCGCAGCCGCGGCGACGTTCGTGCTGGTCCTGCTGGCCACCCGCTGGGTCCTGCTCGGTGTGCTGGCCGGCGTGCTGGTGCTGTGGTGGGACACGCTGGTCCACGACCGCCGCGCCGACGAGGAGCGCCGGCGGCTGGAGGGCATCGCCAAGTGGCTGGAGGACCTGCGCGACCTGCTGCGGGCGTCGTCGATCGGCGCCGAGCAGGCACTCGAGCAGGTGGCCCGCCGACCGCCGGCGGCCGTCGCCGGCGCGCTGGGCACGTTCGTCCAGCGGCGCCGGCAGGGCTTCCGCATCGAGGATGCACTGGCCGATCTGGCAGACGACCTGGCCCACCCCACGGCCGACGCCGCGGTGGCGGCGATCCGGCTGGTGGTCAGCGGCGCCACCGGTGCCGGGCGCCTGTTCGGCACGGTGGACGCGCTGGCCGCCGCCGCCCGCGATGAGGTCCGCGCCCGCGAGCGGGTGGACCGCACCCGCGCCGTGTACCAGAACAGCATGAAGCGCCTGGTCGTCATCGGGGCTGCGCTCGTCGCCTATCTGCGCTTCTTCGCCGGCGACCTGCTGGCCCCGTACTCGACCGCCACCGGCCAGGTGGTGCTGCTCCTGCCGCTCGGCCTGTGGTTCGGATGCGTGCTGTGGCTGCGGTCGCTGTGCCGATACGACCTGCCGGCCCGCGTGCGACACGAGGTGGTGGCGTGAACCCGCTGCAGGTCGGTGCGGTCGCTGGCGTGCTCGTCGCCGGCGCGGTGGGCAGCGTCCGTGCCGGTGTGCGGCGGGCGCCACGCTCCATCGCTGCCGCGCGCCGGCGGATGGACGGCGGTCAGGCGACCGCGGCATCGCGCCCTGCGCTCGGTCCGGCACAGTCGCGCAGCGAGCGGTGGCAGGCCGCCGCCGAGCACAGCGCCGCCGGCGCCTGGGCCGCCCGACGGTTCGGTGGCGGGCTGGAACTGGCCGGCCTGTCGCCTGGCGATGTGGTGACCCGCGTGCTGGTGGCTTCCGGCCTCGGCCTGTTCGCGGTCACGACCGGCCTGGCCGGTCTGTCCACCATCGGTGGGCTGCGGCTGTCGCCCGTGTGGTTCGTGGCGGCACTTCTCGCCGCCGCCGCATTCGGCGCCATGGCGCTGCACGATGTGCGGACGCGCATCGATCGGCGGCAGAAGGAGATGCGCCGGGCGGCCACCGAGTTCGTGCAGTTGGTGGCGGTCGGTCTCACCACCGACCTGAGCGTGGAGGGTGCCATCCGGTTCGCACTCACCATCGGCGGCGGGCCCGCGTTCGAGCGGCTCCGCGCCGCGCTCGCGGCCGCCCCGCAGCGCGGTGTGCCGGTGTGGGAAGCCCTGGCCGACGTGGGCGAGCAGTACGGGCTCCGCGAGATGGAGGAGTTGGCCGCCTCCGTCGAGCGTCAAGGGGTGCACGGCGTGTCCATCGCCGAGACGGCGGCGACCATCGCCGCAGGGATGAGGGCATCGGCGCTCGACGAGTTGGAGCGAGATGCCGACCGGGCGAACGCCAACCTCTCCGGCCCCACCATCGGCTTCGTGGTCACCACGATCGTGTTCCTCGCCTACCCGCTGGCCCTGCGGATCAGCGATGCCTTCGGGGGCTGACCGTGCACGCCCGGGCCCACGCTCACACCACCCGATCTCACGGAAGAAGGAGAAACACCCATGAACGAACAACTGCTCCCGCTGGCGGTCTGGCTGCAGGTCGCCTACGGCTCGGTCGGACATCGGCTGCGCACGGCGTGGACGGAACGACGGGCCGACGACGGGATCGACGAAGCCGTCACGAAGATGATCTGGCTCGCGGTGGGCATCGTCGTGGCACTGGCGGCGACAGCGTTCTTCATGTCCACATTCGAGACGGCGAAGAGCAACGTGCCCGACCCCGTCGCCCCCTGACCACCCACGCGCGGACCCACACACACCGCCACGAACGTGACCGCGGCGCGGTGGACGTGTCCGTGGAGATGCTGTTCGGCGCGCTGGCGCTGATCCTGTTCCTGCTCGTGGTGTTCGACGCGGTGGCGTACTGGCACACCCGCAACATCTTCGACGAGGCCGCAGCCGAGGGCGCCCGCGTCGCCGCGGCCTACGACGGCACCTGTGACGACGGCATCGCCGCAGCGACGGCAATGGTGGAGCGCACGGCCGGCGGCTGGTTGAGGGCGATCACGGTGACCTGCAACGACGGCCCCATCGTGACCGTCACCGTGGGCGGCCGGCCGCCGGGTGTCCTCAGCGGGCCGCTCGGCGCCTGGGTGGCGGCCACCGAGACAGCACCGAAGGAGGGTTGAGGTGCACCGACCGCAGTCACCACGCGATCGCGGCATCGCCACGCCGGTGGAGATGATGTACTTGCTCGCGGCGTGCCTCGTGGCGTTGCTGTTCATCACCTACGTCGGGCGCCTGCACGCCGCCGGGGTGGAAGTGACGAACACGGCTCAGGCTGCGGCGCGTGCCGCCTCGCAGGCGGCCAACCCTGCCGCGGCGCTGGAGGCCGCCCAACAGGTGGTGGCCGGGTCGTCACTCGCCCGCCGGTGCGACCGCGGAGGGGCCACCAGTCTGCAGTGGGTCCCCTCCACCACCGGCGCCTGGCAGGGCGGCTCGGTCACTGTCACGGTGCAGTGCGAGGTGCGCAACCAGTCGCTCACGGGGTTGTGGTCGCCCGGAACGCGAACGATCACGATGGCCGACACCCAGCCCGTGGACCGGTACCACCGATGAGTGCCGCAGGACCGGCGAGACCGGGGCTCGGTGGCCATCCCGATGCTGCTCCTCGTGGTCGTGGTCCTCGGCGGCGCCGGCCTGGTGGTGGACGGTGGGCGGGCGATGGCTGCCCGACGCCATGCTGCCAACGTTGCCGAAGGCGCCGCCCGCGCCGGCGTGTCCACCGTGTCGCCGGCCACCGGGCTGGACCCGGGCCGTGCGGCAGCGGCAGCGCTCGACCATGCCGTCCGGTCCGGCGTCCCCGCCGGCGATGTGCGCGTCACCGTGGCCGGCGACACCGTCACCGTCACCGTCACGGAACGGCGACGAACCGTCTTCCTCGTCCTCGGTGGCCAGTCCACCCTCACCGTCCATGCCACCGGCTCCGCCGTCATCACCGCCTCACCCTGAGCGCCAGAAGGAGCACCCTCATGCGTCGCATCCTGCGTGCCGTCGCCCGACTCACTGCCACCGTCCTGCTCGCCACGGCGCTCGTTGCCGTGCCCGCGGTGGTGCTGACCGTGGTGGGGCTGCCGTTCCCGAGCGGTGACCAACTGCGGTCGGCGTGGACCAGCCAGCGGATCAGCGAGGACCTCGTCCTCCGCATCGGCGCGAGCGTCTTCACCCTGCTGTGGGCGTGGTTCGCGGTCACCGCGATCGCCGAACTCTGGCGGGTGCTGGCGTGGCGGCGCGGCGCCCGCGGGGCACGGCTGGCCCCGGTACCGCCGGGGCCCAGCGGGTGGGTGCGGGCGCTCGTGCGGTTCGTCGCCGTGTCCTCGGTGACCGCCGGTGCCGTGCTGTCGTCCGTGGCCGGTTCGGTACGCAGCGCGCCGGCGACGACGGCCGCGGCCGCGCGACCAGCGGCCGTAGTGGCGCGTGCAGACGCGGGGGACGTCGCGTCGGCCGGTGCCGGCGTGCCAGCCGCCGAGTTCGGCCGCGGCCGCGCCGTGCACGTGGCCGACGGCCGGCAGACGCCGTACTCACTGGCCCGGACCCTGGGCGCGCCGGAGTGGCGCGACGAGATCATCGACCTCAACACCGGACGGCCGGGGCCGGACGGTCGGCCGTGGGCGGGTGGCGTCTTCCCGGCCGGCATGGAAGTGGTGCTGCCGGGCGAGGCCACGGTGATGACGCCGCTCGGCCCCGCCCACGAGGTGGTGTCCGGCGACTGCTACTGGAACCTGGCCGACGCCCACCTCGAGGACGTGACGGGCCATGAGCCGACCCCGCAGGAGGTGCTGGAGTACACCGAACGGTTGGTGGGTACGAACGCACCACTGCTCGGTCACCGCGACCCGACGCTGATCGTGCCCGGCGAACTGGTGGTGCTGCCGCCCGTGGATGCGCCGCTGCACGAACCTCCGGCGAGTGCCGAGCCGCCCGCGGGCCAGCCTGCGGACACGCCGGACGAGATCCCCGCGGATCCCCCAGCGGACGCGCCGGCCGGGATGCCGGACGGGATGCCGGCCGGGCCGGCGGCAGCGGCACCCCAAGCGCCGGCCGTGATGCTCAGCGACACGTCCGGCGGTGTCACCCCCTTCCTGGCCGGAGCCGCCTCGGCCACCCTGCTGTGCGCCGGCGGCCTGGGGTTGCTGGACGGGCGCCGGCGGCGCCGGTTGCGGCAGGCGCCTCGTGGGGCACGGCCGTTCGCGCCGGTGGCGGAACTCGCCGAGGCCGAGACGGTGCTGCGGTCGGTGGGCGCGGCCGAGCGCGCCGCCCGGCTGGACATGGCGCTGCGTGCCGCAGCCCCGGCCTTGGCGGAGCAGGGAGCCGCCGTGGCAGCGGCGATCCTCCTGCACGACGGCGGCGTGCGTCTGCACCTGCGCGGCGCGGCCACCCCTGCGGAGCCGTGGTGGCGGATGGACCTCCACACCGGGGCGTGGCTGCTCCCGAGCGAGGTGGGCATGGACGTGCTCGGCGACGCCGCTCGGCGAGGTAGCCATCCATCGCCAGCCCTCGTCCACCTCGGCGCGGCGGACGAGGGGGACTGTTTCGTGGACCTGGAGACCGTGGGCGTGCTGTCCGTCGAGTCGCCCCACGCCCTCCCCCTGCTGCGGTCGATCGCAGCCACGCTGGAACTGTCGCCATTCCTGAGCGAGTCCAGAGTCTCGGTGGTGGGGATCGACATCCCCGACCGGGCCGACGGCCGCGCCGACCGTCTCGACTCGCTGGACGCCGCGCTGGATGCGGCGGCGTCCGCACTGGGCAGCACGCCGGCCCATGCCCGCCACCGCAGCACCTTCGCCCTCCGGGTGGCCGGGGTGGGCGGAGAGGCATGGGAGCCAGCGGTGATCGTGGCCGCCGGTCCCCAGCCAGAGGGCGCCGTCGCCGCGTTGGAGCAGGCTGCCCGGCCCGGGCGCGGTATCGCCGCCGCCATCGAGGGGCCGGTGCGGGGGGCCACCTGGCGGCTGCGGCACGACGGCGACCGGCACGTGCTGGAACCGCTGGCACTGGCGATCATCCCCGCCGGCGTGGAGCCCGTGGAACTGGCCGTGCTGCGCGATCTCCTCGCGGAGGAGGACCGGCCCTTCGAAGCCATCGCGCCGGCACTACCCGTTCGCTCGCACGGCGACGAGCAGCCGGTCGTGCCGTTCCTTGAGCCGGCGTGGTCGTTGCTCGTCCGTCTCTACGGGCGGGTCGAAGTGGTGGACGAGGGCGGCAGCGGCGCCCAGTTCGAGCGGTCCAAGGCGCTGGAACTGGTGGCCTGGCTGGGGCAGCACCGCGAGCGCCCGACGCGCACCGGCGCCCGCGCCGCGCTGTGGGACGTGGAGGTGCGCGACGCGACGTTCGCCAACGTGGTCAGCGATGCGCGGCGCGGCCTGGCCCGCGCCGTGCCGCCGCCCGAGGGTGAGGAGTGGATCGGCCGGACCCTCACGGAGGACCTGCCGCTGCACCCCGAGGTGCGCTGCGACGCCGACCTGGTGGAGTTGCGGCTGGCCCACGCTCGGGGGTTGGGTGCCGCCGACGCGGTGGAGGTGCTGCGCCCGGCGGTCGAACTGCTGGACGGGATGCCGTTCGCCGGCACCGGCTACCTGTGGTGCGACGCCGAGGGCCTGTCGTCGGCATTGGCGCTGGCCGCCGTGGACGCTGCGGCCGAACTGGCCGGGCACTGCCTCACGCTGGCCGACACCGACGGCGTGTTCTGGGCCACGGGCCAGGGGCTGAAGGTGATCCCCGGCCATGAGGAACTGCTGGCCCTGCGGATGCGGGCCCACGCCCGCCGCGGCGACCTGGCCGGGGTGCGCAGCGAGTGGGAGGCCTACGAGCGGGCACTGGCGGCGGAGACGTTCGTGGTGGCCGAGCCGTCACCGAAGATGGTGGCGCTGCGCCGCGAACTGCTGGCGCCCTCGCTGGCGGGATGAGCCCGAGGTCGCCCGTGGGGGCGCTGGCCTCAGGCGGCGGCGGGACGGCGGCGGCGGATGGCCGCCACACCCACCAGCACCAGGCCGGTACCGCCGACGATGCCGGCGATCTGCAGGGTGTGGTCCGGGTCGTTACCGGTCTGCGGGATGCCCGGCACCTGCACCTGCACGATGGTGGCATCCTGCGACTGCGACAGCAGGTCGACAGCGGTGATGTCGAACGGGCCGGACGTGGGCGGGGAGGTCATCGTGGTGGTGTGGTGCCGTCGCCGCCACACGTGACCAGGTCGGTCTCACCGGTCTGCACCAGAACCACCTGCACCGTGCCACCGGGCGTGCAGCCCGTGATGGTGGCGGTGAAGAGGGTGGACGGCGCCACCGTGGCCGGCGCGGTGACCTGCAGATCCACCGGCGGGTAGGGAGGAGCAGCAGACGCCGACGCGCTGAAGCCCAGCACGGCCAGAGAGGTCGAGATGGCAAGCAGCACCTTGCGCATGGGGGTCCTTTCCCGCGGAATCGCCCCAGCGTACCGCGAACTCAGCCCTCTGTCATCCCATAGCCGTAGCCGTAGAGACGGGCGGCGTCGCGCCGGTCCACCCCGTTCAGCACCACCCCCAGCAGGTCGCCCCGGGCCAGGCGCAGGCGCTCCGCGGCGCGGCGGGCGTGCTCCGGCTCCGTGACCCCGGCGCGGGCCACCAGCACCACGCCATCCACCATCGTGGCGATCGACAACGCGTCCGTGACCGGCAGCACCGGCGGCGAGTCGAACACCACCACGTCGAAGCGGGAGCGCAGGTCGGCCAGCAGCGACTCGAAGCGGTCGCCGGCGAACAGCCCGGCCGGGTTCGGCGGGCGGGCACCCGAGGGCATCACGAACACCCCGTGCACCACCTCCACCAGGCAGGTGTCGATGGCCTCGCCGAGCAGCACGTCCGACAGGCCGGCATGGGGCGGCAGAGCCAGCATCGCCGACAGGCTGGGGCGGCGCAGGTCGGCGTCCACCAGCACCACCCGCTTGCCGTTCTCCGCACTGACGAACGCGAGGTTGGCCGCGACCGACGACTTGCCCTCCCCTTGCAGCGCGCTGGTGACCAGCAGGGCGTTGGTGGGCCGGCCCATCGCGGCGAAGCCGATGCCGGCACGCAGGGTGCGGATCTGCTCCACGAACGGGTCGTCCGGGCTGGACACCGCCATCGGCCGGTTGTCGGGTGCCTTCACCAGCGGCAGTTCGCCGAGGCCGATGGTGTCCGCCGCGGCCTCCAGCTCCGCCGACGTGCGGATGCCGCGGTCCACCCGGGCCACGGCCACGGCGCCGAGGATGCCGACCAGCGCGCCCACCAGTGCGGCCAGGCCGACGGTGGGCAGCGGGGTGGGGCGGATGGCACTGTTGCCACCGGAGGCCTGACGCACCACCGAACCGCCGCCGTCCTGCAGCGAGATGTCCACGTCCAGTTCGGCGAGGCGACCTTGCAGCTGGTCGCGCTGCACCCGCAGCGAGGCCTGGCGATCGGTGAGCTCGTCGCGCTGCGGGCCGGTGGCGCCGTCCAGCTGGTTGGCCAGTTCCGCGAGCTGGGCGTCCAGGCCGGCCACCGAGATCTCCACCTCGTGGCGGGCCTGCTCCAGCGCCGCCACATCGGCCTCGCGGGTGACCTCCACATAGGCGAGTGCGTAGGCGTCGGCCAGCAGGCGGGCGGTGGTGGGGTCGCCGGCCGTCACCCGCAACGCCACCACGTCAGTCTGGCCGACGATCGACACCTGCACGGCCGGCGGGCGCTGCGGCAGGTCCAGCAGCCGCTGCACCTCCGCCGCCACCTTGGAACTGGTGATGACCTGCATCTCGGTCTGCACCGCCCGTTGTGCGGTGGCGGCCGGCACGCTCTGTGAACCGAACGCGGTGTCCGGCTGGGTGTCGATCAGCACGCGGGCCTCGGCCCGGTACTCCGGCGTCTGCAGCGCCACCATCACCGTGGCGGTGACCGCGGCCACCACCAACCCGGCCACCACCAGCCACCAGCGGCGGACCACCACCGCCACCAGATCGCCCACGCCGCCGCCGGCGTCCGCCTCGGGGATCACGGCGCCAACTCCGTGGCGAGGAGGACCACCAGATTCGCCGCCGTGGGCTCGACGAGCACGGACGGGTCGTCGAACGGGGCCACGGATTCCGCGGCCAGCGCGAGGTCGGCGGCCAGGCGTGCCGCCTCGCGCTCGAAGCCAGGGGCGTACAGCACCACGCTGGCGTCGAGGGAGGTGGCCGCATCGGCGGTGATCACGAACACGTACCCGGCTGCGGCCAGCGCGTCGGCGCCGCGGCCGGCCAGCCCACTGCGGTTGCCGGCATTGGCCACCAGCACGCTGAGGGCGCCACGGTCCACCAAGGGCGCCTCGGTCGTGGTGGTGGCGGCCTCGGTGGTGGACGTTGCCGCCACCGTGGTGGTGGGCGCGCTGGTGGCCGGCACCGTGGTGGCGGGCACCGTGGCCGGCTCGGTGACCCGCACGGACGATGCGTCGCCGGGCAGGCCGGCAACCGCCACACCGGCCACCGCGGCCACAAGGCCGACGGTGGTCAGGCTCCACCTGCGGGACACGTTCACGGGCGGCCACGCTAGCCCTGCCGCTAGTCTCCGGCGCAGCATGACCACGACCCGTCGGAAGCGCCGCGGCAACGAACTGCGGGCCGTGAGCGTCAGGGCCGCGCTCGGCGCCGGGCTGGCCGGCGGCGTGGTTGCCGTCATCGGCGGACCCCGCCCCACGGGCGTCGTGGCCTGGGACGTCCTGCTGGTCATCGGCACCGTCACCGCCGCCGCGTGGGCCTCGGCCACCGCACCGTGGTGGGCCCTGATCCTCACCCCCGGCTGCCTCGCCCTCGCCGCGCCCACATGGTGGGGTGTGCCGTTGGCCGCCGCGCTCGCCGGCGTCGCCGCCGTCATCGGCGTGCGGCGGGTGAGCTGGGGGTGGGCGCGGGGTGCCATCATCGCCACCGTCGCCGCCGCGGGCGCGCACGCCGGCAACCGCTGGGCATTCGGCGCCACCAGCCTGCTGGTCGCCGGCGCGGTCACCGTGGCCGCGGTGGCCGGGGTGCGCCGCCGGCCGTCCTTCGTCCGCCGGCGGGCGTGGTTGGCCCTCGGTGCCGTGGGCGGGATGGCCGGTGCCGCCGTGCTGGTGGCCGTGCTCGGCATGCTGTCCGCCCGCGGCGATCTTCGCGAGGGCGAGCGGCTGGGCCGACTGGGCCTCGCGCAGGCACAGCGTGGCGACACCGACGCCGCCCGCGCCTCGCTGCGCGACGCCGCCGATGCGTTCGGGCGGGCGCACGACACCCTCGGCGCGGCGTGGATGCTGCCCGGCCGCGCCGTGCCCGTACTGGCCCAGCACCAGCGGGCGCTCACCGACCTCAGCGCGGCCGCCGGGCCGGCCATCGGCGACGCCTCCGACGCTCTGGCCGAGGTGGACACCAGCCGCCTGGAGATGGTGGACGGGGCGTTCGACCTGGACGGCATCCGTGCCCTCGACGGCCCCTTCGCCCGCCTGTCCACCGCTGTCCGGTCCCTCGCCGCGTCGACGGACGCCATCGACCGCGGCTGGCTGGTCGGCCCGTTGCAGACCCGGCTGGACGGGGTGGGTGAGGAACTGGCCCGCAACCAGCGACTGCTGGACAATGCCGAGGACGCCGTACGCCTGGCGCCCGACCTGCTGGGTGCCACCGCCACCCGTCACTACTTCGTGGCGTTCATGACCCCGGCCGAGTCGCGCGGGCTCGGCGGCTTCATGGGCAACTGGGCGGAGATCACCGTCGCCGGCGGGCGGATCGAGATGACGGCGTTCGGCACCGACGAGGACCTCAACCGCGGCGGGGCGGAGCCGGACGGTCGGGTGCTCACCGGCCCGGCGGAGTTCGTCGACCACTACGGCCAGTTCGGGTTCGTGCAGGCGGACGGCACCACGAGCCTGGTCCCGTGGAAGAACATCACCATGCCGGCGGACTTCCCGACGGTGGCCGGGGCCATCGCCGGGCTCTACCCGCAGAGCGGCGGGCGTGAGCTGGACGGGGTGTTCGCCGTGGACATCGCCGGCATCGCCGCGCTGATGAAGCTGACCGGGCCGGTGCGCGTGGACGGGCTGAACCGCCCACTGAACGCCAACACGGTGGAGGACTTCCTGCTGAAGGACCAGTACCTGCTGGAGCGCGACGAGCGGGCCGACATGCTGGACGCCATCGCCCGCACCGTGGTGGACGCCCTCCTCACCACCACCCTTCCGGAACCCACCCAGCTGGCCCGCACACTGGGGCCGCTGGTGCCCGCCCGCCACCTCATGGCCTGGAGCCCGCGCTCCGACGAGCAGGCGCTCTTCACTGCGCTGGGCATGGACGGCGCGGTCAGCACCTGGCTCGCCGCCGGCTCCGGTGATCACGGCGTCGCCGTGGCCCGCAACAACGCCGCGGCCAACAAGCTCGACGTGTACGTGCCGATGGAGGTCACCGACGACGCCACCGGGGCCACCATCCGTCTGGAGAACACGGCCGACATCGCCGCCCTGCCGGACTATGTGGACGGCAATCCGCTGGGCCTGCCCGAAGGCACCGCCCGCACCCGGTTCACCGTGTACACGCTGACGCCCGTGGCCGGCTTCACCCGCGACGGTGCGGTGCTGCCGGTGTCGTCGGGGCAGGAGGCGGGCGCCTTCGCCTACACGTTCGTGCTCGACCTGGCCCCTGGCGAGGCGACGACGATCCGGCTGGAATGGGCGCTGTGACGAGCTGGGTGCTGCTGGCGATCTGCGTGACGGCGCTGGTCGCGCTGGTGCAGGGGGCGGGGCGCGGCTGGGGTGGCCCGGTGACACTGGTGGCCGCCTACCTCGGGCTGCAACTGGTGGCCCGCCCGCTGATGCTGCTGACCGGGCTGGACACGCCGAGCCTGCCGGACCCGAACGCCACCCGCAGCACCGCCGACCTCATCGAGGGGGCGCTGGCCATTGCCGCAGTCTGGATCGTGGCCGTCGCCGTCGGCGCCCACCTCATGGCGGGCACCCGTCGCCCGGCCCCCAGCGGGACGCCCCGCACCGCTGGCTCACCCGACGCCGGGTCGGCACCCGCCACGCTGCTGGCGGTCTCCGACCGGTCCACCCGCAGGGCCATCCTGCCGCTGGCGGCCATCGCCATCGTGGGCACCGCCGTGCTGGTGTCGCGTTACGGCGGCTACTTCCAACTCGCCCGTGCCGTGAAGCAGTCCAAGGTCCAGGTGCCGGCGGTCGTGCGCTTCTGCGCCGTGTGGGCCGCGGTACTCGGCTCGGCCGTGGCCACGGTGGACACCGTCCGCCGCCGGCCGGGCAGGGGCGTCGGCGCCGCAGTGCTGGCAGCCGCATCGGCAGTGGCCAGCTACGCCTGGGGTTCGCGCGACGCCATGATCTTCCCGCTCATCACCGTCACGGCCACCTGGCTGTGGCTGCGCGCCCCGCGCCGCCTGTCGCCACGGACGATGCGCCGCCTTGCGCTCGTGGTGGTGGTGGTGCTGGCAGCAGCCTTCGGGCTGCGGCAGGTGCGCGACGACCAGACGATCGGCTCGCTCAGCGCCCTGGACAGCATGTCGTTCACCCGCCAGACGTCGGTGTCCGTCAACGCGACGATGTTCGACGCGCTCATGGTGGTGCGGTCCCACTGGCCGGAGCAGGCGGACTTCGTGGGCTTCCGCTACTTCGCCATCGGCACACCCGAGGGCGCGTCGGCGGGCCGCGGCGGAGAGGCCACCAGCTTCAACGTGCTCGTCGCCCGCGTCAGCGACCCTTCCCGGGCGAACGGCACCCCGGCCACGGCCGCCGGCGACTGGTTCGCCGCCTTCGGCTTCACCGGCGTGGTGTTCGGCGGCCTGCTCAGCGGCGCGCTCATCGCCCTGTTGGAGTGGTGGCGCCAGCGCGCCGGGCGCTGCAGCATTCCCTTCGCTTCGGGTGTCGCCACCGTGGTGACGTTCTCCCTGCTGAGCACCGGAGTGCGGGCGGACACGCTGGACCGCGCCCCCGCCGTGCTGTCACCCCTGCTGCTCGTGGTGGCCATCCACCTCATGGATGGCCGGCGACGGAGCCGCGGGACGGCCCGGCCAGAGGCGGACGTGTTCGCGGCGCTCGGCGATCACCGTGGTCACCAGGCCGCGCACCAGCATCACGCCCAGGCTCACCAGCGCCACCCCGGTGGCCCCTCCAGCCCGGGCGGCCGGCAGGGAGGCGGCCAGGAACACGGCGACGCTCAGCAACGACACGACGGCCATCAGGCGCTGACCGCCACGCTGGGCCAGGACCATGCCGCCGAACCCGGTGCCGGCCTGGACGACGACACTGCCGGCGAACAGCGCGGCCGGTAACCAGGCGTCGCGGTAGCGGCCGCCGAAGAGGGCGCCGGTCAGCCACGGCCCGCCGGCCACGATCGCTGCCGTCAGCGCCAGCGACACCAACGTCAGCCGCGCCGACATCCACCGCAACCACGGGCCCAGCGGCGCCAGATGCTCCGCCCGCGCCACCCGCGGGGCGACGACCCGGGTGGCCACCACGAAGAGCACGGACACCGCGGCATAGGCCCGGATACCCACCGCCACCTTGCCGACCTCCACGTCGCCGGACAGCGCGTCCACCACCAGCACCCCGGCCTGGGGCACGATCTGCCCGAACATCGCCATCGGCACGAAGTGCACCGAGGTGCGCAGCACCTGCCCCGCCGGGACCGCCCTCTCGCCCGGCTGCGGGTACGGCGACACGGATCAACACCACCACCAGCACGGTGTGCGCGGCCACGGCCACCCCCAACCACCCGCCGACGGACACCGACACCGCCGCCGACAGACCGAGCGCGCCGATCAGCAGCAACCGGCGCGACCAGTCCAACAACCAGAACGCCACCCCGAACCGCCCGGCAGCACGAGCCGCCCCCTCGGTGACGCTGGCCGTGGCGACCGCAGGGAGGCTCAGCATCAGCGCCAGGAACACCCCGCGCCGGCCGCCGTCCACGGTCACCAGCACGATCGTCGCGGCCACCACCGCGGCGGCGCCGGCGAGGCCGACGGTGAGCGCCACCACCGTGCGGGCCATCGACCCGCGGCGGTTCTCCGGCGCGCGGGCCACGAGGGGCACCACGGCGGCCGGCAGACCGAGCGTCACCAGCGGCGCCAGGATCATCACCAGCCCGGCCGCGGACAACACTGCGGCGACCACGGCCGGCGAGTGCCCCCGCGTGAGCACGATCGTCATGCCGATCGTCGCTGCCAGGGTGAGTGCCGAACCGGCGGAACTCCAGGCCAGGTCCGAACGGACGGTCGAGTCTGGCTCGGCGGGCATGATGCCGTACATTCTTGACCAATGGCGGGCCCCCCTCACGCATCCATCAACGTCGGGGGCCACCCATCGGTGCTGGTCGTCGGCGCCGCGCGCTCTGGCACCACCGCGCTCGTCACCGAGTTGGCCACACACCCCGCCCTCTACGCCGGCGCCCCGAAGGAGCCCCACTTCCTCGCCCTCGGAGAGCGCGGCCCGCTCGCCTTCACCGGGCCTGGCGACGACGTCACCATCAACGCCAAGTCCGTGCTCGACCCGGCGGCGTGGGCGGCGATGTATCCGTCACCGGGCGGGATCGACGGGTCCGTCTCCACGCTCTACTACGCCGCCGAGTCCGTCGACGCGATCGCCCGCCACTGCCCCGATGCAGCCCTGATCGCCATCCTCCGCCGCCCCGCCCAGCGCGCCCTGTCGGCGCACAGCTACCAGACGGGGCGAGGGTGGGAGACCCTTCCGTTCGAGGCGGCACTCGCGGCGGAGACCGAGCGCATCGACACCGGCTGGCACCACATCTGGCACTACCGGCGGATGGGCCTGTACGGCGAGCAGTTGGAAGTGTTCGCCCAGGCGTTCGGCGCCGGCCGGGTGCTGGTGGTGGACCACGCGGACTTCGAACGCGACCCCGCAGGCGTGCTGGCCCGCTGCGCCGCGCACATCGGTATCGACCCCGGTGCGTTCGCCCTCCGCAACCGGCGGGTCAACGAGGGGTCCGTGCGCGCCCGGCCGCTGGTGCTGGCCGAACGCACCCTGCGCCACAGCCGGGTCAGCACCGCCGTGGTGCGTGCCGTGCTGCCCCGCGCCGCGCGGGACCGCCTGCGCCGGATCGGGCGACGCGACGTCACCCTCGCCGCCGCCACCCGCGCGGAACTGGACCGCGGCTACGCGGCGGACACCGCCCGTCTCGCCCGCCTGCTGGGCAAGGACGCCCCCGTGTGGGCGCGGGCCGCATGACCACACCAGGCGAACCGAACCCCGCTGCCCGCCTCACCGCCCCCGGCAGGCTGCCGTTGGCGGCGAAGCGGCTGGTGGACGTCGCCGGCGCAGCCGTCGGTCTGGTCGTCGCCCTGCCCACCATGCTCGTCATCGCCGCGTTGGTGCGGCTCACCAGCAAGGGACCGGTCCTCTTCGTGCACCGGCGCGTGGGACGCGGCGGGCGCGAGTTCCCGATGGTGAAGTTCCGCACCCTGCTGCCCGGCACGGACGACCACCTGATGCACGAGGACCACCGCCACCACTTCGTGGCCGCCGACTTCAAGGTCCGCCCCGACGACCCGAGGATCACGCGGGTCGGGCGCGTGCTGCGGCGTACCAGCCTGGATGAGCTGCCCCAGCTGTGGAACGTGCTGATGGGCCACATGAGCCTGGTGGGCATCCGCCCGGTGGTGCGCGACCAGTTGGCCATCCGGCCCGAAGCACACCAGCAGATCTACTGCGCGATGCGACCCGGGCTCACCGGGCTGTGGCAGATCAACGGGCGGTCGCAACGGCTGCCGATCGAGCGGCTGGAACTGGACGAGCAATGGTTCCGGCAGTGGTCGTTCTGGGGCGACGTCGCCATCCTGCTGCGCACACCGCTGGCCGTGCTACGGCCCGGCACGCACTAGCCACGACAACGGCGGTACAGGCGCACGTGCGCCTGCGCCATCTCCGCCGGGAGGAACTGCCGCTCCACCCGCCGGCGGGCGGCGGCCCCCAGTGCGGCCCGACGCTGCGGGTCGGCACACAGCAACCCCAGCGCGTCGGCGAACGCCGCCGTGTCACCCGGACGCACCAGCACCCCGGTCTCGCCGTCGGCGACCACCTCGGGCACGCCGTCCACCGCAAACGCCACCACTGGCACACCCGCCGCGGCGGCCTCGAGGTTGACGATGCCGAACGGCTCCCACCGGGACGGCAGCGCCAGCACGTCCAGCGCCGGCATCACCGCACCGCCGCGTTCCACCCAGCCGGTCAGCAGGACACGGTAGGCGATGCCGAGGTCTGCCAGCGACCGCTCGACCGCCGGGCGCAACGAACCATCACCCACCAGCACCAGCCGGATCTGCCGGTTCGCCGCCAGCAGCGGCGGCAGGGCGGGCAACAGTTCCAGCACGCCCTTCTGCGGCTCCAGACGGCCGACGATGCCGACCACCACCTCATCACCCTCAGGGTGCCACTGCGCCCGCCGCTCGGCCGCCGCGGTCGCGCCCCGGGCCAGCGCCTCGGGGTCGAACGAGTAGTGGATGGTCGTCCCCTGCGGCGCCCGCCTGGGCAGGCCGTCCCGCAGCAGGGCCGCGGCGGCGTGCGAGCCGGCCACGTACTCGGTGGTCAGGTGGGCGAGCAGGCGCTCCACCCACCGCCCTGCGGCCCGCCGCCAGCGCGGCCCCGGGTGCGCACCGGGCACGGAGTGCACCATGTGGATGCGGATGGGGACGCGGGCCACCACGGCGGCCAGGCGGCCCACCACGCCCGCCACCGACGTGTGCGTGTGCACGATGTCCACCGGCTCGCGGCGAAGGAGGCGGACCAGCCGCACGAACCCGGCCACCAGGCCCACCGGCCCTGCCGTCCACGCCGCGGCCGCCCCGCCACCGCTGCCCGGCAGCAACTGGTGCACGGGCCGGCCAGTGGCGACGAGCGCAGTGTCCAGCGGGCCCTCCCCGAACAGGGCCACCCGCACGTCCACCCCCTGCGCGGCCAGCAGACGGGTGAGCAGTAGCACGTGCTCGGCCGCACCCCCCACGGAGCGGCCGGTGACCTGCAGCACCCGTAGTCCTTGGTCCGCCGGCACGACCCCGTACGCTACTGGCCGCATGCTCCCCGACTTCCTCATCCTCGGCGCCGCGAAGTCGGGCACGACGGCGCTCTACGAGTACCTCATGCAGCATCCACAGGTGTTCATGAGCACGCCGAAGGAGCCCCACTACTGGGCACTCGGCGAGGCGCCGCTCACGTTCACCGACCCCGGCGACGGGCAACGGATCCGCCGCCGCGCGATCCTCGACCGGCCCTCCTACGAAGCGCTGTTCGCCCGCGCCACGCCGGGGCAGGTGTGCGGTGAGGCGTCGGTGAGTTCCCTCTACTACGAGCGCACGGCTGCACGCATCGCGGCGGAGATGCCCGGGGCCCGGTTGATCGCCATGCTCCGCCAGCCCGCCGACCGCGCCTACTCCGGCTACCACTTCATGGCCATGCGCGGCTACGAGCGCCTGCCGCTGGCCGATGCGCTGGCCGCCGAGCCGCAGCGCCGTGCCGACGGCTGGCACCACATGTGGCACTACCGGCACATGGGCATGTACGCCGACCAGATCGCCCGATTCCAGGCCCACTTCCCGGCCGAGCAGTTGCGGGTGGTGGTGTATGACGACTTCGTGCGCGACCCGCAGGCGGTGCTGCGCGACGTGTTCGAGTTCATCGGTGTCGACCCGACGTTCCAGCCGGGCCGCGTGCCCCGCCCCCACCCGTCCGGGGCCCCGCGCCGTCGGCTCACCGCCCAGTTGGTGTCGCGGCCGAACGTCCTGCGCTCCACCGTGCGCCGCGTGATCCCGCGGTCCATGCGGTCGGGGTTGCGCAGCCGCCTGCTGGACGCCTCTGTGCAGCGGGTGCCGATCGACACGGCCGTGCGCAACGAACTCACCGCCGGGTTCGCCGACGACATCGGCAGGCTGCAGGAACTGATCGGCCGCGACCTGTCAGCCTGGCTCACCCCGCGCTGATCGCCCGTTCCACCACCTCCACGAAGCCGCGGGTCATGTCCTCCATCCGGTAGGTGGACGTCACCAGCGCGGCGTCGGCGGCCCCCATCGAGGCCCGCTCCTGCGGGGTCAGCGCCAGCAGTCGCTCCAGGCCCTCGGCCAGCGCCGCGGGGTCCTCGCTGGGCACGATCCAGCCGTGCTCGCCGTCCACGAAGCCGTCCGGACGGCCAGCGCCCTCGGTGGCCACCACCGGCAACGCCGCCGTCATGGCCTCCAGCAGCGCCAGCGGAAAGCCCTCCCACCGGGACGGCTGCACATACGCGTCCGCCGCCGCCAGCACGGCAGCGACGTCGCTGCGGAACCCGGCGAGCTGCACCACCTCGCCGAGGCCGAGGCGGGCGATGTCCGCCTCCAGGCCGCCGAGGAACGAGGTGGCCGTGCCCGAGCGCGCCCCCATCGTGGTGCCTCCCAGCAGCACCACCCGCATCCCGGCCAGCCGTGGCTGCGGCAGGCGGGCCAGCGCGGCCAGCAGCACGTCCTGCCCCTTCTGCCGGTCGATCCGCCCCACGCTCACCAGGAGCAGCCGGCCGCCGGGGGCGAACTCCTCACGGACGGCCGCCGCCTGCTCCGGTGGAACCGGCGGGAACGGGGGCACCGCGTTGCGCACCACGTGCACCTTCGCCGCCGGTAGGCGGAAGCGCTCCACCGCCTCGCGCGCCACATGGTCGCTCACACACACCGCCGCTGCGGCCCGCCGCAGGTGCCGTTGGTAGTACCAGCGCTTCGCCGTGCGAACGGGCAGGGAACCCCAGAAGATGTGCTTGTTCTGCAATGTCACCAGGCCGGGCACGCCAACTCGCGCCGCAGCCCGCAATGCCACTGCCCGGTCGCGCTGCTGGATGCCGATGATGGCCGAGGCCCCAACCCGCCGGGCCAGCGCGGCCACCGCCTTCGGCGCGGCACCGCCCAGCGGCCGGGCCAGCGCAGGCACGTACTCGGTGACCGCGCCGAGCGCTTCGAAGCGGGGCACGATCGGAGCGTGCAGTTCCGCACCCGGCCGGCCGGTGGGGCCGTAGGCCAGCGCGACATCGTGACCGTGCTCGCGCAAGGCGCCCGCGTACCGCAACGCCACCAGCGACGCCCCGCTCGTGTCGGACAGCGCCAGCGTCATCAGGATCGTCGCCATGTGGAGCCGGGTAAGGGGGTCGAACCCTTGACCTACCGCTTACAAGGCGGTTGCTCTGCCATCTGAGCTAACCCGGCGACTCGGCGCGCCACGCTACCGGTGGGGCGTCGCCCCGTGCGGTGTTGATACGTGGCGCTGCATGACCCATGTGGCGGGTGCCCCGTGCGGCAACGCATCCACCACCGCCGCCACCTCGAACCCCAGACGCTCGTAGAACCGCACGTTGCCGGCGTCGCTGGTCTCCAGCGTGGCCCGCTCGCCCGCCGCGTCCAGCGCTGCCAGCCGCGGCCCGAGCACCGCCGTGCCCAGCCCGCGGCCCTGCGCCTCCGGACGGGTGCCCATCGTCGCCAGATACCAGTCGGCGGGTGGCCGTACCCGCCGGATCAGACCGTCCACCTCGTCCACCACCGCCAGTCGATCGCCGAACGCCGCGCTGGCAACGGCATCCAACTCCGCACCGGCCGCGGTGGGCAGCTCGCCCGACGTGGTGGCCGGCATCCACACGGCCACCGACGCCCCGTCCTCCGTCATCCAAACCTCACCCCGCGGCAGGGCGAGCAGGCGCAGGTCCGCGGCGAACAGTGCCTCGAGGTGGCGGCGGCGGTCCGCCCCCGGCAACGCCCAGCGCTCCCACACATAATCGAGGTGGGACTCGACGAGCACCGCAACGGCGGCGGCCAGGTCGGCCGGGCCGACCCGGCGCACCGTCGTCACGTTGCCGCCCGCGGCCTCACGCCAACGCCGCCAGTTCGCGGACCCGGGCCAGCAGCACATCCAGGGCCGGCTCGTTCAGGCCCCCCTGGGGGAAGATGACGTCGGCGTGGCGCTTGCTGGGCTCGATGAACTGCTCGTGCGCCGGGCGCACCGTGGTGAGGTACTGCTCGATGATGTTGTCGGGTGTGCGGCCGCGCTCCACCACGTCGCGCTGTAGGCGGCGGATGAACCGCAGATCGGCGTCGGTGTCGATGTACACCTTCAGGTCGAACCGGTCGCGCAGGCGCGGTTCGTAGAGCACCAGGATGCCCTCCACCACAACGATCCTCGCCGGCTGCACCATCTTCACGTCGCCGCTGCGGGTGTGGTGCACATAGTCGTAGACCGGCACGGGCACCGAGGCGCCGGCGGCCAGGGCAGCCAGGTGGTCGTTGAGCAGTTCCCAGTCGAACGCGTCGGGATGGTCGTAGTTGGCCAGTGCCCGCTCCGCGATCGGCTGGTGGTCCCGCGTGACGTAGTACGAGTCCAGCTTGATCAGCGCCAGGTGCTCGTCGCCGGTGAGTTCGGCGAGGCGTTCGCTGACGGTGGTCTTGCCCGAACAGGTGCCACCGGCCACCCCGATCAGGAACGGTCGCTGGGCAGTCGACATGGCGGGCCACGCTACTCGCCGCGCCGGCCGGCCCGGGCGTGGGCAGCGGGACGGACACCTGTTCGATGCTTGGTCGCCGGGCATCCGGCGCGGCAGGCTGTGACCGCCATGAGCGCAACCGACCACCCCACCCAGGACCCGCAGCCCCTCAGCGAGCGCGACCTGGCGATCATCGAGTTCGAGGCCAGCTGGTTCACGCTGGACGAGGATCGCCACGACGCCATCCGCGCGCGATTCGCCTGTTCCGTGGAGGACTACAATCTCGAACTCAACCGGGTGATCGATCATCCGGCGGCCCTGCTCGCCGACCCGTTGGTGGTTCGCCGCCTCCGCCGTCATCGCGAACGTCGCCGCCGGGCACTGATCGATGGCACGGCCGCCGGCGAACAGGCCTGACCTCCGGCCACCCACCAGGAAGAGGAGCCACCATGAGCAACGACAACGCGGGTCGTCCCTCACGAACCACCAGCGGCAACGGTCCCGTCGGGTCCGCGGTGGCGCTCGTCATCACGGCCGTCGCGCTCATCCTCGGGTTCCTCATCCTGCGCAAGATGAACGACAACGACTCGTCGTCGAGCCCTGGCGGCGGCAACGGCGGCACGGAGGAAACCACCACCACCTCGGTCGACCCCAACGCCACCACCACGTCGATCACCCTGCCGCCCACCACCACCGAGCCGCCGCTGGTCACCACCGGCACCAAGGTGCAGGTGGCCAACTGCAGCACGCAGAACGGTGCGGCCGGCAAGCTGTCCACCGCGCTCGCCGGCATCGGCTTCCTGATGGCCGACCCAACCAACTGCTCACCCACGCAGGCCAAGTTGGCCACCTCGCAGGTGCTCTACGACGCCACCGACCCGAACGCCCAGGTGGTCGCGGAGTCCGTGGCCCGCACCCTCGGCGGGTTGACCCCGGAGGCCAAGGCCAACCCGGTGCCCAACGAAGCCGGCGTGTACCCCGACGGCACGGGCGTGCTGATCCTGCTGGGCGACGACGCGGCCGGCAAGACGCTGGACCAGATCGCCGGCAAGGCCACCACGGGCACCACGGCGCCCCCCACGTCGGCCGGCGCCTGAACCGGCACGCCTACGGCGTGTAGTCCTGGATGGTCCGGCCGTGCGTACGGTCGGTGATCTCCTTGGCCCGCACGCGGAACTCTGCCAGCAGTGACGCGCGATCAATGGTGAGCAGTTGGCGGTCGCGCATCAGCACCTTGCCGTCCACGATCGTGGTGCGCACGTCGGAGGGCTGCACGGAGTACACCAGCGTTGCCGCCACGTCGTGCACGGGCTGGCAGTGGAAGCCGTCAACGTCCACGAGGATCATGTCGGCGTGGGCGCCCACGAGCAGTTCGCCGAGCATCCCGCGCTGACCCACCACCGCTGCCGACCCCGGCCCGGCGATGTGCAGCGCCATGCCGGCGTTGAAGTAGGTGGCGTCGCCGGCGATCTGCTTCTGGGTGATCGCGGCGATGCGCATGGACTCCAGGATGTCCATGGTGTTGTTGCTGGCCACCCCATCGGTGCAGTAGCCCACCGGCACGCCCGCGGCCCGCAGCGCGGCGATCGGGGTGATCGGGCCGAGCGCGAACTTGAAGTAGCCCTTGGGTCCGTGGGTGACACCCACCCGGTCCTTGTAGGGCGCCAGGATCGGGATGTCGTCGTCGACGATGCCGTTGCCGTGGGCGATGATCGCCCCGGCGTCCAGCACGCCCGTGTCGGCGAGCACCTGGATCGGCGTGATGCCCCGCGACGTGATGCTGGAGCGGGTCTGGGCGATGTCTTCCGAGGCGTGCAGGTGCACCTTCACGCCCAGCCGGCGGGCCTCGTCGGCGGCGCGGCGCAGGTGATCGTCGCTCACCGTGTAGGGGGCATGGGGGGCGATGCTGGTGGTGATCCGTCCATCGGCGGCACCCGCCCAGCGCTCGGCGAAGGCCACGGAATCCGCCAGGCCGTCGTCGCCCTGGGTGCTGAAGAAGGCGGAACCGAGGTTGGCCCGCAGGCCGCTGTCCACCACGGCGCGGGCGGCCTCGTCCATGAAGAAGTAGTGGTCGGCGAACGTGGTGACACCGCACTCGATCATCTCCGCGGCCGCCACGAGCGTGCCGAGGTACACGTCGCGCTCGCCGACGTTGACCTCCATCGGCCAGATGTAGTCGTTGAACCAGGCCGACACGGCGACGTCCTCGGCCGCACCACGCAGGAACGTCATCGCCGCGTGGGAGTGGGTGTTGATCAGGCCGGGCATGGCCACCATGCCGTGGGCGTCGATCACTTCCTTGGCGCGCACCGGCTCCAGCGGGTTGGCGTCGATGCGGGAGAAGTGGCCGTCGCGGATCTCGATGGTCGCGCCCGGCGCGAACTGGGCCCGCGGCGTGGCGGTGCCGACGAGCGCCGTGCAGTTGACGATGGCCAGGTCGGCGGGCTCGGTGGCGTGGTCCATGCGGGCCACCTTGCCACACCGCCACCAGCGATCACCGGACCCCGGCGACCTCCCGCAGCAGCGCCGACGCGGAGTGCTCGATGCACCACAGCGGCTCCCGCATCGCCCGCTCCGCACCGTGATCCGCCGTGATCGAGCGATGACGGATGCGGTCGGCGACCTCGGGTGCCGCGTCGCCCACCACGGCCACCACGGGCACACCGGCGTCGGCCGCCCACTCCTGCACGCCGCCCACCACCTTGCCCTCGAAGCTCTGCTCGTCCAGGAAGCCCTCGCCCGTCACCACCAGATCGGCGGCGACGAGGTGGTCGTGCAGGTCCACCTCGTCGGCAACGAGATCGAAGCCGGGCACCAGCCTCCCACCCAGCGCCACCAGGCCGCCGGCCAGCCCACCAGCCGCGCCGGACCCGGGCACGTCACGCACGTCCACCCCGTACTGCTCCTGGTACATCTGGGCCACCCGCTCCAGCCGGTTGCGCAGCAGGTCCACCTGGGCCGGGCTGGCTCCCTTCTGCGGGGAGAACACCGGTGCAGCATCGAGGAAGCGGGTCTGCACGTCGCACGCCACCAGCAACTGCACGGCACGCAGGCGGTGCGGCGAGGTGATCGCCCGCACGCAGCCGAGGCCGCCGTCGGTGGTGGCCGACCCGCCGAGGCAGACGATGATCCGCTTGGCGCCGAGGTCCAGCGCGTGGTCGATGAGTTCGCCGGTGCCCGTAGTGGTGGCCGCCATCGCGTCGTTGCCCTCCGCACCGCCCACCAGTGTCAGGCCGCTGGCGCGGGCCATCTCGATGACGGCCGTGCCGCGGTGGAACCGCCACTCGGCCGCCACGGCATCGCCCAGCGGCCCGGTGACCGTGCTGGTGCGGTTGGCGCCACCCAGGGCTTCCAGCGTGCCCTCGCCGCCGTCGGCGACGGGAAGCTCCACGCACTCGTGGCCAAGTTCCCAGCAGGCGTGCCTGATGGCCGACGCCACCTCCGCGGCGGTGGCAGTCCCCTTGAACTTGTCCACCGCGGCCAGCACTCGCATCCCGGCCAGGCTACGAGCGCATAGGGTTCGCCCCATGGGACACCTCGACGACGCCCTCGCGCTCGACGCCACCGGGCAGGCAGCACTGGTCCGGCGCGGGGAGGTCACCCCCGCCGAACTGGTCGGTGCCGCCATCGACGCAGCGGGCCGGCGCAACCCGGCCATCAACGCCATCATCCACCCCCGCTTCGAGGCCGCGTTGGCCGAAGCGGCGGCCACCGACACAGGGCACGGCGGGCCGTTCGCCGGTGTGCCGATGGTGGTGAAGGACCTCCAGTGCGCCATCGGCGGCGAGCCGCACCACATGGGCACGCGGGCGCTGAAGGGCATCGACTACCGGGCACCGCACGACAGCTTCCTGTACCGCCGCTTCCGCCACGCCGGGTTCGTGACCATCGGGCGCACCAACACGCCGGAGTGGGGCAGCACCATCACCACCGAGCCGCTCGCCTACGGTCCCACCCGCAACCCGTGGAACCTCGGGCACTCCACCGGCGGATCGTCGGGCGGGTCGGCGGCAGCGGTGGCCGCGGGCATCGTGGCCGTGGGGCACGCCAACGACGGCGGCGGGTCCATCCGCATCCCGGCCAGCGAATGCGGGCTGGTCGGCCTGAAGCCCACCCGTGGCCGGGTCAGCGCCGGGCCGGACTCGGGCGAGAGCTGGGCCGGCGCGACCATCGACGGCGCAGTCACCCGCACGGTGCGCGACGCAGCCGCCGTGCTGGACGCCATCGCCGGGTACGAGCCGGGCGACCTGTACGTGGCACCCACGCTGCAGCGACCGCTGGCCGACGAGGTGGGCGTGCCGCCGGGCCGGCTGCGCATCGGCGTGCTCAGCGGGGCGGCGATGGGTGGGGCCGTGCACGCCGAGTGCATCGCCGGCGTGGAGCACGCCGCCCGCCTGCTGGAGGGCCTGGGCCACCATGTGGAGGTGTCGGCGCCGGCCGCGCTGGCCGACCCCGGCTTCCCCCGCCGGTACCTGACGGTGATCGCCGCCTGCACGCTGAACGACCTGAACGAGCTGGAGGCGATCCTCGGCCGGGCGGTGGGCGAGGACGACCTGGAGCCGGACAACCTGATGTTCGCCGAGATGGGCCGCAGCATCAGCGCCACCGACTACCTGGCCGCCGTCCACGGCCAGCACCTGTGGGTGCGCGACATGCTGCGCTGGTGGCACCCGGAGGGCGAAGGGCATCCCCACGGGTTCGACCTGCTGCTCACCCCGGTCATCGCCACTCCCCCGCCGCCGATCGGCTACCTCAGCGGGCCGGAGGGCGGTCGCCGGGTGGGCGAGCTCCTGCTGTTCACCGCCCAGTTCAACGTCACCGGCCAGCCAGCCGTCAGCCTGCCGCTGCACCGCACGCCCGACGGGCTGCCGGTGGGCGTGCAACTGGTGGCCGCCCACGGGCGGGAGGACGTGCTGGTGCGGGTGGCCGCCCAGTTGGAGGCCGCAGCACCGTGGCCGCTGATCGCCCCCGCCTGAGGGTTGCCGGTTGCGCTCGACCCGCCTCAAATCCCGACCGGTTCGGTAGCGTATTGGCCATGGCAGTGACCGTTCGCATCCCCACCACCCTCCGCCCGATGGCCGGTGGCGCCTCCACCGTGCAGGTCGAGGGCGCCACGCTGGCGGACGTCATCACCAACCTCGACGCCGCCCACCCCGGCTTCAAGGACCGCCTGCTGGACGAGGACGGCGCGCTGCGCAAGTTCGTCAACCTGTTCGTCGCCGACGACGACGTCCGCTACCTGCAGGGCCTGGACACCCCGGTGCCCGACGGCGAGACCGTCAGCATCATCCCCGCCGTCGCCGGCGGCTGACCCCGGGTCGGAGGGTTTCCGGCTCGGAGGTGCGCACGAAACCCTCGAGCTGTCACCCGGTGACCGGGGCGGTGGCGTCACAGGGGCGATGATGACCATCGTGGACGACGACGTCGCGATCTACCGCCGCCACGCCGACGAGCTGACCCGCTACGCCACCGTGCTGGTGGGTCCCGCCGACGCCCCGGACGTGGTGACCGACGCCGTCCTCGCCGCGTTCCGCACACCCGGTTGGCGCGACGTCGCCAACCCTCGGGCCTACCTGTTCCGTGCTGTGCTCCACCGCGCTCAGTCCGTGCGGCGCAGCGATGCCCGTCGAACGAACCGGGAACGCAGAGCAGCCCTCGTGGAGCCGGTGCGGGATCGCGAGCCGTCCGTGGACGCACACCGCGCGCTCTCGGCCCTCAGCCCGCAGCAGCGGGCGGTGGTCTTCCTCACCTACTGGGAGGACATGACGCCCGCCCAGATCGCCGAGCTGCTGGACGTGGGCGAGGGCAGCGTGCGCAAGCAGCTCGCTCGCGCCCGGGAGACCCTGAGGAGCGTGCTGTCATGAACGACGAGCTGGACACCCGCATCCGCGCCATGTTGTCGGCCGCGGTGCAGGACACCCCGGCGGCGCCGGACCTGCCACGGCCCTCAGCTGCAGGCGTGCGGCCGCGCCGGCCGCGCCGAAGCCTCGTCTGGGCCGGTGCCGCGCTGGCCGCCGCTGCCGCGGCGATCACGGCGGTGGTGCTGGTCCGCGACAGCGACCGACGGGTCCGCCCCGCCGACAGCACCACCACGTCCACCGGCTCGCTGCCGGCGACTCGAACATGGCCCGCCGACCTGACTGTCGTCGTCGTGTCCGACGGCGGGATCGATCTGGTGTCGCCGTCCGAGACCGGGTTCGTGGCCACACACGTCGACGGTGGGCTGCAGGGCGACGTCGCCTTCCAGCTCCCCGGCGGCACGATCGTGAGCGACGAAGGGCTGCTGGACGTCGGCGCCGACGGGACCGCCCTCTACAGCGGCGAGCGGGCCGGGATCCGGGCCGTCTACGAGTACCCGCTCGGCGGCGCTCGCCCGGACGAACCGCTGATGTTCCCGGTGGAGGGCGAGCCGACGCGCCTCACCTACAGCGCCGATCAGATTGTGGGCGAGGGCGAACTGTTCGCCGGCGGGCGCACTCCCCTGCGCCTGACACAGGACGGGCAGTACGACATCTCCACCTTCCTCGGTGCCGGCGTGCGGCCACCGCTGGACGACGCCGACGAGGCCCCCCGGTTGTTCAGCGTGTCCGCCTCCGGTCGCACCGTGGCGTGGGTGGAGGGCAACGGCCTGGTCGTGTCGGACGGTACCGAGCCGCGCACCGTCCCCATTCCGGATGGAGCCCGCGTCGTCGAGTTGGACCTGGCCGACGACTACGCCGCCATTACCCGAGCCGACGCGCCGGGCACGATCCTCGACCTGCGGACCGGGGCGTCCTTCCCCGTGCCGATGGCCGGTCGGGTGACCATCTCCATGGCCGACCCGGGCGACACCACCGTCCCGACCACGGCTCCGTCCGGCGGCACCACCACGACGAGCCCTGCGTTCGAGGTGCCCCCGCTGGAGGACGGCTTCCCCACGCTGGTGGCCGGTGCCAGCGGCGTGCACTTCGTGACCGCGGCCATGGACCTGGTGTGGACCACGGAGCCGATGGCTGCTGCGGTGCAGGCGCCGGACGGATCGGTGATCGTGCAGCGCTCCACCGGGGTGGGTGGCCCCGGCTTCCACGAGATGGGCGACACCGCCCCCCTGCGGATCGCCGAGTACGGAGCCGAGCCGGTGAACCTGTTCGACCAGCTGATCCCCGCGGGCGACGTGGTGGCGGGGTGGTACACGATCCACGACGCGGCCACCGTCGGCGGGCGGCCGCTGCTGCTGCTGGAACGCCAGCACGACCAGTCCGCCGGGCTGGAGTCCCCTCAGGGCGAGCTCCTCACGCTGGACCTCGACACCGGCGAGATGGTGACGGTACTCGAGGACTTCGGCGGCTGGGAGTCCGGCAGTTCGCGCCTGCACCTCAGCGAGACCGGGCTGGTGGTGGGTGAGCGGTTCGACGAGGCGGTCCGCTCCTTCTTCGCCGTGGCCCTCGACGGCGGGTGGGCGCCGACTGCTGCCGACCTCGGCGTGGCCGCGTCGTACGGCGACTGCACCGACTGCCCGCGGGCGTTCACCATCACCCGTGACGGCAGCCGCCTGGCGTGGCTGGACGGCACCAGCCTCCACGTCGTGCCGACCACCGGCGGCGACATGCATCTGACGATGGACCTCGGCGAGGCTGGCATCGGTGTGGCCGACCTCGACCTCCACGGCGGCTACGTGGTGCTGACCTACGGCTTCGCCTGGCAGCCGGAGGCGCCCCCGGCCGTGGTGAAGATCCTCACCACGGGCGAGGAGTACGTGCTGCCCGGCACCGCCGCGGTGGCGGTTGCGTAGAACGAGAAAGGCCCCGGGGCGAACCCCGGGGCCTTCCAGTTTCAGCGAGCGCGTGCGCTCAGAAGTCTTCCATGCCGCCGCCGGGCATGGCGGGGGCGTCCTTCTCCGGCTTGTCGGCCACGACGGCCTCGGTGGTGAGGAACAGGGCCGCGATCGAGGCTGCGTTCTGCAGCGCCGAGCGGGTGACCTTGGCGGCGTCGATGACACCGAGCTTCACCAGGTCGACGTAGTCGCCGGTGGCGGCGTTGAGGCCCTCGGAACCGCTGAGGTTCTTGACCTTCTCCACCACGACGCCGCCTTCCATGCCGGCGTTCTCGGCGATCTGCTTGATCGGGGCCTCCAGGCTCTTGGCCACCATGCGGGCGCCGGTGGCCTCGTCGCCGGTCAGGCTCTCGGCCACGGCCAGCACCGCGGCCTGGCTGCGCAGCAGGGCCACGCCGCCGCCGGGCACCACGCCCTCCTCGATAGCCGCCTTCGTCGTCGACACGGCGTCCTCGATGCGGTGCTTCTTCTCCTTCAGCTCCACCTCGGTCGCGGCGCCGACCTTGAGGACGGCCACGCCGCCGCTCAGCTTGGCCAGGCGCTCCTGCAGCTTCTCCCGGTCGTAGTCCGAGTCGGTGTTGTCGATCTCGGCCTTGATCTGGTTGATGCGGCCCTTGATGTCGTCCTCGGAACCAGCGCCCTCGACGATGGTGGTCTCGTCCTTGGTGATGATCACCTTCTTGGCCCGCCCGAGCAGGTCCATCGTGGTGTTCTCCAGCTTCAGGCCGACTTCCTCGCTGATGACCTGGCCACCGGTGAGGATGGCCATGTCCTGCAGCATCGCCTTGCGGCGCTCGCCGAAGCCCGGGGCCTTCACGGCGGCGGACTTGAAGGTGCCACGGATCTTGTTGACCACCAGGGTGGCCAGCGCCTCGCCGTCCACGTCCTCGGCGATGATCACCAGCGGCTTGCCCGACTGCATGACCTTCTCCAGCACCGGCAGCATGTCGCGCACCGAGCTGATCTTGGAGGACACGAGCAGGATGTAGGCGTCGTCCAGCGAGGCCTCCATCCGCTCCATGTCGGTGGCGAAGTAGGGGCTGATGTAGCCCTTGTCGAAGCGCATGCCCTCGACGAGGTCCATCTCCATCCCGAAGGTCTGGCTCTCCTCGACGGTGATGACGCCGTCCTTGCCCACCTTGTCGATGGCCTCGGAGATCATCGAGCCGATCTCGGTGTCGGCGGCAGAGATGCTGGCGACCTGGGCGATCTGGTCCTTGGAGTCGACCTCCTTGGCCAGCTGCTTGATGCTGTCCACGGCGGCGGCCACGCCGGCCTCGATGCCCTTCTTCAGAGTCATCGGGTTGGCGCCGGCGGCCACGTTGCGCAGGCCCTCGCGGACCATGCTCCAGGCCAGGACCGTGGCGGTGGTGGTGCCGTCACCGGCGACGTCGTCGGTCTTCTTGGCGACTTCCTTGACCAGCTCGGCGCCGATCTTCTCGTACGGGTCCTCGAGCTCGATCTCCTTGGCGATGGAGACACCGTCGTTGGTGATCGTGGGGGCGCCCCACTTCTTCTCCAGCACGACGTTGCGGCCCTTCGGCCCGAGCGTGACGCGGACGGCGTCGGCGAGCTTGTTCATGCCCGCCTCGAGGGAACGACGAGCGGCCTCGTCGAACGCGATCTGCTTCGGCATTGTGTTCCTCCACGATGAGGGGTGGTTGGGTGGGCGTACCGGGCTGTCACTCCCGGCACGTGAGTGCTAGCACTCTAAACCCCAGACTGCTAATGCGGCAACACCTGCATCAGCGAGCGCGCTCGAGCACCACCGTGGTCTGGGTCTCCGTGGCGCCGAACTCGCGGGTGAACCGCTGCAGCAGGGCGTTGAGCCCGGGCGTGCCCTCGCACGCGACGTGCACCTGGAAGTCGGCCCGGCCGGTGATGTACGCCAGCCAGGTGACTTCCGGGCAGGTCAGGGCACCCCGCCGGAAGCGGTCCTGATCCGCCGTGCGCACCTCGATCACGGCCTCCAGGTCGCGGCCGAGGCGGGAATGGTCGATGTCCACCGTGAAGTGGCGGATGACCCCTGACGCACCAGGCGGCGCACCCGTTCGGCGGCGGCGTTGGCAGACAGGTGCACCCGGTCGCCGAGGGTCTGGTACGGGATCCGCGCATCGTCGCGAAGAATGGAGAGGATTTCGCTGTCGATTCGATCGAGTACCACGGTTTCCGCAGCCATAGCAGCAAGTCTGCCAGCAGATCAGCAGTTTCCTCGGCATCTCGCCCCGGATACTGACCCCATGACACACCACGAGTTCCTCCGCTCCCTCGTCGTCTCCATCCGGGAGCGTGGCGCCGCGGCCACGCTCGACCAGGTGCGCGCCGACCGCCCCCGCTTCCACGACGGCCACTACCACGACACCCGCGCCGTGTTCTTCGTCTGGGCGGTGGACCGCCTGGTCAGCGCCGGCCTGTCCGACATGGGTGTCCTGTGGCACCCGCTGCTGGACGCCGACAGCCCGCTGGCCTGGTGGCCCGTCGGGATCCTCGAGTCCGCCGCGGCCCACGAGCACTTCATCCCCTCCACCGAGGCGCTCCCCCACGAGCCCCAGCCGGTGGAGCCCCGCACCCTCGTCGCCGCCTGACCGCTCGACGCTCGCCACACCCGTCCGACAGGACGGCCGTGCACCACCCCACCTAGGGTTCGCCGCATGCACGTGATCGTCGTGGGTGGAGGTGTCGCCGGGCTCGGCTCGGCCATGGTGCTGGCCCGGCAGGGCCATGAGGTCACGGTGGTGGAGCGCGACCCCACCCCCATGCCGGCGTCCGCCGACGAGGCCTTCGAGTGGGACCGCCGCGGCGCGCCCCAGGTGCGCCACAGCCACGCCTTCCTCGCCCGCCTGGTGGGCCTGCTGAAGAAGGACTACGCCGACGTGTACGCCGCGCTGCTCCGCGAGGGCGCCACCGAGATGCGCTTCGGCGACGACCTGCCCCCCACCATCACCAACTACGAGCGCCAACCCGACGACGACGAACTGGCGATGCTGGCCTGCCGGCGCACCACGTTCGAGTGGGTGCTGCGCCGCACGGCGATGGAAGAGGGCGACGTGCGATTCCGCGTGGGCACCGGGGTGGACGGCGTACTGCTGGACCGAACCGAGCAGCCGCCGCGCGTCACCGGCGTCCACCTGGAGGACGGCAGCGAACTCACCGCCGACCTCGTGGTCGTCGCCGCCGGCCGCCGCAGTTCGCTCAGCGACTGGCTGCAGGCTGCCGGCACCGACCCCGTGGAGGAGGAGGTGGAGGACACCGGCATCGTCTACTTCAGCCGCTTCTACCGCCTGCGCGAAGGGCAGGAGTACCCGCCGCGGACCGGCCCGATCGGCGGTGACCTCGGCTACCTGAAGTACGGCGTGTTCGTCGGCGACAACCAGACCTTCAGCGTCACCCTGGCCACCCCTACGTCCGACGACGAGCTGCGCAAGCGGCTGGCCGACCCGGCCACGTTCGACCACTGCGCCCGCAACCTGGTGGCCACCGCCCCGTGGCTGGATGGCCGCGCCGACCCGATCACACCCGACGTGCACGTGATGGCCGGGCTGCTCAACCGCCACCGGAAGTATGTGCTCGACGGGGTGCCGGTGGCCACCGGTGTCATCCCGGTGGGTGACGCTGTCATCTGCAGCAACCCGCTCTACGGGCGCGGCTGCGCCTTCGCCTTCTGGGGCGCCCACCTGATGGCCGAGGCCGTGGCCGCCCACCTCGGTGACCCCACGGCGATGCTGCTGGCCTACGACGCGTCCCTCCACGAGCAGGTCTTCCCGTGGTACCGCGCCGGGGTGGACCAGGACGCCGAAGCTCGCCGTGTGGCCGCAGCCCTGCTGGCCGGGGAGGACCCCGACGGAGACGCCACCGATCCGCGCACGTTCATGCGCAGCGTGTTCCGCGATGGCCTGGTGCCGGCGATGCGGAGCGACGCCGTGGTGCTGCGGGCGTTCTTCCGCAGCTTCAACCTGCTGTCCACGCCCGATGCGATGATGAAGGACGCCGACGTCAGCGCCCGGGTGCTGGCCGCCTGGCAGGACCGGGAGAACCGCCCGCCGGAGCCGCCGATGGGCCCGGCCGTGCGTGCCGAACTGGTGGCGCTCCTTCCCGCCTGACGGCGGCTACGGCCCGGCGCGGCCGACTCAGTCGACCACGTCCTCCACAGCGTCGACGGCCTCGTCGGCCACATGGTCCAGCGCGTCGCGAACGTCGTCCAGCCCGGGCACGGCCGCGAGCATGGTGTCCTCCAACCGGCTGTCGTCGAGCATCAGCCAGATCAGCACGCCGACCACGGCGCCGATCAGCGGGAAGACGATGAACGCCCACACCTGCTGCAGCGCCGCCCAGTCCGCCTGGCCGCTGATGGTCTTGTCGGCGAAGAGGGCCGCGCCGATGCTGCGCGCCGGGTTGACGGAGGTGTTGTCCACCGGGATGGAGATGAGGTGGATCAGCGTCAGCGTCAGGCCGATCGTCACGCCGCCCATCCCGGGGGCGAACTTCTTGGTCGTCGTGAACAGAACGACCATCACCAGCAACGCCGTCAGCACCACCTCGACCACGATGGCCGACCCGAGGCCGAAGTACTTGCCGGACCACAGGTTGGCGGCGAACTGGCCCCGCTTCCAGTCGTCCCGCCCCGAGGCGATGCCGTAGACGATGGCCGCCCCGCCGATTGCGCCGAACAGCTGGCCGAACCAGGCGAACACGGCGTGTGCGCCGTTGATCTTGCGGGCGAGCAGCAGCCCGAGCGTGACCGCCGGGTTGATGTGGCAGCCGCTGATCGGCCCGATGACGTACGCCATGATCAGCAGCGAGAAGCCGAACCCGAGGGCGATGCCCAGGACCCCGACCGCGTCGGCGGCAAGGATGGCCACCCCCGGCCCACCGAGCATGAGCACCGCCGTGCCCACCAGTTCCGCAGCGAAGATTCTGCCGTTGTTCTGCGACTCCATGCCGCGGACAGTACTCGGCACCGCGTGCACGATCGCGCGAAGGTCGGTACGGTGCGGTCCATGTCTGCACCGGGGAGCGCACGGGGCCGCACCGAGACCACCCTGGTCACCCGCGTCACGCTCGGCGACGGGCCGCCCGCCACTGCCCGCCGCCCCGACGACCTGGTGGTGGAGGAACCGCTGCGCATCGAACTGGATGGTGTGGCCGTGGCCACCACCATGCGCACCCCCGGGCACGACTACGAGCTGGCGGTGGGTTTCTGCCACGGCGACGGCCTGCTGGCCGGCGCACCGGTCACCGGCGTGCGCTACTGCGCGAACGGCTCGGCCGGCGAGTCCGCGTGGAACGTGGTGACGGTGGAGACCGGCGGCCGGGCACCCGCGCCGACGCCGCGGCTGGGCACCACCTCCAGCAGTTGCGGCCTGTGCGGCAACGACGCGATCGAGGACCTCTGCGCCCGGTTGGCCCCGCTGCCCGCCACCCCGCCGCCGGATCTCACCGTGCTGGCCGGATTGCCCGGTGCCGTGCTGGCCGGCCAGGGCCTGTTCGAGCGCACCGGCGCCGTCCACGCCGCGGCCGCCTTCACCCCCGACGGCGAGGTGCTGCTCACCCGCGAGGACGTCGGCCGTCACAACGCGGTGGACAAGGTGGTCGGCCGCCTGCTGCTGGACGGGTGCCTGCCCGCCACTGGGCTCGGCTTGTTCGTCAGCGGTCGGGCCAGCTTCGAGATGGTGCAGAAGGCATGGGCTGCGGGGTTCGCCACGGTGCTGGCCGTCAGCGCGCCCACGGCACTTGCGGTGGACACGGCTCGGCGGGCCAACCTGTTCCTCGCCGGGTTCGTCCGCCCTGGGGGCTTCAACGTCTATGCACCGGAACGGCTGGCCCGGTAGCTGCGGGCACCCGTAGCCTGGCTGCATGAGCGAAGCCATCAGCCCGTCCGTCGGCCGTGGGGTGCTGCACCTGTTCTGCCGTCCCACCGCGAACGTCCGCCCCGACGCGGTGGTCAACGCCGTGCACGCCACCGTCGCTGCAGGCGGCCAGGTGGTGTGCGTGAACATCCTCGGCCACAAGGCCGACGTGGCGTTCATGGCGATGCACGAGGACCTCCGCGAACTGCGCCACCTGCAGACGGCGCTGCAGCGGGCGGGCCTGGACGTGGTCGACAGCTACGTCAGCCTCACCGAGTTCAGCGAATACACCCAGGGCATGCCCGAGGCCATGCTGAACGCCCGCCTGTACCCGGACATCCCGCCGAGGAACCACCACATGCCGGCCTGGTGCTTCTACCCGATGTCCAAGCGTCGTGGCGCCGACGCCAACTGGTTCACCCTGCCGTTCGAGGACCGCAGCGCGCTGATGCACGAGCACGGTGCCAGCGGCCGCAAGTTCGCCGGACGGGTGGTGCAGTACGTCACCGGGTCCACCGGCCTGGACGACTACGAGTGGGGCGTCACCCTGTTCGCCGTGCACCCCGACGACCTCAAGCAGGTCGTCTACACGATGCGGTTCGACCAGGCGTCTGCGGTCTACGGCGAGTTCGGCCCGTTCTACACCGGGTATGTCGTCAGCCCGGAGGACCTGGCCCACGGCCTCAGCCGCTGAGCGTCGGGCGGGCGATCAGCCGTCGCCCACGCTGAAGCGGCGCACCGTCACGTCGCGCCCGTCCTGGAAGGCGAACTGCTCGAACACGGCGGCTACCGGATCGCCGCTGGGCCCGATGGCCAGCACGCCGGCCGGGCTGTCGTAGTCGATGTTGCGACCGGCGGCCAGGCCGTCGGCACACGCCGAGAACGAGGTGCACGTGGTGCCGCCGCTGCTGACCGCAGTGATGGCCGCCGCCACCGTGGCCGGGCGGACGGAGCCGGAGGCCACAGCCCCGAGGGCGATGAGGTTGAGGCAGTCGTACCCGGTGTGCGCGTACAGCCCGGTGACGTCGGGCGCCTCGAGCTCCAGCGCCGTAGAGAACGAGTTGGACCCACTGAACGCGACCGGGGCAACACCTGTCACCCGCGCCAGCAGGGCAGCGGGCAGGGGCTGGGCGCTGGCGGCCGCACGCCGTTGTGCGTCGTTGACCACGAAGGGCACCCGGTCGTCGAGCACCTCGGCCAGTGAGGTGATGGCCTGCGCACCATTGGCCGCGTCGGCCAGGACCACCACCACCTCAGGACCTGCCGCCGCCACCGTCGCGGCCGCTTCGTCGAGCGAGTCCGCCGACGTGGTGAACCCGGCCAGCGTGGTGACGGTGGCCCCCTCCCGGCGCAGTTGCGCCTCCACGGCACGGGCCAGCGGACGGCCGTACGCATCGTCGAGGTAGACGATGGCGGCGCTGTCATTGCCGGACTCCTCCACCACCGTGGCGATCGCCGCCGCCTGCAACGAGTCGCTGGGGATGGTGCGGATCAGCAGACCGGAGTCGGGAAAGCCGTCCAGCGCCAAGGCGGTGGCCGTGGGGGCGCAGGTGAGCACGCCCGCCGTCACCGGCCGGCGCAGCGTGCCGAGCACGTCGGCGGACGAGGTGGGCCCGATGATGGCGTCCACACCCAACTGCAGCAGGTCCTGGATGGCGACCTCGGCGGACGATGCGCCGTCGCCTTCGTCGCGCTGAAGGATCTCCACCCGCTGGCCGTCCACACCACCGGCGGCGTTGATCTCGTCGGCGGCCAAGTGCACGGCAGCTTCGATGGAGGCGCCGATCTCGGCGCCGGTGCCCACGCTGGGCAGCACCAGCCCCACACGGAACAGCCCGTCGTCGGGTCGCGAGGTGGTGGTGACCACCAGGGTGCTGGATGTGGTGGCGCCGGAACTGCTGCCACTGTCGCACGCCACCGGCAGCAGCCCGGCCGCGGCAACGACGGCGACGACGGCACGGGACGGGCGGGACGGCACGCTCGGAGTGTACGAGACAGGCCGGGGAGAGAAGGCGGCGAGCTGAGGGTCGACGGGAGAGACCCTCAGCTCGCCAGGCCGAGCAGGTGCGAGTCGACGTGCTCGGCCGCCATGGCCAGCGGTTCGACCCACACCCGGATCGTCGTGTTGTGCAGGCGGTCGTCCGACCGGACGGCCTGTTCGAACGCCAGTGTACGGGTGTGGAGTGACGGACCGCGCGTCACGAGGACCAGCAGGGTGCCGTTGGGGGCCATTGCCATCGACTCGCCGGATGCGAAGACGGACCGCGAATGCTGCAGCACGCGCCGGCGCTGCTCCGCGCCGCTCGCCGCGTCGGAGGTGGAGACGGTGGCTGCCACCAGCGCCAGATCGTCGCCCGGGCGGCGGCCGAGGCGAGCAGCCTGGGCCACTTGCTGCTCCAGCCGCAGCCGCAGCAGGGCGAGCGGGACCACCTGCTCCGCGCCGTACTCGCTGCGCAGCACGCCGTCGGCCCAGCCGGCCGCCAGATCCACCAACCCGCCCTGCGCCAGTTGGGCGCGCAGTGGGCGGCACCGCCGTCCCAGCAGGCGGAACCAGGCGATCAGGTCGTCCAGGCCGTGACCATGGATGGCTGCTGCCTCACCAGCGGCCAGGAAGTCGGCTGCCGGCAACGGCGTGAGCAGGGGTACCAGGCTGCGGGCGGTCGCGGCGGCGCGCTCCCCCCAGCCCAGCTCGACCTGGCGCAACCAGGTCTGGATGGATCGTCGGGCTCGCTGCACACCGGAACGACGTCATCGGGCCCGGATCATGACGTCGACACAGCACCGACGTCGGCCGACCTAGGCTGGCCGGCCGCGACACGGCGGAAGGACTGCTCGTGACGAGCACCACCACGATGCGACAGCAGGGCGACGCAGAGCTGATCGTTGGCGCGCGCAAGGGCGACGCCGATGCGTACGGCGAGCTCTACCGTCGCCATGCCGACGCGGCCCGCAGCGCGGCCCGGGCGCTCACCCGCTCCAGAGCCGACGCCGACGACGTGGTGTCCGAAGCGTTCGCCCGCGTGCTGCGTGCCCTGCAGCGTGGCGGTGGACCGGAAGTGTCGTTCCGCCCGTACCTGATCACCGCCGTCCGCAATGTGTTCTACGACCGGGTGCGGCGCAGTCGCGAAGAGCCCACCGACGACCTCGCCGACGACGTGAACCTCGCGCTCCTCGACGCCGCCGGCCAGCAGGAGGAGGGTGCCCTGGCAGCCGCCGCGTTCGCCACCCTGCCCGAGCGGTGGCAGCTGGTGCTGTGGCACACCGAGGTAGAGGGTCGCTCGGCCGCAGAGGTGGCGCCGCTGCTCGGGCTGGCGCCCAACGCCGTCGCCGCGCTGGCCTACCGCGCCCGCGAGGGTCTGCGCCAGGCGTACCTGCAGGCCCACCTCCGCGAGCAGACAGCCGCCGAGTGCCGCGCCTGTTCGGCCAACCTCGGTGCCTACGTGCGCGACGGCCTGTCCACGCGCGACCGCCGCAAGGTGGAGGCCCACCTGGACGGCTGCGCCACCTGCCGCGGGCTGGTCGGCGAGCTCGCCTCCACCAACACCACGCTGCGCGCCGCCCTGCTGCCGGCGCTGCTGGGCGTGCCGGCAGCCGCCTATCTCGGCGGGCTCGGCGGGGGCGGGATCACCGGGTGGTTCGCCCGCCTGCCCAAGGCCCAGCAGGTGCTGGCCGGCGCCGGCGCGACCACAGCGTCCGTGGTGGCGGCGGCCACATTGGCCGTCGCTGCGCTGGGTGGCGGGGACGACGCCGGCACGGCATCCACTGCACCCGCCGTCACCGCGGACGCCCCGGGGGAGGGAGCCGGCACCGGCACCGGCACCGGCACCACGGTGACCCTTTCTCCCACCACCGTCACCACGGCGGCGGCCAGCACCAGTGCGCCCACCACCACGGTGTCACCCACGTCCGCGCCCGGCAGCACGGGCGGCACGGCCAGCGCCACCACGGCGGCGAAGCTCCCACCGGCCACCACAGCGGCGCCCGCCACCTCACCCAGTACCACCACGGCCACCACCACCGCCACGACCACCACCACGACCACCACCGTCGGCACGCCCGCATCGCTGGCCATCGCCACAGCCCAGCTCAGCCCGGCAGTGGCGGGCGGAGAGTTGCGCCTCGGGCTGGCCGTCACCAATACCGGGGCCACGCCCTCTGGCGCCGTCACCATCGAGCTACCCCTCCCCACCGGGGCTGCGTTCCGCCGCGTCGAAAAGGCTGCAGCGGTGCCCACGGTGGTCGCCACCGACGGCGACTGGACGTGCACGGCGGCCATCCGCTGCAGCCTGCCGGGTCTGGCGGCCGGCGGGTCCGCCCGAGTCGTGCTGACGGTGGCGCTCAGCCCCACTGCGCCGCCCTCGCTGACGTTCCACCCGTCGGTATCGGCACCGCCGGGGGCGGACGTCACGAGCGAGCCGATCACGGTCACGATCGACCAGGTGCGGGGCCTGCTGACCGCCGAGACGTCACGCGGCGCCGTCCAGGCCATCGGCAACTCCGTGATGACCTGCACTGGATCCACCGACTGCGCGCTGGCCCAGCAGTTCGGGGCGCAGAACAACGATCACCACGCATACGACATGGCCTACGTCAACACGGCCGGCGGGCAGTTCAACTCGTCGAGCGCCCAACTGGCGCTCGCCGGCACGGTCAGCCAGGCATTCCTCGTCTGGGGTGGTGTCACCGCGGAGGGGCAGTCGTTGGCGCCCAGCCCCTCGGCACGCGGCACGGTCACGTTCATCACTCCGTCCGGCCCCACCGTCGTGGTGGCGGATGAGCTTGGCGACGGCGCCGGCGGCGTCTATACCGCGGTCGCCGACGTCACCCATCTCGTCAGCAGCAGTGGCACCTACGCGGTGGCGGACGTGCAGACGGTCGAGGGCGAGGGCACGTTCGGTGGGTGGTCACTGGTGGTCGTGGTGCACCACGAGGCGCTGCCGGAACGCTGGCTGCTGGTCACCGCACCGCTGCACTCGCTGAGCCCCGAACGCTCCTACCACACCACCGTCACCCTCCCGGGCGACGTCCCGATGGGTGCCCACGTGGTGGCCATCGGGTTCGAGGGCGACCCAGGGTTGGCCGGCGACCGGCTGGACGTCGGCACGTTGACGATCGAGAACCCGTTCCGCTCCGAGGTGCCCGGTGTTCGCACGCCCGGCGCACCCAACACGTTCGGCCTGGACATCGTCACCACCCCGATGGGCACGGCCGCCGGGCCGGACCTCACCGTGACCGCGAGCACCGGCAACGACCGGGTGCAACTGGCGTTCGTCGCGATCGTCGTGGAGCCTGCCGCCGGTTAGGTTGGCGGCGTGAGCGACGCCGGCCCCAACGACTTCACCCGCGATCTGGTCCGCTGGAGCGAAACCCTCGCCGGCATCGCCCGCACCGGGTTGGGGTTTACCCAGAGCCTGTACGAGCGGGAGCGCTTCGAGGAGGTGCTCCACGTCGCCGCCGACATCAAGGCCGCTGCCGACGATGCGTTGGAAGTGCGCCGCGAGCGCGATCACTTCGTGCAGGAGTGGATGGAGAGCATCGGCGAGGGCGTACCCGGGTACGTCACCCCGAAGGTGGCCGTGGGCGCCGTGGTGGGCAACGACGCCGGCGAGGTCCTGCTGGTCCGCCGGGCGGACAGCAACATCTGGCTCTATCCCACCGGCTGGGCCGACGTGGGGTACTCCGCCAGCGAGGTGGTGGTGAAGGAGGTGCTGGAGGAGACCGGCATCGAGTGCGAGCCGGTGCAGTTGCTGTCGGTCATCGACGGGCAGCGGATGGGGTTCACCCGCTTCTCCATGTACCTGTTGCTGTTCCACTGCCGGGCCACCGGCGGCTCACTGCAGGGGCACCCGCTGGAGACCAGTGGCGTCGGCTGGTTCCGCCGCGACGACCTTCCCTACCCCACGGCCGGCGTGCAGTGGTGGGGCGAGCAGGCATTCGCGGCCATCGACGGGGCACAGATGCTGGCCACGTTCGAGGCGCCGCGGGCACCCGTCTGGCGGGGCGAGCACCCCTCCGAGTAGCCCGGCGGGTCAGCCGTCGTCGTTGTCCGGGTCGCTGTCCTGGTCCGCGTCCTGGTCGCGGAGGAACTGCTCCAGCTCGGCCATCAGTTCGTCCGGGTCCACGGCCTCGGCCGCCAGCGGGGCGTCGTCGCCCTCGTCCAGGTCGTCGTCGAACTCGTCGTCGAGGTCGTCGTCCAACTCGCCGGAGTCCGCCATGCTCTCCAGCCGGCTGACGTAGCCGATGAGGTCCGAGTCGTCGGCGACGAACGCAGTGACCTTGGCGTCGTAGGCGGCGGCATCGGCCTGCAGGCGGGCGATGGGGCCAGGGCTGCCGAGGATCTCACAGACCCGTTCCACCAGTGCCAGCGTGGCCTTCGGCGACGGCACCTGGGAGGCGTAGGCCGGCACGGCGGCCCACAGCGACGCCGACGGGATGTCGGCCCGGCTGCAGGCGTCCTGCAGCACGCCGACGATGCCGGTGGGGCCCTCGTAGCGGCTGCGCTGCAGATCGAAGCGGTCGATGACGTCCTGCTCGGTGGACGTGCCGATGAGGTGCACGGGGCGGGTGTGCGGCACGTCTGCCAGCAGCGCTCCCAGGGTGATGACCATGCCCACACCGAGGTCCGTGGCGATGCCCACGATCTGCTCGCTGAACAGCCGCCAGCGCAGCGCGGGCTCTGGCCCGAGCACCAGCACCACGTCGCCGCCCGGCGTGCTGGCGCTCCAGACGCCCACCGTGGGCCACACGATGGTGCGGTTGCGGGCGGCGTCCAGCCGCACATGCGGGCGGACGGTGGCGAAGTCGGTGAACTCCTCCGGGTCGATCTCGGCCATGGCCTGCGCGCCCCACGACTCCACCAGGTGCTTCACGCTGTTGCTGGCGGCGTCGCCGGCGTCGTTCCAGCCCGTGAACGCGGCGATGAGCGTGGGCCGGCGGAGCTGCGGCCGGGCGAGCCATCGGACGTGTTCCATCGACCGCACACGCTACCGGCCCCACGACGCGGGGACGTTGGCCCCTGACCGCACCCTCACGCGCGGCGCACGATCGAGTCATGAAGGTCGTCTCCATGCATACGTACGCGGCTCCACCGGACGTCGTCTTCGAGGCGATGACCGACCCTGCCGTCCTTGCCGAGAAGTACGCCGCGCTCGGCCACCGCAACATCGAGATCATCGAGCACTCCGTGTCCCGCACCGGGGTCGCCGTGCACTCCCGCAGGGAGGTGCCGATGGAGGTGCCCGGATTCGCCCGCCGCCTGCTGTCGCCCACCAACACGGTGGAGCAGCACGACCGCTGGGGCGCGGCGGCTGCCGACGGCACTCGCACGGGCACGTGGGAGGTCGCTGCGCGAGGGGTGCCGGTGAAGGTGGGCGGCACGCTGCACCTCGCCCCTGCCCCCGGTGGCACGGTGGTGGAGATCCATGGCGACGTCAGTAGTTCGGTGCCGCTGATCGGCGGCAAGCTGGCGTCCTTCATCGGCCACGACGTGGAGCGCACGATGCACGCCGAGGAGGCGTTCAACGACGAGTACCTCAGCCGGGTGGCGCCGAAGCCGAAGCCGCGGCGCAGGAGCGGCGGGGCGTAGTTCCTAGAGGTCGGGCAGGAGGTTGTAGGCCACGCCGCCGCCACCGGCGATCACGTCGTCCAGCCAGTTGCCCTCGTACACCTCGTTGGGTCCCTGGATGAGGTCGTTGTCCTCGCCCTCCGGCGTGGTGACCAGCGTCCATGCCTGGCGCTTGTAGGTCCAGTTGGCCGGGTACAGCCGGTGGGCTTCCCGCCACCACGGCACGGACGCCTCGTGACCCACCGTGCGGCGCAGGTGGTCACCGAGCTCGAAGCAGGCCGCGGCGCGGGCCTCGTCGTCGCCACGGGGCACGGAGCGGGCGACGACCTCCTCGGGCGGCAGGACGAAGCGTGAGGCGGCGCCATGCTGCGCCCAGTCGACGATGGCGGCTCGGTAGTCGTCGGCGATGTCGGGGATGGCCTTCACCTCGGTGAGCATGCGGGTCATGCGTTCCGGCAGGCCGTCGGGGATGTCCATGTCGCGCAGCGGGCTGCGTTGGATGCTGGCGGCTTCCGCCGGCCGGACGAGCGTGCCCGACTCGTCGATCCACACCGCCATCGGGATGTTGACGAAGCCGAACAGCTCGTCCGTGACGTGGTGGATGTCGATCAGCGCCGTGTGGCGGGGCGCGTCCTCCGCGCTGGGCGGGGCGGCGTCGATCCACTTGTGGGTGTGCGCCGGCTCCACGTCGATGGCGACGGTGACGACCTCGAGGCCCAGCGGCGCCAGTTCCTCATGGAGTGCCTGCCACCCGGGCAGGCTGGTGCGGCAGCCTCAATAGCTGGCCCAGGCGACCAGCAGGACCTTGCGGCCGTGGAGGGCACTGAGCCGGAACGGGTGGCCGTCGCGCGTCTGCAGTTCGGGGTCCGCCGCGGTGGCGGTGGCCAGCGCGTGCCCGCCGAGCGTGGCCGGGCCGATGGCGGCGACGTCGTGAACGGTGTCCGTCACCATCGGCATCCCGAGTCGCTGGGTGGCGGCGACCAGGTCCACCGTGCCGTCGGCCCGCAGCAAGCCGGGCGCCGGCACGCACAACTCGCCGCGGCACAGGCCCTCGGGCTTGGGGCTCCACCCGGTGCCCTCGGCGAACTCGCCGGCGGTGACCCCGTCGAGGTGGTGGACGATCATGGGCCGACCCTACTTGTCGCCCGCGGCCCCGCCGGACGCCAGGTCGGCCAGGTCGTGCGGCCCGCTGGCGGGGTAGCCCTTGGCGGTGCGGATGGCCTCACCCCACGGCAGGAGGATGCCGATCAGCTCGTCCACGTCGTCGCCCAGGGCGGCGAGCACCGGGTCCATCTGGGCGTCCGTGTGCACCTCGACGCGCTCACGCTCGGCCCGGCCGGCGGGCGTGAGGGCGGTGTCGTCCACCAGGCCGCGGCTGCGCAGGCGGTCGTGCGCGGCGTCGAAGTCCGCCTCCGTCCAGGCCCGGGTGCGGCTGTAGGAGCGCATCGGCAGGCCCCAGTAGAGCTCGCTGAGGAGGCCGATCTCGGTGGCGTCGAACCCGGCGGAGATCCACGAGGCGGTGTGGCTGTCGCCGCGGTACTCGCGGAGCATGTCGCCCATCCGCCACACCGCGCCGAGCGTGGTGGCCGGCATGGCCAGCGACCGCAGGCCGGCGTAGAGCGGGCGGCCCTCCGGCCGGAGGGGTGCGGTGGCGCGGGCGAGCAGTTCGTGGGCGCGGGCCAGGCCGGCCGGCTCGTCGCCGAGGATGCGCTGCAGCTGGGCGATGGCGCCTGCGTCGCGGGCGGCGCAGATGGTGGCCGCGTCGGTGAGGGTCCAGCCGTGGGTGACGGACGGGATGACCGCCGCCGGGTTGAACACGGCGAAGGCCGCGGCCACCAGCTCGCCTGGCACCTGGCCCATCACCGAGCCGCGGCTGGTGAAGTAGGCCGGGCCGTCCGGCATGGCCACGCCGTTGACGCTGGCGCTGCTGCCGGCGAACCCCAGCGCCGCATACCCGGCGTGGCATTCGGGCGAGAAGTAGACCTGCCCGGTGACGGGTTCGAGGGCGGCGGCGAGGGCGCGTGCGGGCTGCATGCGCGAACCCTACGCACGGGGTCGCCCGGCCGTCGTGTCCTGCTGGCACGTCGGGCCGTAGCATCGCAGCGTGACCGTCACCGTCGAGATCGCCACCGAGGCCACCCGCGAGATGGCGGACGCCTTCGCCACGCTCATCCCCCAGCTGTCGAAGAGCTCCCCGCCGCCGACGGTCGGCGAGCTGCAGGAGATGGTCGACTCCCCGGCCAGCGACGTCCTGGTCGCCCGCCTCGACGGCCGCGTGGTGGGCACGCTCACGCTGGTGACGTTCCGCATCCCCACCGGCATGCGCGCCTGGATCGAGGACGTCGTGGTGGACGGCTCCGCCCGCGGTCACGGCGTGGGCGAACTGCTGAACACGTTCGCCCTCGACCTGGCGAAGCAGAAGGGCTGCAGGACGGTCGACCTCACCAGCCGCCCCAGCCGCGAAGCCGCCAACCGTCTCTACCAGCGCATCGGCTTCCAAGCCAGGGAGACCAACGTCTACCGCTACGAGTGGTGACGGCCAAGCCTCCCGACGCCGCTGAGGCAGCGCCGAGCGGCAGTTCCGCGCTATGCCCTCCCGTGGAGGAGTAGTTGATGGGCGCTCGTCCATCGCGTGCCATCATGCTCGATGACGTCGATCAAGCTGACCTCGATGTCGCTGTCGATTCGCCACGCCGACAACGCGGTCCACGCCTCGTCTGCCCGCTCCTGGGGAGTCGTTCGGGGATGCGTGAGCGTCACGTGTGGGGTGAACGGAACCGCCGACTCGCTGCCGACTCCGAGCGAGTCACGGAGCGAATCCAGCGCACCGTCGGCGTCCTCCACCTCCAGATAGATCCCGAGCGACGGTTGCCCCCAGCATCGGACGCCCCCGATCCGCACCCGCAAGCGCGGGTGCCGTCGAAGGATGTCGATCTGTCCGAGTTGCCGATCATCGAGTTCGTGGCAAATTGTGAAGTGAGCACCGATCTGGTCCGACATGATCGGATCCCAACGGCGACGGACACGCTCTACATCCTCGCAAACTGGCCCCGAAAGGAACGCCGTGAGCTGGCGACGCGCCACCGGCTTGACCATGGCGCAGATTGTAGGTTCTCCTTCGCTCCGTCAAGTAGCGCCGAGCGCGGCAGTTCTGAGCTGCCCACCCCACCGGGGGCCGCTACGGCAACGGCGGCGCGAACCCGATCCCCAACAGGATTGGAGGTGTTGTCCGTCGGGCCGGTCCCTTCCTGCTACTGGGGGCAGCCTCGGGGGTTCTGTGGGGAGTACTCGTGGTCGACACCAGGGAAGAGCCGCGAGTCCAAGTAGTCCTCCCAATACGACCACAGCCACGTTGGCGTCTCAACCCACTGGTCCCCATCACGCCGCAACGCGAGGAAGAAGCTCCCGCTCCAGGGAATGCGAGCCTTTGCGGAAGGAAGGACCTGCAGCTGGTCTCCGTTGTCCATTGCGTCGCCGACCAGCACACGAACCACGCACACCGTGTAACCATCCAAAGGCTCTCCGGTCGTGTTGAGGAAGGCAGGGTCGTACGCGACCTCCGCGATCAGGTCGGACGCCTCGATCGCACGCGCCGCCTCCTGCTCAACGAGCTCCGGAAAGGCGTCGTGGAGTGCGGTCGAGACCAGTGGGTTCTCCATCGACCACGGGTAGCTGGGCATATTGGGATCGGCGGCCACCTCGGCATCCCAGAGCGGCCGACCATCGGCACCGAAGGCCCACACACCCTCCGACTCGGGCGTCGAGCGGTGTCCACTCGAAGCGGAACAGACCGTCCCCGTCGAGCGGCAGCGATCCCTTGAACCACAAGACTGGACGGATGGCGATCTCGCCGTCCGGACTCGCCGCAACGGTGTCAGCGAGAACGACCACCTCCGCCGACCACATCATGTCCCTGAGTGGAGGAGTAGTGACACAGCAGTCCTCCTCGCCACATGCAACAACTGCGACAGGGATGATCGCGAGAAAGGCGAGAGCGAGTCGGTTCATCCCCAGCCCACCGACGACACCGCGCTACGGACACCCGCCACGTGCACATAGTGCCCTACCTGGACTCCGCGGTCGAATGCCGAGCGGCAGCTCGGCGCTACCGATTCCACCACCTCGGCACGACGAAGACAGCCAGAAGACAAGGATGACCACGAGACCTGGCGTTCCCGAACACGGCCGCCGCGAGCATCCGCTCGCGGCCCCGATCGCTTGACACGATCTCGCCGAGGAGCTGCAGTGCGCGATCCGCTTCGGCGAAGTCGGCACGAACAAGCCGCTCAAGGCGCTTCGAGATACGAGGGTCCAAGCAGCAGAGACTGTCCGGTCTCAGGCACTGTCCAACGCGCCGCCGTTGCCGGAGAGGTGGCCGATGCCGTCGCGGATGGTGATCCCCGCCTGGCGTTTCGTGAGCGAGTCTGGCGTCGTGGTGGGCGCCGTCGAAGTCGGCGAGCATTCCTCACCGGCGACACACCGCCGGAAGTCCTGGTATTCCAGATCGTGGGCCTGGCGGGTCAACAACTCGATGTGACCCACCAGCTGGTCACCACAGCGCGGGTTCGCCCGAGCGCGGGCGAGGTCATGGGTCTGGGCGACACCGATGGTGCCGTTGCCCAACGCATCGACCACCTGGGGCAGGTCGACGATGAGTCGGCCGGTCCGGACGAGGTGCGAGATCTCCCCTTCGGACATGCGCGCTTCGGCTCGCAGGACCGCCCGCACCGACGAGTGCCCGTCCTCTTCGAACAGGCCCGTCTCCGAGATCGTCTGGACGGTGACGGCGAGCTCGGCCTCCACACGCCGCCGTAGCGCCTCGAGTTCGCGGACCCTTGCCACCTGGCCGGCATAGGGCATCGACCCGACCTCGGCGGCCACACGGGCCCCGGAGAAGCGGTCGGTCAGGTCCATACCCACACACTACCGAACGTACGTTCGATTCACAACCCCTACCAGGAGAAATGTCCCGAGTTTCCAGTGTCATCCGGGTGGCCTGATACCGCGCCCGCGGGCGCGATCACAGGTCACGGATGGCGTGGAAGCGCGCCCATGGGCGCGGGAACAGGCCGTCGACCCTGGGTGGAACTCGCCGTGGACCGGGCGGTACAGGGTCAGGCCGGGGGCGGAACGGGGTCGCCCGCGTGCTCACTAGGCTTCGGGCACACCACTCGGCGGGGGCAGTTGGCGGGGACAGGAGGCACGGTCACCGTGAGCGAGGTGGAAGGGGCACGGACGTTCGGTGTCGCTGGCGCGACCTACGACGTCTTCATGGGGCGTTACTCGCTGCCGCTGGCCGACCGGTTCGCGGACGCGGCCGGCGTGGCGCGCGGCCAGCGGGCACTGGACGTCGGGTGCGGGCCGGGTGCGCTGACCGGCGTGCTGGTCGGCCGGCTGGGCGCGGCGCAAGTTGCCGCGTGCGACCCGTCGCCGAGCTTCGCCACCGAGTGCGCGGCCCGCCACCCGGGCGTCCGGGTGGAGCACGGCCGAGCCGAGGAGATCCCGTTCGCCGCGGCGACGTTCGACCACGCCATGGCCCAACTGGTGCTGCACTTCGTGTCGCACCCGGAGCACGCGGCCGCGGAGATGATGCGCGTCGTTCGGCCTGGCGGCTGCGTGTCGGCCTGCGTGTGGGACTTCGCCGACAGCATGGAGATGCTGCGGGCCTTCTGGGACGCGGCCGTCGAGCTCGACCCTGCCGCACCGGACGAGGCGACCACGCTGCGGTTCGGCCGCCAGGGCGAGATCCCCGAGCTCTTCGAGGGGGTCGGGCTGGAGCACGTGGAGGAATCGACGCTGCGCGTCACCTCCACCTACGAGTCCTTCGACGAGCTCTGGGCCGGGTTCCTCGCCGGCGTCGGCCCGGCGGGCTCCTACTGCATGTCCCGCACCGAGGAGGACCGCGCCGCCCTGCGCGCCACGCTCCACCGCCGGCTCGGTGCACCTGCCGGTTCGATCACGCTCGGCGCGGTCGCCCGCTGCGCCGTCGGCCGGGTGCCCGGCTGACCCGAGGTCAGCGGGGCCAGACGAAGTCGTCCGCCGGGTCCTCCCCCACCCGCCCGTCGACCATCTCCCGCAAGAGATCGGCATGGCCGGTGTGACGGCCGTACTCCTCGACCAGGTCGAACAGGATGCGCCGCAAGCTGACCACCATGTCCGGCGAGCCGATGTGCACCCGCTGGTCCAGCCCGCCGTCGGCCAGCGCGGCCGCCAGCCGCTCCCGGGACCGGCGCACCGCCGCGTCGTACAGCTCGTACGCCTCTTCCGGCGTGCGCCGGGCCGCCGACGTGAAGTCCCACAGCGGGTCGGCGTCCCAGTCCACCGAGCGCCACGGCTCGTCGATCGGATCGCCGCGCAGCCACTCGGTGAACTTCTCGGACTCGACCCTCGCCAGGTGCGACAGCAGCCCGCCGATGGACAGCGCCGACGACGGCAGGCGGGCGTTCAAACCGGCAGCGTCCAGCCCGTCGGCCTTCCAGCGGAACGTGGCCCGCAGCCGCTCCAGCGAGCCCACCAGGTGCTCGACCTCCGTCCCGTTCGTCGGCGGTTCCCAGGGCGGCATGTCATCGGCCATCCGCCGACCGTAGCCCGCCGGGCGCCGGGCCCGGCCCGCGCTCACAGGGAACTCCCAGCAACCTCCCAGCCCACGGCCGGGGGGCCATCCGTATGGTGGCGCCCGATGCAGGACGCACACCGCACGCCGCGCCGTCTCCTCACCCGGCTGCGCCCGCACTGGCCGCTGGCCGTGCCGGTCGTGGTCTCGACGGTGCTCTCCTCGTGGGCGCTCGGCACGGTGGGCTGGGGCAACAACTACTACGCGGCCGCGGTGCGGAGCATGAGCCAGAGCTGGCACGCCTTCTGGTACGGCTCGCTGGACAGCGTCGGCTTCGTCACCGTGGACAAGCCGCCGTTCTCCCTCTGGGTGCAGGCACTCGCGGTGCGCATCTTCGGCTACCACTCCATGACCCTCCTGATCCCCCAGGTGCTCGCCGGCGTCGGCGCGGTCATCCTCGTCTACGCCACCCTCGTGCGGCGCTGGGGCCGGATCGCCGCCACCGTCGGAGCGCTGGCCCTGGCGGTCACGCCCATCTCGGTGATGGTCAACCACTCCAACAACACCGACGCGATCCTCACCCTGATGATGACCGCCACCGTGTTCGCCGGCGTCCGCGCCGCGGAGACCGGGCGGTGGGGGTGGATGGTCGCCACTGGGCTGCTGTTCGGTGCCGCGTTCACCAGCAAGATGCTCGCCGCCGCGCCCGTGCTGCCCGCCGTGCTGCTGGCCGTCGCCGTGGTGGCGCCGCTGGCGTGGCGACGGCGGACCGCGCTGCTGGCGGGCGGCACGGCGATCGCCGTGGTCGCCGGGCTGGCGTGGTTCACGTTCGTCGACCTCACCCCCGCGTCCCAGCGTCCGTACGTCGGCTCCAGCGCGACCAACAGCGCCTTCCAACTGGCCTTCGAGCGCAACGGGGTCAACCAGGTGGAAGGTGACTCCGGCGTCGGACCCGGCGCTGGCGGCGCCGACAGCCTGCCCGACCGCCCGCAGCAGGACCTTCCCCCACAGGATCTCCCTGGGCTCCCCCCGGCCCAGGGCCTCCCCGACCAGGGCCTCCCCGGGCAGAACCCACCCGGCCAGTTCCCCCCGGCGCAGGGCCTTCCCGACCAGCAGGGCCTTCCCGGCCGGCAGGGTGGCGCCCCGGGCGGAGGGAACAACCAGCACGGCTTCGGTGGCGGTGACGCCGGTGCCTTCCGCCTGTTCAACAGCGAGCTCGGCACCCAGATCGGCTGGCTCATCGTCCCCGCGCTGGCCGGGCTGGTCGGTGCCGCCTTCGCCCTGCGCCGGCGGGTGCTGCGCGATCCCGTCGTCCTCGCCGCGACCACCTGGTTCGTGCTCGGGGCCGGTGCGTACAGCATCACCGAGGGCATCGTGCACCCCTACTACGTAGCCAGCATCGCCCCGCCGTTGGCCATGCTGATCGGCATCGGCGCCGGCGTCGTCCGCGACCGCTGGCAGCACCGGGCCACGCTGCCGGCGCTCGGCGCGGCCGTGACGGCCAGCGGGCTGGTCTCCTGGCTCATCGCCCGCCGCACCGGCTGGGACGTCGCCAGTGGGGTCGCGCTCGCCACCGTGGCCGCGGGGTTGGCGGCCGCGGTCGTCGGCCTGGCCCGCCCCGGCAGGTCCACCCGCTGGATCGCACTCGGCGTGCTCGCCGTGCTGGCCACACCGTTCGCCTGGACGGTCGGCTCGCTGAAGACCGGGCTCAGCGCCAACCTGCCCTACGCCGACCCGGTGGCCTCGGGCACGCTCGGTCGCACCGGTGGGGGTGGGAACGGCCCGGGCACGATGCAGGTCGACGAGGCCGTCGTGGACTACCTCCTCGCCAACCGGGGCAACACCACCTGGCTGGTGGCCGCCCCCTCGGCCCAGGTCGGCGCGCCGATCATCATCACGACCGGGGAGCCGGTGATGGCCCTCGGCGGCTTCTCCGGCGGCGACCAGATCCTCACCGCCGACGAGTGGGACGCGCTGGTGGCAGCCGGCGAGGTCCGCTTCGCCTACCTCGGCGGGCAGGGCGGCCAGGCCGGTCCGGGCGGGCAGGCCGGCCCCGGCGGGCAGGGCGTCGGCGGGCAGGGCTTCGGCGTCACCGCCCACATCCGCGAGACGTGCACCGCGGTCACCGAGGTGTCGGCGTCGCTGTACGACTGCGGGTGACCGCGTTCAGGCCCTGGCCAGCTGCGCCAGCAGGTCGGCGGTCGGGCCGATGGCGGAGAGGAACGGCGAGTGGTCGGTCACCAGCTCCACCGTCCGCCCGCAGCGGGCGGCCATGATCCGCTGGTGCTCCGGGTGGACGGCCTGGTCCTCGGTGCACAGCACGTACGTGGACGGCACGGTCGCCCGTGGCGAACCCTCCACGGCCTGGAGCATCGTCGCCATCGGCTGCGGGCTGATGCGGGCCAGTGAGGCGGGGATGACCTCCGGCGGGCAGGTGCCGTAGAGCGCGGCAGCGGCCACGGCCGGGTCGAGCACCGACGTGCCGTCGTCCAGCGGGCGCATCGCCGCCGACAGGGCGACGTCGTGACGGGGGAAGGCCCGCAGCGCGCCCATCACGCTCTCGCCGTCGTCCAGCGCGAAGGCGGCGAGGTAGACGAGGTGGGCGACCGCGGGGAACCACGCCGCCGCCTGGGTGATGACCGCACCGCCGTAGCTGTGGCCCACCAGGACCGGGCTCTCGACGCCACGCTCGCCCAGCACCGCCAGCGTGTCGACCACGCAGCGGGCGTCGCCGTGCAGGTCGGTCAGCGGGGCCAGCGACGCACCGTGGCCGGGCAGGTCGACCGCCAGCGACGGCACGCCGCGGCGGTCCAGCTCCGTCTGCAGCGCGGCGTAGCACCAGGCCCCGTGCCACGCGCCGTGGACCAGCACGACGGTGCGGACGGAGGTCGTGCCAGTGTCGGTGGTGGCGGCGGAATCGGTCACGGCGGCGAGCGTAGTCCGGGTCGCCGACTTGGTACATTGACGTACGTCGATGCCCTACCGGGCCAGTTCGCGAAGGAGGTGCCGCCGTGGCCAGAACCACCCCGACCCCGGCCGTGGAGTGCTGCACGCCCGTCGGCGCCGACGGGTTCGACCACGCCGACGCCGCCGAGGCGGCCAAGGGCTTCGCTGCCCTCGCCGACCCGGTGCGCCTGCACCTGCTGTCCATGATCGTCGCCGCCGGCGAGGGTGGTGCGTGCGTGTGCGACCTGGTCGCCCCGTCCGGGCGCTCGCAGCCCACGGTCAGCCACCACCTGCGCCTCCTGCGCGAGGCCGGGTTGGTCACCAGCGAGAAGCGCGGCACCTGGGCCTGGTATCACGCCGTGCCCGGCCGGCTGGAGCAGTTGCGGGCAGCGCTGGCATGACCGACGTGCCCGTGGCGGCCTACCTGCGCCGCATCGGGATGGACCCCCAGACCGGCCCGCCCACGCTCGATCTCCTGGCCGCGCTGCAACTGGCCCACCTCACCACGGTCCCGTTCGAGAACCTCGCCGTGTTCCACCACCGCGGCCCGCGGACCGGCCTGGACTGGTCGCTGCCCAAGGTGGTCGACCAGCGTCGCGGCGGCTGGTGCTTCGAGCTCAACGGTGCGTTCGGCGCGCTCCTGCAGGCACTCGGCTTCGCCGCCGACCATGTGGCCTGCCGGGTGTGGGAGGGCAACCCGGGCAACCCCACGCCGGCCGACTGGGGGCCGGAGTTCGACCATCTCGGGGTGGTCGTGCGGCTGGACGGTGAACGCTGGTTCGTGGACGTCGGGTTCGGCGACTGCTGCCTCGTACCGCTGCCGCTCGCCAGCGGCGAGTACGACGCGGTGCCCCGCCCGGCGCGGATGGACGCCCTGCCGGGCGGCATCCACATCCTCCACGAACTGCTGCCGCCCGACGGCGACGACGGCCGCATGGCTGCAGCGTGGACCCCACAACTGCACATCGACCCGACACCTCGTCAGCTGGACGAGTTCGACGGCAGGTCGCGGTTCCTGCAGACCGACCCGTCCTCCACCTGGCATCAGAAGCCGTTCGCCACCCGGGCGCTGGACGGCACCGGTTCGCGGGTCACCTTGCGCCGCGGCCTGTTGCGCCATCGCAGCGGCACGGGGCCATTCGTGGACGGACGCGTCGAGGAGGGCGCCCCGCAGGACGCCCTCCTCGGTGAGTGGTTCGGTCTGGCCGACTCGTTCAGCCGTTGACTCGGACGGTGGCCGGGCGACGGCGGGCGAAGCCGAAGACTCCCACGCCGGCCACCAGCAACGCACCGGCCAGCAGGGCCATGGTGGTGGAGCCGGAGCCGGTGGCGGGCATGGCACCCGAGCCGGAGTCCGCGGCCGGCGGCAGCAGCACAGCGTCGATCACGTGGATGATGCCGTTGCAGGCCATGATGTCCGTGGTCACGACCTTGACGGTGTCGTTCAGGTAGACGGAGCCGTCAACGACCTTGATGGAGATGGCGGCGCCGTTCAGCGTGGTGGCCGAGCTCAGGCCCACCACCGTGGCGGCATCCACCGCGCCGGGGACCACGTGGTAGGTCAGCACGCTGGTCAGCAGTTCCTTGTCGGCCAGCAACTGGTCGGCGGTCATGTTCAGCGCGGTCAGGGCAGCGGCGAACGCATCGTCCGTGGGGGCGAAGACCGTGACCGGGCCGTCGTCGCAGCTGTCCACGGCGCCCACCAGGTCGGCGGCGCCGAGCGCGGCGACGAGCGTCTCGAAGTCGGGGTTGGACGAGGCGATCTCGGCGATCGTCTGGTCCTCGGCGTGAGCGGGCGTCGCGACGAGCCCGGAGGCGCCGGCGGTGATGGCTGCGGCGGCGAGCAGCTTCTTCATGATGGGGGTTCCTCCTGGTGCGGGCGGCCGGTCCGTTCCCGGCCGTCATGTCACCTTCGGAGCCGCTCCAAGGACGGATGGGTGATTTATCACTAATCTTCGTGGCCGGGGGTATGGACGGGGGTGACGTCCTCCGCCGCCTGGCGTACCTGCCAGTCGCGATCCTCCAGCGCGGCGGCCAGCGCGGCCTCCACCTCCGGCCCGTCGAACGGTGCCAGCGCCAGCACAGCACGGCGGCGAACGGCGGGCTTGTCGCGGCACCCGGCGAGCACGGCCGGCAGGCCCCGCGGGTCGCCGATGGCCCCGAGCGCGGCGATGCACGACTCGCGCACCAGCGCGTCCTCGGCCGTCACGGCCAGGTCGGCGAGGCGGGGCACCAGGTCGACGGCGGCCTCACCGCGCTCGCCGGCGGCCCACGCGGCAGCGTCCACCACGGTGGGTTCCGGGTCGTCCAGCAGCGCGGCCAGCGGCACGTCGGCGCGGGTGGCCCCGAGCAGCGCCACCCGCCGGCGCACGCCATGGTGCGGGTCGTCGACAGCCGCGGCGACGTCGACGGCGGTCAGCACGCCCAAGCGGGTGAGCGCGCCGAGCGCCAGCACCCGTGCCTCGGGGTCGGCACTCGACAGCGCAGCCCGCGCCGTGGGCTCGTCGCCCGTGTGACCGGCCAGTGCAACGGCCTGCCACCGGGCCGGATCGGCGGCGCTCATCGCTTCAGCATCTCGGTGACACGGATCACCAGCGTGGCAGTGCCGAAGCCGATCAGCGTGGCCACCACCGCGCCCACCCAGAGCGCCAGACCCGACACGGCGATGACCGACCACACCCGCTGGTACCAGCGCGGCGGCAGGTACCCGCGGGACGGCAGTTCCTCGACCTCGACGCCGATGGGGGCGCGCAGTGGGCGGCGGGCGCGTGCCAGATCGGCCGTTGGTCTGGCACGCTTTCGCCAACCCGTGGCGACGAGTGCCACGATGGCCAGACCGGCAATCCAGCCAGCAGCGGTGGTGACCTCCGTGATGTTCACGCAGTCCGACAGTGTAAGTGAGCCCCGGCCCGCCGTGCGGGCGCCTCGTCGCGCCGACCGTTGGTGGGGCATCCCCCTGGCGGTGTTGGGCGGTCTGGCGGTGTTCGCTCCGGTGGTCGCGGCGGTCATCCCGGCCCGCACGCTCGTCGACCGCTCCCGCTGCGTGGAGTACGACCAGAACGACCCCAGCCTGTGCGTCCGGACCAACGTGCAGCCCGCCGAGTTCGCGCTGGTGCCCGCTGATGCCGAGCCGGTGGAGCCCCGCCTGGCCGTGGCCGGCACCCCCACCTACGCGGAGGACGGCAGGATCTACTTCGTCACGGTCCGCGAACCGGAGATCACCCTGCTGGACTGGTTCGGCATCGCCTTGGAGCCCAGCGTGCGCCTGCGCTCCAACGAGGACAAGTACGGCACGGGCACCAGCGAGGACCGCCTGCGCGAGGGCCAGCGGCAGATGACCGGCGCCAAGGACTGGGCCATCTACACCGCCCTCACCCGCGCCGGGTTCGATGCTCAGATGGTGCCCGGCGTGGCGCAGGTGGACTATGTGGTCTGCCTGCAGCCCAACGACGCCGGCACCGAGTGCCTGAACTGGGCACCGGCCAACGACTTCCTGCAGGAGTACGACGTCATCACCTCCATCGACGGTCGCGACGTGGTGATCCTCGACGATGTCGGCGCCATCCTCGCCGACCACGAACCCGGCGACGTCGTGGACGTCACGGTGCTGCGCAACGGTGAGGAGGTCACCGGGCAGGTGGAGTTGATCGACAGCCCGCAGGACCCCGGCCGTACGATCCTCGGGTTCATGCCGATCGACACCCGCACCCTGCAACTGCCCGAGGGGCTCACCGTGGACATCGACACCGGCTCGATCGGAGGGCCGTCGGCCGGCCTGGCGTTCACGCTCGCACTCATCGACGAGGTCACCGAGGGCAGCCTCACCGGCGGGCTGGAGGTGGCCGTCACCGGCACGATCAACGAGGACGGCAGCGTCGGCGCCATCGGCGGCCTCAACTCCAAGGCGTCGGCAGTGCAGCAGGTGGGCGTGAAGTACTTCCTGGTACCCACGTCGCAGGGCTACGACGAGCGCAGCCCGGACAGCATCCCCGCGGCCGAGAAGGTGGTCGGCGACGACGTGCAGATCATCCCCGTGGCCACGCTGGAAGAGGCGCTCGCCGCGCTGGAGGCCCTGGGCGGCGACCCCATTCCCGCCGGCCCCGCAGCGCCCACCGGCCAGGCCTGACCACCGCGCCGGGCGAGGGGGATGCCACCCTTCGCGCACTGTGGACGCCTACGCTTTCGGCGATGGCCATGTCCTTCGCCCGCCCGGACCCGTCGTCGCCGAACTCGGTGGCCTCGGCCACGTTCGCGATGTCCCGGCGCGGCTTCGATCAGGGTGAGGTGCGCGACTTCCTGCGCATGCTCGCCGCCGAACTCGCCCGCCTGCAGGAGCGCGAGAAGTTCCTCGAGCGCGAGCTGCGGATGGCCCAGCGCAGCGCGCCACACGCCGCCGTCGTGCTGGACGACGAGGTGGTCACCAAGATGCTCGGCGAGGAGACCGCCCGCATCCTGCAGGCCGCCCGTGAGGCCGCCAACCAGATCCGCACCCGCTCGGAGGAGCAGGCGGCCCGCCTGGTGCGCGAGGCCACCGACGAGGCCCAGCGCCGCCGCGAGGAAGCCGAGATCGAAACCTCCCGCCGCCGCCAGGACGCCACCGCCGACGCCGAGGCCGAGCTGGAGATGGCCAAGCAGCAGGGCCGCGAGATGGTCAACGAGGCCCGCGCCTACCGCGAGCGGGTGCTCAGCGAGTTGTCCCGCCGCCGCGAGCTGGCCCGCCAGCAGATCGAGCAACTGGTGCACGGCCGCGACCGCCTGCTGCAGGCGTTCGAGCGGGCGCGCATCGCTGCCGTGGACGTGATGGCCGAGCTCACCCCGTTGGGCGAGCCGAGCGAGTACGTCAACTTGGCGCCCACCACCGGCCCCGTGCCGCTGATGGTGCCCGGTCGCCCCGCGCCCGGCACCGAGCCCGAGGCCGAGCAGGAGCCAGAGGCGCAGCCTGAGGCCGAGCTCGACGACGTCGAGGACCTCGACACCGTCGACGAGTTCGAGGACGCGACCGACGAGGCTGACGACGGCAACGACGAGGCTGACGACGGCAACGACGAGGTGGAGGCCGAGTTCGAGGACGTCGAGGCCGAGCTCGACGACGTCGAGGCCGAGTTCGAGGCCGAACTCGACGAGGCGGACGACGACATGCTGGTCGACGCTGCGGAGGACGAGGACGAGGACGAGGCAGCCGCCGAATTCGACGGAACCGACGCGGACCACACCGACGCGGACGACACCGACACGGACGACACCGGGGCCGACGACACGGGGCTGGCACCGGTGGTGGCCCTGTTCGCCGGCGAGATCGACCAGCCGGAGTTGGACGACGACCCACTGCCGGCCTCGGCGCCGCGGGCCTCGGTGGACGACCTGTTCGCCCGGCTGCGTGCGTCGCGCGCCGAGGATGTCGCTGCCAAGGCGTCCACGGCCGCCCCGAGCGACGACCACCCCTCGGTCACCGACGCCACCGAGGCCGTGGCCAGGCCGTCGGTGTTCGATGCCACGCCGGAGGCGCCGGCCCCGGACACGGAGGCCGACGACACCCCGTTCACCCGTCGCGACGCCGCGCTCACCCCGCTGATCGTGGCCGGTGCCCGCAAGCTGAAGCGGGTGCTGGCCGACGAGCAGAACGACGTGCTGCACGCCTTGCGCCGCGGCTCTGCCGACCGCCTGGACGCGCTGGTGCCGAAGGCCGCCGAGCACATCGAGCGCTACACGCACGCCATCCACGAGGAACTGCGCGCCGCCGCACTGGCCGGCGCCGCCAGCCTGGACGACCGCGAGGCCGCAGCACACGAGCGTGAGATCGTGAAGGCCTCGGCATTACAGCCGGCCATGGATGCCCTGGCCGACCGCCTGGTGGACACCCTGCGCGAGCGGCTGGACCGTGCGGTGGCCGACGCCGCGGGCGACCCCGACGAGCTCACCGAGCACGTCCGCAGCATCTACCGCGAGTGGAAGACACAGCGGATCGACGAGCACGTGGAGGACGTCATCCGCATCGCCTTCGGGCACGGCGCGCTGGCGGTGCTGGCGCCCGGCACGCCCATCTGCTGGGCGGTGGACCCCAACGGTCCGGCCTGCCCCGACGCGGACGACAACGCGCTCGGCGGGGCGGTGGCGGCCGGCCAGCCGTTCCCCACCGATCACCTGTGCGCGCCGGCCCACCCGGGCTGCCGCTGCCTGCTGGTGCGAGCACCCCGCTAGCCTCGCCCGCGTGGCGAACTCCTCCGAGTCCTCTGCCCCCACGCCGCGGCGGCGCATGTCCGACCGCGGGCGGGTGGCGCTCATCATCGCCGCAGTGGTCCTCGTGGGGCTGCTGCTGTCCGCCCGGATGCTGGCCGGCTTCTACGTCGACTACCTGTGGCACCAGTCGGTGGACCGCACCGATGTGTTCTGGGGCGTGCTGTGGTCCAAGGTCACCCTGTTCGCCATGTTCGGCGGGGCGTTCATCGCGCTGGCCGTCGTCAACCTGATCATCGCCGACCGGCTGGCCCCCACCGCCTTCTCCGCCAACACCCACCCGGTGGTGGAGCGCTTCCATGAGTTCTTCGGCCACCGGCTGAAGCTGCTGCGCATCGCGGTGGCGGTGGTGCTCGGCCTGCTGTTCGCCATCCCCACGATGGCCCGCTGGCAGGACTGGGAGATGTTCCGCAACAGCAAGTCCTTCGGCATCAGCGACCCACGCTTCGGCAACGACGTCGGCTTCTACATGTTCAAGCTGCCGTTCGTGACGTTCGTGGTGGACTGGCTGTTCATCGCGTTGGTGTTCATCATCATCCTGGTCATCCTCACCCACGTGCTGTCCGGCGGCATCGTGCTGCAGCCACCGCGGCCGAAGCTGCGCCGGGCGACGAAGGCGCACATCGCCGTGCTGTTGACCCTGCTCGCGCTGGTGAAGGCAGGCGACTACTGGCTCACCCGCTACGAGCTCACCACCGCCAACCGCGGCGCGGTGCGCGGCATCACCTATGCCGTGGACAACGCCCAACTGCCGGCCGTGCTGCTGCTGGCGATGATCGCCGTGCTCACCGGCGCGCTGTACCTCACGACGCTGAAGACCGACCGCTGGCGACCGGCCGTGGTCGCCAGCGCCCTGTGGGCCCTGGTGGCCCTGATCGGCGGGATCATCTACCCGGCGGCAGTGCAGAGCCTGGTGGTGAAGCCGAACCAGACGGAGAAGGAAGCCAAGTACATCGCCTGGAACATCGAGGCCACCCGCCACGCGCTCGGCATCGACAACGTCGAGGTGCGCGAGGTGGACTACGGCGCCCTCACCCGCAGCGAGGTGTCGGCCAACGTCGCGGCGTTGCAGGACGTGCGCCTGTGGCGCCCGGACGCCAAGACCGCGGTGCGCTTCCGTACCGACGACGGCGCAAGCGACACCACAGTGCTGGACGTGGATGTGGATCGCTACGAGGTGGACGGTCGTGTCCAGCAGGTGCTGGTGGGTGCTCGCGAGCTGGACCTGGACCAGGTGGGCAACCGGTCGTGGCAGGGCCTGCACCTCATCAACACCCACGGCTGCGGTCTGGTCACCGCGCCCGCATCGCAGGTGAACGCCGACGACAAGCCGGCGTACCGCACCGACATCGTGGACGTCACCCAGCCGGAGCTGTACTTCAGCCCGTCGCTCAGCGGGTACTCGATCGTCAACACCTCCGTGGACGAGCGGGCGTGCAACGGACGGGAGGACGTCACCTACGAGGGTGACGCCGGGGTGCGGCTGAACTCGGTGTTCCGCCGCCTGGCCTTCGCGCTGGACGAGCTGGACTACAACCTCATCGGCTCCAGCGCCATCGACGACAACTCGCGGCTGCTCTCGATCCGCGATGTGCGCGAGCGGGTGAAGACCGTGGCTCCGTTCCTGACGCTGGACGGCGACCCCTACCCGGTGGTCATCGACGGCACCGTGGTGTGGGTGATCGACGGCTACACCACCAGCAACCGCTACCCGTTCGGTGAACCGGCCGACACCAGCCAGCTGGCCGGCGGCAGCGGCCTGGGCGGCAACTTCAACTACGTGCGCAACAGCGTGAAGGCCACGGTCAACGCCTACGACGGGTCGATCACGCTCTACGCGATGGACAGCGCCGAGCCGGACCCCGTGCTCGAGGTGTGGCGCTCCGCCTTCCCCGACCTGTTCACCCCGGCGTCGGAGATGCCCGACACCCTGCGCGAGCACCTGCGCTACCCGGAGGAACTGTTCCGCGTGCAGACCACCGCGTACAGCAAGTACCGGCTGGACGCCGCCGACTTCTTCGCCCGCCGCGGCGCATGGTCGGTGTCGCTGGCGCCACGCGAGCAGCCGACGAAGAACGCGGTCAGCACATCGGCCACGACCGACACCACCAATACGTCCGAGGACACCGCGGTGCAGACCGACTTCGCCTCGGACTCCGACGCCGCCCGGTTCGTGCCCTACTACACGATGTTCCATGCCGAGGGCAGCGACGAGGCGACCTTCGCCATGTTCCGCCCGTTCTCGCCGTTCAGCGCCAGCGACCAACGCAAGGAGTTGGTGGCCTACATGGTGGCCGACAGCGACCCCGGGAACTACGGCCAGCTCATCGCGTACGTGCTGCCCGCAGGTTCGCTGCCCGACGGGCCGTTCACCGTCGGCGCGGCGATGGACGCCGACGGGCAGGTCAGCCGAGAGGCCACCTTGCTGGACTCCGCCGGGTCCACGGTGGAGTACGGCGACCTGCAGATGCTCCCGGTCGGCGACGGCCTGCTGTGGATGCGGCCGTTCTACGTGGAGTCTCAGGAGGCCGGGCAGCGGACGGTCAAGTACGTGATCGTCGAGTACAACGGCGACGTCGGCCTCGGCTCGTCATTTGCCGAGGCCCTGGCGGTGATCTTCCCCGGCTTCTCCACGCCAGTGGGCGACGTCGTCAACGAGGACACCGGCACACCGTCGACGCCGTCCGACAACGCGACACCGGAGGAACTGCTGCAACAGGCCGAGCAGCTCTTCGACGATGCGGACGCAGCGTTGAAGGACGGCGACTGGGCCACCTACGGCGAGAAGATCACCGCCGCCCGGGAGCTGGTGAAGCAGGCGCTCGACATGCTCAACGGCTGACGAACCCGGCCCCGCAAGGGCCGCAGCGGCGGGTCAGATGGTGCCGCGGCGCACGCGCTCGGCGAGGGCGGCGAGGTCCTCGCGGAAGGCGATCTCGTATCGGGCCTGCTCGTTGGCCAGCTTCACCTGGGCGGTGCGCAGGTGGTCGATCACCGTGTCGCTGACGCCCGGCGTGCCGGGCGTGCCGACCTCGGCGAGGCCGTCGATGTCGCGGCCCAGCTCGCTGATCTGGTTGGCCAGCTCCGTGGCCACGGAATCCAGCCGCTGCTCCAGCGCGGCCACCTGCTCGCTGTGCTGGCGCACCGCGTTGTCGTTGGCGGCCATGCGCTCGGCAAGCTGTGCCAGCTGGCCCATCAGCGCGTCGTTGGCCGCCAAGCGGTCGGCAAGGGCATTGACCCGGTCGCGCAGGTCGGCGTCGTCGGTGGCGGCCAGCGCGGCGGCGCGGCGGTCCGACTGCTCGTTCTGCAGCTCGGTGAGACGGTCACGCAGGGTGCTGAGCTGGTGGCCCAGCTCGGCCTGGGCGGTGACCCTGGCGTTCAGCTGGGAGAGCTGCCCGGCCAGCGTGTCCACGTGCTCCACCCGCGCCGCCAGCGCATCCACCCGGGCGACCAGCTCGGGGTCGGGGTCGGCGGCGATCGGGGCAAGGCTGGGCGCCGCCTGAGCTGCAGCCACCTGCGCGAGACGGGCTTCGATCTCGCCGAGACGCTGGGTGTGGTCGGGCGGCGTGACCGCAGCGGCGGCGTGCACCTGGGCGGCCAGTTCGTCCAGGCGGGCGGCGAGCGCAGGGTCCGTCTCGGGGGATGCGGGAGGGGGTGCGGGCATGGCGGCCAGCGCGGCGGCGACCTCCGCCTGCTCTGCCAGGCGTGCTTCCAGGTCGGCCAGGCGGGCAGCCAGTTCAGGGTCCGCCTCTGCCGGCTGGGTGACCACTGCGGCCTCACTGGCCACCGTGGCGGCGGTTGCCGCCTTGGCTGCCGCCGCCTCGGCGGCTGCGTTGGCCGCTTCGGCGGTGTCGGCCAGGGTGACGATCTGGCTCTCCAGCGACGCCAGGCGGTTGCGGACGTCGTCGCCGCCGCCCAGCGAGCCGGCACTGATGGCCGTGGTGGTGGCGTCCAGCGCGGCGAGGCGGGACTCCACGATGGCCTTGGCTTGCTCCGAGGCCTCCAGCCGGGCGCGCAGGTCGGCCACTTCGGCCCGCATCGCCAGGTAGTCGGCAGGGTCGATGTGGAACTTGCGGGCCTTCTTCGCTGCCGCCTTCTCCTCCGCCTTGGTGGGCGCCGGCCGCTTCGGCGGCTCGCGGCGAGGCTGCGGGGCGCGGTTGGGCTCCTTGCGCTGCGGCTCGCGCCGCCCGGCCTCAGGGCGTGAGGCATCCTGCCGGGCAGCCTCGTTGCGACCGCTCTCGGGCCGCTGAGCCGGCGGCGCAGCCGGCGCGGCAGGTGCTGAAGGTGCGGCCACCACGGCAGATGCCGCCGCAGGAACGTCGGAGGCTTCGGCCGGCTTGACCTTGTGGGTGCCGGGCTTCGGCGGCTTTGGCTTCTTGCTGAACAGTCCCATCTGGACCTCTCCGCTGCGTGGCTGGTGGCGTCGCCGGCCGTGCGGGCGGACCGGGCGCTGACGCGAGGGTACCCGCTCGGACTGCTCCAGTGGCTGAAGGTCGGCGCGGTGGTCCCTTCCCACGGGTCGCGTCCGGTGGGCAGGCTGGCCTACGCTGCCCGCCGTGAGCGAGGCGACCGGGTGAGCAGTTTCCGCCGCAGTGGCGACGGTTTCATGCGCTGCTCCGACGGGCACGTGCGGTGGGGCATCTTCGGCGCCGCCGGGGTGCTGTTCGTGTGGCGCAGCCGGGGCATCGAGGGGCTGGCCGACGGCACCCCGCTGGTCATGCTGCAGCAGCGGTCGGCCTGGGCCCACGAGGGCGGCACGTGGAGTTGTGCCGGCGGGGCGCTGGACGAGGGCGAGACCGCCTACGAGGGCGCCCTGCGTGAGGCCAGCGAGGAGGTCGGGGAGATCCCCGAGGCGCACCGGGTGCTCGGCGAGTACGTGTTCGCTCCCGCCACCGACTGGACGTACACGACGCTGGTGGTGGAGGTGGACCGGCACTTCGGCGCCTCGGTGAACTTCGAGACCGACGCCGTGGTGTGGGTGCCCTGCGATCTGGTGGAGCACCGCCCGCTGCACGCTGGTTTCGCGGCGGCTTGGCCCCATCTGCGGGCCATCGTGGAGGCCCCCGCGCACGAGGCCCCTGGTGTGTCCGACGACGCACCCAACTGACCCGCTGAATCATTGCGCTCACCACTACATTCGACGGATGTTGTGAGCTCGCACCCATTCGTCCCCCTGCGCCACCGTGCCGTCCGCCTCCTGTGGGGGTCGGCGCTGGTCAGCGACACCGGCACGTGGGTGCAGTTGCTGGTGGTCGGCACCATGGTGGCGGGCGACACGGGGTCCGCGGTGCAGACCGGTCTGGTGGCGCTGGCCACGTTCATGCCCCAGGGCATCGCTTCCCCGATCGGTGGCATCCTCGCCGACCGTTACGACCGTCGCAAGGTGTTCGCCACTGCGCTCATGGTGCAGGCCCTGGTCACCACCGGGCTGGCCATCACGCTCGGGTTCGGGGTGCGCAACCCGTTCGTGCTCACCGCGTTCATCCTGTTCGCCAGCGCCGCCGGGGCCACCGGTGCGCCGGCGTACTCGGCGATGCAGCCCGACCTGGTGCCTCCCGAGGAACTGACCGCGATGGTGTCGTTGGGTGTCTACTCGTGGAACGGCGGGCGCATCGTCGGCCCGATGCTCGGTGCCGCACTGGCGGTGGCCGTCGGGCCGGCGTGGACGGTGGCGTTCAATGCGGCCACGTTCGTGGTGCTCGCCGTGGCGGTGTCGCTGCTGCGGCGCCCCTTCCGCCCGCACGGCGCGCCCGGCGGCACGGTGCGGTCGCGCCTGGCCGACGGGTGGCGCACGATGCGCAGCACCCCCGGCTGCGCCGACGGGGTGAAGGTGCTCGTCCTGCTGAACATGTTCATCATCCCGTTCATGGGGCTCATCCCCATCTACGCCACGGCCACGTTCGGCGGCGGCGCCGCGCTGGCCGGCACGTTCGCCACGGCGCAGGGCGTGGGCGCCATCATCGGTGGCGTCGTCATCACGATGCTCGCCTCGCGCGTGCGGCCCTCGGCAATGGTGGCCGGCGTCGTGGTGTCCGTCATCGGCGGGCTCTCCGCCTATGCCGCGGCGCCCACCGCGCCCGTGGCGGTGGCGGCCATCATGGTGCTCGGCGCGTGCGTGGCCGGCGCGTTCGTGTCCATCACCCCGGTGGTGCAGCGCAATGCGCCCGACGCCAGCCGTGGCCGGGTCATGTCGATCATGCAGGCCAGCATGGGCATCTCCTACGGCGTCGGCCTGCTGGGCATCGGCGCCATCGGCGACCTGGCCTCCATGCGGGTGGCCTTCGGTGTGGGCGCGGCGGCCATGGTGGTGGCATTCGCCGTGTTCGTGCGCGTGGTCGCCGGGTGGCGGGCCTCGTTCGACGGCGACGTCGTGGTGGACCGGGTGGAGGTGGGTTCTCCGCGGCTCAACCCGGTCGCCGGGCAGTGAGCACCCTGCGCTCACCGGTCATGAACACGTCGTCGCGCTGACCCGCTTCCACCTGGGTCGCGAACGCCTCCAGCGCCGTGGCATCGGCGACGGGCAATGCCTCGCCGGCCATCTGGATGCCCCGGCGCACATGGCGCACCAGCCAGCGGCGCCCCGTGTCGTCCAGCGGAGCGTCGTGGTGGAACGTCACCACCCGGTCGGTGACGGCGACGAAGCCGGCCGCCACCAGTTCGGCGGGCCAGTCGTGGCCGATGACGTCGAACCCGAGACGGGTGAGAAGGGTGGCGGTGGCGGCGTCCTCCAGCCGGGCCCACGCACCGCCGGCGACCAGCGGGTCGGTGGCCGGCAGCACCGCCGGGCTGCCGGCGAACTCCACCACCACCAGCGTGCCCCCGGGGTGGAGCGCCTGGAGCAGACGCTGCAGGGTGGTGACCGGCTGGGCCACATGGTGCACCACCATCGACGCCCACACCAGGTCGGCCGGCGCCAGGCCCGGCAGGTCGTGCTCCAGGTCGGCCTCCAACGTCGCGACCCGGTTGTGCAGGCCGTCGCTGGCGGCGCGGTGGCGCACCCGGTGCAGTAGTTGGCCGGCGGAGTCCAGCGCGGTGACCGCCGCCGCGGGCAGGTGGCCGGCCAGGGCGCAGGTGACCACGCCGGGGCCGCACCCCACGTCCATCACGTGGCCCACGGCAGCCGGGTCCAGGCCACCGGCGACGAGTTCCGCCACCACCGCCTCCACCAGTGGCAGGGCCATCGCCCCGTCCACTTCCAACGAGTCGGCCATCGCTTCCCAGTCGAAGTTCGGGTCGTCGTGGCCGTGCCCGTGCTGGTGGCCGTGCTGGGGAGACTGATCGTGCTGGTGGGCGTCGTGTCCGTGGTGATCGTCCTGGGCCATGCCTGCCAGAGTAGGGGCATGACCTCCCCCCTGGACCCCCTCTCGTTCTGTCGCGGGCCCGCCATGGCCAACCGGCTGATGCTGGCGCCGCTCACCAACCGCCAGAGCCATGCCGACGGCACCCTGTCCGACGAAGAGTTCCGCTGGCTGACGATGCGGGCCGAGGGTGGCTTCGGGCTCACCATGACGTGCGCCGCCCATGTGCAGGCGGTGGGCCAGGGGTTCGCCGGCCAATTGGGCATCTTCGGCGACCAGCACCTACCCGGCCTCACCCGGCTGGCCGCGGCGCTGAACGCCACTGGCACGGTGAGCTATGCCCAGTTGCACCATGCCGGCAACCGGGCACCGGCCGATGTCATCGGCACCCAACCGGTCTGCCCCTCCGACGATCCGGCCACCGGCGCCAGAGCGCTCACCACGGCCGAGGTGGAGCAGGCGGTGGCGGACTTCGTGGCCGCGGCCGTGCGGGCCGAGCAGGCCGGCTTCCACGGGGTGGAACTGCACGGCGCTCACGGCTACCTGATCTGCCAGTTCCTCTCGCCGGAGCTCAACCAGCGCACCGACCACTACGGCGGCTCGCTGGAGAATCGCAGCCGGTTCCTGTTCGAGATCCTCGACGGAGTGCGTGCCGCCTGCGGGCCGGACCTGGCGGTCGGGGTTCGGCTGTCGCCGGACCGCTTCGGCATGCGCACCGAGGAGGTCGTGGAGGTCTACGGCCGGCTGGTGGAGTCCGGCCAGGTGGACCTCATCGACATGAGCCTCTGGGACTTCCAACGCGCCACCCCCGACGGCCCGCTGGAGGGCCGCCCGTTGCTGGACCTGTTCGCCGAGCAACCGCGCCGCGACGTGCGCCTCGGGGTGGCCGGGAAGATTCACGACCCCGCCGACGTGCAGGCCGTGCTGGACCGTGGCGTGGACATCGCCGTGCTCGGCCGGGTGGGCATCCTCCACCACGACTACCCCCACCTGTTGGCCGCCGGCGGCTTCGAACCTCGCCGCCCGCCCGTGGCGCCGGAGGTGTTGGCGGGCGAAGGTGTTTCGCCGGCGTTCGTCGAGTACCTCTCCACCAACTTCCGCGGGTTCGTCGCGGGGACCTGACCAGTGGCCGCCGCCCCGGAGCCCCGCCTCGCCGTCGTCGGCGCCGGCCGGATGGGCACGGCGCTGGTGGCTGCCCTGCCCGGCGCCGCGGGCCCGTTCGGCCGCAGCTTCGACGGCGGCGGCTTCGATGCGGTGCTGCTGGCTGTGCCCGACCGGGAGATCACCGCGGCTGCTGCCGCGGTGATCCCCGGGCCGCTGGTGGGCCATTGCGCCGGGGCCTGGGGGCTGGACCTGCTGGCCCCGCACGAGGCGTTCGGCATGCACCCGCTGATGACCGTTACGCGTGCCGGCGCCACGTTCGCCGGTGCCGGCGCAGCCGTGGCGGGCTCCACGCCACGGGCGCTCCAGTACGCCCGCCACCTCGCTGCCCGCCTGGGCATGGACGCCTACGAGGTCGCCGACGCCGACCGGGCCGCCTACCACGCAGCGGCCTCCATCGCCTCCAACTTCCTCGTGACGCTGGAGGACGCGGCGGAGGCCGTGCTGGCCACCGCCGGGCTGGACCGCCACATCCTCCTGCCGTTGGTGCGAGCCTCGCTGGAGAACTGGGCGGCGCTGGGCGGCCCGGCGGCGATCACCGGCCCGGTCGCCCGCGGCGACGACGCCGCTGTGGCCCGGCAGCGGGCGGCGGTGGCCGAACGCACACCACACCTGCTGGGGGTGTTCGATGCCATGGTCGCGGCGACGCGTAGCATGGCCCGCACTGCCGGCTGAGAGGGGGCTCTGATGGCTGCGGTGGACCGTTGGATCGACGACAACGTCTACGACCCTGCGCGGGGGTTCTGGACGAGGGCCAACGTGGGCGAGGTGCTGCCGGACCCACCCAGCCCGCTGGGGTGGGACCTCGTGTTCGAGGGCGGCACCATCCTCGGCTGGCGGGACTGCATGGTCAACCGCCTCGGCATCCTCGACGAGGAGGTGCACCCGGTGCGCCCCGAGGTGATGGGCGTGTTCGGCGGCTACGCCTATCTCGGCATCACCATCCTGCGGGTGTGGGCGGTGCGCACGCCGGGCTTCACCCCCGAGGCGCTGGACGCCGCCTACTTCGCCGGCCACCCGGGCATCCCGCCGTACGCGGCCGAGCCATGGCACGACAACATGGCCACCACGGAGAAGATGGTCGGCTGGCTCGGCTGGGTGATGGGCGACCGCGATCAGAGCGAGCTGGAAGCAGATCGTCTGGCCGCCCGGGCCGTGCGCGCCGCTCGCCCCGACCTCGCCGCCACCAGCGATGCCGACCTGCTTTCGCTGGCGATGTCATTGAAGCCGATGATCCGGTCGCTGTTCGACCAGCACATCAACCAGTCGGGCGCGGCGTCGATCGCCCCCGGGGTCATCGGTGCCGTGTGCCAGGCGGTCGGCCGGCCGACGGACACCATGCGCCTGCTGGCCGGGCTGGGCGGGGTGGACTCCGCGGCACCGTCGTCGGCGATGTGGGAACTGTCGCGCGTGGTCCGCGCCAGCGCGGCGCTGACCGCCCACTTCGACGCCGGCATCGACCACCTGCACCAGCGGCTGCACGCCGACACCGGCAACGCCGAGGTGGCCGTGTTCCTCGCCACACTCGACGAGTTCCTGGCCGAGTTCGGGTCGCGCGGCCCGAACGAGTGGGACATCCATTCGCACACGTGGGAGACCCGGCCGGACATCGCGCTGGCGGCGGTGGACCGCATGCGCGGCTCGGACGACAGCGCGGCGCCACACCTGCACCACTCCGTCGCCGAGGCGGAGCGCCTGCGGATTGGCGAGGAGATCGCTGCGATGCTGGCCGGCGATCCGGAGACCCTGGGACAGTTCCAGGCGGCGCTGGCGTCGGCCGGCACGTTCCTGGCCGGGCGCGAGCGTTCGAAGACCAACATCATCCGGGTCATCCAGGAAGTGCGCATGGCGGTGTGGGAGATCGGCCGGCGCGCCGCCGCCCGCGGGGAGCTGGACGAGCCGCGCGACGTCTGCCTGCTGTTCACCGACGAGTTGCAGGCGCTGGTGGAGGGCCGGCTCACCGGCACCCGCGAGCTGGTGACTGCGCGCAGGGAACACCTGGCGTGGCTGGAGTCGCTGGAGCCACCGTTCCTGTTCGATGCGCCACCGCCGCCCAACACCGAGTGGCCGAAGCGGGGGGCGCACCGGCCACCGGCGTGCGTGGTGGGCGACCAGTTGGCCGGCCTGCCCGGCTGCCCCGGTGTGGCCCGTGGGCGGGCGCGGGTGGTGCTGGACCCGTCGGACCCGACGGCGCTGGAGCCGGGCGATGTGCTGATCGCCCCGATGACCGATCCGGCGTGGACGCCCCTGTTCGTGCCAGCGGCAGCCGTGGTGGTGAACGTGGGCGCCCCGTTGAGCCACGCCATCATCGTCAGCCGCGAGCTCGGCATTCCCTGCGTGGTGTCGGCGAACGAAGCCACCGACCGCATCCCCGAGGGCGCGCTGGTGGAGGTGAACGGCGACCTCGGCACCGTCACGGTGCTGGAACTGGCGTAGCGCGAACCCGGGTCAGCGGGTGGCCACCTGCACCACGGCCTTGCCGCGCACCCGCCCGGCGGCCAGGTCGGCCAGCGCCCCGGGCGCCTGGTCCAGCGGAACCACGCGGTCCACGGCGGCCTGCAGGTGGCCACCTGCCAGCAGGCCGGCCAGCACCTCCAGGTCGGCGCCGCTCTCCTTGGACATCAGCGGGATCAGCCGCTGGGACACGAAGAGACTCATCAGCGGGGCGCGCAGTTGGCGACCGAACCCACCGGTGATCCGGTTGCCGCCCTCGCCGCCGACGATCACCAGCGTGCCCTTCGGGGTGAGCGCACGGCGCAGGCGGCGCAGGGAGTTGCGGCCGCCCGTGTCGATGATGGCGTCGTAGCGGACGCTGCCGTCGAGGGCGTCCTCGCGGGCGTAGTCGATGACCTCGGTGGCGCCGAGCGAGCGCACGAGGTCGGCCTTCGCCCCACTGGCAAGGCCGGTGACGGCGGCACCGAGGTGGGCGGCGATCTGCACGGCGAAGCTGCCCACCCCGCCGGACGCGCCGAGCACCAGCACGCGCTGGCCGGGCTGCACCTTGGCGGCGTCGCGGACGGCCTGCAGTGCAGTGAGCCCGGACACGGGCACGGCGGCAGCCTGCTCTGCGGCGACGGCCGAGGGGCGCAGGACCACCTTCTCCGCCTTGGCGCAGGCGTACTCGGCCCACGAGCCGGAGCCGATGCCGAACACCGAGTCGCCCGGGGCCAGCCGGGTGACACCGGCGCCGACGGCCACCACCGTGCCCGCCAGGTCCATCCCCGCCACCGGCTGCTTGGGACGGCGCAACCCGAAGCCTGCCAGGCGCACCGCGTAGGGCAGGCCGGTGGTGAGGTGCCACGTGCCGCGGTCGATGCCGGCGGCGGCGACGGCCACCAGCACCTCGCCATCAGCCGGGGTGGGCACGGGCATGGTGCGCACGGCCAGTGCCTCTGGCGCGCCGTAGCGGTCGTTGGCCACGGCCTGCATCGTCTCGGGGACGGCGGCGCCGTTGGCGGCAGCAGCGGTCGTCGTGGTGGTTGCCGTGTTCGCGGGGTTCGCGGTCATCATGCCCTCCCTGGGCGTACTTAGTACGGTAAGTTGGACGGAACCCTACCGTACTAAGTACGATTCGGCAAGACCTCTGTTCTCCGCCCCTCGCCATAGCCCCTCGCCGCAGCCCCTTGGAGCACCCATGACCACCGACACCCGCCGTGTTCCTCTCACCCGCCAGCGGGTGATCGAAGGTGCCGTCGCGCTGGCCGACGAGGTGGGCATCGAGCCGCTCACCATCCGCCGGTTGGCCGAACACCTGGGGGTCAAGCCGATGGCGCTGTACCACCATGTGGCCGGCAAGGAGCAGATCATCGACGGGATGGTGGACGTGGTTTTCGCCCAGATCGCCCTGCCGCCAGAGGGCATTGAGTGGCGCGAGGCCATGCGGGTGCGCAGCCGGTCGGCCCGCGACGTACTGGCCCGCCACCGATGGGCAGCGCCGCTGATGGAAACCCGCACCAACCCTGGGCCGGCCAACCTGCGCCATCACGACGCCGTGCTGGCCTGCCTGCGCGCCGGTGGCCTGTCGGTCCCGATGACCGCCCACGCCTATGCGCTGATCGACGCGTTCATCTACGGCTTCGCCCTCCAGGAGGCCGGCCTGCCGTTCGACACGCCCGAGGAAGCGGCCGCGCTGGTGTCGGTGATGATCGAGCAGTTCCCTGCAGCCGAGTACCCCCACCTCAACGAGTTCACGATGGAGCACGTGCTGCAACCGGGGTACGACTTCGCCGCCGAGTTCGACTACGGGCTGGACCTCATCCTCGACGCGTTGGCCGCTCGCACCTGAGTACCGTCGCGGTCGTGCACCGCTGGAACACCATCGTCGAGCCGTTCCGGATCCATTCGGTGGAGCCGGTGCGCTTCCCCACTGTGAGGGAGCGCAACGAGCACCTCGAGGAAGCCGGCAACAACCTGTTCAACCTCCACGCCGAGCATGTGCTGATCGACCTGCTCACGGACTCCGGTACCGGCGCGATGTCGCGGGACCAGTGGGCGGCCATCCAGCACGGCGACGAGAGCTACGCCGGGTCGCCGTCGTGGTTCCGGTTCCTCGCCGCGGTGCAGAACCTGTTCCCCTACCGGCACGTCATCCCGACGCACCAGGGGCGGGCGGCGGAGAAGATCCTGTTCACGGTCATCGGCGGGCCCGGCAAGGTGGTGCCGAACAACACCCACTTCGACACCACGCGGGCCAACATCGAGCACACCGGCGCCGAGGCGGTGGACCTGGTGATCCCCGAGGGCCGGCAGCCCGACGTGATCCACCCGTTCAAGGGGAACATGGACGTCGAGGCGCTGGACACGCTGATCCGCGAGCGCGGCCCGGAGCACGTGCCGGTCGTGTTCATGACCATCACCAACAACTCCGGCGGTGGGCAGCCGGTGTCGCTGGCCAACCTGCGGGCGGTGCGCGAGGTGTGCGACCGGTACGGGCTGCCGCTGTTCCTCGACGCCTGCCGGTTCGCCGAGAACGCCTGGTTCATCCACGAGCGCGAGGACGGGCAGAAGGGCCGGTCGATCCGCGAGATCGTGCGGGAGATGGCCTCGCTGGCCGACGGGATGACGATGAGCGCCAAGAAGGACGGGCTGGCCAACATCGGCGGGTGGCTGGCGATGAACGACGACGCCTGGGCCACCGAGTGCCGCAACCTGCTGATCCTCACCGAGGGCTTCCCCACGTACGGCGGGCTGGCCGGGCGCGACCTGGAGGCCATCGCCCAGGGCCTGAAGGAGGTCGTGGACGAGCACTACCTGCACTACCGCATCCGCAGCACCGGCTACCTGGCCGACGCGCTGGATGCCGCAGGCGTGCCGGTGATGAAGCCCGCCGGCGGGCACGCCGTGTACCTGGATGCCCGGGCGCTGCTGCCGCACATCCCGCCGCTCCAGTACCCGGGCCAGTCGCTGGCCATCGCGCTGTACCGCGAGGGCGGGATCCGCGGCTGCGAGATCGGCACGGTGATGTTCGGGCGGCACCCCGACGGCAGCGAGTCGCCCGCCGCCATGGACCTCGTGCGCCTGGCCATCCCCCGCCGCACGTACACCCAGAGCCACATCGACTATGTGGTGGAGGTCGTGACGTGGGTGGCCCAACACGCCGCCGACCTGCCCGGCTACCGGATCGTCGACGAACCCCCGGCGCTGCGCCACTTCAGCGCGCGGTTCGAAGCGGTGTAGGTCAGTCCTTGGCGGCGCGGGCCGCCTCGATCTGGGCGTAGACCTCGTCGGCGAACCAGCCGTCCTCCATCACCTCGGCCATGATCACCAGGGGTGGGAACACGTCGGTGATCATCACCGTGACCGTCTCGCCGGGCTCACCTTCGGGCGGACCGCCGGCGGCGCGCTTGTTCGCCGGTTGCTTGCTGTCTTCCCCGCCTCGTGCCAACAGACCCATGCCGTGCCCTCCGTTCGTACGGATGCAGTCTTGCCGATACGAGGTCGGCGGGTCAGGCGGCGCAGGCGGAGTGGTCGCCACGGCGGAGGTGGCGGGCGATGAGGCTGGCGATGTGACCGAACGCCCGGTTGCGCACGGGCGTGGGCGTGGCGGTGTCGGTGAGCAGGTCGACCATCGGCTGGGGAACGCCGGCCTCCATGGCGGGGCGGCGCAGCTGGCGCAGGTACTGCTGGGCCACGTCGTCGTAGCCGAAGCGGTCGATGTGACCGGCGAGGAGGTCGAGCTGGCTGAAGGTGTCGTGGAGGGTCATGAGGTCACGATACGGACGGATGATGTCCATCACTAGCGATGATCTCTACTGGTAACCATCACCGAAACGAATGCTTCCGATGTCCGACCATCGTGATGAACTGCGCCGTTGATCATCAGTTACCCTGATGGTCATGACGAACCTGCGCGACCTCGAGATGCGGCACCTGGTGGCCTTCGACGCGGTGGCCAACGAGGGTACCTTCGGCAAGGCGGCGGAGAAGCTGGGCTACACCCAGTCCGCCATCAGCCAGCAGATCGCCTCGCTGGAGCGGCTGGTGGACGGCAAGCTGTTCGACCGCCCGGGTGGGCCCCGCCCGGTGGAGCTGACACCGCTGGGCCACCACCTGCTCGGCCCGGCGCGGGAGCTACTGGCCCGGGTGGGTGCCATCGGCGAGGACCTGGACCGGTTCCGCACGGGCGAGGTCGGCCAGATCACCGTGGGCACCTACCAGAGCGTGTCGGCGAAGGTGCTGCCGCTGGTGGTGGGGCGGATGCGCCAGGAGTTCCCCGACGTGCAGATCCTGCTGTACGAGAGCGACCTGGACGACGAGCTGGACGTGGCGCTGGGCAGCGGCGAGCTGGACCTCAGCTTCGTGGTCGGCGACTGGACGGGGCAGTTCGAGAGCCGCCGGCTGTTCGAGGATCCGTTCGTGCTGGTCACCCGGCCGGGCGAGTACAAGCCGGGGCCGGTACGCCTGGCGGACCTGGCCGAGGTGCCGATGGTGGGACAGCACGCCAACTCCTGCCAGCTGCTCAACGAGACGGGCCTGCGAAGCGCCGGGCTGGAACCCAACTATGTGTTCCGCACGAACGACAACGGCACGGTCAGCGCGATGGTGAAGGCCGGGCTGGGCGTGGCGGTGATGCCGCTGCTGTGCGTGGAGCCGGACGACCCGGGCATCGAGCTGCACCCATTGCGGCCGGCGCTGGAGAGCCGCCGGGTGTCCATCGCCTGGCGTGCCGGACGCACCCTCTCCCCCGTGGCCCAGCGGTTCGTGGAGATCGCGGTGGAGGTGTCCGAGGTGTTCGCCGAGCGGCCTCTGCCGTGGAAGGGCCGCGCCGCGTAGCTCGCGCCGTTGCCGGCGGCTTCACGCGCCGACTACGGGCAGCCGAACCCGTGGAGCGTGGCGCAGGTGGGGCAGAGCTGGGCCCGCCCCGCCGGGGTGGACCACCAGCGGGCGTGCGGCCCACCGCACGATTCGCAGCCCGACGGCGCGGCCTCCGCCGACCTCGCCGCGTCCACCACCTGCCGCCCGTCGTCACCCATGGCCAAGAGCGTAGACCCTTGACAGCACGCCTGACTTAGTTCAGAGTTCCGAACAATGTCAGGCAAGACCTTCGAGCAGCCACTCGCGGACCGGCGCAGCGCGCGACGCACCGCGGCCCGCGACGAGATCGTCGATGCCGCCTGGGCGCTGGCTCGCGAGCAGGGTCTGGCCGGCATCACCATGCGCGATCTCGGAGCACGGGTGGGCATGAGGGCGCAGTCGCTGTATTCGTACTTCGGGTCCAAGCACGAGATCTACGACGCCATGTTCGAGCAGGGCTACCGGGCCTTCGCCGACTGGATGCAGGCAGACGCCCAACCACCCGCCGCGCCCCGTGCGTACACCCAGGCGCACCGCTACTTCGAGTTCTGCGTGGGCGACCCTGTGCGCTTCCAGTTGCTGTTCCAGCGCACCATTCCGGGCTTCGAGCCGTCGGCGCAGAGCTACGCCATCGCGCTCCAGGTGCTGGAGCAGATGACCGGGGAGCTCGCTGCGCTGGGTGTCGCCGGCCCGGCTGTGGACATGTGGACGGCGGTGATGACGGGCCTGGCGTCGCAGCAGATCGCCAACGACCCCGGTGGCGAGCGATGGCGGCGGCTGGTGGACGGCGCCGTGGACATGCTGCTGGCCCATACCGGAACCATGAACGGCGCCGGCGGCGCACCGGCATCGAGGCGTGCGCGCACGAGGAGGACCCCATGACGACCACGACCGATCTCAGCCGGACCGCTCCGTTCACCCATCAGCAGGCGCTGGCGCTGCAAGCTGAGGAGTTGGCGATCACGTTGGCGTTGCTGCGTTCGCTCGACCATCAGCAGTGGGCGACAACCGTGCCCGACTGCCCCGCGTGGGACGTGAGGGCGATGTACCTGCATGTGCTCGGCGCGTGCGAAGGGGCGGCGATGCGCGAGATGGCCCACCAGATGAGGGCGGCAACGCGCCGGCAGAAGCGGGAAGGTGGCCCGCTGGAGGCCAACCTGTCCGCGGTGCAGGTGGCCGACCGCATCGCGCTGACACCGGACGAACTGGTGGAGCGGCTGGCTGCCGCGGCCCCGCGCACCGTGCGGTTGCGGCGGCGGGTGCCTCGCGTCGTCCGCGGTGGGGTCCAGATGAAGGTGGACGGTCCGGTGGTGGAGCGGTGGAAGCTCGGTTATCTGCTGGGCACCATCTACTTGCGCGACATGTGGATGCACCGGGTGGACGCCAGCCGGGCACTCGGGGTGGAGCCGACGCTCACGGCGGCGCACGACGGGCGGATCATCGCCGACGTCGTGGCGGAGTGGGCCCGCCGCCACGGCCAGCCGTTCCGCCTGGAGCTCACGGGCGCTGCGGGCGGAACGTTCGCTGCCGGTGACGGTGCGGCGGCATCCCTGACGATGGACGCGGTGGAGTTCTGCCGCACACTCAGCGGGCGCTCCCCTGGCTCGGGTCTGCTGGCCACCATCGTGCCGTTCTGACCGTGCCGCCCTGCCGGCCGGTTGCGCCCCGGGCGTACCATGAGGTCGGGCCCGATGAAGGGAGGCGCCGATGAGACGGTGCGTTCGGTCGGTGCGGCGGGTGGTGTTCAGCGTCGTCGCCACCCTGCTGGTGAATGTGGTGCTGTTGGGCACGGTGTGGTTCGTGGGGATGCGCACGAAATGGCGGCCGGTCATCGACGTCCAGCGGAGGGTGAACCGCAGGGTGGTCAACCCGCGACAGATGGCCACCGCCGGGCAGCCCGGCGCGTATGCGGGTGTGATCCGCCATGTCGGCCGGTACAGCGGGCGCTCGTACGAGACGCCGGTGGTGCCGTTCCGCACGGGCGACGGGTTCGTGATCGTGCTGCCGTACGGCACACGGCCGGACTGGGTGCGCAACGTGCTGGCCGCGGACGAGGCGGAGTTGGTGCACGAGGGCGAGACCTTCCAGGTGCGGTCGCCGCTGGTGCGCAACGTGCAACCCGGTGACGTTCCGGCGAAGGAGACTCGGGCGATGCGCCTGTTCGGCACCACCGAGTGCCTGGTGCTTCGCCTGGCGTGAGGTCACCGCAACGGCGCGCCAACCCGGGTCGTTAGGCTCGCGGCGGCTGCGAGGGAGGTGCGATGGCTGCACAGAAGAAGCCGGTGCTGCTGGCGGGTGGCAACCCACAGATCGCCAAGGGTGACGGCGACGCGCTGGTGCGCGAGTACCTGGCGGCGTTGCCCGGGTGGAAGCGGGAGGTGGGAGAGGCGCTGGATGCGCTGATCGCTCGCACAGTGCCCGGCGTGCAGCGGGCGGTGCGGTGGAACTCGCCGTTCTACGGCGTGGGCGACGGCTGGTTCCTCAGCTTCCACGCGATGACGAAGTACCTGAAGGTCACATTCTTCGAGGGTGCTTCATTGACGCCGGTACCGCCGGAGCCGTCGAAGAACGAGCACGTCCGATACGTCCACCTGCGGGACGGCGAGCCGCTGGACGAGGCCCAGTTGGCGGCGTGGGTGCGCCAGGCCGCGGCGCTGCCCGGCTGGGGCGGGAGCTGACCGCGTGTCGGTGACGCCCGAGGCGGAGATACCCGCAGCCCAGGTGGCGTTCGTGCTCGGAGGGGGCGGCAAGTGGGGCGCCGTCGAGGTGGGCATGCTGCGCGCGCTGGTGGAGCGGGGCATCCGGCCGGATGTGGTGCTCGGCTGCTCGATCGGGGCCATCAACGGGGCGTGGTTCGCCGCCGACCCCACGGCGGCGGGGGTGGATGCGATGCAGGCGTTCTGGCAGCACCAGGCCAGTTCCGTCATCGCCGACGCCGGCTGGATGGACCGGGTGCGCTCAGTGGTCGGGCGCAAGCCGTCGCTGTTCGAGTCCGCCTCACTGAGGGATGCGCTGGCGGTGGCACTGCCCGCTGGGTCGTTCGAGGCGTTGACGGTGCCGTTCCAGTGCGTGGCTGCATGCATCGACGACGCCTCGGAGACGTGGTTCACGGAGGGCCCGCTGGTGGAGGCGCTGGTGGCGTCGAGCGCCATCCCCGGCCTGCTGCCGCCGGCGGAAGTGGCTGGGCGGCACTACTACGACGGCGGGCTGGTCAACTCCATCCCGCTGGACCGGGCGGTGGCGCTGGGGTGCACCGAGGTGTACGTGTTGCAGGTGGGCCGGGTGGAGCAGTCGCTGCCGGTCCCACGCCGCCTGCACCAGGCGCCGCTGGTGGCGTTCGAGATCGCCCGCCGCCACCGCTTCGCCACGTTCCTGGCCGGCCTGCCGGACGATGTGGTCGTGCACGTCCTGCCCAGCGGCCACACCCTCGCGATGGACGACCGCCGCCAGCTGGCGTGGCGGAAAATGGACGACGCTGCCGCCATGATGGCCGGCGCCCACGAGGCCAGCCGGGCCTACCTGGACGACGTGTTCGGCCCTGCTGACGAGGGCCAGGCCACCGGTTGACCGGCGGACTGTCTGAGACGTTGCGATTCGCCGCGACGTTGGATACGGTTTCTTTCCTACTCCGACGCGGGGTGGAGCAGCTCGGTAGCTCGTCGGGCTCATAACCCGAAGGTCGCAGGTTCAAATCCTGCCCCCGCCACCAACTGGAAGGCCCGGAAACATTGAGTTTCCGGGCCTTCTGCGTTCTCGGGGATCGCTGGCGGCGACTCGCCTTCTACCGGGACCTCTACCGGGTAGAAGTCGGTGGACGCAGTAGCCACCGCGGACCGTGCGGTGTCAGGCGGCGTCGTGGAGGAGTTGGGCGAAGGTGAGCGCGGCTTCGTGTTGCATCCCGGGGATGACGTGTTGGTAGGTGGCCATGGTG
>JAWKHX010000018.1:0-94802 GCA_041394605.1 Ilumatobacteraceae bacterium
TCATGGCGAGTATGGCGCGATCTGACGGGGGGAACACCACGAGTTCAACGATCGGTCGGCTGGCGATCGGCTGGCTACACCGGCGTGTCGACGCCCTGTGGCAGCTGGTCGCGCGGCCAGTCCAGAAGGGACAGCGCCTGCCGGCAGGCGAAGCGGTCGGTCATGCCGCTGACGTAGGCGACCGCCTGGTGCACGGCCTCGGCGCTGCCGGCGGCCAGGTCGGTGGCGTCGGGCAGCAGGTTGGGGCGGTCGGCGTAGTGCTCCACCAGCGCCCGCAGCATGGCCACCACAGCGGCGCCCTGGGCCTGGCTGGCGGGGCGCAGGTAGATGTGCTCGTAGTTGAAGCTGCGGAACGCGGCCAGGGCTTCCGCGGCATCGTTGGCCATGCCGATCCGGCCGGCGTCGCGAGCGGCTTCGATCATGCCGTAGATGAAGGTGGCGAGTTGCTCCCGTCGGGTCTCGCCGCAGCGCGAGCGCACGACGTGCGGCAGCATGTGCGGGGTGACCACGCCGGCGGCCACGGCGTCCTCGAAGTCGTGGCACACGTAGGCGATCCGGTCGGCCCAGCTGACCACCTCGCCCTCCGGGGTCATCGGCGCCGGGCGACTCCAGGAGTGATTGCGGATGCCGTCCAGCGTCTCCTCACACAGGTTCAGCGAGGCCAGCGTGACATCGGCGCCCCACGGCGCGTGGTCGTACCCGCCGGGCACGAAGGGGCTGAGCGCGTCCTCGCTGGCGTGGCCGCCTGGGCCGTGGCCGCAGTCGTGACCGAGGGCGATGGCCTCGGTGAGCAGCACGTTGAGGCCCAGCGCCCGGGCAACCGACGCTGCCACCTGAGCGACCTCCAGCGCGTGGGTGAGGCGGGTGCGCTGGTGGTCGTCGGGGAACACGAACACCTGGGTCTTGCCGGCCAGGCGGCGGAAGGCACTGGCGTGGAGGATGCGGTCCCGGTCGCGCTCGAAGCAGGTGCGCCAGGTGTCCGGTGCTTCCTCCGCGGCGCGGTTGCCGGCGCCGTGGGCCTTCGTGGCCAGCGTGGCCAGGGACGACTGCTCGGCGGCCTCACGGGCCTCGCGGGGGACGAGGAGGCGTGAACCGCTGCCCGCCCATGAGTCCGCGTGGGCCAGATGGATGCCAGCCACCGCCTGGTGACCCTGCATCGTGGAGGCCCAGCGGTCGGCGCGTTCGTCGATCCCAGCCATCACTGCCAGCGTAGAGGGCAAAGGCTTCGGGGGAGGGGAGGGCGGCGCAGGTAGCCTCAGAGGGTCCTATGAGCGGGTTCGTCGACGAAGCACAACTGAACGTGCGCGGTGGTGACGGTGGCGCGGGCTGCGTGTCGTTCCGCCGTGAGGGCCCCGTGGCCTTCGGCGGACCCAACGGTGGCGACGGCGGCAAGGGTGGCGACATCTGGCTGGTTGCCGACCGCAATGTGTCGTCGTTGATCGCCTTCCGCGACCACCCACACCGCCGCGCCGAGAACGGCGTGCACGGCCAGGGCAAGGACCTCCACGGCCGGCGTGGCAAGGAACTGATCGTCAAGGTCCCCGAGGGAACCGTGGTGTCGGACATGTACACCGGCGAACTGCTGGCCGACCTGGCCAACCACGGCGACCGTTGGCTGGCTGCCGCCGGCGGCCGCGGCGGGCGTGGCAACGCCAAGTTCCTCTCCAATCGCCGCCGGGCGCCGAGCTTCGCCGAGCAGGGCGAGCACGGCGAGGAGCGCTGGCTGAAGCTGGAGATCAAGCTGATGGCCGACGTCGCGCTCGTCGGTTTCCCCAACGTCGGCAAGAGCACGCTCATCAGCGTCATCAGTGCGGCCAAGCCGAAGATCGCCAACTACCCGTTCACCACGCTGGAGCCGAACCTCGGTGTGGTGCGGCTGGACGAAGCCACCGAGTTCGTCGTGGCGGACATCCCCGGCCTGATCGAGGGCGCCAGCGAGGGCAAGGGTCTCGGCCACACGTTCCTTCGCCACATCGAGCGGGCGCGGGTGCTGTGCATCATGGTGGATCTCTCCGACCCCGACGGCCCCCCGCCGGAAGAGCAGCAGCGCATCCTCCTCCACGAATTGGGCCAGTACCAGCCTGAGCTGCTGGAGCGGCCGCGCCTGGTCGTCGGCACCAAGAGCGACTCGGCCATCCACGACTGGGACGGTGCCACCCTGTCGTCGGTCACCAACCAGGGTGTGCGCGAGTTGGTCGGCCGGATGGCTGCGCTGGTGCACGAGGCCCGCCAGGCCGAGCCGCAGACGGATGGCATCGTGATCATCCGGCCGGAGGCCGAGGGCGCCCGCGTGGAGCGCCTGGACGAGCACGAGTTCCGTCTGGTCGGCCGCCAGGTGGAGCGTGTGGTGGCGCTCAACGACGTCACCACCCCCGACGCACTCAGCTACATCGACCACCAGCTGAAGCGCCTGGGCGTGCCCAAGCTGCTGGCCCGTGCCGGTGCCCGCGACGGCGACGTCATCTGGATCGCTTCGTTCAGCTTCGAGTACCACGAGGAGGCGTAGCGCGGTGCGGGTGGTCGCCAAGATCGGCACGGCGTCGCTCACCGACGCCGTCGGCGTGATCCAGCAGGAGATGATCGACGGCGTGTGCGACCAACTGGCCGCGCTGCGTGCCGCCGGCCACGAGGTGCTGCTGGTCAGCAGCGGGGCGGTCTCGGCGGGCGTGTCCGCACTGGGGCTGCGCGCCCGGCCCTCCGATGTGCCCACGCTGCAGGCCATCAGCGCGGCCGGCCAGAGCCGGCTGATGGAGACCTACAACCGCTCGCTGGGGCGGCACGGCCTGGTGGCCGCTCAGGTGCTGCTGGTGCCGCACGACTTCGTGGACCGCCGCCAGTACCTCCACGCCCGCCAGACGCTGGTGCGACTGCTGGAACTGGGTTGTGTGCCGATCATCAACGAGAACGACGCCATCGCCAGCGACGAGATCCGCTACGGCGACAACGACCGCATCGCCACCTTGGTGGCCCACAACGTGGCTGCCGACCTGCTGGTGCTGCTCACCGACATGCCCGGTCTCTACACCGCCGACCCGCGCACGGACCCCTCTGCCACGCTGATCGACGTGGTGGCTGCCGACGACCCGCTGCTGTCGGTGGCAGCCACGGCATCGGGCTCCAATCGGGGCAGCGGCGGCATGGCCAGCAAGCTGTCCGCGGCGCGTATGGCCAGCTGGGCAGGTGTCACCGCCGTCATCGCCAAGGCGGCCCGCCCCAACGCGCTGGTGGACGCCGTGGCCGGCCGGCCCGTGGGTACCACGTTCCTGCCCAGCAGCCGCACCCTGCCGGCCCGCAAGCTGTGGATCGGGTTCGCCACCAACGTGGAAGGCGTGGTGGTGGTGGACGACGGTGCCCGCCGCGCACTGGTGGAGCGCGGCACGTCGCTGCTACCCGCCGGCATCACCGCGGTGCGCGGCGACTTCGCCGAAGGCGACGTGGTGGACGTGCACGACCAGCGCGGCGTGGCCGTGGCCCGCGGCATCACCCTGGCCGACGCGGCGACGCTGCGCACGGTGATGGGCAAGCGCACCAGCGACCTTCCTGGCGACGTGGCCCACGAGGCCATCCACCGGGACGACCTGCTGCTGCTGGTGTAGGGCGGCGCCCCCGGGGTCAGCCCTCGGCGGGCTTGGGCTGCTCCACGGCGGGCGCGGCGGCGCCATCCAGCCCCAACTCGGCACGCAGCTCGCTGAGGCGGCTCTGGGCCTCGACGTTGGCGGTGGCCTGCTCGATCTCCAGGATGCTGCTCTCCACGCTGGCGTCCTGCAGCTCGCTGGTGGCCTTGGCCTTCGCGTAGCGGGCTTCGATCTTCTGCTGGACCTCGCTCATCGTCGGCACGTCGTCGCCCACGGTCTCCTGCAGCTGGGCCATCGCCGAGTTCATCTGCTCCTGCATCTTGGCCTGCTCCAGCTGCGACAGCAGCTTCTGCTTCTCGGCCAGCTTCTGCTGGAGGAGGCGGCCGTTCTGCTGCACCGCAGCCTTGGCCTGGTCGGCAGCCTGGGTGGCGTCGATGACCATCGCCTTCAGGCCCTCGACGTCCTTCTCCACCTGGATCAGCTGGTTGGCGATGGTCTCGGCCGCCGAGTTGTACTGGGTGGCCTTCGCGGCGTCACCGGCCTTCGATGCATCCGCGGCCATGATGAGCGCCTGGCGGGCGTTGCCGTTGAGCTTCTCCAGTTCGGCCATCTTGCCGTTGAGGCGGATCTCCGCCTGCTTCTGGTTGGCGATGACGTTGGCCGCCTGCTCCTTCAAACGCCGATGCTGGTCCTGCGCCTCACGCAACGCTTGCTCCAGCTGGATCGACGGATCGGCGTTGTCGTCGAACTTCTTGTTGAACTTGGCGGTGAGGTACTTCCACCACTTCTTGAAGACCTTGAACATGACGGCGATCCTAGTGCCCCGTCGGTGCGGCGGGGGATGGGGTGCGACGTACGCGGCGTACCAGCGCGTCCAGCTCGGGGGCCCGCAGGGCCAGCAGCACGCCCACGTACACGGCGATGCCCACCACGGTGCCGGCGACCAGCCGCACGAGCGCGCCGGACCCCGCGTTGCCACCCACCGCCCGAGCCACGAACCACACGACCTCGGCCATCACTACCGACGCCAGCACCACCCGGCCGAGGGCGGTGAGGATGACACGGATGGGGAAGCCGGTGACCTTGTAGGTCAGGATCTGCAGGGCCCAGAGCGCGCTGAGGAAGTAGGCGATGGCGAACGAGGCGGCGATGCCCAGCACGCCGTAGCGCTGGTACAGGATCAGCGCGATCACGATGTTGATGCCGTTCTCCACGATGTTGACGATGCAAGGCGTGCGGGCGTCCTGGTGGGCGTAGAAGGCCCGCAGGGTGAACAGGTACACGGAGAACGCGCCGAGACCGAGCGCGAAGCCGGCGAGGGCGCGGGCTGCCAGGGCGGCGTCGGCGGCGTCGTACTCGCCGCGCTGGAGCAACAGGCCGATCAGCGGCTGGCGCAGCGCGAACAGCCCGAAGCCGGCCGGGATGGTGACCAGCGCGATCAGGCGGATGCCCAGGCTGGTGCGGTCGATCATCCGGTCACGGCGTCGCTCGTTGACGGCCTGGGCCATCTCCGGCAGGAACGTCGTGGCGATCGACATGGCCAGCAGGCCGTGGGGCAGCATGAAGAAGATGAACGCGTTGGTGTAGCCGGTGGGGTTGTCCGCGCCCGTGCGCAGCAGCAGGTTCTGCACCACGACGATGGCCACCTGGTTGGCCACCACATAGCCCAGCGCCCACCCGGAGAGCGTGCGCAGCTGCCGCACCGCGGGATTGCGCCAGTCCAGCGAGATGCCCATCGGCACACCGGCGCGGGCCATCGGCGGCAGCAGCGCCAGCGCCATCACGGCGATGCCGGCGGTGGCGCCGAGGCCAAGGGTCCACCGCAGCCGGTCATTGGCCAGCACGTCCTGCAGCGTGGCCTCCACCCCGTGCAGCGCCGAGGGCACGGTGAGGAGGCTGGCGATCACGGCCAGGTTTCCGAGGGCCGGTGCCCAGGCGGCGGCGAAGTACCGCTTGCGGGCCTGCAACTCGGCGCTGGCCACGGCATTGAGCCCGTAGAAGAAGATCTGCACGAGGAAGAAGGCCGCCAGCGAGGCGCCGACCTCGCGGTACAGGTCCACGTTCACGTCGGCGGGCGAGGTGGATGCGTAGACCCGGAAGATCAGGGGCGCCGCCAGGACCGCGAGGACAGCGAGGACCAGCGATCCGGCCAACGCCACGGTGCGCACCGCCACCTCGCCGCGGTCGTCCTCGTGGTGGCGCAAGCGGGTGAACAGCGGCACCAGGGTGGACGACAGCACACCGCCGAGCAGCAGTTCGTAGACCAGGTTGGGGCTGGCGTTCGCCTGGTTGTAGGCGCTCGTGAGCGCCGAGCCGCCGAGCACGGTGGAGAGCACCATCACGCGGACCAGTCCGGTGACGCGCGACATGGCGGTGCCGGCGGCGACCGCCAGGTTCGACTTCAGGAGGGTGCTCACGTCCGCGGTGTCTGGAGCTCCTGGAGGGCCAGGCGCAGCCCTTCCAACTCGGTGACCACGTCGCCCACGCCGGTGCCGAGCATTTCGGTGTTGTCGGTGCCGACACTGACCTCGGCGGCCAGCGCAGTGAGCTCGCCCATCCGTGTGACCTGGATGCGCAGGCGGGAGTCCGAGTCCTCGCGGGCCGCCCGCACCCGGCCGGCAGCCGCCAGTTGGGCGGACAGCGAGGTGCGGGTGACGTCATCGGTGGCCCGCTGCAGTTGGCGGTCGAGGGAGCCGACGTCCAGCCGGCGCAGCGCGTCGTCCAATTCGTCGCCGCGGCGGGCGATGGCGAAGCACTCCTGCACGGCGTGGTCCACCTGGCCGCCGATCGACGTGAGGCGGTCGTGCAACGGGCCCTTGGCCACGCTGCGGACGATCTCGCGGTATCGGCGCTGGGCGGCGAGGGCGGCCTGCACATGGCGACGCCACGGGTCGCTGATGGTGAACGGGTCGATCGCCGCTGCACGCATCCCGCCTGCGGCCGGGCGGCGCCGACGCAGCCACCAGGCGCCGGCGGCGGCACCGGCCAGCACGAGGGCGATGAGCAGGGGCACCATGCCGGAAAGGGTAGTGCCTGGTCAGGCGTCGACAGGGGCGATGTCGTCGGCGGTGAGGGTCATCAACTGCTCGTCGGTGGGGTCGGCCAGCGGCGCGAGGCGAGTGGCCTGATGGGCGATCGCGGTCTCGAACAGGTTGCGCACGAACCTGGCGTTGCCGAAGCCCCGGGTGCGCGGCTCGATGGTGATGAGATGGCGCAGCGCCGCGAGTGCGTCGTCGCTGAGGAGGTAGCGGTTGCGGTCGCCGAGCAGTTGGAAGATGGCGACCAGCTCGTCGTCGGTGTAGTCGGGGAAGTGCACGGTGCGGGTGAAGCGGCTCTTCAGCCCGGGGTTGGCGTCGATCAGGTCGGCCATCTCCTCCGGGTAGCCCGCGGCCACGATGGCCAGGTCGTCGCGGTGGTCCTCCATGAACTTCACCAGCGTGTCGATGGCCTCGCGTCCGAAGTCGTCCTCCCCGCCACGGGCGAGCGCGTAGGCCTCGTCGATCAGCAGCATGCCGCCGAGTGCCGATTCCAGCGCCTGCTGGGTCTTGAGGGCCGTCTGGCCCACGTAGCCGGCCACCAGGTGGGATCGGTCGGTCTCCACGAGGTGCCCCTTGGACACCACGCCGACCGAGTGGAACACCTGCGACAGCAGGCGGGCGACGGTGGTCTTGCCGGTACCCGGGTTGCCGGTGAAGACCAGGTGGTGGCTGGTCTCGATCACCGGCAGGCCGCGCTCGGCGCGCAGTTGCTGCACCTGGAGCAGGCTGGTGAGGCGGCGGACCTCCGCCTTCACATTGTCCAGACCGATGAGGGCGTCCAGCTCGGCCAGCAGTTCGGCAACCGGCCGCAGGGGAGGAGCCTCCGGCGTCGCAGCCTCGGCGGCCGTGGCGACGGAAGCCGTCGTGCCGGCCGCGGGTGCAGCAGCGGCCGGTTGCCCCGGGCGGGGGACGCCGGCGGCGTCCAGGTGGCGGAGCAGCGTGGTGCGGAACGAATCGATCGCCGCCAGTTCGTCGGGCGACGGTACGAGGTCGATCGCGGCGGCAGCGTGGGCGACGCGCATCGCCGCCTCGTAGTAGGTGTGGGCGCGGCGGGAGCCGTCGCGGGCGTCGGCCCGCACCAGCAGGTCGTAGAGCACGCTCGGCTGCGCCAGACGCTCCGTGGCGCCGTCGAACAGCCGCATCTCGCGGGCCGCCGCGGTGGACACGACGAGCGGTGGGTCCAGCAACGGCCCCAACTCGTCGAGGTAGGCGGTGAGTTCGCCGTCGGTCAGCCGGCCGTCGGCGGCCAGCACGCCACCGGCGATGTTGGCCACCTCGCGGACGGCCTCGACCGTGTGATCATCTGCGGCACGGCGCGACAACGCGGCCAGCTCCCCGCCCACGAGGTGGACGAAGGAGCCGGCCGCGTCGCCGAGTGCACTCAAATGCGGCTGACCCTCCGGGCCCGCAGCGGGATGCGGTCGGCCTCGCGTGGGCCGGCGGCGTCGTCGACGCTGACCACCAGCCACCCGAGGGCGCCCTGGTCCATGGCGTCACCCGTGCTGATGCCCACCGGGAGCATCACCACGTCGGCGGGGTCCATGTAGTCGTAATCGCCGTTCGACACGCCAGGGTTCTGCCAGTCGAAGTAGCCGACGTCCGTGCCGTCACCGGGGAGGTTCTGGACCACCGAGAAGCCGCCGACGCTGAAGGCGAAGGCAGAAGTCGGCAGGTTCTGGGCGTACAGCGGCACTTCGATGACGGAGCCGTTGGACGGAGCGAACGCCGCCCACACGTCGATGATCGCCGAGAAGTCCGAGTTGAACAGGAAGGCACCCATGGTGCCGTCCGGCGCACCGGCGGTGACCAGGCCGTAGTCCACGGCGACGAGCCAGTAGTCCGGGATGTCGTCGAAGTCCACGTCGATGGGGATGTCGTACTCCATCGTCGGCTGGTTGGCGATGCGGTCGTAGGTGCTGATGGCGAACACGATCAGGTCGTCGGACGGCCCGATCGGGAACGACTGCACACCCACATCACGGATGTCCGGCACCAGGGTGTCCCAGGTGTCCATCGGGTCCGTGATCGCCCACTGGTAGGTGTCATAGGTGCCGTAGTGGACGCCCGAGTTGACCATCTTGATATGGGTGACGGTGGAGACGGGCGCCTCCAGCCGGGTGTTCGGCCCGATGCCCGCAGCCTGGATGTCCGACAGGCCATACGGCACGTACAGCAGCGGGGTGACCAGCGTGCCAATCCCAGCGGCGGGCGTCTGCGGGGTGGCGTAGACCAGGCCGTGGATGCTCTCGAGTGCGCCACCGTCGTCGAAGGCGACCTCGGGCAGGCTCTCGGGGTCGTTGATGGTGATGCGGACCTGCACGTTGCGGGCCGCGTTCCTCGGCACGGTCACCGTGGACGGCACGAACTCGACGTCGAGGTCCAGTTCGAGCGTGTTGAGATCGGCGCTCATGTCATAGGTGACCGCTGCGTCGGAGGTGTTGACGATCTTGATCGACCGGCTGAGCGTCAGCACACCGGTGAGCTGGCGGAAGCCGAACGACAGGCTGTTGCGGCCGTCGTTCGTCATGAAGTACGCCTTGGCGCCCACGGCGCTGGGTGCGTCGACCATGCCGGCGCCACCGCGGACGCTGTCGAAGTTGCCCACACCCAAGGGGTCGGCGTTGCTCATCATTGCGCCCTTGACGGCGATCGGGTCCCACGTCGGGTGGGCCTGGCGCACCAGGACGGCGATGCCGGCGGTGTGCGGGGAGGCCATCGAGGTGCCCGAGAGCAGCAGACCCTCGGTGCCCGTGCCCACCGAGGCGGACAGGATGTTGACGCCGGGGGCCGAGATGTCGGGCTTGGCGAAGCTGTCCTGGCGGGGGCCGCTGGAGGTGAACGAGGCGAAGTTGGTGTAGGCCGGGTTCGGGATCGGTGCAGCACCGTTCAGGGTGACCGTCTGGCCTGCGCTGAACAGGTAGCCGTCCGCACCGGCGACGCCGACGAACGGCACCGTGGCGCCGGGGATCTCGCCTTCCACCGGCGGGTAGCCGGGGTCGTTGTTGATGAAGATCACGCCGAGGGCGCCGGCATCGGTGGCCGCGACTGCGCGGTACACACGGTCGCAGACGCCGCGGGTGGCGAGTGCGATCTTGCCGGCAGTGCCGGTGTAGTCCGCCGGGTCGCAGCCGAGGCCGACGTCCACGAGCTCGCCGCTGATGGCGCCGCTGGTGCCGTAGTCGAACAGGTTGCTGTTCTGGGCGTCGAGCGTGACGTCGCCGGTGATGGCCACGCCGGGCAGGGTGGTGGAGGAGGTGTCCACTGCCGCCACCGAGAGGGCCGTGTTGGCCGTGCCGGGGCCGCCCACCATGTAGGCGCTGGAGCCCTCGTTGCCGGCGGAGATCACCGACATCACGCCCGCCGCCGTGGCGGCGTCCACCGCCAGGGCGAGGGGCTCGTCGGCGGTGCCCCAGGGGGAGCCGAGCGACATGTTGATGACGTCCACGCCGTCGGTGACCGCCATCTCGATGGCGTCGAGCAGCACGTCGTCGTTCACCGAACCGTCGCAGCCGAACACCTTGTACATGTAGATGGTTGCCTCAGGCGCCGAGCCGGGGGCCACGAGGAAGTCGTTCGAGGCGATGGTGGCCGCGTCGTACGGCCCGGTGAACGTGTCGCCGGTGTCCAGCACACCCTGGCCGGCGGAGGTGCCGGCCACGTGGGTCCCGTGGTGGCCGCAGGCCAGCGGGTCCGGGTCCGGGACGGGGATGTCGCCGGGGCTCGGCAGGTTGGCGTCGTAGTCGTCGCCCACGAAGTCGTAGCCGCCCGCCACCTTGGTGGTGGGGAACGTGCCCGACTCGACGACGGTCGGGTCGTCGTTGGTGTAGTCGGCCGGGTCACCGCTGCCGCCGAAGTCGGCGTGGTAGTAGTCGATGCCGTCGTCGATGATGCCGATCTTCATGCCGGCACCTGTGAAGCCGAAGTCCTCCCACACGGACGGCACGCCGGTGTACTCGTCGGAGGTGCCGTTGAACTGGTGGATGGTGCGGGCCACGTGCACCTGGCTGACGCCGGCCAGCTTGGCCACGGCCTCGAGGTCGCTGACCTTCACCCGCACGTTCACCGCGTTGAGCACGTTGGTGATGGAGCTGCGCACCGTGACGCCCATTCCCCGAAGGGTGGTGGTGAGGGCACTCTGCGACGCGATGACGGCCCGCTGGGCGGCCACGGCGTCGTACCGGGCGCCGACGCGCTCGGCGCGCTGACGGGCGCCGACGATGGAGTCCGTGGAGAGGACCACCGTGGCGGACACCACGCGGTTGGGATCGGCGTTGGCGCGCAGCCCGGTGACACCGAGGGCGCCATCCGGAATGGCCAACTGGGTGAACCGCCCTCCATCACGCACCGGTTTCGGTGGCGATGTGTCCGCAGATGCGGACGGAACGGCGGCGAGTACGGTGGCCATTGCGGCCAGTACAGCGGAAACGCGCTTCATTCCTGCTCCTCGTCGTGGCTCGTTCGAGCCTGGATAGGCGCACCATAGACCAAACCTGCGGGCGCACTGGAACGTTCGCTCCGCCCCGCCCTCGGAGGGCCGGCCATTCCGGTTGACCGATCGGTCAAGCCGACCAGTAGGGTGCCGCTCATGGCTCATCGTTTCGAGAGCGTCCAGCAGGTCCGTGAGGGGCTGAAGGACGTCAACTACCTGGCCGACGACGGCATCGCCGGCGTCGCCTTCCTGGCCGACCGGCTCGGCAAGCCGGTCCTCGTGGAGGGTCCGGCCGGCACCGGCAAGACCCAGCTGGCCAAGAGCATCGCCGAGGTCACCGGCGCCCGGCTCATCCGCCTCCAGTGCTACGAGGGGCTCGACGAGTCCAAGGCGCTGTACGAGTGGAACTACAAGAAGCAGCTGCTGCGCATCCAGGCCGACAAGAACTCGGACTCGTGGTCCGAGGTCCACGACGACATCTTCAGCGACGAGTTCCTCCTCACCCGGCCCTTGCTGGAGGCCATCAGCGCGGAGGACCCCGTGGTCCTGCTGATCGACGAGGTGGACCGTGTGGAGGTGGAGACCGAGGCGCTGCTGCTGGAGATCCTCTCCGAGTACCAGGTGTCCATCCCCGAGCTCGGCACCATCACGGCCAAGCAGATCCCGCTGGTGTTCCTCACCTCGAACAACACCCGTGAGCTCAGCGAGGCGTTGAAGCGGCGCTGCCTGTACCTGCACGTGGACTACCCGCAGATGGACCGCGAGAAGGAGATCGTGCTCACCAAGGTGCCCGGTGTGTCGGACAACCTGGCCGACCAGATCGCCCGCATCGTGCGCAGCATCCGCCAGCTGGACCTGAAGAAGGCGCCCAGCGTCAGCGAGACCATCGACTGGGCGCGCACCCTCGTGCTGCTGGGCATCGAGCACATCGACGCCCAGCAGGCCAAGGACACCCTCCACATCCTGCTGAAGTACCAGACCGACATCGCCAAGGCAGCCAAAGAGCTGTCCGTGGACAAGTAGTCCCCGATGCTCGACCTGCTCGCCGGGTTCGTCATCGAGCTGCGCAACGCCGGGCTGCCCGTCAGCCTCACGGAGAACCTCGACGCGATGGAGGCCGTGCAGCACATCCCCATCGAGGACCGCGACGCGTTCAAGTACGCCCTCGGCGCCACGCTGGTGAAGAACAACTCGCACTGGCGGGCGTTCGAGACGGTGTTCGAGGTGTACTTCAGCCTGCGCGGGCCGGAGTACAACCTCGTGGAGGGCGAGGGCGACCTCGACGAGATGTGGCGCGAGATGCAAGAGCAGATGCGCCAGGGTGACGGCAAGGGCACCCAGGGCGGGAGCATGGACTCCCTCACCCCGGAGGAGATCGCCCAACTCCTCATGCAGGCGCTGATGAACGGCGACCAGGCCATGATGCGGGCGCTGGCCCGCCAGGCCGTGCAGCGCTTCGCCGGCATGGAGCCCGGCCGCCCCGTCGGCGGCACGTACTACCTCTACCGCACCCTGCGGAACCTGGACCTCGAGGGCATGCTGGAGAAGCTGATGGAGGCCAGCAAGGAGCAGGTGGGCGGCGAGCTCACCGACCTGGAGGAACGCCTCGAGCGCGACGAGTACAACGACCGCATCGAGCAGTTCAAGCAGGAGATCGAGGCGGAGATCCGCCGCCGGCTGGTGGCCGACCGCGGCGCCGAGGCGATGGCCAAGACGCTGCGCAAACCGCTGCCCGAGGACGTCGAGTTCATGCACGCGTCGCGCGACGAGATGCAGAACCTGAAGAAGGCGCTGCAGCCCCTCACCCGCAAGCTGGCCGCCCGCCTGGCCCGTAAGCGCCGCCACGGTCGCAAGGGCCCACTGGACTTCCGCAACACCGTGCGCCACTCGCTGAGCTATGGCGGCGTGCCCGCCGAACCGAAGTTCAAGTACCCCCGCCCGGCCAAGCCGGAGCTGATGGTGGTGGCCGACATCTCCGGGTCGGTGGCGGCGTTCGCCCGATTCACCCTCATGCTCGTGTACGCCATCCAGGGCTCGTTCTCGAAGGTGCGGTCGTTCGTGTTCATCGACGGCATCGACGAGGTCACCGAGTACTTCAAGGGCGAGGAAGACATCGCCAACGCCATCCACCGGGTGAACACCGAGGCAGACGTGGTGTGGGTGGACGGCCACAGCGACTACGGGCACGCCTTCGAGGTGTTCTGGGAGAAGTACGGCAAGGACGTCGGCCCGAAGACCACCGTGCTGCTGCTGGGCGACGCCCGAAACAACTACCACGCCAGCCAGGCGTGGGTGGTGAAGGAGATGCGCCACAAGGCCCGCCACGTGTACTGGCTGAACCCGGAGCCCAAGAGCTACTGGAACACCGGCGACTCCATCGTGGGCGACTACGGCACCCACACCGACGGCGTCTACGAGTGCCGCAACCTGCGCCAGCTCGAAGGCTTCGTCGAGAAGCTCGCCTGACAGCCCCGCCCTGCCTGCCATGAGCCGGTTCGGCACCCGTACCCAGTTGCTGCTGGACGCCGTGGTGGTCGGCTACTTCCTGCCGATCGGCATGCTGTTCGTCGGCGTCTCGCGCTTCGTGCGCGAGGAGTTGGACGGTAGCGAGTTCCTGGTGGGCGTGGCCACCACCACGTTCTTCGTCAGCGCCATCGTGGTGCGCCCGTGGGCCGGCCGGGTGATGGACCGCATCGGCCGCCGCCCGTTCATCTGGCCGCCGCTCATCGCCATGGCGGCGACGACCCTGCTGATCCCGGCGTCATCGGCCACGTGGATGGTGGTCGGCCTGCGCCTGTTGCAGGGCGCCGCCGGCGCCGCGCTCTACACCGCGCTGGCGGCGACGGCCACGGACATCGCCCTGCCGGGGCGGCGTGGTGCGGCCATGGCCCGGCTGAGCGTGATGGTCTACGTGGGCTTCGCCGTCGGGCCGTTCGTGGGCGAGTACCTGTTCGACCGGCACCACTGGTGGTTGTTCGCCGCCGCGGGGGGAATCATGGCGCTGGCTTCAGCGCTGGCGCTGACCCTTCCGGAGACCGGCGCCGACCACCGCGACCTCACCGCCGCCGAAGTGCCCACCCGGGAGATGCTGGCCGCCGTGCTGCGCCCCGGGATGGCCCAGTTCACGATGGGCTTCGGCTACGCCTGCCTGGTGAGCTTCCTCACGCGGTACTCGCGGGACGTCGGGCTGGGCCCGTCCGGCGGCCTGTTCCTCACCTTCGCCGCCTGCACCCTGGTGGTGCGCGCCGTCAGCGGCCCGATGGGCGACCGTGTCGGCTACGCCAAGGTGGCCCTGCCCGGCGTGGTGTGCACCAGCGTGGGGCTGGCGCTGATGGCCACTGCGTGGGACGGCTGGGTGGCCTTCCCGGCCATCGCCCTGGTCGGCATTGGCTACGGCGGCTGCCTACCCGCCCTCACCGCGCTGGCCGCCGAGCGCGCCCCGGAGCGCCGCGCCGCCGCCCTCGGCACGTTCTTCAGCTTCAACGACATGGGCAGCGCCACCGCCGGCCCCCTGGTGGGCTGGATCGCCGGCTGGGCCGGCTTCCGCTGGGCTTACGGCACCCCGCCCTCGTCCTGACTGTCGGCGCCGCCGTGCCTGACCCTGGTCCACCAGGCGTCGTCCGGCCGCCCCGCACGTCCCGAGGCGATCACACCGGGTCACGACGTCCCCCACTCCAGCCACGAAGTGACGTGATACATCACGTCATTCCCTGGTCAGGAGACGTCCGGGCGCGCCAGTTCGCCCCACGCCGGCGCCGACGGGCGCCACCGCCCATGCGCCCACGCTGACCTTCTTGCGCGCCCATGGGCGCCTCCACGTCAGGTTTGACGTGAGAACGCGCAGGTGCGCGGGATCAGGTCACCTGGGATGCGCGCAGCCCCCGACTCAGCTGCGCTGGTAGTTGGGGGCTTCCTTGGTGATGTGGACGTCGTGGGGTGGCTCTCGTTGCGGCCGGCGGTGGTGACTCGCATGAAGCGAGCGCCGCTGCGCAGGGCGTCCAGCGTGTCCGCACCGGCGTAGCCCATGCCGCTGCGCAGGCCGCCGACCAGCTGGTACACCACGTCGCCGAGCGTGCCGGCATAGGGCACCCGGCCCTCGATGCCCTCGGGCACGAGCTTGCGGGACTGCCCGGCCACCTGGCTCTTGTCGCCCTGGCCGCTGGCGTAGCGGTCGGCGCCCAGGCCCTGCATGGCTCCCATCGAGCCCATGCCGCGATAGCTCTTGTAGCGGCGGCCCTCGAACAGTTCCATCTCGCCGGGGGCCTCGTCGGTGCCGGCCAGCAGCGAGCCGAGCATCACGGTGTCCGCACCGGCGGCGATGGCCTTGACGATGTCGCCGGAGTAGGTGATGCCGCCGTCGGCGATGATCGGCACGCCGTGCCGGCGGGCGTACTTGGCGGCTTCGTGGATGGCGGAGAGCTGTGGCATGCCGGCGCCGCTGACCACCCGGGTGGTGCAGATCGACCCGGCACCCACGCCGACCTTCACCGCATCGGCCCCGGCCTTGGACAGGGCCTCCACGCCATCGGCGGTGACCACGTTGCCGGCCAGAACCGGCAGGTCCGGCCAGCCGGCCTTGATCCGCTCGATGGCCTTCATCACGCCGGCGCTGTGGCCGTGGGCGGTGTCGATGGCCACGGCGTCCACCCCCTGCGCCACCAGGGCCTCCACCCGCTCCTCCACGTCCTCGCCCACACCGCAGGCGGCGGCGCAGCGCAGGCGGCCCGCACCGTCACGGGTGGCGTTGGGGAACTCCTGGCGCTTCAGGATGTCCTTCACCGTGATCAGCCCGGTGAGCTTGCCGTTGGCGTCCACCAGCGGCAGCTTCTCGATCCGGTGCTTCTGGAGGATCAGCTTGGCCTCCTCCAGCGTGGTCCCGAGCGGTGCGGACACCAGCCCGGCGCTGGTCATGAACTCGCTGATCGGGCGGCGGTAGTCCTCGGCCTCGCAGAAGCGGGTGTCGCGGTTGGTGAGGATGCCCACCAGCCGGCCGTCGGCGTCGGTGATCGGCACGCCGCTGAACTTGAAGCGGTTCATCAGCGCCTCGGCCTCGGCGAGCGTGGCCGTGGGCGGCAGGGTGACCGGGTCGGTGATCATGCCGCTCTGGCTGCGCTTCACCTTCTGCACTTCGGCGGCCTGGTCGGCGATGGTCATGTTGCGGTGGATCACACCGATGCCGCCCTCGCGGGCGAGTGCGATGGCCATCCGGCCCTCGGTGACCTTGTCCATGGCTGCGCTCACCAGCGGCACGCTCAACTCGATGCCGGCGGCGAACGTGGCGGTGGTGTCCACCGTGTCGGGCAGCACGTCGCTGTAGCCCGGGACGATCACCACATCGTCGAAGGTGAGGGCCTGGAAGCGGTCGAACAGTTCGTCGTTCATCGGGTGGCTCCGTGGGTGACTCGGGTGCGGCAGAGCTCGTGCAGGGTGGCGACGAGCAACTGGTGCTCGACAGCGTGGACCCTGGCCTCGAACTCGTCGAGGGTGTCGGTGGGCAGGATCGGGACCTCGGCGGTGGCGAGGACGGGGCCGTCGTCGACACCCTCGTCGGGCACCAGGTGGACCATCACGCCGCTGCGGGTGCGCGTACCCTCGCGGGCTTCGGTGAACGCCCGCTCGATGGCGTGGGTCCCGGGCAGCTCGCCGGGCAGCGCGGGGTGCAGGTTCACCACCATCCCGGGGAACCAGCCGAGGAAGCTCATGGTGAGCACGCGCATCCAGCCGGCCAGCACGATCCAGTCCGGGTCGAAGCCGCTCACCACGTCGGCCAGGCGGGCGTCGTAGTCGGCGCGGCTCTCGTCGGCCCGCTTGCCCACGTGAACGGCGGGCAGGCCGGCGGCGTCGGCCCGCTGCAGCACCCGGGCGTCGCCCTTGTCGCTGACGATGGCCACCACCCGGCCGGGCAGGCGGCCGTCGGCACACGCATCGATGACGGCCTGGGCGTTCGATCCGTTGCCCGACGCCATCACGACCAGACGAGGCAGCAACTCCATGACCCGACGCTACGCACCTGCGCACGCCGACCCGGCGCGCCCTGAACGAAAAGTCCGCGTGAGGGGCGTCAACCGATGAGCTGCACGTGCCCCGTCCCCGGCACGAGCGACCCGATCACCCAGGTCTCCTCGGGGATCGCCGCCTGCAGCGCGGCCAGACGGTCGGGCGCAACGACGCACACCATCCCGACTCCCATGTTCAGTGTGCGGTACAGCTCGTGCGTGTCCAGGCCCGGCGTGGCCTCCTGCACCAGCCGGAACAGCGGCGGCACGGGCCACGAGCCGAGCTCGATGCGGGCATCCAGCCCGGCCGGCAGCACCCGCGGCAGGTTCTCCGGCAGGCCACCGCCGGTGATGTGGGCCAGCGCCTTCACCAGATCGGCCCGCAGTGCGGCGTCCAGCACCGGCAGGTAGTTGCGGTGCGGCCGCAGCAGTGCCTCACCCAGCGTGCAGTCGAAGCCCGGCGGCACCACGTCCATCGGCATCCAGTCGAACACCTTGCGCAGCAGGGAGTACCCGTTGGTGTGTGGGCCGTTGGAGGCCACGCCCACCAGCACGTCGCCCTCCGCCAACTGGCGGCCCGGCAGCATCGCGGCCCGGTCCACCACGCCCACCAGCGTGCCGGCGATGTCGAACGCGCCCGGCGCGTACACGCCCGGCATCTCCGCCGTCTCGCCGCCCAGCAGCGCGCACCCGGCCGCCTCGCACGCCTCGGCCATGCCGGTGACCACCTCGGCCACCTGGTCGGCGTCCAGCTTGCTGCTGGCGATGTAGTCGAGGAAGAACAGGGGCCGAGCGCCCTGCACCAGCACGTCGTCGATGCAGTGGTTGACGATGTCCATCCCCACGCCGCGGTACTTCCCCAGGCGGGCGGCGAGCTCCACCTTGGTGCCCACCCCATCGGTGGAGGCCACCAGTACGGGGTCGTCCATCGCCTTCAGCGCAGCCCCGCTGAACGCACCACCGAAGCTGCCCACGCCGCGCAGCACGGCAGGCCCGTGGGTGCGTTCCACCGCGGCTTTCATCTGATCGACGGCGCGCGTGCCCTCGTCGATGTCCACGCCTGCGGCAGCGTAGGAGGACAGGCCGGCGCCGATGGCCCGCCAGCCGATGTCCCGCCGCACCTGCATCCCCTCGAACCGGATCGACGCCATCCGCTGGTACGCGCGCCCGCGGGCGACGCCGAGGTCGTCGCCCAGCCCGGTGACGGCCCGCACCCTGCCGCCGGTGACCACGGCGCCGTCCGTGCCGGCGTGGAACACCACCGCGCCGTCGAGGTTGTCGCCGAACGCAATCGCGGCGCCCTTCACCGGCTCCGCCGGGTAGCCGGCGGCCGCCGCCACCACGGTGCACGACGCCCCGCCCCATCGCAGCCGCCGCTCGCCCAGCGATTCGTTGGCGCACGCCAGCGCGACCTCCGCCAGGTCGTCGTCCAGCAGGGGCAGCACGGCCTGCGCCTCGGGGTCACCGAAGCGGCAGTTGAACTCCAGCAGCTTCGGCCCGTCGGCCGTGAGCATCAGCCCGGCGTACAACACCCCGATGTACGGCGCGCCCACCTCGGCCAGGTGGTCCACCACCGGCTGGATGAACGTGGCCGTCAGGTCGTCGGGGTCGTAGGGGATCGGCGCGGGCGCGTACGCACCCATTCCGCCAGTGTTGGGGCCGGTGTCGCCCTCGCCGATGCGCTTGTGATCCTGCGCCACCGGCAGCGGCCGGGCGACGCTCCCGTCGCACATCGCCATCAGGCTGCACTCCGGCCCGGTCAGCCGCTCCTCCAGCACGATCGGCCCCTGGGCCACCAACTCATCGATGGCCGCGATGGTGGCCGCCTCGCCGTCGGGCACGATGACGCCCTTGCCGGCGGCCAGCCCGTCCAACTTCACCACCACCGGCTTGCCGAACCCGCGCCACCAGGCGATGGCATCCGCGGCCGACGAGGCCATGTGGAACGCCGGCGACGGCAGCCCGAGCGTGGCCGCCAGCGTGCGGGTGAACCCCTTGGAGCTCTCCAGCCGGGCCAGGGCGGCGGTGGGCCCGAAGCACGGCACGTGGGCATCGGCGCAACGGTCGGCCACCCCGGCCACCAGCGCGGCCTCGGGCCCGACGATCACCAGGTCGGCGCCGATGGGGTCGGGCAGGTCGGCCTCCACCCGCACGTCGTGCCCGTGGCGGCGGCAGGCCCAGGCGATCGCCTGCTCCCGCCCGCCCGAGCCGATCACCAGCACCCTCACGCAGCCACTCCCTCGTCATTCTGGGGCTGCGATCGCGCGGGATCCGCAACGATCCAGCCCCAGAAGCCCGGATGGTGAAAATCAGCCCCAGAATCCGGTGCCGTCATGCGAGTGCCCCTTCGAAGCTCAGCTTCGGCGGCGCCTCGTGCACGGGCATCACGTAGTCGCCGGTGAAGCAGGCGTTGCAGTACCCCGCGGTGGCGCCCGTGCCGTCGTGGCGGATGGCCCGCATCATCCCCTCCAGCGACAGGAACGCCAGCGAGTCCGCACCGATGTGCTCGCGCATCTCGTCGACGGAGAGGCGGGCGGCCATCAGGTCGCCGTCGTGGCCCATGTCCACCCCGAAGTGGCAGGCGTGGGTGATCGGCGGGCAGGTGATCCGCAGGTGCACCTCGGTGGCGCCCGCATCCCGAATGAGCTTGACGAGGGGCCCGGCCGTGGTGCCGCGCACCATCGAGTCGTCGATCATCACCACCCGCTTGCCCGCCAGGTTCTCCGCCAGCGCGTTGAACTTCAGCGCCACGCCTCGCTCGCGCAGGTCCTGCGTGGGCTCGATGAACGTTCGCCCGATGTAGCGGTTCTTGATCAGCCCGTCGTTGTGGGGGATGCCGCTGGCCCGGCTGTACCCGATGGCCGCCGGGATGCTGCTGTCCGGCACGGGGATCACGACGTCCGCCTCGATGCCCGACTCGGCCGCCAACTCCTCGCCCAGGCGCTGGCGCACATGGTGCACGTTGCGGCCGGCCCACACGCTGTCCGGCCGGCTGAAGTAGACGAACTCGAACGTGCAGCGGGCCTCGGTGCTGGCGGGCGTGAGCGCCTGGCGGCGGTGCAGTTCGGCGCCCTGCAGGGTGACGATCTCGCCGGGCTTCACCTCGTCGATGTCCACGCAGCCCACAGTGGTGAGCGCACACGTCTCGCTGGCCACGGCGTAGCCCCCCGTGGGCAGGCGGCCGACGCTCATCGGGCGAAACCCCCACGGGTCGCGCACCGCGATCACCCGGTCGCCCACCAGCACCACCAGCGAGAAGGCGCCCTTCCACGCCGGCAGGGTGCGCTCGATGCGGTCCTCCCACGTGCGGCCGCCGGCGGCGGCCAGCATCAGCGTCAGCACCTCGGTGTCGCTGGTGGCGGTGAGCCCGAAGCCGCGGGCCAGCAACTCCTCGCGCAGCGCGGCGGTGTTGACCAGGTTGCCGTTGTGTGCCACGGCCAGCGGCCCGTGCATGGTCTCCACCAGGAACGGCTGGATGTTGCGCGTGGAGTTCGACCCCGTGGTGCTGTAGCGGGTGTGGCCGATGGAGTGGTAGCCGGTGAGCTGGGCCATCTCGGACTGGTGGAACACGTTGGCCACCAGGCCGGCGTCCTTGTGCATCTTCACCCGGGTGCCGTCGCTGACGGCGATGCCGGCAGCCTCCTGGCCGCGGTGCTGCAGAGCGAACAGGCCGAAGAACGTCACCTGGGCGATGCCCTCCCCGTGCGGGGTGGACACTCCGAACACGCCGCACTCCTCGCGGGGCTTCTCGTCGATGCGAACGGCCACGGGCGTCTCAGACGACATCGCGCAGTGCCTCCTTCAGACGTGGTGTGACGGGATAGGCCCCGGGTTCGAAGTTCTCACCGGTGAGCCGCTGGAACGCGTCGATGTAGCGACGCGACGCAGCCTCCCACACCTCCGCCGGCAGCACGGGCGGCTCGCCATCGCCGGAGTAGCCGGCGTCCAGCAGCGCCCGGCGCACGACCTCCTTGTCCAGGCTCTCCGGCTCCTCGCCGGCCGCCAGGCGCGCCTCGTAGCTGTCCGCCACCCAGTAGCGGGAGCTGTCCGGCGTGTGCACCTCGTCGATCAGCAGCAGGCTGCCGTCCACCGCCGTCCCGAACTCGTACTTGGTGTCGGCGAGGATCAGCCCGGCCCCGGCCGCCACCTCCTGGCCGCGGCGGAACAGCAGCAGCGCGGCCTCCACCACCTCGCCCCAGCGCTTGTGGGGCACCAGCCCCTGCTCGGCCACTTCGGCGACGGTGAGCGGCACGTCGTGCACGCCACCCGTGCCCTTCGTGGTGGGCGTGACGAGGGCGTAGGGGAGCGCCGTGTTCTTGCGCATCCCGTCGGGGAAGCGGTGCCCGTAGATGACCCGAGCCCCGTCGGCGTACTGCTTCCACAGCGACGTGGACGTGACCCCGGTGATGTACCCACGCACCACGACCTCCACGGTGAGCGGGGTGGCGGCGCGAGCGATCAGGGCGTTGGGGTCGGGGAGCGACAGCACATGGTTGGGCACGATGTCGGCGGTCTGCCTGAACCACCAGGCGGCCAACTGGTTGAGCACCTGCCCCTTGTACGGCACGCCGGCGATGATCCGGTCGAACGCGGACAAGCGGTCGGTGGTGACGAACAGCCGCCGCGGCCCGCCGGCGTCGTCGGGCAGTGCGAAGCTCACCCTCACCTTCCCGTCGCGACGGTCGGGGAGGGGCAGATCGACATCGAGGAAGGGGTCCACCTCAGCGCTCCTTCGCGTAGCGCACACCGCGCTCGAACAGGGCCAGGCCCAGCCCACTGCCGGTGCCGCGTGTGGCGGGGGTGCTGACGGTGCAGCACATGGTTCTCCGGGTGCGGCATCAGCCCGAGCACCACGCCGCTCGGGTCGCACACCCCGGCGATGTCGGCGGCCGATCCGTTGGGGTTGTGGCCGGGGGAGTACCGCAGCGCCACCTGCCCGGCGGCCGCCAGCGCGGCCACGTCGGGATGCACGTAGCGACCCTCTCCGTGGGCGATCGGGCACTCCACCGGGTCCAGCGCGTCGGTCCAGACACAGCGGGAGGCGGGGGCTTCCAGCCGCACCCACTCGCACTGGAAGTGGCCGCTCTCGTTGTGGGCCAGCGAGCCGGGCAGCAGGTGAGTGCCGGTGAGCACCTGGAAGCCGTTGCAGATGCCCAGCACGGGGTCGCCCGCGGCCACGAACGACTGCAGGGCGTCGCCCACGCCGTGCGTGAGCGCCAGCGACCACATCCGCCCGGCGCCCAGCGCGTCGGCGTAGCTGAACCCGCCGGCCACCACCAGCATCTGCACCTCGCCGAGCAACGCCGGCCGGGCCAGCAGTTCGCCGAGAAGCGTGACGCGGCTGTCCGCCCCGGCCAGGCCGAGTGCGAACGCCACGTCGTGGTCGCGGTTCGTGCCGGGCGCGGCCAGCACCATCGCCGTCGGCCGGTTCACCGGTGCCCCCCGGTGAACGCGGTGACGGCGGCTTCCAGCGGCAGGTCCACGCCGGGCATCGAGACCCGACCGTCGGCAGTGACCTGCCCGACGACCAGGGCCGGTTCACCCACGGCGTCCATGAACCAGGCCACGTCCGCCTCCGGGACCTCGCACAGGAAGCGGCCCGTGGACTCGGCGAACAGCCCAGTCGCGACGTCGGCGTGGGGGAGCGTGTCGATGCGCACGCCCAACCGCCCGGCGATCGCCATCTCGGCAGCGGCCACCGCCAGGCCACCCTCGCTGAGATCGTGGCAGGAACCCACCCGGCCGGTGGCCAGCGCGGCGTGCAGGGCGCGGTAGCGGGCGGGTGCCGCCGGGTCCGCCGCGGGCACCGGGCCGACACTCACGGGCAACCCATGCACCAGCGCGAAGTGGCTGCCCCCGAACTCCACTGTGTATGGCCCAGCAGCACCAGCACATTGCCGGCCCGCTTCAGATCGGGCGTGACCACCCGGTCGGCGTCGGGTACGTGGGCCATCGCCGTGATCACCAGTGTGGGCGGCACCGCGTGGCGCTGCCCGTCGCTGCCCAGGTACTCGTTGTTCAGCGAGTCCTTGCCGCTGACGAACGGCGCAGCGTGGGCCAGCGCCGCGTCGCAGCAGCCCTGCACCGCCATCGCCAACTCGCCGAGTGTGGACGGGCGGCGCGGGTCGCCCCAGCTGAAGTTGTCCAGCAGGGCGACCATGGCCGGGTCGGCGCCCACCGCCACCACATTGCGGATCGCCTCGTCGACCACGGCATGGGCCATCCGTTCCGGGTCGGCGACCCCGTACCACGGGTTGACGCCGATGCCGATGGCGACACCGTGGCGGTCCGCCGGCTCGGCCAGCACCACCCCGTCCGCAGGACCGTCGTGTGCGGCGCCGACCAACGGGCGGACCACGGACGTGCCGCGGATCTCGTGGTCGTAGCGGCGGATGATGCGCTCCTTGCTGGCGATGTTGGGGTGGGCCAGCAAGGCCAGGAGGGTGGCCGCGGGGTCCGGGCAGGCGGGTGGCTCGGCAGGGTCGCGACGGGGCGTGGGCAGTTCGGCCACCATCGCCCGCTGCGGCCGACCGTCGTGGAGGAAGTGGGTGTCCAGTTCCAGCACGGTGAGGTCGCCGGCGCGCACCCGCAGCACCCCGTCGCCGGTGAACGTGCCGAGCGACGTGGCCTCCACACCGTGACGGCGGCAGCGCTCCTCGAGCACCACCCACATGGCCGGGGGCACGGCCATCACCATGCGCTCCTGGGCCTCGCTGAGCCAGATCTCCCACGGGCGCAGGCCGGGGTACTTCAGCGGGGCCAGCGCCATGTCCACGTCGGCGCCCACGCCCTCGGCCATCTCGCCGACCGCGCTGGACAGGCCGCCGGCACCGCAGTCGGTGATGGCCGTGTACAAGCCGCCGCACTCGCGCAGCACGTCGATCAGCAACTTCTCGGTGATCGGGTCGCCGATCTGCACACTGGCGCCGGCTACGTCGCCGGTGGTGGCGTCCATCGTCGCGCTGGAGAACGTGGCGCCGCGCAGCCCGTCGCGCCCGGTGCGCCCGCCGAGCACCACCACCAAGTCGCCGGGCTGCGGGCCGGGCAGCTCCCAGTCGCCGTCCCGGGCCACGCCGATGCATCCGGCGTACACCAGCGGGTTGGCGGTGTAACCGGGGTCGTAGAGCACGGCACCGGCCACCGTGGGCAGGCCGATCTTGTTGCCGTAGTCGGCGATGCCGTCCACCACACCGCGCTCCACCAGGCGAGGGTGCAGCACCCCGTCAGGCAGGCCGGCGGGGTCGGTGTCCGTGGGGCCGAAGCAGAGGATGTCGGTGACCGCGATCGGGTGGTGGGCCGCGCCCATCACGTCGCGGATGACGCCGCCGACGCCGGTGTTGGCCCCACCGAACGGCTCGATCGCCGACGGGTGGTTGTGCGTCTCCGCCTTCACGGCCAGCGTGGTGCCCTCGGTGAACGACACGATGCCGGCATTGCCCACGAACGCGCTGCGCAGGAAGCGGGCGTCGATGGCATCGGTGGCGACCCGCAACTGGCGCAGCAGCGGGGTGATCTCGGCGCCGTCGGGCGTGGTGATGCGGGCCCGGAACGTCTTGTGCGAACAGTGCTCCGACCAGGTCTGGGCCAACGTCTCCAATTCCACGTCGGTGGGCGCCCGCCCGGCGGCCCGGAAGTGGGCGGCCACGGCCTGCAGTTCGGCGAGGTCCAGCGACAGGCCGCGCTCGCGGCTCACATCCATCAGGGCGTCGTCGTCCAGGTGGCGGACGTCCACGTGCTCGACGGAGTGGTCCGCCGTGGCGTGCTCGTCCACGAAGTGGGGTTCGATCGGGCCGTCGGCCCAGCGCTCGATGACGTCGTTGGCCAGCAGGCGGTGGGCCAACGCCGCCCGGTCGGCCGCACCCGCATCGCCATGCACCTCGAAGCGGGTGCCGGTGGCCACGCCCGTGTGCGCCAGGCCGATGGTGGTCATCGCCAACTGCACCGCAGTGGCGGCCGGGTCGGTGACGCCGGGCAGCAGGGCAGTTTCGATCCCGCCGGCCGGGACGTCCCAGCTGCCGGTCTGCAGCAGCGGGTCCACCAGCACGGCCTCGATGGCGGTGCGGGCCTCGGCGCCCAGCGGCTCGGCGAAGAACACGACGTCGGCGACATCGATGCCGGTGACGGTGTGGATGCCCAGCGCGTGGGCATCGGCCAGCAGCCCTGCGGAGCGGGGGTCCGCGGCGACGGAACGGATCGTCAGCCGTGCACCTCCTCCCACCGCGCCGACGCTACGGCCGCCCCCTGCCGGTGCCTGCCGCGCGCGAACGAAAAGTAAGCCGCGGGCACCCCCGGCTAGGGTCGGCGCCGTGACCCGACTGCTCCTCGTCCGCCACGGTGAGTCCCAGGTCACCGTCAACCGTGTCATCGGCGGGCCACGCACGTGCTCCGGCCTCTCCGAACTCGGCCGCCAGCAGGCGGCCCGGCTGCGCGAGCGGTGGGCCGCGACCCCCGAGTTCACCGCCGACGTGGTGGTCAGCAGCGCCTACCCGCGTGCCCGCGAGACCGCCGAGATCGTGCTGCCGGCCCTCGGCGCCCACGAACTGCAGGTGCACGCCGGCTTCGGCGAGCACGACCCGGGCCCGGTGTGCGACGGCATCACCTACCAGGAGTACGTGGACCGTTACAGCCCGGGGCCGGACAGCTGGCACGACGACGACCCCTTCGCCACGCTGTTCCCCGAGGGTGAGACGATCGCCGCCTTCCACTTCCGCGTCGGTTCGGCGCTGCGGGCGGTCACCGAGCCCAACAGCGGGTCGACCATCGTGGTGTTCTGCCACGGCGGGGTGATCGACGCGATCCTGCGCATGGCGCTGAAGACGGCCTCCACCGGCGGCTTCCAGATCCGCACGCTCAACACCTCGATCACCGAGCTGGAACTGGTGCGCCGCAACACCTGGTGCCTGCACCGCTACAACGACCACGCCCACCTCGCCGGCCTGCCGCCCGAGACACCTCGGCGCAACGAGGACTGAACCGCAGTGGCCGGGCACTACGACGTGGTGGTGGTCGGCGCCGGCTCCGCCGGGTGCGTGCTGGCCGCCCGCATCGCCCGCCCGGGCCGGCGAGTGCTGCTGCTGGAGGCCGGCCCCGACGACCGCGGTGCCCCGCCGCCGGGCATCATCGGCCCCTCGTTCCACCTTGCCCTGCAGGAACCCGGTCGGCAGTGGCCCGACCTCGTCGCCCGCCGCACCGCGGCCCAGGCCCCCCGCGTGTACCTCCGCGGCCGCGGGCTGGGTGGCAGCTCGGCCGTCAACGCCATGCTGGCACTGCGCGGTGTGCCGGACGACTACGACGAATGGGGCCGTCAGTTCGGTGCCGAGGGCTGGTCGGCGGCAGAGGCGGAACGGTGGTTCGCTGCCGTCCAGTTGCCCCAGCGCCCCGCCCCGGCCGCCGAGCGCGGGCCGGTGGCGACGGCCCTGCTGGCCGCCGGGCTCGGTGGGCAGGCGGCGCTGCTGACCCGCGACCACACCGGCCGGCGGGTGTCGGCCGCGGCCGCGTATCTGCCGGCCGCCCGCGGCGCCGGCCTGGAGGTTCGTGGCGACGCGCTGGTGGACCGGGTGCTGGTGGACGGCCCCGTTGCCGCGGGCGTGCGCCTGGCGGATGGCGAGGAGATCGAGGCCGGCACCGTGGTGGTCTGCGCCGGGGCCATCCACTCGCCGGCGATCCTGCTGCGCAGTGGGCTCGATCGCTCCGGCGTGGGGCACGGCCTGCAGGACCATCCGTCCTTCCCGATCGCCGTCCGCTACCGCCGGCCACCCGCGGCCGGCGACGGGCTGGCCGTGGCCGCCTACCTGCGCGGTCGGTGGCGCGCAGCTGACGACCTGCAGATCCTCCCGGTGGACGTCGCCGACCCTGCCGACCCCGGCGTGGGGTTCGTGATGGCCGCGCTGATGCGGGTGGCATCGCGGGGCACGGTGCGCCTGCGGTCCGACCGGCCGGAGGACCCACCGGAGGTGGACTTCGCCATGCTCACCGACGAGCAGGACATGCAGGGCATGCACGCCGCCGTGGCGCTGGCCGAACGGTTCCTCGCCAGCGAGCCGTTGGCATCGGTGGCCGACGTGCTGCCGTACGACTCGTCGAGCGACGGCATCCGCGCGGGCGTGGGCGACTATGTGCACGCCTCGTCCACCTGCCGGATGGGGGCAGCAGGCGACCCCGGGGCGGTGGTGGACGGCGACTGCCGGGTGATTGCCTACGAGGGACTGCTCGTGTGCGACGCGTCCGTGCTGCCGCGGGTGCCGCGGGCCAACACCCATCTGCCGGTGATGATGGTGGCCGAGCGCACGGCCGCCCGCCTCAGCGAGCGGCTCGCTTGGTAGCCGCCTTCTTCGCCGGGGCCTTCTTGGTAGCCGCCTTCTTCGCCGGGGCCTTCTTGGTGGGCGGCGGCTGGAGCGGGGCCAGCACGGCCTCGGCCAGCTCCACCAACTCGTCCATCGCCTCGTGCAGCATGTCCACCATCGCCCACAGGTCGGGCACCAGCTCGCGGCAGGCGATGAACCCGAAGTCCAGGTTGCCGTTGTAGCTCTGCACCGTCATGTTCAGGCCCTGGCCGTCGATCAGGGTGGAGACCGGGTAGAAGTGCTGCAGCTCCGCGCCGGCCGAGTACAGGGGCTGCTGCGGGCCGGGCACATTGCTGATCACCAGGTTGAACGGCGGGTTCATCCGGTCGGCGATGCGCAACCGGCTGTACATCCGCATCGCCCGGGCGGCGATGGCCGGCGGCGCGAACTGGGTGTAGTCCTGCAGGGTGTCGGCGGGGATGGCGGCGAAGTTCTCCTTGGCGGCGGTCATGCTCTGCTGCACGCGGCGCAGGCGGGCCACGGGATCCGCCTCGTTGGTGGCCAGGTCGGCCAGCAGGGCCGACACCCGGTTCTGGTAGGTGTCGTCCTCCGAGCCCGTCCGCACACTCACCGGCACCATCGCGATCAAGCTCTCCGCCGGCAGGCACTGGTGGTGCTCCAGGTAGCGCCGCAAGGTGCCGGAGCACACGGTCATCACCACGTCGTTGAACGTGCAGCCGAACGCCCGCCGCACCGTCTTGGCCCGCTCCAGCGGGACCGTGGTGTAGGCGAAGCGGCGGTGCGGGCTGATCGGCCGGTTGAACGGGGTGCGCGGCGCCAGCGTGGGCGGCAGGGCCGGCGGGCGGTCCACGTCCGTGCCGGCGGAGGCGCGCAGCCGCTGGCGGATCATCTGCCCCATCGGGCCGGGCATCGGTTGGGCCATCAGATCGGCCAGGGTGCGCAGGCCGCCGGACCGTGTGGCCTTGGCCAGGTCGCGGGTGGTGCGGATGCCCAGGCGCACCAGCTTCTCCGGCCGGCGCAGGTACTCGCGGGCGGTGACCCGCAGCAGTTCGTCGTCGGAGGGGATGTCCTCGGGCTCCCACGGCGCCGGCTCGCCGGTGGGGCGGAACGTGGGGTCGGTGTCCAGGATGGCGGCCAGCATCAAGGCGCCGGACGCGCCGTCGATGGCGGCGTGGTGGATCTTGGTGAGCTGGGCGATGAGCCGGCCGTTGTCCACGCCTTCGATCACGTACAGCTCCCACAGCGGGCGGGACCGGTCCAGCGGGCGGGCGACGATGCGGGCCACGGCTTCGGCCAGCTGCTGCGGTGTGCCGGGCGGTGGCACCGCGTGGTGGCGCACATGGAAGTCGATGTCGAAGTGGGGGTCCTCCACCCAGTAGGGCAGGTCCAGGCCCAGCGGCACCTCCACCAGGCGCCGGCGGAAGGGGGCCAGCTGGTCGATGCGTTCGAGGATGATCTCCTTCGTGGCCTCCAGCCCGGCCCCACCCGGTGCAGTGGTGGGGTCGTAGATGTTCAACGAGGACACATGACCGAACGTGGTCGGCGTCTCCATGTTGAGAAAGCTGACATCCATCCCGCTGAGCTGACGCATGGCGGCACTGTACGTGGCGTGCTAGGAACGCGCCATGGGGTACACGAAGGGACTGCACGAACTCGGCGACGCCTGCTACGCCTATCTCCAGCCGGACGGCAGCTGGGGGTGGAGCAACGCCGGGCTGGTGGTCGGTGACGGTGCGTCCCTGCTGGTGGACACCCTGTTCGACCTGAAGCTCACCGCCGAGATGCTGCAGGCCATGCAGCACGCCACCCGCGTGGCCCCGATCGCGACGGCGGTGAACACGCACGCCAACGGCGATCACTGCTACGGCAACCAGTTGCTGGACGGGGCCGAGATCATCGCAAGCGCGGCCACGGCCCACGAGATGACCGAGGTGCCGCCGGCCATGCTCGCCGCGCTGAACGGCGCCGAGGGGCCGGTCGGCGAGCTGTTCCGCCACTTCTTCGGGGCGTTCCAGTTCGACGGCATCGACCTGCGCCTGCCCAGCCGCACGTTCGAGGGCCGGCTGGACGTGGAGGTCGGCGGTCGCCTGGTGGAGCTCATCGAGGTCGGCCCGGCGCACACCCAGGGCGACACCATTGCCGTGGTGCCCGACGCCAAGACGGTGTACACCGGCGACATCCTCTTCATCGGCGGCACCCCCATCGTCTGGGCCGGGCCGCTGGCCAACTGGGTGGCCGCCTGCGACCTGATGCTGGGCATGGACGTCGAGACCGTGGTGCCCGGCCACGGCCCGGTCACCGACAAGGCCGGTGTGGCCGCGGTCCGCGACTACCTGGCGTTCGTGGACGAAGGTGCGGCGGCCCGCCACGCCGCCGGCCTGGACGCGTGGGAGGCCGCCCGCGACCTGGCCCGCGAGATCGGAGCGCGGGAGGAGTTCCGCGGCTGGAGCGAGTTCGGGCGGATCACCGTCAACGTGGACACCGCCTACCGCAACCTGGACGCCGGCTACGAGACCCCGAACGTGGTGGAGCAGTTCCGGCGGATGGCCGAGCTCGAGGGGTTCCAGCCCGGCTGAGGCCTACAGGTACTGCTCGGGGATCAGCGGCTTCTTGCGTTTCGGCGGGCTGTCGCCGCCCTGCTGCGCCTCGCGGCGATCGTGCACACTGCGCCGCACCGCCAGCACCCACCCGGCCACCACGGCCGTGCTGAAGATGAACCACTGGATGGCGTAGCTGAGGTGCGGGCCTTCGTCCAGCGTGGGGAAGGCGATGGGGACGAGCCCGGTGATCTCGCTGCCGCCCTCGGCCAGCCCGTCCAGGTACACGGGCTGCAGCGGTTGGTCGAACTGGGCGCCCAGCGCCACCAGGTCCATCCGGCGGATCTCGGTGAGGAACTGGCTGCCGTCGTCGGCGGTCTGGCCGGTGCCGGCCCGTTGGCCGCGGCGGATGCGGCCGATGAGTGTCACCTCGCCGGACGGCACCGGCGGGAAGGCGGCCGCGCCCACGGCGAAGCCACGGTTCACCGCCAGCAGGGTGCCGTCGGAGAGTTGCAGCACCAGCACCTGGTCATGCCCGCTGGTGCCGTCCTGGCTGACGTTGACCACTTCGAACTGGCGGTCCAGGTAGGTGCCGGTGACCTCCACCCGCCGGTACTCGATGGAGGTGAGGTCGTCGCCGGCGCCGTCCACGACGTCCGCGTACGGGGCGATCGGCTGGTTGGCGGTGGACCGCACCCGCTCGTTGAACGAGCGCTTCTCGTCCAGCCGGCGGAGCTGCCAGAAGCCGAGGTTGATCATCGCCACCACCACGGCGATGCACAGCAGATGAAAGCCGAGCCACTTGGGGCGCAGGAGGAAGCGGTACATGGCCCCGGCGACGGTAGCGGCGCCGAGGCCGGATCGGGCCGCGGTCAGCCGGTGCGGGTGAACCAGAAGTCGTCGGTGTGGCCCTCGCTGACCACCCAGACCTGGAACGGCTCACCGACGGGGGCCTCGGGGAACTCGATCCGCAGTTCGAACTGGCCGGCCTCGTTGGCGTACCCGACCTTGCGCCCGTAGGCGCTCTCGATCACGACCTTGGCGCCGGGGGCCGTGGTGCCCCAGAACACGTCGTACGGCGGGGCCGCGTCACACGACCCGTACACCTGATGCACGCTCCACTCCCACGACGGTGCCGTCGTGGTCGGCTCCGTCGGCTTCGGCTCGGTCGTCGTGGGCTCCGTCGTGTGCGGCGGTTCGGTGGTCTTCGGTTCGGTCGTGCGCGGCGGCTCCGTGGGCTTCGGTTCGGTCGTGCGGGGCGGCTCCGTGGGCTTCGGTTCGGTGGCCGGCGGCTCGGTCGGCTCGGTCGGCTTCGGCTCGGTTGCCGGCGGCTCTGTGGGCTTCGGCTCGGTCGCCGTCTCCGTCGTCGTCGGCTCGCTGGCGTCCTCGCCGTCCTCGCCGTGGGTGGTCGTCGGTTCCGCCTTCCGGGTCGGCTCCGTCGCCCCGCCCTCGCCGGCGGGGGCGATGCGACTGGGCTCGTCCTGCTGGTGGAGGGCGAACGCACCGCCACCCACGAGGGCCAGGCAGGCGGCCGCGCTGAACATGATGACGGCGCCGCGACGCCGGGCACCGCCGCCACCCATCATCCGTTGCAGGCGGGGCACGTCGGGGGTCGGGCGGAACGACGCCGCGGCGTCGTCGAGCAGCCGGCCGAGCTGGGTGTCGAACGGCTGGTGGTCGAAGGGGTCGTGGGAACCGTTCATCGGATGCCTCCAAGGCGCTGTGCCAGGGTCTGATGCCCGCGGGCCACATGGGTCCGCACCGAGCCCACCGAGCAGCCCATGGCCTCGGCGATCTCTCCCTCTGTCATCCGCAACCAGTGGCGGAGCACGACGGCGGTGCGTTGACGATCCGGCAGCGTGGCCAACGCCGCCATCACGTCGGGCCGGGAGGAGCGCTGCAGCGCTTCGTCCTCGGCGGAGGCGGCGGCCCCGCCCACGACGAACATCGGAGCATGTGAATGGCGGCGGGCGGTCGCCTTCCTCCGGTGCGCGCTGTGGGCGAGGTTCACCACGATGGAACGCAGGTAGGCAAGCCGGCGCTCCGGCTCCTGCACCTGGTCCCAGTGCTCGTACAGCCGCACGAACGCGTCGTGGGCCAGGTCGTCGGCCTGCTGGGTGTCGCCACACAGCAGGTAGGCGAGGCGGGCCACGCCCCTGAACTCGGCCTCGTAGAGCGCCACGATGCCGGAGCGGGCGGACCCGGCGTGCGCTCGATCGGCGACCAGGCGCAGTGACCGCACGGGGTCACCCTGGGGGAGTTCGGCTGCATGCACGATCATCACCCCTTACGACGCACAACGCGCCCGAACCTCTGACACGCACAGCACACAATTCACCACGGATGGTGATCGGCAGCACTGGCCGCCGGCGTGAGCACCTGTCAGGTGCGGTCCCAGAGCATCGCCGTCGCCGAGGCCGGGTCCAGCAGGCGCTGGGCGGGGGACTGGCGGTCGATGTGGCCGATCAGTCCCTGGTAGACGCCGAAACCGCAGAGCTCCTGCAGCTCCGGGGAGAAGCCGCGGACGGTCTCCAGCGGGATGCCGAGCTGCTGGTTCTCCTGCTGGCGGATGAACCCGGCGCAGTAGTTCATCGCGATGCCGCGGCGCCGCTGCCCGGTGGTGTTGGCGCCGCCCCCGTGCCAGAACCCGCCGTTCCACACGAGGATGCTGCCCTTGGGCATCTCCGCCGGGACACTGTCGTAGTGCTGCCCGTAGACGGGGGAGTGGTCCAGCAGATGGCTGCCGGGAACGATCCGCGTGGCGCCGTTCGCCTCGGTGAAGTCGGTGATGGCCCACATGCTGTTGGCAGTGACCGAGCGGCGCGGCTTCTGGCCGGGGATCACCTGGTCGTCTGCGTGGATCGGCTGGGCCCCCTCGCCGGGATGGATGGTGATCGACGACAGGCTGCTCACCAGGCAGCCCTTCCCCAGCAGGTGGTGCATCAGCGGCAGCACCACCGGGTGCACGGGGATCTGGGCGTACAGGTCGCCCAGCGCCAGCAGGTTGTAGACCCGGGTGGTGGCCCGGCCCTCGAACCCGTTGCCGCCGAACCCGATGCCCAGCTCCTGCTCCAGCCGGTCGATGTCCTCGTCGATCGCCGCGGCGAGGTCGGCGTCGAACGCGTCGTGCACGATCGTGTAGCCGTCGCGGTCGAGCCGCTCGATGTGGCCGGCCAGATCTGCCGGGCCGGCCGTCGCCGTCGCCGTCATGCGCCAACTCTGCCAGACCACGAGCCGAGGGGCTACGGTCGGCGCACCATGGAACCCGACGCGATCACCTCCGAGTGGCTGAGCAGCGTGCTCGGCGCCGACGTCCGCATCACCGCCACCAAGCGCATCGGCGACGGCCTGGTGGGGATGAACCTGCGGATGGCGCTGGACGTGCCCGCGGGCAGCGACCTGCCGACGAGCCTGATCGCCAAGCTGCCCTCGCCGGACCCCGCCAGCCGGGCCACCGGCGTGGCGCTGCGGAACTATGACCGGGAGGTGCAGTTCTACCGCCAGATCGCACCCACCGTGGACATCCGCGTGGCCCACTGCTACCACAGCGAATGGCACCCTGACGACGGCGATTTCGTGCTGCTGCTGGAGGACCTGGCGCCGGCCGAGCAGGGCAACCAGCTCACCGGCTGCTCCGCCGAGCACGCCCGCACGGCGGTGCTGGAACTGGCCCGGCTGCACGGCCCCCGCTGGGGCGACGACAGCCTGTCGCACGTCGAGTTCCTCCAGAAGCGCACGTCCGGCGACGCCGGCAACCTGCAGGCGATGTGGGGCATGTTCGTGCCCGGCTTCCTCGGCACCTACGCCAAGTACCTGGACGCCGACGGCATCGCCCTGGTGGAGCGGTTCGGCCCGCGCATCCCCGACTGGATCGAGGGACGCAACCTGCCGCTCACCGTCACCCACGGCGATTACCGGCTGGACAACCTGATGTTCGCCTCGCCCCAGGGTGGGTACCCGGTGGCCGCGGTGGACTGGCAGACGCCTGGGCAGGGGCCCGCCAGCGCCGACGTCAGCTACTTCATGGGCGCCGGCCCGCTGCCCGAGGTGCGCCGCGAGATCGAGCGCGGCCTGGTGGACGACTACCTCACGGCGCTCGGCGAGTACGGCGTGCACACGGACGGCGCCGAGTTCTTCCGCCACTACGCCCGCGACGCCTACGGCGGCGTGGTGATGGCGGTCGTCGCGTCGCAGATCGTCGGCGGCAGCGAGCGCAGCGAAGCGATGTTCGCGGCCATGGCCACCCGCCACGTCCGCCACTGCCTGGACCTCGGTTCCGAAGCACTGATCTAGCGCCGAGCGACAGCTCGGCTCGGGTCAGTCGAGCCCGAGAACGACGATGATGGAATGCCAGCTGGTGAACCTCGGATCAACCGCCCAGAGCGAGCGGTAGATCTGCGCTACCAGATGTACATCGAGGCTGAGTGAACTCGACCACGTTCGTCGGCGGGCATGAAGTGCAGAGCTTCTGGCCCCGTCCGGTGCTCATCAGCGAGTGGTGCCTCGATCGTCGCTCCAGCCTCGAACATGAGACGCAGGTGGGCCGTCTCGTCGAACTCAGTCGCCAGGACCTTGAGTCCGATGTAACGGCGCAAGATGTCCCCGCCGTTGTCGGGGGTGAGAGTCCAGCAATCACCGTCGATCGAACCGTTCGGGTCGGTCAGCAGGCGAACGATCGAGTAGTTGATGCGGAGTTCGACGTAGTCACGCACGTACGACACCATGTCCAAGTGGTCCACGAGCGCGTCGAAGGGCGAAGCCAGCACGAGCGCAGACTGCCTTCTCGCGAGCCTTACGTCAACAGCGCCGATCGGGAGTTCGGCACTACTGCACGCGAAACTCCGTCGCAGGAAACGTGGACGGATCGAAGCCGTCGGCCACGAGTACCTGCCGCAACCATTCGCGCCCCCTGTCGTCACAGCGATCCCACGTCTCGAACAACAGCTGGTCGTGTAGTTCCGGCGATGGCGCGGCTCTCAGGCGATTCGGGAGATTGTGGACGACGTTCGCCAAGACACCGATCGCAGGGAGGTTCGCGTGCGCATCGGCGGCGTACATGCGGATGTCCAACACCGCCCGGCCAAGAACCTCAAGGAGCACGTCCCGCGATGTCTCTGCCACGAGCGCAGAGTGCCCGGTGTGGGCGCTGTTGGCAAGGGCCTCCGCTCGATGCGGGACCGGCTCGTGCACGGCGATCCGGCCGTGGCCGGTCAGGCGGCGGGGCCGATTTCGGTGCCGTCGGGGCGGTAGGTGTGCCAGGTGCCGTTGGGGCCGCGGCGGAGCTTGTAGCCGTGGTTCTTGAGCCGGTCGTGGCGGGGGCACAAGGGTGCGCCGTTGGTGGTGGCGGTGGGGCCGCCGTGTTGCCAGTCGGTGGTGTGGTCGGCGTTGCAGTAGGTGGTGGTGGTGTCGCAGCCGGCCCAGGTACATCGTGGTGAGTGGAGCATGACCGCGTCACGTGCGGCTCCGGTGAACAATCGTCTGCGTCGGCCGTAGTCGATGATGTTGCCGGCCGAGTCGACCACGACTCGGCGGACCCAGCCGCCGATCGCGGCGCGGAGGGCGTGTTGCGGGTCGACGAGGGTGCCGGTGGAGGTTTCGCTGCGCCGGTGCTGCTGGGGGACCTGGCCGAAGAGGCGGTCTTCTGTCTGGGGCAGCAGGTTCCAGTCGCGGGTGAGCACGTCTTCGAACGTCTGCACGTCCATGATCAGGTTCAACACCGGTTCGGGTTCCTTGGAGCCGGCGGGTGCGCCGGCTGCGGTGCGGAAGATCCGCAACAGCGCATCCCACCGTCGCTGCCCGGCGTTGCGCGGCAGGTCCGCAGCGCCGTCACCCTCTGCCGCGTCGGTTGCGGCGTCGAGGTCGTTGAGGAACTCGGCTTGGGTGAACTGGTCCCAGATCTCCTTCAACTCCGCACTGTCCAACGCGCCACCATGACCCGACAGGTGACCGACACCGTCGCGGATAGTCAGCCCGGCCTGGCGGGTCTCGTGCGCGAGTTCGGCGTCGCGGTGAGCGCCGTCGGCGTCGGCGAGGATCTCCCAACGGCGCACACACCTGCGGAAGTCCTCGTAGGGAAGATCGCGGGCCTGGCCGGTGAGCAGGTCGATGTGGTGATGCAACTGATCGCCGCAGCGCGGGTTGGCCCGCGCCCGAGCGAGATCATGAGTCTGGGCGACACCGACCTCGCCGTTACCCAACGCATCCACCACTTGGGGCATGCCGTCCAACAACCGGCCGGTGCGGATGAGATGGGAGATCTCACCCTCGGACATGTTCGCCTCGGCCCGCAACACCGCGCGCACCGACGAGTGCCCGTCCTCGCCGAACAGCTTCGCCTCGCCAACCGCATGGACCGTCGCAGCCAGCTCTGCTTCCACACGCCGCCGCAACGCCTCCAACTCGCGGAGCCTTGCCACCTGCCCCGCATAGGGCATCGACCCCACCTCTGCGGCCACACAGGCCCCGGAGAAGCGGTCGGCGAGTTCCATACACACATACTACCGAACGTATGTTCGACTATCAACCCGACAACCAAGATTTCCCGAAGAAATCTTGCCCACTACCAGGCCCGACGCGCCCTGCCTGTGACCGCGCCGCGGCGAGCACTTCGCGCTCCAGGTCCGATCCCGTCATAGGGTGGAAGCGTGAGCAGCGATCCCCGCGACCCCGACGCAGCGCAGTGGGGGGCGATGAACGACCTCGACAAGATCGAGTGGATGGTGGAGACCCACGGGTGGGCCATCGAACCCGTGGCGGCCCGCACGGACACCGACCCTCCGCTGGCCGGGTACGTCTACACCATCGGCTACCCGGAGGCGTTCGGGTTCCCCGAGGTCGTCCTGTTCGGGCTGACCCCGTCGATGGCCCGTGGCCTGTTCGACCTGGTGGCCGACCTGCTGCGCGGCGGCACGGAGATCCCGCTCGGGGTGGAGTTGACCGGCCTGTTCGACGGCGAGCAGCGCTGCGTGTTCGCCCCGCTGGCAGCGGAGGTGACGGTGGAGTTGCTGCCGACCGCGGTGGCGTGGCGGAACGGCCGCCCGTTCGACGCCGTGCAGCTCCTGTGGCCGGACCGCAATGGCTTCCTCCCGACGGAGGCCGGCTTCGACCGCCGCCTGCTGATGGCCCAGCCGGTCGTCGCCGACCTCGGGTGAGCGCCCGTAGCCTGGGCGACGTGGCCGCCCCGACCTTGCCGCTCCTGGTGTTCGACGGGGACTGCGCGTTCTGCTCGTCGTCGGTCCGGTTCGCCCAGCGGTGGATCCGCCGGATGCCGCCCGTGGTGCCGTACCAGCAGGCAGACCTCGCGGTGCTCGGCCTGACGGCTGCGGAGTGCGAGACCGCCGTCCAGTACGTCGCCCGCGACCACCGGGTCTACGCCGCCGAGGACGGGGTGAGTGCGCTCCTGCTGGCGGCCGGCAAGGGCTGGTGGCTGCTCGGCGCGCTCATGCGCGTGCCGGGCATCCACTGGCTGAGCGGGGTGGCCTACCGCTGGGTGGCCCGCAACCGCCACCGCTTGCCGGGCGGCACCACAGCCTGTGCGGTTCGGCTACCGGAGGCCGGCGGGGTCCAGCGCCCGTAGCTCGTTGAGCTCGGCGGCCAGTTCGTCCAGCGCCACAGGGTCGGCGCCCTGCAACAGGATGCGCCGCGCGCAGGTGAAACCGGCCGCCTTCACCAGCTGGGTCCAGTCGTCGTGCGGGCGGTCCAGCAGTACGCGCAGCGCGGCGGTGAGCGCTGCCACGGGGTCCGCGTCGTAGGCGTCCATCAGGCGCTCGGCGTCGAACTTGTTCAGCCGGTTCACGGGGTGTGCTCCTCCATCGCCCAGGGGGCGCCGTGCTCGTTCAGCAGGGCCATGAACGGGTCGGCGGTGAACGCCTCCGGCCCCTTCACCCCGGCGCCCTTCCATTCGCCGGTGGCCAGCAGTTCCAGCGCCACCACCGGATGCACGGCGGTCTGCCACACCACGGCCTGGTGCCCGTATTCGCGCATCGTCCACTCGTTGTCCACCACCTGGTACAGGTAGGTGGATCGGGGTGCACCGTCCTTGCCCAGCCCGGTGACCAACGAGCCGGCGCAGGTGCGCCCACGCATGCGGTCGCCCAGTTCGGCGGGGTTCGGCAGGGTGGCGGCCACCACGTCGCGCGGCGCCACCTCCTGGCCGCGGACCATCACCGGGCGGGTGGAGTCCAGGCCCAGCTTGCGGAGGGTCTTCAGCACGTCGATGAACTCGTCGCCGAGGCCGTACTTGAACGTCACCCGGCCGACGTCCAGCCAGCGGGGCATGAGGATGACCTCTTCGTGCTCCACGTTGACGCACCCGAGCGCGCCGATCCCCTCGGGGAAGACGAACGTCTCCGGCTCGCTGAACGGCTCGGTGGTGAACCAGCCGCGGTCGCGCTCGTAGATGATCGGCGGGTTCAGGCACTCCTCGATGGTGGTCCAGATGCTGAAGGTGGGTGCGAAGTCGAACCCGTCGATCACCAGGTCCGCCCCGTCGCGCACGCCGACCTCGTCGATCCGGCTGAACAGGCGGTCGCTGGCGTAGCGGGCGGCCACATCGGAGAAGCCGGGCTCCACGCCCATGCCCACGATGGCCAGCAGATCACGCGCCTCCCACTGGTCGGCCACTGCGAACTGGGCGTCCCCCAACTTCACCCCGCACTCCTCGTAGGGGCGGGTGGGGTGCGGGGTCGACATGTGCATGGCCATGTCCAGGTAGTGGCAGCCGGCCTCGAAGGCGGCGTCGAAGATCGGCGGGTTGAACCGCGGGTCGCAGGCGTTGATCACCACGTCGGCGCGGGAACTGCGGGCCAGGTCCACCAGGTCGATGCGGTCCGAGGCGTCCACCCGGGTGCCGATGACGTGGTCCTTGCCGGTGTGGGCGGCGGCGCGGCCGGCCCGGTTGGGGTCCGCGTCGGCCACGACGATCTGCTCGAAGACCGGTCGGCGGGCAGCGATGGAAACGATCGAGGATCCGACTCCGCCGGCGCCGACCACGAGCAATCGCATGCGGTCACCCTAGCCGGGCACCCCGGCGCGGAATCAGTAGGAGAAGGCGCGGCGCTCGGCGCCGACGCTGACCAGCGCGGCAATCCGCTGCTGGAGGTAGGGGCTGAAGTAGCCCCGGTAGCGCAACTGCAGTTCGGGGAGCATCCAGTCGTGCCCCGTGACCTTGCCGCGGCAGGTGGCGCTGCCACACAGGCACTCGAACTCGTCGTAGTCGCTGCCGTCGCTGCAGGCGTAGTCGTAGCTGAGCACCTCGCCCGGCTCGATGTCGCGCATGGCCACGATGTTGGAGGCACCGCTGATCCCGCAGTTCGGCTGGCAGGAGTGGTTGACGAAGTCGGCGGGCTCGGGCTCGGTGGGGCCGGCCAGGTACACATGGTCGGCGATCTGCAGCGAGCGGCGCTGCTGGTCCTCCGGCAGCAGTTCCAGTTCGTCGCGGCTGACGCAACGCCCGCCGTACGCGACGATCAACTCGCCGGCGGCGATGAAATCGATGGCCACGGCACCATGGCCCATGGCCCCGGCCGAGATCGCACGGGCCTTCGGAGTGAGGTAGCTGACACCCATCGGCGACCATCCTGGCCCGTGTGTCACCGGACGTCTACTCGCTGATCCGTCAGCCATCCTGACCCCCGGATCAGTCGTTTCGATTGACCCGTCAGCCATTGCTCCCGCAGTCGGCGCCGGGCGTTAGCGTGCGCCCATGAGCGGAGCGACCTTGCGTGGGCGGTTGGGGACGGGCGAGACCGGCCAGTCGGTGCTGATGCCCGGCGTGTGGGATGCCCTCTCGGGTTTGCTGGCGGCCGAGGCCGGGTTCACCACGGTGTTCCTCAGCGGCTACTGCGTCAGCGGCACCCTGCTGGGCCTGCCGGACTTCGGGTACCTCACCCAGACCGAGATGGCCGAGGTGGCCAGGCGGGTGTGCGCGGCCAACCCGGGGCTGGACGTGGTGGTGGACGCGGACACCGGCTACGGCAACCCGCTCAACACCATCCGCACGGTGGACCTGTGGCGCCAGGCCGGGGCCAGTGGCATCTTCATCGAGGACCAGGTGTGGCCCAAGCGCTGCGGGCACATGGCCGGCAAGCAGGTGGTGGAGCGGACGGACTGGCTGGCCAAGCTGCGCGCCGCTGTGGATCACGCCGATGGCCTGCACGTCACGGCCCGCACCGACGCCCGCGCGGCCGTCGGCCTCGTGGAAGCCATCGAGCGCGGCAAGGCGGCCCGCGATGTGGGCGTGGACGCCGTGTTCGTGGAGGCGCCGGAGTCCGTGGCCGAGATGGAGCAGATCGCCGCCGCCCTGCCTGGGGCGACGCTGGTGGCCAACATGGTGGAGACCGGCAAGACGCCACTGCTGACCCCGGAGGAACTGGCCGCGCTGGGGTTCCGCCTCATCGTGTCCCCGCTCAGCGGCCTGTTCTCGATGGTGAAGGCGATGCGCGAGTCGTTCGCGCTGTTGCACCAGCACGGGTCGTTGCGCGGCCACCTGGACCGCCTGGTGGACTTCGAGGGCTTCGCCGGCATCGTCGGGCTGGACCGCCACTTCGCCACCGAGCAGCAGTACCGCCCGTGAATGCCCGTTGCAGCGGGCTGGCGCGTTGCTAACGTTGGCGGCCACGACGCATCACGAGTGACCCCCACCCCTGGGTGAGGGTCCGGCAACCGGGGTGGAAGCCCTACGGTGCCTTCCCGCCCAGCGGGGATGTGGCCCGGTCCTTCCGGGCAACGAAGCTTCCCTCGTCCTGCGTCGCCAACCTGCACGGCAGCATGCGACGAAGGAGGACACATGACCGGGCCCGCACGCCCAGGCCGCCCACACCCCGCTTCGGGTGCCTTCATGCCCGGTCAGCCCGCCGGCAGCCGCAGGTTCTTCACCATGCCGTCCGGCCGCCCGTTCGCGTTGGACGGCGGCACCACCCTGCTCGGGGTCACCACCGCGTACGAGACGTGGGGCACCCTCGACGCCGAGGCCTCCAACGCCGTGCTGCTGTGCCATGCGTGGACCGGCGACAGCCACGCGGCCGGCCCGGCGGAGCAGGGGCACCCCACCCCCGGCTGGTGGGAGGGGATGATCGGCCCCGGCCTGGCCATCGACACCGACCGCTGGTTCGTGGTCTGCCCCAATGTGCTGGGCGGCTGCCAGGGGAGCACCGGCCCCGCCTCGCCGCACCCGGACGACGGTCGGCCGTACGGCAGTCGCTTCCCGGTGGTGACCATCCGCGACATGGTGCGGGTGCAGGCGCGGCTGGCCGACCATCTGGGCATCCGCCGCTGGCATGCGGTGGTCGGCGGGTCGATGGGCGGCATGCAGGTGCTGGAGTGGGCCATCACCTACCCCGATCGGGTGGGTGGCATCGTGCCGATCGCCACGTGCATGCAATCCAGCGCCCAGCAGATCGCCTGGGGTGCCATCGGGCGGCGGGCTATCCGGCTGGACCCCAAGTGGCACGGCGGCGACTACTACGACGTGGCCGACGGCGACGGCCCGTGGGAGGGCCTGGCCGTCGCCCGGATGGTGGCGCAGGTGACGTTCCGCAGCGACAACGTGTTCACCGACCGGTTCGGACGGGAGATGGCCGACGGCGGCTCGCTCCGTGACGGGTTCGACCTGTGGCAGCGATTCGAGGTGGAGCGGTACCTGGACTACCACGGCGACAAGTTGGTCCGCCGCTTCGACGCCAACAGCTACCTGATCATTGGCAAGGCCATGGACCTCCACGACATCGGGCGTGGCCGCTCGGGCATTCCCGCAGCGATGGCCAGGGTCACGTCCCCGGCACTGGTGATGGGCATCTCCAGCGACATCCTCTACCCCGAGTACCAGCAGCGCCAGATCCACGACGCGCTGGTCGCCGGGGGCACGGCGTCGGAGTACGTGGAGATCGACTCACCGCACGGCCACGACGCCTTCCTCATCAACCTGGAGCAGGTGGGGCCGGCGGTGGAGCGGTTCCTCAGCGGGCTCGCGACTGGCGGGTAGCCAGCGCGTCGTCCAGCACCTTGATGCACCGGCTCTTGGTAGGCAGGTACAGGGCCATCTGGTCGATCTGCAGGTTGCCGCCGTCGGTCTTGCGGATGAGGTAGACGGCCTTGTGCTTCGGCGGGTCGTCCGACTTGGCGGTGATGACCCACGTGGTGCGGCGCCGCCGCAACGCGACCCGCTGGCCGATGATGAGCGTGCCGTCCGGGATGACGTTCACCTGGGCCTCGCGCTTGCGGCCGATCGGGCCCTCCATGGAGATGACCTGGCTGTTGCACACGAAGCGGGTGCCGTCCTTCGTGGACCAGTGGGGGTCGATGCGGTAGCCGAGGTACCACAGGCCCCCCAACCCGCCGAAGAAGAGCAGTCCCCACAACACGTCCACGCCCCCAGTGTTGCCGATCACGGCCCTGGCCGCACGCCGGGAGGTGGCCGCGGTTGCGCGTGGGGATTCGGTGTTCGCCGTGCGACACTTGGGGCGTGCACTTCGTGGACGGGATCAGTCGGCTCGTGGCGGCCACGGACACCAACGGCCGGTACTCGGATCCCGAGACGGCGCGGGTGATCTACCTGCTGTCCGGCGGCCTCGTGGTGATGGCCGTCGGCCTGGCCGTTGCCACCGTGTGGTGGTGGCGCTCCAGCAAGACGGAGCACCCGGCACTGGGGCCGCTGGAGGAAATGGGCAGCCGGCGGTTCTGGCGGTCGGACTACTCGGACCGTCGGCGCCGCCTCACCGAAGCCCGCCCCGTGGGCGCCGCCGCAGCGGAGGCCAGTGAGGACGCCGACCCCGTGGACCTCGGTGCGCTGGCGACGGTGGAGCCCTCCGACTACGAGGACCTGCTGGACGAGGACGTCGCCGCCGAACGGGCCGCCGAGCGCGCCGCCGTCGCGGCGGTGGCAGTGGTGGAACCGGCGCACGACGACACCGACACCGACAACACCGGCACCGACGCCGACGCCGACGCCGGCGACGAGGACGACACCGATTCCCACGAGTTCGACGATCTCGACGGGGCCGACGAGCACATCGACCCGCTGCTGCGCGCTCGCGCCGGAGAGTGAGGCACGCCCCGGACCGGGGCAGGTACGGTGGGCGGTATGGCCGAACTCGACGTGGATGCAATGATCACCCGGTTCAAGGAGCGTGCGCTGGCGGTGAAACAGCGCCCCCTGCCCCCGGTGGCCGGTGACGAACGGGCCAAGTTCGTGGCCCAGGCACAGACCGACTTCCGTGATTTCGCCATCATCGGCGACGCCACCGGCGCGATCGAGGACGGAATCCTGGTGCTGAGGGTGGATCTGCGCCCGCCGGATCAGAAGGCCTGACCAAACGCGTTGTGACCAGCGGCCCCGAGTCGCTAGATTGCAGCCCGCATTACGCGGACGTGGCTCAGTTGGTAGAGCATCACCTTGCCAAGGTGAGGGTCGCGGGTTCGAGTCCCGTCGTCCGCTCCACGAAACCCCTGCCTGGCAGGGGTTTCGTCGCGTCCGGGGGTCACTCCTGCTGCTCGCGGTAGTCGGCGAACTGGCGGTCCCGCTCGCTGAGCGCCGCGGTCACGCCCTTCTCGGCGAAGCTGCGCATGTAGGCGCGCGACGACGCCTGGTGGAAGCCCATCGCCTGGATCTCCGCAGTGGCTCGGATGCCGGTGCGGATCCCCATCGCGTCCATCGCCCGGTGCGCCGCACGCTTGTTGAGCGCCAGCAGGTCGGCCGGCACCTTGGCCACCCGGCCGGCGCGCTCCAGCACCAGTGCTTCCAGGTCCTCCACCGGCACGCTGCGGTTGGCGAAGCCACGGGCGGCGGCCTCCACGCCGGTCATCGAGTCGCCGGTGAGCAGCGCCTCCATGCCGTGGCGCAGGCCCATCATCCACGTCTGCCACTGCATGTCGGGCGGGCTCATCAGCCGCACGGGCGGGTAGCCCACCTGGGCGTCGTCGGCCACGTAGACCAGGTCGCAGGCGGTGGCCAGCTCCGTGCCGCCGGCCAGGCAGTAGCCGTGCACCTGGGCGATGATCGGGGTGGCCATGTCCCACATCTCGAACCAGTTGTTGACCACATGGCGGGACCACCACCCGTCCACCTGGGCGCTCGACCGCTCCACGTCGGTGTTGCGGCTGCCCAGGTCGTACCCGGCGGAGAAGCAGCTACCAGCGCCACGGATGATCACCACCGACACGTCGGGGTCCCGGTCGGCGGCCCGCAGTGCGTCGAACAGCGCGCCGCGCAGCGCGTCGTTCAACGCGTTGCGCTTGCCCGGCCGGTTCAGGGTCAGCCGGCGCACCTTCTCCAGCGGCTCGTCGATCAGCAGAACGGGTTCGGCGGTGTCGCTCATGGCCGCACCGTAGCGCCGGTGGTTTCTTTAGACCGTCACTAGAATCTAGGATGTGCCGGCAACCGTCCGGGGCAACCGTCCAGAAGGGGATCGTCGATGGAGCTGACGCCTGCGCAGCATCTGGCCATGCACAAGAGCATGGTGCGGATCCGGCTGTTCGAAGAGGCCGCGGGAACGCTGATGGAGACGGGCAAGATGCCCGGCTTCCTGCACCTCTACGTGGGCCAGGAGGCCGTGGCGGTGGGCGTCTGTGAGGCCCTGCGGGTCGACGACTACATCACCTCCACGCACCGCGGCCATGGGCACCTCGTGGCCAAGGGCGGCGACCTGGCCAAGATGATGGCCGAACTGATGGGCAAGGCCACCGGCTACTGCGGCGGCAAGGGCGGGTCCATGCACATCAACGACCTGTCGCTCGGCATGCTCGGCGCCAACGGCATCGTCGGTGCCGGTGTGCCGATCGCCGTCGGGGCCGGGTTCCGCAACAAGTACCTCGGCACGGACCAGGTGGCCGTGGCGTTCTTCGGCGACGCCTCCACCAACATCGGCGCCTTCCACGAGGCCGCCAACATGGCCTGCGCCCTGCACCTGCCCGTGGTGTTCGTCTGCGAGCACAACATGTACGGCGAGTACACGCCCACGGAGAAGGCGATGGCCATCGCCGACGTGGTGGACCGGGCCGCCGGCTACGGCATGCCCGGTGTCATCGTGGACGGCATGGACGTGCTGGCCGTGCACGAGGCCACCACCGAGGCCGTCGCCCGCGCCCGCCGCGGCGAGGGGCCGGCGCTGGTGGAAGCCAAGACCTACCGGTTCTACAACCACCACGGCATCCAGAACCTGGGCCTGAAGTACCGCCCGGACGACGAGGTCATCGCCTGGAAGGAGCGCGACCCGATCTTCACGTTCGAGGCCCGCCTGGTGGAGGGCGGTGTGGCCACCCGCGACGAGATCGACGCCAACTGGGCGCAGGTCCGGGCCGACATCGAGGCGGCCATCGAGTTCGCCGACTCCAGCCCGTTCCCGCAGCCGGAAGCCCTGCTGGCCGGCGTCTACACGGCCGGAGGTGCCAAGTGACCGACCGTACCCTCACCTACGGGCAGGCGTTCGCCGAGGCCATCAAGTTGGAGATGGAGGCCGACCCCAACGTGTTCATCGCCGGCGAGGACGTCGGCGCGCACGGCGGGGTGTTCCACACCTTCGACGGCATCCAGAGCCAGTTCGGCGAGCGCCGGGCGGTGGACACGCCGATCAGCGAGCAGGCCATCATCGGCCTCGGCGTGGGCGCTGCGGTCACCGGCCTGCGCCCGATCGTGGACCTGATGTTCATGGACTTCTCGCTGGTGGCGGCCGACCAGATCGTCAACCAGGCGGCCAAGCTGAAGTACATGTTCGGCGGCCAGGCCAAGCTGCCGATGGTCATCACCACCTCGGGCGGTGCCGGCCTGTCGGCGGCCGCCCAGCACAGCCAGAGCCTGGAGGCCTTGTTCTGCCACATCCCCGGCCTGCAGGTGGTCTTCCCGTCGAACCCGTACGACGTGAAGGGCCTGATGGCCTCCGCCATCCAGGAGGACAACCCCGTCCTGTTCGTGCTGCACAAGAGGATGCTCGGCCTGAAGGGCCCGGTGCCCGAGGGGCGCTACACGGTGCCGCTGGGTCAGGCCAAGGTCACCCGTGAGGGCGGCGACGTCACCGTCGTGTCGTGGGGCCGCACCCACAACGAGGCGCTCGCCGCCGCGGAGACGCTGGCCGGTGAGGGCGTCCAGGTGGAGGTGGTGGACCTGCGCACCCTGTCGCCGCTGGACACCGTCACGGTGGTCGCGTCGGTGAAGAAGACCAACCGGGTGGTCGTGGCTCACGAGGCCGTGCGCTTTGGCGGCTTCGGCGCCGAGGTGGCCGCCCAGATCCAGGAGGACGCGTTCGACTACCTCGATGCCCCGGTGGGCCGGGTGGGTGCGCCGTTCTCGCCGGTGCCGTTCACCCCGGCGCTGGAGAACCTGTACGTGCCGGATGCGGCGCGCATCGCCGAGAGCGTGCGGGCTGCGCTGGCCCGGCCGCTGCTCGGCTGAGTTCCGGTGGGTTCGGTCGGCATCATCGTCAACCCGTGGGCGGGCAAGGACGTCCGCCGCCTGCACGCGCCCGTAGGGCACACACCGGACACCGCGAAGATCGGCATCGTCCGCCGCGTGGCCATCGGCGCGCTGGACGCCGGCGCCCACCATGTGTACGTGGCCCGCGACGTGGGCCGCATCGCCGAGCGGGCGGTGAAGGGCATCGAGCGGGCGACGCTGGTGGACGGCCCGAGCACCGGGTCGGCCCTGGACACCCGCCGGGCCGCTGGCCAGATGGCCGATCTCGGGTGCGCCGCGGTGGCCGTGCTGGGCGGCGACGGCACCAGCCGCGACGTCACTATGGGCTGGCGTCAGGCTCCGATCATCCCCATCTCCACCGGCACGAACAATGTGTTCCCCGGGTTCGTGGACGGCTCCTCGGCGGGCACCGCGGCAGGCCTGGTGGCCAGCGGTGCCATCGCCAAGGCCGACGCCGGCCGTGAGGCGAAACTGCTCACCGTGGACATCGAGATGCCCGGCGCCGACAGGGTGCAGGACATCGCGATCGTCGATGTCGCGCTGATCGCCGAGCAGGGCACCGGCGCCAGGGCGGTGGTGCGTTCGGACCTCATCCGCCTGGTGGTGGCTGCGCTGGCCGTGCCGGCCAGCACCGGCCTGTCCGCCATCGCCGGGCGCACCTGCCCAGTCGCCGCCGACGAGGACGGGGGAGTGGTCGTCCGCCTCGGTGGGGAGGGTCGGCGCGTGAGGGTGCCGATCGTGCCCGGCTCGTTCGACGTGCTGCCCATCGCGTCCATCGAACACCTCGCGGACGGCGGCAGCATCACCGTCCAGGGCCCAGGCGTGCTGGCCTACGACGGCGAGCGCGACCGCGTCCTTCCGCCCGGCAGCACCGCCACCATCACCGTGTCCCGCACCGGCCCGTTCGTCATCGACGTCGCCGGCACGCTGCGGGCCGCGGCCGACCGACGACTCTTCGACGTCGCCCCCGGCGACATCCCCGCCGTTACCAGCACGGAGGCACACCATGGCCACTGACGTCCCCATGCCCAAGCTGGGCCTGACAATGGAGGAAGCCACGATCGTCCAGTGGCTCGTCGCCGATGGCGACCTGGTGGAGGCCGACCAGCCGATCATCCTCATCGAAACCGACAAGACCGAGACCGAATCCGGGTCGCCCGGCAGCGGCCGGATCCACATCACCGGCAAGGTCGGCGACGTGTACAAGTGCGGCGAGCGCATCGCCGTCCTGCTGGCCGAGGGGGAAGAGCCCCCGGCAACGGCCGCGCCGGCATCGCCCGCGGCTGCGCCGACGGCCGCGCCCGCTCCGGCCGGACGGCCGGCCGCCGCCGCGGCACCGGTCGCCGCAGCACGCGGTGAAGGCGGCCGCCTGCTGGCTTCACCGAACGCCCGCCGTATCGCCGCCGAGCGCGGCGTGCAGTTGGCCAGCGTTCGTGGCACCGGCCCTGGCGGCCGCATCGTCTCCGAGGACGTGGAGGCCGCGCCCGCTGGTGGCGCCGCCCCTGCCTCCGCCGGCCCGCTGGTGTTCGCCACCAGCACGAACGCGCTGGCCGTGGCCACCGTGTCGGCCCGCAACCTGGCCGACCTGCTGGGCGTGGACCTGGCCGAGGTGCCGATGGACCCGGTGGATCAAAGGATCACCCGTGACGGGGTGGCCCTGTACGTGCGCCAGCGTCTCCAGCAGACCGCGCCGGCGTCGGCGGCAACGGCACCTGCTGCCGCCGCAGCTCCGGCTCCCACCGCCTGGCCGCTGCTGCAGGAGCCGACGTCCACCATCCGCCTCAGCGGCATGCGCGGCACGATCGCCAAGCGGATGACCCAGTCGCTGCGGGAGATGGCCCAGCTGACGCTGGCCATGGACGCGGACATGGATGCCGTGCTCGCCGACCGGGCGGAGCGCAAGGCTGCCGGCGGCGGCCCGGTCCCGTCGATCACCGACTATGTGGTCGCCGCCGCCTCGCGCGCCTGCTGCGCCACCCGAACGTCAACGCCCAGGTCACCGAGGACGGCATCGCCCTCCTCCCCGAGGTGCACATGGGTCTGGCCGTCGCGGTGGACGGGGGCCTCCTCGTGCCCGTCATCCGCGACGCCGCCCACCGCGAGCTTCCCGACCTGGCCGCGGAGACCGTCCGTCTCGCCGCGGCGGCCCGCGCCGGCAGCCTCGGCCCGAAGGACCTCGAGGGTGGCACGTTCAGCGTGTCCGCGCTCGGCGCCTTCGGCGTGGACATGTTCACCCCGGTCATCAACCCGCCGAACGCCGGCATCCTCGGCGTCGGCCGCCTGCGCGACGACCTCGTGCTGGTGGACGGCCGGGTGGCCACCACGAAGCGCCTGACGCTCAGCCTCACCTGGGACCACCGCGTGTTCGACGGCGTGCCGGCGGCCGAGTTCTGCCGCACCGTCGTCCAGATGCTGGCGGAGCCCGCCACCCTCGCCTGACGCGCCCACCCGCTACTACGGTCGGCGTGGTGCAGCAGTACACGGTGGACAACCTCGGCGAGCGACCGTTGCCGGCGTGGTTCGACGACGCCAAGTTCGGGATCTTCGTCCACTGGTACCCGTCGTCGGTGCCGGCGTTCGCACCGCTGAACCCGGACCCGTTCACGCTTGCTCGCGAGCAGGGCGAGTTCGTCGCGTTCAGCGAGTCGCCCTACTCCGAGTGGTACGTGAACTCGCTGGCCATCGAGGGGTCGTCCGTCCAGCGCCACCACGCCGAGATCTACGGCGACAAGCCGTACGACGAGTTCGTCACCGAGTTCTTCCGAGCTGCCGAGGCGTGGCGACCGGAGGAGTGGGCCGACCTGTTCGCCGCCGCGGGTGCGACCTACTGCGTGATGGGCACCAAGCACCTCGACGGCGCGTTGCTGTGGCCCAGCGCCACGCCCAACCCGTTCAAGGGCGATGCCTACACGTCGAAGCGAGACCTCGTCGGCGAGGCGATGGCGGCGGTGCGCGCCAAGGGCCTGCGGGCGGGTGTCTACTACTGCGGCGGGCTGGACATCACGTTCCAGGGGCTCGGCTTCCACAGCTGGGCCACGGTGTTCGGCGCCATCCCGCAGAGCGACGAGTACCGCGACTACGCCAACGCCCACTACCACGAACTGATCGAGCGCTACCTGCCCGACGTGCTGTGGAACGACGTCGGCTACCCCGGCTTCGCGGTGGGCGCGGCGCCACTGATGGCGGACTTCTACAACGCCAACCCCGACGGAGTGGTGAACGACCGCTTCGACCCGCTGGCCGTGGCGATGGGGACGGCGCACGCCGACTTCGTGACGCCCGAGTACACGCTGGAACGAACCGTCCCGACGAAGAAGTTCGAGGTGTGTCGCGGCATGGGCACCAGCTTCGGCTACAACCGTCTGGAGACGGAGGCCACGTATCTCGGCGCCCGCGAACTGATCCACCTGCTGGTCGACACCGTGGCCGACGGTGGCAACCTGTTGCTCAACGTCGGCCCGCTCCCGAACGGCGACATTCCACCGGCCCAGCGCGAGCGCCTGCTGGCGATCGGGGAGTGGCTGAGCGTGAACGGCGCGGCGATCCACGGTTCGCGTCCCCACGCGGCAACGGCGCTGACCACCGACGACAGCCGCCGCGTACGCCTCACCGTCGGCTCCGACGGCGCGACGTACGCGATCGTGCTTGGCTCATCGGCGGGTGGGCGCGTGGCGATCGATGCACTGCCGGCCGGAGAGGTGACCGTGCTCGGCCATGGCCCCGTCGCCCGCAACGGCGACACCGTCGAGATCCCGCCCTCGCCAGCGGCCGCCGTCACCCTGCGCATCAGGTGACGCCGTGGAATTCGTGATCACCCTGCATCGCGCCCGGCCGGACCGTCTGCCGTCGGAAGCGCCGCCCCGGCACGCCTCAGACGGCTGACGCCGTCGCGTCCTCGGTGATGCGCTGGCGGGCGGCCTCCGCTCGGGCGCCGACGGGCAGATGCTCACCCGCCGCAGCCAGGCCGAAGACGGGCATGTTGGCGTAGATGCACTCGTACTGGCCGGCGGCCACCTTGTAGGTCTCGTGCCAGATGCCCACATCGCCGCTCTTGCCGACGGTGCGGTTGAAGCGGCGCCACGGCTCGAGGTGCGGGTCGTCGGTGTTGCGGGCGAACGCCTCGAGATGGTCGAACGAGCGCCAGTACTGGATCATCGTGATCGTGCGCCCGCCAATCATCGTGCGTGCGCCGAGCATGCCCTTCTCCGGGTGCTTCATCAGGGTCGCGATCATCTTCGGCATTGCTGTGAAGACGGGCATCCACTTGTGCACCTTCCACAGCTTGTTGAACCGCATGCCGATGGCGAACACGACGAAGTCGCCCTCGATGCGTCCGGTGAAGCGGCCGGCCTGGACCTTGGACATCCCAACCCCCAAATGGATAGTCGAACTCTCTAAAACGGAGAGTAGGACTATCCATTGCCGATGTCAACCGGCTACGGTGTGACGCATGCGGATCGGCGAACTGGCCACCGTCACCGGCACTCCGGTGGCGACGCTGAAGTACTACCTGCGCGAGGGGCTGCTGCACGGCGGCGCGGCCACGGCGGTGAACCAGGCGAGCTACGACGACACCCATGTGCAGCGCGTGCGCCTCGTGCGGGCGTTGCTGCACATGGGCCATCTGTCGATCGCCGACGCCCAGCGGGTGATCGCCGCGGTGGAGGACGACCGGGTGGACACGCACACGATGTTCGGCGTGGCGCAGGACGCTCTCGTGCCGGCGGTGGAGCGCACGAGCAACCGCTATCCGGCGGCCCGTGCGGAGGTCGAGCGGTTCGTCGAGCGGCACGGCCTGCGCGTCCGCCCCGAGGCCCAGGTGCGCCAGATGCTTGCCGACACGCTGGTGGCCGCGGCCGACTTCCTCGGCCTGCCGCCCGGGGCGTCGATCACCACCGAAGGCTGGGATGCCGTCGTGCCGGCGCTGATGGCACTGGCCGCGCACGAGGTCGGCAATGTGCCCGACGGCCTGCCCCGCGCGGCGATGACCGAGTTCATGGTCGACGGCACCGTGGTCTTCGAGGTCGGCCTGATGGCGTTGCGGCGAATGGCGTTGGAGCACGCCAGCGCCGAGCGGTTCACGTGAACCGCCCGCGCTGCCTCAGGCGAGTCGGACCCGCCACGATTGCAGCGGACGGACCTGGGCGATGAGCTCGAAGTCGTCGTCGGCGTGCACCACGCCGACATCGTGGTGCAGGGCGATCACGGCGATCAGCAGGTCGGGAATCGGGCGTCGGTGCCAGAGGCCGCGATGGTGTGCCAAGTCGCGCTGCAGTTGTTGTGCCGACGCGAGAAGATCATCCGGGGTGCTGAGCACCTCGAAGCTCCGCCGCAGCAGGGTCTCCAACCGGTCGTAGTCCTTGGCGCTCCTCGCCGAGTAGAGCTGTTCGAGGAGGCCGACCTCGCACAGGAAGAGCGAACCATCGGCGTCGGCAAGCTGCTCTGCGACGACCTCGTCATCGAGACGCGTGGCAACGCTCTTGTCGACGATCCACCCGGTCACCGCCATGCTTCCTCGCTCATCAGGACGTCCTGGTCGATGAGCTTCGCCGCTTGTCGAAGTGCGTTGATCTGCTGCTGCCGCCGTGCCCGGTCCGAGGCCTTCTCGGCCTGCACCGCACGTCGCAGTGCCTCTTCGACGGTGGCGCGGACCGTGGGCTGGCCGAGCGCAGCGCGTGCCTCGGCCACCAACTCGTCGTCGAGCTCGATCGTCGTTCTCCGGATCATGTGTACACAGTAGCGCCCGATATGTATGTACCCGGGTTCGTGTTGCCTCAACGAGGAAGGAGCAGCAGGCGTTCGTCCTGATCCGGCACGACGGCCACGAGGTCCAGTTGGGTCTCGATCCGCCGGCCGAGTGCCTGCGCGGCGTCGTCCTCGCCGTGGACCACGAACACAGTGGACTCGCCCTCGACAGTGGCCACCCACGACGTCAGTTCCGAGGCGTCGGCGTGCACGGAGAACCCGGCGAGGTCGCAGATCTCGGCCCTCACCCGCACGTACTGGCCGTGGATCTTCACGCTGGTCGCGCCGTCGCGCAACGACCGGCCACGTGTGCCGGCCGCTTGGAAGCCCACCAGGGCCACACTGTTGCGCGGGTCGGGGAGGAACCGCTTGAGGTGGTGGATCACCCGGCCGCCGGTGGCCATTCCGGCCCCGGCGATGATGACCGCTGACCCTGGGCGTGCGGTGACCCGCTTGGAGCCCTCGGCGTCGAACACTTCCTCCAAGCCGGGCAGGTCGAACAGTTCGCCGGCATCGTGCAGTTCCGGCCGCACGTCGCCGGCGCCGGCCTCGAACGCCTCGCGGTAGACCTTCAGCGCGGCGAGCGCCATCGGGCTGTCCACGAAGATCGGCACCCTCGGCAGCCGCCCCTCGCGGGCCATCCGGTGCAGGTGGTAGAGCAGCACCTCAGTGCGGTCCACCGCGAAGGCGGGGATGACCACCACGCCGTCCCGGTCGACCGTTCGCTCGATCAGTTCGGCCAGTCGTTCGGGGGCCTCGTCGTGCTCCGGGTGCTCGCGGTCGCCGTACGTGCTCTCCACGACCACGTAGTCCGATGGCCCGATGGGACCCGGGGGCACCAGCAGGGGGTGGTGCGGGCGGCCGAGGTCGCCGCTGAACGTCACGGTGGGCCCGTTGTCCAACGTCACCCGGACCATCGCCGAACCGAGGATGTGGCCAGCGGGGCGGAACTCCACCCGCACCCCAGGTGCCGGCGTGAACACCTCGCCGAAGCCCTGCGGTTGCAGCAGATCCAGCGCGGCCCAGGCATCGTCCTCCGTGTACAGCGCGAACGCGGGGAGTGACGGCTGTAGCCGGCTCGGTTGGCGTAGCGCGCTTCCTCTTCCAGCAGGCGGGCGCTGTCCGGCAGGACGATGCTCATCAACCGGCCGGTGTCGTAGGTGACGTGCACCGGGCCGCGAAAGCCGTGCTTGACGAGGCGTGGGAGATAGCCGCAGTGGTCGAGATGGGCGTGGCTGATGACCACCGCGTCGACCGTCGACGGGTCCACCGGGAAGTCCGCCCAGTTCTGCTGGCGCAGCTCCTTCAGACCTTGGAAGAGCCCACAGTCGAACAGCACCCGGCTGGTGCCGGCTTCGAGGAGGAACTTGCTGCCCGTGACCGTCCGCGCCGCGCCGAGCGGGACGAGGGCCGCCGGATGGACCGACTCGCCGTTCATGCTCCGAGTCTGCCAGCGGGCGGCGGGCGAACCCGGCCGCTCGGCTCGTTCGTGACGCCGGTCACGCGGAACACTGGCGCGATGGACTTCGAGCTGCCCACCGAACTCACCGATCTTCTCGCCGAGCTGGACACCTTCATCGAGCGGGTCATCAAGCCGCTCGAGGCGCAGGACGACAACATGCGCTTCTTCGACCACCGCCGCGAGGACGCCCGAACGGACTGGGAGAACCAGGGCCTGCCCAACGAGGAGTGGGAGCAGTTGCTGCACAAGGTGAAGCGCCTGGCCGACGAGGCCGGCTTCTACCGGTACCCGTTCCCGGAGGAGTTCGGTGGCCGAAACGGCAACAACCTGGGCATGGCCGTCATCCGCGAGCACCTCGCCCGCAAGGGCCTCGGCCTGCACAACGACCTGCAGAACGAGCACTCGATCGTCGGCAACAACGTGGGCCTCCTGCTGATGATCGCCTACGGCACCGACGAGCAGAAGGCGGAGTGGATCGAGGATCTCGCCGAGGGTCGCCGCGGCTTCGCCTTCGGCATCACCGAGCCGAACCACGGCAGCGACGCCACGCACATGGAGACCACCGCCGTCCGCGACGGCGACGAGTGGATCATCAACGGCGAGAAGACGTGGAACACGGGCATCCACAAGGCCCAGTACGACATGATCATGGCCCGCACCAGCGGCAAGGCCGGCGACGGCGATGGCATCACCGCCTTCCTCGTGCCCACCAGCAGCCCGGGCTTCGAAGTGGTCGAGTACCTGTGGACGTTCAACATGCCCACCGACCACGCCCACATCCGCCTCACCGACGTGCGCGTGCCGCACAGCGCCATCTTCGGTGGCGAGGGCCGTGGCCTGCAGGTGGTGCAGCACTTTTTCAACGAGAACCGCATCCGCCAGGCGGCATCGTCGCTCGGCGCCGCCGAGTTCTGCATCGACGAGGCGGTGAAGTACGCGAAGGAGCGCAAGCCGTTCGGCAAGGCGCTGGCCACCAACCAGGCCATCCAGTTCCCGCTGGTGGAGTTGCAGACCCAGTGCGAGATGCTGCGGGCGCTCATCCAGAAGACCGCGTGGATGATGGACAAGTACGGCGCGTTCAGCCAGAGCGACAAGGTCTCGATGTGCAACTACTGGGCCAACCGGCTGTGCTGCGAGGCCGCCGACCGGGCCATGCAGGTGCACGGCGGCATGGGCTACAGCCGCCACAAGCCGTTCGAGCACATCTACCGGCACCACCGCCGGTACCGGATCACCGAGGGCGCGGAAGAGATCCAGATGCGCCGCGTCGCCGGCTACATGTTCGGCTTCATGGGCCAGCGCGCCCCGAAGGGCGTGAAGGAGGGCTGATGGCCGACGTCACCGCTGCCACCTCGCCCAGCCCGTTCGTGGCGGGCACCGAGCCGATCACGGAGACCGACGAGCAGTTGGCAGCCATGCTGGCCGAGGCCGAGCTGGCCCCGCTGCTGCCGGCACTGGCCTACCTCACCGGCGACATGAGCCTGCTCCGGCCGGAGCTCCGGCCCGACCCGCTGCTGGTGTCCATGCCGTTCAACGGTTACTCCGACGACCAGCAGGCCCAGATCCGCGCGCTCGCGCTGGACGCCCTGCGCGCCTACCGGGACGGTGGCTGCGTGCCGGCGCCGGCACCATCCGACGCCGACCTGCTGCGGATGATGGAGTGGACCGTCGGCGGCGAGGGCATGGACGCCTACCTGCCCCTGCTGGAGGAGGAGTTGGCGTTCAAGGGCGAGGACCGCCGCGCCCCGCAGTGGCGCCTGGAGGACCTGGCCCCCGGCAGCGACCTGGACGTGGTGATCATCGGTGCCGGCATGAGCGGCATCCTGGCCGGGCACCGCCTGCAGCAGGCGGGCGTGCCGTTCACCATCCTGGACAAGAACGACGACGTCGGCGGCACCTGGCTGGAGGCGTCCTACCCCGGTTGCCGGGTGGACAACCCGAACCACAACTACAGCTACTCGTTCGCCCAGCGGCACGACTGGCCGGGCTACTTCAGCCCCCAGCCCGTGCTGTTGCAGTACTTCCGCGACTGCGCCGACGCATTCGACGTGCGCCGTCATGTGCGCTTCGGCTGCACCGTGCAGCGCAGCGTGTGGGACGACGTGGCCAAGAAGTGGACCGTCCACTACATCGATCCGGCCGGCAGCGAGCGGAGCATCACCGCGTCCGCCGTCATCAGCGCCGTGGGTCAGCTGAACCGGCCGAAGTACCCCACGGAGATCGAGGGGTTCGGCTCGTTCGACGGGATTGCTTTCCACTCCGCGGCGTGGCGCCACGACGTGGACCTCACCGGCAAGCGGGTGGTCTGCATCGGCACCGGCGCCAGCGCGCTGCAGTTCGCCCCGCACGTCGCCGAACAGGCGGCGTCGCTGGTCATCACCCAGCGCACCCCACCCTGGATGGGCCCGACGCCCGAGTACCACGACGCCGTGGCACCCGGCCTCACCTGGCTGTACGGGCACGTGCCGGGCTACAGCGAGTTCAACCGGTTCAGCATCTTCTGGCGGATGGGCGACGGGGTCATCGATCTCGTGCGCGTGGACCCGGAGTGGCAGAGCGACGGGTCGTCGGTGAACATGATGAGCGAATTCACTCGGCTCACCCTGCTGGAGTACTACAAGGCCGAGTTCGCCGACCGGCCCGACCTGCTGGAGAAGGTGGTGCCCAACTACCCGCCGGCGGCCAAGCGGATGCTGCGCGACAACGGCATCTGGCCGCGCACGCTGAAGCGGCCCAACGTGGAACTGGAGACCCGGCGGATCGCCCGCATCATCCCCACCGGCATCGAGATGGAGGACGGCACGGTGCACGAGTGCGACGTGCTGCTGTACGGCACCGGCTACGAGGCCTCCAAGTTCCTCACGCCGATGCAGGTGATCGGGAAGGACGGCATCGACCTGCACGAGCAGTGGGGCGGCGACGCCCGCGCCTACCTCGGCGTCACGGTGCCGCACTTCCCCAACTTCTTCATGCTGTATGGGCCGAACACCAACATCGTCATCAACGGCAGCATCATCTACTTCAGCGAGTGCGGGGTGCGGTACATCCTGTCGCTGATGGAGTCGCTGGCTCGCCACGGTGCGACAGAGATCGAAGTGCGCCAGGACGTGCACGACGAGTTCAACGAGCGGTGCGATGCGGAGAACCAGGCGATGGCGTGGGGCTGGAGCTCGGTGAACAGCTGGTACAAGAACGACCTCGGGCGCGTCGCTCAGAACTGGCCGTTCACCCTGCTGGAGTACTGGCAGCGCACGAAGGCGGTCGACGAGGCCGAGTACCTGATCACACCAGCCCGGCGGCGGTGAGCCGCCCGACCACCGTCACCCGCACGATCGCCGTGTAGCTGTCCAGCAAGGTGTCGGTGGGCGTGTACAGCCATGTCGGCGACGACGAGAAGCCGACGCTGTCGTGGTCGCCCCACAGCCAGGTGGCGATCACCACGCGCCCGTGGCGTTCGAACCGCTGCAGTTCGGTGAACACCGTGGAGTAGTCGGTGCCGTCGTAGGTGGTGCTGATGAACTCCTCGAACACCACGCGCAGCACCTCGTCGGCGTCGACCGCAGCCTCCGGGAACGCACCGTTCACCTCGGCCACGTTCCACACCGCGTCGTCACCGCTGCCGTCCTCGAACAGGTCCATCTCGGACTCCGGCGAGGTGTAGTTCACCGGGTCGGTCATGCAGCCGTCGGCACGCTCGGCGATCAGGGCCATGAACGCCGACGCCGCATCGGCGGTGGGGAAGGCGAAGACGGACAGCCCGAACCAGCCGCCGTCGGGAAGGTCCCAGCTGGGCCCATGGACACCAGCGGTAGCGCCGTCCAGTTGGGCGAGGTAGGCCCAGTTGCCCGCGTCGCAATAGCCGCTGGCATCGTCGGGTTCGGCCGGCTGGGTCTCGTCGTACTGCATCCAGTCCGCGGGGATGTCACCGCTGGCGGGCATCGCTGCGGCCAGCGCGGCCTCCACGTCCACCGGCATCGTCGTGGTGGGAAGCACGGTGGTGGGTGCTGGGCGCCACCGTGGTCGGCGTGGTGGTGGGCAACGCCGAGGTGGACGCGGGCAACGTGGTGGGTGTCACGGTGGTGGCCGGCGCGGTGGAGTCGTCGTCGTTGTTCAGCACGACGATCGCGCCGATCGCCAGCGCCAGCACGGCCACGCCGCCCGCGGCGAAGGCCAGCATCCGCCGGTTGGAGTTGGCGGGTGGCGCCGGGGCCGGCGGCACCGCGTGGAACGCGGGCGGTGGCGTGGTGGGTGTCGGCTGAGCCGGCATGGCCATCACGGGTGGAACCGGCGCCGCCGGGTGGGTGGCGGGAACGCCCGCAGTCTCGAGGGGCCAAGGGTCCACGCTGGCGGCGCCGTGGTGGACCACGTCGCCGGTCCACTTCGTGCCGTCCCACCAGCGCCACTCGTACCGCCCCGCCGGGTCAGGATGCCAACCAGGTGCGCTCATCGACGAACCTCCTCGCTCCTACGTCCAGCGTACGCCCGGCTGCCAACTAAGGTCCGGACGATGGCGGGTGGGCAGATCGAGATCGCCGGGTTGTCGAAGTGGTACGGCGATCAGCAGGTGCTGCACGAGGTGGATCTGGACATCGCTGCCGGCGAGTTCTTCTCGCTGCTCGGCCCGTCGGGCTGCGGCAAGACCACCACCCTGCGCCTGCTCGGCGGATTCGAGCAGATCGAGCACGGGTCGATCCGCATCGACGGCGCGGACATGGCCGGTGTGCCGCCGGAGAAGCGCCCGGTCAACACCGTGTTCCAGAGCTACGCGCTGTTCCCCCACAAGTCGGTGGCCGACAATGTGGCCTTCGGGCTGCGCTTCCAGGACGCCGGCAAGGCCGACGTGCGGCGGCGGGTTGCCGAGGCCCTGGAACTGGTGCGCCTCACGGGGATGGAGCGCCGTCGCCCTCACCAGTTGTCCGGCGGGCAGCAGCAGCGCGTCGCGCTGGCCCGTTCGCTGGTGCTGCGGCCGAAGGTGCTGCTGCTCGACGAACCGCTCGGTGCGCTGGACGCCAAGCTGCGCCGCCTGCTGCAGGACGAGCTGCGCCTGCTGCACCGTGAGGTGGGCATCACCTTCGTCTACGTCACCCACGACCAGGAGGAAGCGCTGACCATGAGCGACCGCCTGGCGGTGATGAACACCGGCCGGGTGGAGCAGGTGGGAACGCCCCGGGAGGTCTACGACCAGCCGGCGTCCGCCTATGTCGCCGACTTCCTGGGGTTGGCCAACCTGCTGCCCGCGGTGGCCACCGACGGCTCCGTGGCCCTGCTCGGCACGACGCTGCCCGCCGACACGGGACATGTCCGTGGCGAGTGCACGGTGCTGGTGCGGCCCGAGCGGGTGCGGCTGGTGGGTGCGGGCGAGGGCAGCCTCACCGCCACGGTCACGGATGTCGTGTTCGCCGGTGCCAGCACCCATCTCGCGCTGGAAGCCGCGGGCGTGCGGGTGCAAGCCGTGTCATCCAACGCCGGCCATCTGCAGCCGGCCATCGGCGACACGGTGGGGGTGGCGTTGGCCGCCGACGCGTTGCGCGTGCTGGCCTCCTGACCCGCTCAGCCCAGCGGGCCGCGGGTGTCCAGGTAGTGCTGGGTGAAGTGGACGACGTACTCGTCCTTGGTGGTGAGCACCCCGTGGGTGAACGCCCGCGACGCGACCCCCTGGTGCACCCGCTCACAGACCACGTTGTCCTGCGCGGCGACGAGGTCGTTGAACTCCACCACAGGGGTGGGGTCGAAGCCGGGGGCCGCCACGGTGGCCGGGGCGAACAGGTACTCCATCACCATGGTGGTGCGGTGCGGCCCCCTCGGGTACAGCGTGGAGAGGATGGCGCAGGTGCCGGCGACGTCGATGAACCCATTGGGGAAGATGGTGCCGCCGTAGTACGACTCCGCGTCCGTGCCCGACACGCCGGGCAGCAAGGGCAGGGCATTGGCCTCCGTGGCGAACCCGCGTCCGCCGATGACGGCGACCCCGCCGTCGGGGCGTTGGTGGTCGGTGACCCACCCGGTGCGGTAGAGGGGGATGAGGTCCACCAGTTCGGGGTGCACCAGGCTGCAGTGCAGGCATTCCTGGTAGTTCTCCACCACGATCTTCCAGTTGGCCTCCACGTCGCACTCGGAGCGTGCCCCCACCACCAGGCCGCCGAAGCCGAAGCGCTCCAGGTTCAGCAACTCGCGGGCATGGGTGGCCAGCCAGGCGTCGAACGGCGGCGGGTCGGCGGCGACGCTGACGAACAGGTTCCCCTGCCATTCGCGCACGTGGTACCCCCACAGCGGCAGCGCGCGGCGGTCCACCTCTGTGCCATCGAGGTGCGGCGTGGCGATCAGTTCGCCATCGAGGCCGTAGGTCCACGCGTGGTACGGGCACATCACCGAGCCCTGGTTGCTGGCGGAAAAGCCGTCGCAGAGGCGGGCGCCGCGGTGGCGGCAGACATTGGCGAACGCGTGGAGCGTGCCGTCCAGCGCCCGGGTGACCAGCACCGGTTCGCCGGCGACATCCACCGCCATGCGGTTGCCCGGCGCCAGCCGGTCGGCTCGGCCGGCAAGGAACCAGCCGGCGTGGAAGATCCGCGCCTGCTCGATCTCGTAGACCTCGTCGCTGAGGTAGTCGTGGCGGGTGAGTGTGCGCGTGTGGTCCGTCATGCGGTGCCTCCGGTCGTCGTCCCCGACGAGAGCGTAGCCCGGTTACGCTCGCGGCCATGGCGAGCGTGGCGGCGGTGGACGAGCTGATCCGGGCCGAGGAAGACCGCTTCATGGCTCGCATGCCGCGCACCGTCGACCTGTGGGAGCGTGCCCAGCGGGTGATGCCCGGCGGCGTGAGCAGCAGTTGGGCCAGTTCCCGGCCGGTGCCGGTGTGGGTCAGCCACGGCGACGGCGGCCATGTGTGGGACGTCGACGGCAACGACTACGTCGACCTGCACGCCGGCTACGGCGTGAACGTGGTGGGGCACGCCAACCCGGCGGTGGTGCACGCGGTGCAGCAGCGTGTCGCGCTCGGCACCCACTTCGCCCAGCCCACCGAGGATTCCATCGTGGTGGCAGAGGAACTGGCACGGCGCTTCGGGCTGCCGATGTGGCGGTTCAACAACTCGGGCTCCGAGGCCACCATGGATGCCTTCCACCTCATGCGGGCCATCACCGGCCGCGACCTGGTGATCAAGGTGGAGGGCAGCTACCACGGCCACCACGACTCGGCGATGGTGTCGATCTTCCGCGGGTTGGACCAACTGGGCCCGGCGGAGGATCCGGCGCGAGTGCCGGGCGCCGGGGTGCCCCAGGCGATGGCCGACCTGCTGCGCCTCGTGCCGTTCAACGACCTGGACGCGCTGGAGCGAGTGCTGCAACAGCACCATGGCCAGGTGGCCGGGATGATCCTCGAGCCGATGATGATGAACGCCGGCATCATCCCGCCCCTGCCCGGCTACCTGGAGGGTGTGCGCGAACTCACCCGCCGGCACGGGGTGCTGCTGGCGTTCGACGAGGTGAAGACCGGGCTGGTCGTGCACCACGGCGGCGCCACCCGGCTGTTCGGGGTGACGCCCGACATCGTCTGCCTGGCCAAGGCGCTCGGTGGCGGCCTGCCGTGCGGCGCCATCGGCGGCACCGAGGACGTGATGGCCGCCATCACCGACGGTGTGTACGACCAGGTCGGCACGTTCAACGGCAATCCGCTCACCATGGCCGCGGCGCGGGCGACGCTCACCGAGGTGCTGCGCCCGGAGGTCTACGGAGGGGCGGAGGAGATCGGCCGGCGGATGCTGGCCGGGTCGCAGGCGGCGCTGGCGGCGGAGGGCATACCCAGCTACGGCCATGTGTTCGGGTTCAAGGGATCGGTGGTGTTCCACGATCGGCCGGCCACGAACTACCGCGAGTTCCTCGCCATCTCCACGGCGTTCAGCCACCTGCACTTCCTGGTGCAGTTCAACGGCGGCGTGTTCCTCCCGCCGTGGGGCAAGAGCGAGTCGTGGACGCTGTCGACCGCCCACACCAACGACGACGGCGACCGGTACGTTGCCAACATGGGGCGGCTGGCGGCGCTCGGCGCCGGCCTCTCCGACCGCACGTCCGAGCTGTTCGCCGCAGGGAGTTTCAACTGATGGTCGCGCTGCAACAGGTGTCCAAGGCCGACGGCGCGCAGGCCGTCACGGAGGTGCTGGCCACCGATGGTGGGGTGATCGTGCGCGACTTCCTCGAACCTGCACTCCTGGACCGCTTCCGCCGCGACATGGTGAACCATGCCGGCGGCCACCGGCCCGGCACGGTGGCGGACAACCCCTCCGTGCAGTGGTTCTGGGGTTCGAACACCAAGCGGTTCACCCGTCTGGCCCACCGCAGTGCGGCCTTCGTCGACATCCTCACCGACCCCTTCTACCTGGCCGTCGCCGACGCGGTGCTGCTGCCGTGGGCGGAGGACTACTGGATGAACACCGGTCAGATGATGATCATCGGCCCGGGCGAGAAGGCCCAGGTCCTCCACCGCGACGCAGACAACTGGCCCACCGTGTGCCGCCCCGACGGCCCGGAGGTCACCATCAGCTGCCTGTTCGCCATCTCCGACTTCACCGCCGACGTGGGCGCCACCCGGGTGGTGCCCGGCAGCCACCGGTGGGAGGACTACGAGCGCCGGGCCACATCCGACGAGATCTGCCAGGCGGTGATGCCCGCCGGCAGCGGGATGATCTACACCGGTCGTGTGCTGCACAGCGGCGGCGCCAACGTCACCGCCGATCAGTGGCGCTACGGGCTGCACCTGTCGTACGTGCTCGGCTGGCTGACACCGGAGGAAGCCGGCCCGCTGGCCACGCCGTGGGACGACGTGGCGCACCTGTCGCCGCGCGCTCAGCGCCTGCTCGGCTGGCGGTGCAGCGGTACGGACTCCGCCTACGCCGCCCGGCTGTGGACGGTGGACTACGAAGACGTGCCCGTGGGGCTTGGCCTCGAGTAGCTATCGGCCCTTCCACGCCGGAGGTCGCCCCTCGGCTCGGGCAGCCAGCCCCTCCTCGGCGTCCTCGGAGTCGATGGCGGCGCGGTAGGACGGCAGTTCCTTGATGGCCCGCATCGCGTCGATGTCGTCCATGTGAGCAGTCCGCCGGCCGATGTCCAACACCGCAGCCACGCTGAGCGGTGCCGATGCGGCCACGGAGCGCGCCATCTCGAGCGCGGCAGCCAGCAACTCGGCGCCGGGCACCACCCGGTTCAGCAGGCCCCAGCGGGCGGCCTCCTCGGCGCTCATCCGCCGTCCGGTCAGCAGCATCTCGCGGGCGATGTGTGGCGGCAACAGGCGGGGCAGGCGCACGCTGCCGGCATCGGGCAGCATGCCGAGGCCGGCTTCGGGCAGGAAGAACTGCGCGTGCTCGGCGGCCACGATCAGGTCCGCCGACAGGGCGATCTCGAACCCGCCGCCCACGGCCATCCCGTTGACCGCGGCGATCACGGGGGTGCGCCGGCCGGGCAGGTCGGGGAAGCCGCCGAAGCCGCCGGCGCCCCAGTCCGCGTCGAACGACTCGCCGTCGTCGGCCGCACCGAGATCCCAGCCGGCGGAGAAGAAGCGTTCGCCGGCGCCGGTGATGACGGCCACCCGAACGGCCGGGTCGTGCTCGAAGCCGACGAAGACCTCGCCGAGGGCGAAGCTGGTGGCGGCGTCCAGCGCGTTGGCCTTGGGACGGTCGATGGTCACGACGGCGATGCCGTCGGTCACGTCCACACGGAAGCCGGTCATGGCTGACCCTCCAGGGTGAGCAGGGCGTCCACGGCGGTGGCGCCGTGCTGCCCGACGAGTACGGGGTTCAGTTCTGCCTCCACCACGTCGCTGCCGACGACGTGTTCGGCCAGGCGGACCACCAGGTCGGCCAGTGCGTCGACGTCCGCTGTGGGGCGACCGCGGAAACCATGGAGGAGGGGAGCGCAGCGGAGGCGGTCGATTGCGGCGAGCACGTCGGCATGCGCGACCGGGGCGAGCAGGTGGGTGACGTCGTTCCACACTTCGGTGGCGACGCCGCCGTGGCCGAGGGTGACCAGCCAGCCGACCGGGTGGTCGCGGCGCACGGTCACCAGCACCTCGGCCACCACATCGGTGACCGTGCCCTCCACCAGGTAGCCGACGGAACTGGCCGGCATCGCCGCCAGCGCGGTGGCCAGTTCGTCCGGTCCGGCAAGCCCGACCTTCACGGCCCCGGACTCGCTCTTGTGGGCCAGCCCGAGGGCTTTCAAGGTGACGGGATACCCGATGGCTGCGGCAGCGTCGAGCACGTCGTCGGCGGAGCGCACCAGCCGGCCGTCCGGCACGGCGATGCCGGCACTGCGCAGGCGGGCCTTGGCCGTCGCCTCGTCAAGCAGCACGGAGTGATGGGCGGCGGTGACCGGCGCGTGGCGGGTGGTGCCGGCGGGTGCCGGCAGCGCCGCGGCGTCCAGCGCGGTGAGAGCTTCCCCCAGCCCGAGCAGCGGGGTGATGCCGCGGGCAGCGAGATGGGCGCGGAACGGCTCGTTGATGCACTCGGCCATCGTGGCCACGACGACGGCCCGATTGCCGGTGGCCTCGGCGGCGTCCGCCAGCGCGTCCGCGGCGACGTACCAGGAGCTCGGATCGTTGTCCGGTGATGGGGGCGCGTCGAGCACCAGCATCGTGGCGTCCTGCGGCCCTTCCATGACGGCGGTGAACGTGGCGGCCATCGCGGTGCGGTCGCCCCACATGAACGTGTGGTAATCGAACGGGTTGCTGACCGTCACCAGTTCCGTCAGCGTCGCCTCGATCGCGGCGCGCTGCTCGTCGGTGAAGGGCTGGAACTGCAGGCGCGTGGCCTCCGCCCGGTCGGCCACCAGCGACGCTTCGCCGCCCGAGCAGCTCAACGACACCAGCCGGGGGCCCGGCAGGCGGCCGCCACCGTCCAGCAGCTTCAGCGTCTCCAGCAGTTCGGCAGGCGTGCGCACGGTGGCCACGCCGTAGCGGGCGAACAAGGCGTCGTACGCTGCCGCCCGTCCGGCCATCGAGCCGGTGTGCGAGGCGGCGATGGCCGCGCCGGCAGTGGAGCGGCCCGTCTGCAGGGCCACCAGCGGCACACCGCGGCTGGCGGCCCGTTCGGCCACCTCGGCGAACTGCTGGGCGTCGCGCACGGCTTCCAGGAACAGGCCGATGGCGGTGATCCGGTCGTCGTCCAGCAGCGCGGCGACGGCGTCGTCGGAGCCGAGTGAGGCCTGGTTGCCGACGGTGACCATCGCCCCGAGGCGCAGGCCGCGCTGCTGGAACGTGAGGTTGACGGCGACGTTGCCGCTCTGGGAGACGATGGCCACGCCGCGGTCGTGCAGGCCGCAGCCGTGCTCGTCCGGCCACAGCGCCACCCGGTCGAAGGTGTTGACGAAGCCGTAGCAGTTGGGCCCGAAGAACGGCAGGTCGCCGGCGGCCTCCAGAAGGTCGGCCTGGAGTGCCGCCTCGCCGGTCTCGGCGAAGCCGGAGCCGTAGCACACGGCCCCGCCCGCACCCATCGCCCGCAGCTGGTGCATGGCGGCAACGGTGGCGTGGCGGTTGACGCCGAGGAATACGGCGTCGGGCACGCCCGGCAGGTCCTCCACGGACGGCACGCACGGCACCCCGGCGATGTCCTGGCGGGTCGGGTGCACGGCCCACAGCTCGCCAGGGAAGCCGAGCTTGCGGCACTGCTGGATCACGCGGACGGCCGGCTCGCCGCCGAGCACCGCCACGGTGCGCGGTGACAGGAGGCGGGAGAGGTCGGCCATCTCAGGCGCCGTAGGGGCGCAGCATGCGCGGGAGATGATGTGGCGCTGGATCTCGCTGGTGCCGTCCCAGATGCGGTCCACACGGGTGTCGCGCCACATCCGCTCCAGCGGCAGCTCGTCCATCAGGCCCATCCCGCCGAGGATCTGGATGGCCTCGTCCGTCACGAACTGGCACATCTCGCTGGAGAACACCTTGGCCATCGCCATGTCCTCGTCCGTGGCGGTGCCCTTGGTGTCCAGCCAGGCGGCGCGCAGGGTCAGCAGCTCGGCGGCCTCCAGCCGGGTGCGCATGTCCGCCAGCTTGAACGACACGCCCTGGAACTTGCCGATCTGCTGGCCGAACTGCTGGCGGGTGGCGGCGTACTCGGTGGCGATCTGGAGGGCCCGGCGGGCGCGGCCGACGCACACGGCGGCCACCTGCAGGCGGGTGCTGCCGAGCCACTCGTTGGCCGAGTCGAAGCCGCGGTGCTCCTCGCCGAGGATGTTGCGCACGGGCACCCGGCAGTCGTCGAAGTTGATGATCAGGTTGTGGTAGCCGCGGTTGGAGACGCACCGGTACCCGGGGACCACCTCGCAACCGGGCGTGTCGAAGTCCACGAGGAAGCCGGTGATCCGCTTCTTCGGGCCGCGCGGGGTGTCCTCCTGCCCGGTGGCGGCGAAGAGGATCACGTAGTCGGCGAGGTCGGCGTGGCTGATGAAGTGCTTCGTGCCGTTGATCACGTAGTCGTCGCCGTCGCGCACCGCGGAGCACTTCATGCCGCGCACGTCGCTGCCGGCGTCGGGCTCGCTCATGGCCATGCAGTCGACCCGCTCGCCGCGGATGGTGGGCAGCAGGTACTCGTCGATCTGGTCGCCCTGGCAGGCGCGCAGGATGTTGCTGGGCCGGGCCACGATGTACTGCAGCGCGTAGCTGGTGGCCCCGAACTCGCGGTCCACCAGCGTCGTGCCGAACGAGTCCAGCCCGCCACCGCCCAGCTCCTCGGGCATGTTGGCCGCGTAGAGGCCGGCGGCGATGGAGCGGTCCTTGATCTGCTGCACCAGTTCCGGCGGCACGTCGCCCAGTCGCTCCACCTCGTCCTCGTAGGGCATCAACTCCTTCTCGGTGAAGGAACGCACCGTGTCGACGATCATCTGCTGCTCGTCGGTGAGCTGGAACTGCATGATTCCTCTTTCAGTGGCGAGGGGGAGGCAGGCGCATGACGCTGCCCACCTGGGAGGGAACGGGAAGTGCTGCGTGGGCCGCAGCGATGGCGTCGAGCGCGGCGGCAACGTGGGGGAGGATCGGGGCCGAGCGGCCGGCGTTCATGTCCACGTGCACGAGCATCTGCTCCACGGTGCACAGCAGACCGTCGTCGGCGCCGTGGTGCATGGCATGGAGCAGGTGGACACGCTTGGCGTCCACCCCCAGGATCTGGGTGGTGAACAGGATCGGCTCGTGGACCGCCACCTCACGGATGAAGTGGATGTGCGTCTCGACGGTGTAGAAGCTGTGGCCGGCGGCGCGGTACGCCTCGTCGTCGCCGATGTAGCGGAACAGCGCATCGCTGGCCCAGCCGGCCGCCGTGAGGTAGGCGGCCTCGGTCATGTGGCCGTTGTAGTCCACCCAGTCCGGCTCCACCGGCGTGCGGTACAGGTGCAGCGGCGCCGCCGGCGTCTCGCCGGGGTGCCACGGCGTCACCCCGCCGGCGGCCAGGCGGACGGCCTCGTGGTGGGCGATCGCCGCGCCGGCGCCGATGCCGGATGGGCGCAGGGCGCGCATGACGGCGATCAGCGCGTCCGGGTCGCCGCCGGTCAGGCGCACCAGTGCAGGGGGCAGGCGGTCGCGGCCTCGGCGGGGTCTCCGGGCCGACTGGGCCATGCCGATGGACCGGCACAGTTCGGTGGCTCGGCCCGCTGCGGGCCGTCCACCTCCACCAGCGGCAGGAGGTGCATGAGCAGCCCTTCACCGTGGATGGTACGGCCACCAGCCCCGTGGTGCCGGCGGGCAGGGCCCGTCGACCACGTGGGTGAGCACGGCGCGGTCGGTGGAGCCGCCGACGGTGAGGCGGCTGAGGGAGGCGCCGGGGAACAGGCCCAGACGGTCTGCCGCCGGCCAGTTGCGCCGACGCCGTCGGCGATGGCCTGCGGGCGGCCACCACGTCGAACCCGGCGGCCAGGTAGCGGGTGGCCCACTCCGCTGCCGCCACCCCGAGCCGACCACCACGACCTTGGACACGGCGGCAATCTAGTGGGCGCGGCGAACCGCCGCCTCCCTCCGCCGGGGGCGGCAGGCCGAACCCGGCGACCCCCGACCCGCTTCGACCCGCTTCGACCCGTTTGACCCCCGTCGACATCTCTGTGTCACGGCACAGCGATCACGGTCACGGCACGGACGGACGTACTTCTGTGTCGTGACAGTGACGTCTGTGCCGTGACACAGACGTGCGCGGGGACGGGCTGGAGCGGCGGGCCGCGGGCGACGGGCTGGAGCGGCGGGGCCGCGGGCGACGAGCCGGGGCGGCGGCGCCGGGCCGGCCCCGGCGGCGCTCGGCGGCGCCCGACTCAGCCGAAGTCGGTGAGCAGGCGAGTGGTGAGGGGGTCGAGGAAGCCGGCCACGGTGGCGTCCTCCTCCAGCCGGAGGGCGGTGGCGAGGTCGGTGGAGGCGGTGGCATTGAGCACCCGCTTCATCGCCTGGGTGGCCAGCGTGGGCAGGGCCGCCAGGCGGCGGGCCACAGCGTTGGCCTCCTCCAGCAACCGGTCGTCCGGTGCCACCCGCCAGGCGACGCCCATGCGCAGCAGGTCGGCGGCGGTGTAGCGCTCGCCGAGGAACAGCATCTCCCGTGCGGTGTGCAGCCCCACCATCGCCGGCAGCAGCGACGTGACCGCGCCCGTGACGAAGATGTTCAGTGACACCTCCGGGAAGAAGCCGCGGGCACTCTCCGCCCAGATCGGGAAGTCGCAGTTGATCGCCCACTCGAACCCGCCGCCGACCGCCCAGCCGTTGATCGCCCCGACCACCGGCTTGGCCCCGAACATGATGGCCTCCGTGGCCCGCTGGATGGCCCGCACCAGGTCGCGGGCCTCGGCCTCGCCGTCGGGGTGCACGTGCTCCTTGCGGTCGTCGCCGGCGCAGAAGGCCCGGCCGGCTCCCGTGAACACGATGGCCCGCGTCGCCTCGTCAGCGTGGGCGTCGTCGAACGCCACCGCCACGTCGTCGATGAGTTGGCGGTTCATCGCGTTCATGCTCGCCGGCCGGTTCAGCGTGATGGTGCGGACGCCGTGCTCGGAGTCCAGTTCGGACAGCACGGTCGGGTAGGTGAACGGGGTGGCCACGGGGCGAATCTAGTAAGACTGCGCCGATGGCTACCCACCCGCTCGGCCCCACCGTGGACGGCCTCCTGGCCGAGCGGGCGACCACCCACCCGGACACCGTGTTCCTGCGCTTCGCCACCGGTGACCTCACCTTCGCCGACACGAACGACCGGGTCGACCGGCTGGCAGCCCGGCTGCGTGCCACGGGCGTCGAGCGCGGCGATGTCGTGCCGGTGCTGCTGCCCAACTCCGTGGAGTTCGCGCTCACCTGGCTGGCCCTGTGCCGCCTCGGCGCGGTGGCGTGCCTGGTCAACACCTCGTTCAAGGGCCCGGCGCTGCACCACGCCCTCGCCGTGGCGGCACCGGTCACGGTGGTGGTGCACGACGCCTTCGCCGCCGCGGTCGACGCAGTGGCCGCCGACCTGCCGACGCTGCAGCGGCTGGTGCGTCTGCAGGACGGTGCCTGGGAGGGCCTGGCGGCTGCCACCACGGACGGACCGCCGCCGCCCTCCCACGGCCCCACCGACCCGGCCATGATCCTGTTCACCTCCGGCACCACCGGCCCGTCGAAGGGGTGCGTGCTGTCCCACCGATACACGGTCCGCCAGGCAGGTTGATGGCGCAACACCTCAACTGCGTGCTGACGACGTGCTGTACTGCCCGTTCCCGCTGTTCCACATCGACGCCACCGTGCTGACGCTCGGTCCGGCGCTGGTGCTGGGCACCACGGCAGCCATCGGGGAGCGCTTCTCCACCAGTGGGTTCTGGCCGGAGGTACGCCATCTTCCGGTGCCACCGTGGTTTGTTCGATTCATGGAAACGACGCTGACGATGCTGCGAAGCGGTCACCGTCGCCCGACGACGCCGACAACCGGGTGCGGCTCGGCTGGAGCGTGCCCGTGCCCGAGTTCGCCGACGAGTTCGAGCAGCGCAACTTCCCGACCTGCAACTGATGGAGCGGCGCTTCCGGCGTCGGCGTGCCGATCTACCACCCCGTGGATCGTCCCCGCCGGCCCGGCTCCTGCGGGGTGGCCCGTGGCGAACTCGTACGACCTGGCGCTGGTCGACGGCGACAGCGTGCCCGTGCCCGACGGTGAGGCCGGCGAGCTGCTGGTCCGCCCGCAGGAGGCCTCGTTGATCGCCGATGGCTACTTCGGCATGCCCGAACCACCCTGCGGTCGCGGCGCAACCTGTGGTTCCACCACGACGACCTGCTGCCCGCGACGCGAGCAGCTACTCGTTCGTCGGGCGCACATCGGACAGCATCCGCCGCCGCGGCAAGAATATCTCCGCCTTCGGAGTCGAGGAGATCGATGCGCAAGCTGCACCCCGGCGTGCTCGATGCCGCCGCCTACAGCGTGCCAGCGAAGGCTCACCGAGGACTGACGGCGATGGTGGCGGTGGTGCCGCGGCACCGGCCGCAGGCTGGACCCCGCCGACCTCACCGCCTTCCTGTACCGGTCGCCTGGCCGCCACCTGGTGCCGCTACGTGGACGTGGTGGCGGACCTGCCACGCACGCCGACGGAAGATCCGCAGGACGTGCTGCGCGACGGCGTCACCACGACCCTGGGACGGGGTTGTGCGCGGCTGACCGACGAACCGCCCGGCGTGCTGCGGCCGTGGCGGGGCGGCATGGTGCACCGCCAGTTCCTCCAGCTTCGCCAACACCTCGAGCGCGGCGGGGAGAACTTCCCGGCCACGGTGTCCACGTGCAGCATCATGTGCTCGCCAGGCACGACCTCGTCATCCCGCGGTGGATGGTGGTGAAGTGGTGCAGCCGCTTGGCGTCGTGGGACAGCAGTTGCACGGTGGCGTACAGCCAGGTCGCCGGCCTTGGCCTGGGCGCCGAAGTTCATGTGGCTCTCCACCGTGTAGTAGCTGCTGTGGGTGAGGTACTCCTCGTCCACGCCGATGAAGCGCATCAGCCGGTCGCCCGCCTCGCTGGTGACCTGGAAGAACCGGCTGTCGTTCATGTGGCCGTTGTAGTCCACCCACTCCACCGGCACCGTGGTCTCGTAGAGGCGCAGCGGCCTGGTCGGGTCGTGCTCCACGTGGTGCTCGCCGGCGCGGGAGAACAGTTGGCGCTCGTAGCGGTCCAGCACCAGGCCGGCGCCGATGTGCGTGGAGCGCAACCCCTGCATGACGGCCACCAGGCTGTCGTCGCGGTGGCGTTCCAGCTCGCGGATGGTGCGCCCGCGGGCCTGCTCGTCGCTCTGCGCGACCACCGTGTCCAGCAGCTCCTCGGTGAGGCTCAGGCGTCCATCGCTTCGTCCACGGCCACTTCAGCGCCGGGCCGAACTGGGCCATGAAATGGCGCATGCCGGCCCTCGCCGCCGGCAATCCAGTAGGTGAGGAACGTGCCCATGAAGCTCCACCGCAGGCCGGCACCGAAGCGGATGCAGTCGTCGATCTCCTCGACCGTGGCGACCCCGTCGTTCACCAGCCACAGGGCTTCGCGCCACAGGGCCTCCAGCAGGCGGTCGGCCACGAAGCCGTCGATCTCGTGCTCCAGCCGCACGGGTTGCATCCCGATGCTCTCGTAGATGGCGGCCGCCTCGCCGCCTTGGTGGGAGGTCTGCCCCGCGCCGACCACTTCCACCAGCGGCAGCAGGTAGACGGGGTTGAACGGGTGGCCGACCACCAGGCGCTCCGGGTGGGTCATGCCCCGCTGCAGCTCGGTGGGCAGCAGGCCGGACGTGCTGGAGCCGAACACGACCTCCGGCCCGGCGGCCGTGCTGGCCCGGTTCAGCGGTTGCTGCTTCAGGTCCATGCGCTCGAGGGCGCTCTCCTGCACGAACTGCGCCCCGGTGGCGGCTGCCTCGGGTGAGTCGACGAACGTCAGCGTGCCCTCCTCGGGCAGCAGCGAGCGACCAGCTTGCGCAGCCGGCGCGGCCAGGCGTTGTCGAGCACCTCGCCCACCTTGGCGGGGCATGCGGGTCCGGGTCATAGAGCCGGACGTCCACCGTTGAGCAGGAAGCGGGCAGCCGCCCCCGATGACACCGCCGCCGAGCAGGCCGGCGCGGTCGAGGCCGTCGATCGGGGAACCATCTCAGCGCTTCACCAGCGGGCTGGTCGCGTACCGCCTGCGGGCTCATCACCCGCACGTTCATGTTCTCCATGATCGCCCGCGCCCGTTCCACGAGCATGTCGCGTTGGTGGCCAGCTGGCCGGGGCCGGCGTACAGGTTGTCCTCCAGGCCGACCCAGCGTGCCGCCGGCCAGCACCTTCCGCCACGAAGGGCAGCTGCGTAGCGGCTGATCGAGAACGCCGAGAACACGCAGTCGTTGGGCAGGTTATTGACCATGGCCATGAACGTGGTGGGGTCGTCGGGCGCCCCGTAGGCAATGCCCATGCACAGCTGGATCATCACCGGGTCGTCCAGCAGGCCGTCGCGGATCATCTCCTTCACCTGCACGAGGTGGCCGGTGTCGAACACCTCCAGTTCGGGCCGCACGCCGAGCGCCTGCACCTGGCGGGCCATCGACCGCAGCACGCCCGGGGTGTTGACCATGATGTAGTCGCCACCGCTGGCGAAGTTCATCGTGCCGCAGTCCAGCGTGCAGATCTCGGGAAGGATCCGGCGTACATGATCCAGCCGCTCGGTGGCGCCGGCCATGTCCGTGCCGTCGGGGTTGGGGGGCAGCACGTCCTCGTCGCCGCCCAGCACCAGGTCGCCACCCATGCCGGCCGTCAGGTTGACCACCACGTCCACGCCGGACTCGCGGATGCGGTCCACCGCTTCGGCGTAATACTCCGTGTTGCGGCTGCCCTTGCCCGTCTCGGGATCACGCACGTGGATGTGCACCCTGCAGCGCCGGCCTTCGCTGCCTCGATGGCCGGCGCTCGGCGATCTGCGCCGGCGTGACCGGTACGTGCGAAGTGCTTGGACGTGGTGCTTCGGCCCCGGTGATGGCGCAGGTGATGAGCGCGTCCCAATTCATGGGAGTCCCCAAGGTTTGTCTGGCCAAGTTGTCTGGCAGATGACGTGGGTGGCGAGTGTGCCACTCCCGGTTGAAGCGACGTTACCGCCGGGTGTACGGCAGGTGGCGGCTGCGGAGTATTGCGGGTGGGCGGGCGGCAATTGCGTTGTCGGCAACGGTGCGCCGACAAGCCTGCCCACGCAGGCGAGGCGTGCCGAACCGACAAGGGGAGACAATGAGAATGCGTACCTCGAAGGGCGCCAAGCTCGTCGCCATGCTGATCTCGGGCACGCTGGTGCTCGGTGCCTGCGGCGACGATGAGAAGGCTGCCGACACCACGGCAGCACCCACCACCGCCGGCGGTGGCGGCGGCGACGACCCGCTGGCGGCCCCTGTACCAGGAGTGCCTGGACAATAGCGCCAAGGTCAACCTGATCGCCCTGCCCGACGAGTGGGCCAACTACAAGGGCATTCTCGCCGCCTTCGGCGAGAAGTATCCCGGCGTGGAGTACCCGGTGGCCAACCCCGACGCCTCGTCGGCCGACGAGATGAACGCCGTGGAGACGCTGAGTGGCCAGGCCGACATGCCCGACAACGTGGACGTCAGCCCGGCGATCGCCCAGGAGATGGTGGACAAGGGCCTGTTCGAGCCCTACACCCTCACCGTGGACAGCGAGGTCCCGGCCGGCCTGAAGGACGCCGACCACAACTGGTCCGCCGCCTACTACGGCATCATGGCGATCATCACCAACACGACGATCGTGCCCAACGCGCCGACCACGTTCGCCGACCTGGCGAAGCCCGAGTACAAGGGTCTCGTGTCGCTGAACGGCGACCCGCGTGAGTCCGGTGCCGCCTTCGCCGCCGTCATGGCCGCCAGCCTGGCCAACGGTGGCTCGACCGACGACATCATGCCCGGCATCAGTTCTTCGCCGACCTGCGAGAGCCTCCAGGCAGCCTCGGCGGCACCGACGTCACCAAGGGAGACCATGCTCTCCGGCGAGACGCCGATCGCCATCGACTGGAGCTACAACGTGCCCGGCCTGCGTGCCGACCTGGAGGACGCCGGCCTGACGGTGGAGGTCAACTTCCCGAGCGATAGCATCTACGGTGGCTTCTACGGCCAGGGCGTCATCAAGAACAGCCCGCACCAGGCCTGCTCGAAGCTGTGGTTGGAGCACATCTTCAGCGACGGTGCCCTCGGCTACCTCGAGGGCGGCGCCGTGCCGGCCGCATCGACACCCTGGTGCAGGAAGGCGTGGTCACCGACGACGCTGAAGGCAACCTGCCCCCGGACGAGCTGCTCAGCCAGGTCAGCTTCCTGACCCCGAACCAGATTGCGGCCGCCAAGCAGGTGCTGGCCGACAGCTGGAAGCCGATGGTGCCGGACGCCTGAGTTCGTGACTGCTCCTGCCACCGCAGCGACCAGTTCGCCGATGCTCCTGCTGTACAGCGTGGCTCGGCCTGGTGCCGTTCTTCGCCTTCCTGCTGCTGTTCCTGCTCATCCCTGCGGCGAGCATCTTCATCAACTCCTTCAAGAACGAGACCGGTGGCTTCTCGCTGGACTCGATGAGGGAGGCCTTCCAGGGTCAGAACTTCCAGGCGTTCTGGTTCTCGGTCAAGTTCTCCTTCGGGGCGGCGCTGGTGGGCGCCGTGCTCGGCACCGTGGTGGCCTATGCCGCCGCGTCGGTCACCCGCCCGAAGTGGCTGCGCACCGTCGTCACGTCGTTCAGCGGCGTCGCCGCGAACATGGGCGGCCTGCCGCTGGCCTTCGCCTTCATCACCCTGCTCGGCGCCCGCGCCGGCGTGCTCACCAACGTGCTGAAGTGGTTCGGCTGGGACATCTACGCCAACGACTTCGATCTCGGCAACCCCACCGGCCTGATCATCGTCTACTGCTACTTCAACATCCCGCTGATGGTGCTGGTCACCCTGCCGGCCATCGACGGCCTGAAGCAGTCCTGGCGGGAGGCCTGCGCCAACCTCGGCGGCACCACGTTCACCTACTGGCGGCGGATCGGCCTGCCGGTGCTGGCCCCGGCGCTGCTGGGTGGCCTGATGCTGCTGTTCGCCAACTCGTTCAGCGCCTACGCCACCGCCCGCATCCTCACCGACAACTCCAAGATCGTGCCCATCCGCCTGGCGTTCTTCCTCGGTGGTGACGTGAAGGTCGGGGCGGACTCCGTCGGCTTCTCGCTGGCCTCGTGGATGATCATCATCACCGCCGTGTGCATGGCGTTCTACTGGCTCGCCAGGCGGCGGGCAGAACGGTGGACGGCATGATCCCCGAACCCGTCGCCCCGGTCCCGGAGGATCCGCCCACCGCGCCCACGGCGTTGGCCCCGAAGGCGGTCGGCCGCCCCAGCCGGCGTTGGGCCAACCTCATGCCGCTGCTGGTGCTGTCGATCACGGGGCTGTACTTCGTGGCCCCGCTGCTCACCCTGTTCCGCTACTCGCTGCAGAACGTGCCCGCCTTCCTGCTCGGCCGCGACACCCTGTTCAAGAACTGGTCGTTCGAGGCGTTCCGCACGTTCTTCGGGGAGGACCAGTTCTGGTCGGCGCTGACGTTGTCGTTCAAGCTCGCCGTCGGCACGGCCGTGCTCACCCTGGCGCTGCTGATCCCCACCACCGTGTGGGTCCACCTCAAGCTGCCCAAGGCACGCACGATGGTGGAGTTCTTCACAGTGCTGCCGTACATGATCCCGCCGATCGCGCTGGTGGCCGGCATCAAGCTGATCCAGCCGCACGTCCGCTGGTTCCTCAACTCCAACTACTCGCTGATCCCGTTCTACGTGGTGATGGCCCTGCCGTTCACGTTCCGCTCCATCGACGCGGGCATCCGGGCGCTGGACGTGCGCACCCTGGTGGACGCCTCGCGCAGCCTCGGCTGTGGATGGACGCAGACGCTGTGGCGGGTGCTGCTGCCCAATCTGCGCACCGCGATCATCTCGGCGTCGTTCCTGACGATGGCGGTGGTGTTCGGTGAGTTCACCCTGGCCAGCCTGCTGATCAAGCGCACTTTGCCCCTGTTCCAGCGGGAATACACGTCGCGCGAGCCCCAAGCGGGCTACGCCCTCAACTTGATGGTCCTCCTGGCCACCACGCTGCTGTTCGTGCTGCTCGGCGTGCTGACCAAGAAGCGCGACCGCAAGCACCGCACGTTCGCCCACCGCGCCGCCACCATGGCGCCGATCACAGAGCCGACATGACGACACTCGACTACATCTCGATCCGCAAGACGTTCGGCCCCACGGTCGCCCTCGAGTCCTTCGACCTCGACGTCAAGGAGGGCGAGCTGATCACCCTCCTCGGCCCGTCCGGCTGCGGCAAGACGACGGCCCTGCGCATCACCGCCGGCTTCGAGTTCGCCGACTCGGGTGCGCTGCTGGTCGGCGGGGCGGACATCACCCGCACGCCGGCCCACCGGCGCAACATGGGCATGGTGTTCCAGAGCTACAGCCTGTTCCCGAACCTCACCGTGGCCAACAACGTGGACTTCGGTCTGCGCACCCGCAAACAGGACAAGGTCACCCGACACCATCGCGTGGCCGAGATGCTGGAACTGGTGGAGCTGACGCCGTACGCCGACCGGTACCCGCACCAGCTCTCCGGTGGCCAGCAGCAGCGTGTCGCGCTGGCCCGGGCGCTGGCGGTGCAGCCCCAGGTGCTCCTCCTCGACGAGCCGCTCAGCGCCCTCGATGCCAAGGTGCGCACGTCGCTGCGCGACGAGATCCGCCGCATCCAGACCGAGGTCGGCATCACCACCCTGTTCGTCACCCACGACCAGGAGGAAGCGCTGGCCATCAGCGACCGGGTGTGCGTCATGTCCGCCGGCCGGGTGGAGCAGCTGGGCACGCCCACCGAGGTCTACCGCCGGCCGTCGACGGCCTTCGTCGCCCGCTTCGTGGGCACGATGAACGAGTTCCGCGCCGAGGTGGGCATGGGCGGCGAGGTCACCGTCGGTGGTCTGCGGGTGGACGTGCCGGCGATGTCGGCGCGGGCCGCCGGTTCCGCGGTGAACCTCCTCGTCCGCCCGGAGGACGTGCACCTGCAGGAGGACGGCCTGCCCGGTACCGTGGCGTCCGTGATCTTCCAGGGTTCCACGACGCTCGTCGGGATCCGCCTGGACGTCTTCGACCAGTTGGTCAGCGTGGATGTCGGCCAGGGCCGCGCCGACGACCTCGCCGTCGGCGATCGGGTGCACATCGGGGTCGTCGGCGCCAACGCCGTGTGTGAGGACGCCGCCTGAGCCAGCTCGCCGGTCGCAGGGCACTGGTCACCGGCGGCGCCGCGGGGATCGGCGCAGCGATCGCCGCAGCGCTCCGCGCCGACGGCGCCACCGTGATGGTGGTGGACCTGGACGCCTCGCTCATGCCCGACGTGGTGGCCGATGTCTCCGTGACCGCCGGCGTGGATCGGGTGTTCACCGAGGTCCGCGGCCGGATGGGTGGCTTGGACATCCTGGTCAACAACGTCGGTGTCGCCGGGCCGACCGCCCGTGTCGAGGACATGGACCCGGACGAGTTCGACCGCTGCGTGCAGGTCAACCTCGGCAGCGCGTTCCGCTGCACCCGCCTGGCGGTGCCCCTCCTGCGCGAGCGGGCCGGCGGCGCCATCGTCAACATCTCGTCGACCGCCGGCATCCTCGGCTACCCGCTGCGGTCGCCCTACGCGGCCGCGAAATGGGGCGTGATCGGGATGACCAAGGGGTGGGCGATGGAGCTCGGCCCGGAGGGCATCCGGGTCAACGCCATCGCCCCCGGCTCCGTCGGCGGGCCGCGCATCGACGGGGTCATCGAGCGTGAGGCGGCTCGGGCGTGGACCCGGCCGTCATCCGTGAGGGCTACGAACGCCAGGTGTCGATGCGCAGCTTCGTCGACGCCGCCGACATCGGGGCCGCGGCCGTCTGGCTGTGCAGCCCTGCGGCGAGGTTCGTGCACGGGCAGGTGCTGGCCGTCGACGGCCACACCGAGACCCTGGCGACGATCTGAGCCGGTCTCAGCCGGCGGCGATCTCCTCCGCGGTGCGTTGCACGGCAGTGACGATCTTGGCGTAGCCCGTGCACCGGCACAGGTTGCCGCTGAGCCCGATGCGCACGTCCTCCTCGGACGGGTTCGGGGTGCGGGCCAGCAGCGCCGTGGCCGACATCAGCATGCCCGGGGTGCAGAACCCGCACTGGACCCCACCCGTCTCCAGCAGGTTGCGCTGCAGGATGTTGAGGGCGTCGCCGTCGGCCAGGCCCTCCACGGTGGTGATGGCCCGCCCTGCGCCTGCGCTGCCAGGTAGCTGCACGAGTTCACCGGCTGCCCGTCGAGCAGCACCATGCAGGCGCCGCACTCGCAGTCGTCGCAGCCCTCCTTGGTGCCGGTGAGGCCGATCTCGGTGCGGATCACGCTGAGCAGGTTGCGGCCCTGGTCGATGGTGACGGGGTAGTCCACCCCGTTGACGGTGAGGGTGACGTCGATGCTCATCGTGCGGCTCCGATGCCGGTGGTGCGGTTGAGGGGGGTGGGGATGGCGTCGCCGGCGGCCCGGGCGGCTGCCGCGGTGACGGCCCGGCGGGCCATGACGGCCACGGTGTGGCGGCGGTACTCCTCGCTGGCCCGCACGTCGCTGATCGGCGTCGAATGGGCGGTGGCGAACGCGGCGGCCTGGGCGGCGGCGTCCTCCACGCTGGCGGCCGTCGAGCCCTGGGCCCGCCCGAACAGGATGGTCGGGGCGACGGCGCTGAGTCGATGGAGAGGGCGGTGACGTTGCCGTCGTCGTCCAGGTTGACGGCCGCGGCGGCACCGACGACGGCGATCTCCATCGCCCGCCGGTACTCGAGGCGCAGGTAGGCGCTGCCGGACCGCGGCGCCGGCCGGGGATGTGGACGGCGACGCACAGCTCGTCCGCCGCCGCCTGGGTGCGGCCGGGGCCGGTCCACAGGTCCTTCAGCGGGAACCGGCGGGTGCTGCCCGCACCGACTGGAGCTCCACCTCGGCGCCCAGGGCACACAGCGGGGCCCCGGTGTCCATCGCCGGGCTGGCGTTCATCAGGTTGCCGCCGATCGTGCCGACGTTGCGGGTGGCCGGCGAGCCGACCAGTGCGCTGGCGTCGGCCAGGCCCGCGTACACGGTGGTGAGGCGGGTGGGTCTCCACGTCGTGGTGGGTGGCGAGCGCTCCGATGGTGACCCCGTCGGCGGTCTCGGTGATGTGGCGCAGCTCGGCGATGCGGTCGATGGCGACGAGGTCGTCCGGCAGGGGCGCCTTGCCGTGGCGGGCGCCGACGACGAGGTCGCTGCCCCCGGCCACCGGGCGGGCGCCGGCAGCTAGCAGCGAGGGCGTCGCCGAGGCTGGTGGCGATGGTGAAGCTCATTCCGCCACCTCCGCATCGGCGTCGCGCATGGCCGTCCAGACCCGCTCGGCGGTCATCGGCAGCTGCCGGACCGGGGCGCCGACCAGCTGCCAGGGCGTTGGCGATGGCCGCAGCCGTGGCCACGTTCGGTGCCTCGGCCAGGCCCTTGGCGCCCGCGGGCCGGCGTCGGGGTGGCGATCTCCACGAAGTGGATGTCCACCGGCGGGGCGTCGGCGCAGGTCTGCAGCTTGTACTCCAGCAGGGCGGCGTTGCGCTGGTTGCCGGTGTCGTCGTAGCGGGTGCCTTCGGTGAGCGCCTGCCCGATGCCCATCATCACGGCACCCTCCACCTGACCCTGGGCGCCGACCGGGTTGATGATCGTGCCCGAGTCGTGGGCCGCGCTGACGTGGACCACGCGGGCGACGCCGGTGTCCCGGTCCAGCTTGACGCGCACGGCGTGGCAGCTGAACTGCGGGGCCACCCAGGCGGCCATGCCGATGTCGCCGACGCAGGTGGACCCCTGCAACGCCGGCGGCCCGGGCGGCGCCCCGGAGCCGTGGCCGATCAGCAGTTCACCGCCGGCGGCGATGCCGGCGAGCTCGGCGATGCTGACGGACTTCGACGGGGTCCCGGCCACCGAGGCCGCACCGTCGGCGAGCACGATGTCCGCGGGGGAGGCCTCCAGCTGATCGGCGGCCAGCTGCTTGAGCTGCTCGGCCACCTGGCCGGCGGCGGCCACCACGGCTCGCCCGTTGTTGAACAGGGTCTGCGAGCCGGTGGCGCCCATGTCGTACGGGGCGACGCTGGTGTCCTGGTAGACCAGCTCGAAGTCCTCCGGGTTCATGCCCAGTTCCTCGGCCGCCAGGATGCGCAGGGTCATCACGGCGCCGGTTCCGCACTCCTGCGCACCCGTGATGACCTGGCCGGTGCCATCGCCGTCGATCTTCACGTAGGCGCCGCTGGGCACGGAGAAGCTCGGCCACCAGCCGATGGCCACCCCGATGGCTTCGTCGTCGGGCAGGTCCTGCCCGTAGCCGGCGGCGTTGGTGGCGGCCTCGATGCACTGCTGCAGCCCGATCTCGCCGTACACCTGGCCGCTCGGCCCCTCCACGCCGGTGTCCACGGCGTTCTTGCGGCGGAACTCCACGGGGTCCATGCCGATCGCCTTCGCCACCTCGTCGGTGTGGCTCTCCACCGCCCAGCAGGTCTGCGGGGCGGTTGGCGCCCGCACGGAGCCGGACGGCTGGTGGTTGGTGTACGCCAGGTGGGCCTCGGCCAGCACGTGGGGGATGCGGTACGGCCCGAGCGAGTGCATGGCCGCGATCTGGGGGAAGAACCCGCTGTCCGCCGTGTAGGCGCCGTTGTCGATGGCCAGCCAGGTGCGCCGGGCGGTGATGGTGCCGTCGGCCTTCACCCCGGTCTCCAATTCGTAGACGATGCCTTCTCGGCGGCGGTCCGGCGCCAGGAACTCCTCCCGCCGGCTGAACACCAGCTTCACCGGCCGCTTGGCGGCACGGGCCAGCGCGGCCACGTGCGCCTCATAGTGGAACCCGCACTTGCCGCCGAACCCGCCGCCCAGGTGGGGCACGATGATCCGCACCCGGCTGGCCGGCAGTTCCAGCGTCTCGCACACGCCGGCGCGGGCGTCGAACGGCACCTGGGTGCTGGACCAGATGGTGACCTTGTTGCCCTCCCACTGGGCGACCACGGCGCGGGGCTCGATGGGCGCGGCGTGGCACCCATCCGCCACGTAGCGGCTCTTCACCACCACGTCGGCCTCGGCCATGCCGGCCTCCACGTCGCCCTTGGCGATGCTGCTGAACGAGGCGTCATTGCCGTTGCGCACCAGCACGCCGGCGGCGCCATACCCCTCCCAGCCCTCGTGCACCAGCGGCGCGTCGTCGGCCAGGGCGGCCTCCACGTCGGTGACCGCGGGCAGCGGCTGGTACTCCACGACGATGGCGTCGAGCGCCCGCTGCGCCGTGGCGGCGTCCACCGCGGCCACGGCGGCCAACACTTCGCCCTCGTAGCGCACCACGTCGCGGGCGAACAGGGTGCGGTCCTGCACGAAACCGCCGTAGCGGACGTCGGGCACGTCGTCGGCGGTGAGCACGGCGAACACGCCGGGGATCTGCCGGGCGGCGGAGACGTCCAGGCGGGTGATGCGGGCGCTGCTGACGTCCGCGTAGCGGAACTTGGCCGTGAGCATGCCGGTGAGTGTGAGGTCGGCGGTGTAGCGGCCGCTGCCGGTGACCTTGTCGGGGCCGTCGGCGCGGACGAAGCGGGGTGTGGTCGCGGTATTCATGATCTCCTCGTCGTCGCCATGATGGCAGATCAGGTGGCCATGCCTGCCAGGCCCCCGTCGTCGGCGCCCTGCCGGCGGCTGATGGCCCGCAGGATCAGCGCCGCACCGCCCACGGCCGTGAGGGTCAGCAGCGTCATCACCGTGGCCAGCGCGTTCAGCGCGGGTGTGGAGCCGGCCCGCGATGCGGAGTAGATCTTGATCGGCACGGTCTCGGTGGACTCGCCGGTGGACAGGAACGACGAGATCACGAAGTCGTCGACGGAGGTGGCGAACACCACCATGCCGGCGGCGAAGATGGCCGGCGCCAGCAGGGGCAGCAGTACCAGACGGATCGCCTGCCACCGGGAGGCCCCCAGGTCGCGCGCCGCCTCCTCGTACTGGCCGCCGATGGCCGACAACCGCCCGCGCACGATCACCACCACGAACGACACGGTGAAGGTGATGTGGCCGAGCACCTGGCGGGTGAGCCCACCGGGCACGTCGGTGTACAACTGGGAGAAGACGAGGAACAGCGACACGCCGAACACGATCTCGGGGGTCACGATCGGCACCAGCATCAGCCCGTTGGCCGCGGACGACGTGCGCCCCCGCCAGCGGTGCAGGCCGATGGCCATGGCCACGCCGAGCGGTGTGGCGAACAGCACGGTCATTCCCGCCAGTTCCAGCGTGTTGATCATCGCCGTGTGCAGCGAGTCGTCGTGGAACAGCGACGCGTTGGCATCACCCCAGTACCAGCGCCAGGACATCGGCTGGAAGGTCGACCGGCTCTTGCCGTCGTTCAGCGAGATGCGTGCGGCCACGAGCACCGGCACCAGCGACCAAAGGACGTACAACCAGGTGATGACTGCCAGGGCCGGGGCGCCGCGCCGGTTCCGCCAGCGCCGCCTCATCGTTCGGCCCTCCGTTGCTCGCGCAGCATCGAGACGAGGTAGTACACCATCAGCACGAACAAGAGGGCCATGAGGATCAGCACCAGCGCGGCGCCCTTGTTGGGCTGCCCGCTGCCGCGCAGGTAGTCCTCGATCTGGTTGCCGACCATGTTGACCCGCGGCGAGCCGCTGGTGAGGTAGCTGTTGGTGTAGTAGTCGCCGAACATCGGCAGGATCGTCACCACCGAGGCGGCCATCAGGCCCGGCACGGACAGCGGCAGGGTGACGCTGAGGAAGGTGCGCACCGGGCCGGCGCCGAGGTCCCGCCCGGCCTCGATGAGGCGGCCGTCCAGACGCTCCAGCGCGCTGTACAGCGGCAGGATGAAGAACGGCACATAGCCGTAGACCAGCCCCCAGACGACGGTGGACCATGACCCGTCCAGCCAGTTGCGCGGCGTGTCCATCAGGCCCACCCACTCCAGCGCCTTGTTGACCAGCCCGTCCGGCTGCAGCAGGTTGGTCCAGGCCAGCATGCGCATCAGGTAGCTGATCCAGAACGGCAGGACGAGCAGCCCGAGCAGCAGGCCACGGCGCGGGCCGGCCTTGCGGGCGACGAAGTAGGCGACAGGGAACCCGATCGCGATGCAGCCGGCCAGCGACAGCAGCACGAAGAGGAACGTGCGCACGAAGACCTGGCGCAGCGGCCCGTTGACCACCCGGTCGAGCATGTCGCGCATGGCCGAGATGTCCCACCGGAACGGGTTCCATTCGGGTTCGGCGGTCCGCAGCAGCGGGTTGACCTTGCCGAAGGCGATGGCCGCGACCGCGTAGATGGCCACGAGGAAGAACATCACCAGCCAGGTGATGCCGGGCAGGGCGAACGTCGCCCACACCCGATCCTGGCGGCTCAGCCGCCGGCGTTGAACGTCGACCATGCCTCCGCCCACTTGGCGTCACCGTCCACGCCGAGCGACTTGATGTACAGCGCCTGCGCCAGTTCCTCCGCCGTGGGCACGCAGTTGCGCAGGTGCTCGGGCACCCACCCGGCGTCGATGAGGTAGTCCGCGTCGAGCTTGGTGATGGCCGGCAGGTAGCCGACCCAGCCGAAGTTCTCCTCGGCGATGTCGTTGTCCAGGATGAAGTTGAGGTACAGGTGGGCCAGCACCGGGTGCTCGGCGTCGGCCACCACACCCATCGCGTCGTTGGTCAGCACGTACTGCCCGGCGGGCGGGTGCCAGAAGCCCAGCACGCTGGCGTCGGTGCCTTCGGGCAGGTAGTTGTTGGCGCCGGTGATGAGGTCGCCACTCCACGTCTGGGCAATGGTGGTGGTGCCCTCGGGGATGTCCTTGTAGCCCTCGATGTTGACCTTCACGTTCACCAGGTCGATCAGTTCGGTGAGGTCGGCCAGGGCCTGGTCGATGGTGGCCTGATCGGCGGTGTTGATGTCGGTGATGCCGCGGCGCAGCATCGCCATCGTGAACGCCTCGCGCTCGTCGTCCAGCACCGACACCTCGCCCTTGAACGCCGTGGCGTTCCAGATGGTGTCCCACCCCTGGGCTTCCACCTCCTCGGCGGAGATGCGGTCGCTGCGGTAGCCGATGCCCGTGCCGAAGTAGGTATACGGCAGCGAGTAGGCGGCGCCGGGGTCGTACCACGGGTCGTTGAACGCGCTCAGCACGTTGGCAGCGTTGGGGATGTAGCTCTTGTTGAGCGGCTGGAGGATGCCGCCGGCCACCAGGTTGGCGACGCTGTAGATGGCCATCGAGTGGTGCACGTCGGCCTTGATGGCCCCGGAGGCCAGCTTGGTGATGGCCTCGGTGTCCGTGTCGAACGTGGTGATCTCCACCTTCACGCCGTACTGCTCCTCGAAGGCGGCGATGACGTCCGGGCTCACGTAGTCCGCGTAGTTGAGGATGCGCAGCGGGCCGGCTTCGGGCTCCAGCCCGTCGGCGATCGGGCCCGCCTTCTCGCCCCCGGAGGACGAATCGTCGTCGCCGCAGGCCTGCAGCAGCGGCACGCCACCACCGAGGAGTATCCCCGGCTGGGCCGAACGGGTGAGGAACTGTCGTCGGGAACCCTGCATTGGAGCAGGGTAACACTCAGTATCCGCGTGGAAGTCCGAGCACGTGCTCGGCCACATAGCTGAGCACCAACTCCTGGCTGATGGAAACGATGCGCATCAGCCGCGCTTCCCGGAAGTACCGCTCCACGTGGTACTCCGTGGCGTAGCCGAAGCCGCCGAGCGTCTGCACGGCGCGATCGGCGGCGAAGTACCCTGCTTCGGCGGCGAGGTACTTGGCCAGGTTGGCTTCCTCCCCGCAGGGCGCGCCGGCGTCCACCAGGCGGGCAGCCTCCTTCACCATCAGGTCCGCGGCACGCAGCCGGGCGTGGGCCTCCGCCAGCGGGAAGGCGATGCCCTGGTTCTGGCCGATCGGGCGGCCGAACACCACCCGCTCCTTGGCGTAGGCCACGGCGGTGCGGATGGCGGCCCGGCCGATGCCGATGGCTTCGGCGGCGATCAGCACCCGCTCTGCGTTCAGCCCGTCGAGCAGGTAACGGAACCCGGCGCCCTCGTCGCCGACCCGATCGGCGGCGGGCACCACCACGTCGTCGTAGGTCGTCTCGCAACTGGCCACCGCGTTGCGACCCATCTTGGGGATCGGGGTGACACCCACTCCCGGCGCGTGCTTGTCCACCAGGAACAGGGTCATCCCGTCGGTGGGCCGGGGGCACTCGGCCAGGGGAGTGGTGCGGGTGAGCAGCAGGATGCGGTCCGCCTCCAGTGCCTTGGACGTCCACACCTTGCGCCCGGTGATGCGGTAGTGATCCCCGTCGCGGACGGCGCGGGTGGTGATCCGGGTGGTGTCGGTGCCGGCGTCCGGCTCGGTGACGCCGAAGGCCACGTGCAGGCTGCCGTCGGCGACGGAGGGACGGAAGCGGGCCTTCAGTTCATCGCTGCCGTGGCGGATCACCGGCTGCATGCCGAAGATGCTCATGTGCAGCGCACTGGCCCCGTTCATCGCCGCGCCCGACGCGGCCACCTCCTCCAGCACGGCCGCCGCTTCGAGGATGCCGCGCCCGCCCCCGCCGTACTCCTCGGGGATGGCGATGCCGATCCAGCCCGCCGCAGCCATCGCCCGGTAGAAGTCCCACGGGAAGAGGTGCTCCTGGTCGCAGGCGCTCCAGTAGTGGTCGTCGAAGCCGGTGCACAGGGCGCTGACCGCCTCCCGGATCAATGCGAGGTCGTCGGCCATGCGCCGCAGGGTAGACCGCCGCAGGCGTACGCTCCCGACTCATGGGCATCACGGGGTTGCGTCAGGTCAGCGTTCCGGTGGCGGACCTGGAGCGGGCGGTCGGCTTCTACCGCGACGTGCTCGGCCTGCGGCACATCGCCACGTTCGGCTCGATCGCCTTCATCGACACCGGCGGGGTACGGCTGATCCTCGAGGCGGCCGGCAGTGAGCGGGGAGCGTCGGTGCTGTACCTGAAGGTGGACGACATCCGTGCGGGCCGTGCCGATCTCGAGGCGAACGGCGTCGTGTTCGACGACGAGCCGCACGTCATCTTCCACGACGAGGGCGGGTTGTTCGGCGAGCCCGGACTGAGCGAGTGGATGACCTTCTTCCGCGATCCGGACGGCAACCTGTTGGCGCTGTCGTCGCGCCAACCGCCGGCCTGACTACTTCTCCGCGATCTCCACCGGTACCTCCAGCGCCGCCGCCACTTCGGGGTCGAGACCCACTGGTGCCGGGTCCTCGCCGAAGAGAGCACGGATCCACGCCGTCACCGCGTGGCGGATGAGCGGGAACGTGGTGTCCGCCGGTCGCGCCGGTGGCAGGCAACCGTCCGAGCCGAGGGCCCGCAGTTCGGGCTGGGCGTCCAGCAGCGGCCCGAGCCCGCTGGCTTCGGCCAGGCCGATGATGCCCTTGCCGTCGCCGAACGTGCAGAAGTCGTCGAAGCCGTTGTGGCCCACCCCGTCGATGATCCACAGCAGGCTGGGGGAGGGCGACGCCTCGTAGGCCGGGCGGGTGACCTCCTCGGCCGACACCACGCCGTCGGCGGCGCCGGCGATGAAGAACGACGGCACGTCGGGCAGGCCTGTCGTCCCGCCGAAGGCACCCGAGGCCAGGGAGACGTACCCGTCCACCCGCGGGTCGGCGGCGGCGCCGATGATCGTGCCGCCGCCCGCCGAGTGGCCGACCGCCACCACCCGCTCGCCGTCCACATGCCCGGCGAAGGGCTGGTGGTGTCGTCGTTGGCGCCGAGGAGCAGATCCAGGCTCTGCAGCAGGTCGTCCACGGAGTCCGCCCGGTCACCGCTGGCGGTGCCGCCGAGCACGTTGGTGAGGTCGCGGCTGGGGTGCTCGGGTGCGATCACGATCATCCCCCAACTGGCGAGGTGGGACGTGAGGAACGTGCTCTGCACCCGCACACCGGAGAACCCGTGGCTGAACAGCACCACGGGGAAGGTGCCGTCGGCCAGACCCGCGTCGCGGGTGGCGGCGTAGGTGGCGCCGGCGGGGATGTCGGCGGTGAGCAGGGCGCGGATGCCCTCCGGCACGTAGTCGCGCATGTCGTAGGTCTCGGTGCCGTCGCTGCCATCCACCGCCGGGTACCAGATCTCCACCAGCGGCCCCTTGGCCAACTGCAGGGTGGTGACGCCGACGGGGTACGGCCCCGGCTCCTCGTAGGCGGTTGCCGCGGCGGCCGGATCGACCGTGGTGGTGGGCGCGTCGGTCGTCGTGGGCGCCTCCGTGGTGGTGGCCGCCTCGGAGGTGGTGGTGGCCGCCTCGGTGGTGGTGGGTGCGTCAGTGGTGGTGGCGGTGTCGTCGCCGCCACAGGCCGCCAAGAGCGCGACGAGCAGCAGGGGGGTCAGGGTGCGCCGAGTCATGCGATGGAGATTGCCACGGCGCGGCGGCGACTGCACGGTCCTGCGGCACGGCCGCTATCGTGCTGGGGCCGTCGCCGGGGCAACCCGGCCGCAGCGGACGGCGACGTGGCCGAGTGGCTTAGGCAAGGGCCTGCAAAGCCCTGTACCCGGGTTCGATTCCCGGCGTCGCCTCTCCTCAACCGTCAGTCACTGCCACCCTCGCCACCGGTGAGGGTGGCGACGTGGCAGGTGCGGTAGACCGTCCAGCTCTGGTCCAGCCCGATGTGCAGGTCGCGCGCCACGGTGCCGTCGGCGGTCACCTCCACCAGGCGGGATGCGAACTGCCCCTGCCCCAAGGCCATGCCCCCGTAGTCGATGGCCACGTTGCCGTTGGGCAGTTCGTTGGCGTCGCCGAGGAACCCGGCGAACGTGGGGTTGCCGTCGTCGCCCATGTCGCCGTGGGAGAACACCTCGGTGGCGGTGCCGGCCTCGAGGTCCAGCCGGTAGGCCACGGCACGGCTGCGACCGGGCAGGTCGCCCTGGGGGAACGTGCCCGGCCGGGTGTTGCCGTTGTCGAACAGCAGCAGCGTGCCGTCCGCCCTGAACTCCGGCGCGTGCTGGTGGTAGAAGGGCTCCGAGCCGTCGGTGAACGCGATCGTGCCCTCCGGGCCGAGCTCCCACAGCAGTTCACCGGCAGGGCCGTCGGCATCCGCTGCGTAGCGGATGGCCATCACGGCGTCCAGGTGGCGCAGCGAGAGGATCAGCGAGTTGCTCGCCTCGTCGAGGAACACGGCGTTGGCGTGCGTCCAGTCCACCACCTGCACGTCGTACAGCGACCCCGGCGGGCCGACGGGCAAGGCGTCCACGCACAACTCCGTGCCGGGTCGCTCGGCGGGGGAGAAGTAGTCGCTCATCTTCCACTCCTGGACGATGTTGCCCTCGCGGTCGAACTCCACCACCACGTCCTCCACCACGTTCAGCGAGTCCTTCCCACAGAGGCGCTGGGTGTCCGCAGCGTCCATCGGCACCAACGCGGTGGACAGGGTGAGCAGGTTGCCGTTGGGCAGTTCGGTGATCTCGTGGTGGGTGCTCTCGATCGGCACCTGCACGGCGTCGGCCGCCAGGCCCAGACGGTCGTTGCGGACCGCAGCCTGGGTGGCCATGTCCAGCACGGGCCGGCCTAGGAGGTCCACCTCGCGGATTGCGACGTCGTCGGTGTTGAACAGCACGGTGTGGTGTGCGGTGACCTCGATGTCTTCCACCCGCGTGGGGTTGGGGTGGTACCAGACCACCTCGCCGTCCCGGTCCATGCCGAGGATGTACGACGGCGTGCCCTCCGGGGCGCCGCCCCACGGGTCGGCGTCGAACAGGGTGATCCCGTCCGCCACCTGGTCGGTGTTGACCCGCAGATCCATCGGAGGAAGGTTGGTGGGAAGGGCGCCGGACGTGAACGTGACCTCGGCGGAGTCCTCGGCGCCGTCGGCGGTGGCGTGCAGCGTCACGGTGTAGTCCGCCTCGGCACGCAGGCCGATCAGTTGCACCTCGACCCCGCCCGCCACTGGCACCACGAGCGTCTCGGCGGTGACGCCGGGCCCGTCGATCGATGCCGTGACCGTGGTGCCGTCGGCAACTTCAGCGGTCACCACGCCGGTGAGCGTGCTGACCGGCCCGGGCTGCACCTCCACCGTGCCGAAGAGGCCGTCCGTGGCCGCCTCGGTGGTGGGCGCCGCTGCAGTGGTGGAGGTTGCCGCGGCAGTGGTCGGCGTGGCGTCGGCCGGCGTGCTGTCGTCGGAGCACGCAGCAAGCAGCGTGGTCACGGACATCGCGGCGGCGAGCACGGTGCGACGGGAGGTGCGGGCTCGGAGCATCCGCATTGTCTAGCAGTGAGTCGGTGCGCCGGTTCTGCCATGCTGGCGGCCGGTCGACGACATGGGGGTTGAGATGACCGAGTGGAACTTCGCGGACGTGTACGAGGCGGTGGCGGCAAAGGTGCCGGATCGCCCGTGCCAGGTGCAGGGCGACAGGGTGATCACCTGGGGCCAGTTCGACGCCCGCGCCGACGCGCTGGCCGCCGACATGCTGGCCGCCGGGCTGTCCCACCAGAGCAAGGTGGCGGCCTACCTGTACAACTGCCCGGAGTACCTGGAGACGTACATCGCTGCCTTCAAGGGGGGCTTCGCGCCGGTCAACACCAACTACCGGTACGGCCACGACGAGATCGTGTACCTGTTCGACAACGCCGATGCCGAGGCGGTGGTGTTCCACGCCGCGTTCGCCGACCTGGTGGAGCACGTGCGTCACGAACTGCCGAAGGTGAAGCGGTGGTACTGCGTGGACGACGGCACCCAGGCCGTCCCCGGCTGGGCGATGGACTACGAGGAAGTCGTGTCGAGCAAGGTCACTGGTCCGGTGCGCGGCCCCTGGGGGCGCAGCCCGGACGACCTGCTGCTGCTCTACACCGGCGGCACCACGGGGATGCCGAAGGGTGTCATGTGGCGCCAGGACGATCTGTTCAACGTGCTCGGCGCCGGCGGCAACGCCACGCTCGGCATCCCGCCGGCCGAGAGCCTGGCGGAGTTGGCGTCGCGGGTGGGGCCGGCCAACCCGGGCCTGGTGCTGCTCTCGGCGTGCCCGCTGATGCACGGCACCGGGCAGTTCTCCAGCCTCATCGCCATGAACTTGGGCGGCACCATCGTCACCCTCCCGTCGCGCCACTTCGACGTGGCCGAACTGTTCGGCGAGGTGCAGCGCAACAAGGTCAATTCGATCATCATCGTCGGCCAGGCGTTCGCCGGCCCGATGCTGGAACACCTGGACGCCAACCCGGACACGTACGACCTGTCGTCGGTGGTGATGATGTCGTCGTCGGGCGTCATGTGGAGCCAGGACAACAAGCAGGGCCTGCTGCGCCATGTCCCGCAGGCCGCCCTGTTCGACTCGTTCGGCTCGTCGGAGGCCGTGGGCATGGGGGCCTCGGTCAGCACCGCCGGCGGCACCAGCCAGACCGCCCGGTTCATGCTCGGGCCCAGCTGCCAGGTGTTCACCGAGGACGGCCGGCGGGTGGAGCCGGGCTCCGGCGAGCGCGGCCTGGTGGCCGTGGGCGGGTTCATCCCCGTGGGCTACTACAAGGACCCGGAGAAGTCGGCGCAGACGTTCCGCACGTTCGAGGACCGCCGCTGGAGCGTGCCCGGTGACTGGGCGGAGGTCAACGAGGACGGCACCTTGCTGCTGCTCGGCCGCGGCTCGGTGTGCATCAACACCGGTGGCGAGAAGGTCTTCCCGGAGGAGGTGGAGGAAGCGCTGAAGCAGCATCCGGCGGTGCGCGACGCGGTCGTGGTGGGCCTGCCGGACAACCGCTTCGGCGAGACCATCTGCGCCGTGGTCGAGGCTGCGCCCGGCGCCGCCCGAACTGCACGATCTGGCCGACCATGTGAAGGAGCACCTGGCCCACTACAAGGCGCCACGTCATCTGGTGGTGGTGGACACCATCGGCCGGGCGCCGAACGGCAAGGTGGACTACAAGCGGCTGAAGGGCGTGGCCATCGAGCGCCTGGGGGCCGGCTGATCGCCGAGATCATCCTGTATGCCTGCCCGGCGGGCCCGCTGGCCGACGCGCTGGGCCGGTACTACGGGGCCGCAGCAGCGGCGTGTGGGCCCAACACCGCGCACGAGTTCCCGCCGCACGTCACCCTCACCGGCTTCTTCCACGACACCGCGCCGGACTGGGCGGCGTACCGGCGGGCACTGGCTGGCGCCGTCCGCCGGGCCGGCCCGCCGCCCGAGCCGCCCGTCCGCGTGACGGGCCTGGTGCTGCAGGACGACGTCCACCTGCTGGCGGTGGACAGCCCATGGCTGCGCTCGGTCGCCGCCCACTTTGCCCACGCTGCGCCCGCGGCCACGCGGACGGACGGCATCCGACTGAAGGACCGGCTGCACCTCAGCCTGGCGTACGGCTTCGACCCGGCCGCCGCCGGCGCGCTCGGGGGGCTGGCGAAGGAGTGGGTGGGGGAGTGGGCGGACCCGTCGGCACCAGCCTCCTGGCAGATCCGGCTGTACCACCGCACGGCCGGGGCCGAATGGATCGTCCGAGAATCCCTTGACGTGGAGACCAGACAGGTGTAGAACAAGTGACGGACATGTGCCATACCAATCGCACAGGTCTGGAAGCCGGGAAGTCTGGTCGGCAATTCCATCTCGTTCCTTCGTGGAAGAAAGGAGGTGGGCGATGCTGACCGTCGGCATCGTTCTCCTTGTTGTCATCGTTCTCCTGCTGTTCGTCGCGCTGCGCAGCCTGCACAGCATCGGCCCCAGCGAGATCGGTCTGGTCAACAAGCGCCTGGCTCGCCGCAGCCTGGCCGAGGGCAACCCGGTCGCACTGCACGGTGAGGCAGGCTTCCAGGCCCGGCTGCTGATGCCCGGCCTGCGGTTCAAGCTGTGGCCCGTCTACGGCGTCACCAAGCACCCCTGGGTGCAGGTGCCCGCCGGTGAGATCGGCGTCGTCATCGCCCAGGTGGGCGCACCCCTCCCGATCGGCGCCAAGAGCGCCATCTACCACGAGGAGTTCGGCAACTTCAGTTCGCTCGAGGCGTTCCTCGCCAACGGCGGCCAGAAGGGTGTCCAGCGTCCGGTCCTCCCCCCGGGCACGCTGGTGCCGATCCACCCGGCAGCCTTCCTCGTCATCACGCCGCACCGTGTGTACGGCATGCCGGTGAGCGCCGAACTGAAGGCGCTGTCCGGCGGGCGTGGCGGGCTGTCGCCGGCTGCCTTCGGCCTCGCGCCGGAGCAGTTGGAGGTCACCGTGATCGCCCCCCGGGGCACCACGGACATGGTGGGCATCGTCACCACGCTGGAAGGCGAGCCGCTGCCCAGCGGCGACATCGCCAGCCGGCTGGGTGGCTTCGACGACGTGGCCGCCATGCAGGGCGAGGTGGTCTCTGATGCGGAGATCATCGACACCCTGCTGGGCAGCAAGAACACGCTGCACAACAACTACCAGGACTTCCAGGCCTTCGTCGCTCACGGCGGCCGCATCGGCCTGCAGCACGACCCCCTGCTCTACGGCGCCTACCTCCTCAACCCGTTCCTCGTGAGCGTGGAGATGGTGCCGATGCTGGTGGTCCGGCAGGGCGAAGTGGCGGTCATCAAGAGCTTCGTCGGCCTGCCCACCCTGGACACGTCGGGCAGCGAGTTCAAGTTCGGGTCGATCGTGCGCCCCGGCCGCCGCGGCATCTGGCAAGAGCCGCTGCGCACCGGCAAGTACCCGATCAACCCGCGCATCTACGCCGCCGAACTGGTGCCCACCAGCATCCTCACCCTCAACTGGGCGACGTCGGTCAGCCAGGCCCACAACCTGGATGCCCAACTGAGCCCGATCGAGGGCAAGAGCCGTGAGGGCTTCGTCTTCCGCATCGATCTGCAGGTGCAGATCCACGTCAGCGACACCAAGGCACCGAAGGTGATCTCCATGGTCGGCACGATGGCCAACCTGGTCAACGAGGTGCTCCAGTCCGCAGTGGGCAACCACTTTCGCAACACCCTGCAGCGGCTCGAAGCGGTTCGCTTCATCGAGACCCGCGACGAGGTGCAGCAGGCGGCGCTGGAAGCCATCACCGGCTACCTCGCCAGCTACGAGGTGGAGACCCGCGGCGTCTACATCCAGGACGTCGTGTTCCCCACCGAACTGGTGAAGGTGCTGACGGAGCGGGAGATCGCCCGCCAGGAGAAGGCCACGTTCCACGAGCAGCGCGAAGCGCAGCACGCCCGGATCGAGGTCGAGAAGGCTCGTGGTACCGCCGAGATGCAGGGCCAGTTGGCCAGCAGCCAGGTGAGCATCGAGATCAACCGCAACGCTGCGGAGGCTCGGGCCGAGCAGGCCCGGGGCGAGGCGGCGTTCGTGGAGACGACGGCACGCGCCGAGGCCACCAAGGTGGAAGTCCTCGGTCGGGCCGACGCCACCAGGGTCCAGGTGCTCGGCGAGGCCGAGGCCAGCAAGGTGCAGAACGTCGGTGCCGCCGAGGCCAGCCGCGCCGAAGCGGTCGGCCTCGCCGAGGCGAAGGCAGCAGAGGCACTGGGCCTGGCCAGGGCACAGGGCTTCGAGGCCCAGAAGGAGGCGTTGGGCCCGGCGGCGACCGCGGTCGTCGCGGCGATCAACGCCATCGCCGAAGGTGGCGTCAACGTCATGCCCGACGTGCTGGTGGCCGGCGGTGGCGCCGGCAGCATCGAGGGCCTGGCGGCCAGCCTCATCCGGCGGCTCGGTGCGGCTCCGGCCGCCCCGGCTGAGCCGGTGGCCTGATTCCCGCTGGACGGGCGCCGTCACGAGTGTGGCGGCGCCCGTTCGCGTGATACCCTCCGGGGTATGTGCCGTCGAGTCACCTGTCGCAAGTGTGGGAAGCCCAGCTGGGCCGGTTGTGGGGCGCACGTCGAGCATGTGCTGGCCGATGTGCCGCGAGCCCAGCGGTGCAAGTGCCACGAAGCGCCGGCCAAAGTGGCGGCCAAGTCCAAGGTGAAGGCTGCGGCCGCGCCGCCGCCCACCACCGCCTTCGGGCGGTTCAAGGACTGGCTGAAGCAGTGACCCCGGTGGTCAGCTTCCGGGGCTGACCGTTGACGGGCGCAGGCCGGGGAAATGGCCCAGCCGTTCGAGGGCCGCCACGGTGCTGCGCATCGCGTCGGGCGGCACCGGGTGGCTGATGAGGAAGCCCTGGGCCTTCATGCAGCCGAGGTCGCTGAGCACCTGCAACTGGTGCACGCTCTCCACGCCCTCGGCCACCATGTCCAGCCCGAGCGAGCGGCCCATGGCCACGATGGTGCGCACCAGGCTGCGGTCGTTGGGGTTGTCGGCCACGCCGTGCACGAACGCCCGGTCGATCTTGATCCGCTGCAATGGGAACTTCTGCAGCAGGGACAGCGAGGAGTAGCCGGTGCCGAAGTCGTCGAGGGCCACCCGCACGCCGAGGGAGCGCAGCCGCCGCAGGGTGTTCAGCGCCAGCTCCGGCTCGGCGATCATGACGCTCTCGGTGACCTCCAGCCACAGCAGCTGGGGCGACACGCCGGAGCGGGTGAGCGCCTCGCTGACGATGGCGGGGAAGTTGGTGTCGCTGAGCTGGCGCGGCGAGACGTTGACCGACATCGTGGCCGACGGGCTGCACACCCCGTCGTCGATCCAGCGGCGCAGCTGGCCGAGCGCTTCCAGCAAGGCCCACGAGCCGATCGGCACGATGGTGCCGGTGTCCTCGGCGATCGGGATGAACTCGGCGGGGGAGACGATGGTGCCGTCGCTCTGCTGCCAGCGCATGAGTGCCTCGAAGCCGACCACATCGCCGGACTGCAGGTCGAGGATCGGCTGGTGGAACAGGCGCAGCTCGCGGCGGTCCAGCGCCCGGTACAGCGCGGTCTCCACGGCCAGGCGGTGGGCGACCCGCTCGTGCATGCTCTCGTCGTAGACGGCGACGCAGTTGCGCCCGGCGTCCTTGGCCCGGTACATCGCGGTGTCCGCGTGGCGCACGAGGTCTTCTGCCGAGGTGCTGGACGTGGGGTTGATCTCGGCCACGCCGATGCTGGCGGTGACGAACACGTCGCCCTGGCTGAGCGCCAGCGGCTCGCGGAACACGGCCAGCAGCCGCTCGGCGAGCGCCATCGAGGCGCCCTGCGAGCGTGAGGCGGGGTCCAGCACCACGTACTCGTCGCCGGACAACCGGGCCACGGTGGCGGCCTCGGGCACGGCGTTCAGCAGGCGGCGGGCGACGGTGACCAGCACCTCGTCGCCGGCCGCGTGCCCGAGCGAGTCGTTGATGTTCTTGAACCGGTCGAGGTCCACGAAGAACAGGGTGGGGTGCACCTCGGCGCTCCACGACGTGCGCATGAGGTCGTTGATGTGGCCGAGCAGCACGCTGCGGTTGGGCAGCCCCGTGAGCGGGTCGGTCTGCGCCCCGTGCAGCAGTTCGGCCCGGGCGCGGGTGTTGGCCCGCACCGCGCCGAGCACCCGCAGGGTGACGGTGAT
>JAWKHX010000019.1:0-92680 GCA_041394605.1 Ilumatobacteraceae bacterium
TCTCCGCTGCGGCGCTCACTCCGGCCCTCCCGCGCTCCGCAGGAACACCTCGTCGAGCGAGGTGAGCCTGGTGGTCAGCCGGAACAGGGGAAGGCCGAGATCGGCGACCACGTCGCGCACGAGATCGAGTTGCTGGTCGCCCTCGATAGTGGCCTCGACGGCCCCGTTGACCACCGTGGCGTCCACGCCCGCACTCGCCAACCCGGCGATCAGGTCGTGGTGGCGCAGGCCCACGTCGACCGTCACCACACCGGTGCGGTCGAGCAGCGACGCCGTCTCGCCCGCCACGACAAGCCTGCCGGCGTCGATCATCACCACGTGGTCGCACACCTGCTGCACGTCGTCGAGCAGGTGGGTGGCCATCATCACAGAGATGCCGAACGTGCCGAGCCGGGCCACCAGCGCCAACATCTCCTCCCGGCCCAGGGGGTCGAGCCCGGCCGTCGGCTCGTCGAGCAGCACCAGTTCGGGGTCACCCACCAGCGCCTGCGCGAGCTTCGTGCGCTGCCGCATACCGGTGGAGAACCCGCCGATGGGCCGGAAGCGGGCCTCGTCGAGCCCGACCAGATCGAGGATGTCGGATGCCCGCTGACGTGCTGCCCGGCGGGGCAGGCCGCTCAGCTCACCGAAGGTCGACACCACATCGGCGGCGGTCTGATCGAGGGGCAGGCAGTCGTGCTCGGGCATGTACCCGAGACGCGACCGCACCTCGATCGGGTCGGCGGCCACGTCCACACCGCACACCTGGATGTGGCCCTCCGTCGGTTGGGTGAGCCCGAGCAGCAGACGGAACATCGTCGACTTTCCGGCGCCGTTCGCGCCGACCAGGCCGATGCGACCGCGGGGCACGTCGAGGGTCAGCCCGTCGAGCGCGGTGACGCCTGGATACCGTTTGGTGAGCGCCGTCACCCGGAGCAGGACGTCCGCATCCACGCCGTGGAGTCTGTCAGAGACGGTGGCGCCCCTGGCCTCGCCCTGGCCGGCCGCTACCGGCGGGTCGCGCTTGCCGGTTTCGGCCCGAGAGCTGGTGGAGTTGGGCCGGGGGCGCCGCTACACTCGCTGCGTTCTTTGACAACCCACTTGATCCCCGAAAGCGGAGACCATCATGAGCAAGGCGAAGTTCGAGCGCACTTCCAAGCCGCGCCGTCAACATCAGCACCATGGGCCACATCGACCATGGCAAGACCTACACTTACCGCGCGATCTCGAAGACGTTGGCGGATCGTGGGTTGGCTCAGTACACGCCGTTCGATCAGATCGACAAGGCGCCGGAGGAAGCATTGGGATCACGATCTCGATTGCGCATATCGAGTATGAGACGGCGAATCGTCATTATGCGCATGTGGACATGCCGGGTCAGTGCGACTACATCAAGAACATGATCACGGGTGCTGCGCAGGTGGATGGGGCGATTCTGGTGGTTGCGGCGACGGATGGTCGATGCCGCGAACGCGTGAGCATGTGTTGTTGGCTCGTCGGGTGGATTGTGCCGTACATCGTGGTGGCGTTGAACAAGGCGGACATGGTGGAGGGGACGGAGCTGTTGGAGCTCGTCGAGCTCGAGGTTCGTGAGCTTCTGAACGAGTACAGGTTCCTGGTGATGATTGCCCGGTGGTTCGTGTCAGCGCGTTGAAGGCCCTGGAGGGTGACAGTGCGTGGCAGGACAAGGTGATGGAGTTGATGGCGGCGTGTGATGAGGCGTTCGAACCCGCAGCGTGATCTGGACAAGCCGTTCTTGATGCCGATCGAGGATGTGTTCACGATCACGGGTCGTGGCACGGTGGTCACCGGGAAGGTGGAGCAGGGCAAGGTTCACACGGGTGATGAGATCGAGATCGTTGGTTTGCGTCCGACGCAGAAGACGGTGTGCACGGGTGTGGAGATGTTCCGCAAGTTGCTCGATGAGGTCAGGCTGGTGACAACGTGATTGCGTTGTTGCGTGGGACGAAGAAGGAGGGAGGTGGAGCGTGGTCAGGTGTTGTGCAAGCCGGGCAGCATCACGCCGCACACGAACTTCGAGGGTCAGGTGTATGTGCTGACCGCGTCGGAGGGTGGTCGTCACAAGCCGTTCTTCAACAACTATCGGCCGCAGTTCTTCTTCCGGACCACGGATGTGACGGACGATCCCAGTTGCCGGAGGGCACCGGATGGTGATGCCTGGTGACAACATCGATCACGGTCGAGCTGGGTAAGCCGATCGCCATGGACGAGGGCCTCCGTTTCGCCATCCGTGAGGGTGGCCGTACGATGGGCGCCGGCAAATGCCAAGATCACGAAGTGAGCTGACGAACCACATGGCTACAGGGCATCGCATCCGCCTCAAAGAGCGTTCGACCACGGATCATCGACCAGTCGGCACCGCAGATCGTCGAGACGATGCTGCCCGTACCAACGCCACCGGTGCGCGGCCCCATCCGCTGCCCACCGACAAGCACCGGTTCACGGTCATCCGTGGCCCGCATCGACAAGACTCCGCGAGCACTTCGAGATGCGCGTCCTGGCGCCTGATCGGCCTCGTCGACTGGCACCGCGAAGACCATCGACGGCTCGCAGCGCATCGAGCTGCCGGCCGGCGTGGACATCCGAGATCAAGATCCAGAGCGCCTGACGCTCCGCAGTAGGAGGGTCTCGGCCCGACACCGGGGGAATCACCAACGGCCCTGCCGGCCACGAGCGATCGTGAGCGGCAGGGCCGTTGCGCGTGCCGCCGCCCGCCGGCGAGGCAGGATGACGGGATGAGGTTCGACGCTGCGGAGCTGGTGGGGTACCTGGCCTCGATCCTGGTGGTCGTGTCGCTGGCGATGACATCGGTCGTCCGGTTGCGGATGGTGTCGCTGGTGGGTTCGGTGGTGTTCGTCGTCTATGGCCTGCTCATCGGTGCGCCCCGATCGTGGGCACCAACGTCGCCATCGCCGCGCTCAATTTGTGGTTCACTGCGTGCCGAGCTCGGCGGCCGCCGCAACCTCGGCGCCACCGTGGTCGCCGCCGACTCCCCGTTCCTCTGCGACTTCCTGCGATATCACCTGGACGACATCCACCGCTTCCAGCCGTCGTTCGAGGTTCCCACCGACGCCGCCGACGTGCTGGCCATGGTGCTGATGCGCGACGGCTTCCCCGCGGGTGCCTTCATCGGGCGTCGCGACGGCGACCAGCTGTGGGTGGAGCTCGACTATGTCACCAAGCCGTACCGCGACTCGCAGATCTCCCAGTGGTTGTTCGGCAAGGGTGCGGCCGTCTTCCGCCGGAACGGCGTCAGTCGCCTGATCAGCCGGCCGGGCACGGAGCGCCACGCCCCGTACCTGGAGCGGGCGGGCTTCATCCGCTGCGGCGACCGGTACGAGCTGGACCTCGCCCGCTGACGAACGGCCCGCCCGCCCGTCCTAGGGTGCGGGGCCATGCAGGACCTGGACGTGCACCGAGATGTTCACCTGGGCGGCAAGCGCCCCTTCGGCTACAACTACTGGCCGATGCCGGAGGACGACCCCGGCGTGGAGATCCCGCGGGAGAGCATCCGCCTGGTCAGCCCCGACGGCGCGCTGGTGCGCGGTGTGCTGTGGACGCCACCGGGCGGCAAACCCTGGAAGACCGCCGTCATCCTCAGCCACCCCCGTGGCGACTTCAGCGTGCACTACGCCTGCCCGCTGCTGGCCGCCGCCGGCTATGCCGTGCTCGGCTTTGGCACCCGCTACCAGAACAACGACACCGACTGCCTCCACGAGAACTGCATCGTGGACGTCAAGACCGTCTACGACGAGATGAAGCGCCGCGGCGCGGAGGCCGTGGTGCTGCTGGGCAACTCCGGTGGCGGCAGCCTGATGGCCATGGCCCAGGCGGAACTGGGCATCGGCGACGGCTGGATCGGCATGGCTGCCCACCCCGGGGAGGGGGTGTTCATGCTGCAGGTCATCGACCCCAGCGTGGCCGACGAGAGCGACCCGTTCAGCACGGTCCCCGAACTGGACATGTACAACCCCGACAACGGGTGGCGACCGTGGCCCGAGCCCTGTGTCTATGACCGGGACTGGCTGGCTCGCTACCGCGCCGCGCAGGTCGAGCGCGTGGCCCGCATCGACGCCATCGCCAAGGCCAGCATCGCCGAGGCCGCCGACGCCGGCGCCCGGTTGCGCGGGGTGGACAAGGACGCCGACCCGGCCACCTGGCGGGAGTTCCGCCGCCGGGCGGTGTTCACCAAGTACCACACGATCTACCGCACGCTGGCCGACCCGGCGTACCTGGACCTGTCGATCGACCCCGACGAGCGGCCGATGGGCAGCCTGTTCGCCTTCCCCGACCCGTTCGACGCCAACTACGGGCGGGGCGGCCTGGCCCGTACCATGACGGCCCGCGGCTGGCTGAGCACGTGGTCCGGCCTGTCCAGCCACGCCAAGTTGGCCGACACGATGCCCAGGGTGACGGTGCCGACGATCCTGGTGCATCCCACCGCGGACACGGAGATCAGGGTGTGGCAGGCCAAAGAGATCGTGGCCGCCTCCGGGGCGGAGGACTGCACGTACGTGGAGATGAAAGGGGCCCCGCATTACCTCGAGGGCCACCGGATAGAGGCGTTGGACACGGTTGCCCAGTGGCTTGGGAAACGGTTCCCGTAGAGTCCCTCGCTTGCCACGGAGCGTGCTGAAACGGTGTAAACGCCTCACCTCCAGTTGTTCTCCTCACCTGCCGAACTCACCAGTGGGTCAGCAGGCAACACCACCGGAAGGACCGGAACGGAGCCTGATCCAGTCCAACGGGAGGAAGAACCATGAAGATCTCGAGGAGCAAGCGGCGCCGGATGATGGCGGCGGGTTTCACCGCTCTGGTGGTCACGGCCGGCACGGCCTTCGCGGCGAACAACACGGTGTCCGACAGGAACGCCGGCGCCGGCACCAGTGTGGTGTCCGGGTACACCGTCAACAGCGTCGGCTACGAGGCCGCCGCCCTGCCGATCTACGTCGGCCGGGTCACCTTCGACATCCAGCGCGATGTCAACCCTCTGGTGGTCGATTCGTCGAACGCCGAGGTGTTCATCAGCCTGGACGACGGTGAGACGTTCTACGACTGCTCGGTGACCGCTGGCTCGGCCAGCTGCATCGTCACCGATCCGGTGCTCTTCAGCAACGTCGAGACTCTCGACGTGGTTGCCTACGACCTGCAGAACTCGCCTGGCTGACCGTCCTGACGAGGCGGGTGGGTCTGCAGCCCACCCGCCTCGACAGGGACCGGAAGGACGGATCCGATGTTCAAGTCGACGGTGTACCGAGTGGTGCAGATCGTGGTGGCCCTCGCTGCGTTGCTGTTCCTGGTGCCGACCAGCGTGGGCGGCGCCGCCAGCTACGTGCAGGTGACGGGCAACTCGATGTACCCCACACTCCGGCAGGGCGACGTGGTGCTGCTGACCCGTGACGATCGTTACGCGGTGGGCGACATCATCGCCTACAAGTCCCAACTCCTCGGCGGTGAGGTGGTCATCCACCGGATCATCGCCATCCATCCTGGGGGCCGCTACGCCACCCAGGGCGACAACAACAACTTCATCGATCAGTACGAGCCCGTCGTGACGGACATCCTCGGCAAGCAGTCGGTGCGTCTGCCCGGAGCGGCAAACGTGACCCAGCGGCTCACCGGGGTGACCGGGATGGTCGTGCTGATTCTCGGCGTGGGGGCGATCATGATGATCCGTCCCCGCTCACCCCACGCACGGCACCGGCGCCGTGCAATGAGAGGACGGATCTCATGAACAGGCAGCGGAGCGATGCGGCCAAAGCGCCGCACGCGGCAGGATCACTCGGATGGTGGCTCACGGTCACCATCGTCACGGCGTTGGTGGCCGGGTACGCCTGGTCGCACCCCACCACCGAAACCACTGACGTGCCGGCGACGTACACGTCGACCTACCACTTCTCCTATGACGGCGACATCCCGGCGGGCTCGGGTGTCTACAACGGCGACACGATGCGCTTCGGTGACCCCGTGTACCTGAAGGTGCTGGACCGCATCGACGTGGCCGTCGACTTCTCGTTCCTGGCAGCCTCGCTGGACATCACGTCGGACAACTCTCAGCTCACCACGCAGGTGCTGCTGTCGTCCGACGCCGGCTGGTCGCGGCTGCTCGTCGACGAGCACCTCCCCTTCGAGGGCACCGCCGCCACGGCTCGCATCGGTGTCGATTTCGCTCAGGCCCAGCGGGTTGCCGCCGAGTTGGCGGACACCACGGGAGTCACCGGCGCCGTGCAGGTGGCCGTGGTCGTGGGCGTCACCTCCGACCTGACCATCGCCGGTCGCATCTCCGGCGGACCGCTGCGCCACGACGTGTCGGCAGCGACGCTGGTGTTCGACCTCGGCCCGGACGCCGCCACCGTTCACGGGTTCTCCCCGCTGGCCCCCGACGAAGTCGTCCAGGCCATCGAGAACGGCAGCCTCACCGGTGGAACCTCGCAAGCGGACACTGCAGCGGTGCAGTCCACAGCGACCACGGTCAATCAGATCGTCGACCATGACATGACCGTGTCGATCGGCGGCTGGAACATGGACATCCACGGGCTGCGGACCGTCAGCCTCGTCGCCCTCGCCGTGTTCATGGGCGTGCTGATGTGGGGCGACATCTCCCTGTGGATCGCCCGCCGTCGTGGCGAGGCCGCCTACCTGGAGGCCCGCTTCGGTGCGGACATCCACACCGTCACCGACGTGCCGGCGGGGCTGGGTGCCGAGGCCGTGTGGCTGGGTTCGTTCGAGTCGCTCGCCGCCATGGCCGAGAACGCCGAGGCGGAGATCCTCCATCACCGCGGGTCCGAGCTCGACCGGTACTTCGTGTTCGACGGGCCGCGTGTCTACGCCTACCTGGCAGAGCGCGCCGCCACCATCGACGACGCGCAGAACACGGCGACCACGGCACCGGCCGGGGGTGACCACGAATGAGCATTCACCTCGCTCGCTCACGCCGCAGCAGGCGTGCCCGCCGCCGGGTCGTCCTGGCCGGATTGGCGGTCATGGGCGCAGCGCTGGTGGTGACGGCTCACGCCGCCAACATCTCGGTCCACGACAGCAATGTGGACATCGTCACCGACCTCCCAGGCCCGCCTCCCACCACCGCCCCGGCCGTCCCCGCCGTGGGCGACCCTGGTGGGAGCGGGCCGACTGCCACCGACCCGGTGACGACCGACCCGGCCACCACCACCTCGGCGCCGACCGACCCGGTGTCCACCAGCCCGGTGTCCACCGATCCGGCGACCACCGCGTCGCCGACCACTGTTCTCCCGTGACCGGACCTCTCATCGATGTTGTTCCGTGCCGGCTGTCACCGACTGTGTTTGCAGAAGCCACTTTGGGTGGCGAGCTTTCCTGCCGATGAACGAATGTCGGCACCGAGGATGCGATGGGAGGTCCGGCCGTGAATTTGAAGTCTGCGGCCCGGGCGCTCGGAGTGCATTACCAGACTGCGTATCGCTACGTCCGTGCCGGTGACCTGGTGGCCGTCCGTGTCGGCAACGGCTACGAAATCTCCGAATCGGCCGTCGAGATGCTTCGCTCCAGGTTGGACGCGCAGGGTCACCTGGTCCGCGCGGTGCACCCCCGCGCTGCACCCGTGGCGTCGTTGGAGGACGAACTGAGGCTGGTGGTGGAGGCCACCACACTCAGCGCACGGCCCGCCTTCGAACTGATCACCCGGTGGCTCGCCGAGGAGTTCGGCGACACCTGCAACGTGCTCCTCGCCACGCAGGGCCGCTCACTGCAGTGCGCTGCCAGTTTCGACAAGGATGCCCAGCGGAGGGCGATCGTGGACGCCATGCTGTCGGCGTCGATGATGAAGGTGGCCCCGACCTTCGGCGTCGACGCGCTGCACACGGGACGGACGGAGGTCGTCCACCACGTGCCCGTGGCGACCGCGCTGGACTTCGTGCCAGAGCAGTTCCGTGAGTTCGCCGACCGTCTGCTGGTGCAGTCCTACGTCGCCGCGCCGCTGATCACCGGGGATGGCCGGACCAGGGGCGTGCTGATGCTGGTGCGCTTCCTGGGGGGTGCTCCGTACACGCCCGATGTCGTGCCGGTGGTGGAGCACCTGGCGGCCTCGGCCAGCCGGGCGTACGACCGGGCGCGTCATTACAGCGCTGCATGGGTGGGGCGGGAGAACCTGCACAGCAGCCTCCAGCAGTTGGCCGCGATGGACCTCGACGCCCCCGTGGATGCGGTGGCCGACACCGTGATCGGGCTGCTCACGCCGGGTATTCCTGAGGCGGTGTACTCGCCCGACCACCGCCTGGTCGCCGCCAACACCGCGTTCATGGAGCGCAGTTGCGGCCCGGAGATGGACGCGGCTGCCTGGCAGCGGTTGCTGGTTGGCCCGGTGGACTATGCCACCACGACGGACGGCTGCCGGACCGACTCGATCGCGCAGTGGGGAGTGGTCCGTCGCCCCGACGGCACGCCCTACGCCGTGGTGGTCGTGGGTGAGCCGCCCGACGAGGTGCCCGTCTTCCCGCAGCTCGCGATCGCGGTGCCCGGGGTTGCGCGCGCTGACCAGCACCGATAGAGTTTCCTCCTTGTGCGTACCGCCTGGTGCGCGTCAATCGAAGTCGGGCAGGTCCCCAACACGGCTCCGGCCGGGGAAACCGCACGGCGACAACCGATCTGGTGCTCCGCCGGCCGTCCGCCTGCGGAGCATTTGCGTGTAATCCAGATGCCCGGTCCGCCGGGTCCGACCGAAAAGGCTGCCGACATGGCACTCAAAGCGATCGTGGGCGAGAAAGTCGCCATGAGCCAGGTGTGGGTGAACGACAGGGTCGTTCCCGTCACCGTGCTCCGCGCCGAGCCGGCTCGCATCGTGCAGGTGAAGACCACCGAGCGCGACGGCTACACCGCGCTCCAGGTCACCTACGGCCACAAGGATGCGAAGAAGCTCACCAAGCCCGAAGCGGGCCACTTCCAGAAGGCCGGCGTGGAGCCGGGCCGCCGGGTTGTGGAACTCCGCCTGGACAGCGTGGACGGCTTCGAAGTGGGCCAGGAGATCACGGTGGACACCCTCGCCCAGGGCGAGCGCGTGGACGTCACGGCGGTCAGCCGGGGCAAGGGCTTCGCCGGCACCATGAAGCGTCACAACTTCGCCGGCCAGGGCGCCAGCCACGGTAACCACAAGCATCACCGTGCGCCGGGCTCCATCGGCTCCTGCAGCTTCCCAGGCCGTGTGTTCAAGGGCCTGAAGATGGCCGGTCACATGGGCCACGAGCAGGTCACCACCCTCAACCTCGAGGTCGTCGAGGCCGACGCCGAGCGCAATCTGCTGCTGGTGAAGGCTCCGTCCCGGGCCCCAACGGTGGTGTCGTCATCGTCCGCAACGCAGTGAAGGGGAAGTGACCTGATGGCCAGCGTCACCATGAAGACCTCTGGCGGCAAGGACGCCGGCTCGCTGGAGCTCGACGCCGACGTGTTCGGTATCCAGCCCAACGTGCCCGTCATGCACCAGGTGGTCACCGCCCAGCTCGCCGCCCGCCGGGCCGGCACCCAGAGCACCAAGACCCGCGCCGAGGTGTCGGGTGGCGGCAAGAAGCCGTTCAAGCAGAAGGGCACGGGCAACGCCCGTCAGGCTTCCATCCGTGCGCCGCACTACAGCGGTGGCGGCGTGGCCCTCAGGCCCAAGCCCCGCAAGTACGACCAGAAGACCCCCAAGAAGATGATCAAGCTCGCCCTGCGCTCGGCCCTCAGCGATCGCGCCGCCGAGGGCAAGGTCGTGGTCGTCGAGAGTGGGCTGGGACGCCCCGAAGACCAAGCAGGCCGTGTCGGCGCTGTCGGCCCTGGGGTGGACGGCAAGGCGCTGGTGGTGGTGGACACCAACGACGTCAACGCCATCCGCAGCTTCCTCAACCTGCCCCAGGTGCAGCTCATCGAGGTCGGCGAGCTGAACGCCTACGACGTGCTCTGCAACGACTACGTCGTGTTCACCAAGGCCACCCTGCCGTCGGGCACCGCCATCGGCGGCCGCCACGCCGCCGGCCACCGCCACTGCGGAGGGTCCCTTCGGCCCCGGCAGCCACGGCCCCACCGAGGATGGCGAGGCCCCCGAGGGCTTCGACATCAAGGGCAACGCCGATTCGATGCTCTACCACCTCCCCGGCAGCCGGTACTACGAGGCCACCGTGGCCGAGGCCTGGTTCGCCACCGAAGCGGCCGCCAAGGCCGCCGGGTTCACCAAGGCCGGCAGCCGTGCCAAGAAGGCCGACGCGGCCGCAGGCCGAGGCCGCCGACGACACCAGCGAAGCGAGCGAGTGATGAAGGACCCCGCGACATCATCCTGGCACCCGTGGTGTCGGAGAAGAGCTACGCCCTCATGGAGCAGGGCGTGACACGTTCAAGGTGCACCCCAGCGCCAGCAAGCCCGAGATCCACGACGCTGTCGAGGCCATCTGGGGCGTGAAGGGTGGCCAAGGTCAACACGCTGAACCGCAAGGGCAAGGTCAGCCGTGCCCGGCGCAGCAACCGCACCGGCAGCAAGCCCGACACCAAGCGGGCCATCGTCACCCTGGCAGCGGGCAACGAGATCCCGCTGTTCGAGAGCTGAGGCACATCACCATGGCCATTCGTTCCCGTAAGCCCACGAGCGCAGGTCGTCGCTTCCAGACCACCTCCACGTTCGGTGAGATCACCAAGACCTCGCCGGAGCGTTCGCTCACCGCCCCGCTCAGCAAGAGCGGCGGCCGCAACTCCTACGGTCGCAAGACGTCCCGCCACCGCGGTGGCGGCCACAAGCGCCAGTACCGCATCGTGGACTTCAAGCGCACCAAGGACGGCGTGACCGCCAAGGTCGCCGCCATCGAGTACGACCCGAACCGCACCTGCCGCATCGCCCTCCTGCACTACGCGGACGGCGAGAAGGCCTACATCCTGGCCCCCAAGGGCCTCAACGTGGGCGACCATGTGCAGAGCGGCCAGCACGCCGACATCAAGCCGGGCAATGCCCTGCCGCTGCGGTTCATCCCGTGGGTACCACGGTGCACAACGTCGAGCTGCGCCCCGGTGGCGGCGGCAAGATGGGCCGCTCGGCCGGCATGGCCGTGCAGCTGGTCGCCAAGGAGGGCGAGTTCGCCACCCTGCGCCTCCCCAGCACCGAGATGCGCCGCGTGCTCATCGACTGCCGGGCCACCGTTGGTGAGGTCGGCAACAGCGAGCACGAGCTCCTGAAGGTCGGCAAGGCCGGCCGCAACCGCTGGAAGGGCATCCGCCCCCAGACCCGTGGTGTCGCAATGAACCCGGTGGACCACCCGCTCGGTGGTGGTGAGGGCCGCACGTCCGGTGGCCGTCCCGCCGTCTCGCCGTGGGGCAAGCCGGAGGGTGTCCGTACCCGCAACACCAACAAGCCGTCGCAGAAGCTGATCGTGCGCCGCCGTCGCACGTCGAAGGGCCGGAGGTAAGAGGCCATGTCGCGCAGCCTGAAGAAGGGCCCGTTCGTCGACGACCACCTGCTGAAGAAGGTGGACGACCAGAACGCGGCCGGTGAGCGCAAGGTCATCAAGACCTGGAGCCGCCGCAGCACCATCATCCCCGACATGGTCGGGCACACCATCGCCGTCCACGACGGTCGCAAGCACGTCCCGGTGTACGTCACCGAGAGCATGGTCGGTCACAAGCTGGGCGAGTTCAGCCCCACGCGGACCTTCAAGTACCACGCCGGCCAGGAGAAGAACTCGAAGGGTCGCCGCTGATGACTGGTCCCAAGCTCAACGAGAAGTCGTTCGTCGCCGGCGAGCGCAGTGGCACCAAGGCCAGCGCCAAGTACGTGCGCATGTCGGCCAGCAAGGTGCGGGTCGTGCTCGACCTCATCCGCGGCCTGCCGGTGCGCAACGCCGACGAGGTGCTGCAGTTCACCGACAAGGAAGCTGCCGTCGCCGTCCGCAAGGTGCTGGCCAGCGCCGTCGCCAATGCCGTCCACAACGACGAGCAGGATGCCGACGAGCTGTACGTCAAGGCCTGCTTCGCCGACGAGGGCCCCACGCTGAAGCGGTTCACCCCGCGGGCTCGTGGCCGCGCCGGCCGCATCAACAAGCGCACCGCGCACATCACGGTCGTGGTGGACCGCCTCGACGACGAGCGCCTCGAGGTCGTCCAGAACCGTGAGGCCCGCCGCACCGCTGCCGGCCGCCGCCGTGGCGCCGCCGCCACCGGTGCCTCCGGCCGCCGTGCCCGAGTGGAGCGCAGCCGTCAGCGTGCCCAGTCCCTGAAGGGTGGCGACACCGCCACCGAGGCCACCGAGTCGACGGTGTCGGAGGACACCGAAGCCGACGAGGAGTTGGTCGATCAGGTGATGGAGGACCAGGCGGAAGAGACCACCGACGAGGTCGTGGCGGACGAGGCCGAGGCCGGCGCCGAGGAGGACAAGTAATCATGGGTCAGAAGATCAACCCGTACGGCTTCCGTCTCGGCGTCACCACCGACTGGAAGAGCCGCTGGTTCAGCGAGCGCGAGTACAAGGACTACCTCACCGAGGACTGGAAGATCCGCAAGGCGCTGATGGCTCGCCTGGAGTCCGCTGCGGTCAGCCGCATCGAGATCGAGCGCACCCGCGACAAGGTGCGGGTGGACATCCACACCGCACGCCCGGGCATCGTCATCGGTCGTCGTGGCGCCCAGGCCGACGAGTTGCGTGCGCTGCTCACCCAGCTCACCGGCAACCCGAAGGTCCAGCTCAACATCGTCGAGATCAAGGCCCCCGAACTCGACGCCGCACTCATCGCCCAGGGCGTGGCCGACCAGCTGGTCAACCGCATCGCCTTCCGCCGGGCCATGAAGCGTGCCGTGCAGAACGCCCAGAAGGCCGGCGCTCTCGGCATCCGGGTGCAGTGCTCGGGCCGTCTCGGCGGCGCCGAGATGAGCCGCACGGAGTGGTACCGCGAAGGTCGCGTGCCGCTGCACACCCTGCGCGCCGACATCGACTACGGCATGCGCGAGGCGCGCACCTCGAGTGGCCGCGTGGGCGTGAAGGTGTGGATCTACAAGGGCGACGTGGTGCCCTACAAGGCCCAGACCGAGGACAAGATCAGCCGTGAGGCCGCCATGGCCGTCGGCGAGGCCGCCGGGCTCGGCGCGCCGCGCAAGGTCGTGTCGTCGGGTGCCCGCCGCAAGGAAGAGGTCGAGGAAGCCGCTCCGCTGGTGAAGGAAGCCGATCCGGAGCTGGAGAAGCTGCTCGACGAGGAAGAGGAAATCGCCCGCCGTACCCACGGTGCGGCGCACGAAGCCCCGCATTTCCGTGGGGAGGACTGACCATGTTGATGCCCCGCAAAGTCGCACACCGCAAGCACCAGCGCGGCCGTACCGGCGGTATGGCCAAGGGCGGCACCTCGCTGGCCTTCGGTGAGTACGGGATCCAGGCGCTGGAGCCCGGCTGGCTCACCGCCCGCCAGATCGAAGCCGCACGTATCGCCATGACCCGCGCCATCAAGCGTGGTGGCAAGGTCTGGATCAACATCTTCCCGGACAAGCCCGTCACCAAGAAGCCGGCCGAGACCCGCATGGGTTCCGGCAAGGGCAACCCGGAATTCTGGGTGGCGGTCGTCAAGCCCGGTCGCGTGCTGTTCGAGCTGTCGTTCCCGAACGACGAGACCGCCAAGGCCGCCCTCAACAAGGCGATCCAGAAGCTGCCGATCAAGGCCCGCATCATCACCCGTGAGGAGACGTTCTGATGGCTGCCAAGAGCAACGCAGAGCTGAAGGAGATGGCCCTCGGTGATCTCGTCGAGGAGCTTCGGGCCACCAAGCAGGAGGCGCTGAACCTGCGCTTCCGCAACGCCACCGGCCAGCTCGACAACAACGCCGAGATCCAGAAGGTGCGCCGGCAGATCGCCCGCATCAACACCCATATCCGTGCCCGCGAAATCGAGCTGGCAGAGGCAGGCAAGTGATGTCCGACAACACCGAACGCAGCGCCCGCAAGGTCCGCGAGGGCGTGGTCGTGTCCAACAAGATGGACAAGACCGCCGTCGTCGAGGTCATCGACCGCGTGCGCCACCCGAAGTACGCCAAGTTCGTGCTGCGCACCAAGAAGCTGTACGCCCACGACGAGACCAACGACGTCAACATCGGCGACAAGGTCCGCGTCATGGAGACCCGCCCGCTCAGCAAGAGCAAGCGCTGGCGGGTCGTCGAAGTGCTGGAAAGGGCGAAGTGACATGATCCAGCAGGAGTCCCGCCTTCGCGTCGCCGACAACAGCGGCGCCAAGGAAGTGCTGTGCATCAAGGTGCTCGGTGGCACTCGCCGCCGCTACGCCTCGATCGGCGACATCTTCATCGCCACGGTGAAGGACGCCATCCCCGGCGCAGCCGTCAAGAAGGGCGACGTCGTGAAGTGCGTCGTCGTCCGCACGAAGAAGGAGAAGCGCCGTCCCGACGGCAGCTACATCCGCTTCGACGAGAACGCAGCCGTCATCATCAAGGACGACCTCACGCCCCGCGGCACCCGCATCTTCGGGCCGGTCGGTCGTGAGCTGCGCGACAAGAAGTTCATGCGCATCGTGTCGCTGGCCCCGGAGGTGCTGTGACCATGAAGCTCAAGAAGGGCGACACCGTCGTGGTGATCTCCGGCAAGGACAAGGGCGTGGAGGGCGAAGTCGTCCACGTCTACCCGGCCGACAACAAGGTCATCGTCAGCGGCGTGAACCGCGCCAAGAAGCATCAGAAGCCCCGCCGCGCCAACGAGCTCGGCGGCATCATCGACCGGGACATGCCCGTGGACGCCAGCAATGTGATGCTGGTGCACAAGGGCAAGCCCACCCGCGTCGGCTACAAGGTCAACGACGACGGCACCAAGGTGCGCGTCGCCAAGCGCACCGGTGAGGTGATCGGGTGAGCACTGCCACTGCCACAGCTCCGCGCCTGAAGCAGAAGTACCAGGACGAGATCCGCGCCTCGCTGAAGAGCGGCCTCGGGCTGGACAACCCCATGCAGGTGCCGAAGATCGAGAAGATCGTCATCAACATGGGTGTCGGTCGCGCCACCCAGCAGCCGTCGCTGCTCGAGGGTGCGGTCGCCGATCTCACCAAGATCAGCGGCCAGAAGCCAATCATCACCAAGGCCAAGGACTCCATCGCCGGCTTCAAGCTGCGCGAGGGTCAGTCCATCGGCTGCAAGGTCACCCTGCGCGGCGACCGGATGTGGGAGTTCCTGGACCGGCTGATCGCCGTGGCCATCCCCCGTATCCGCGACTTCCGGGGCCTGCCGGCCCACAGCTGGGACGGCCGGGGGAACTACACGTTCGGCCTCGCGGACCAGACGGTGTTCCCGGAGATCGACTACGACAAGATCGATGCCCCCCGTGGCATGGACATCACCATCGTCACCACGGCTGTCACGAACGAGCAGGGCAAGGCGCTCCTGGATGCGTTCGGGTTCCCCTTCAAGAAGGGCGACGAGGCCGGTGCGGTGGCGCCGAAGAAGAAGCGCCGTGGTCCGGTGCGCGGTGGCAAGGGTGCCCCCGCGAAGAAGAAGAAGTAAGGGAAGGGCAGCGCAATGGCAAAGAAGTCGCTGATCAACAAGGCGAACGCCACCCCCAAGTTCAAGGTGCGCGGCTACACCCGCTGCCGCCGGTGCGGCCGTTCCCGCTCGGTGTTCCGCAAGTTCGGCCTGTGCCGCGTGTGCCTTCGCGAGATGGCGCACGCCGGCGAGATCCCTGGCGTCACCAAGGCCAGTTGGTGAGGAGAGAAGATGCTCACTGATCCCATCGCCGACATGCTCACCCGTATCCGCAACGCCAACACGGCGATGCACGACGAGGTGCGCATGCCCGCCTCCAAGCAGAAGGTCGCGCTGGCGACGATTCTCGAGAAGGAGGGGTACATCTCCGGGTTCGCCGTGGCACCGTCCACCAGCACCCCCGGCGACGTGCTCACCATCTCGATGAAGTACTCCGCCGATCGCAAGCGCACCATCAGCGGTCTGCGCCGCATCTCCACCCCCGGCCTGCGGATCTACCGCAAGAGCGCCGAGGTGCCCCGAGTTCTCGGTGGCCTGGGTGTGGCTGTCCTGTCCACCAGCCAGGGGCTGATGACCGACCGCGAGGCGCGCAAGCGCAACGTGGGCGGCGAAGTCCTCTGCTACGTGTGGTGAGAGAGAGGGTTCGTCATGTCTCGTATCGGTAAGGTCCCGGTCGCCGTTCCCGGCGGTGTGGACGTCACCATTGACGGCGCCTCCGTCACCGTGAAGGGGCCGAAGGGCACCCTGTCGCGTTCGCTGCCCGGTGAGATCACCGTCCGCAAGGACGACGGTGTCCTGCTGGTGGAGCGCCCCAACGACGAGCGCCAGAACCGTGCCCTGCACGGCCTGTCTCGCACGCTGGTGAACAACATGGTCACCGGTGTCACCGAGGGGTTCGCCAAGGAGCTGGAGATCATCGGCGTGGGCTACCGCGCCGAGGCGCTCAGCCCCACCCAGCTGCGCCTCAACCTGGGTTTCAGCCACCCGGTGGTGGTCGACGCGCCGGAGGGCATCTCCTTCGAGGTGCCCCAGCAGACCCGCATCATCGTCCGCGGCATCGACAAGGAGCTCGTCGGCCAGGTGGCCGCGAACATCCGCTCGATCCGCAAGCCCGAGCCGTACAAGGGCAAGGGTGTGCGCTACCTCGGCGAGCGGGTGCTGCGCAAGGCCGGCAAGACCGGCAAGAAGTGAGTTCGAGAAGGATCACGCCATGAGCAACATCGCCCAGCAGCGCCGCAACGGCCGCATCACCCGCCATCGCCGGGTGCGCAAGAAGATCCACGGCACCGCCGCCCGCCCGCGTCTCGCCGTCTACCGCACCAACAAGCACATCTCGGTGCAGTTGATCGACGACGACGCCGGCTCCACGCTGGCTGCCGCCAGCACCGTCGAGACCGGCGTGCGCGCCGACGGCAACGGCTCGTCCGTGGCCGCCGCCACCCGCGTCGGCACCATGATCGCCGAGCGGGCGAAGGCCGCCGGCATCGATCAGGTCGTGTTCGACCGTGGTGGGTACCTCTACCACGGCCGTGTCGCCGCAGTTGCCGCTGCGGCCCGTGAAGCAGGTTTGGAGTTCTGATGGCCGCCCCCTCCTCGTACGGCAACAACCGCAACGACGAGCGCACGCCGGACCCCAGTGGTCTGCGCGAGTCGCGCGTCATCCACATCAACCGCGTCGCCAAGGTCGTCAAGGGCGGCCGTCGCTTCAGCTTCACCGCGCTCGTCGTGGTGGGTGACGGCAACGGTCGCGTCGGCCTCGGTTACGGCAAGGCCAAGGAAGTGCCGCTGGCCATCCAGAAGGGCACCGAAGAGGCCAAGAAGAACGTCTTCGAGGTGCCCCTGGCCGGTTCCACCATCACCCACCCGGTGCTCGGTGTGAACTCCGCCGGCCGCGTGCTGATGAAGCCCGCCGCCCCCGGTACCGGCGTCATCGCCGGCGGTGCGGCCCGCATCATCCTGGAAGAGGCCGGCGTGCACGACATCCTGTGCAAGTCGCTGGGCTCGGCCAACGCCATCAACGTGGCCCGCGCCACCATCAACGGCCTGAAGGACCTGCAGCGCCCCGACGAGGTCGCGGCCCGCCGTGGCCTGCCCGCCGACGAGTTCGTGCCGAAGGGCGTGCTGAAGGCGTACACCGAGCGCAAGCAGCAGATCGCCGCAGGGGAGACCCACTGATGAGCAGCGAGAAGAACCTCACCGTCACCCAGGTGCGTTCGGCCATCGGCAACAAGCCGAAGACCCGCGGCACCCTGCGCGCCCTCGGGCTGCGCAAGATCGGGGACACCAACGTCCTGCCCGACCGTCCCGAGATCCGCGGGATGATCGCCCGAGTCCCGCACCTCATCGAGGTGTCGGAGACCGCCTCTACTGACACGGAGAGCTGACACCATGCGAGTCGACGAACTCAGCCCCGCTCCGGGGTCCACGAAGGCCAAGAAGCGCGTCGGTCGCGGCATCGGCGGCAAGGGCGGCAAGACCGCCGGCGCCGGTACCAAGGGCCAGAAGGCCCGCGGCCGCGGCAAGGTCGCCCGTGGTTTCGAAGGTGGCCAGACCGGCCTGAAGCAGCGCGTGCCGAAGTTGAAGGGCTTCAACAACCCGTTCCGGGTGGAGTACAGCCCGGTCAACCTCGACCAGATCGCCGGCACCGGCGAGTCCACCATCACCCCCGAGGTCCTCGTGGCCAAGGGCCTGGTCCGCAAGGACACCCTGGTCAAGGTGCTCGGCCGCGGCGAGCTGTCGGGCGCCGTCCACGTGTCCGCCCACGCCGTGTCCAAGACCGCTGACGCTGCCATCACCGCTGCGGGGGGTAGCGTCACCCTGTTGCCGCTGCCGTTCAAGCAGGGCCGCCCGCCGGTCAAGGGCAACCAGTTCACCAACCGCTGATCCGGCTCGACCGCGTCGCGCCACCCGACCTCCGAGGAACCAGCCTGTGTTCTCCAATCTGAAGAACGTCTTCAAGGTGCCCGACCTGCGGAACAAGCTGTTGTTCCTGCTGGGCATGGTGGTGCTGTACCGCCTCGGCGTCGCCATCCGTGTGCCGGGCATCGACCCGGACCAGGTGAAGCAGTTCAAGGAAGCGGCCAACACCCAGGGCGCCCTCGGGTTCCTCAACCTGTTCAGTGGCGGCGCGTTCGCCAGCTTCAGCATCTTCGCCCTCGGCATCATGCCGTACATCACCGCGAGCATCATCATGCAGGTGCTCGGGGTCGTCATCCCCAAGCTGGAGAAGCTCCAGCAGGAGGGTGCCGTCGGGCAGCGCAAGATCACCCAGTACACCCGTTACCTGGCCATCGGCATCTCGTTCCTGCAGGCCACGGCGCTGACGTTCATCTTCGGCAACGGCAACGGCAACGCGTTCTTCGGTGCCGCCCAGAACTACCCGCAGAACCTGAAGCTGCTGCCCGACGGCATGTGGCCGCGTGGGTACCTGGTGATCATCACCCTGGTGGGTGGTACGGCCGTGTTGATGTGGCTGGGCGAGTTGATCAGCCAGCGCGGCATCGGTAACGGCATGAGCATGGTCATCTTCGCCAGCGTGGTCAGCGACCTGCCGGTGAACTTCTACCGGGTGTGGCAGGAGAAGAGCTGGTTCGTGTTCTCCCTGCTGATGCTGCTGTGCATCGGCATCGTGCTTGCGGTGGTGCGGGTGGAGCTTGCCCAGCGCAAGATCCCGGTGCAGTTCGCCAAGCGGGTGGTCGGCCGGCGCATGTACGGCGGCCAGAGCACCTACATCCCGCTGAAGGTCAACCAGAGCGGCGTCATCCCGATCATCTTCGCGAGCTCGATCCTGCTGCTGCCGGTGCTGCTCACCAACCTGCTGGGCAGCGCGTCGAAGGATTCCTGGCGGGGCAAGATCCAGAGCTGGGTGGACCAGTACCTGGTGAACAGCCAGAACTGGGTGTACATCGTGCTGTTCTCGCTGATGATCATCGCCTTCGCCTACTTCTACAACTCGATCGCCTTCGACCCGATTCGCCAGGCCGATCAGTTGCGCCGCCAGGGTGGCTTCATCCCCGGCGTGCGCCCCGGCCCGCAGACGGAGCGCTACCTGGGCAAGGCGGTCAACCGCATCACCCTGCCGGGCGCGATGTTCGTGGCCGTGGTCGCCATCCTGCCGTACCTGCTGCTGTGGTTCTTCGACGTGCGCAACTTCCCGTTCGCCGGCACCACCGTGCTGATCGCCGTGGGTGTGGCGCTGGAACTCATGCGACAGGTGGACAGCCAGTTGATGCTTCGAAACTACGAGGGCTTCCTGAAGTGATCCCGGGCGCCCGGCTGATCCTGCTGGGCCGTCAGGGCGCAGGCAAGGGAACGCAGTGCGTTCGACTGTCGCGCCATTACGTGGTGCCGCACATCAGCACCGGCGACATGCTCCGGGCCGCGGTGCGTGAGGGCACGGAGTTGGGCATGCTGGCCAAGCAGGTGATGGATGCCGGTGGCCTCGTCGGTGACGACATCATGATCGGCATCGTCCGCGAGCGCCTGTCCCAGCCGGACACCGTCGGCCGTGGCTACATCCTCGACGGCTTCCCGCGGACCGTCGGCCAGGCCGAGGCGCTGGACCTCATCACCACCCAGTTGCCGATCGACGCCGTGCTGGACCTGGACGTGCCGCGCGAACTGGTGCTGCAGCGGATCTCGTCCCGCCGGGTGTGCCGCGACTGTGGCACCAACTATGTGGCCGAGACGCACGACAAGTCGCCGTGGATCTGCGAGGTGTGCGGCGGCGACGTCACCCAGCGCGACGACGACACGCCCGACGCGGTCAACCGCCGCCTGGACCTGTACGAGGAGCAGACCGCGCCGCTGATCGAGTACTACCAGCGCCAGGGGCGGCTGGTGGTCGTGGACGGCACGGCGTCGCCGGACGAAGTGTTCGACCGCCTCGTGGCCACGGTGGACGCCGCCAAGCGCGGCTGACCGATGATGATGGCGCGCCGCCGCCTGCGTGGTGTCCTGCCCGTCCGTTCCGCGGACGAGTTGCGCAGGATGCGGGCGGCCGGCCGTGTGGTGGCGGAGATGCATCAGGCCATCCGGGCCGCGGCCCGGCCCGGTGTCACCACCGGCGATCTGGATCTGGTGGCCCGCGGCGTGCTCGAGCAGCGCGGCGCGGAGTCCAACTTCTTCGGCTACTGCGGCTACCCGGCGGTGATCTGCGCGTCGGTGAACGACGAGGTCATCCACGGGATTCCCGGGCCGCGCGTGCTGGAGGACGGCGACCTGCTGTCCATCGACTGCGGTGCCATCGTCGACGGGTGGCACGGCGACGCCGCGTTCTCGATGGTGATCGGCACGGCGACGGACGAGCAGCACCGCCTGATCTCGACGGCCGAGACGGCGCTGGCCGCGGCAGTGCGGGCCATGCGGCCGGGCAACACCCTCGGCGACATCGGCGCGGCCATCGAGGGTGTGGTGTCCGCCGCCGGCTACGGCAGCCCGCACAACTACTGCGGCCACGGCATCGGCCAGGACATGCACGAGGACCCGGACGTGGAGAACCGTGGCACCCCCGGTCGCGGCCCGGCGCTGCGCGAGGGCGTGGTGCTGGCCATCGAGCCGATGCTGATCGCCAGCGGCCGCGACGACGTGCGCGAACTGAGCGACGGGTGGACGGTGGTCACCGCCGACGGCTCCCTCGCCGCCCACGTGGAGCACACGGTCGTCGTCGGCGCCCACGGCCCCGAGATCCTGACCCGTCTGTAGACGGCCGCCGCGATCCGGCGACGTGGGGCCCCCTTCCCGGCGCTCAGCGCTGGGCGGCGCCGTCGATCACCACGGGGGTGCCGCGGAAGACGGTGTGGCGCACCTTGCCGCGCACCTCGCGGCCGCCGTAGGGGGTGTTGCGGCTCTTGCTGGCCATGCCGGCGGCGCTGACCGTCCACTGGTGTGCCGGGTCGAACACCGCCAGGTTGGCGGGCTCGCCCGCGGCCACGGGGCGGCCGTGGCGGTCGGCCACGCCGGCGATCGCCGCCGGCTTCCAGCTCAGAGCGGCCACCACGTCGGCCAGCGGCATGTCCAGCTCGCTGACCGCCAGCGCCAAGGCCGTCTCCAGGCCGAGCATCCCGGGCGGCGCCTGGTCGAGCGGCTGCTCCTTGGTGTGCGGTGCGTGGGGGGCGTGGTCGGTGGCGACGGCGTCAATGGTGCCGTCGGCCAGGCCGGCCTTCAGCGCGTCGATGTCGGCCCGGGTGCGCAGCGGCGGGTTCACCTTGTACAGCGGGTCGTAGCCGGTGAGCATCTCGTCGGTCAGCGTGAAGTGGTGTGGCGTGGCCTCGGCGGTGACGGGCAGGCCGTCGGCCTTCGCCGCCCGCACCAGCGCCACCGACCGTGCGGTGGACAGGTGGAGGAAGTGCATCGGCACGCCGGTGAGCCGCACCAGTTCGATGTCGCGGAAGACCATCATCTCCTCGGCGACCGACGGCCAGCCGGGCAGGCCGAGGTGGCTGCAGCAGGCGCCCTCGTGCATGACCGCGCCCTTCGTGAGCGCGGCCACCTCGCAGTGCTGCGCGAGGGTGATGCCCAACGGGCCGGCGTACTCCAGCGCCCGGCGCATCAGCATCGGGTCCTGCACGCCGTTGCCGTCGTCGGTGAAGATCCGCACGCCGGCGGCGGCCAGCTCGCCGAACGGGGCCAGGCGTTCACCGGCCCGGCCGACGGTGATGCAGCCGGACGGCAGCACCTCGCACAGCCCGGCCCGCTCGCCCTGTGCCCGCACGAACTCGACCACCGCCACGGAGTCCTGCGCCGGGTCGGTGTTCGGCATCGCCACCACGGCGGTGAACCCGCCGAGCGCCGCGCCTCGCGAGCCGGTCTCGATGGTCTCGGCCTCCTCCTTGCCCGGCTCGCGCAGGTGCACGTGGAGGTCGACGAAGCCCGGGGTGACGTAGCAGCCGCTGGCGTCCAGCACGGTGTCGCCGTCGGCCGCGGTCAACGACGTGCCGACCTCCGTCACCTGACCCGACGCCGGGTCCACGGCCACGTCGGCGCGGCGCTCGCCCGTCTGGTCCAGCACGGTGCCGCCGGTGATGAGTAGGCGAGTCATGCGTCCCCCTTGAGATCGCTGCCGGAGCCGAGCACGGTGAACAGCACGGCCATGCGGACGGCCACCCCGTTGGTGACCTGGTTGAGGATGGCGCTGCCGGGAAGCTCGGCGGGGTCGACCACCATCTCCACGCCCCGGTTCATCGGCCCCGGGTGCATCACCAGCGCGTGCGGCGCCAGGCGGGCGGCCCGGCGGGCGTCCAGCCCGTACATCGCCGAGTACTCCTCCAACGAGGGCAGTAGGGCGTCGTCCATCCGTTCCCGCTGCACCCGCAGCAGGTACAGCACGTCCACGTCGGGCAGCACGGCGTCGAGGTCGTAGGACACGTCGACCGGCCAGTCGTGCCCGCCCGGCAGGGCGATCGACGGGGGCAGCAGCGTGGGCGGCGCCACCAGCGTCACCCGCGCCCCGAGGGCGGTGAACGCCTGCACGTCGCTGCGGGCCACCCGGCTGTGCTTGATGTCGCCGACGATGGCGATGTGCAGCCCGTCGAACCCGTCCCGCCGGTTGAGCCCGGTGCGGATGGTGTAGCTGTCGAGGAGCGCCTGGGTCGGGTGCTGGTGCCAGCCGTCGCCGGCGTTGACGATCGAGGCGTTCGTCCAGCGGGTGATCATCTGTGGCGCGCCGCTGGACTTGTGGCGGATCACGAACGCGTCGACACCCATCGCGGCGATGGTCTCCACGGTGTCGCGCAGGCTCTCGCCCTTGTTGACGCTGCTCGACGACACGGTGAAGTTCATCGTGTCGGCGCTCAGCCGCTTCGCCGCGGTGTCGAAGCTGGTGCGGGTGCGGGTGGAGTCCTCGAAGAACAGGCTCACCACGTTCTTGCCGCGCAGCGCCGGCACCTTGGGGATCGGCCGGTGGTTGATCTCCACCATGTGGTCGGTGAGCTCGAGGAGCGAGTGGATCTCGGTGGGGGAGAGGTCGCCGATGGACAGGAGGTGCTTCACCGGATGACCACCCCGTCGCTGGTGGCCGCCACCTGTTCCTCCCGGCTGGTCGGCAGGTTCTTGCCCACGTAGTCCGGGCGGATCGGCAACTCCCGATGGCCGCGGTCCACCACCACCGCCAACTGCACCGCCCGCGGCCGGCCGTACTCGTTCATCGCCTCCAGCGCGGCCCGCACCGTGCGGCCCGTGTAGAGCACGTCGTCGGTGAGGACCACCGTGCGGCCGTCCAGCGACACCGGGATGTCGGTGACGCTGCCGGGCACGATCGGGCGCAGGCCCACGTCGTCGCGGTGGAAGCTGACGTCCAGCGTGCCGACCGGCACCGGATGGGCCGGGTCGATCTCGGCCAGGAGGGCGGCCAGCGCGTCGGCGATCCACACGCCACCGCGCTGCAGGCCGACCAGCACCACCCCCTCCAGACCCTGGTTGCGCTCCACGATCTCGTGGGCGATGCGGGTGAGCGCACGTCGCACGTCGGACGCGCTCAGCACTTCTCTGGACATGGTCTGCCTTTCACGTATCGGCCTCACGGGACCGATTTCACGTTCGCCGCCGATGGTAGCCGCGGCACCACCCGCTCAGCCCACCTGCCTCCGCCTCCCAGCCATCCCGCGAAGTGACGCGGTGAGCCTGCCCGCCACCAGGGAAGTGACGTGATATATCACGTCACTTCGGGGTTGGGGGTCGGTCGGGTTCCAGGCGGACGACGAGGTCGGCTCGCTCGAAGGCCACGGGGCGGTGGGACACGGCGATCACCGTCATCCCCGCCGCGGCGAGGTTGGACCACAGCTCCAGCTCCGTCTCCACGTCCAGCGCGCTGGACAGATCGTCGAGCACCACCAGTTCCGGCGAGTGGACCAGCGCCCGTGCCGTGGCCACCCGCTGGCGCTGCCCACCGGAGAGCCGCAGGCCGCGCGGCCCGATCAGCGTCGCCCGTCCGTCGGCCATCGCATCCACCTCGCCGCGCACCGCCGCCAGTTCCAGCGCCAACTCCAGCGAGTCCGCCGTGGTGGGCCCGAGGCCGATGTTGTCGGCCACCGAGTCGCTGATCAGCTGGGGCACCTGGGGCAGGAAGGAGGCATTCGGCGGCACCATGAACGCCGCCCGGTCGGTGACCGCCGTCCCGTTCCAGCGCACCTCGCCCGCAGTGGACATCCCGTGGGTCAGCCCCAGCAGCGCCCGCAACAGCGTGGTCTTGCCCGAGCCGACCGGCCCGGTGACCACCACGAAACTGCCCCGCGGCACCCGGAACGACACATCGTGCACGCCGGCGCCGTCGTCGTAGGCGGCGGTGAGACCCACCACCTCCAACTCGCGCAGGGGCACCCGCGGCGGGCGGTGGTGCTGCGGGCGGGTGCGGGTCTGGCGCATGCCCACCGGCAGATCCACCGACCGGGTGGCGTTGTTGGCGTCCTCGCCGGCGACCAGGCGGCGCATGCGGTCCAGCGCCACACCGGCCTGCTTGCGGCGGGCCAGGACCCGGCCGGTCATCCGCGGCAGGAAGCTGAGGTAGCCGAGGTAGGAGGTGAACACGGCCAGCCCGCCGACGGTCAACCGGCCGGACGACAGCGCCGTCGCCCCGACCAGCACCACCAGCGCCAACCCGATGTCGGACGCGCCGCGGGCGAACGCCTGCACGCCGTCGTCCAGCACCCGGTCCCGCACGGCGGTGTGGCGGCGCACCTCCACGAGCGCGCCGAGGCGCTCCACCACCGGATCGGTGGCCCCGTTGACCTTCACCGTGGTGGCGGCCGCCATCACATCGCCCACGAACCCGCTGACGGCCCCGGCCGCGGCGCGGTCCGCCGCCCGGTAGCGCTTGATCCGTGTGTCGAGGAACCGGGTGGCCAGGGCGATGCCGGCTAGCGGCACCAGCAGGATCGCGGCGGCGGACGTGTCGATGGTGCCGAGCACGAACGCTGCGCCCACGGTGAACACCACACCGGCGCTCACGTCCACCAGCCCGTCCACGAACATGGTGACGTCCTCGACATCGTCGCGGAAGTGAGTGATGGCCTCGCCGGCAGAGCCCACCGGGCGGCCGGCCTGCTCGCCCCCGCTGGCCAGCTGGGCGGCCAGCAGGTTGGCGCGCAGGAACGACTGCATGTGCACCCACGCCTGCGTCCACACGATGGCGGCGCCGTGGATGACGGCCATCCGCAGCGTCTCGCTGACCAACACCGCGGCCGCGTAGGCGTAGACCACGTTGGTGTGGCCGTCCTGGAGCGCGGCGAAGCCCCGACCCATCAGCCAGCCGGTCAGCACGGGCACGGTGAAGAAGGCGACGAACAGGCCCCAGCCCCACCAGAACGTCGCCTTGTGGTGCTGCGACACCCGCCACGCCAGTCGCCACACGGGAATGTGTGACGTGTCCGGTGCCTCGGTCACGAGCACGGTCGGCTCGCTCATGTCGGCACCTCCTCCAACGCGAGGGTGAGCAGGCGGTGGAACCGGGTGTCCGCATCGCCGGCCAGGTCGGCGCGGGTGCCGTGCTCCACCACCCGGCCGCCCTCCATCACCACGATGTCGTCCACGTGACGCAGGGTGCTCAGCCGGTGGGCGATCACCAGCGCGGTGCGCCCGCGCAGCAGTTCGGCGATGGCCCCCTCCAGCAGTGCCTCGGTGGCCGGGTCGATCCGGGCGGTGGCCTCGTCCAGCACCACCAGGTCCGGGTCGCGTAGCCACACGCGGGCCAGTGCCAGCAGCTGTGACTCTCCGGCGGACAACCCGGTGCCGCCGGCGCCGAGCGGCCGGTGAAGATCGCCATCCGCCAGGCGGGGCAGCCCGGCCCGGCGCAGCGCGTGGGCCACGGCCTCGTCGGTGGGCGCCGGGTCGAAGAGGGTGACGTTGTCGCGGATCGACCCGCTGAACAGCTCCACCTCCTGGGGCACCAGCGCCACCCGCCGCCGCAGATCGGCCAAGGGGATGGCGGCGATGGGGACGCCGCCCAGGCGCACCTCGCCCTGGCGAGCCTCGACCAGCCGCAGCACCAGCCGGGAGAGCGTGGTCTTCCCGCTGCCACTGCGCCCGACGACACCCACGGAGAGCCCGGGCGCGATCTGCAGCCGCACGTCGTGCAACACGGACCGCTCGTCGCCGTAGTCGAACTCGACCCGGTCGAACTCGATCGACAGAGGGCCGGAAGGGGGATGCACCGTGCCCTCGTCCAGGATCGCCGGTTCGATGCCGATCAGGTCGATCACCCGGATCATCGCCCCGTTGGCCTTCTGGACCGTCTCCAGCTCGTGCACCAGGTCCTCCAGCGGCTGGTCGATCAGGAGGGCGTACTGGAACAGCAGGAACGCCGTGCCCAGGCTGATCGCGCCGATGCCCACCAGCGCCGCGCCGGCCACCAGCGCCACCACCGTGCCGCCCGCCACCGCGGCCTGCAACGCCCACCACAGCCGCAGGTAGGCGGACTCGCGCCGCACCGCGCTGCGCATCGCGCCGGCGCTCTCCTCCACGAACCGCCACATCGCATGCGGGCCGGCCCCGTTGGCCCGCAGGTCCTCCGACGCGGTCAGGCGTTCCTCGATGCCGCCGTAGACGCGGGCCCACGCTCCCATCTCGTCGCTGGCCTCGGTGACGGCGCGGTGGCGGCCGCGGGCGACGATGGCCCCGGCGATGGCCACGTACGCCAACCCGCCGATCGCCAGCCGCCAGTCCAGCACCGCCAGGACGGCGATCATCCCGAACACGATGGCTGCCGCGCCGAGCAGCTTGGGAACCACCCTGCCGAGGAAGTCGCTGACCGAGGTGACGTCGCCGTCCACCCGCTGGATCAGTTCACCTGGGGTGTGGGTGCGGTGGAACTCGTGGTCCAGCCCGAGCACGTGGCGCACCAGCCGCAGGCGCAGGTCGTTCACCGTGCGCCATGCGGTGGTGGTGGCGAACCAGGCCACGGTGACCAGCAGCGCCTGGGCGGCCACGGCGATCACCAGCAGCACCACGGCCAGCGCCACCAGCCGCCCGGCGTCGGCGTTGCCGGCAGCTTCGTCCACCACCCGGCGGACGATCACCGGCCCGGCCAGCTGCAGCCCGGACGCCAGCGCGACGAGCGCGCCGAGGCCCACCCAGCGACGGGCGTGGGGCCGCAGCAGCGCCAGGAGGGCGCGCCAGCGGGAGCGTGGGGCGGTGGTTGCGCCGCCGGTGGAAGCCATGGCCCGCCCAGTCTCGCCCTCCGGCCCACCCCACGTCCTACGAATTGCGCATCCGAGACCAACGGGCCGCGGCAGCGTGGCGGGAAATGCCCCGGGAGCTGCGACGGGTGGGGTATGGTGCGGCACGCGATTCGCGCGAAGAGGGACTTGGCGTTGCCGCCCTCGGGCGATAGCATTGCCCCTCGGCCCTGTGAGCCTTGTCGTGTCGCGGCACGCCTCGTCTCCCTGGGTCCGGTGTCCGGCCCCCGGCCACCGACGATTCCCACCGATCGAGGAGGCCCCCTCTGCCGAAGCCCAAGGACGACGCCATCGTGCTGGAAGGCACGATTCTCGAGTCCCTCCCGAACGCCATGTTCCGGGTGGAACTCGACAACGGCCACAAGGTGCTGGCACACATCTCCGGCAAGATGCGGATGCATTACATCCGCATCCTCCCCGGCGACAAGGTGCAGGTAGAGCTCACTCCGTACGACCTCACCCGGGGTCGGATCACATATCGCTACAAGTAATCAGGTCACGAGAAGGCACGACCCATGAAGGTTCGACCGAGCGTCAAGAAAATCTGCGAGAAGTGCAAGGTCATCCGTCGCCATGGGCGCGTCATGGTGATCTGCGAGAACCCCCGTCACAAGCAGCGCCAGGGCTGAGGAAGTAACACGATGGCACGTATTTCCGGCGTCGACATCCCCCGCGAGAAGCGGCTGGAGATCTCGCTCACCTACATCTTCGGGATCGGCAAGCCCACGGCCCAGCGCATCTGCGCCGAGACCGGGCTGGACCCCAACGAGCGGGTCCGCAACCTCACCGAGGAAGAGGTCAACCAGATCCGTACCTGGGTGGATGCCAACCTCACCGTCGAGGGCGACCTGCGCCGCGACGTGGCCCAGGACATCAAGCGCAAGATCGAGATCGGGTGCCTGCAGGGCGTCCGTCACCGCAAGGGCCTGCCGGTGCGTGGCCAACGCACCCACACCAACGCTCGTACCCGCAAGAGCCCGAAGAAGACCGTCGCCAACAAGAAGAAGGCTGTGAGGAAGTAATGGCGAAGCCGAAGCCGGGCGGTCGTCGCCCCCGCAAGCGCGAGCGCAAGAACGTCACCAACGGTGTCGTTCACATCAAGAGCTCCTTCAACAACACCAACGTCAGCATCACGGACACCGAGGGCAACGTCATCAGCTGGGCGTCCTCCGGTGGCGTGGCTTCAAGGGCTCGCGCAAGAGCACCCCGTTCGCTGCGCAGCAGGCCGCCGAGAAGGCCGCCCGCGCCGCGATGGAGCACGGCCTGCGTCGCGTCGAAGTGCAGGTGAAGGGTCCGGGCTCGGGCCGCGACACCGCTGTGCGCAGCATCCAGAACACCGGGATCGAAGTCACCTCGATCAAGGATGTCACCCCCGTCCCCCACAACGGCTGCCGTCAGCCGAAGCGCCGCAGGACCTGATCACACATGGCTCGCTACACCGGCCCGAAGGTGCGCGTCTCGCGTCGCCTCGGCACCAACATCTTCGAGAACGACAAGGGTCGTAAGGCGCTCGAGCGCCGTCCCTTCCCGCCCGGCGCCCACGGCCGCACCCGCCGCCGCAACGCCGGCAGCGAGTACCTCGCCCAGCTGCAGGAGAAGCAGAAGGCGAAGTACATCTACGGCGTGCTGGAGCGTCAGTTCCGCAACACGTACGAGGAAGCCGTGCGCCAGCAGGGCCCCACCGGCGAGAACCTGCTGCGCCTGCTGGAGCAGCGCCTCGACAACGTCGTGTACCGCGCCGGCTGGGCCAGCACCCGCCCGCAGGCCCGCCAGTTCGTCAGCCACGGCCTCATTCAGGTCAATGGCAAGCGGGTCAACATCCCCAGCTACCGGGTGCGCAAGGGCGAGGCCATCTCCCTGTCGCCGAAGGCTCGCGACATGATCGTCATCCAGCACAACATCGACGTGCTCGACCGCTCCGTCGTGGGCTGGCTGGAGCAGGGTGACGGCGGCAAGCAGGTCACCGTCCGCGACCTTCCCCAGCGCGACCACATCGACGTTCCTGTCCGCGAATCGCTCATCGTCGAGCTCTACTCGAAGTAAAGAGGCACCCGCATGCTCGTCATCCAGCGCCCCACCGTCGAAGCTCTCGGCGACGACAGCCCCACGCGCCAGCGGTTTGCCGTCGGCCCGCTGGAGCCGGGCTTCGGTCACACCATCGGCAACTCCCTGCGTCGCACCCTGCTGTCCAGCATCCCGGGCGCGGCCATCACCGCCGTGCGCTTCGACGATGCGTTGCACGAGTTCGACACGATCAACGGCATCGCTGAGGACGTCACCGACATCATCCTCAACCTGAAGGACATCGTGCTCACCAGCACCGCCGAGGAAGACGTGACGCTCCGCCTGGACGTGCGCGGCCCGGCCGATGTCACCGCCGGCGACATCAAGTGCCCGTCGGACATCGAGATCCTCAACGGCGACCTGCGCATCGCCACGCTGAACAGCAAGGCTCGCCTGGCCGTGGACCTCACGGTCAGCCGTGGCCGCGGCTACCTCAGCAGCGACCGCGACGCCCAGAACCGCACCATCGGCGTCATCCCGATCGATGCCATCTTCTCGCCGGTGCGCCGGGTGATGTTCGAGATCGAGCCCACCCGCGTGGAGCAGAGCACGAACTACGAGCGCCTCGTGCTGGACATCGAGACGGATGGCTCCATCGCCCCGCGCGAAGCCCTTGCCTCCGCCGGCGCCACCCTGCGCTCCCTGGTGGACCTGGTGGCCAACCTCAGCGAAGAGCCCCAGGGCCTGGAGCTCGGCGAGGTCGCGAGCACCGCGGCGGCGTCGCCCGATCTCGATCTGCCGATCGAGGACCTGGACCTGTCGGAGCGTCCGCGGAACTGCCTGAAGCGCGCCCAGATCAACTCGATCGGCGAACTGCTCACCAAGACCGAGGACGACCTGCTGAACATCACCAACTTCGGGCAGAAGAGCCTGGACGAGGTGAAGCAGAAGCTCGACGAGCGCGGCTTGACGCTGCGCGGCTGATCGAGACGTTGTAAGAGGAGAACCCACGAAATGCCCGCCACCCCGCGCCGAGCCCGGAACTTCGGCCACAGCGCTGCCCACCAGCGACTGATGATGGCCAACCTGGCCGCATCACTGTTCGCCGCCGAGGCCATCACCACCACCGAGGCAAAGGCCAAGGCCCTCCGGCCGATCGCCGAAAAGCTCATCACCAAGGGCAAGAAGGCCCAGGACGAAGGCCCGATGCGGGTGCACCGCATCCGCCAGATCCAGGGCTACCTCGGCGACAAGGAGATGACGAACAAGCTCGTCAACGACATCGCCCCCCGCTACTCGGAGCGCAACGGTGGCTACCTGCGCATCCTGAAGCTGGGTCCGCGCCAGGGCGACAACGCCCCGATGGCGCGCATCGAACTGGTCTGACCCCCGGGTCACCCCACCGCCGCCGAACGGGCGCGGTTCCTGCGGTTCCGGCCGCTGGAGCTGCGCCCGTTTGCCGTTCGTTCACTGCGTTTTCAGCTGCCGTTCACCGACGACGTACAGTCACGGGCCATGCGCTTTCGACTGATCCCGCGTGACGAGAGCTTCTACCCGCTCTTCGAGGACCAGGCGGACCGCATTGCCGCCACGGCCGTCGCGCTCCAGCAGCTGGCCGGCTCGCTGCCCGTCTCCGACGACGGTGTGCGCGCCATCCTGGATGCCGAGCGAGCGGGCGATGAGGTCACCGATCGCATCCGCCACCTGCTGGACACGTCGATCGTCACCCCGTTCGACCGGGAGGACATCCAGGCGTTGGCCAACAACCTCGACGACGTGCTCGACGAGATGCGGGCCGTGGCCGACCACCTGCAGCTGCACAACATCTCCGCCGTGGTGCCCGGGGTGAACGAACAGCTGGTGCTGCTCGCCAAAGCCGGTGCAACGTGTGCGGAGCTGGTCCGCTGTCTACGCACCCTGCGCAACGTGCCGGCCAAGGCCCACGAGATCGAGCGGCTGGAGAGTGAAGCGGACGGCATGTACCGGCGGGTCACCGCCGAGCTGTTCGGCGGCCAGCACGATGCCCTCGAGATCCTGAAGTGGAAGGACATCGTGGAGGCCATCGAGTCGGCGATCGATGCCATCGAGGACGCCAGCGACGTGGTGCAGTTCATCGCCGTGAAGCACGCCTGAGGCCGACCTCATGACCCCGCTCTGGCTCATCGTCATCGTCGTCGCGATCGCGTTGATCTTCGACTTCGCCAACGGCTTCCACGACGCGGCCAACTCGATCGCCACCATCGTCGCCACCCGGGTGCTGAAGCCCTGGCAGGCGGTCATCTGGGCGGCGTTCTGGAACTTCGTCTCCTTCCTGCTGCTGCCGCTGGAGGTGGCCAACGCGATCGCCAAGATCGTGTCCACCGACGTCATCTCGATCGGGCTCGTCTTCGCCGGCCTCACGGGCGCTGTCTTCTGGAACGTGCTGACGGCGTGGATGGGGCTGCCGTCGTCGTCGTCCCACGCGTTGATCGGCGGGATGATCGGTGCCGGCGTCGCCAAGGCCGGCGGCCACGTGGTGGGCCTGAAGGGCCTGCAGAAGACCGCCGTGTTCATCATCTACTCGCCGCTGATCGGCCTGCTGCTGGCGTTCTCCCTGATCGTGCTGGTGTCCTGGCTGGTCCACCGGATCAAGGCCAAGCGGGCCGTCAATCGAACGTTCCGCGGCCTGCAACTGGTCTCTGCTGCGGCGTTCTCCATCGGGCATGGCGCCAACGACGCCCAGAAGACGATGGGCATCATCGCCGCCCTGCTGATCGGCGCCGGCCGGCTGAGCGGCGAGGTGCTGAACGACCCGGAGACGCTGCCGCTGTGGATCGTGCTGTCCTGCCACGCGGCCATCGCGCTGGGGACGATGTTCGGCGGGTGGAAGATCGTGAAGACGATGGGCACCAAGCTCACCCGGCTGGAGCCAATGGGCGGTGTGTGCGCCGAGTCTGCCGCAGCAGCCACGCTGTTCTTCGCCTCGCACAACGGCATCCCGGTCAGCACCACCCACACCATCACGGGGGCGATCGTCGGTGTCGGCTCGGCCAACCGCATGTCCGCCGTCCGTTGGAACGTGGCCCGGCGGGTGGTGTGGGCGTGGGTGCTGACGATCCCCGGTGCGGCTGCCGTCTCCGTGCTCACCTACTGGGTCGTGGAGGTGTTCAACTGATGGACCGCCGCGCTGTGTTCTTCGTGATCGCCGCCGTGGTGTCGCTGGCGCTGGTGCCGGCGATCCCTCACGAGGCCGGCAAGCCGAGCATCACCTGGGTTGGCTGGACGATGGTGGTGGCCTTCCTGCTGCTCGCCGTGCTGAGTTGGCTGGACCACCGGTCGCGCCACCGCGAACGCCCCTGACCCGCGTCGCGTCCTAGCCTGGGCGAGCCATGGCGTCGCGCAACCCGCTCCCGATCCTGCTGGCCGCAGCTGTGGTGCCGGCGCTGGCGCTGGGCGGGTTGGTGGCCGTGGCTCGCGCCCAGGCCGATCAGCCGCCGCCACCGCCCACCACGCTCATTCCGGTGCTGCCGCCGGCCCTCGACGCGCCGCTGCTGAGCGTGCGCCGGGCACCCACCCCGCTGGCCGACGACCTGCGTGAGGACACCTTGTATGCCGCAGCCGCGCCCCTGCTGGCCTACCCGGACGGCTCGTCGTGTGTGGGGCTGGCCACCGACGGCCGCCCGTTGGCGGGCACCAACCTGTCGCTGGCCGTCATCCCAGCCAGCACGTTGAAGATCATCACCACCGCGGTGGCGCTGGACGTGCTGGGTCCAGATTTCGTGTTCACCACCGAGGTGCGCGGCCCCGCACCCGCCGCCGGGGTGGTCAGCGGCGACCTCGTGCTGGTCGGCGGGGGCGATCCTGTGCTCAGCGAGGCGTGGTACGCCACCCCCACCGCCGCTCGCAAGCGCCCGCCGAACACCACCACGAGCATGGAGGCGCTGGCCGACGCGGTGGTGGCCGCAGGCGTCACCTCGATCACCGGCCGGGTGGTCGGCGACGACAGCCGCTACGACGAGGAGCGATACCCGGCGGGCTGGGATGCCGGCTACCGCGGCACGATCGACTTCCCGCCGATCAGCGCGCTGACGGTGAACGACACCACCAGCCGCGGCGACACCGTCGGCTCGGACCCGGCGCTCAACGCCGCGTCCGTGCTGGACCAGTTGCTGCGCCAGCGTGGTGTGAGCGTGGGTGGGCAGCCCGCCACCGCGCGGGGTGCCGGCGCCAGCGCAGGCGCGGCCATCGCCTCGGTGCCGTCGGCGCCCCTGGCCACGCTGGCGCACGAGGTGCTCTCCACCAGCGACAACGGTGCCGCCGAACTGCTGGTGAAGGAGATCGGGGTGGCCGTTGCCGGTGACGGCAGCCGCGCCGCGGGCCTGCAGGCCATCAGTGACCGGCTGCTGGCGTGGGGTGTGCCGCTGGACGGGGTGACGCTCACCGACGGCTCCGGCCTCTCCCGTGACAACCAGGTCACCTGCGGCACCCTGCTGGCGGTGCTGCGCCGCTCGCCGATCGACGGTGTCATCGGCCAGGGGATGGCCGCGGCAGGGGAGGACGGCACCACGCTGGCCGGGCAACTGGAGTCGCCGGGCATCGAGGGCGTGCTGCGGGCCAAGACCGGGTCGCTCACCGGGGTGAAGGCGCTCGCCGGCGACTTCCCCGCGGGTGACCAGGAGATCGCCTTCGTGCTGGTGCTGAACGGCCCGAGCGCTGCCGACTACGCCACGGCGTGGGCGACGCTCACGGATGCGCTCCTCGCTGCAGCGGCCACTCCGGCTGCCGACGCGCTGGCCGTAGGTTGACGGGCGATGGGTCGCCGCTTCCGCCTCACCGTCGCCTACGACGGCTCCGGCTTCCACGGGTTCGCCGAGCACGACGGTGTGCGCACCGTGATGGGCGATCTGCGCGCCGCGATGGAGCGCGTTCTCCAGGTGCCGATGCCGCTGGTGGGTGCCGGCCGCACCGACGCGGGCGTGCACGCCTGGGGCCAGGTGGTCAGCGGTGACCTGCCCGACGAGGTGTACGACGCCGATCTGGCCGGCCTGCAACGCCGGCTGAACAAGATGCTGGCACCCGAGATCGCCGTGCGCGACGGTGCGTTCACCACCGACCCCGAGTTCAGCGCGCGGTTCAGCGCCACCTACCGCCACTACCGCTACCTCGTCTACAACGCCCCGGTCCACCACCCGCTGCTGGCCCGCACGGCATGGCACCTGCGCCAGCCGCTGGCGCTGTGGGCGATGAACCTCGCCTGCGACCCGATCATCGGCGAACACGACTTCGCCACCTTCTGCCGGCGCCCGAAGACGCCGGACGACCAGCCACCGGTGTCGCTCGTGCGCCGGGTGCTGAGCGCCGAATGGTTCGACGTGCCAGGCGATGTGCCGGGCATGCTGCGGTTCGAGATCCGGGCCACGGCGTTCTGCCACCAGATGGTCCGCTCGCTGGTCGGCACCATGGTGGACGTGGGGCTGGGACGGCTCCATGCCGGCGACATGAGGGCGATGCTGCTGCGCCGCGACCGTGCCGCTGCGGGACAGGTAGCACCCCCGCACGGCCTGGTGCTGTGGGAAGTGGGGTACTCCGACGCCGACGGCGGACCCAGCCACTGACGGCTTTTCGCGCCAGTCGATTGTGAGTAGGGCGAACTGGCCCGTATCATTTCACGGTTCCCCGGCGAGCATCGCCGGCACAGGGCCGCCCGGTGCGGCCCCTCGATGTCAAAGGTTTCACGATGAGCACGTACTCACCCAAAGCGAGCGAGATCACCCGCGCTTGGCACGTCATCGACGCCGAGGGCATGGTGCTCGGCCGTCTCTGCACGGAAGTCGCGCGCATCCTGCGCGGCAAGCACAAGCCGATCTTCGCCCCGCACATCGACACCGGCGATCACGTCGTCATCGTCAACGCCGACAAGGTGGTCCTCACCAAGGGCAAGGCCGACGCCAAGAACGTGTACCGCTACAGCGGCTACCCCGGCGGCCTGAAGACCGAGCGCTACTCGGACCTGCTGGGCCGCGATGCCGCCGAGGCCATCCGCCGCAGCGTCAAGGGCATGCTGCCGAAGGGGCCGCTCGGCCGTCAGCAGATGAAGAAGCTGAAGGTGTACGCGGGGCCCGAGCACCCGCACGCCGCCCAGATGCCCGTCGTCCACGAGATCGCAGCGGCGAAGGCCCGCTGAGCCTGAAGAGGTAGATGCACATGGCCACCAAGCCGCTCACCCAGACCACCGGCCGCCGCAAGGAGGCCGTTGCCCGTGCCCGCCTGCGGCCCGGCAACGGCACCCACACCATCAACGGCAAGGCCTTCGACGTGTACTTCCCCACGGCGATGCAGCGGATGATCGTCACCGAGGCGCTGCGCGTCGTGGAGGCCGAAGAGGCCTACGACGTGGACGCCACCATCCATGGCGGCGGTTCCAGCGGCCAGGCCGGCGCGCTGCGCATGGCCATCGCCCGCTCGCTGGTGGAGATCGACCCCGAGAGCCGCCCGGCGCTGAAGAAGGCCGGCCTCCTCACCCGCGACCCGCGGAAGAAGGAGAGCAAGAAGTACGGCCTCGTCAAGGCTCGTAAGGCCAAGCAGTACACCAAGCGCTGATTCGTCGGCGCCGGCCCTGCCGAGATCCGATGCGCACCGCGCCCCGACCGCCCGCCGGTCCGGGCGCGGTCGCCGTTTTCCTGCACAGTCCGCCTTTACGTAAAGGCTGTCGGGTCATGACCAGGGTGTTCGTCTCTGGGTTCTTGACACAGACATGGACAGAGGGGGTTCGGGCGTGAGCCTGAAGTTCGGCACCGACGGGGTGCGCGGCGTGGCGCTCACCGAACTGACCCCGGTGTTCGCCGCCCGGCTGGGCCGTGCTGCGGCCACCGTCCTCGGTCCGGGGCGCTGGCTGATCGGCCGCGACCCGCGGGAGAGCAGCCAGGTGCTGGCCGACGCGCTGGCTGCCGGTCTGGTGGCCGGTGGGGCCGAGCCGGTGGACGCAGGGGTACTGCCCACCCCGGCGCTGGCCTACCTGTCGGACCTGTTGGCCGCGCCCGCCGCGATGGTCACTGCATCGCACAACCCGTGGCACGACAACGGCGTGAAGGTGTTCGCCGCCGGCGGGCTGAAGCTGCCCGACGAGGTGGAGCGGGCCATCGAGGCCGCGCTGCACCAACCCGGTCTGGCGGACGTGCCGCAGGATGCCGGGGCCGTGGCCGCCGTGCACGGGGCCGACGACTATGTGCGTCACCGGGTCGACGGCGCGGTGTCACTGGACGGCCTGCGTGTGGTGCTGGACTGCGCCAACGGGGCGATGAGCGCGGTGGCCCCGGAGGTCTTCCGAGCGCTGGGCGCCGACATCACGGTCATCCACGCCGCACCCGACGGCCGCAACATCAACCACCACTGCGGTGCCACGCACACCGAGTCGCTGCAGGCCGCCGTCGTGGCGCATGGCGCGGCGTTGGGTCTGGCATTCGACGGTGATGGCGACCGGGTCATCGCCGTCGACCATCTCGGCCGGGTGGTGGACGGCGACCGGCTGATCGCGCTTGCCGCGCTCCAGTTGCACGAGCAGGGCGCGCTGCACCACGACACCGTCGTCGTCACGGTGATGAGCAACCTCGGCTTCCACCGGGCGATGGAGGCCGCCGGCATCCATGTGGTCACCACCTCGGTGGGCGACCGCTACGTGCTCGAGGCGCTGGACGCCGGTGGCTTCAGCGTCGGCGGCGAGCAGAGCGGCCACATCATCTACCGCGACCTGGCGACGACCGGCGACGGCCTGCTGGCCGGCCTCCGGCTGGCCCAGTTCGTGCACGGCCATCACCGCCCGCTCGCGGACCTGGCCGCTGAGGTGATGACCGGCTACCCGCAGGTACTCGTCAACGTGAAGGTGGCCGAGCGTCACCCCCACGTGGCCGATGAGTTGGCCGCCGAAGTGGCCGCCGCCGAGGCTCGCCTGGGTGGTGAGGGCCGGGTGCTGCTGCGCGCCAGCGGCACCGAACCGCTGGTGCGGGTGATGGTGGAGGCGGCCTCGGACGACGTGGCCCGGTCGGTGGCCGACGATCTGGCAGCCACGGTGCGCGCCCGCTGGAGCTGACGTCCGGGAAGCGCGCGGCGGCGACCCGAACATCAACGGATCGTCAGGATGTGCTGTGGATCGGGCGGCCGACCGTACCCCGGTACGACCGCTCGGTAACCTTTCCGTCATATGTGTGGCATCGTCGCGATCGTGTCCCGGCCGAGCAGCCGGCCGACCCCCACCGAAACCGAGGTCATCGGCCTGCTCGACGCGGCGGTCGCCGCCGCCGACGTGGCCGCTGCCGCCTCCGCCGTGGGTGAGGTGGACCGCCTGCTGCACGGCATGCCCGGCATGCGGACGCTGGTGGGCCGCCACGAGCTCGTCGCCGCGCTGACCGCCCGGCTGGACCAGTTGGACGGCCGCATCGCCACCGAGGAACGGGCCTTGGAGGCGGCCGACGGGCTGGCACCGGAGGAACTGGAAGCGGCCAGCGCCGCGCTGCTGGCGCTGCGCGACGCCGTCTGGGCGGTGCGGCGCGACCGGCTGCGCACCGCTGCCGAGGTCGGCGCCCTGGCGGGCCGCGACGCCGGCGATGCAGCCGTTGCCGGCTACTTGTCCATCCAGCAGGCGCTCAGCGCCATCGACCGCATGGAGGTGCGCGGCCGCGACAGCGCCGGGATCCATGTGTTCGTGTGGGGCCATGGGCTGGACCCCGGCGACCCCTCCGTGGCTGCCGCGCTGGCCGAGCGCGACCGCGACCCGCTGTTCCAGAGTGGCTCCGTGCGTGAGGCCGGCCCATCGCTGGGCTTCGTGTACAAGGCGGCGGCCGAGATCGGCGAGTTGGGCGACAATGTGCGTGCGCTGCGCGCTGCGGTGCAGGCCGATGCCCTGTTGCGCCGGGCACTCAGCAATCCCGCCGCCCGGGCCACGGTGCTCGGCCACACCCGCTGGGCCAGTGTGGGCATCATCAGCGAGCCCAACTGCCACCCGGTGAACGGTGAGCAGATGGAGCAGTCGGCCGGCGGCACCTGCCCGTACACCGTGGCAGTGCTGAACGGCGACGTGGACAACCACGCCGACCTGAAGGTCAACCACGGCCTGCGGATCGCCGGCCCGATCACCACCGACGCGAAGGTCATCCCGGCCGTCATGTCCATCCACGCAGCGGGTGGCCACCCGCTGGCGGAGAGCTTCCGCCGCACGGTGGCCGAGTTCGAGGGCAGCGTCGCCATCGCCGCCCAGGCCGCCGACGACCCCGACCAGGTGTACCTGGCGCTGCGCGGCAGCGGCCAGGCGCTGTACGTGGGCCTGGGCGAGGATCTCTTCATCGTCGCCAGCGAGCCCTACGGCGTGGTGGAGGAGACCATGCGCTACGTGCGGGTGGACGGCGAGACCCCATCTCCGTCGGGCAGCCGCGGCCAGGTGTTCGTGCTGGACGGCCGCCAGGCCGGCGAGTTGGCCGGCGTGCAGCGGATGGCCTACGACGGCGGCCCGCTGCCGGTGGCAGAGCGCGAGGTGGTCACGGCACAGGTCACGACGCGGGACATCGACCGCGGCGACGCGCCCCACTTCCTGCTGAAGGAGATCAGCGAGGCGCCGCAGAGCTTCCGCAAGACCGTGCGCGGCAAGCTGGTGGACGGCCCGGCGGGCCTGCGCGCCGAGGTGGGCGAGCGGGCCCTGCCGGCCGACGTCGCCGCCCGCCTGCGCGACGGTTCCATCACCCGGGTGCGGGTCATCGGTCAGGGCACCGCCGCCGTCGCCGGCCGCAGCATGGCCGAGGTGCTGGACGTGCTCTGTGACGGCACGATGGACGTGGGCGCCATCACGGCAACGGAGCTGTCCGGCTTCCACCTCCGTCTTGACCTGTCCGACACGCTGATCGTTGCGGTCAGCCAGAGCGGCACCACTACGGACACCAACCGCACGGTGGACCTCGCCCGGGGCCGCGGCGCCGCAGTGCTGGCCATCGTCAACCGCCGCAACAGCGATCTCACCGACAAGGCCGACGGCGTGATGTACACCAGCGACGGCCGCGACGTGGAGATGAGCGTCGCCAGCACCAAGGCGTTCTACGCCCAGGTGGCCGCCGGGGTGCTGCTGGCCTGCGCCATCAGCGAAGCGGCCGGGCGGGGCACCGCGGAGCGCCGCGCCGCCCTGCTGGCCTCCCTGCGCGACGTGCCCGAGGCGATGCTCGGCGTGCTGGCCAACCGGCCGGCCATCGCCGACGCGGCTCGCCGGTTCGCCCCGCAGAAGCGCTACTGGGCCATCGTCGGCAACGGCCCGAACACGGTGGCCGCCGCCGAGGTGCGGATCAAGCTCAGCGAGCTCTGCTACAAGTCCATCGCCTGCGACGTCACCGAGGACAAGAAGCACATCGATCTCTCCAGCGAGCCGCTGATCCTCGTGTGCGCCGCCGGCCTGGTGGGTGGCACCGCCGACGACGTGGCCAAGGAGGTCGCGATCTACAAGGCCCACAAGGCCACTCCGATCGTGGTCGCCACCGAGGCCGACGAGCGGTTCGCCGCCGCCAGCGCGGTGCTCACCGTGCCCGCACTGCACCCGTCGCTGGCGTTCATCCTCTCGGCGATGACGGGCCATCTCTTCGGCTATGAAGCCGCGCTGGCCATCGACGCATCGGCCCGGCCGTTGCGCGAGGCCCGCGAAGTCATCGAGGACGCGCTGGCTCACCACACCGACGGCGACGCCGTCCTGGCCGCGGTGCGCCGCAGCATCACGCCCGCCGCGGACCGCTTCCTCGACGGCCTGCGGGCAGGCGGGTACGACGGCCACCTGGAGGCCTCCACCGCGGTCCGCCTGGTGGGCCTGCTGCGCGACCTGGCCACGGACTCCCCGCTCGAGGCGTACCAGCGGGCCACCGGCCGCGTCGCCACGCCGAGCATGCTGGTGGACGACGTCACCGCCGCGCTCACCCGGGCCATCGAGGAGCTCACCCGCCCGGTGGACGCCATCAAGCACCAGGCCAAGACCGTCACGGTCGGCATCAGCCGCAACGACGAGGGCGTGCTGGACCGCGCGCTCGTGCAGGCGACCCTCCAGGCCGGCGCGGGGCGCGACCGCCTCAGCTACCGCACGCTGAAGGTGCTGGCCGACCTGGACCCCGCGGTGGAGGCCGTGGTGGGCTACACCCGCTACGCGATCGACGGCGACCCGGCGCTGCACGGCGGCGCCACCATCGCCATCGTGGATCGCGGCGGCCTGTCGCTGGAAGTGCCCAGCCGGGTGGAGCAGCAGTCCCAGTTGCGCGGCACGAAGCGCCGGGTGGCCAGCGAGAAGGAAGTGCTGGTGGCCCGTGGGCGCAGCGATGGCCGCACGGTGCTGCTGGTGCCAGAGGTCAAGGGCGGGCACTGCACGGGCATCACCCTGCTGCACGTGCGCTTCCACGACCATCTGCCGGCGGCGGTCATGCGCGGCGTGCTGCAGGGCTACGACCGCCGCTACGACCGCCTGGTGGACTGGGTGACCGAGACCGAGGGCGAGTTCCGCGACGATCTGCTGGCCGACATGCCGGTGGCCGATCTGCTGATCCTGCCGATCTCGGAGACGGCCGACCACTGGCGCCGGCCGTGAACACGCCGGGCAGCGTGAAGGGCGTGGGCATCGACGCCGTGGACGTGGAACGCTTCCGCACGTCGCTGGCCCGAACGCCCGGCATGCGCGACCGGTTGTTCGTGGAGGAGGAACTGGCGTACGTGGCCCCGAAGGCGGACCCCGTGCCATCGCTGGCCGCCCGCTTCGCCGCGAGGGAGGCGGTGATGAAGGCGATGGGGCTGGGCCTCGGCGCATTCGGGTTCCACGAGGTGTGGGTCACCCGCGCGGAGTCCGGGGCGCCGGGCCTGCGGGTCACCGGGCGGGCGCAGGAGTTGGCGGTGGACCGCGGAATCACCCGCTGGCACGTCAGCATCACGCACACCGCGTCGGTGGCCATCGCCACGGTCATCGCCGAGTGACCGGCGCCTAGGCTGCGGCCATGGTCCCGATCGTCACCCCGGAGGAGATGCGGACGGTGGACGCCGAGGCCACCGAGCCCACGGACGTGCTGATCGCCCGGGCCGGTGGTGCCGTGGCCCGGGCCGCGCTGCGGATGCTCGGCGGCACGTACGGGCGAGTGGTCAACGTGGTGGCTGGCAAGGGCAACAATGGCGCCGACGGGCGGGTGGCCGCTGCCCGCCTGGCCGAACGCGGCGTGAAGGTGCGGGTGTTCGACGCCGCCGGATGCCCGTCCGAACTGCCGCCGGCCGATTTGGTGATCGACGCCGCCTACGGGACCGGATTCCGCGGCGAGTGGAACCCGCCGGAAGTGGGCGATGCGATGGTGCTGGCGGTGGACATCCCGAGTGGCGTGGATGCGCTCACCGGTGGCGCTGCCGGCCCCGTACTGGCTGCCGACCGCACGGTCACCTTCGCCGCCCTGAAGCCGGGCCTGCTGTTCCCGCCCGGCAGTGATCTGGCCGGGGCGGTGGAGGTGGCCGACATCGGTCTCGGGGCCGGCGTCGCCCGCCATGCCCACGCCGCGCTGGTACAGGGGGCGGACGTCGGCGGCTGGCTGCCCGCCCGCGAGCGCGATGCCCACAAGTGGCGCAGCGCGGTGCGGGTGGTGGCCGGCAGCATCGGCATGACGGGCGCGGCTGCCTTGGTGGCTGCGCCGCCATGCGCGGGTGCCGGCATCGTCCACCTGTCCAGCCCCGGCGCGCTGGTCACCTCCGCGCCGGTGGAGGTGGTGCAGCGCCCGGTCCCGATGACGGGCTGGGCGGCCACGGTGCTGGACACCCTGGATCGGTTCCACGCGCTCGTCGTCGGCCCCGGGCTCGGGCGGGAGGACGCCGCCACGGCAGAGGCTCGCCGCCTGGTGGTGGAAGCCGCGGTGCCCGCGGTGGTCGACGGCGACGGACTGTTCGCCATGGCGTGGAACGCGGAAGGCGCCGCCGCACTGCTGCGCCGGCGCACCCCGCCCACTGTGCTCACCCCGCACGACGGTGAGTACGCCATGCTCACCGGTGCCCCTCCCGGCGGCGACCGTTTGGTGGCCGCCCGCCGGCTGGCGGCCGACACGGGGTGTGTGGTGCTGCTGAAAGGTCCGGCCACCGTGGTTGCCGGGCCGGATGGGCGCACGCTGGTCGTCACGTCCGGCGACGAGCGGTTGGCCACCGCGGGCAGCGGCGACGTGCTGTCCGGCCTGATCGGCGCCCTGCTTGCCCGTGGGGTGCCGGCGCTGGAGGCTGCGGCCGCCGGAGCGTGGCTGCACGGCCGGGCGGCGGCAATGGCCCCGGCGGCGGGGCTGGTGGCGGGCGACATCGCCGACCACCTGCCCGCCGTGCTGGAGGAGTTGGCGTGAGCCGCTGGGCGTGGGCCGAGGTCGATCCCTCGGCCATCGAGCACAACGTCGCCACCCTGCGCTCGGTGGTGGCGCCGTCGGCGCTGTGGGCCGTGGTGAAGGCCGACGGCTACGGCCACGGGGCGGTCACGGCTGCCCGCGCCGCGGTGGCCGGCGGCGCGGATGGATTGTGCGTGGCGCTGGTGCAGGAGGGTGTGGCCCTGCGCGACGCGGGGCTGACCGTGCCGATCCTGGTGCTGTCGCCACAGCCGCCCGAGCAGATGGCAGCGGCAGTTGCCGCAGGGCTGACGCTGACCGTGCACTCGGAGGCGGGGGTGGCGGCGCTGGAGGCCGTCGGTGCGCATCAGCATCCCGTGCACCTGAAGGTGGACACGGGCATGCATCGCGTCGGTGCCGCCACGGTGGATGCCGTGCAGGTGGCGGCGAGGATCGTCGCGTCACCGGCAACCCGGCTGGACGGTGTGTTCACCCATCTGGCCGTGGCCGACGACCCCGAGGACCCGTTCACCGACGTGCAGTTGGGGCGCTTCGACGATCTGCTCGCACTCCTGCGAATGGACGGCATCGAGCCTCCGCTGGTCCACACGGCCAACTCTGCGGCGGCCATCGCCCATCCCCGCGCCCGCCGCGGCATGGTGCGCGCCGGCATCGCCATCTACGGCATCTCGCCCGGCCCCGCGCTGGATGGGGAAGTGGCCCGCCTGGGTCTGCGGCCGGCCATGTCGCTGCACGCCCGAGTCACCCACGTGAAGCGGGTGCAGGCGGGCGAGGGCATCTCCTACGGGTTGCGCCACACGTTCGCGCGGGACACCACGGTGGCCACCGTGCCGATCGGGTACGCCGACGGGGTGCCGCGGCGACTGCACGAGGTGGGTGGCGCGGTGCTGATCGGCGGGGCCCGCCGGCGGATCACGGGCGTGGTGACGATGGACCAACTGATGGCGGACTGCGGTGACGATTCGGTCCAGGTCGGCGACAGTGTGGTGCTGCTCGGCGAGCAGGGCGGGCAGGTGATCACCGCCGCCGACTGGGCGGACGCGCTGGGCACCATCGCCTACGAGGTGGTGTGCGGCATTTCGGCGCGCGTGGAGCGGCGGCTCACGACGCCAGGCGCGGGCTGAGTTCGGCCAGCAGGTCCACTCCATGCCGGTCCAGGCGGCGGAGTGCGGCGCCCACGCCGAGGCGCCACACGGCCCAGCCCCAGGCCAGCGAGGCCACCACAGGCGCATACCGCCAGGGGCCGTCGATCAGGATGGCCCCCAGCACGGCGGGGGCCAGCAGCACGGCCAGGCCGGCCATCGCGCCCATCACAGTGATGGCGTACCCGCATCCGGTGGCGCCGACGGGCCGTTTGAACGGGTTGTCGCCGTCCACCGCGGACAATGGCGCGCTGGCGGACACCAGGGCGCCCACGCCCATCAGGCACAGCACCCCGGTGGGGGTGAGCAGCAGGTACGGCGGCAGTTCCGACCAGTGGCCGGTGGCCGCGCAGACCGCCAGCCCGGCGGCCACGAGGCCCACCACCGTACCGGCGCCGTAGGTCACCAGCCGGGCGACCAGTTGCTCGCGGCGCACGCCGCCGCGAGCGGCGAACTCGAGCCACAGCGACGGGCTGTCGAAGCCGACGACGTTGAAGGCGTTGTTGGCGGAGAACAGCAGCCCGGTGAGCGCGGTGTACACCATCGCCCGGGGCGGGTCGGGCAACGGCAGCACCTGCAGCAGCGGGAAGCCGACGCTCAGCGCGACACCGATGATGGCCTGGGTGCGACGCATGGGTGAGCGCCACTGGTAGCGCCACTCCTTGGCCAGGCACGCGGACCGGATGCTGCCCGCCCCGGGCCAGACCGGGCCGCGGCGGTCCGCCCGGCGGCGCTGCGGGGCGCGGGTGCTGCTGCCCACCAGCAGGCGCCCGGCGAGGCGTGCCCAGGCGGTCACCAACGCCACGGCGGTGGCCACGGTGGCGGCAGCCCATGGCAGGGCGGCGAGCGGGTGCCCGTCGTGGCAGTGCAGCAGCGACCGCGCTGCCCAGCCCGGCGGCAGCATCGCAAGGACGCGCAGCAGGGTGCTGTCCGCCGACGCCGCACCGGACTGGATGAGCGGCCCGGCGGACTGCGAGATCGCCCACAGCCCCACGCCGGTGAGCGACACCACCACGACCGAGATGTCGCGGCCGCGGCGGGTGCGGTTGGCCAGGCCCATCAGCGTCGCCAACGATCGGGATGCCCCGAGACCGGTGACGAACATGGCGGCGACGGTGAGCGCGGCGATGAGGGCGGATGCCACGCCACCACCTGCCCCGGTGGCGAGCGCCGAGCAGCGCCACGGCGACCGCGACCGTGGCGGGCGAGGTGGCCGCCGAGCCGGCCATGACCGCGGCCAGTTGGCGGCGTCGCAGGGGAGGAGCGCGAGGGGTGCCGGGTCGACGGTTTCGTCCGTGCCGCCCATCAGCAGCGGCCCGAACATCCACGCCACGGTGCCCATCGTGAAGCCGAACAGCAGCACGGCCCGCCGCGGGTCGGGCTCCATCAGCGCGGCGCCGGCGAATGTGGTGAACCCGGCGATCGCACCACCGGCGGAGGCGATGATCGTCAGCGCGAACAGTGCCCGCCCGCGGCGGCGCAACGAGTTGCGGGTGATCGTCCAGCGCATCCGGGCGCCGAGGCGGGCGAGCCGGAGCAGGTCGGGGTTCACGCCCGCAGCCAGTCCAGTTCGCCGGCGGCGTCCAGCGGCGCCCCCACGGCGTCGGCGAACGCGTCGTCCAGCCGCTTCCCGGCGCGCACCTCGTCCAACGTGCCCTGCCGGGCGATGGCCCCGGCGGCGAGGATGGCCACGTGGTCGCACAGGCGCTCCACCGTGTCCATCACGTGCGACGAGAACACCACGGTGCCGCCACGGTGCCGGTACGTGTCCAGCACCTCGGTGATCACCCGGGCCGAGATCGGATCCACCGACTCGAACGGCTCGTCGAGGAACAGCACCGGAGGGGCGTGCAGCAACGCGGCGGCGAGTGCGATCTTCTTGCGCATGCCGGTGGAGTAGTCGGCCACCAGGGTCTGGGCATCGGCAGTGAGGCCGAGGGTTGCCAGCAAGTCGGCGGTGCGGGAGTCCACCGTGTCGCGGGGCAGGTCGCGCAGCAGGCCGAGGTAGGTCAGCAGTTCCTCGCCGGTGAGCCGCTCGAACAGCCGCAGGTCGTCGGGCAGGACGCCCACGCGGTCCTTGATGGCCGCCGGCTCGGGCCACACGGGCTGCTCGAGGATGCGAACGGTGCCGGCGTCGGGCCGCAGCAGGCCGACCATCATCCGGATCAGCGTGGTCTTGCCAGCGCCGTTCGGCCCCACCAGCCCGTAGAACGCCCCGGCCGGGATGGCGAGATCCACCCCGCCGACCGCGACCTTGTCGCCGAACCGCTTCACCAGCCCGGCCGCATCCACGACGATCGCCCCACCTCCTTGCACGATGAGGTGTCTAGCATTCAACGGCGATGCTCCACCTGCGTGCCCACTCGCTGGCCGACACCCGCGCCATCGCCGATGCGCTGGCCGCGGTGGCGCGCCGCGGCGACCTCATCGTGCTGGCCGGTGAGATGGGTGCCGGGAAGACGGCGTTCGCCAAGGGGTTCGGGGAGGCGCTGGGCGTCACCGAGCCGATCACGTCGCCCACGTTCACGCTGGTCCACAGTTACGACACGCCCGGCAAGCTGACGCTGCACCACGCGGACATCTACCGCCTGTCCACCCAGCACGAGGTCGCCGACCTGGCCCTGGCCGAGCTGCTGGAGTACGACGGCGTGGTGCTGCTGGAGTGGGGCGACGTGGTGGCCCGCTCGTTGGGCGAGCACCTGCTGGTGCAACTGGACACCGACCTCGACGACGAGGACGCCCGCGACATCACCATCAGCGGCACCGGCCGCTCCTGGGCGGACCGCTGGGCGCGGATCGAGGCGGCGCTGGAGGCGTACGCATGTTGATCCTCGGGATCGAAACGGCCACCCAGCAGGTGAGCGTCGCCATCGGCGGGCACGAAGGCGTGCTCGGCATGTTCGAGGTGTCCCGCGGGCGGCGCCACGCGGAGACCTTGGTGCCAGCCATCGAGTTTCTGTGCGCACAGGCGGACGTGCAGATCGACGAGTTCGGTGCCATTGCGGTGGACATCGGGCCGGGCCTGTTCACCGGCATGCGCGTGGGGTTGGCGGCAGGCAAGGCGATGGCCCAGGCGCTGCGCATCCCGATGATCGGGATCAGTTCGCTGGACCTGCTGGCCTTCCCGCTGCGCCACGCCGACCGCACCATCGCCGCCGTCATCGACGCCCGCAAGGGTGAGGTCTTCTACGCCTTCTACAAGCCGGTGCCGGGCGGGGTGCAGCGGGTCACCGAACCCGCGGTCGGCCGGGCGGAGGACCTGGCCGCCGACCTGATGGCCCGCGGGCAGAACGTGGTGTGCGTGGGCGACGGGGCGCTGCGCTACCGCGAAGAGATCTCGGGAGCAGCCGGCTGCGACTTCGCCGAGCAGTTCCTGGCCCATCCGTCCGCGGCGCCGCTGGTGCAGTTGGCCCACGCCCGGGCGCTGCGCGAGGACTGGGTGAACCCGTGGGAGATCCAGCCCCTCTACCTGCGGGCACCGGATGCCCAGATCAACTGGTCCACGCGGGAGTCCGCCCGATGAGCATGCTCGGGCGCCTGCTGCCGCGCCGCGCCTCGGCGGCCCTGATGGTGGAGCCGTTGCGTCGCCGCCACCTGGCCGGGGTGATGGAGATCGAGCAGGTCTCGTACCCGAAGCCGTGGACGCTGTCGGTCTTCCAGTCGGAACTGGGGCTGGCGGCCACTGGCGAGCGGGTGTACCTCGTGGCGCGAGAGGGCAGCCACGTGGTGGGCTACGCGGGGATGATGGTGGCGCTCGACGAGGCCCACGTCACCAATATCGCCGTGGCGCCGGCAGCCCGGCGCGGCGGGTTGGGCAACCGCCTGCTGGCGGAACTGGCGTGGGCCGCGATCGGCCGCGGGTGTACCGGCCTGACGCTGGAGGTCCGGGTCAGCAACACGGCCGCGCAGGCGCTGTACGGGGCGTTCGGCTTCGAGGCCGCAGGGGTCCGCCGCCGCTACTACGAGAACACGGAGGATGCGATCGTGATGTGGCGCCACGGGATCCTCGAGGCGGACTTCCGCCAACTGCTGCGCGAGCGCAGTCCGGAGGCGGGGCGATGAGCGAGGTGACCGTGGACGACCGCACGCTGGTGCTGGGGATCGAAACGAGTTGCGACGAGACCGCTGCCGCGCTGGTGATGGGCGGGTACGACGTGGTGTCGTCGGCGGTCAGTACCCAGGTGGACCTGCACGCCGAGTTCGGTGGCGTGGTGCCCGAGGTGGCGTCGCGGGCGCACCTGGATCTGCTCAACCCGATGATCGCCAGGGCCATCGTGGAGGCCGGTGTGGGGGAGGAGCGCATCGACGCCGTGGCCTGCACGGTGGGGCCCGGATTGATCGGGGCCCTGCTGGTGGGCGTGTCGGCGGCGAAGGCGCTGGCGCTCACGTGGGGTGTGCCGTTCGTGGGCGTCAACCACATGGAGGCCCATCTGTACGCAGCCTTCCTGGAGGACCCCACGCTGGAGTTCCCCCTGGTGGTCATGCTGGTGTCCGGTGGGCACACGATGCTGGTGGAGATGCAGGACCACGGTCGGTACCGGCTGCTCGGCCAGACCATTGACGATGCCGCAGGCGAGGCGTTCGACAAGGTGGCCCGGTTCCTCGGCCTCGGCTATCCCGGCGGCCCGGCCATCGACCGCGAAGCTCAGTACGGCGATCCGGAGGCCATCGCGTTCCCGCGGGCGATGCTGCACGACGGGCTGGACTTCAGCTTCAGCGGGCTGAAGACGTCGGTGATGAACCATGTGCGCAAGCACCCCGACGTGTCGGCCGCCGATGTTGCAGCCTCGTTCCAGACCGCCGTGGTGGACGTGCTGGTGGCCAAGGCCCGCCGGGCCGCGGAAGCGGTGGGCGCCAAGGGCCTGGTGCTCGGCGGCGGGGTGGCGGCCAACTCGCTGCTGCGCGAGCGGTTCCTGTCCGTGTGCGCCGACGCGGGCATCCGCGGGTTCCTGCCCAGCCGCGCCATGTGCACGGACAACGCGGCGATGATCGCCGCCGCCGGATGGCACCGGTTGCGCTCGGACGGGCCGACGGCGCTCGATGCCGGGGCCTACCCCAACCTGCGCCTGCCCCTCCTGCCATGAGCAGCGGCGGTCGGCTGGACGCCTTCGTGGTGGCGGCGCCCGGGCTGGAGCCCCTGCTTCTGGACGAGTTGACCCGCCTGGACGTCCGTCCGGCGCGGGCAGTGAAGGGCGGCGTGGAGTGCTCCGTGACCTGGCCGCAGCTCTGGGCGGTGCACCTGCGGTCGCGCCTGGCCACCCGGGTGCTGGTGCGGGTGTGGCGGTTCAGGGCGACGAACTGGAGCGAGTTGGAGGCCGGGCTGCGGCGGGTGCCGTGGGGCGAGTGGTTGGCCGACGACGCCGGCGTGGCGGTGCAGGCGACCTGCTCGAAGTCGTCGGCGCTCTACCACTCCGGCGCGGTCGCGGAGCGGGCGGCCGGCATGATCGGTCGCCCGGCCGGCGACCAGGTGGTGCAGGTGCGGGTGCTGGACGACGTGGTCACGGTCAGCCTGGATGCCACCGGCCCTGCGCTGTTCAAACGCGGGTGGCGCGGCCCGTCGGGGCGCGCCCCGATGCGCGAGACGCTGGCCGCCGCACTGGTGCTGGCCTCCGGGTGGGACCGGCGCAGCCCGCTGGTCGACCCGTTCTGCGGGTCGGGCACGGTGGCCATCGAGGCCGCGATGATCGCCCGGCGGATGTCGCCCGGCCGGCACCGTCAGTTCGCCTTCCAGCAGTGGACGTCGTTCTCCGGCGAGGCGTGGGCGCGCCTGCTGCGCGGGGCCGACGGCGACGTCATCGACCGCTGCCCGCCGATCCTCGCCACGGACCGCGACGACGGTGCCGTCGCCGCTGCGTTGGAGAACGCGGCCGCCGCCGGGGTGGGGGAGCAGGTCGACGTGCAGCGCCGGTCGATCTCCGACCTGGTGCTGCCGGCCCGGCCCGGCTGGCTGGTCAGCAACCCACCGTACGGCCGGCGGGTCGGTGCCGACGTGCGCGATCTCTATGACCGCTTCGGTCAGGTGCTGCGGTCGTCCGCCGGCGGGTGGCGGGTTGCGGTGCTCGCCGCGAAGGAGACCCCCGTCGCCCGGCTGGGCCTGCCCCTGACGTCCGGCCTGCACACCTCCAACGGCGGCATCCCCGTGGATGTGTGGTGCGGCCCGGTCGCCCCGCCGGCCTGAGCCCCAGCCTGCCCGCGCCGGTCGGACCGGCCGCCCATCACGCCGGTCGAGTCACGGTCGGCGGACGTCTCCGGTCGCGGCGACGGCATCACGTCCCCGCCCCCGCCGGAATCGAAGTCGAACCGAGTTGAACGGCGGCACCTGTGCTCCGGAGCTGCGGGCCGTTGGTCGCCGACCGCGAGTGCGGCCGCCGAGGCCCCGCCCCATCGAATCGAAATCGAAGTGAGCTGAACGGGGGCGCCGGAGGGCACGGCGTGTGTGGGACGGGCTGGGCGGGACGGAGAAGGTGCCCATGGATCTTGCCGAATCGGCCCACCTCGGTGTCGTCAGTACGGTCGATGAGCCCGACGCCGTTCACCCTGCCGACACCGTTCACCCCGCTTCCCGCCCCCGGGCGGCTGAAGCCGATCGACACCCGCCGCGCCGTGCTGTCGGTCTTCTTCCTCCACGACGGCGGACCGCTGGCGATTCCCGAGGTCGTGGAACTCACCCACCGGCTGGCCGGCCTCGACCTGGCGGCGCTGCCCGGCGTGCCGCCGCACCGGCGGGCCAGCGACATCCTCCGCCACCAGGTCCGGGCGGGCCGGGCGGAAGTGGTCGAGCGGGGTCGCTACCGCCTCCACACCGGCATGTTCTCCACCTCCACCCGATGGCGCTGCGTCCACTGGCAGCGGGTGGTGGAATGGCGGGCACGCACCCTGCGGCCGCCGCTGCCCTGACCGGCCGGGCAGCGACTCAGCAGTGGGCCACGAGGGCGCTGAACAACGCCTGCTGCTGGTCGTCGCTGTCCGCGGAATCCTCCGGGTGCCACTGGGTGGCCACGGTCCAGCGGGCGGCCGGCACCTCGGCGGCGTGGATCAGGCCGTCGGCGGTGCGGCCGACCACCTCCATCCCGTCGGCCACCCGGTCAAGGGCCTGGTGGTGCACGCAGTGCCCGGCGTGCACGGTGGTGCTGCCGATGGCCTCGGCCAGCTTGCTCCCCGGCGTCAATGGCACCTCGTGGTGGGCGAACCAGTGGGCCTCGGTGCCGATGTGCTGTTCCAGCGTGCCGCCCATCACCACGTTCAGCACCTGCATGCCCCGGCAGATGGCCAGCATCGGCAGGTCGGCGTCCAGCGCGGCACGCACCACGGCCAACTCCACCGCGTCGTGCTCCGGCACGATGCCGTACAGCTGCTCGGCCGTGGCCTCCTGCCCGTAGTGGCGGGGGTCGATGTCGCCGCCACCGTGCAGCGCGATGCCGTCCACCCGCCGCAGCAGCGATGGCACTTCGTCCACCAGCGCGGGGATCGGCGGCAGCATCAGCGGCACCCCGCCGCCGCGTGCCACGGCCTGGAAGTAGCGCTGGCCGGCGGCGAACGGCGCCCGCACCCTTGGCCTCGGTGGCGAGGCGGCCGACGATGAGGATGACGGGGGCGGAACCGGGGGCAGACACGGTGCGCGAGCCTACGCCCGCAGCCGCTCGCCCGCCGCCCGGGCCGCAGCCCGGCGGATGAGCTCGTCGTAGATCGCCTGCTGCTGCGGCTTGTGCGTGGCGGTGTCCTCCGGGTGCCACTGGGCCGCCACGACCCATGTCGCGGTGGAGCAGCTCCACGGCTTCCAGCTGGCCGTCGGGCGACCACCCGCACGCCACCAGCGGCTCGGCCAGCTCACCCAGCCCCTGGTGGTGCACCGAATGGCAGTGCTCCAGATCGGTGGTGCCCGTGGCCTGGGCCAGCTTGCTGCCTTCGGTGAGCCGCACGGGGTGCTCCCGCATCCAGTGGTCGCTGTTGCCGATGTCCTGCACCAGCGTGCCGCCGAGCGCCACGTTCAGCACCTGCATGCCGCGGCACAGGGCCAGCATCGGCAGGTCCAGCTCGATCGCCGCCAGCGCAACGGCGATGTCCAGGTCGTCGTGGTCGGGCACGATGCCGTAGAGCGTGTCCTCGTCGGGTTCCTCGCCGTACCGCCGCGGGTCCACGTCGCCCCCGCCTGGCAGCAGCACGCCGTCGAAGTGCTGCAGCACCGTGACGGCGTTGCGGGCCAGCTGGCGGATCGGCGGCACCAGCACTGGCACCCCGCCGGCGCGGGCCACGGCCCGCGAGTACGGCTGGCTGCTGCTGAACGCGTCGCGCTTGCCCTCGTCGGAGAACGTCAGCACCCGGGCGCAGACGGCGATCAGGGGCGGCGGTGTGTCCATCGCCTCCCATTGTGGCGCGCCGCCGTCGGCCCGCCCACGTCGGCGCCCTTCGGCGCTACCCTCGCTCACCGTGTCCGATCTGATCCTGCGCAACCCCGCCACCGAGGACGTCATCGCCGAACTGCCTCACGCCACGGTGGAGGACATGGACCACGCCATCGAGCGTGCCGCCGCCGCCGGCGACGCCTGGCGCCGGGTCGCCCCGGCCGACCGTGCCCGCCTGCTGCGCCGCTTCGCCGACACCGTGGCCGCTCACGCCGACGAGTTGGCCGAGATCGAGACCCGCAACATGGGCATGCCCATCGGGTCGTCGCGCTGGTGCGCCAACGCCGTGGCCGACACCATCCACTACTACGCCGGCGCGGTGGAGAAGCACACCGGCAGCACCATCCCAGTCGCCGGTGGCGTGGACATGACGTTCCACGAACCCCTTGGTGTCGTCGGCCTCATCACCCCGTGGAACTTCCCGATGCTGATCGCCTCGTGGAAGGTGGCACCGGCGCTGGCCGCCGGCAACACGGCCGTCCTCAAGCCGGCGGAGATCACCCCGCTCACCAGCATCCGGCTCGGCGAGTTGGCGCTGGAAGCGGGCATCCCCGAGGGAGTCCTGAACGTGGTGGTCGGGCCGGGCAGCACCGTCGGCTGGCGACTGGTGGAACACCCCACCGTCCGCAAGGTGGGCTTCACCGGCTCCACGGCCGTGGGCAAGCGGCTGATGCAGGGCTGCGCCGACCAGATCAAGCGGCTCACGCTGGAGCTCGGCGGCAAGAGCGCCAACATCGTGTTCGCCGACGCCGACCTGGCCAAGGCCGCCGCCGCCGCCCCGTCCGCGGTGTTCGACAACTCCGGCCAGGACTGCTGCAGCCGCAGCCGGGTGCTGGTGCAGCGCAGCGTGCTGGACGACTTCCTCGAGCAGTTCGTCGCCGCAGCCGCAGCGTGGAAGGTGGGCGACCCGATGGACCCCGCCACCGCGATGGGCCCACTGGTCACCGCCGACCATCTGGCCCGCGTCCGCAGCTACAGCCAGGACGTGCAGCCGGTCTTCACCGGCCAGGTGCCCGACGGCCCCGGCTACTGGCACCCGGTGATGATCGCCGTCGCCGAGGACATGTCGCCGGTGGCCTGCCGGGAGGAGATCTTCGGTCCGGTGGCGATGGTGATCCCCTTCGACGACGAGGCCGATGCCATTCGCATCTGCAACGACAGCGAGTACGGCCTGTCCGGCTCGGTGTGGACCCGCGACGGCGCCCGTGCGCTGCGCGTGGTGCGGGCGATGGAGGCCGGCACCATCAGCGTCAACTCCAACTCGTCGGTCCGCTACGCCACCCCGTTCGGGGGCTTCAAGCAGAGCGGCCTCGGCCGCGAGCACAGCATGCACGTGCTGGACCACTACACCGAACTCAAGAACGTCTTCATCTCCACGGAGTGACCCGATGCGCGCCCTGCTCCTCTGCAACTACTACGACGCCGACGCCGGGTTCGTAGGCGAACGGTTCCGCCAGCACGGCTACTCGTTCACCGAGTGCCACCGCGAGCGCCGCGCCACCTGGCCCAGCCTGGACGGGCACGATCTGGTGCTCAGCCTGGGCAGCGACTGGAGCGTCTACTGGCCGCACGTGGAGAGCGAGGTGTCGGAGGAAGCAGCCGTGATCCGCACCGCGCACGAGCAGGGCATCCCCGTGTTCGGCATCTGCTACGGCAACCAGATCATGGCCCACGCCCTCGGCGGCACGGTGGAGCGGGCCCGCGAACCGGAGATCGGCTGGTACGAGATCGTCACCGACATGCCCGAGGTCATCGTGCCCGGCCCGTGGTTCCAGTGGCACAGCGACGTCGTCACCGTGCCCGGTCATGCAGAGGAGTTGGCCCGCACGTCGGTCGGCCCGCAGGCCTGGCGGATCGGCACAAGTTTCTGCACCCAGTTCCACCCGGAGGTCACCGAGGCGATGGTGCGCCGCTGGATCGAAGGCGGTGGCGCCGAGGAGGCCGCCAAGCACGGCCGGGACCCCGACCAGTTGCTGGCCGACACCCGCCGCAACGTCGCCGAGTCGCGGCCCAACGCCAACGCGATCGTGGACTGGTACGTGGAGAGCGTCGTTCGCGGGTAGCGCCGCCGCCTCGCTGGTCTACCGTGGCCGGTATGAGCGACTGCGTGCTGGCCATCGACCTGGGAACCGGTGGGCCGAAGGTCGCGCTGGTCGAGGCGACAGGTCACACGCTGGCCTGGCGCAGCCGCCCGGTCGCCACCCACTTCGTGGACTCGGCCGAGGGCCGCGGCGCGGAGCAGGACCCGGAGGAGATGTGGGCGGCCATCGTCGCGGCCGCCCGGGAGGTGCTGGCCGCGGTGCAACCCGTGCCGCCGATCGTCGCCGTGGCGGTCACCAGCCAGTACATGAGCACCATCCCGGTGGCTGCCGACGGGCGGCCCACCGGCCCGTGCATCCTCTGGATGGACACCCGCGGCGCCGCGCACAACCTCACCCTGCTCACCGACGAGTCGTTCATGCTGTTCCTCGACCGGCACGGGATGATCCCGCTGCCGAGCGGCAACGACAACGTCGCCCATGCCCACGTGCTGCAGACCCACCATCCCGAGGCGTACGCCGCCGCGGTCGCGCTGGTGGAGCCGATGGACTACGTGGTCGCCCGACTCAGCGGCCGGGTGTGCGCCACCCAGAGCACCGTGTTCGGCCAACTCGTGTGCGACAACCGGCAGTGGGGCGCCACCAGCTACGACCCCGACCTGGTGGCGGCCACCGGGCTGGACCCCGCCAAGCTCGCCCCGCTGGTGCCGCTGCACGGCCAGGTGGGGGAGGTGCTGGCCGGCCCTGCCGCCGAGTTGGGCATTCCGACCGGCACGCCGGTCGATGCCGGGCACCATCGACTCCATCACGTCGGCGGTCGGCGCCGGTGCGCTGGACCCGACGGCGGGGTCGGTCATCATTGGCACCACGTCGGTGATGGTCAGCCACATTCCCGACCACCGCGGCGACTCATCGCCGGCATCCTCTCCGTGCCCAGCCCGGTGGACGGGATGTACTACGTGATGGCGGAGAACGGCGTCGGCGGCCGCTCGCTGGAGTTCGCGCAGCGCCTGTTCGGCGTGGCCTCCGCCGGACGAGGCCGTGGGGCTGGCGGGCGAGGGCCGCCGGCAGCGACGGTGGCGTGGGGTTCATGCCGTGGCTGCTCGGCTCCATCGCACCCAGCCCGAACGACGACGTGCGCGCCGCGTACGTGGGCCTGTCGTTGCACCACGACCGGCCGCACCTGCTGCGGGCGACGCTGGAGGGTGTGGCGCTGAACCTGGCCTGGCTGCTGCCCCACGTGGAGACGTTTGTCGGCACCGGCTTCCCGTTCATCCGCTTCGGCGGGGGAGGGGCCACCAGCCCGGTGTGGGGGCAGATCCTCGCCGACGCGCTGGACACCCCGGTGCACCGCCTGGCCGAGCCGCGGGCCACCAACGCCCGCGGCGCCGCCTTCCTCGCATTCGCCGACCTCGGCCGTCTGCGCCTCGCCGACGTCCCCTCGCTGCTGCGGGTGGAGCAGGTGCACCTCCCGGACCCGGCCACCCGCCCGGCGATGGAGCGGGCGCTGGCCCGCCTGACCGCCCTCCACCCCGCCCTCGCCCTCAACGCCTGAAGGAGCCTTCCAACCATGGGCCTCTACCCGTATGCCGACAAGTACCCCGTGGTGCGCGCCTTCCCGGAGGACGGCCGCCCCCGCCAGGACATCCTCCGCGAGATCGTGGAGATGGCCGAGACGGAGGACTCGCCGTACCACGAGGGCAAGATCAGCGGGTCGATCTACTCCGGCGACGAGGAGCACTACGAGTTCCTCAACGAGGTGTTCGGCCACTACAGCCACGCCAACGTGCTGCAGCGCGACATGTACCCCAGCGCCACCCGTTTCGAGGGCGAGATCATCGCCATGACTGCGGACATGCTGCATGCGCCGGAGCCGGTGGGCGTGCTCACCAGCGGTGGCACGGAGAGCCTGATGAACCCGCTGCTGGTGGCGCGGGAGCGGGGGCGCGAGCGGGGCATCACCCGGCCCAACGTGGTGATGCCGGTGACGGCCCACCCGGCGCTGCTGAAGGGCGCTCACTACTTCGGCATCGAGGTGCGCCACGCGGCCGTCACCGACCGGTTCGTCGCGGACATGGCATCCGTGCGGTCGCTGGTGGACGGCGACACCGTGTCGCTGGTCGGCTCCGCCGGCACCTACCCGCACGGCTTGGTGGACCCGATCGCCGAACTGTCCGACCTGGCCGTGGAGCGGGACACCCTGCTGCACGTGGACGGCTGCCTCGGCGGGTTCATCCTCGCCTGGGGCGAGGACCTCGGGTACCCGGTGCCCGTGTTCGACTTCCGCCTGCCGGGCGTCACGTCGATCAGCGCCGACACGCACAAGTACGGCTTCGGGCTGAAGGGGTCGTCGGTGCTGCTGTACCGCACGGCCGAACTGCGCCGCCACCAGTACTTCATCGTGCCGGACTGGCCGGGCGGGCTGTACACGTCGCCGGGCATGAGCGGGTCGCGCAGCGGCGGGATCATCGCCGCCGCCTGGGCCGCGATGGTGTCGCTCGGCCGTTCCGGCTACCGGGCGATCGCCGCCGACATCTTCGCCACCGCGGCGGCCGTCCGCCGGGCGATCGAGGCGGTCCCCGAGTTGCGGGTGCTCGGTGACCCCTTCTTCAACGTCGCCTTCACCACCACACCGGACAGTGGGCTGGACATCTTCCTGGTCAACGACTTCCTCGCCTCGCGCCGCTGGCGGATGAACGGCCTGCAGCGGCCCGCCGCCCTGCACTTCTGCATCACCCGCCCGAACACCCAGCCGGGCGTGGTGGACCGCTTCGCCGCCGACCTGCTGGAGGCGGTGGCCTACGCCCGCGAGAAGGCCGGCACCCCGGCCCGCTCCGGCGCCTTCTACGCCGGTGGCGTGACGAGCGAGCAGATCACCAGCGGGATGGAGTGGTGGCTGGATGCCACCCAGGCCGTCCCCGCCGCCCCAGCACCCTGACGCCCGCCGCCTGGCCGGCCGCCCTGCACGATGCCCGGGCCCGTCGGTCGGGCGAGTTCGCCGGGGGTGTCGCGGCCCACGGTTTCACTTCTTTCCGATTTCGATTCGGGTGGGAGGCGGAGGGATGCCTGTGGCCTGCGCGGTCCGGCGAACACTGTCCCCTCGGCGTGTGCGGATTCGGAAAGAAGTGAAACAGAGAAGTGGGTGAGGTGCCCGGAACCTGCCCGTCAATGCCGTCCCGGCCTCCAGCAGGATGCCGAGCACGGCCCGGCGCAGCGGGAAGCCGGCGATCGGCTCCAGTTCACCTTCCATCACCCCACTGATGCGCACCGAGGACCGGCCGTTCGGCAGAACCGGCGCCGGGAACGCACCATTTGTGATGCCATTCACGCGGCGTAGTAGCGTCGCCCCCGATGTCCGATTTCCTGCGCGACTACCTCACGGTCGTCTGGTTCGCCGCGATCGCCTTGGTGCTGGCCAGCTTGCTGCTGGGCATCTCGGCGATCCTCCGGCCGAACAAGCCGTCCGCTCAGAAGCTCATGGCCTACGAGAGCGGTGTGAACCCGGTGGGCGACGGTTGGTCGCAGAGCCAGGTGCGCTACTACATCTTCGCCCTGCTCTTCGTGGTGTTCGACGTCGAAGCGGTGTTCATCTTCCCGTGGGCCACCCGCCTCGAGGAGTACGCCGGCTTCGGTCTCGTCGAGATGGGCATCTTCGTCTTCGTCCTGCTCCTTGGCCTCGTGTACGCGTGGCGCAAGGGCGTTCTGCGCTGGGTGTAACCACATGGGTCTCGTCGACAAGGGGCGCCTGCCCAAGCCACTCACGTCCCTGTTCAACATGGGTCGGTCCTACAGCATGTGGGTGTACCAGTGGGGTCTGGCCTGCTGCGCCATCGAGATGGGTGCCGCGTTCGGCTCGCCCCGCTACGACGTGATGCGCCTCGGCGTCATCCCGCTGCCTGCCAGCCCCCGCCAGGCCGACTTGGTGGTCATCTCCGGCACCGTCACGGACAAGATGGCCCCGGCCATCAAGCGCCTGTACGAGCAGATGCCCGAGCCGAAGTACGTCATCAGCATGGGCTCCTGCGCCAACTGCGGCGGCCCGTACTGGGACAGCTACAGCGTCACCAAGGGTGTGGACCAGATCATCCCGGTGGACGTCTACGTGCCCGGCTGCCCGCCCCGGCCCGAGGCCCTGCTGGAAGGCGTGGTCCTCCTGCAGCAGCGCATCAAGTACGAGGACATGGGCGCCCGCTGGCGCGGCGAGGGCTACAAGCCGATCGTCGTCGCCGAGCCCGCCCCGGCAGGAGGCCTGGCGTGAGCGACGAAACCCTGGCCCTCCCGGGCGACGCCCTCCGCGAAGGTGTGGTGGATGCCCTGCGCAGTGCCCTCGGCGCCGACCTGCTGGACAGCCTGGTCAAGCCGAACGACGACGTGTGGGTTCGGGTGGCCACCAGCGCCTGGCGGAAGGCCGGCGAGGTGCTGCGCGACACCGTCGGCTGCGACTACTTCGGCTTCCTCTCGGCCATCGACTGGATGCCCAGCCCGTACGGCAAGAGCGAGGACGACCCCACCGAGCCGGCCCCCGAGGTGGACCTCACCATCCGCCAGGGCTACTGCGGCGGCGATACCCGCATGCAGGTGTTCGCCCGGGTCACCAACACCACCAAGCACTTCGGCGTCACCATCAAGGCCGACGTGCCTGACGATCACCCCGTGGTGGCCAGCTGGATCCCGGTGTACGCCGGCGCCAACTGGCACGAGCGGGAGGCGCACGAGATGTTCGGGCTGGGCTTCGAGGGCCACCCTGACCTGCGCCACATGTACCTGCCGACCGACTTCGAGGGGCACCCGTTGCGCAAGGACTTCCCGCTGCTGGCCCGCATGGTGAAGCCGTGGCCCGGCATCGCCGACGTGGAGCCCCTGCCCGGCGGCGACGACGAGGAGGGCGAAGCATGAGCCCGACCATCGAGACGGAGGGCGAAGCATGACCGATCTCGCCGACCGCCAGAAGCTCAGCTACATCGCCGCCCAGGCCGCCGACGCCCGGTTGAACGTGGAGCTGGAGACCGAGGGCATGACCCTCAACATCGGCCCGCAGCACCCGGCCACGCACGGCACCCTGCGCATCATCGTCCGCCTGGACGGCGAGCAGGTGGTGTGGGCGGAGCCCTCCGCCGGCTACATGCACCGCGGCTACGAGAAGCTCACCGAGGTCCGCACCTTCCCGCAGGTGACGGCCCTGATCAACCGGATCGACTGGCTGGGCAGCTTCGCCAACGAGGTGCCGTTCATCCTCGCCGCCGAGAAGCTGATGGAGATCGAGGCCCCGCCTCGCGCCCAGTACATCCGCACGATCCTGTTCGAGCTCAGCCGCATCGCCAACGTGTCGCTGTTCCTCGGCGACCTCGGCGTGCAGCTCGGCGCGGTCACCCCGGTGTTCTTCGCCTTCCGCGACCGCGAGTACGTGCTGAACCTCATCGAGGCCGCCACCGGCGGTCGCTTCCACCCCAACTTCGACCGCATCGGCGGCCTGAAGGACGACCTGCCCGCCGGCTGGCTGGCCGAGACCAAGCAGGTCATGAAGCGCCTCCGCGGCTTCTGCGACGAGATCGAAGACCTCCTGTTCGGCAACGAGATCTTCCAGAGCCGCCTGCGTGGCATCGGCGTCATCCCCGCCGATGTGGCCAAGCAGTACGGCCTGTCCGGCGCCAACCTGCGGGCCAGCGGTGTGGACTGGGATCTCCGCCGCGACCAGAGCCTGCCGATGGCCTGGGACAAGGCCGACTGGAAGGTCATCACCCACCCCGACGGCGACAGCTTCGCCCGCTGCTGGGTGCGGCTGCAGGAAGTCCGTGAGAGCACCAAGATCGTCGACCAGTTGTGCGACAGCCTGCCGTCGGGCCCGATCATGGCCAAGGTGCCGCGCATCATCAAGGTGCCCGAGGGCGAGGCCTGGGTCAGCACGGAGAACCCGCTCGGCGAGATGGGCTACTACGTGGTCAGCAAGGGCGACCTCGGCCCGTTCCGGGTGAAGATCCGCTCGGCCAGCTTCAACAACATCTCCATCGTGCCGTGGGTGCTGCGTGGCGTGTACGTCCCCGACGTCATCTCCATCCTCGCCTCGCTGTACTTCATCCTCGGAGACATCGACCGATGATCGCTCTCGCCTACTGGGTCCAATCGCTCCTGCGGGTCCTCGGTGGCACGGTCGCCGTCCTGCTGCCCGCAGGCACGATCGTGTACCTGTTCCTGTTCAAGATGATGAGCTTCATGCAGAGCCGCCTCGGCCCGATGGAAGCCGGCCCCTACGGTTCGCTGCAGCTGTTCGCCGAGGTCGGCAAGTGGCTGCAGAAGGAGGACATCGCGCCGGAGCGGGCGGACAAGCGGATCTTCCGCATCGCCCCGTTGCTGGTGCTGGTCAGCACGTTCCTGCTGGTGGCCGTGGTGCCGTTCGGGCCGGACGCCTACTTCACCAACTTCGACGCCGGCGTGTTCTACATGCTGGCCGTCAGCTCGGTCAGCACGCTCGGCATCCTCATCGCCGGCTGGTCCAGCGCCAACAAGTACTCCCTGCTCGGCGGTCTGCGTGCCGCCGGCCAGCTGATCGCCTACGAACTGCCGATGGTGCTCAGCGTGCTCGGCGTGGTCATCCAGGCCGGCACCATGAACCTGCAGAGCATCGTGGTGCAGCAGAACGCCGGGTCGATCTTCGGCTGGGACGGCATCGGCAACCCGTTCATCCTCACCCAGTTCGTCGGCTTCCTGATCTTCATGATCTCGGTCCAGGCTGAGCTCACCCAGACCCCGTTCGACATGCCGATCGCCGAGTCCGAGCTGGTGTCCGGCTACATGACCGAGTACTCCGGCTTCCGGTTCCTGATCTTCTTCATCGCCGAGTTCGCCACCGCCGGCGTGTTCAGCCTGATCGCCAGCGTGCTGTTCCTCGGCGGCTGGGGCGTGCCCTTCAGCTGGTTCGGCTGGGACGGCGCCGGCGACGTGGACAACTTCATGAACGTCGGCGGCCCGCTCATCATGGTCACCAAGATGGTGGTGCTCAGCGGCATCATCATGTGGGTCCGCTTCAGCTACCCCCGTATGCGTGAGGACCAGCTGCAGCGCTTCGCCTGGAAGGTGCTCGTGCCGATCAGCCTGCTCAACATCATGGCCACGGCCATCTTGAAGGTGGTCTTCTGATGCCCTCGAAGCTGCCCAAGCCCAAGGTGCCCGGTCTGCTGAAGGGTCTCGGCGTCACTGCCCGGACCTTCGCCGAGACCGTCAAGCCCAAGAAGATGGGCGGTGGTGCCGCCACCGTGCAGTACCCGCACGAGAAGGAGAGCCCGCCCATCCGGGCCCGTGGCGTCATCGCCCTGCGCGAAGACAACTGCACCGCCTGCATGCTGTGCGCCCGCAGCTGCCCGGACTGGTGCATCTTCATCGAGGCCCACAAGGATCTCGCCCCGCCCCGGCGAGCCGGCGGCGCCCCGCGCAAGGTCAACAAGCTGGACCGCTTCGACATCGACTACGCGCTCTGCATGTACTGCGGCATCTGCGTGGAGGTGTGCCCCTTCGACGCCCTGTTCTGGAGCCCGGAGTACGAGTACAGCGAGCCGAAGATCGCCGACCTGCTGCACGACAAGACCAAGCTCGGCGAATGGATGGAAACGGTGCCCGAGGCCCCCGCGCTCGAGGCCGGCGCCGAGAAGAAGAAGGGGAAGTGATGCTGCTCGCTTCCGACGTGGTCGTCGCCCAGAACGTGGGGTTCGGCATCATCGCCGCGGTGATGGTGATCTTCGCCCTGCGGGTGGTGTCGTCCAGCAATGTCGTCCACGCCGCGCTCAGCCTGGTGATGGTCATGGCCGGTGCCGCTGCGCTGTACGTGCTGTTGGCCGCCGAGTTCGTGGCGGTCACCCAGGTGCTGGTCTACATCGGCGCGGTGATGGTGCTCTTCCTGTTCGGCGTGATGCTCACCCGCGCCAAGCTGGGCAAGGAGGCCGACCTCAACAACAAGAACTGGGGCGTCGGCATCCCAGTGGCCATCCTTCTCCTCGGCGTCATGGTCTACGCCCTGGGCGACGGATGGGGCCGCACCAAGATCGACGCCACCGGCGGCTCGGTGGTGTCCACCACCGCCATCAGCGACCTGATCTTCAGCCCCTACATCCTCCCGTTCTGGGGACTCTCGTTCGTGCTCCTCGCCGCCGTCGTCGGCGCGATCGTCCTGGCCAGGAAGGACTGACGCGATGCTCGTCAACCAGTTCCTCATCCTCGGCGCGGTGCTGTTCTGCATCGGCGTGTACGGGGTGCTCGCCCGCAAGAACGCGGTGATGGTGCTGATGAGCATCGAGCTGATCCTCAACTCGGTGAACATCAACCTGCTCGCCTTCGACCGCCTCAACGGCTCCATCGACGGCAACGTGTTCGCTCTGTTCATCATCGCCGTCGCCGCCGCCGAGGTGGGCGTAGGCCTGGCGATGGTGCTGCTGATCTATCGCAACCGCAAGAGCATCGCGCTCGATGAGCTGTCGGAAATGAAGGGCTGACGCATGCTGCTCGCCAACGAAGAAGGCGCCGAACACGCGGTGCACGCCGCCGGCTGGTTCCTCGAACACGCCTGGCTGATCCCGGTCATCCCCGCTGCTGCGTTCTTCCTCATCATCCTGTTCGGCAAGCGCCTGCCCAAGGGCGGCAGCGAGATCGGCCTGGCGTCGATGGTGGCCGCGCTGGTCATCGCCGCCGGCACCGCCTACCAGTGGATCGACCTCGTCGGCAGCACCGAGCACGCCGAGGCCGTGATCAAGAAGTGGGTCTGGTGGCAGGCCGGTGACACGAAGTTCACCATCGGCCAGCACATCGACGGCCTGGCAGTGATGGCGTTGCTGCTGGTGGCGTTCATCTCCACACTCGTGCAGCTCTACTCCACGGAGTACGTGCGAGGCGACCGCCGCTACACCCACTTCTTCGCCAGCCTGACCCTGTTCTCCAGCGGGATGCTCACCATGGTGCTGGCTCCCAACATGGTCCAGCTGATCCTCGGCTGGGAGATCATGGGCCTCTGCTCCTTCCTTCTCATCGGCCACTGGTGGGAGGAACTGCCCAACGCCAAGGCCGCGCTGAAGGCGTTCTTCACCGTCCGCACCGGCGACATGGGCCTGCTGGTCGGCACTGCGATGCTGTTCGGGATCTTCGGCACGTTCGACATCGCCAACATCAACGAGATGGCGGCGGGCGGCGAGTTCGGCTCGAAGAGCTTGCTCATGTGGGCGGCCGTGGCCCTCTTCATCGGCTGCATCGGCAAGAGCGGCCAGTTCCCGCTGCACACCTGGCTGCCCGACGCCATGGCCGGCCCCACCCCGGTGTCCTCGCTGCTGCACTCCAGCACGATGGTGGTGGCCGGTGTGTTCCTGGTGGCCCGCATCTACCCGGTGTTCCACGTCGGCCTGGACATCAACGTGGCCGGCAGCCACTACAACCTCATCGCCATCATCGGCGGCATCACGGTCATCGTCGCCGCCGCGCTGGCGTTCGTGCAGGACGACATCAAGAAGGTGCTGGCGTACTCCACGGTCAGCCAGCTCGGCTACATGATGATGGGCCTCGGCGTCGGCGCCTGGACCGCTGCGGTCTTCCACATCTTCACCCACGCCTTCTTCAAGTGCTGCCTGTTCCTGGCCGCCGGCTCCATCTCCCACACGGCCAGCCACCACAGCTTCGACATGAAGAAGGACATGGGCGGCCTGTGGCGCAAGCTGCCGGTCACCTTCGCCGCCTGGTTCGTGTCCACCCTCGCGCTGTGCGGCGTGCCGTTCGTGAGCGGCTTCTTCAGCAAGGACGAGATCATCGACTCGGCCCACGCCTACGACTACACGACGTTCTACATCGTGGGCATCGTCGGCGCGTTCATGACCACCGCATACATGACCCGGGCCACCTACCTCACGTTCTTCGGCAAGGCCCGCGGCGGCGCCGCCCATTTCCTGGCCGGTGAGCACGACGACGAGGGCGCCCACGACGAGGGCCACGCCGAGGCGTTCGCCGAGGAGCACGCCGACGTGGACCACCAGATCCACGCTCATGCCCATGCGGCCCACGACGCCCACGACGCCCACGGCCACGACGACGCGCATGCACCGGCCCACCACGGCCGCCCCCTGCCGTTCGCCAAGACGGACTCCGCCTGGGCCATCACGCTGCCGCTGATGATCCTCGGCACGCTGGCCATCTTCTCCGGCTACCTCAACGCTGCCCCGTTCCACATCGAGAAGTTCCACGAGTGGCTGCACAGCTCGATCGGCATCGAACTGCCGGAGGCGCCGAAGTTCGAGTGGGGCAACGCCGCACCGGGCCTGGTGCTGGTGCTGGCCGGCTTCCTCGTCAGCCTGTACATCAGCAAGGCGGTCTACGGCGAGGGCGCCTCCCCGCTGAAGGGGCTCACCAAGCGGGTGAAGGCGTTCGGCGCCGTCCACACCTTCCTGGTCAACAAGCTGTACCTCGACCACCTCTACGAGAAGGTCATCGTCCGCTTCGTCGCCTACCCGCTCAGCAAGGCCGCCTACTGGACCAACCAGCACATCCTCGACGGTGCGGTCAACGGTGTCGGTCTGGCCGGCAAGAAGTCCGGTGAGCTCGTCTACAAGTACGTCGACCAGGGTCTGGTCGACGGCATCGTCAACGGCAGTGGCACTGCGGCCCGTGCGGCCGGCGGTGAACTGCAACCCGTCCAGTCCGGCAAGGTCAGCATGTACGGCTCGTTGCTCTTCGGTGCAGCCGCCGTCGCCGCCATCGTCCTCGTCCTCGTCAACAGCTAAAGGGAACCCCAGATGATCCAGGAACAGCAATGGCTCCTCAGCCTCGGCACCTTCTTGCCGCTGGCTGGTGTGCTGGTGATGCTCTTCATCCCCAAGAAGAACGAGGTGTTGGCCAAGGAGGTGGGCATCGTCACCGCTGCGGCCACCCTGCTGGTCGGCATCTACACGCTCACCCAGTTCGACTACGGGCAGGCCGAGAAGCTCCAGTTCTTCACCACCAATGAGTGGATCAAGCCGATCAACGCCACGTTCACCATCGGGCTGGACGGCATCAGCCTGCCGCTCTACATCCTCTCGATGGTCATCACCCTGCTGGTGATGATCTACTCGTGGGACCACGTGCCGCACCCGGGCAATGCCAAGGCGTTCTTCATCCTGATGCTCGTGCTGCAGACGGGCATGGCCGGCACGTTCATCGCCCAGGACCTGATCCTGTTCTTCGTGTTCTTCGAAGTGGTGCTGCTGCCGATGTACTTCATGATCGGCGTGTGGGGCGGCGAGAACCGCCAGTACGCCTCGCTGAAGTTCTTCCTCTACACGATGTTCGGTTCGGCCCTCATGCTGGTGGCCTTCATCGCCCTGTACATCACGTCGAAGTCGGCGTCGTTCTCCTTCCAGGACCTGCGGGAAGCCGGCGCCGGCGTCGGCAAGACGGCTGCCAACTGGATCTTCGCCGGCATGTTCATCGGCTTCGCCGTGAAGGTGCCGATGTTCCCGTTCCACACCTGGCTGCCCGACGCGCACACTCAGGCGCCCACCCAGGGCTCGGTCATCCTGGCCGCCATCCTGCTGAAGTTGGGCACCTACGGCTTCGTGCGCATCGCCATCCCGATGCTGCCCGAGGCCGCGAAGAGCTGGGCCCCGGTCATCGGTGTGCTCGCCGTCATCGGCATCATCTACGGCGCCCTCGGCTGTCTGGCGCAGACGGACATGAAGCGACTGATCGCCTTCTCCTCCGTCGCCCACATGGGCTTCGTGATGCTCGGCATCAGCACGCTCACCCCGCTGGGCATCAATGCCGCCATGTTCGGCATGGTCGCCCACGGCCTGATCACCGGCATGCTCTTCTTCATCGCCGGCTCGGTGAAGGAGCGCTACCACACCCTGGAGATCAAGCGTCTCAGCGGCATGCTCATCCAGATGCCCCGCCTCGGCTGGATCCTCGGCTTCTGCGCCATGGCGTCGTTGGGCCTGCCCGGCCTGGCCGGCTTCTGGGGCGAGTTCCCGGCGATCATCTCGTCGTGGAACCCGGCCGAGGTGCTGGTGGCCAACGGGCACGAGGGCCTGTACCGCGGCCTCACCATCGTGGCCGCGCTCGGCACCGTGCTGGCCGCCGCCTACCTGCTGTGGCTGTACCAGCGCACCTCGTTCGGCACCCCGAACCCGGAGTTCGCCGGCGACGGTCATGGTGACGGCCACGGCGACGGGCACAGCGACATCCACGACGTGGGCATCTATGAGTGGATCGCCTGGACACCCCTGCTGATCGCCATCGTGGTCTTCGGTGTGTACCCGCAACTGATGTTCAAGGTGATGGACCCCGCCATCACGCAGCTGTTCGGGAAGTGACCTGATGCTCGCGTCCATGCTCGCCTTCACCCGCCCCGACGTCGACTACCACGCTCGCCCGAGATCGTGCTGGCGGCCGGGCTGTGCCTGGTGCTGCTCCTGGACCTGTTCGTGCCGGACCACCGGCGCTGGATCACGGGCACCGTCACCGGCTTCGTGCTGCTCGGCGCCTTCATCCCGGTGGCCACCCTGGCCGTGGTGGGCGGCGACGTGCGCAGCCTGTTCGACGGTCGCTACGTCATCGACGAGTTCGCGCTGGCGTTGAAGGGCCTGTTCCTGCTGGCCGGCTACGTGGTGGTGCTGCTGTCCTCCAATGAGATGGAGGAAGGGCACTACTACCAGGGCGAGTACTACGTCCTGCTGCTCACCTCGGTGCTCGGCATGGTGATGATGGCCAGCGCGCGGATCTCATCAGCGTGTTCGTGGCGCTGGAGTTCCTGTCGATCCCGGCGTACATGATGGCCGCCTGGCGCAAGCGGGACACCAAGTCCAACGAGGCCGGCGTGAAGTACTACCTGCTCGGCGTGTTCGCCAGCGCAGTGATGCTCTACGGCATGAGCCTGCTGTTCGGCGTGGCCAAGACCACCAGGCTGGCCGACATCGGTGCCGTCGTGGGCGACGGCAAGAAGGCAGTGGTGGTGCTGGGCATCGTGTTCGTGATCGTGGGCTTTGCGTTCAAGGTCAGCGCCGTGCCGTTCCACACCTGGGCGCCGGACACATACCAGGGTGCCCCCACCCCGGTCACGGCGTTCCTCAGCGTGGCCTCCAAGGCCGCCGGCTTCACCGGCCTCATCGCCATGGTGTACCTGGCCTTCCCGCTGGCCAAGGACGTCTACCAGCCGTTCATGTGGGTGCTGGCTGCGCTCACCATGACCGTCGGCAACCTGCTGGCCCTGAAGCAGACCAACATCGTGCGCATGCTGGCGTACTCCAGTGTCAGCCAGGGCGGCTTCATCCTCATGCCGCTGGCGGTGGCCGGCACCGGCGACGCCGCCGGCCCGGCGCTGAAGGCCGTGGTCGTGTACCTCCTGATCTACGCCGCCACCAACCTCGGTGCCTTCGCGGTGATCATCGCCGTGTCGCGCACCACCCGCAGCGGCGAGATCAGCAGTTGGGGTGGCCTGTTCAACTACGCGCCCGGCCTGGCCGTGATGATGACCATCTTCCTCGCCTCGCTGGCCGGCATCCCGCCGCTCGGCGGCTGGTACGCCAAGTTCGGCGCCTTCCGCGCCGTGGTGGACGCCGGCAGCGGCTGGGGTTACTCGATCGCCGTCATCGGCGCCGTCAACGCAGTCGTGGCCACTGCCTACTACATCACCGTCATGCGCGAGATGTGGATGAAACCGGCACCCGACGGTCGCATCAGCGCCATCAAGGTGCCGTCGCCGGTGGTGGTGGCGATCGCCCTCTGCGGCATCGGCACACTGCTGATGGGCGTGCTGCCCGGCTCGGTGGCCCGCTTCGGGGACCTGGCCGATCTCACCCATGCCTTCGGCGGCTGAGCCCGGCTCGTCCATCACCCGCCTGCTGGCCACCCGCCAGGAGGCGCTCGGACGCCCCGTGCGGTTCGACGAATTCATGGCCGAGGCGCTGTATGGCGCGGACGGCTTCTACACCACCGGTGGGCGGGCCGGCCGGCGTGGCGACTTCCTCACCTCGCCCGAAGTCGGCCCGCTGTTCGGTGCGGTGATCGCCCGCTGGATCGACGCCGAGTTCGAACGCCAAGGCCGGCCGGACGGCTTCACCGTGGTGGAGGCCGGCGCCGGGCCCGGCACGCTCGCCCGCACCGTGCTGCTCGCCGCCCCCCACCTGGCCGGCCGTTATGTGACCGTGGAGACCGCCGAGGCCCAGCGCACCGGGCACCCGGACGGCGTGACCGCCCTCGCCGACCTTCCTGCCGGGCCGGTGCGCGGGGTGGTCGTCGCCAACGAACTGCTGGACAACCTGCCGTTCCGGCTGGCCGTGTTCGACGGTGGCTGGCGGGAGGCCCACGTGATGGTCGGCCGCGACGGGTCGCTCAGCGAAGTGCTGCTGCCGGCACCTGCTGAGTGGGGTTGGCTGCCGCGTACCGCGCCGCACGGCGGCCGGGTGCCGGTGCAGGAGCACGCCGGCGCGTGGGTGGCCGACGCCTGCGCGCTGCTGGCGCCCGGCGGCACCGTGCTCTGCATCGACTACGGCACTGCCCGCACGGCGGCCCTGGCGCTGGAGCCGTGGCGGACCTGGCTGCGCACGTACCGGGGGCACGAGCGCGGTGCCCACTACCTGCGCGACGCAGGCATGCAGGACATCACCACCGAGGTCTGCCTGGACCAACTGCCCGAGCCGCACAGCGTGCGAACCCAGGCCCAGTTCCTCCAGCGCTGGGGCATCGCCGATCTGGTGGATGAGGGCCGCCAGGCGTGGGAGGCCAAGGCCGCGGCCCCCGATCTGGCCGCGCTGCGCGGCCGCAGCCGCATCCGCGAGGCCGAGAGTCTGCTCGACCCGGACGGTCTCGGCAGCTTCCTGGTGCTGGAGTGGCGGGTGTGACAGTCGTTCTCGGTCGCTGCTCGCGGCCGGCCGGGAGGGTACGGTGTCGGGTCGGCATGAGCGGGCGGTCGGCCCCGCTGGAGGTACTCGGTGGGTGAGTCACATCATCAGGTAGGGCAGGGCGCCCTCGTCGTGGGGGCGCTCGGTGTCGTCTACGGCGACATCGGCACCAGCCCGCTGTACGCCATGCGCGAGGCGTTCACCGAGCCCACCCATGTGCTGCACGTGGACAAGATCAACGTGTACGGCGTCGGCTCGCTGGCGTTCTGGGCGCTGATCCTCATCATCTCGGTGAAGTACCTGTACTTCGTCATGCGCGCCGACAACCGCGGTGAGGGTGGCATCCTCGCGCTCACGAGCCTGGTGATGCCCCGCCACCAGCGGGTGGTGAAGGCCGGCGCATTGGTCACACTCGGCGTGTTCGGCACGGCGCTGCTGTACGGCGACGGCATCATCACCCCGGCCATTTCCGTGCTCTCCGCGGTGGAGGGTCTGGAGGAGGTCAACTCGTCGTTCGAGAAGTGGGTGCTGCCGATCGCCATCGCCATCCTGGTGGTGCTGTTCCTCGTGCAGAAGCGCGGCACCGGGGCAGTGGGCAAGATCTTCGGCCCGGTGATGATGGTGTGGTTCACGGTGTTGGCCGTCCTCGGCATCCGCTGGATCGCCGAGTCGCCCGAGGTGCTGCAGGCGGTGAACCCGGTGTGGGCCGTGCGGTTCTTCGAACACGAAACCCACAACGCGTTCCTCGCGCTCGGCTCCATCTTCCTCGTCGTCACCGGTGGCGAGGCGCTCTACGCGGACATGGGCCACTTCGGGCGCAAGCCGATCGCCATGGGCTGGTACAGCCTGGTGATGCCGGCGCTGATGCTGAACTACTTCGGCCAGGGCGCCTTCCTGCTGGCCAACCCGGAGGACGTGGACAAGCGCTTCTTCTTCCTGATGGGCCCGGAGAGCCTGAAGCTGCCCCTGGTCATCCTGGCCACGATGGCCACCATCATCGCTTCGCAGGCGCTGATCTCGGGTGTGTTCAGCCTCACCCAGCAGGCCGTGCAACTGGACTACCTGCCGCGCATCCGCATCGACCACACCTCGCACCAGCACTCCGGCCAGATCTACGTGCCGCTGGTGAACTGGGCATTGATGGTGGCCTGCGTGGGCATCGTGCTCGGCTTCCGGTCTTCCACCTCGCTGGCTGCCGCGTACGGGATCGCCGTCACCATGACGATGGCCATCACCACGCTGATCTTCTTCCGGGTGCTCACCGACCGGTGGGAGTGGGCGCGCTGGAAGGCCTTCCTGGTGTGTGTGCCGATGCTGGTGGTGGAGCTCGGCTTCCTCGGCGCCAACATCCCGAAGATCCCCCACGGTGGCTGGTTCGCGCTCACCGTGGCCGCCGTGCTGATGGTGCAGATGGCTACGTGGCGCCGCGGCCGCCAGCTGGTGGCCGCACGGATCAAGCGTGGCGAGCGCCCGATCGCCGACGTGCTGGACGAGCACACCGAGGTGAAGCGGGTGCAGGGCACGGGCGTGTTCCTGTTCAAGGACCTCGGCAAGGCCCCGCCGGCGTTGATGAACAACCTGCGCCACAACAAGGTCCTGCACCGCACCACGCTGATCGTCAGCGTGGAGACCAGCGACGAACCACGTGTGGACCCCGCCGGCCGGGCCGAGGTCACCAAGGTGGAGCCCGGCGTGTTCCAGGTGCTCATCAGCTACGGCTTCATGGAGGACCCCGACGTGCCCGCGGCGCTGTCCGAACTGGACGTGCGCGGCCTGGACTTCGACCCCGACGACGTCACCTACTTCATCGGCCGCGAGTCCATCGTCGCCGGCAAGGCGCCGGGCATGAACCCGGTGGCAGAGCACCTGTTCGTGTGGCTCAACCGTGGCGCCGACAGCGCCGTGCGGTTCTTCAACCTGCCCGACGAGCAGGTGTTCGAGGTGGGCTCCCGCGTGGAGATCTGACCGGCCGGCCTCTGCCCGCCGGCGGCACCCGCGCTAACCTCCGGTCGAACCGGGGGTTATGAGCATGGCTGACGAACACGACACGATCGACGCGCTGCTGGACGAACAGCGCACCTTCCCGCCGTCGGAGGCGTTCAAGCGGCAGGCACTGGTGGCCGACACCAGCCTGTACGACGAGGCCCGGCGCGACGACGAGGGCTTCTGGGCCCGCCAGGCGGCGGACCTCATCACCTGGCGCTCGGACTGGCACACCATCTGCGAGTGGGAACTGCCGTTCTCCAAGTGGTTCGTGGGCGGCACCCTCAACGTCAGCGAGAACTGCCTGGACCGCCATGTCGCCGCCGGCCGGGGCGACACGGTCGCCTTCCACTGGGAGGGCGAGCCCGGCGACACCCGCACCATCACGTACGCCGACCTGCTCACCGAGGTGCAGCAGTTCTCCAACGTGTTGAAGGGGCTGGGCGTCGGCAAGGGCGACCGGGTCAACATCTACCTGCCGATGATCCCCGAGGCCGCCGTGGCCATGCTGGCCTGCGCCCGCATCGGTGCGGCGCACAGCGTGGTGTTCGGCGGGTTCAGCGCCCAGAGCCTCACCGACCGGATCAACGACGCCGAGGCCAAGGTGCTGATCACCGCCGACGGCGGCTATCGCCGCGGCGAGGTGTTCCCGCTGAAGCCCGCTGCCGACGAAGCGATCGCCGAGTGCCCCACCATCGAGCACGTGGTGGTGGTGCGCCGCGGCGGCAACGACGTGGAGATGGTGGCCGGCCGCGACCACTGGTACCACGAGTTGATGGACGGTGCGTCCGCCGACTGCCCCGCCGAGCCGATGGACAGCGAGCAACTGCTGTTCCTGCTGTACACCAGCGGCACCACCGGCAAGCCGAAGGGCATCATGCACACCTCCGGCGGGTACCTCACCCATGTGGCGTTCACCCACAAGTACGTGTTCGACCTGCAACCCGACGACGTGTACTGGTGCACTGCCGACGTCGGCTGGATCACCGGCCACAGCTACATCGTGTACGGCCCGCTGGCCAACGGCGCCACCCAGGTGATGTACGAGGGCGTGCCCAACTACCCGGGCAACGACCGCTTCTGGGCGATCATCGAGAAGTACGGCGTCACCAAGTTCTACACCGCCCCCACGGCCATCCGGACCTTCATGAAGTGGGGCGCCGACGAGCCGGCCAAGCACGACCTGTCGTCGCTGAAGGTGCTGGGCACGGTGGGCGAGCCGATCAACCCGGAGGCCTGGATCTGGTACCACACCCACATCGGCGGCGGCCGCTGCCCGATCGTGGACACCTGGTGGCAGACCGAGACGGGCGGGATGATGATCAGCCCGCTGCCCGGGTGCACCACCACCAAGCCCGGTTCGGCCACCTTCCCCCTGCCCGGCGTCGGCGCCGAGGTGGTGGACGACGAAGCGATGCCGGTGCTGCACGGTGGCGGCTACCTGACGCTCACCCGCCCATGGCCGGGCATGCTGCGCGGCATCTGGGGCGACCCGAAGCGCTACCAGGACACCTACTGGAGCCGATTCCCCGGCCGCTACTTCGCCGGCGACGGCTGCAAGCTGGACGACGACGGCTACCTGTGGCTGCTCGGCCGGGTGGACGATGTGATGAACGTGTCCGGCCACCGCATCAGCACCGCCGAGGTGGAGAGTGCGCTGGTCAGCCACCCCTCCGTGGCCGAGGCCGCGGTGGTGGGCGCCAACGATGCCACCACCGGGCAGGCGATCATCGCCTACGTCACCCTGCGGGGTGGCCTGGACGCCTCCATCGACGATCTGCGCAACCATGTGTCGCACGAGATCGGGGCGATCGCCAAGCCGAAGACCATCTACTTCACCCCGGACCTGCCCAAGACCCGCAGCGGCAAGATCATGCGCCGGCTGCTGCGCGACGTGGCCGAGGGCCGCAACCTTGGCGACACCACGACGCTGGCCGACGCCAGCGTGGTCAACGAGTTGCAGCGACGGGCCGCCGAGGTGCCGACCGACGACTGAACCAGTCCCGTCGGGCGGCTGCCCCGTTGGTTCCAACAAATTGCTCGTCATTCAAGAATCGTTGTCGATCGCCCGATATTCCAGGCGTGACGACCGAGGACACGGAGTCGGCCGGCGGGGCCGTGGACATCCACCCTGCCGACGGTGCGTCCGAGCCGGCGGAGTCGCGGCTCGGTCTCGACGAACTGCGCCTCCGTCTCGATCGACCCCTGTTCGCCAGGGACCCGGGCCTCGGCGCCACGCCGTCGTCACCCAATCTGCGTGAGCTGACCTGGGACTATGTCGTCAAGCCGCCCAACGATGGCGCGGCACCACCTGAGGTCGCACCCGATGAGGGTGAGTTCAACGTGAAGCCGGTGCGGATCGAGGATCTGCTGTCCGAGCCCAGCCCGGCGGCAGCACTGCTGCGGCACGACGAGTCGGAGGTCGCGCCGCCGGAACCGGACGCCCCCGACGTCGCCGACGTCGAACCGCGAGACGTGCCGGACGAGGACCCGCTGGAGTCGGCCGAACCTTCCGACGCCGCGGCGCCGGCGGTGAGCGGCGAGCACCGCCTGCCGTCGTTGCTCTCCGCACTCACCACCCGCGAGCCGGGACCGACCACGCCGATCAGCGACGATCTGCCGAGCCTTGCCGACGCGGCTGCGCCCTCCCCCGCCAGCGGCATCGCCATGGTGGGTGTCGGGTCCGACGGCGAGGAGTCCGATCCGGCCGACCCGGACATCGCGCGCTTCGACACTCCCTCCGGAGGCCTGCCACGGATGGACCCCGACGAGGAGCACCAGCGACTGCTGGCCGTCCTGCAGCCGGAGCCCGTGCACCGCGACCCGGACCCCGTCGTGAACGGTCTGGCCGACATGATCGTGCGCAGTACCCCGATCACCGGAATGGCTGCCGTGCGCTCCATCTCCGCCGAGGTGCCGGTGGCCACCACACCACCCGCGGGTGTCCCGCCGGTGACGTCCGTGGAAGCGGAGCTGAACCGGCTGGCGTACGTACCTGACGCAGTTGCCGAAGCCGACCCCGGCCCGGTGGACCTGCCCCAGATCGCAGTGAACGACAGCGCGGCGGCGGCTGCCCCGGCGCCCACGGCGGCACCCCCACCCGCACCGGCGCTGAACCTGTCCAACAACGAGATCTACGCGGCCCGCGCCTCGGCGTCGGCCGCCACCCAGCGCCGCGTCGCCTACACCGATTTCGCCCCCGTGCCGGTGCCTGCTCGCCGCCGGCGCAAGCGCCATGTGTTCCGCCGGTTGGTCACCTTCGTCATCCTCCTGGGGTTGATCGCCGGCGGGCTGTTCGCCGTGAAGAAGTACGTGCTCGATGTCAGGTGGGACAAGGAGGTCAAGCCCGTCGCCGACGCGGTGAGCGAGGCTCGTGGCCTCAGCTTCGACAAGGCCGTGCACGTGGACGCGCTGCCAGTGGCCGAGTACTCCGCGGCCCTGGCCACCGCCGGCCTCGGGCTGGACCCGGACGGCATGACGGCCGAGCAGACCGCCGCCGAGTGGCGGTCGTTGGGCCTGCTGTCAGGCGCCCTGGATCTGGAGGCAGTGGGCATGGCGGCGATGCCGTTCGCCCCGGCGTTCTACGACCCGGCGACCGGCCGGATCAGCATCATGGACGGCCTGCCGGCGGAACTGCACACCTTCGCGCTGCAACGTGCGCTGGCCATGGCCCTGCTGGACCAGGAGTACGGCTGGGGTGCGCGGCTGGAGGGAGTGCCCGGCTCCGTGCGGATCGGCACGATTGCCCTGTACGACGCGGACGCCGTCGCCACGGTCCTGTCGATGACGGATGCGGCGACACTGGAAACGCTGGTCAGCCAGCTGTACGGCCTGTACGCCGACTACACCATCCCACCCTCACCCGCACCCTACGGTTCGGTGATCAGCGCCCGGCTCGGTGTGGCCGCCTGGCCGCTGTTCCGCGGGCTCGACGAAGTCACCCGGTCGTCGCTGCTGCTCGACGCCGCGCCGGTGGACGTCCAACTGCTGGACCTCCGCCGCCTGCTCGACGGCTCGGCCGCCGGTGCCGCCGCCAACTCGCAGGGTGCGCTGTTCTGGTACCACGTGCTGGCCGGGCGGGTGAACGACGACCTGGCGTGGCGCGCTGCGCTCACCTGGCGCGGCGACGCCGTGAGCCTCCTGGACGGTGGTGGCAGCCCGTGTGTGGCGGCCATGTTCCAGGCGGGCGCGGGCAGCGATGTGGCCCAGGCGGCCTTCGAGCAGTGGGCCGCGCTGGCCCCCGCGGAGTCCGCCACCACGGTCACTGCCTCGGCCAACGAACTCGGTGTGTCGCTGACGATCAATGCCTGCGACCCCGGCGTCGCCGTGCCCACGTCGGACGGTGCGCCGCTGCCCGGGCTTGGCGGTGCGCCACTGCAGAGCGAAGTGATGCGCCTGCTGATCGAGCAGGACCCCACGCTGGACCTGGCCACCGCTGCCTGCGCGGCAGCCACGGTGGGCCCGGTGTCGATGGCCGACGAGCGTGGCGTGGTGGACCCGGTGGGCGGCTGGGCGGCACCCGCCGCCCACGGCCTGCCCGACCCGGTGGCCACCGGCTGCCTTGCCCCACCGGCCGATACGGCACCGGCCGCCTGAGCCGCTGGCGGCCTGACCCACCGGCCCGGTCGTTCGCCGTGCTCGGTGCGGTTCAGTCGCGGAAGTTGTTGAACTGCAGCGGGATGCCGACGTCGGCACCCTTCAGCAGGGAGATGACGGCCTGCAGGTCGTCGCGCTTCTTGCCGCTGACCCGCACGGTGTCGCCCTGGGTCTGGCTGCTGACACCCTTCGGCGCCTTCTCCTTGATCATCTTGTTGATCTCGCGGGCCTTGTCGCTGCCGATGCCGACCTGGATGGTGAGCGTCTGGCGCACGGTGTTCTGAGTGGCTTCCTCGACCTTGCCGTAGTCCAGGCCCTTCAGCGACACGCCCCGCTTCACCAGACGCTCTTCGAGCACCAGGCGCAGCGCGGCCAGGCGGTCCTCGCTGACGGTGCGCAGGGTGATGACCAGATCGTTCTGCTCGATGGTGGAGTTGGTGTTCTTGAAGTCGAAGCGGGTGTTGATCTCCCGCTGCGCCTGGTCCACCGCGTTGCGGACCTCCTGGCGGTCGACTTCGGACACGACGTCGAAAGTGGGCATGGGAACAGGCTAGTAAGGGCGCTAACCTCATCCTCCGCTGATGGGTCGGTGCCCGAGTGGCCAAAGGGAGTTGACTGTAAATCAACCGGCGTCGTCCTACGGAGGTTCGAATCCTTCCCGGCCCACCACCACGAGTCGCCAGGTCCTGCGGGCCTGGCGATTCTGCATTCCGGAGCCACTTCACCCATGATCCTCATCGACGCCGCCGACCTCGCGCCAGCCGTCCCAACCGGCCGCTGTTCGCCGGGGCCTGCTCGCTGACGGTGGCCGACGGCGACCGCGTGGGTGGTGGGCATCAACGGCTGTGGCAAGAGCACTCTGCTGCGCATGCTGGCCGCACGAAGCTCACCCCGAGGCGGGCGAAGTGCAGTGGGGCGGGGCGTCCGCGTCGGGTTCCTGCCCCAGCAGCCCGTGCTGCCGGCCGGCACCGTGCGTGAGGCGGTGGGTGGCGGTTGGCAAGGGCGAGGGCGATGCTGGATCGGCTGGGCATGGCCGGTCTCACCGATGCCCGCACCGACGGGATGCGAGGCGGAGGTCCAGGCCAAGCGAACCGCGCTGGCGCAGCTGCTGACCGGCGAGCACGAGGTGCTGATCCTCGATGAGCCCACCAACCACCTGGATCTGGATGCCATCCAGTTCCTGGAGGACTGGCTGGCGGCCTACGCGGCGGCCGGTGCTGGTCACCCACGACCGGCACGTGCTGGACCGGGTGACCGCAGGTGCTGAGGAGATCGACCGGGGCAGTGCCTACCTGCACGTACCCCAGGGCTACACCGCCGGGTCGGGGTACGCGGCCTACCTGGCCGGGCGGGCCGAGCGGGAGGAGCGCGCCCAGGTTGCCGAGCAGGTGCGCCGCAACCTGGCGGCCCGCGAACTGGCGTGGCTGCGGCGAGGCGCGCCGGCGCGCACGGCCAAGCCGAAGGCCCGCATCGCCACGGCGACGGCGCTGGTCAACGGTCGGCCGCAGGCGGCGGCCCGCACCGGCGACCTCGGTGCCACGATGCGGATGGGCAGCCAGCGCCTCGGCTCGAAGGGCGTGGAACTGCGCGAGGTCGCCTTCACCTGGCCAGGGGGTCCCCAGGTGCTCGCCGGCTGCAACGTGGTGTTCGAGCCGGGCGACCGGATCGGCGTGGTCGGCCCCAATGGCGCCGGCAAGTCCACCATGCTGGACCTCGTGGCCGGCCGGTTGCAGCCGACGGACGGCACGGTGGAGCGCGGCGCCACGGTGAAGATCGGCTACTACGACCAGTTGGGCAGGGGTTGGACGCCGGCGTGCGGGTGCGCGACGCCGTGGCCGGCGACAAGGGCGAACCGTCGCTGGCGGACGTCACCCTCATGCGCCGCTTCTGGTTCGACGGCGACGCCCAGTTCGCCCCCATCGGCACCCTCAGCGGCGGCGAGCGCCGCCGCCTCCAGTTGCTGCTGACGCTGGTGGAGCAGCCCAACGTGCTGCTATGGTGACCCACCAACGACCTTCTGGACCTGGACACCTTGCGGGCGCTGGAGGACTTCCTGGACGACTGGCCCGGCATCGTGGTGGTGGTCGGCCACGACCACCGGCTTCCTCGACCGGAGTCACCGACGAACTGCTGGCCCTGGACGGCCGCGGCGGCGCGGCGTGGATCCGTGGCGGGGTGGCCGGGTGGCTGGCGGCTCAGGCGGCTGCGGCAACGCCGTCGGCCGAGCCGCCGCTGCGAAGGCGCCGGCCGCAGGCGCACCGGCGTCCCGCGCCCCGAAGCCGGCCGGAGGGCGCAGCCCGTCCACCGTGCGGCGCCAACTGGGGCAGGCAGGCGCGAGCTGACGGCCGCCACCGAACGCCGTGATGCCCGGTGGCAGAACTCGGGACGGCGCTGGACCACCGTGGATGGCCGCACTCGGCGAACGCCTGGCAGCGGCACAGGCAAGCGGTGGACGCCGCCGAGGAGGCCTGGTTGACGCTGGCCGACGGGGCAGGAGGTGCTCGGCCTCGAGTTGTGAGGGGCGGTGGCGGGCTGTGGCCCGACGGCGGCTGCCTCCAGGGCAGTTGCACGGTGCGGTGCGGGCCGTCCAACAAGCACTGCATCACCACCACGTCGTGCCACCGGCTGAACACCGGCCGACCTCGCGTTCGGTGCCCACCGGGAACCCGAGGCGGTCGTGGAGGGCGATGGAGGCTTCTCCAGTGGCGTTGATCCGGGCGAAGACGGCGTGGAAGCCGGAATCTGCGGCCACCCGCAGCAACTCGCCCAACAGGAGCCGGCCGATGCCTTCCCCGTTGCGGTCGCGCCCGGACGTAGACGGAGTCCTCCACGCTGGTGCGGTAGGCGGCGCGGTCCTTGTACGGGGAGAGGAGCGGCGAACCCCACCACCTCACCCTGGGGGTCCCTGGCGGTCCACCGCGACCACGGCCGTGAAGGCGCCGTGCGGCTGGCCAGCCAGGCCTTCTGGTCCTCAGGGTGCGGGGCTGGCATCGAGAACGTGGCCACGGTGTGCATGACCTCGTAGTTGTAGATACAGCGGATCTGCTCCGCGTCGGCGGGGGTGGCGAGGCGGAGGGTGACAGTGCCCACGACTGGCGAGGGTAGTGCCTGACCTGGGGCTTCCCGGTGGAGGATTCTCGCGAATCGCGTGGCCGCGCGTGGGGAGGCGCCGCTATGCTTGCGTCGGCTTGCGGTTCGCCGCGCCCCAAAGCCCTCTTAGCTCAGACGGCAGAGCAACGCCATGGTAAGGCGTAGGTCGTCGGTTCGATTCCGACAGAGGGCTCGAGCACCGACACCCCGGTTCGCCGGGGTCCGGGCGCCCTGGCGGCGTAGCTCAGATGGTTAGAGCACACGGCTCATAATCGTGTGGTCGTCGGTTCGAATCCGACCGCCGCTACCAAATCCAACACCACCAGGTCACAGCGACCAGCAGCACAGGAGAGAAGCTCCAATGAGCAAGGCGAAGTTCGAGCGCACCAAGCCGCACGTCAACATCGGCACCATGGGCCATCGACCATGGCAAGACCACCCTTACTGCCGCGATCTCGAAGACGTTGGCGGATCGTGGGTTGGCTCAGTACACGCCGTTCGATCAGATCGACAAGGCGCCGGAGGAGAAGGCGCGTGGGATCACGATCTCGATTGCGCACATCGAGTATGAGACGGCGAATCGTCATTATGCGCATGGACATGCCGGGTCATGCTGACTACATCAAGAACATGATCACGGGTGCTGCGCAGGTGGATGGGGCGATTCTGGTGGTTGCGGCCACGGATGGTCCGATGCCGCAGACGCGTGAGCATGTGTTGTTGGCTCGTCAGGTGGGTGTGCCGTACATCGTGGTGGCGTTGAACAAGGCTGACATGGTGGAGGACGAGGAGTTGTTGGAGCTCGTCGAGCTTGAGGTTCGTGAGCTGTTGAACGAGTACGAGTTCCCTGGTGATGATTGCCCGGTGGTTCGTGTCAGCGCGTTGAAGGCCTTGGAGGGTGACAGTGCGTGGCAGGACAAGGTGATGGAGTTGATGGCGGCGTGTGATGAGGCGATTCCGGAGCCGCAGCGTGATCTGGACAAGCCGTTCTTGATGCGATCGAGGATGTGTTCACGATCACGGGTCGTGGCACGGTGGTGACCGGCAAGGTGGAGCAGGGCAAGGTTCACACGGGTGATGAGATCGAGATCGTTGGTTTGCGTCCGACGCAGAAGACGGTGTGCACGGGTGTGGAGATGTTCCGCAAGTTGCTCGATGAGGTCAGGCTGGGGACAACATCGGTGCGTTGTTGCGACAGGACGAGAAGAAGGAGGAGGTGGGCGTGGTCAGGTGTTGTGCAAGCCGGGCAGCATCACGCCGCACACCAACTTCGAGGGTCAGGTGTATGTGTTGACCCCGCCAGTGAGGGGTGGTCGTCACAAGCCGTTCTTCAACAACTATCGGCCGCAGTTCTTCTTCCGGACCACGGATGTGACCGGGACGATCCAGTTGCCGGAGGGCACCGGGATGGTGATGCCTGGTGACAACATCACGATCACGGTCGAGTTGGGCAAGCCGATCGCCATGGACGAAGGCCTGCGGTTCGCCATCCGTGAGGGTGGCCGTACGGTGGGCGCCGGCCGCGTCACCAAGATCACGAAGTGAGGTAGGCGTCATGCCGAAGAACGACAAGCGGGTGAAGATCACCCTCGAGTGCACCGAGTGCAAGCACCGCAACCACATCACCATCAAGTCAACCGGGAACGCCTGGGATGAAGAAGTACTGCAACCACGACCGCCGGCACACGGTGCACAAGGGAGACGCTGACCCTGGGCCCCGGCCCGAGGTCGTACCTCCGAGGGTGGCTGGTAGCGTTATCGGCCGCCCCAGAGGGCAGTAGCTCAGCTGGTAGAGCATCGGTCTCCGACCGACGGTCAGGGGGTTCAAATCCCTCTGCCTGCCCAATCCCATAGAACCGCACACGGAACGAAACGGTCGCATGTCACTGGACGATCTGAATCGAGAGCAGAAGCGCAGTCTGAAGAAGATGGGCGCTCTGAACGACCAGGGTCAGCCCGCGCCCCGGCTCCGGCTCGCCAGAAGCGAAACGAGCGTGTCGGTGCGGTGCAGTACGTCCGTGAAGTGCGTGACGAGATGCGCAGGTGGCCTGGCCCAAGTGGCCTGGTCCGCGCCGCTTCTCGATCATCGTGCTCGTCACGATGGTCATCACCGGCGTCGTGTTCGGCCTGGATTCGCTCTTCGGTGTCCTTTCCGGCTGGTTGTACGACTGATGAACGACGAACTCACTCCCGACAACGACGACCTCGAGGTTGAGGAGGCCGTGCCCACCGAGGGCGGATCTGGACGCCAGCTTCGACCTCTCCGACGGCGATGCCGCCGAGGAGGCCGAGGACGAGGTCGAGATCATCGACGACCCGTGGACCCGCCCGGGCCAGTGGTACGTGGTGCACACCCAGTCGGGCTGAGAAAGAAGGTCACCGCCAACCTCTCCGCTCAGATCCAGAGCATGAACATGGAGGAGAAGATCTACGAGATCGTCATCCCCATGGAAGAGGTGGACGAGTTCAAGAACGGTCGCAAGCAGACCGTCCAGAAGAGAATCTTCCCGGGTACCTGCTGGTCCGCTGCCAGATGGACGACGACAGCTGGTACTGCATCCGCAACACCCCCGGTGTCACCGGCTTCGTCGGCCAGAGCAAGCACGGCCGAAGCCCACGCCGCTGTCGCCGCGGTGCAGACGTTCCTGGCCGCCAAGGGCGACGGCACGGGCGGCATGCCCAGCCGCAAGCCCAAGCTGGACTACGAGGTGGGCGAGAGCGTCCGCATTGAAGGAAGGCCCGTTCGCCATTCGCCGGCACCATCGCCGAGATCAACGCCGACCACCTGAAGCTCAAGGTCCTCGTCAACATCTTCGGTCGCGAGACCCTGGTGGAGATGGACTTCAGCCAGGTCAGCAAGCTGTAAGCAGCATCCCAGAAGGAAACACAGTCATGGCAAAGAAGAAGGTTGCTGCGATCGTCAAGATCCAGATCCCAGCGGGCAAGGCCACCCCGGCCCCGCCGGTGGGTACCGCGCTCGGCCCGCACGGCGTGGCGATCATGGACTTCGTCAAGCAGTACAACGCCGCCACCGAGGCCCAGGCCGGCACCATCATCCCGGTCGAGATCACCATCTTCGAGGACCGCACGTTCTCGTTCATCCTCAAGACCCCGCCCACCCCGGTGCTGCTGCGCGAGAAGGCGAAGATCGCCAAGGGCTCGTCGACCCCGGGCAAGGCCTCGGCCGGCACCATCGGTGAGGCCGAGATCGAAGAGATCGCCAAGATCAAGATGCCGGACCTCAACGCCTACGACCTCGAGGCCGCCAAGGAGCAGGTCCGCGGCACCGCCCGTTCGATGGGCCTCAAGGTGGGTTGAGCGGCACGTCTGCTCACCCACATCCACATCACCAACCGCTCGTCCGGGATCACCTCGCCCGGCGGCGCTACCACTGAGGGAGACACACCATGTCCGGCAAGAAGTTTGCTGACAATGCCAAGAAGTTCGACCGCGACCAGCAGTTCACGCCCACCGAGGCGCTGGCGCTGGTGAAGAGCATGGCCAACGCCAAGTTCGACGAGACCGTGGACATCGCCGTCCGCCTCGGGGTGGACCCCCGCAAGGCCGACCAGATGGTCCGTGGCACCGTGGCGCTGCCCAGCGGCACCGGCAAGGACGTCCGCGTCGCCGTGTTCGCCGCCGGCGAGGCCGCCCAGGAGGCCCGCGACGCCGGCGCCGACATGGTGGGTGCCGACGACCTGGCCGCCGAGATCCAGGGCGGCAACTTCAACTTCGACGTGGCCATCGCCACCCCCGACATGATGCCGCTGGTCGGTCGCCTGGGCCGCGTGCTCGGCCCGCGTGGCCTGATGCCGAACCCGAAGACCGGCACCGTCACCCAGGACGTCGGCCGCGCCGTCGGCGAGTTCAAGGGTGGCAAGGTCGAGTACCGCACCGACCGCTACGGCAACGTCCACGTGCAGCTCGGCAAGGCCAGCTTCGAGATCGATGCGCTGGAGGCCAACTTCCGCGCCGTGCTCGAGGAGCTGCAGCGTGCCAAGCCGGCGTCCGCCAAGGGCCGCTACCTGAAGAAGATCAGCCTCAGCAGCACGATGGGCCCCGGGGTCAAGGTGGACACCAACCGCCTGCGCCCCGAGACCGTCTGAGCATCGGCCCATCCGACCTGCGCGCCCCGTCAGGGCGTGCCGTCGAACACTCCCGCCGCCGACAGCTCGGCGTCCAGCAGTGGTGCCAGCGTCTGCGCGTACGTGTCCGTGAGGTGGCTGGGGTCGCGGTAGACCATCACCCTCCCCACCACCACCGGGCACGGCTCGCCAGGGCAGATCGCCGCGTTGACGTCCACATAGGCCACTCCGGGCAATTGCCGGGCGGCGAGTGCCATCGAGCCGCCGTCGTCCAGGAACCCGGCTGAGCGGGGGAAGGTGCAGGCGGTGAGGTCATCCCGGTGGGTGGACACGCACTCGGGCACCTCCAGCCGGGGTGTCGGTGTGTTGGCCAGTACGACCACCCGCGACCCATTGGCGGTCAGCAAGGGCCAACGGGCGACGTGGTCGGCAACGAGGAGCGGCAGGGTCTCTGCGTCGGAGTAGGCCCGGCCGTCCTGGAACACCCGCCGATCGGCGCCACTGATCAGCACGACGTCGGGCCGGGTGGCCAGCAACAGGTCCAGCACGCTGGTGTTCCACTCCGTGCAGGAGTCGTAGCTGCCGGCGTCGTAGAGATGCACGAGGCCGCTGAATGGGCACGCCGCTTTCGTGAGCACGCGGAGACGCCATCCGTGTGCAGCAGCGATGTGGTCCACCGCGGTGATCCACTGGGCAGCCTTGGAATCGCCGACGAGGGCGATCTCCCGCGTGCTGCTGGGGTCGCCGAACACGCAGTCCGGCACCGTTGCGGATTCCACGCTCTGCCGGCAGGCGGACATCTGCTCGGGGACGTCGCTGCGCACGCTGGCAGGGTCGTTGACGATCTTGTCGACCGTCGCCGGTTGGGTGAACGATGCCTGCTCGGCGGGTTCGTCGATGGCGAGGGCGCCCAGGTCGACCAGGCCGTCGATCACCGGGTCGGTGCCGGCAGTGGCGCTGGTCGCGGACGGTGTGCCCTCCGGGCGAGGCGCAGTGGTCAGCGCCGCCTCGATCGCATCGAGATCGGCCTGGGTCGCGGCATCCACCTCGCCCAGCCGGGGCGTGGTGACCACCAGGGCTGCGGTGGCAACGGCGGCGAGTGTCATGCTGCCGGCGGCCAGCAGTACGGCACGGCGCGGGGTGGCGAAGGCGGCGAGCCGCTGGCCCGGCTGTTCCACGAATCGGTAGCTGAGGGCGGCCGGGAGGATCGACGCCGCGACCACGGCCACCGACCACGGAACGGAGAGTGCGCCCCATCGGGCCTCGACGATGACCAGGAGTGGCCAGTGCCACAGGTACACGGAGTAGGAGATGTCGCCCAGCCGTACGAGTGGCCGCCACGAGAGCAGACCACCGGGGCCGGCGCTGCCGGCATCCACACCGCCGACGATCAGCACGGCCGTCGCCGCCACTGGCAGCACCCCGACCCAGCCGGGGAACGGCGCGTCCGCCGGCAGCCATGCGGCGGTGATCAGCAGCCCGGCGAGCCCGGCCCAGGCGGCGGCCGCCGCGACACCGGGCGGGAGCGTGCGGCGCCGGCGGCGCTGGAGGTACACCGCGGCGGTGGCGCCGATGGCGAACTCGAAGCCGCGTGCACCGGTGTTGAAGTAGGCGCGGCCGGGGCTGACGCGGCTGAACCAGATCGACCACGCCAGGGAAGCGACGCCCACGAGCGCGACCCCGATGCCGACCCGGCGGCCCAGCAGGCCACGCCGGTGGGACCCGGGTGGGGTGGCCAGCAGGAAGAGCGCCGGCCACACCAGGTAGAACTGCTCCTCGACGGCCAGCGACCAGAAGTGCTGGAAGGGGCTGGGCGCGGCCTCTTGGGCAAGGTAGTCCACCGCCCGCCCGGCCAGCCGCCAGTTCTGCACGTAGAAGGTGCTGGCCCAGGCGTCCCCGCTGATGGTGCTCCACCGCAGTTCCGGCACCAGCACCATGGTGGCCACCACGGTGACGGCGATCGTGACACAGGCCGCCGGCAGCAGTCGGCGGGCGCGGCGGGCGTAGAACCTGCTGAGGCTGACACGCCCGGTGGTCTGGCGCTCGCGCAGCAGGATGCCGTTGATGAGGAACCCGGACACCACGAAGAAGGCGTCCACGCCCACATAGCCGTTCGGTAGCCAGGTGACGCCCGCGTGCCACAGCAGCACGAGCGCGACCGCGAGCGCCCGGATGCCTTGGATGTCCGGCCGGAAGTGGCTGCCGTGTACCTGCTGCACGGCCGGTCACACCGGCCCGGCCAGCAGCCCGGCGACGGCGGTGGCCACCGCCTGGCAGCCGAGCGCGAGGTCGGCCACCGCCGTGTCCTCGTCGGCGGCATGACTGACACCGCCGATGCTCGGCACGAACAGCATCCCCGTGGGCATCAGGCCGGCCAGCAGTTGGGCGTCGTGGGCGGCGCCGCTGTGCATCCGCCGCCAACCGCCGGGACAGGTGGCCTCGCAGGCGTCCGCCAGGGCCTCCTGCACCGCGGCGTCCATCTGCGCCGGCTGCACGTCGTAGACCATGGCGGCCACGTCGGGGCGCTTCGGTGCGGCGGTGACGGCGGCGTGGAATGCCTCGTCCATGCGTGCGAGCACGGCCTCGTCGGGGTCGCGGTACTGGACGGTGATGTCGGCGCGGTCGGGGATGATGCTGGCTGCGCCGGGCTCCACGTCGATGCGCCCGACCGTCCACACGCTGTCGGGGCCGGCGGCGGTGCCGAAGCGGGCGTCGAGGTCGTGGACGAAGCGGATCATCGCCATGGCGGCGTCGTCGCGCAGGTCCATCGGCGTGGTGCCGGCGTGGTTGCGGCGGCCGTGGAAGACCACCCGGTGCTGGTGGATGCCGACGATCGCGGTCACCACGCCCAGCCGCTGGCCGCCGGCTTCCAGGCGCCCACCCTGCTCGATGTGCGGTTCGATGCAGGCGCGATACCGGCCGGGTTCGGCACGCAGGATCGGGCGGCCCCACCATCCGGCTGCCCGGCTGCCGGCCTCCATCTGGGCGAGGTCGGCCGTCATGTCGTGACCGGTGAAGGCCCGGCTGCCGACGAACCCGTCGAACGTGCCTTCCTCGTCCTGCCAGGAGACCACGTCCACGGCCAACCCGGGGAGCGCGCGGGCGACCTCCAGCGCGCAGATGACGCCGTACGCGCCGTCCAGCCAGCCACCGAGCGGCTGGGTGTCGGAGTGGCTGCCGATCAGGATGGCGGGGCCGGGGTTGGGAGAGCGGCCGTGGACGGTGCCGAACACGTCGATGGAGGCCTGCAACCCGGCGGCGGTGAACCGTTCGGCCAGCCACTCCCGGGCGGCCACATCTGCCGGGCTCAGTGCCTGGCGGCGCACGCCGGTGCCGTCCGCCCCGAAGCTGCGCAGGGTGTGCAGGTCGGCGAGGAGGCGGTCGGCGTCGATCGCCACCGGGGCGGCAGGCATGGGCGAACCCTAGTAGCCGATGCGCTGGGTGAAGCCGCCGTCCACCACCATGTTCTGCCCAGTCACCCAGCTGGCCGCCGGGCTGGCGAGGAACGCCACCACGTTGGCGATCTCCTCGGCGGTGCCGAAGCGGCCCTGCGGCTGCCGGGCCAGGTTGGCTTCGTAGTAGTCGGGCTTGCGCTGCTGGATGCGGTCCCACGAGCCGCCCGGGATGAACACCGGGCCGGGCGACACCACGTTGGCCCGCACGCCAGCGGCGGCTTCGGCCTTGGCCAGCTGGCCGATCCAGTTCACCAGCGCGGCCTTCACCGCGCCGTAGCTCATGCCCCCGCCGGGGTAGTGGTGGTATTCCACCGCCGTGATGGTGCCCACCTGCACGATCGAACCGTGACGTTCGCGCAGGGACGGCAGGGCCGTCTCCACGAGGGTGACGGCGGACATCACATCCGTGTCGAAGCTGCGCCGCCAGCCGACGGGGTCGTTGGGGATGCCGCCGAGCGCGCTGGCGTTGGAGATCACCACGTCCACTCCGCCGAGTGCACGGATGGCAGCGGTGGCCCAGTCGGCCAGGGCCTCGTCGTCGCTGGCGTCGGCCACCCCGCCGACGGCCCGGTGGCCGAGTGCCTGCTGGGCGGCGTGGACGCCTTCCTCGGTGCGGGCGCAGAAGGCGACGGTCATGCCCTCCTCCAGGAGGCGCTCCACCACCGCCCGCCCGATGCCGCGGGTGCCGCCGGTGACGAGGGCGGTCTTGCCGTCCAGTCCGAGGTCCATGGCTGCCTCCTTCGGTCAGGCGTCGCGGTGGGACGTTCGCAGCGTCTTCTTGTCCAGTTTGCCCATTGCGTTGCGGGGAACCTGGGCAAAGCGGTACTCGCGTGGGCACTTGTACCCGGCGAGGGTCTCGCGGCACCAGGTGTTGAGGTCGTCGGCGGTGGCGGTGGCGCCGGGTGCGAGTTGCACGATGGCCACCAGCTTCTCGCCCATCTCGTCGTCGGGCAGGCCGATGCAGGCGGCGTCGACGACCTGGGGGTGGCGGGCGAGCGCCTGCTCCGCTTCGGCCGGGTAGATGTTGACCCCTCCCGACACCACCATGTCGCTGAAGCGGTCGGTGATGTAGACGAAGCCGTCGTCGTCGATCTTGCCGATCTCGCCGAGGGTGAACACGCCGGGCGCGAGGTGGGCCGCGGCCGTCTTGGCGGGGTCGCCCTCGTAGATGATCCCGCGGCCGGTGGTGTCGCGGAAGTACAGCCGACCCTCGGTGTTCGGCGGCAGCGGCTGGTCGTCGTCGCCGACCACCAGCGCCTCGAACGGGGGATGGCCCGGCCGACCGAGCCGGGGTGGGCCAGCCAGTCCTCCGGGCCGATGCTGCAGGTGCTGCCGCTCTCGGTGCCGCCGTAGCTCTCGTAGAGGACCAGACCCCACCAGTCCAGCATGGCCCGCTTGACGGTGATGGCGCAGGCGCCGCCGGTGTGCACGACGCACTGCAGGGAGCTGACGTCGTACCGGGTGCGGACATCGTCGGGTAGGGCCAGCAGGCGGACGAAGTGGGTGGGCACCATGACCGAGCTCTCCACCCGGTGATCCTGGATTGCGGCCAGCGTCCGCTCGGCGTCGAACGTGCCGTGGACCACCAGGGGCACCCCGGCCAGCAGGAGGCGGACGGAGGTGAGCGGGCCGTTGTGGTACAGCGGGCCGACCACCAGGTGGGTGCTGTACTTGGCCATCCGCTGCTTGGCGTTGAAGACGGCGAAGCCGGCCAGGTCGGGTGAGTCGCCGATGGTCTTCGGGGGCAGTTGCACGGCCTTCGGGCGGCCGGTGGTGCCGCTGGTGAACAGCAGGTTGGGGATCACCCGCTGGTCCGGGTTGAGATGGATCGGCGGGGTGTCGCCGAGGAAGGCGGCCAGCTCCGGCCCGAGCGCGCCTTCGTCGGGGAGGACGACCACGGTGACCGGATGGCTGCTGGCCGCAGCGGCCTCGCGGGCAGGGGCTTCGGTGGCGCGGTCGACGAACATCAGGCGGGCGCCGCTCTCGCCGACCTGGTACTCGATCTCGCCGGCGGTGAGGTGGAAGTTCACGGGGACTGCGGACGCCTCGCCGAGCAGGGCGGCGGCGTGGGCGAGCACGGTGGACGGCCGGTTGCGGGCCACCACCATCACCCGCCGCTCGGCGCCGAGGTCGAAGGTGCGGATGGCCTCGGCCAGGCGGAGGACCACGTCGCCTGCCTCCTGCCAGGTGACCGTGCCGAGCCCGTCGGAGGCGATGGCGACGCCGTCGGGATCCGTGGCGACGCGGTCGGTGAAGGCGAGCATGGCGGTGCTCATCGGGCCAGCACGGTGCAGGTGCTCAGGCCGGGCGCGCCGTACACCTGGGTGAAGGCGGTGCGCGGGTCACCCGGCACCTGGCGGTCGCCGGCTCGACCCTGCAGCTGCAGCGCGCACTCGATGATCTGGCGCAGGCCGCTGGCACCGATCGGCTCGCCGTTGGCGATGCAGCCGCCGTCGGTGTTGACCGGCAGCTTCCCGCCGATCTCCAGCGCCCCGCTCATGATCAGGTCGCCCTGCTCGCCGTGCTCGCAGAAGCCGCACTCGGCCAGGTGCATCAGCTCGGCGCCGGCCTCGGTGTCCTGCAACTGGGCGACGTCGATGTCCTCCGGCCCGATGCCGGCGGACTCGAAGGCGGCCTTCGCTGCGTGGACGGTGGCGCCCTGGGTGATCTCCTCGGCCAGCCACGGGCTGAAGACTTCGAACGTGCCGAACTTGCGAGTGCGGAACTCCACCGAGCGCAGCTCGACGGAGGGGTAGGGCAGCTGCTTGGCCTTCTCCGTGGACGTGAGCACGATGGCGGCACCGCCCTCGCTGGGGCTGCAGAACATGTACTTGGTGAGGGGGTCGTTGACCATCGTGCCCTCGGCGATCTCCTCCACCGACAGCGGGTTGCGCCGCCAGGCGTTGGGGTTGAGGGCGCCGTTGCGCAGGCTCTTGGCGATCAACTCCGAGAGGAGGCGCGGGTCCAGGTCGTGGTCGTGCAGGTAGCGCTGCAGCTTCAGCGCGAAGAACTGGGTGGTGACCATCATCCCGGCCTCGGCGTACCAGTCCTGCAGGCCGTACTCGGCGGCGCTGCTGGCGAAGGCGCCGCGGTCGTGCTTGTCGAAGCCGATGGCCATGGCGATGTCGGCGTGGCCGCTCTCGATGGCGTAGGTGGCGGCGAGGAGGGCGCTGCCGCCGGTGGCGCAGCCGTTGTAGACGCTCATGAAGGGGGTGCCCTTCAGGCCCAGCTCGCTGACCAGGGCGTCGGCGTGGCCGCCGTCGCGGCTGCCGCCGGCGGCGAAGTCCACGTCGTCCCACGTCAGGCCGGCGTCGGCCATGGCGTTGCGGGCGGCGATGAGACCCATCTCGCGGCCGCTGATGGGGAATCGGCCGAACGGGTGCAGACCGACACCGATGATGGACACGCTCACAGCGAGGGCTCCTTCGCTTCGAACCAGAACGGGAGGTGGGGGCGGGTTCCGTCGGCGACCAGGGTGACTGTCTCACCGATCTTCCAGCCGTCGACCGGGTGGCCGAACAGGGGGGACTCGACCTTCACGTGACCGAGGTCCACGTAGCCGAGGGCGAACGGCTCGAACGGCTGCGGGCCGGCGTACGGGGCCTTCACGGCGATCCGCTGGACGGTCCAGCTCCACACCGTGCCCTCGGTGGGGAGGACCGTGGTGGTGGTGTCCGCGCCGCAGCGGGGGCAGCTGGCCTGGGCGGGGAACGTGTGGGTGCCGCACCCGCCGCACGCCGCACCGACGAGGTGCGGGCGGCCATCGACCTGGGTGGTGAGGCTGGGTGCCTCGGACTCGACGGGCATGGGACTCCTTCCCGAGGGAACGACAACGATGGTACTTTCTAACTGTTCAACGGCTCAAGTAAGTCCGGGAGGGTCGATGCGGGTCGAGCTGACCGCCAACTACACGTCGCTGGGTGTCGACCCGATGGAGTTCGCCCGCGAGGCCGAGGCCCAGGGGTTCGCCGGGGTCAGTTCCGCCGACCATGTCTTCCGCACCGCGGCGTATCCGCATGTGTGGGTCACGCTGGCGGCGATGGCGTGCGCGACGGAGCGGGTGCGATTGTCGCCGTCCTTCGCCAACAACCTGCTGCGCACGCCGGTGGAGTTCGTGCAGGCCGGGCTGAGCCTGCAGGCACTCTCGAAGGGGCGGTACGAGGCCGGGTTGGGTGCCGGCTGGCTGGCTGCGGAGGTGACCGGTTCGGGGCTTCCGTATCCGGACCCGCCGGCCCGGGCCCGCCGCTACCGGGAGGCCGTGCTGATCGCCCGCGAGCTGCTGCGGGAGGGTCGCTGCCGCTTCGAGGGGGAGTTCTACGGCATCGACGTGCCGGTGATCGGCCCGTTGGGCGACGGCGTGGCCGCCCCGCCGCTGGTGGCGTCGCTCGGCGGCCCGTGGACGATCCGCCACATCGCCCCGCTGGTGGACCGCGTGGAGCTGAAGTTCGGCAGCACCACCCGCGGCGGCGATCTGTCGATGGACGCGCTGGCCGCCGTGACGCTCGGCGACCTGGCGGCCAACGTGGCGGCGGTGCGGGAGGTCGCGCCGGACGTGCCGATCGGGGCGTTCGCCATGATCGCCGTGGGGAGCGACGACGAGGTGGGGGCGGTGCGCGGCCGGGTCGGCTCCGAGCTCTACGGCAGCTTCGTCGGTTCGCGCCAGCAGGTATTGGAGGCGCTGGACGGCCTGGCCGATGTCGGGGTGGACCGGGTGCAGGTCAGTGAACTGGTGAAGGGCAGCATCCTGCGCCTCCGACCGGGCGGCTGACACTCGCATCGCGCCTGGTAGTGGCCAAGATTTCTTCGGAGATTCTTTGGTCTCGGGTTGATAATCGAACATACGTTCGGTAGTGTGTGGGTATGGACCTGACCGACCGCTTCTCCGGGGCCTGCGTGGCCGCAGAGGTCGGGTCGATGGCATATGCCGGCCAGGTGGCAAGGGTCCGCGAGTTGGAAGCGTTACGTCGCCGTGTGGAGGCCGAGCTCGCCGTCACCGTCCAGACGATCGCCGAGACGGGCTTGTTCGAAGAGGACGGTCATTCGTCGGTGCGGGCCGTGCTCCGCGCTGAGGCGCGGATGTCCGAGGGGGAGATCTCCCACCTCGTCCGGACCGGCCGGCTCATGGTCGATTTGCCCCAGGTGGTCGATGCGTTGGGCAACGGCACCATCGGCGTCAGCCAGACCCACGACCTCGCTCGGGCGCGGGCGAACCCGCGCTGTGGTGACCAGCTGGTGGATCACATCGAGTTGTTGACCCGCCAGGCCCACGACCTGGAGTACTCCGACTTCCGGCGGTGTGTGCGCCGGTGGGAGATGTTGGCAGACTTCGACGGCGCCCACCACGACGCAGAGTTGGCCCACGAAACACGTCAGGCGGGGATCACCATCCGCGACGGCATCGGCCACCTCTCCGGCAACGGCGGGTCGCTGGATAGTGCCGAACTGAAGGAGATCTGGGACCAGTTCACCCAAGCCGAGTTCCTCGACGACCTCGACATCGCCACCGCCACCACGTCTGATCTGCCGCGCACGGCGGGGCAACGGCGGTGGGACGCCCTGCTGAAGATCTTCCGCACCGCCGCCGGCGCACCCGCCGACGGCAAGACCCCCGAACCGGTGCTCAACCTGATCATGGACGTCACCACCTTCGAAGACGTCCTCACCCGCGACTGGAACCTGTTGCCCACCACCGACGACCGGCTGTTCGGCCAGGTGCCCTTGCAGCACCGGCGCAGCGAAACGTCGTCAGGTGTCCTCGTCGATCCGCAACACGCCCTGCGGTCGGCGATCGGCGGCTGGGTCCGCCGGGTTGTCATCGACGGAGCCGGCAACGTCATCGACTACGGCAGGCGACGACGATTGTTCACCGGGGCCGCCAGGGATGCGGTGATGCTGCACTCGCCACGATGTACCTGGATCGGCTGCGCGACATCATCCAACGTATGCAACGCCGACCACACCATCGACTGGCAACACGGCGGCCCCACCGCGACCACCAACGGCGGCCCCTTATGCCCCAGGCATGACCGGACGAAGAACCGCGGCTACCGGCTCCGCCGCGACCCCAACGGCACCTGGCACACCTACCGCCCCG
>JAWKHX010000020.1:0-66939 GCA_041394605.1 Ilumatobacteraceae bacterium
ACGGCACCTCACCGGACAGGTAGCGCTCCAGTTGGTCGTCGTCGCCGCTGACGATCTCTTCCACCACCGCGTCGTGCAGCGAGTGCTCCTCGTCGGCCACGTCGGCCGGCATGGGTTCGGTGTGATGGCCGCCGTCGGCCTCGTACTCCAGCGCCTCCTCGCTCAACACGTCGGCGACGCCGTGGAGCGTGGCCGCCTCACCGAGCGGCAACTCCAGCGGGGCGATGCCGCTGCCGAAGGCGGCGCGCAACTGGTCCACCACGGCGTGGAAGTCGGCACGGTCCTTGTCTTCCTTGGACACGAACAGCATCCGCGGCAGGTTGCGTGCCGAGGCCGCCCGCCAGAGCATCTCGGTGTTGGGCTCCACGCCCTCCACGGCGCTGACCACGAACACCGCCATGTCCGCCACGGCGAGCGCCGCATCCACCTCGCCGGCGAAGTCGATCGACCCTGGCGTGTCGATGAGGTTGACCTTGTAGGTCTGCCCGTCGGTGGCCTTCCACTCGAACGGGGCGAGCGCCAGCGACAGGGAGATGTGGCGCTTCTGGGACTCGGGGTCCGTATCCAGCAGGCTGCTGCCGTCGTCCACCTTTCCGGCTCGAGGTACCGCCCCGGCACGGGCGAGCAAGGCCTCCGCCAGGGTGGTCTTGCCCGCCCCGGCGTGGCCCACCAGCGCCACGTTGCGGATCCGCTCGGTCGGAATGCTGGTCACGGCGTACCCCCACAGGTCATTCGCGGTTGTGGCCGGAACCGTAGCCGCCTTCACGGCACGACCGGTTAGGGACCTATGACCCGTTCCTGAGTGAGCGACGGCCCTCCGACGGGCTGTCGTCTACGGCGCTTCGGTGGACGCAGCCTCTTCGGCTGCCAGCAGGCGGCGCAGCCCGTCCACCACTGCGGCCCGGTCGCGCTCGCTGGTGAGGACCTGCGTGACCAACTCCGCCTCGTGGCGGGTGACCGCCGGCACCGCCTGGCTGATCAGCTGCAACCCCGCCGGGGTGAGCGTGATGAGGGTGCCGCGGCGGTCGTTCGGGTCGGGCTGGCGGGCGATCAGCCCGGCGGTCTCCAGACGGTCCAGCCGCTTGGTGGTACCGCCGGACGACAGCATCAGCGACCGCTGCAGGTCACGGATCTTGATCGGTTCGCCGGCGACGCGCCGGCGCATGGTGGCCATCATGTCGAAGTCGCCCAGGGTCAGCCCGAAGGGCGCCAGCACGGCTTCGCGGCCCGCCTCCAGATAGCGGGCCAGCCGCAGCACCCGGCCGGTGATCGGCAGGCCGGCGGGTTCCACCCCGGGCAGCCACTGCCGCACTTCTTCGACGATCGCATCCATTGCATCGGCAGGGCTCTTGGTCACGAGTGAATCTTACTGGAAAGAGTCTTGACAGCAAGCATCCCTCCCTGCATACTGGAAAGTATCACGCTGGTAAGAAACTTTCTGGAGGGTGATGAGATGACGGGGTTACCGAACCGCACCATGGGTACCGCTGCACTCACCGGCCTGGCCCCCGCCGCCTGGGGGCTGACGTACATCGTCACCACCGAACTGCTGCCGCCGGGTCGCCCGCTGCTGGCCGCTACCCTACGGGCGTTGCCGGCCGGGCTGCTGCTGGCGGCCGTCGCCCGCCGCCGGCCCCGCGGCGCCTGGTGGTGGAAGGCTGCGCTGCTCGGCGCGCTGAACATCGGTGCGTTCTTCGTGCTGTTGTTCGTGGCCGCCTACCGCCTGCCCGGCGGGGTCGCCGCCACGCTCGGGTCCATCCAGCCGCTCGTGGCTGCCGGCCTGGCGATCCCCCTGCTCGGCGAGCCGTTCCGCCGGGGCACGGCCGCTGCCGGCGTGCTGGGGGTGGTGGGCGTTGCCCTGCTCGTGCTGCGCGCCGGCGCAGCGTTGGACGTGGTCGGCGTGCTCGCCGGCCTGGCCGGGGCGGCCACGATGGCCACCGGGGTGGTGCTCGCCAAGCACTGGGGCCGGCCCGTTCCTCTCGCCGCGTTCACCAGCTGGCAGCTGATCGCCGGCGGGCTGCTGCTGGCACCCGTCGCCCTCGTGGTGGAGGGCGTTCCGCCGGAACTGACGGCTCGCAACATGGCCGGCTTCGCCTGGCTCGCGACCGGCGGCGCGGCGATCTCGTACCTGCTGTGGTTCCGTGGCGTCGCCCGGCTGCCCATCGCCCAGGTCTCGCTGCTCGGCCTGCTCAGCCCGGTCGTCGCCACCATTGCCGGGATCCTGGTGCTCGACCAGACATTGACCCCCGTGCAACTCCTCGGCGCTGCGCTGGTGCTGACCGCCCTGTGGGTCGGCCAGCGCCCCCCGCAGGCCACTGCCCCCGACCCGGCTCCAGCCCCACCGCCCACCCAGATCCCCGTCCTCACCAACCGGAGGTAAACCCATGACCACCCGATCCCGACTGACCTCGGCCCGAACTGCCGGCGTGCTGTACGCCGTCATCGTCGCCTGCGGCCTCTTCGCCGAACTCGCGGTGCGCCAGCGCCTCATCGAGGCCGGCGACCCGGCGGCCACGGCCCGGAACATCGCCGACTCGCCGGTGCTGTTCCGCCTCGGTCTCACCGCCGACATCGTGATGTTCCTGGCCGACGTGGCCATCGCGGTCGTTCTGTACCAGCTGTTCCGTCCGGTGGACCGCACCCGCTCGCTGTTGGCGGCGGCGTTCCGCATGACCCAGACGGCCGTCATCGGCCTGAACCTGCTGAACATGCTGCAGGCAGTCCGCATCGTCGACGACATCGACTACCTCGACGGGCTGCCGAGCGGCCAGGCCGATGCCATGGCGCTCCTGTCGCTGGACGCGCATCGCTACGGCTACGTGCTCGGGCTGGCCTTCTTCGGCGTCAGCACGGTGCTGGTCGGCACGCTCGCCCGCCGCTCCGGCCGCGTGCCGCGGGCGCTCGCTGCGCTGCTGGTGCTGGCCGGGCTGGGCTACCTGGCCGACACGTTCTGCTTCTTCGCCATCCCCGGCTACGACGGTGCGGCCTCGCCGATCGTGCTCGCCCCCGCGCTGGTGGCCGAACTGTGGTTCGCCGTCTGGCTGCTGACCCGCGGCCATCGTCTGGACGAACTGGGCGAACGGACCACCACGGAGAGCGCAGCCCCGGCGGCACCCGCCGCTGCACTGATCGGAGCCTCGGCATGACCACCACCGACATGCACACGGACCCCGTAGTCCGCCAACCCGACCTCGGTCGGTCACCGCAGATGCACGCCGTCACACGCGACCGCTACGGTGCCCCCGACGTGTTGCGGTTCGCCACCATCGCCCGCCCGGCCGTGCCGCCCGGCCACCTGCTGGTGCAGGTGGCCGCCGCCGGCGTCAACCGCGGCGACGCGCTGGAGGTTCGCGGCTGGCCACGCCTGGCCCGCCTCTTGGGCTACGGCGCTCTGCGGCCGGCTCGCGCCGTGCCGGGCACGGACATGGCCGGCACCGTGGTGGCCCTCCACCCCTCACCAGCGAGCCGCAACGGCGACGGGCGCGCCTCCCGGCCGCAGGAGTTCGGGATCGGCGACCGGATCGTGGGCGTGGGCACGGGGGCGTTCGCCGAGTTCGCCATTCTGCCGATGTCCATGGCCGTGCGCCTGCCCGAGGGTGCGGACGCCGTCACCGCGGCCGCCCTGCCGACCACCGGCATGACCGCGCTCCAGGCCGTGCGCGACGCCGGCCGGGTGGCGGCCGGGCAGCAGGTGGCGGTGATCGGCGCGTCCGGCGGCGTCGGCACGTTCGCGGTCCAGATCGCTGCGGCGTTCGGCGCCGAGGTCACCGCCGTGGCCGGCACCCGCAATGTGGAACTGGTCCGCTCGCTCGGTGCCACCCATGTGGTCGACTACACCTTGCCCGGCCCGCTCGGCGACATCACCCGCCAGGCCTGCCACTACGACGTGATCATCGACACTGTCGGCAGCATGCCCCTGAGGGCGCTCCGCGATGCGCTCGCACCCCGGGGCGCGCTGGTGGTGGTGGGTGGCTCGAAGCCGAACTCTCTCACCGGGATGGGCCGCTTCGTGGGGGCTGCGGTGCGATCTCCGTTCACCCGTCGCCGCCTGGTGCCGCTGTTCTCCCGCCCGCGCCGCGACGATCTCGAGACGCTGGTGGGAATGATGGCCGACGGCACGCTCCGCCCCGTGGTGGGCAGGGTGGCCGACCTCGCCGCGACCTCGGCGATCCTCCGCCAGGTGGAGGCCGGGCACGGCACCGGACGCTCGGTGGTGACCACCTGAGGTCTGGCGTGGAGCCCAGGAGGAGAATCGAACTCCTGACCTACGCATTACGAGTGCGTTGCTCTGCCGACTGAGCTACCTGGGCGACGGCGGGCAATGCTAGCGGCAGGGTCCGGCGCCACCCACCCGATTCGGCCGGTGTGGCGTCAGGACGGCAGCGACGGAAGGTCCAGCAGCAGGGCCTGCAGCAACAGCGTCTCGTTGGGGTTGCGGTCCAGCGCCTCCAGGGCGCGGTGCACCCGGTGGACGGCGGTGGCTGCGGCGTCGGGGCGGGGCAGGCGGCCATCCACGAGGGCGTCTCGGTAGGCGGCGGCGATCACGGCCAGGCCGCTGCGCAACTCGTCCGTACGGTGCCGGCGGAGCTCCCGCTTGTGGCGGTCCTCCAACTGCTTGCGGCCGCTGCCCCGCTCGCCCGCCGCGACCACACGCGCCTCCAGCGCGGCCACTTCCTCTGCCTGGCGGGCCGCCAGAGGGGCCGCGGCCGCGTCGATGAGGGCGTTCAGTTCGCCGCACAGCGCCACCACCGTGGCCCCGTTGCCGTCCAGCTTCGCGGGCACCGCGGCGAACGCGGCCCGGCGCTCCATCAACCCCGGGTCGGCGGCCAGCACGCGGGCGCGGGTGAGGTTGCCCTCGCTGGCCCGGGCGGCCAGGTCGGCCATGTCGGCGGCGACGCCCTCGTGGACGAGCGCCTCGCGGATGGCGTCTGCCCCGATGGAGGCGAACTCGATGCGCACACAGCGCGAAGCCACCGTGACCAGTTCCGGCGGCACTTGGTCGGCCAGCACGATGAACACGGTGCTGGGCGGCGGTTCCTCGATGGTCTTCAGCAGGCGGGCTGCGGCGGTGGCATCCAGCAGGTGGAACTCGTGGAGGATCATCACCTTGCGGTTGCCCTCCACCGGCGCCAGCGACGCGGCCCGGATGATGTCGCTGACCTGCTCGGCGGAGATGCGGGCGCCGGCGCGTTGGACTTCCCGCACGTCGGGGTGCTCGCCGGCCAGGGCCAGGCGGGCGTCGCGCGCCTCGGGGTCGTCGTGGCCGGTCAGCAGCAACGCGGCGAACGCCCGCGCCGCTTCGTCCTTCGTGCAACCGGGCGGCCCCACGAACAGGAAGGCGTGCACGGAGGTAGCGGCGGCGCGGGTGAGGTGCTCGACGGCGCGGGTCTGGCCGACCACGCCGTCCCACACCGAGCGGGCGTACTCCGCGAACATCAGATGCCCAGCCGCTCCTGCACGGCGCGGCGCAGGGCGGTGAACACGTCGTCGCGCCCCTGTGCGCCGTCCACCACCACCCAGTGGGCCGGGTCGGCGGCAGCCATGTGGCGGAACCCGTCGCGCACCTTCTGGTGGAATTCGTCGCCCTCCTGCTCGAACCGGTCCAATTGCTGGCGGCTGCGCATGCGCTTCTCCAGCACGGCCGGAGCGGTGTCGATGAGCACCACGAGGTCCGGCCAGCGGTCGCCGATGGCCCAGCGGTTGATCTCCCGCACTTCCTCCACGTCCAGTCCGCGGCCGTAGCCCTGGTAGGCGAGCGTGGAGTACACGCTGCGATCGCTGACCACGTGTCGGCCCTCGGCGAGTGCGGGCGCCACCAGTTCCTCCAGGTGCTGGGCCCGGTCCGCGGCGGTGAGCAGCGCCTCGGCGCGGTGGGCCAGATGGGTGACGGTGGTGTCGTGGAGGATGGCGCGGATGCGCTGGCCGATCGACGTGCCGCCGGTCTCGCGGGTGAGCACCGCGCCGAGCGCTTCGGCCAGGCGCGCCGCCTGGGTGCTCTTCCCGCACCCCTCGGCGCCCTCGAGGGCGATGTACCGGCCGGCCGTCATACTCGGCGCACCATACCCACTTGCACCGGCTACGCTGTGTTTGAGACAGCAATCCCGAAATGTGAGAACCCCTCGCCATGTTGTGGATCCCCATCACCATCGCCGCTGCCGGCTTCCAGACCGCCCGCACCGCGCTCCAGCACCGCCTGCGCGACGTGCTGGCACCCAGCGCGGCAGGCTTCGTCCGCTACGTCTACGGCGCGCCCATCGCGCTCGCAGCCGTGGCGGTGGTGTGGGTGTCCGGGGTGTCCCTGCCCTCCATCGCACCGCGCTTCTGGCCGGCCATCGTCGCCGGTGGGCTGGCCCAGATCGTGGGCACCGTGGCGCTGCTGCGGGCGTTCGCCCACCGCGACTTCGCCGTCGGCACGGTGTTCGCCAAGACCGAGGTGGTGCAGGTGGCGGTCTTCTCCCTGGCCGTGCTGGGTGAACCCCTGCGTATCGGGGGCTGGGTGGGTGCGGCCGTGTGCACCGTGGGCGTGGTGCTGCTGGCGGCACACGGTCAGCGGCTCACGTGGGCGGCCCTGCGCCAGCCCGCGGCGCGCTACGGCCTGGCCGCCGGCGGGCTGTTCGGGCTGGCGGCCATCGGCATCCGCGGCGCCACCAAGGCACTGGACGGCGGGCCGGTGGTGGTGCGGGCGCTGCTGGCCCTGGCGGTGATGAACAGCGCCCAGACGCTGATCCACGGGGGCTGGCTGGCCTGGCGCGACCGGGCCGACCTCGGGCGTACCTTCACCCACTGGCGGCGCACCCTGCCCGTGGGCGTGCTCAGCGTGTGCGGCTCCGCTGGGTGGGCGTGGGCGCTGGCGCTGGAGAACGCGGCCAAGGTGCGCACGCTCGGCCAGGTGGAACTGCTGATCACCTTCACCGTCTCGCACCGCCTGCTGGGTGAGCGCCACGCCCGAGGTGAGATGGCCGCCAGCGCGTTGGTGCTGGCAGGGGTGCTGGCCGTGGTGGTGCTGGGCTGAGGCATGACAGGATCAGCCGCATGGGTGTCTACCGCGACCATGTGCTGCCCCGGCTGATCGACCGTGCCTGCGGCACCCGCGAGCTGCGCGCCTGGCGGCGGCAGGTGGCGGTGGGGCTGGCCGGCACGGTGGTGGAGATCGGCTTCGGGTCCGGCCTGAACATGGCCGCCTACCCACCCGAGGTGGAACTGGTCTACGCGGTGGAACCGGCCGAGGTGGCCCGCCGCCTGGCAGCGAAGCGGATCGACGCTGCCGCCGCCCGGGTGGAGCACGTGGGGTTGCGCAGCGAGGAGATCCCGCTGCCGGACGGTTCCTGCGACGGCGCGCTGTCCACGTTCACGCTGTGCACGATTCCCGACGTGGAGCAAGCGCTGGCCGAGGTGCGACGCGTGCTGAAGCCGGGAGCGCGCCTGCACTTCCTGGAGCACGGCCGTTCGCCCGACCAGGCAATCGCTCGCTGGCAGCACCGCCTGGAGCCGATGCAGAAGCGGTTGGCCGACGGCTGCCACCTCACCCGCGAGCCCGCCGACCTGGTGGCCGCCGCCGGGTTCGAACTGGAGCGGGTGGAGGCCCGCTACGCGCGCGGGCCGAAGCCGTGGTCGTGGTTCACCGAGGGCGTCGCCCGCCGGCCGGCCTGACGCACGGCGCGACCCGCGATCAGGCGTCGAGCGCGCTGGGCTGGGGCACCAGGCCCTCGTCGAAGAAGGCGAAGAACTCCTTGGTGGACGTGTCCAGGTACTTGCGGGTGGTGCCGCGCATGCGGGTGTCCAGGAAGTGGGGTGTGAGCGACCCGTCGGCGCCGTGCTCGTAGTAGAAGAACGTGGGCCACGTGCCGTTGATGTCCAGTTGCATGCCGGTGACGCAGCCGACGTTGATCATCGACTGGGCCAGCTGCTCGGCATCCACGTCACCCACCATCAGGTAGGCCAGCCGGCCGTCGGCCATCGTGCACGCCGCGGAGCGCGGCACGTAGACCTCGTCACCGTTGTCGGCACCCCACCACACGCCTTCGCGGATGCCGCGCTGGACCTGGCTGACCCCGCCGTCCACGATGGGGATGAGGTTCTGGCGCAGGCTCACCCACGTGCCGTCGTCCACCAGATCGCGCCCGTAGACGCCGAGCACGAGGCGACCGTCGCGCCCCACCGCCAGGGTGGCATCGCCGTCGCGCATCGGCCGCAACTCCACGCCCTCGGTCTTGTAGCCGCCCTTGAAGTGCTCGAAGCGGAAGCCGCCGTTCCACGCGGCCACCAGCGCCGGCTGGAGGTCGGCGGGAACGTGGTCGCCGCGCACCCAGGTGCCACCGGGCTCCTCGTGCCCGTTGAACATGCCGGCGCGCAGGTGGGTCTGGTCGAACACGGCGATGGTGGCGACCACACCCCCCACGTCCGGCAGGGGGCGGATGCTGGTGGCCCACACGGCCTGTTCACCGCCGGCCCAGCCGATGGGCACCCATTGGCCCTCGCCGGCGAGGGCGGGCTGGAAGTAGGGGGTGAGCGCCGCCGGCGGTTGGGGTGGCAGCGGCGGCGGCTCGGTGGTGGTCGTCGAGGGGTCGGGTGCGGCCGTGGTGGTGGACGCCCCAACGGTGGTGGTGGTGGAGGCGACTGGGCGGAGGGCCAGTTCGTCGGCAGGCTCGCGCGACGGCGGGTCGTTGTAGACCACGGTCTCGAGGTAGTCGATCACCGGGCCGAGGCCGTGGTTGCGCCCCCAGGTGGCCATCCGCTGGCTCACGGTGTCGCCGTTGTCCCGTCGCACGTACGCGGTGAACGAGACGGCGTTCCAGACGGCCAGCGAGGCCACCAGTGCGACGGCGGCGATCCAGCGCACCCGGCGGAACGTGCCGCGCCGCCACTTCCAGGCGATGCCGGCGAGCAGCGCGGCCACCCCGGCGGCCAGTGCGCCAGTGCCGCCGGTGACCAACGCCAGCCAGGCAGCCACCACGATCAGCAGACCCGACACGACCACGGACACGATCTGCCGCACCCGTGTGGGAGAGCCCTTGTCAGCCCCGTCCATCCCGCCGCCTTCGCCGTTGGTGCGAACCCGGCGCCGCTCGCCGTTCCGCGGCCTCATTCTGCACCGAAACTATTGACAGAGTTAGTGTCAGAAGTAACAATGCGGCATGCGCATCACCCTGCTCGGCACCGGTAGCCCGATCCCCGACCCGCGGCGGGCCGGCCCGTCCACGCTCGTCCAGGCCGAGGGGTTGACCCTGTTGGCGGACTGCGGCCGCGGCGTGCTCATGCGACTGGCCGGCGCCGGGGTGCTGCCGCCCATGCTCAGCGCGGTGTTGCTCACCCATCTGCACTCCGACCACATCACCGACCTCGGCGACGTCATCACCACCCGCTGGGTGATGACGCCCGGTCCGAACCCGCTGAAGGTCTACGGCCCGTTGGGCACGGCGGAAGTGGTGGCGGCCACGCTGGCCTCACTGGCGCCCGACATCCGCTACCGCCTGGACCATCACGACGATCTCACCGAGGGGCCCAACGTGGAAGCCGTGGAGGTGGGTCCGGGCGACGAGTTCGCACTGGGCGCGGCCAGCGTGACGGTGGGCGCCACGGATCATCGCCCGGTGGAACCCACGGTGGCGTTCCGGGTGGAGGCGGATGGGCGCAGCGTGGTGCTGGGCGGCGACGGCATCCCGTGCGCCGGGCTCGACGCACTCTGTGCCGGGGCGGACGCCTACGTGCAGACGGTGATTCGGGAGGACCTGGTGCGCCTGGTGCCCAACCCCCGCTTCCAGGACATCCTGGACTACCACTCCACGGTGGAGCAGGCGGCGCGGACGGCGGCCGCGGCTGGGGTCGGCACGCTGCTGCTCACGCACTACGTGCCGCCACTGCAGCCGGGGCAGGAGGACGGCTGGCGGGCGCTGGCGGCCGAGCACTTCGGCGGGCAGATCGTGCTCGGCGACGACCTCACTGCGGTGGATCTGTAGGCCGCCTGGGCGGCTCGGTCAGACCGTGACGCCCTCGGCGGCGCGGCGGAAGCCCTCTGCCTCCGTCCGCAGGATGCTGCGCAACTTGCGGCCCAGCAGGGCACCCATCAGGCGTGACCCGCGGCCGCTGAGTTCCAGCCGCAGGGTGTTGCGGCACCCTTGCGGCGCCGCCTCGATGAGGTGGGCGGCCACGGTGGTGACGCCGTAGACGGTGGCCTGCCACACGAAGCGGGTCTCCGGTTCGAGCGCGGTCACCGTCCAGGTGGCTGCTCGTTGGCCGGGCTGCTTCACGACGGCCACGCGGCCGACGCGCAGCGGGCCGTCGTCCTGCCAGCGCACGGAGGTGACGGTGGGGGTGAGGTCGGGCCAGCGGACCGGGTCGGTGTTCAGCGCCCAGACCACCGACGGCGACGCGGCGATGTCGATGGAGTGTTCGATCGTTGTCATGGCGGCCAGTGTACCAAATGGTACAGTTGACCGCGTGAGTGATTCCCGCGACGCGCTGCTGGGCCGCATCGTGGCCGAGGTGGCCGCCAACGGCCTGGGCGACCGGAGCCTGCGTGATCTGGCAACGGCCGTCGGTTCCAGCCACCGGATGCTGCTGTACCACTTCGGCTCCCGCGATGGTCTGGTGGCGGCGATCGTGGCCCGGGTGGAGGCCGAGCAGCGGGCGCTGATGACCGACGACGTGCCCGCGGGAGCATCGGCCGCGGATGTGATCCTCCGCGTCTGGGCCAGGGTGAGTGCGCCGGAGGTGCGCCCGCTCGTGCGCCTGTTCTTCGAGACCGTCGCCTACGCCGGCCGGGAGGGCACCGATCTGACGTCGGCCTGGCTGGACGATGCTGCGCAGGTTGCGGCGCGGCTGGGCATTCCCGCCGACCCGGTGGGCACCCGCCTCGGGGTGGCGCTGATGCGCGGCCTGCTGGTGGACGTGGTGACCGGCGGTGACGTGGAGGCGGCCACTGCGGCCGTGGAACGTTTTGTTGCACTGATCAAGGACTTCCGACCCTAAAGCCGAGGGACCTCCTGCGCGACAGTCGCGTCCACGTTCCGATGACCATGGGGGGACCATCACCGTGAGCCAGACCGCCACCCTCGCCGCCGACGCACCCGTGCGCACCGAGCACTTCGACGTCGTCATCGTCGGCGCCGGCATCTCCGGCGTCGGCGCCGCCTATCACCTGCAGGAGCAGTGCCCGCAGAAGTCGTTCGTCGTCCTGGAAGGGATGGAGAGCTTCGGCGGCACCTGGCGGTTCCACAAGTACCCCGGCGTCCGCAGCGACTCGGACCTGTACACCTTCGGCTACCGCTTCAAGCCGTGGACCGGGGCGCCCATCGCCACGGCCGACGAGATCCTGAAGTACATGGGCGAGGTGATCGACGAGAACCACCTGGGCCAGCACATCCGGTACTCCCACCACATCGACGCCGCCGACTGGAGCGAGGCGGACCGGCGCTGGACGGTCACGGCCACCAACACCGCCACCGGCCAGCGCTTCCAGTTCACCTGCAACTTCCTGTGGATGTGCCAGGGCTACTACAAGTTCGACAAGGGGTACACGCCCGAGTGGCCCAACATGGACACGTACCAGGGCCTGTTGATCCACCCGATGGAGTGGAACGATCAGGTGGACTACAAGGGCAAGAAGGTGCTGTGCATCGGCTCCGGCGCCACCACCGCCACCGTCGTGCCGGCCATCGCCGCGGACTGCGACCACGTCACCGTGCTGCAGCGGTCGCCCACCTACTTCTGGACCGGTCGCAATGCCAACGAAGTGGCCGACATGCTGCGCGAGTTGGAGATCGACGAGACGTGGATCCACGAGATCGTCCGCCGCAAGATCCTCCACGACCAGGAGATGGTCACCCGCCTGTCGTTCGACGCGCCCGAATTGGTGCGCGACGAACTGCTCAACAACGTCAAGTCCCTCCTGCCGGAGGGGTACGACATGACCCACTTCAGCCCGAAGTACCGCCCGTGGCAGCAGCGCCTGGCGTTCGTGCCCGATGGCGACCTGTTCGCCGGCATCAGCGCCGGCAAGGCCAGCATGGTCACCGACGAGATCGCCACGTTCACCGAGACCGGCGTGGTCACCAAGGGCGGCGTCACCATCGACGCGGACATCATCATCAGCGCCACCGGCTTCAACCTCAGCGTGCTCGGCGACATCCCGTTCAGCCTGGACGGCACCCCGGTGGACTTCGCCGACACGGTCACCTGGCGTGGGATGATGTTCACCGGCGTGCCCAACCTGCTGTGGGTGTTCGGCTACTTCCGCGCCAGCTGGACCCTGCGGGCCGACCTCATCAGCGACCTGGTCTGCCGCCTGCTCACCACGATGGAGGAGAAGGGCGCCACCAAGGTGGTGCCCCAGCTGCGCGAGGTGGAGGACGCCGGCATGGCCATCGGGTCGTGGATCGACCCGGACAACTTCAATCCGGGCTACCTGATGCGCAGCATGCACCTGCTGCCGAAGGCCGGCGACAAGCCGGAGTGGCGGCACACCCAGGACTACTGGAACGAGCGCGAGATCCTGCCGGCGGAGGACTTCGCCGACGGCTGCCTGCGCTTCAGCTGAACCCCTGACGCGACCGGGAACCTTCCCGGTGACGGGCAGGCCGCACCTTTCTACGATTCCATCAGGAGCCTGAGCTGAGGAGCAGGAGATGGGCTGGTTGGACGACGCGTTGGAGAGTGTGACGGACGCGCTGGCCGGCGCGGGCGGCGACCATGCTGCCGTGCCGGTCGGCAGCGACACCGGCACCGGCGGGAACGGCGTGATCGGCGATGTCATCGACGCAGCGAATCATCTCGGCGACAGCCATGCCGCGGTACCAGTCGGATCTCCCGGGAGCGATTCGGGGTCGTCGAGCTGGTTCGACATGATCACGGGTGCCGCGGAGGACATGGCGGGTGGGGTGCTCGGCGCCGCCGGCGGCACCGGCGAGCACGCGGCAGTTCCCGTCGGCGACGCACCGCCAACCGGCCTGGCGGACATCCTCCGACAGGCCAACGAGCTCGATGCGGACTCCGGAGGGCACACGCTGGCCGAGATGTTCGATCAGCTCAATGGCACCGGTACCGGCTTCCTGGGGACCGTGCTCGACGATGTCGCCGACACGGTCCGCGACCTGGCCGACGACGGCCTCGGCCTGCCGCCGATGCCGTTCGTACCGCCCGCCGCCGGTGGGCCCGGCACCGGAACGCCCCCGCCACCGTTCGTACCGCCCGCGGCCACGGTTCCCCCGCCACCGTTCGTGCCGCCGCCGTCCGGCAGTGGGCCCACCCCGCCCGCACCGTTCGTGCCGCCCGTGGCCGATGTGCCGCCCCCTCCGCCGCTGATCGTGCCGCCGCCGGCCGTCAACGAGCCGGTACCGGCCGACGAGGCCGAGCCAGAACCCGACACCGGGCCGGGAGACGACGCGGACCTGGCGGACCCGCCCGACGCCGGTGACCTGCCGGATCTGCCCGATGCGATCGATCTGCCCGATCTGCCCGACGTGCCCGATGCGATCGATCTCCCGGACGCCGTCGATCTGCCCGACCTGCCGGATCTGCCGGATCTGCCCGACGTGCCGGACCCGATCGATGGCGCCGCCGTCAGTGTGGAGATGGACGACCCGTTCCCGCCGAGCGCCGACCTGGACACCGGCGACGACTTCATGGATGCCATCGAGGCCGCCGACGCTGCGGGCGAGGCCGCCGAGGACGTGTGGGACGACCTCGACTGATGCTCACAGGGCGCTACGGGTGACCTGACCGCCGCTGATCAGCCAGAGTGTGCCGTCGGCGGTGACCGCCACGCCGCTCGCGCCCGGGGCAGTGGCGATCGTGGTGACGGTGCCGTCGTTGCCGATGCGCACCACGGCGCCGACTGCGGGAAGGGCGGCCAGCAGGGTGCCGTCGGTGTTCAGCGCCAGCCCGCCGACGGCCGTGGCTGCCGGTCCCGTGTCGCCACCGAGCAGGGTGGCCGTGATGCCGGCCGAGTCGATGGCCCGCACGGCGGGAATGGCCGTGTCCGTGAACACCAGCCGACCGGCGCGGTCGATCAGCAGGCCGGCCACCGTGCCGACGGCGATGGTCTCGCCGCGCTGCCCGTCGCCGTCCGCCCGGCCGGCAAGGGGTACCACGCCGCTGCCGGCCACGAGGCTCAGCGAGCCGTCGGTGCCGCGGCGGAGGATGCGGTGGTTGGCGTTGTCGGCGACGTAGAGGTTGCCGGTGGGGTCCAGTGCCACGGGCCCGGGCGTGGCCCCCATACCGGCCGCCGCAGCGTCCAGCACCAGGGTCGCCGCCCCGTCGCGCACCTCCCACACCCCGCTCGGCGCGGAGACCACCAGCGAGCCGTCGGCGGACATGGCCGCGAAGGCCGCGCCAGTGATGTCGTCGGCCCCCAGCACGGGTGTGGCCCCGGTGGCCGAGACCTGCAGCACTGCGCCCGACGTGGTGACCACCACCACGCCGGTGCCGCCGGCGCCGAGCGACGCGGGCACCAGCGCCGGGTCGCCCAGCGCGACAACGACCGGACTGGTGGGGGCCGCGGTGGTGGACGCAGCCGGGTCCGACCGGGTGGTGCTCGGCGCCGAGGTCGTGATCGTGTCGTCGCCACCGGTGAGCACCACCACACCGATCACCGCCGCAACGCCCACTGCGGCGCCGATGGCCGCGGCAATGGCCGTCCGGCGGTGACCACGACGGGGCTTCGCCGGTTCCGGCGGCGCCACCTTCACGGGTGCCTGCCAGCCCGCAGCCGCCGCCGGGGGCGATGGGGTCACCGAGGCCGTCGCGGCGGCGGGCGCCGGAGCGGCCAGTTGGGTGGCCCCGATCAGCGCAGCACCGGTGGCGATGGCCAGCTTGGGCTGGGCGGCGAGCACGGCGGTGCGACCGGTGGCCTGCTGCACGACCTCTCCCACCAGTGGCATCAGCGAACTGCTGCCCACGAGGAGGACCCGGCTGACGCCGTCCATCGTCAGGCCGGCCGAGCGCACGGCGCGCTCCAGCGCGCGCGTGGTGTCCGCAAGGCGGGGGCGCACCATCGCCTCCAGCTCGGGGCGGGTGAGACGCACCTCTGCCTGCAGGGCCGGCAGGGCAACCGGGATCGTGGTGTCGGCGGCGCCGGTGAGTGCCTCCTTCGCCCGCCGGCATTGGACCCGGAGGGCGGCCTGGGCGGGCAGGGTGGCGGGGTCGCTGCGGTCGGCCGCGGTGACGGCCCCGGCGAGGGCGCGGTCCACGTGCGCCAGCACCGCCTGGTCGAAGTCGATCCCGCCCAGCCGGTCCATCCCCTCGGGGTTGCCGATCAGTTCGAAGCGGGTGGCGGTGCGGCGCACCAGGGCGGCGTCGAACGTGCCGCCGCCCAGGTCGTACACGGCGATCACGTCGCCCACGGCCAACTGGTGCTCGCGGGTGTGGCTGACGGCCGCGGCCTCCGGTTCGGTGAGCAGCACCACCCGATCGGCGTCCAACCCCGCTCGCCGGGCCGCCTCGCGCAGCATGCCGGTCTTGTAGTCGCCCCAGTTGGCCGGGTGGGTGAGCACGATCACCGCCGGCAGCGCGCCCTCCTGGGCGACCGCGGTGCGCACCACGAACGCCAGCAGGTGGGCCATCACCAGTTCGATCGGGTAGGGCACACCCCCGATGACGGCAGGCACGGGGTCGCCCATGCGTCGCTTGAACTCGCGGATGGCACGGCTGGGGTCGGCCGCCGCACCGGCCTCCGCGGCGTTGCCCACCAGTACCGCACCGCCGGCGGGCACGAAGATGACCGATGGGACGGAGGCGACCCCGCCGTCGAACGTCAGGGGCCGCACAGTCGCCCCGCGGGCCACTGCGGCCGCGGTGGACGTGGTGCCGAGGTCCACCCCGAGCGCGTAGGGCTCGCTCATGCCGTGGTGACCCGTTGCGCGGCCTGCTCGATGGGATCGAGTTGGATCGGGAAGCCGTCCGCGCCGGCGGGCGAGCCTGGCGAGCCGAACCGCATGGTGCCGTCGGGGGTGACGGCGACGACACCCTTCTCGCCCGCCTGGTCGATGATCTGCCAGGCGGGAATGCCCTCCACTTCGGTGACACCGACGATCGTGAACACCCACGGCATGGTGACCACGTTCGTGCGGTCGCCGGTGCAGTCCGCAGTGACGAACTCGAAGCCGTCCCCCGTCATGGTCACCTGGTCCACGCCGGTGTCCTCGAACGTCCACGAACCCTGCGAGGCGCCATCGTCGGAGAGGTAGGGCTCGCACGGTCCGAGGTACGTACCCAGCAGGCCGCTGACGTCGAAGCGATCACCGCCGGCACCTGTGGTGCTCGTGCCGCCGGTATCGGCGCCGTCGGTGTTGTCCGGGGCCTTCGGCGTGGTGGTGGCCACGTCCCGCTCCACGGTGACGGGAGTGGCCGGAGCGTCGTCGCCCAGCACGATCACCACGGTGGTGGCCACCGCGGCCGCCGCTGCGGCGCCACCGACGGCCACCTTCACCCACGGCTTGCGTGGCTTCACGAGTGTGCGCCCCGTGGCCTGGCTGCCCGGGCCGCCGCCCGGGGTGAGGGGTGTGCCGGTGGGGCCGGCGGTGGGGGTGAGGGGTGTGCCGGTGGGGCCGGCGGTGGGGGTGAGGGGTGTGCCGGTGGGGCCTGCCGCTGGGGTGAGCGGCGTGCCCTGCGGCCCTCCGGCGAAGACGGCCGCGTCGGCAGCGCCTCCCGACGTGGCCAGTGCCGCCAGCGCAGCGGCCCCTGTGCCTGCCCCGCCGGCGACCACGGCCACCGTGGCTGCGCCGTCGTCGGCGGCCGGCCACCGTTGCCAACCATGTGCGGCGGCGCCGGCTGCAGGCCCGTGCCCGCTGGTGCCGGCCGCTGCCACGGCGTCGTGGTGGGCAATGAGTGCGGTGGTGGTGGGCGGGATGCCGGCCAAGCGGGCGGCCTCCGCCAGCAGCCCGGTGCGGTAGGGGTCCAGGCCGTCGGGGTGTACCAGCACCACGCCGCCGGGCATGCCGCCGCACGCCGCGGCGGCGGCCTCGACGGCTGCCGCGAGCACGTGGGCGGTGAGCGCCTCCGCGCCGTACGGGGTGGGGCCGAGCATCAGCGGGGTCGGGTCGCCGAGGTGGGCAACGAACCCTGTGGCCCGCCCGGTGACCTGGTTTTCCGGAACGACGAGTGCCCGGTCGCCCGCCACCACCTGGCCGTGCACGGTGACGGCCACGGCCGACGCCACGGTGCCTTCGCCGGCGACCGCGCGACGCCCGAGTGCCACCCACGCCGAACGCTGCACACCGACCTCCACGCCCAGCCGGTACTCCATGGTTCCTCCCTGACTCCTGGTGACGATACTGCCGGATCGGAAGCCGTGTGGGACCGGGAAAACACCTGGTGCACCGGCCCTTCCCTGGGGCATACGATCCGCGCCAGTGGCCTGCTGGCCACACCGTGCGGGAGGCACTCGGACATGGCGCTCGGCGACGACCAGGAGAGCAAGAAGGAACTCGCGCTCGACGACCTCGAGTGGCCGAAGGAGGACGAACCGGGCAAGGACGACCCGGGCAAGGACGACCCGGGCAAGGACGACCCGGCTGGGGCCACGCCGCCCACGGCGACGCCGCCGGGCGTGATCGCCACCACGAACCCCGACGGCAGTGTCACGCTGGACCTCACCGAGTTCGACAAGTTCCAGCACCGCCCCGTGACCACGAAGGACTTCGGCCGCGACAGCGACGGCGACGGCGTCAGCGATGCCGAAGAGAAGCAGCACGGGATGGACCCGAACAACCCCGACACGGACGGCGACGGCTTCTCCGACGGCGAGGAGTACGAGTGGGGTTGGGGTTCGGCCACCACGTGGAGCGGACCCAACGCCAATGCCGACGACGTGGACGGCGACGGCATCGGCAACCTCGAGGAGACCCGGCTGGGCGGCTCGCCGAACATCGACGCCCACGCCGCCGCCGGGCTCGGCTCGGACGCGACGGCGCTGCCGCAGAAGTACTACGACGCCCACAAGGGGGAGAGCCCGATCGGCGATGCCTGGCTGCGCCAGGACCTCGGTGTGGCGGCAACGCCCGCCGAGGACGACGCGCTGATCGACGCGATCGGCGACAAGATCTTCAGCGACAACCCCGTGGACCGGTACACCGGCGAACTGGCGCTGGCCGGTTTCGACGAGAGCAAGGTGCCGGCGAAGGCGGTGGAGGAGCGGGACGCCTTCATCCGGGAGCAGACCGACAAGTCCCTGCAGGACGCGCTGGACAGCGGCGACCCCGCCAAGCTGCTGGGTGTGGCCCGCAACGTGGCCCTCGGAATGGCCGACCTCAGCCCCGGCCAGTTGTCGGCTCTGAACACTTCGCTGGGCGCCTTCGGCATCGGGCCCGTGGAGAACACCGACGACTTGCCCCCCACGACGTTCGGTGCCGGCCCGGGCTCCGGCACCGATTCCGGTGGTGCTACGGGCGGAGCCGCCCCCGGTGGGTCCGCGGGCGAAGGCGGCGGCGCGGGCGCTGGGCCGGGACTCGGCGACACCGGCGGCCCGCGCACTTTCCAACCGGACGACGCAGGCGACACCGCGTCATCGACACCATCGACACCATCGACACCGCCGGCAACTGCCGCTGAACCTCCGGCTTCCACGCCGCCGGCCCCGTCTGGCTCCGCCCCTGCCGCCGATCGGGCCGACACCGACCCTGTCGGCGCGGGTGGGTCGCGAGGGGATGGTGGTGGCAGCAGCGCGCCGGCACCGATCGGCCCGCTGGGGACGCAGAGCGACGGCATCGGCAACTCGTCACCACCCAGCCAATCGTCGACCGCAGATGTGCCGGCCGAGGATGCTGGTGGCCTGGACTTCACCGGGGTGGACGGCCAGCTCGGAACGTCCATCACCGTGGATGCCAGTGGCACCTCGACGGCGGTCATCCACACGACAGAGGGTGATGTGAAGGTCACCGAGACGGGGATGGCACAGTTGGCCGACGAGCGCGAGCGGGAGGAGGCGAAGGAGGATGCCGACGGCGGTGACGGAGAGGGTGGGAGTGATGCCGACGACGACGCTGCCGATGACGACGCCGGTGATGACGACGCTGGCAACGACGACGGCAGCAACGACGAGCCCGCGGACGATGGTGGGGACGGAGCTGGCGCCGACGATGCCGGTATGTACGACCCGGATGCGATCGGCGGACCCGGCACCTTCGGTGGGGCAACCCGCCTCGACGCCGTGGTGATCGGTTCCCACGGCGGCGTGTTCGACGGCAGGTTCACCAACACGGGCAACCCGGACGGGCCGGGCACCATCGACCTCGGCGACGTGGAGCCGGAGGACCCGAACGACCCGGGCACCATCTCGCTCGTGGACCCCGATGCCGACGACGGCGGCTTCGGTGACCGGCTGTCGGCCATTCACCTGATGGAGGTGAACGCCGGTCACGTGTTCGACGTGACGCTCACCAATACGGGCGACGGCACGCTCGGTGCGCTCGACCCGTCGCAGTTCGACCCGTCCACGCTCGGCCCGGGTGGCACGGATGCGATGGATTCGGGTTTGGACTTCGATGGCCCCGACGACGGGTTCGACCTCGATGGTCCCGACGTGGGAATGGACGACGGGCTCGACCTCGACGGCCCCGGGCCCGGCCCTCTGCCCTGACCGGCCTCACATCTCGTCGGGCACGCCCGCGTCCAGTTCCACGCCGGTGGAGTTGAGGAACATCGCCACCAGTTGGTAGCCGCCGACCGTGGCCACCAGATCCAGCCGCTGCTGGTCGGTGTAGTGGCGGCCCAGCGCCTGCCAGGTGATGTCGCTGAGGCACCGGGTGCGGTGCAACTCGTCGGCTGCCACCATCAGCAGTCGGTCCCGGTCGCTCCAACCGCCCCGTGGGCCCACCTTCACCTGCTCGATCTCGTCGCGGGTGATGTCGCAGCGCAGGGCGATCACCACGTGCTGGCCGAACTCGTAGCGGCTGCGGCAGTTCCACCCCGTGCGCAGGATCAGCAACTCGCGATCGCGGGGCGACAGGCTGTTCTTCGACAGCACATGACCCGCGAACACCAGCCAGCGGCGCAGCATGTCGGGGTGGTGGGCGAGGGTGCCGAAGATGTTCAGCGGGGTGCCGTCGGGGCCGTTGAGCCCCTTGGCGAACAGTTCCTCCAGGCGGGGGTCGTCCTCCGCCCGGAGGGGCTGCAGGCGGGCCTGGGTGGGCATCACCCCGGCCAGTTCGGCGGCCAGGCCGGGCACGGTGGCGACGATGCTGAGGTGCCCCTCGCCGGGCAGCACCCGCAGGCTCGCCGTGGGAACGACCTCCGCGGTGTGGCGGCCGTGAGCGAGCGGCACGGCGTCGTCGGCGTCGCCGTGCACCACCAGCACGGGCACGGTGATCGAACCCGGGTCGAACGCCCACGGCCGGCCCTGCGCCACCATGTCCTGGGCGAGCGACCCCACGCCCTGACGGAACGCCTCGCCGACACTGGCGGCCAGCGCTGCGGCCAGCCGCGGGTCGGGGCCGCTGCCGTCGGCGGGCGGCGGCCCCAGGCCTTCGGTGTCCAGGAAGCGTGCGCCGTCCGCGCCGTAGTGCTCCTCGCACCAGCGCAGCGAGGCGGCCTCGTCGCCGAGGCGCCGGAAGGCCGCCTCCTCGGGGGTGTAGTGCGCCCACGCCCCCTCCCAGCCGAGGTCGCTGACGCCGGCCACCACCGCGGCGCCGGTCACCCGCTGGGCCAGCAGCGCGGCGGACGCCACCGCGTACGGCCCGCCGGACGACAGCCCGATCACGCCGAACTGCTGCAGCCCGAGGTGGTCGGCCAGAGCGGCGACGTCCGCCGGCCAATCCTCGCGGTGGCGACCCGGCTGGGGTGAGGAACCGCCGTAGCCCGGGCGGTCCGGGGCGATCACGCGCACGCCCCGGCGGCGCAGTTCGTCGTCGAACACGGTGACGTCCAGACGGCTGGTGGGCGCCCCGTGGAAATACATCACGACCGGGCCGTCGGGGTGGCCCGTATCCGTGTACGCGAGCGTGCGCCCGTCGGGCAGCGTCATCGTCAGGTCCTGCATGGGCGAACCGTAGCCGGTGACGTTCGCGTGACCTTCGGCCCTGCGGCCCGCCGCCCGGACGGGGGACACTGGAGATAGGCCTACAGTGGTCGCACACGAAGGAGGTGCTCCATGTCGGAGAAGGACCTCAGCAAGTGGATCGTCGTCGGTGTCGACGGTTCGGAGGACGGTGAGCGCGCCCTCCGTTGGGCGCTGGAGACGGCACACCGGCGTGATCTGTCGATCCTGCTGGTGCACGGGCTGGACGTCGGCCTCTCGGCCGCTGATCCGTACGGCGGCGGGTACGTGCTGGAGCAGTTGCAGGACGCCGGCCGCCTGGCGCTCGAAGCCGCGGCGAAGATGTGCGCCGACGCCGGCATCGAGTGCGAGTCCAAGCTGGAGATGGGTTCGCCCGGCTACCTGCTGGTGGAGGAGTCCCGCGGCGCGGCGATGCTGGTCATCGGCAGCCGCGGCCATGGCGGGTTCGTCGGCCTGCTGCTCGGCTCGGTGTCCAATGCCTGCGTGCACCACGCCCACTGCCCGGTGGTGGTGGTACCCCCGCCGGAGCGCAACGGCCGGTAGACCGCAGGAGTACATCGCGCCTGATGACAGTCGAAATCGGCCCCGCCGCCTGACCCCGCGAACCGCCCGGCTCGGTCGCGGAGTGACGGCCTGAGTACCGTCGCCGCATGACCGACGCCTGGATCATCGATGCCGTCCGCTCTCCCCGAGGCAAGGGGAAGCCGTCCGGCGCGCTGCACAACGTCCACCCCCAGCGCATCCTCGCCCAGGTGCTGAACGCCCTGCAGGCCCGCAACGGCTTCGACACCGAGGACGTGGACGACGTCATCATGGGCTGCGGCGCCGGCAGCGGCGACCACAGCATGGACATCGCCCGCATGGCCACGCTCGACGCCGGCTGGAGCATCCACGCCCCGGGTGTCACGCTCAACCGCTTCTGTGGGTCCGGCCAGCAGGCCGTGAACTTCGCCGGCATGGGCATCAAGGCCGGCTTCCAGGACCTGGTGGTGGCCGGCGGCGTGGAGAGCATGTCCCGCCCGGCGCCGATGCACGTGGACGGCTTCACCGCCAACAACAACCACCTGCGCGACCAGTACGACATGGTGCCCCAGGGCATCAGCGCCGACCTCATCGCCACCGTCGAGGGCTTCAGCCGTGAGGAGCTGGATCAGCTGGCGGTGGACAGCCAGGCCCGCGCCGCGCGGGCGCAGGCGGAGGGCCGGTTCGACCGCTCGCTGGTGCCGATCTTCCACGACGACGGCTCGCTGGCCCTGGCCATCGACGAGCACCCGCGGGCGGGCACCACCCTGGAGGACCTGGCCAAGCTGCAGCCCAGCTTCGCCGGCATGGGTGGCCATGTGCAGGAAGGGCGCGAGCTGAGCATCGACGCCACGGCGCTGAAGGCCTATCCGCAACTCAGCGAGATCCGCCACGTGCACCACGGCGGCAACTCGTCCGGTGTGGTGGACGGTGCGTCCGCCCTGCTGCTGGCGTCGCCCGACTATGCGACGGCCCACGGCATGACCCCGCGGGCGAAGGTCACGATGGCCGCCGTCGCCGGCGACGAGCCGGTGATCATGCTCACCGCCCCCGGCCCGGCCACCGACCTGGTGCTGCGCAAGGCCGGCATGACGCTGGCCGACATCGATCTGTTCGAGGTGAACGAGGCGTTCGCCGCCGTGCTGCTGAAGTGGCTGCGGCACACCGGCGCGGACTGGGACAAGGTGAATGTCAACGGCGGGGCCATGGCGCTCGGCCACCCGATCGGCGCCACCGGCGGCATGCTGATCGGCACGGTGTTGGACGAGCTGGAGCGCCAGGACAAGGAGACCGGCCTGGTCACCATGTGCACCGGCGGCGGCATGGCCACCGCCACGATCATCCAGCGGATCTGACCCGGCCTCAGAACCGGTTGCGGAACCGCTGCTGATCCCAGCGGATCGAGTCGATCGCCTCGCTCACCCGGGCCATCAGTTCGTCGTTGGTGCCGTCCTCAACCACCCGCATCGCCTCGGCCAGCGTGGCGCCACGTTCCACGAGCGCCCGCCGCGCCGCGGGTGTCTCGAGCACGTCGCACAGGTGCACGATCTCCTCGATCGAGGTGATGCAGGCGCGGACGGGACGGCCATGGAGGTCCACGTCCGGCAGCAGCAACCGGTAGAAGACCTCCACGGCCTCGTCGTCGAGGAACTCGCACAGGTGGTCGTCCCAGTCCAGCCAGTTGCGCACCACCGTGCGGGCCATCGCGACGTGGAAGATCGGGAAGACGCGGGCGGCGTCGGCCGGCAGCAGCGGGTTCTGCTGGAGGAACTGCTCCAACGCGCGGTAGGCGTGGTACTTGCGCATCGCCGCCCGGCTGCCGCCGGTGGCCACGGCCACGTCATAGGTGGATCGGTGCCGGCCGCACTGGGCCAGCTGGCGCAGCAGGCGGTCCCGCTGGCCGAGGAACCACGGGTCGCTGCTGTCACGCGGCGCATCCAGCAGGGAGAGCACGAACGCCGGGTCGGTGTCCGGGGCGATCATCCGCACCGGGCAGGCCTGGGCCAGCGCCTGCACGTCGTCGGGCAGGTCCACCCCCATCTCCACGGTGTCCTCGACCAGCTTGCGCAGGGCGGCCACGTGCCACATGCCGTCGATGACGATGTAGCGGTCCTCGAAGAGGGGGCGCACCAGCACCCGCTCCTCGATCATCGAGGGATTGCGCACGATCGACGAGGTGAGCGCGCTGAGGTCCATCTTGGCCAGGCGCTGGTAGGAGCGCAGCGGCACGAACGCCATGAGGAACGCAGGGTCGGTGCCCAGTTCGGGCTCGTCCACCGCCGCCAGCTCGTCACCGGGGTCCAACACCAACTGCTGGAGGGGCAGGAACCCGGGGGTCACCAACGGGGCGCGACCGTCCATCACGTGTTCGCCGCCGCGTGCACGGCGGTCACCCTGCGTCGGTGAGGAGCCCATTTCACTGACGCGTATCGTCACGAATTGCCACAATCTTGAGGCTTCCGTGTGAATTGGTGCGTCCGCTCAGGGCGCCACGACCCGTCGCTGCGGGCTACTCCATCATGGATTCCACCCGCTGGACGGCCTCGATGAACTCCTCCACCATGTCCATCACCACGCGGGCGGCGGGCTTCGGCTCGTTCATCGAGCCGACGATCTGCCCGACGAAGTAGTTGGCCAGTTTGGCCGAACCGCTGGCGGGGTCGTGGGCGCCGCGGGCGATGCGCTCCTCCGCGGAGCCCACCAGCAGCGGCTGCAGCGGCATGGGCAGCGGGCCCGGCGAGTTGGGGCCCTCCCATTCCTCCGTCCAGGCGGACTTCAGCTGGCGGGCCGGCTTGCCGGTCTTGCTGCGCGAGCGCACCGTGTCCGACGAGCTGGCGGCAAGGAACTTCTGCTTCACCGTGGGGTGCGTCTCGGCCTCGTCGGTGGTGAGCCACACCGAGCCGCACCACACTCCCTCGGCGCCGAGCGCCAGCGCCGCGGCCAATTGGCGGCCCCCGCCGATCCCGCCTGCCGCCAGCACCGGCACGGGGGCCACGGCATCCACCACCTCGGGCACCAGCACCATCGTGCCGATCTCGCCGGTGTGGCCGCCGGCCTCGCCGCCCTGGGCGATGATCACGTCCACCCCGGCCGCCACGTGACGCTGGGCGTGCACCGCCTTGCCGGCCAGCGCGCCAACGAGGATGCCCTGGTCGTGGGCCCGCTGCACCATGTCCGAAGGCGGGGTGCCGAGCGCGTTGACCAGCAGCTTGATCGGGTGGCCGAACGCGATCTCCATCATGTGTGACGCCAGCGAGTAGCTCATCGGCGGGGCGTCGCCCCGTGACGCGTCGCGTCGCGACTCGCCGAGCGGCGGCGGCACGTCGTAGCGCGTCAGCAGGTCCTCGAGGAAGTCCTTGTGGGCCTGGGGGATGCGATCGCGCAGTTGCGACGCGGTGACCTCGCCCTCCGCCTTGCCCTCGTACTTGGCGGGCACGATGAGGTCCACCCCGAAGGGCTTGTCGCCGACCTGCTCCTTGATCCACGCCAGGTCGATGTCCAGCTGGGCCGGGGTGAGCGCTTCGGCGCCGAGCACGCCCATGCCGCCGGCCTTGGTGACGGCCGCGGCCACGTCGCGGCAGTGGGTGAAGGCGAGGATCGGGAACTCGATCCCGAACATGTCGCAGATGCGGTTCTTCATGGGCCGAGACTAGGAGCGCCGCCGTCCCCGCTTCGTGCCGGACGCCCCGCCCGTTGAGGCCGCCGTCCGCTCGTCGGCCAGGGCCAGCAGCTCGGCCATCCCCTCGGCGATCCCGTCCGCCAGGCGCTGCACGTCGGGCACCGTGTCCCAGTCGCCCGTGACACCGAAGGCCACTTCGCCGTTGTACGACAGGATCGCCACGCCGGTACGCACACCCTGGGAGAGCGGCACGAAGGGGTAGTAGTGGCGCATCAGCCGGCCGCACGCATACAGCGGGATCTGCGGGCCGGGCACGTTGGTGGTGACCGTGTTGATGCTGCGCTGCGGGGCGCGGCGCATCACGGTGACCGCAGTGCGCAGACCCACCGACAGCAGCACCGGAGGGGCGAACCCGGCCAGTTCGGCGAGCACGTTGCCGGCCACCGCCTGGTGGCTGTCCTTCAGGTCCTGCATCTGGGCACGAATGGCCTGCAGCCGCTCCACGGGGTCCTCGATGCCCACCGGCAGCTCGGCGATCATCGCGCTGACCTGGTTGTTGTAGGTGTGGTCGCCCGACGTGCGCACGGACACCGGCACGAGCGTGCGGATCACCGTGCCCGCAGACTGTGGTCCCTGCAGCTCGCCACGGTGCACCAGCAGCTCGCGGAACCCCTTGGTGATGGCCGCCAGCACCACGTCGTTCACCGTGCCGCCCAACCCGGCGCACACCCGCTTCACTTCCGCCAGCGACGTGCAGGCGCACGCCCAGCGGCGGTGCGGGCCGATGGTGCCCTCGATGCTGAGCGGCACGTTGGGCGCCAGGCGGCGGCCGAGCGCCGTGGCGCCCTGCACCGTGGCGGCCAGTTCGCCGACGATCCGCCGCGGCGTGCGCAGCCCGCGGCGCACCCAGCGACCCATCTCGGCCGGGCTGGCCATGGCGTCCGCCAGGGCGTCCACCACCAGCGCCGTGGGGGTGGGCTCGTCGGCCGGGCGCCAGTCGTCGGCCACCGGCGGCGAGCCCTCCGGGTTGGTGTCCAGCACCACAGCCATCAGGTCCGTGCCGCTGATGCCGTCGACCATGCAGTGATGCACCTTGGAGATCAGCGCCCACGTGCCGTCGGCCAGACCCTCCACCATCCAGGTCTCCCACAGCGGGCGGTTGCGGTCCAGCTGCTGGCTCATCAGCCGGCCCATCAGCCGGTGGAGGTCCTCGCGGGCGCCGGGCGGCGGGAGGGCCGTGTGGCGGATGTGGTAGTCGAGGCGGAAGTGGGGGTCGTCCACCCAGACGGGCCGGCCGACGGCGCCGGGCACGAAGCGCACCTTCTGGCGGTAGCGGGGCACCAGCGGCAGCTTGCCGCGGAACAACTCCACCAGATCTTCGTAGGCGGGCGCGGGCCCGTCGAAGATGGCACACGAGGCGATGTGCATATGGTTCACACCGTCCTCGACGTGCAGGAATGTTGCGTCGAGCGGGCTCATCCGGTCCACGGGTCGTCCACCTCCGTGCGTCGCGGGCGTACCGGCATGGTCGCGCCGCGGCGCGCCTGCGGGCGAGGGCCGAACGTCACCCGGACCTCCGGCAGTGACGGCGGGGACTTGCGGCCCGTGACCGCCGGCGCCGCCGCGGCGCACACTCGGGGTATGGACACCGAGGCCCTCTTCGGGCGCAGCTTGCTGACCACCCACGACTGGTCGGTGACCGACCTGGACACGCTGCTGGCCGTGGCCGCCGCGCTGGAACTGTTGGACCGCGCCGGGGTGCGCACCGAGTTGCTGCCCGACGAACTGGCGTACGCGATGTTCTTCGACAACTCGACGCGCACGAAGTCCGCATGGGCCGGCGCGGCAGCACGGCTGGGCATGCAGCCGGTGATCGTGGACGGCAGCAGCACCCAGGTGGCCCACGGCGAGACGGCCGAGGAGACCGGGGCGATGTTGGGCATGAACGCACACGCGCTGGGGGTGCGTCACGACCTGATCCTCGGCGAGGGCAACGCGTTCATGCGCGATGTGCTGCGCGGGATCAGCGACTACCTCGGGGCCACCGGTGACCCGCGGGTGGTGCCGGTGGTGAACCTGCAGTGCGACGTGGACCATCCCACCCAGTCGCTCGCCGACCTGCTGTGGCTGCGCGAGCACTTCGGCGGCGACGTGGCCGGGCGGCGGATCACCGTGAGCTGGGCGTACTCACCCAGCTACGCCAAGCCGCTGTCCGTGCCGCAGGGCGTGGTGAGCCTGCTCACCCGCTTCGGCGCGCACGTCACGCTGGCCCACCCGGAGGGGTACGACCTGCTGCCCGACCCGATGGCCTGGGCGGTGGAGGGCGCCGCCGCGTCGGGCGGTTCGTTCCGCGTCGCTCATGACATGGACGACGCCTTCGCCGGCGCCGAGGCCGTGTACCCGAAGAGCTGGGGGCCGCTGGCCCTGATGACCGAGCGGGTGGCTGCCAACCGGGCCGGCGATCAGGCGGCGATGAAGGACATCGAGCAGCGGGCGCTGGCCCACAACGCGCGTCACCGCGACTGGATCTGCGACGAGCGGCGGATGGACCTCACCCGCGATGCCCTGTACCTGCACTGCCTGCCGGCCGACATCGGCGCCGAGGTGACGCCCGGCGTGATGGGCCGCTTCCGGGTGCAGGTGGCCCGCGAGGCCAACAAGAAGGTGTACGTGATCATGGCCATGCTGGCCGCGGCGAAGGTGCCGAACCTCGCCGGCCGCCTGGCGGCACTGGCCGGATCGTGATCGGAGGCCCCCGATGACCGACCCAATCCCGCTGGACACCCGAGTGGCCGAACTGGCCGACCGCTACCTGCCGCTCGCCGTGTCCGTGCTGAAGGAGGCCATCCGCATCCCGGCGGACGACCCCGACGACCCGCACGCCGGGCTGTCCAACCACGAGGGCCACCGCCTGCGCTTCTTGCGCGGGGCCATCGTCGACCTCGGCGCGGTGGAGCGCGAAGACGACGTGGGGATCGACGAGTTCGGCAACCTGGTGTGGGCCGTGAGCGACCCGTTCGACGGGGTCGCGCCGGAGCACCGCCGGGTGATCATGCTCGATGGCCACAGCGACACCGTGCAGGCGTTGCGCAGCCAGTGGCACGAGAAGCTGGGTGGCGCGGTCGACCCCTACGACGGTCGCCACCCAGAGGTGCCGCTGGACCCCGCAGCCCTGCGCGCCCAACTCGGCTGGGTGCCACCCGAGGCGGAGTGGGAGCACCTGCTGTTCGGGCGTGGTGCCGCCGACCAGCTGGCGGGGGTGGTGTCGCAGGTCATCGCCACCAAGATCCTGCTGGAGCTGCGCGACGAGGGCGCCCTGCGCGGGTGCGTGGTGCGCGCCTATGCCACGGTCGCCGAGGAGGACAACGACGGCGGTGGCCCTCGCCACCTGGTGCGCGACGTGCTGCCCGGCGCCGCCGCCGACCTGGTGCCCGACGTGGTGATCCTCACCGAGGGCACGGGCGACGCGGTGAAGGGCGCGCTGGGCATCTATCGCGGCCAGCGCGGCCGGATGCAGATCGAGGTCACCGTCGTCGGCCGGTCGTGCCACGGCTCGATGCCCGCGCAGGGCCTGAACCCGCTGGAACACGGCGGTGCCATCCTCGCCGAAGCCGCGGCGCGACACGCCCGCGGCGAGGGCATGCTCGACCATCCCGTGGTCGGCCGTGGCACCCGCACGGCCAGCTGGGCGGTGCTGGACACGCCCAGCGACTGCGCCGTGCCCGACCGGTTCACGTTCCGCTTCGATCGCCGCCTCACGGTGGGCGAGACGCCCGAACAGGCCGTCGCCGAGATCGACGGCCTGGACGCGGTGGCTGCCGCCCGTGCCGCGGGGCTGGACGTGCAGGTGGCCGTCCCCCGCTACACCACACCCACCTGGACGGGCTGCCCGGTGGACAACGAGCAGGTCTACCCGGGGTGGATCACGCCCGACGACCACCCGGCCATCGCCGCGGCGGTGGAGGCCTACCGGCGAGTGGTGACCCCCTTCGTGCACGAACCCGACGGCGGAGCTCGTGGCGGCACGCTGCGGGCCGAGCCGCGGGTGGACACGTGGGTGTTCTCCACGGATGGCGTGGGCTTCCCCGTGGCGCTCGACGACGCCACCATCGCCGTGCCGGACGCCAAGCGCTGGGTGGTGTCCGGGACGGTGCGGCACCCGGCGATGTTCGGCATCGGCGCCGGCGTGGAGCAGAACACCCACCGCATCGGCGAGTTCGTGGACACCCGCGAACTGCGTCACGCGATCGCGGTGTTGGCCCGCTTCCCCAGCCTCTTCGCCGCAACCTGACCCCATCCCTCCCTGACCAGACCCCGCCCTGACCCCATCCCGCCCTGACCCCATCCCGCCCTGACCCCACCCCGCCCTGACCCCACCCCGCCCTGCCCTCACCCCACCCGTCGATGACGTCTGTGTCACGGCACAGCGTTCACAGTCACGGCACAGACATACGTACCTTCTGTGCCGTGACCGTGATGTCTGTGCCGTGACACAAAGGGGCGCGGCGGTGGGCGAGGGCGCGGCGCGCGGGCGGGGCGAGCGGTGCGACAGCGGGGGCGGGGCGCGGCTGGGGGCGAGCGAGGCTTAGGAGTGGAGGGTGCGGTAGCGCCAGGTGTGGATGCCGTCGGGCCACGAGTGATCGGGCAGGCCGGCCTTGCGCCACAGCGCGGCCACCCAGGTTGCCGGGTCGGGCAACTCCTCCCACACGGAGGGCAGGAAGGTGGCTCGGTGGCGGCCGGCCTCCACCAGCAGGCCGTCCACCCCGGGCCGCAGGGCGGCGACCAGCGCGTCGTAGCCGCCCACGGTGAACGGCTCCATCGGCGTGAGGACGGACACCTCCACGGTGAGGTCGTCCAACTCGTCGGCGTCCACCGGGGCGAAGCGTGGGTCGTGGAAGGCGGCGGCGCGGGCACGGTCCGCGGCGGCGAGCGCCAGTGGCAGTTGCGGCGTCATCGTGCCGATGCACCCGCGCAGCGCACCGTCGCGGCGGAGCGTGACGAACACCGCCCCGTCGCGGCGCAGCGCGGCCGGTTCCTCGGACGTCGCGGGGTCCCAATGGTGACGGTGGGCCACGGCGTCCACGACGGCGCGGCGGGCGATGTCGGCCAGGCGGGCCAGTTCTGCCGGGGTGAGGTCGGTCGCTGCGTTCATCGGATCGCGAAGCTCCCGTAGCCGACCACGCGGTCTTCCGGACCGGCCGTGTCGCCGGACGTCCGCAGGTCGAGGAGGCGGACACGTTGGCCGTGGCGCACGCACAGCTCGAGTACGGCCCTCACTCCGCTGACCCCGCACGCCTGCTCGCTGTCCAGGCTCTCCCATCGCAGGCCGACGATGGCTTCCGCGGTTGCCAGGTCGATGGCCTTCGCCTCACGAAGGGGGTGGTAGTGACTGAGGTCGGTGGACACCACCACCAGCGTTCCCTCCTCGGCCCACCACGGCGTGAGGGCATCGGCGATCGCTGCGGTGCCGGGGCCGCCGGCGATCACCGGCACCAGTTGCCATCCGGTGCCCAGCACCTGCTGCAGGAAGGGCAGGTGCACCTCCAGGCTGTGCTCCTCGGCGTGCGCCCGGTCGTCGACGACCACCCCGGGCCGGGCTGCCAGGGCGGCACACGCCTCGGTGTCCACCTCCACATGGCCGAGCGGGGTGGCCCACGCCGCCGCGCTGCTCAGCGCCAGCCCGCTCACCGGCGCCCGGTGCGGCACTCCCACCAGCACGACGCGGCGGATCTGCTGCCGCCAGGGGCGCACGACCGCGTAGGCAGTGGCGGCCACCGGGCCGGAGTAGACGTAGCCGGCGTGGGGGGCGATCACTGCGACGGGCGGTCCGGTGGGAACCTGCGGTTCGTCGGGCGGGCGGGCCGCGGCCAGCAGGGCGTCGATCATCCTCGCCAGCACCGCCGGGTCGGCCGGGTAGAACGTGCCGGCCAGTGCGGGCGGTCGAACTCGTGTCATCGCAACCACCTTCCAGTGCTCATACGGTGCGTGCCGGGGAGGCCGACGAGAGGCGAACGGGCCGCCGCCGCCGGCCCCATTCTCCCGGTGGACCCTCGAACACCCCGGCGACGGGGGCGCCGCACTCGGTGCAGTGCCCGTCGCCGGTGAGCCGGTAGGAGTCGATCTGGTACCAGTCGCGGACCACGGCGGGGGCACCACACTCGGGGCAGTGGGTGGTGCCGCCGGCGGTGTCGTGCACATTGCCGGTATAGACGTAGCGCAGCCCATTGGCCATCGCGATGCGCCGTGCCCGCGACAGCGTCGCCGGTGGCGTGGGCGGCACGTCGAGCATCTTGAAGTCCGGGTGGAACGCGCTGAAGTGCAGCGGCACGTCGGGGCCGAGGTGGTCGGCCACCCACGAGCTCAGCTGGGTGAGTTCGGCGTCGGAGTCGTTGTGGCCGGGGACCACCAGCGTGGTGACCTCCACCCACACCCCGTTGGCAACCAGCCACTCCAGCGTGTCCAGCACGGGCTGCAGGTGGCCGCCGCACACATGGCGGTAGAAGTCCTCGGTGAACCCCTTCAGGTCGATGTTGGCTGCGTCGATGCGGGAGAACAGTTCCGCCCGCGGCCCCTCTTGCACGTAGCCGGCGCTGACGGCCACGGTGCGCAGGCCGGCGGCGTGGCAGGCATCGGCGGTGTCGGCCGCGTACTCCAAGAACACCACCGGGTCGTTGTACGTGAAGGCCACGCTGGCGCATCCCTGAGCGAGAGCGGCGGCGGCGATGCCCTCAGGGCTGGCGGCATCCGCCAGGGTGTCCGTGCTGCGGCTCTTGGAGATGTCCCAGTTCTGGCAGAAGCGGCAGGCCAGGTTGCAGCCGGCGGTGCCGAACGACAGCACCGACGTGCCCGGCAGGAAGTGGTTCAGCGGCTTCTTCTCGATCGGGTCCACGCAGAACCCGCTGCTGCGCCCGTAGGTGGTGAGCACGATCTGGTCGCCTTCGCGGGCGCGGACGAAGCACAGCCCCCGCTGACCCTCCCGCAGCGAGCACTCGCGCGGGCACACGTCGCAGCGGATCCGCCCGTCGTCCAGGCGGGTCCACCACCGTGTCGGAAAGCTCGCTGGCGGCTGTTCCACGCCTTCAGGATGCACCCTCCGGGGCATTCCGTACAGCGCCCTTGGTCCCACACCGGGCCGATCGTCGCGGACGCCGCGGGTTACCATCGGACGATGCATCGGGTGGGGAGGGCCGGCAAGTCCGTGGCGGGCGCGCTTGCGCTGCTGCTGGCGCTCACCGCATGCTCCTCCGACACCACCGTCACCGTGGTGCGCGACGCCGACGACGTGCAGGTGATGTCCCCCGACGAGGTGCTCCAGCAGCGCCTTCCGGCGATCACCGCCACCACGGTCGCGACGGCCGGGGGCGGCGGTTCGGTGCCACCCGCCGCGGGCGACGCGCCCACCACCGCAGCGGCGGACACCATCCCGCTCAACCAGGACGACCGCCCGCCGGAGGTGCGCCTGTTCGCCGCATTCGGCGAGTTCCGCGGCTGCCTGGAGGACAAGGGCTACGCCATCGAGGGCAACCTGCTCGACCCCAACAACCCGGCCATGCAGGACAGCGCCTACCGCGATGCGGTCATCACCTGCGCGGCCCGCTCGGACATCGTGGCCGTGCTGCAGGAGGTGCAGGCCACCCGCGCCAACCTCACGCCGGAGCAGGTGGAGCAGCGCAACGAGGTGTTCGTGGCGCTGCGCGACTGCCTGCGCGACAGGGGGTGGACGGTGGAAGCCACCACCAGCGAGATCGGGTTGCTGGAGCCCACCGAGTTCCACAACGCCGACGGCGACCTCGACGAGCGGGACATCAACCAGTGCCTGTCGGAGATGAACATCGGATGAGCGACCAGCGGGGAGACGGATGAGGACCAGAACGGCCCTGATCGGGGGAGTGGTGGCCGTCGGGCTCGTGGCCGGGGGGTTGCTCATCGGCCGGGCATCGTCCGACGACAGCACGCCCCGCGAGTTGCTGATCGTGCCGCGCCCGGTGGAGCGCCGCGACCTCGACGACGTGCTGACCATCAGCGGCGAGATCCGCCGCGACGAGATCCAGACCATCAACCTGCCGGTGGACGGCAAGGTCAGCAGCCTCACGGTGGAGGACGGCGACACGATCGAGGAGGGCGACTCGCTGTTCGCCCTGGACGGCCGGACCTCCGTGGCCGTGGTCGGCGACTTCGCGTTCTACCGCCGCCTGGACGTGGGCAGCGAAGGGCCTGACGTGCGCCAGCTGGAGTCGATCCTCGTGGCTGCCGGCTACCCGATCTCGTCGGTGGACACGCTGTACACGGAGGAGACCCGCCAGGCTCTCACCGCCTGGCAGGCCGACCACGGCTACGGCGGCGCCACGCCCGAGCCGGTGGAGACCATCACGGTGGGGCTGTCGCCGAACCAGGCCGGCTACACGATCGGCAAGGCGAACACGGTGGCGTACTCCATCGTGCCCAGTGAGGCACTCGGCGGCGAGCGCCTGGCGCACGGCCCGGTGGCCCCGCAGGGCACGCCACAGAAGCCGATCATCACGCTCGGCGCCGATCTCACCGAGGTGGTGGAGGGCGGCCAGGTGGTGTTCACGTTCGTGGCCAGCCCGGCGCCGGCCAACAACATCACCGTGGATCTCACCATCGGCGGCGACGCCACCGGGGGCACCGATCCCGACGACGGGGCGGACTACCAGCAGATCACCAACAGCTTCCTGTTCCCCGCCGGGCAGACCAGCTACAGCGTCAGCGTGCCGGTGTTCCTCGACCAGGTGAAGGAGGGCGACGAGGAGATCGTGGTCTCGCTCACCGACCAGTTCGGCAACGACCCGAACTATGTCGTCGGCCCGGCGAACCAGGCACGGGTGACGATCCTCGCCAACGGCGACGATCTCGTGCCGGTCATCACCGTCACCTCCAACTCCAGCGTGGTCCGCGAGGGCGGCGCCGTCACGTTCACGTTCCGTACCACGGTGGAGTCCAACCAGCCGCTGGACCTGGTGATCGCACTCGGCGGCAGCGCGGCCAACGGCACCGACTATGTGGAGGTGCAGCAGGACGACGTCACCATCGCGGCCGGGCAGACCCCCGCGACACTGCAGGTGCAGACGCGCGACGACGACCGGGTGGAAGGTGACGAGCGCATCGTGGTGTCCGTGGTGCCCAATCCGGACGACGCGCCGGGCAGCCCGTCGTACGTGGTGGGCAATCCGGCCAGCGCGGCGGTCACCATCCAGAGCGACGACCTGCCGGAGTTGACCCTGCGAGGCGGTGGCGACATCCGCGAGGGCGGGGCGGCATCGTTCACGATCGTCGCCGACGCGCCCGTGGCGGAGGACACCTCGGTCAACTACCAGGTGGGTGGCACGGCCCAGCCGGGCAGCGACTACGACACGCTGGCCGGCACGGTGATCCTGCCCGCCGGGCACAGCCAGGTCACCGTGGTGATCAGCACGATCGACGACGACGTGATCTTCCTGCCCAGCGACATGGTGGTGGCCGACTGGCCGGCGCGCATCGGCACGGTGGACGTGGACGAGGGCGAGTTCGTGCTGCAGGGCGCCCCGGTGCTGACGCTCACCGAACCCGTCTTCACGATCACCCTGTCCGTCAGTGCGTCCGACCGGGCCAAGTTGAAGGTCGGCCAGAAGGCGGAGGTCCACCTGGACTCCGCGGACTCGGACTTCGCGGGCATCATCGCCACCCTCGACGAAACGGCCACGGTGGACCAGAGCGGCGCCGAGACCTATGAAGGCACGGTGCAGGTGGAAGGCGACCTGGTGGCGGTGGACGGTGCCAGGGTCACGATCGACGTGACGCTCGCTGAGCGGCTGGGCGTGCTGGCCGTGCCGGTGGCCGCTGTGCTGCGGTCCGCCGGTGGCGACCAGGTGCGGGTCATCAACGACGAGGGCACCATCAGCCGGGTGGACGTCACCATCGGCCTGATCGACGGCGAGTGGGTGGAGATCGTGGACGGCCTGCGCGGCGACGAGTTGGTGGTGGTGGACGTGGACCCGGAAGCCGACCCCGGTGGATGACGCAGGCGTGCAGCCGGTCCTCGAACTTGAGCACGTGTCGCGGGTCTACGGCGAGGGCGACGCCGCCGTCACCGCGCTGCACGACGTGTCGCTGCGCGTCATGCCCGGCGACTTCCTCTCGATCATGGGCCCGTCCGGGTCCGGCAAGTCCACGATGCTCGGCCTGCTCGGTTGCCTCGACCTGCCCTCCACCGGAACCATCCGCGTCGGCGGCCACGAGGTGACGGCGATGGACGACGCCGAGCGCAGCCGGGTGCGCGGGCGGGAGATCGGGTTCGTGTTCCAGCAGTTCCACCTCATCCCCCACCTCGACGCGATGGGGAACGTGGAGACGGCGCTGCTGTACCGCGGCCTGCGCCCGCGGGAACGCCGGGACCGGGCGATGAACGCGCTGGACCGTGTGGGCCTGGCGCACCGTCACGACCACCGCCCCGTGCAACTCAGCGGCGGCGAGCAGCAGCGGGTGGCACTGGCCCGCGCCCTGGTCACCGAGCCGCGCATCCTGCTGGGCGACGAGCCCACGGGCGCGCTGGACTCCAAGAACGCCGAGAACGTCATGGAGATCTTCGCCTCGCTGCAGTCACCCGAGCGGGCCGTGGTGCTGGTCACCCACGATCCGGGCGTCGGCGCGGCGGCGGAGCGCCGGGTCCGCATGCGCGACGGTGAGATCGTCGCCGACGAGCGGGCGGTCCGCGCATGAGGCGGCTTCGTGAGTTGGTGGCGGTGGCGCTGGTGGGCCTGTTCGCCCGCAAGGTGCGCACCGCCCTGCTGCTGCTGGGGCCGACCATCGGGGTGGCCGCCATCATCGCCGCCGTCGGCCTGACGGACAGCGCCAAGGGCGACCTGAAGCGCAAGGTGGCCGAACTGGGCACCAACCTCATCGAGGCTTCGGCCGCAAGTGCGTTCGGGTCGCAGAACCCGGTGCTGCCGAGCGATGCGGTGGAGCGGGCGCGGACCGTCGTCACCGTGGAAGGCGTGTCCGCAGTGCGCGAGCTGAGCGACATCATCGTGACCCCGTACGAGGAGGCCACCGAGAAGTTCGAGGTGGTGCCGGTGCCGGTGCTGGCCGCCGACGCCGCGCTGCCCGCCGTGCTGCAGGTGCCGATGGTCAGCGGCCGGTGGCTGGACCCGTTCGACGAAGGGCCCGGCGTGCGGAGCGCGGTCATCGGCATCGGGCTGGCGCGCGAGTTCGACTACCTGCCGGGCGAGGTGCGCTCGATCGTGCTCGATGACCGCGAGTACGCGGTGATCGGCGTGCTGAGCCAGGTGGAGTTGGAGCCGGCGTTCGACAACGCCGTGTTCATCTCCTTCCAGGCGGCGGACGACGACTTCGTGGACGACGACATCCAGCCGAACAAGCTGTACGTGCGTGCCAAGGACGGCACGGAGAGCGAGACGGCGGAGGCGCTGAAGGTGGCGGTGGGCCTGGGCGGCCCGACCGAGGTGAACACCGAGCTGAAGTCGGAGGCGCTGGAACTGGCCTCGCAGAGCGACCGCCAACTCCAGCTCATCGTGGTGGCGATGGGCCTGCTGGCGATCGTGGTCGGCGGGATCGGTATCGCCAACGTCATGTCCATCTCGGTCATCCAACGATCCAGCGAGATCGGCATCCGCCGAGCGCTCGGGCACACCCGCGGCACCATCGCGCTCCAGTTCCTCTTCGAGGCGATCGTGGTCGGCGTGCTCGGAGGGATGCTGGGGGTGCTCACCGGCGTGGCCGCCATCGGGGTGGGTGTGTCGATGGCCGGCTGGGTGTTCACCCTGCAGCCCGTGCTGGTGCCCGGCGGCATCGCCCTGGCCGTGGTGATCTCCGTGCTGGCCGGCCTGTACCCGGCGGTGCGCGCCGCCCGCCTGGAGCCGCTGGAGACGCTGCGCCTCGGCTGAGCGGCCCGGACGGACCGGGGGCAAGTTCTCGACAACGCTTGGACGTGCTCTCACCTTCTTCCAAACGTCGCGGCGCACCGTGTGGGTCATGTTCAGCGACGCACGGTTCCGGGCCATGGGCTCCGACGTGCACCTGGTGGTGCACGGCGGCCCGGCGCTGGTGGATCTGGCCGTCACCCGCCTGGCAGCCCTGGAGGCGGCATGGAGCCGCTTCCGGCCGGACAGCGAGATCAGCCGCCTCAACGCCGGTGCCGGCCGCTGGCTGGAGGTGTCGGCCCCGACGGCACTGCTGCTGCACCGGGCCATCGAGGGCTGGCGGCTGACCGGCGGGGCCTACGACCCGCTGCTGCTGCACGCCCTGCAGGCGGCGGGCTACGACCGCTCGTTCGAACTGCTGGACCCTGCGCTTCATGCAGTTCCGCCGGCACGCTGGTGGAACCGGCCGCTGCCACCGGAGATCGAGGTGGACGGCAGCGCGGCCCGCATCCCCGCCGGCGCCGGGTTCGACCCGGGCGGGATCGGCAAGGGCCTGGCCGCCGACCTGGTGACCGCCGACTGATGGCCGCCGGCGCGGTGGGCGTGTGCCTGTCCGTCGGCGGTGACGTGCGGGTGCGCGGCACGGCACCGGGCGGCACCCCCTGGACGGTCGCCGTCGAGCACCCGCTGGCGGCGGCGCCGGTGACCCTCGTGGGTCTGTGGGACGGCGCGGTCGCCACGTCCAGCGTGCTCCGCCGGGTATGGCAGGCGGGCGGCCGGCCGCGCCACCACATCATCGACCCCGACACGGGCGTGCCCTCACACACCACCGCCGACCTGGCCAGCGTGATCGCCGGTGACGGGTGGCTGGCCGAGGTGCTGACCAAGCCCGTCCTGCTGCGCCCGGCCGACCGCCGCTTCGACAACGTGCCGGACGGTTGCGCGGCGCTCGCCGTGGCCGCCGACGGAACCGTGGCCGTCACGCCATCGATCGGCGACTTCACCGGGGGCGCCCTCGTCCCCACCGTTCTGCGCTCCGTGGAGCGCACGCATCCAGGAGGTGCACGATGAACGAACCGTTCGATTCCTCCCGTTGGGATCCGCCGTACGGTCGGGTGCCGGTGTCAACGGCGCCACCGGCAATCGACCGGCGCCCGCGGCGACGCCCGTGGCGGACTGCCGCTGCGGGCGCCGTCGCCGCGGTCTCCGGTGCGGCCGTCGCCGTCACCCTGGTGGCGCTGGTCGCCCCCACCTTCGCCGACGACGGGCACGACGACGACGGCGTCAGCATCGAGTGGCACCACGGGCCGGAGCATGACGAGGCGGAGCACAGCGTGACCCGCTCGGCGGCGCCGACCCCGGCCCAGCCGTCGGCCCAGCCGACGACCGGGAGCCACAGCAGTTGAGCCGTCAACCCCTCGCGCTCACCCGTGCCGTGTCCGGCAGCCGCCGGCTGTCCGCACTGGCCGCCGCCTCCCCGCTGGCTGCGGTACTGCTGGCCGCCGCTGCCGGGTCCGGCACGGGTGGGCCGGCCACCGCCGCCGCTGCCGGCGACGCCGCGATCGGCGCCGTCGAAGCGGCCAACCCCACGGTCACCCAGGCCGAGCCCGTCACACCCGTGGCGGGCACGGTCACGGCCGCCTCCGTGGCCACGACTGGGGCGCCGGCGCCCACATATGCCGTGTGCTCGAACTGGTACACGGTGGCGGCGGGCGATTCGTGGTATGCCATCGCCTCGGCTGCATCGGTGACTGCCGACGACCTGCTGGCGCTCAACGGGGGCGACGGCGCCGCGCCGCTGTACCCGGGCGACGAGATCTGCCTTCCCGACGGTGCCGTCGTGACCACCACGACGCCGACCACCGTGGCAGCCACCGCCGCGACGGCGCCTGCCACCACGGCCGCGCCGGCCACCACCGCCGCGCCCGCCGCGCCGACGACGACGCCGCACACCGTCAGCGCCAGCAGTTGAACGTCAGGTGGCGTCCGCCACCATCATCGACCACCATTGCCGGATGTCGTGGGCGTGGTGGCCGGGAAGCACCACGAGGTGGTTGCCGAGCGGCCGGCGGAGCAGTTCGCCGGCCCGTTCCGGCGGCACCACGACGTCCAGTTGGGTGCGGCACCGTCCGTGGCGCGGGTCGGTCATCAGCGCCTGCCCGTCGGCGACCCACAGGTGTTCCAGGCCCCTGCCGCCCAAGCGCACCACGGTGACCGGGCCGGCGGCGAAGTGGCCGTTGATGCCCACGCCGATCCCGCTCTCGAAGTGGGTGTCCAGTTCGAAGCTCTCCACCAGCGACAGCGGCACGGTGCAGTGGGCCAGCTCGATGGTGCCGGTGTCCTCGTCGATGGCTGCCGGGTTGGCCATCCAGCCGATGCGCCCGATGAGGTGGCGCAGCCAGAGCAGGGCCACGGTGGCGGCCACATCGCCTTCGCACCCGGCCACGATGCCGTGGTCGTTCAGCGAGGACAGGGCCAGGCACCCCGATGTGTGGGCGTCGGTGACGAGGTCGAAGCAGCGCACCGTGACGGCGTCGTAGCCGCTGCCGGCCACCACCTCGCGCAGCACGGGCTCGAAGCGCCCCGCGGTCTCCACGTCGGCCGGGTGGGGTTCGCCCTCGTGGCGGCGGGCGCGTAGCCGCACCGGTTCGGCGATCGGTGCCTCGATGTTGTCGACGAAGCGGTCCATCACCGCTGCCAACTCGTGGTGGACCAGGGAGATGCCCCAGCGGGCCTGCACGGCGGTGGCGTCGGGCACGGAGGCCACCAGCCACTCGCTCGGCGTGCCGATGACACCCAGGCGGGCGCGGTGCAGGCGGTGCCACACGGCCATGTCGTGGATGGCGGCGCGCAGCGCGGGGCCGTTCGGCGGGTCGGTGGGCAGGGGCACGTGGAGCATGACGATCCGCCCTCTGGCGCCGTCCATCTGCAGCCGGGCCAGCACCTCCAGCGCCGCGGGCAACGAGTTCTGCCCGGGGTGGGTGAGCAGCAGCAGCGGCTCGCCGGGCACCAGTTGCTGGCGTGCCTGCCACGCCTGCAGCACCTGGCGCTCGCTGCCGCCGGTGAGGACGAACACGGCCAAGGGCAGCGTGGGGTCGGCAGCCTCGACGGTGTCGGCCAGTTGGACGCCGGCGGCGGCGAGTTGGGGCCGGAACGCCCCGACGACTGCATCGACAGCCGCCGCGTCGTGCAGAGCGGATGCGGCGGTGAGCACGGTGCACGTCGTCATACCGGCATCGCACCATCCAACACCGAGGTGGGACTAGGGCACGTGGTCCCCCTGGCACGGGACCGAGTACCACCGGCGGGTTCGCTGCCCGTACCTGTGCCGAGAAACCGAACGGGCCGACCCTGTGTGTGTTCGTGAGCCAGGGTCGGCCAGGTGGCGACGGACCGGTCAGAGTTGCGCCACGACGTTCAGTTGAAGATGAAGTCGCCGGAGCCGCCCGCCGAGTTCCCGGAGTTCGAAAGAATTTCAGCGCCGGCCGGCGTGCTCCAGTTCGACCAGCACGGTGCGGCCGCGTTGGTAGACGGCGTCGTCGTCCTGCCACGACGGCGAGAAGGCGCTGCGGTCCAGTTCGTCGGCCAGCCAGCGGGCGTCCTCGCCGGTCAGCACCTCGGCCAGGTCCCGGTTCGGTTCCGTCCCGGTGGCACCGGCGCGGGTGGCCGCGGCGGTGAAGCGGTCCTGCAACACACCCCAGCGGCCGCGTCGCCGGCGACGCAGGGCAGCACGCAGCGACCTGCCGCCGACTGCGGCCACCACCACCGCCGCCCGCCAGCACCAGGTGGGGGCGTGGTCCGTCACGAAGCCGGTGATCGCGTCGAACAACTCAGCTCCCACGCTCACGTCCTCGGCCTCGCCGGGCAGGGGTACCGACGCCGTTGGGTCGAACGGCACCCAGCCGTCGTCGGGGAAGCGGACCTCCACCCAGGCGTGAGCGTCGTGGGCCCGGCTGATCCAGACGCCGGCGATGTGATCGCGCTCGCTGGGGACGTAGCCGGTGGCGATGCGCGCCGGCACACCGAGGGAGCGCAGCAGCACGGCCATCGCCGAGGCGATCTGCTCGCAGAACCCCTGGTGCGACTCGAACAGGAACCAGTCCACCGCATCGCCACCCTCCGGCGGCAGCGACGCATCGAGGTCGTAGGTGACGTGGGTGCTCAGCCAGTCCTCGATCCGCTGGATGACCTCGTAGGTCGACGTCGCGCCGTCGGCCAGGTCCGCCGCCAGTTGGCGGGTCCGGTCGGTGGTGGAGGCGGGGAGCTGGATGAACTGCAACGGCGCACCCAGGCGGGCGAGGTCCCCCTGGGTGACGAGTGTCTCCGGCGTGGCCCACGAGCGGACGGACAGCACGGTGTAGGCGCTCCCGGCGGGCAGGACCACGCCGGCCCGCAGCGCGCCGTCCTGGCGTTGCCACAGCGGGGCGTCGAGGATCACCCGGTACGGGCGGGGCGCGGCAAACACGATGTTGGGCAGGTCGACCTGGGGGTAGAACGTCTGCACCAGGGTCTCCCCGCGCCCGGCGATGAGCGTTTCGCCGGCTGCGGGGCCGATGAGATGGTCAGGGCCCTCGGTCCGCTGCCCGGTGTCGTCCTCCACGTACCACGCCGTGCCGTCGAAGTAGGAGAAGGTCTGACCCCGCCAGAAGTCCGGCTGCGGGCTGCGCACCCGCAGCACGACTTCCTCGCCGAGGTCGCCGCGCAGCGAGGTGTCCATCCGGTCGCTGAAGCCGGCGTAGCTGGCCGCCGTGCCGCCGGTGCGCTTGCCCGGGCCCGCACCGCGCCGCCGAGCAGGGGCGAGCCGCCGGCGGTGGCCAGCGAGCCGTCGTCCGCGACCTTCCGCCGGTCGCTGAGGAAGCTCGGCAGGGTCAGCTGTGCCGGCCCCTCCGGCACCGGCACCACCACCAGCCCGGCGACGATGGTGGCGACGGCCAAGGCGGCGCCGGCGACGGGAGCCACGCTCTGTCGCCACCGAGGGCCGCGTGCACCGGTGACGTGCGGTGGCACGCGGCGATCCGGCCGGGAGACGAGTTGGGTCGCCATCGCCACCAGCAGGCTGGAGACCAGCAGCCAGATGCCCAGCCGGTCGTCCACGCGGATGCCGCCGGCATAGGCGACCAGCACCGCGGCGATCGCCAGCGTGACCCGTGCGGACCGCCGGTCGGTGCACTCGAGGCCCTGCATCGCGAACAGCGCCAGCAGCACCTGCGGCATCACGAAGCGCAGCACCGACGCCGGCGAGTCCACCGCGCTGACGTCGATGAGCGCCGCGCCAACACCCAGGCCGCACGCCAGGCCGAGGCCTTGCCGCAGACCCTTGGCGACAGGCCGGCGGGCCGCGGTCAGCCATGCTCCCGCAGCCAGCCCTGCGGCCACGACAGCGATGTGGAACGCGCCGTACCCGAGCGGCTGCAGCACCATCACGGCGGGGGCCAGGCAGGCCGCGGCGATCGCCCAACGGGCGGCGTGCGGCACGGTGGTGTCGGGTTCGGCGTGGGCGATGCCGACCGGCCGCTTCCACCACGGCAGGCGTCGCGGCGTCGGGTCCGGCCCGTCGAAGCCGGCCGCCCAGCGGAGCAGTGCGGTGGGGTCGGCCACCGGCCAGGGCTCGCCCACCGCCGCGCCATCCACCTCGACGATCGACGCCCCGGCACCGGCTGACCACGCCGCCTCCACCGCAGCGCGCACCCTGGCGGCCTCGGCCGCGGCGTTTCCGGTGCCGCGGCGGGCCTCGACCACATGGCGCTCCACCGCATCGGTCCGCTGCTGGCGGACGATCACTTCCCCGGCGCGCCACGACGACGGCCAGTGGATGGAGGCTGCTTCGTCACCGTCTCGCCACGGGCGCACGCTGTCCAGTTCGTCGTGGCCGCGCACCGGCGCGCCCGGCGCGTCGCCGGTGGCCTCGTCGGCGAACGGAACGGTCGGTGCCCGCTCGGTGGCGGCGGCCGGAGCCACCCACATCGGGTCGCAGTGGCACACGAACGTCCGGCGCCACCAGAACAGGCCCAGTCGCCCGGCGCCGGCGACGACCACGTCCACGTGCTCCCACCGGCCGCGGCCCGGCCCGGCGCCGGCAAGGGTGGTCCGCTCGCCGCGGCACCAGCCGGAGGCCATCGTCCCGTGCCCCGGCATCCGCAGCGTCACGTGCACCGGCCAGCGGCTCGTCACCTCGACCGTGGCGGTCAAGGGCTCCCCGCTGGTGGCCACCACGGGCAACTCCACGGCGGCGACGACGACGTCGCGCAACCGCAGCGGCGCTGCGCCGACCGCAGCGATCATGGCCACCAGGCCGGCCATCAGCAGGATGACGACGCTGCTCGCGCCGGTGAGCAGGGCGATGGCCGCGCCCACCAGCCAGGCGGCCGCGAACGCCCACGCGCCGCGGGCGGGTCCGGCCGGCCTCAGCGGCGCGGTGCGGGGACCCCGGCCAGGCACTCGTCGACCACCTCAGCGGCCGCTTCGCCGGCGGCCGTGACGATCCGGTGGGCCAGCGTCACGCGGGCCGCCCGGGCGATGTCGTGGGGGGCCACGAAGTCGCGGCCGTCGAGCGCGGCGAACGCCCGGGCCATGGCCACGGTGGCGACGCCGGCGCGGGTGGACGCACCAAGCCGTACGCGGGGGTGGGCGCGGGTGGCCCGCAGCACGTCCACGGCGTAGCGCGCCACGGTGTCGCCGAGGTGCACGGTGCCGATCGCCGCCCGGGCAGCGAGGATCGCCGATGGGTCGGCGACGGGCGACAGCAGGTCCAACTGGGAGCGCCCCCGTCGCCCGGTCAGCACCTCCAACTCCTCCTCCGCACCGGCGCGGCCGAGCGACACGGCGGCCATGAAGCGGTCGGTCACGCCTTCGGCCAGCGGGTAGGTGCCGGCCATCTGCACCGGGTTCTGGGTGGCCACGACGAAGAACGGTGAGGGCACATGGTGGGCGACGCCGTCCACGGTCACCGTGCCCTCCTCCATCACTTCCAGCAGGGCCGACTGGGTGCGGGCGTTGGCCCGGTTGAGCTCGTCGAACAGCACGACGTGGGCGAACACGGGCCCGGGGCGGAACCGCAGGCCGAACCCGTCGCCGTCGGGCGCCAGCGTGCCGGTGACGTCGCCGGGCAGCAGGTCGGCCGTGCCCTGCACCCGCCGGAAGGCGCCGCCCGACGCCGCCGCCAGCGATTGGGCCAGCAGCGTCTTGCCCACGCCGGGCACGTCCTCCATCAGCAGGTGGCCGCCGGCGAGCACGCAGGCCACCGCCACCTCGATCTGCTCGTGGCGGCCCGCCAACACCCCGCCGACGGCTCGGGCGAGGGCCGTTCCCACCTGGTACCCGTGCGCGAGCGCGGCAGGACTCTCGCTGGCGACTGCGGGCGTCATACGTGTCTGTGATCGGCACCCCGCCCGCCCAACTTGACCCCTCCGGCCCGGGGCGGAGCATTTCCTGCTCGGAGGTGAGCAGGAAACACTCCGACTGGGTCAGGTGAGGGGGTCGAAGGACGCGAGGTCGGCGGTGTAGGTCTCGGTGTAGTACACGTCGCCGATCACGCCGGAGTCCGTGTTGGACTCCTTCTGCGTGGTCATCCGCACCGGCAGACCGGTGGGCGCCAGCCACCAGTCCATGGTGGTGCGCTCGAAGTGGGCATCTCCGTCGTTCACCACCATCCGCAGGTGCAGCGTCTCGACGGACGAGCCGTCCACGGTGAGCGTCTCGTGCCCCACCGCGGTCCAGGTGGGGTTCCACGGCGCGCCGTCCAGCAGGCAGGTGACCGACTGCTCGGGCGGCAGCGAGTCGTCGGTGGGCACCAGCAGCACCTTGTGGCTGCAGACCAGCGCCTCCAGGCGGCCATTGGAATAGAACTCGTGGTAGTGGGAGCCGGTGGTCTGCAGTTCCACCCCGTCGGCAGTCACGCACAGCCGCCACTCGTCGCGGCGCTCGGCCAGCAGATCCCACCGCAGCCGCACGCCGCAGCCGTCGAGCGTCACGGTGAGCAGCGTCTCGGGCGGGTAGTCGTGGGTGGCGCCGCCCAGGATGTCCACGGACTCCGTGCCCGTGGTGGCGTAGCGGTAGACCCCTGGCTCCGGCAGGTCCCGCGGTGGCAGCGACGTGGTGGGGGCGGCGGTGGTGACGGCCACCGTGGTGGGCGTGGAGGTGGTGGTGTCGTGGAATCGGTCCAGCGCTTCGTCGGCCTCCACCCGGGTGGCACGGTCCTGCGGCCACCACGCCCGCACCGCCAGACCGCCCGCGACGACGACCACAGCGATCGCGACGAACCACCAGGTTCGCCGGCGGCGCCCCCCTTGCTCGGCCACGGCGCCAGCCTACTCGGGGCCGCCGAGCACCCTCTCGTACGCAGCCAGCGCCTCCGGCCCGAAGCACACGAACGTCACCTCCGCAACCCGGGTGGGCGTGGACCGCACCGTGGTGACCGCCATCTCGGCGGCGAGGTCCATCGGGTAGCCGTAGATCCCCGCGGAGATGGCGGGGAACGCCACCGTGGCGGCACCCAGTTCGTCGGCGACGGCCAGCGAGTTGCGGTAGCACGCGGCCAGCAGGTCGGGCTCGCCGTGACTGCCGCCACGCCACACGGGGCCGACGGTGTGAATGACCCACCGGGCGGGCAGCAGGAAACCCGGCGTGGCCTTCGCCTGGCCCACCGCGCAGCCGTGCAGCAGCCGGCAGGCGGCCACCAGTTCAGGCCCGGCGGCGCGGTGGATGGCGCCGTCCACACCGCCGCCGCCGAGCAGCGACGTGTTGGCCGCATTGACGATGGCGTCGACGGGGAGTGTGGTGATGTCCGCGGCGACGATGGTGAGCGACGGCGCCGTCATCGGCGGCTCACATCATCCGCTGGCGGATCGGTTCGATCCGGTAGAGCACGCGGCTGTCGGTGGGCCCGAACGTGTACGGCCCGCCCACGTACTTGCCGGCCAGCTTGTTGATGTGGTCGGCGGCCTCCTGGCCGGCGACGGAGCTGACGACCCGGCCGCGCACCTCCGCGTAGCGGTACGGGTTCTCGGCGTCCCAGATGGCCACGGTGACCCGCGGGTCGGCGTCCATCGCCTTGGCCTTGGCGCGATCGATGTCGGTGTTGATGAGGATGTGCTCGTCGTCGGCGTCCACCCACATCACGTGGGTCATCGGGTGCCCACTGGCGGGGATGACCGTGAGCGCAGCGAAGTTCTTGGCCTGGGCGAGGTCGCGGATCTGGGGATCGAGCATGACCCGATGGTACCGACGCGACTCGGACGGGGGGAGGGTCGTTGGTCCGATGGGTGACGGCCGATGGGCGAGACTGGGCCGATGAAGGTTCAGGAACTCGACCACATCGTGCTGCGCGTCACCGACATGGAGCGGTCGGTGGCCTGGTACTGCGACCTGCTCGGCCTGGAGGCCGTGCGGCTGGAGGAGTGGCGTCGCGGTGAGGCCCCGTTCGTCTCCGTGCGCGTCACCGCCGACACCATCATCGACCTCCAGGTGGGAGAGATCAGCGGCACGAACATGGACCACTTCGCGCTGGTGGTGACCGGCGTGGACCTCACCGAACTGGCGGCCAGCGGGCGCTTCGGCGACGTGCACCCTCCGTTCGACCTGTTCGGCGCCCGCGGGGTGGGCCAGGGCATCTATGTGCGCGACCCGGACGGGCACGGTGTGGAGTTGCGGACCTACCCGGCCTGAGCGGGCGTCGTCGCGGCGCGGATGGCGGTGACGGTCTCCACCGCGGCCGCGGCCGCCTCCGCGCCCTTGTTGCCGGCCTTGCCGCCGGCGCGGTCCAGCGCCTGCTCCATCGTGTCCACCGTGATGATTCCGTTGGTCACCACCACCCCGGTGTCGTGGGCGACGCGGGCCAGGCCGGCCGCGCTCTGGTTGGCGATCACCTCGAAGTGGTAGGTGGCGCCACGCAGCACCGCCCCGATGCCGACGATCGCGTCGTAGCTGCCGGAGGTGGCGAGGGCGCGGGCTGCCAGCGGGATCTCCCATGCCCCGGGCACCCAGACGGTGACGAGGTCGGTCTCCGCCACGCCGTGACGCAGCAGAGCTGTCTGCGCGCCCGCGGCCAGGCGGTCGACGATCAGGTCGTTGAAGCGACTGCACACGAGCGCGACGCGCAGGCCGGTGCCGTCACCGGTGCCGTGGTGGGTGCCGTGGTGGCTGCCGGAGGGGTTCATTCGAAGGCTCCGTGGAGGACGGGCGCGGCCAGGGCCAGTTGCCCGGGGCGGCGATGGGCGATGAGGTCGGCGATGGAGATCAGCGGCAGGCGGTGGGTGTCGGCGAAGCGGCGCAGGTCCGGCAGGCGAGCCATCCGGCCGTCGTCCATCACCACCTCGCTCAGCACACCGGCGGGAAGGCGTCCGCCGAGACGGGCGAGGTCCACGGCCGCCTCGGTGTGGCCGGGCCGCTCCAGCACACCGCCGGCGCGGGCGCGCAGCGGGAAGATGTGGCCGGGCCGGGTGAAGTCGCCGGCCCGGCTCCACGGGTGGGCCAGCACCCGCAGGGTGGCCGCGCGGTCGGCGGCGGAGATGCCGGTGGTGACCCCGTGGGCCAGATCCACCGTGACGGTGAAGGCGGTGCGGAACGGGTCGGCGTTGTCGGCCGGTGGCACCATCAGCGGCAACTCCAGTTCGTCGCAACGGCGCGGCGGCAGCGCGGCGCAGATGACACCGGAGGTGTGGCGGACGAAGAAGGCGATGGCCTCCGGGGTGGCGGCGTCGGCGGCCATGATCAGGTCGCCCTCGTTCTCGCGGTCCTCGTCGTCGGCCACCACCACGATGCCGCCGGCGGCGATCGCGGTGATCGCCTCGTCGATCGGGTCGAAGATGCTCATTGCGCACCCCCATCGGCGGTGCCAGCGGGCAAGTGGCCCGCCAGCAGGCGCTCCACGTACTTGGCCATCACGTCCACTTCGATGTTCACCGGGTCGCCCGGCCGCTTGGTGCCGAGCGTGGTGACCGCCGCCGTGTGGGGGATGATCGCCACGGTGAAGCCGTCGGCCAGCGGGGCGACCACGGTGAGGCTCACCCCGTCCACGGTGACCGACCCCTTCTCCACCACATAGCGCAGCAGGTGTGCGGGGATGCGCACCTGGAGGTCGGGTACCGGTGCCACCACCTCGCCCACCCCGTCCACGTGGCCCTGCACGAGATGGCCACCCAGACGGTCGGCCATCCGCACGGAGCGCTCCAGGTTCAGCGGCGCGCCCACCGCCAGCGAGCCGAGGCTGGTGCGCCGCAGGGTCTCCTCGCTCACGTCCGCCTCCCACCATGCCGGGGCCGGCGCCGGGTCCACCGCGACGGCCGTGAGGCAGCAGCCGTTGACGGCGATGGAGTCGCCGAGGTGGACGTCCTCCAGCACCGTCCGCGCCGTGATGCGCAGGCGCACCGTGCCGGACGCGCCCGCGCCGGAGTTGGGTTCGAGGGCTGCGAGCGAGCCCAGTTCTTCGACGATGCCGGTGAACATGCGTGCCGTCCGTTCCTGGTCGGGCGGGGGCGACGGGGGAATGGCAACGCCGGCGGGACCACCCTGGGGAACGCCCCGGCGGCACCACCGGCCGGCGACGAAGCAACGAGTCGTCGCGGGCATGGTGGCGCAACGCGACGAGGCGCGACCCTGTGGTCACGCGACGCACCCTGCTCCCATCCGGACTGTCACCGTCGGCCCCGGAGTTCCACCGGATCGGCCCCTCACGCCGGCTGCACGGCTGGTGTGAGGGGTTCGCGGGCTGTTACCGCCGGTCGGGATTTTCACCCAACCCCGCAGGGGGATTCAGTTGTCGTGGCCGACGCTACCGGCCGGTTCAGCGCTTCGCCGAACCGGCCGCCACGATCGCTGCGAACTCCCCGTCCGTGAGCGGCATCACCGACAGCCGGTTGCCCCTGGCCAGCAGGCGGCAGTCCGCCAGTTCCGGCATCGTGCGCAACTCGTCGAGCGGGATGAACCGCAGCCGCTTCACCGGGGCCACCGTGACCCAGTCCCACCGCGGGTCGTCGGGCTTGGACGCCGGGTCGAAGTACTTCGTGGACGGGTCGAATTGGGTGGGGTCGGGCTCGGCCTCGCCGACGATCTTGGCGATGCCGGCCACCCCTGGCGGCGTGGCGTTGGAGTGGTAGAAGATCACCTGGTCGCCCTTGCGCATCTCCCGCAGGAAGTTGCGGGCCTGGTAGTTGCGGATGCCGTCCCACCCCTCGCGCTTCACGCGCACGAGGTCGTCGTAGCCGAACACGTCGGGCTCGCTCTTCATCAACCAGTAGGCCATGGCGCCGACGCTAGCCGCGGGCTTCCACGAGGTCCTGGTAGACGGCGAGGTACCGCCCGGCGGCGAGGTCCCAGCCGACGTCGCGGGTCATCGCCCGCTTCTGCACCTTCTGCCACCCCGGCTGCTCGGCGAAGAGGTCGCAGGCGCGCTCCAGCGCCACCGCCAGCGGCCCGGCCTCCACGGGGGAGAACACGAACCCGGTGGCCACGCCGTCGCGCAGGGCTGCTTCGTTGGCGTCGATCACGGTGTCCGCCAGGCCGCCCACGCGGGCGACGATCGGCAGGGTGCCGTAGCGCAGCCCGTACAGCTGGGTGAGCCCGCACGGCTCGAAGCGGGATGGCACGACGATGGCATCCGCCCCGGCCTGCATGCGGTGCGACAGGCCCTCGTCGAACCCGATCACCGCAGCCACCTGCTGGCGATGGTGGTCGACGAGGTGACGGAACCCTTCCTCCAGCCCGGGTTCGCCGGTGCCGAGCACGGCCAGCTGGGCGCCGCGATGGGCCACCCGCTGCCATGCCTGCAGCAGGAGGTCCAGCCCCTTCTGGTGGGAGAGCCGGCTGACCACGCTGAACAGCGGCACGTCGGGGCGCACCTCCAACCCGAGTTCGCGTTGCAGCGCCGCCTTCGACGTGGCCTTGGCGTGCAGGCGGCGGGTGGAGTACGTGGAGTACGGCGGCGCCAGGTGGGTGTCCGTCGCGGGGTCCCACAACTGGTCGTCGATGCCGTTGACGATGCCGGTGAGGCTGCGGGCGCGGGCGCGCAGCAGGCCGTCGAACCCCATGCCGTTGGCCGGGGTGACGATCTCGCGGGCGTACGTGGGGCTGACCGTGGTGAGGTGGTCGGCCCACACCACGCCGGCCTTCAGGAAGCTGAGATGGCCCCAGTACTCCAGGCCGTCCACGTCCATCACGTGCCCCGGCAGGCCGATGGACGGGGCGAGCGCACCGTCGAACAGGCCCTGGAAGGCGAGGTTGTGGATGGTGAGGACGGTGGCGGGCCGCTCGGCGGCCATCACCGGGTCGTAGTGCAGGTAGGCGGCGGTGAGGGCGGCCTGCCAGTCGTGCAGGTGCAGCACGTCCGGCCGCCAACCGGTGTCGATGACGCCGGTGCCCAGCGCGGCGCCCACCCACGACAGGGCGGCGAACCGGCGGTGGTTGTCCGGCCAGTCGTGGCCGTCCGGGCCGAGGTACGGCCCGCCCCCGGCCCGCTCGAACAGGTGCGGTGCATGGACCAGCCAGACCCGCAGGCCATCGGCGGTGGTGCCCTCCAGCAGGGCCCCGTCGCCACCCATCAATCCCGGCAGGGTGGCCACGGTGCGCACCTTGCGCAGGCGGCCACGAACCCCCGGGTAGGCGGGCAGCAGCACCCGCACGTCGGCACCCAGCGGGGCCAGCGCCAGCGGCAGGGCGCCGGCGACATCTGCCAGCCCCCCGGTCTTCACCAGGGGGTAACACTCCGGGGTGACAAAGAGCACTTTCACCAAGGCCGAAGGTAACCCATGGCCCCACCGACCCGGGCATGAGGGGTACATTCCGGCTATGGCCGAACCCAAAGTGCTCGTGATGGTGCTCGCCGGCGGGGAAGGCAAGCGGATGTTGCCGCTCACCCAGGACCGGGCCAAACCGGCCGTTCCGTTCGGCGGCAGTTACCGGATCATCGACTTCGCGCTCTCCAACTTCGCCAGCGCCCGCTACCTGAAGATCGTGGTGCTCACCCAGTACATGAGCCACAGCCTGGACCGTCACATCTCCCAGACATGGCGGTTCTCCGGCCTGCTCGGCAACTACGTCACACCGGTGCCGGCGCAGATGCGCCGTGGGCCGCACTGGTTCGCCGGCTCCGCCGACGCGATCTACCAGAACCTCAACCTCATCACCGACGAGGATCCCGACGTGGTGTGCGTGTTCGGCGCCGACCACATCTACCGCATGGATCCCCGCCAGATGGTGAACTACCACATGGACACCGGCGCCGGGGTCACCGTCGCCGCCATCCCGGTGAGCTACGAGGACGCCAAGGCGTTCGGGGTCATCGAGAGCGACGCCCAGGGCCGCATCGTGGCGTTCCACGAGAAGTCGGCCACCCCGCCGACGATGCCCGGTGATTCCACCCGCTGCCTGGCCAGCATGGGCAACTATGTGTTCGACACCCAGACGCTGATCGACATCGTCACCCCCACGGGCGAGGACGGCGCGCCCACCGACATCGGCGGCCATGTCATCCCCGCGCTCACCGCCGCCGGGGTGGCCCATGTGTACGACTTCAGCACCAACATCGTGCCGGGCCAGGACGATCGGGAGAAGGGCTACTGGCGCGACGTCGGCACCATCGATTCGTACTACGACGCCAACATGGACCTGCTGGCGCCGGTGCCGGTGTTCAACCTGTACAACGACCGCTGGCCGGTGTTCACCAGCCACGGCAGCTACCCGCCGGCGAAGATCTCCCGCGGGGCGGGCGGCGAACCGGCGCACGTGGACGGCAGCCTGCTCAGCGACGGGTCCATCATCTCCGGCGCGCACGTGGAGGGTTCCATCGTGTCGCCCGATGTGCACGTGCACCACGACGCGCACGTCACCGGCAGCATCCTGTTCCCCGGTGTCCGTGTGGGCCCCGGGGCGCGGATCAACCGTTGCATCGTGGACAAGAACGTCATCATCCCCGCCGGCATGAAGATCGGGTTCGACCCCGTGGCCGACGCCCAACGGTTCACCGTCAGCGACCGCGGCATCGTGGTGATCCCCAAGGGTTACGTGCTCTGACATGAGCCAGCCGGGCGAACTCACGCCCGCCGAACGGCCCACACGGGTCGCGCTGGCACTCGGCAGCGGTGGCGCGCGCGGGTACGCACATGTGGGCGTCATCCAGGTGCTGGTGGAGCGCGGCTACGACATCGTCACCATCGCCGGCTCCTCGATGGGCGCCCTGGTCGGCGGGCTCCACGCCGCCGGTTCGCTGGAGCCGTACACGGACTGGGTCACGTCGCTCAGCCAGTTGGACGTGCTGCGCCTGCTGGACCCGTCGCTCTCGTCACCGGGGGCCATCAAGGCGGAGAAGGTGTTCGCCAAGGTCCGCGAGTTGCTCGGCGGCGTCCTCATCGAGGACATGGCCGTGCCGTTCACCGCGGTAGCGGCCGACCTGTTCGCGGGGCGCGAGGTGTGGTTCCAACGTGGCCCGGCCGACGTGGCCATCCGCGCCTCGATCGCCATCCCCACCGTGATCACGCCGGTGATGCACAACGGACGCCTGCTGGCCGACGGCGGGCTGCTCAACCCGGTGCCAATCGCCCCGCTTGCCGCCGCCCGCGCCGATGCAACCATCGCCGTGTCGCTCGGTGGCGACCGCGTGGGCGAGCGGCCGGGTGATCGTCGCGGCCTCGGTGGTGCCCCGGACCACGAGACCGCTGCGCCCCGGCCGGTGGAGGAATGGGGCGACCGCTTCCGGCGGATGGCCGCCAACGTGATGGACCGCGAGTCGATCAAGGCGCTGATGGCCCGCCTCGACCGGGGGCGCGACCGGGCCCCGGACGACGACGAGGACCCCGGCCTGCCCGCCGGGCTGGGCAAGGCGGACGTGCTGACCCAGTCGCTGGAAGTGATGCAGAGCGTCCTCACCCGCTACCGCCTGGCCAGCTACCCACCGGACCTGCTGATCACCATCTCTCGCGATGCCTGCCGCAGCCTGGACTTCCACCGCGCCGAGGAGATGATCGCCGTCGGCCGGGCGGCTACCATCCAGGCCCTGGAGCACGCCGAACTGGCCCCCACCGTGGCGGCGCCCTTCGGATGAACATGGCACCCATCCGCCGCGCCCCGTGCTCCGAACGGAGGTCATGAACGTCCGTCTCGAACCGACCGGGAGGCCCCGGTGGGTGTGATCCGCGCCCTGCGCGCTCGACCCGGCGTCCCTTCCCCCGATGCGGTGGCGCCGCCCGATGGCGACCCCGTAGCAGTCCTCCTCCGCCGGGCCGGGCGCGGTGACCAACAGGCATTCGCCGAGCTCTACGACGTGCTCTCCCCCCTGGTGCACGGTGTGGTGCTGAAGGTCGTCCGCGACCCGGCCCAGGCGGAGGAGGTGACCCAGGAGGTCTTCGTGGAACTGTGGCGCACGGCGACACGGTTCGATGGGGCGAAGGGTTCGGCCCGTTCCTGGGCGTCGACGTTGGCCCACCGCCGGGCGGTGGACCGGGTGCGCAGCGAGCAGGCCTCGCGTGATCGCCAGCAGCGCGATGCGGCGGCTGCCATGCGCGACCACGACATGGTTGTGGACGAGGTGGAGTCCGGGCTGGACCAAGCCCGGGTACGGCGAGCGCTGGGCCAGCTCAGCGAACTGCAGCGCGAAGCGGTGGAACTGGCCTACTTCGGAGGGCACACCTACCGCGAGGTGGCCGTCCTGCTCGGCGTGGCCGAGGGAACGGTGAAGAGCAGGATTCGGGACGGCATGATCCGTCTCCGCGACGAATTGGGAGGTGAGGCATGAGCGACGTGGACATCCATCATCTGGCAGCGGCCTACGTCCTGGACGCGCTCGATCCTCGCGAGCGTGACGGGTTCGAGGCCCACTACGGCGCCTGCGACGTGTGCCGCGACGATGTCGTCGCCTTCCGTCGCACCATGGCCCAGGTCGCCGCAGCCGTGTCGGCACCCCCGCCGGCAGCGGTGAAGTCGCGGGTGATGGCCGAGATCGCCACCACCCGGCAGTTGTCGCCGCGGGTTGCCGCCACGGCAGAGGTCGTCCCGCTCGCCGGGCGGCGCCGGGTGGCCACCTGGCTCTCCGTGGCGGCGGCCGTGGTGCTGCTGGCCGGCATCGTCACGGTGTTCGGCGTGGCCCGGCGGGCGGGCACCACCTACGCCGACGAGCTGGCCAAGGTGATGGAGCAGGACGACGCCCAGGTCACCGCGCTCGATGCGGCGGAGGGCGTGGACGGAACGTTCCGCGTCGCCTGGTCGCAGCATCTCGGCAAGGCCGTGCTGATCGGTGAGGGCCTGCCGGTCGCGCCGTCGGGCAAGGCGTACGAGCTGTGGTGGTTCCCCCGCCCCGACGCCACGGACTCGCCCGTCAGCCCCAACGCCGACGGCCGGTTGGCGATGTACGTGCTGGACAGCGCCGGCGACGGCAACGTCCACCACGTGCTCGACCTGCCTGCTGGTCCAGCCGCCTGGGCGATCACGCTGGAACCGGAGGGTGGCGCGGCCGTCACCACCGGCGACGTGATCTTCATCGGCGCCGTCGCCTGACCGCCGCGCTCGATTCGCAGCGACCCGTCGCCGCGCACGACACTGTCGCGATGAGCGATTTCCTCGACGAACTCGACGCCTGGCTGGATGAGAACTGGGACCCCGACCTCACCGTCGCCGAATGGTGGGACCGCCTCGGCCGCAGCGGCTGGGCGTCGCCGTCCCTCCCCGTCAACGCCTACGGGAAGGGGATGCCGCGCAACGACGCGCTGGCCGTCGGGAAGCGGATCGTCGAGCGTGGCGCGGTGGCGGCACCCGGCGGGCTGGGCATGATGCTGGCCGCGCCCACCATTGCCGCCCATGGCACGCAGGAGCAGATCGACCGCTACGTGCTGCCGATCCTCACCGGCCAGCAGGCATGGTGCCAGCTGTTCAGCGAGCCCGGCGCCGGCAGCGATCTCGCCGGCCTCGGCGCCCGTGCCATCAAGGACGGCGAGGAGTGGATCGTCAACGGCCAGAAGGTGTGGACCAGCGGTGGCCATGTGGCCGACATGGGCATGCTGATCGCCCGCACGGACCCGGATGTTCCGAAGCACCAGGGGATCACCTGGTTCGCGATGGACATGCACCAGGGCGACGCGGTGGACGTGCGCCCGCTGCGGGAGATGACCGGCCGTGCGCTGTTCAACGAGGTGTTCATGAGCGACGCCCGGGTGGAGGATGCGGCGATCATCGGCGGCCTCAACAACGGCTGGGCCGTGGCCAACACCACGCTGATGTTCGAGCGCTCCAGCCTGGGCGCCGGCGGTCATGCCGCCGCCGCGCTGGCCACGCCGGGCACCATCGCCGGCCACCTCGGTCTGCGGGCGGGCGACTTCGTGCGTCAGGCCGGCCCGTCCGGTGGCGGCGGTGGCGGGGCGATGGCCAGCGGCGTGCAGAAGATGATCGCCGGCATGGCCAAGGCCAAGGGGATGGCCGACGACCCGACGTTCCGCCAGGCATACATGAAGCTGTACTCGTTGGGCGAGGTCGGCCGGATGCTGGCCCTGCGGTTGAAGGCCGAGAAGGCGGCGGGCCGCGACATTGCCGGCGCCCCCAACATCGCCAAGCTGTCGATGAGCGAGATCATGCGCCAGACGCGCGACCTCGCGCTTCGTGTCGCCGGTCCGGCCGGCACGCTGCACGCCTACGACAGCGAGCACCGCAAGGTGCTGGACGCGGCCACCGGTACGCCGGAGTTGGCGTTCGTCACCGAGATGGCGCTGTTCGCCCAGGCTCCGCCGATCTACGGCGGCACGGACCAGGTGCAGCGCAACATCCTCGGCGAGCGGGCCCTCGGCCTGCCGAAGGAGCCCAGCGACGAGCGCACCAAGTCCTGGGCCGAACTGCCGAAGAACGGCTGACGCCCATCCCCCGCCTGCCTGCGGGCTGGCGGCGAGACTGTGCGGATGGAACAGCGTCAGTGGCCGCGCACGCATGAGGAGCTGAACCAGCAGCCGATCCAGGTTCGGGTGGCATCGGTGGAGCAGATCTTCAACCCGATGGACCCCACCCCGCTGGAGGAGCGGTCGCTGAACATCGAAGTGGCCGACTGGATCGAGGAGTGGGCCGAGGACCTGGACCGCGACCAGCCGATCACCGTGGAGTTCTACGTGGGCGATGGCCGGGTGCAGGGCCGCGAGGCCGTCGTGGCCGCCGGGTTGCACAACCACTTCGAGTACCGCGAGTGGCAGGCCGGCCGGCAGCTCAGCAAGCTGTGGCGCGAGGGGCGGATCAGCCTGGTCATCGGCCTCACCGCGCTGGCCGGCTTCAACGCCGCCTCGCGGGCCATCGGCAGCAGCGGCAATCCGGTGGTGGAGGTCATCCACGAGAGCCTGTCGGTGATCGGCTGGGTGTCCATGTGGAAGCCGATCGAGATCTTCCTCTACGACTGGTGGCCGATCCGTCGGGAGCGGCGCGCCTGCCGGCGACTGGCGGAGGCCGAGGTGCGCTTCCCTACGGTTGCGGCTCGGGCCTGACGCCCAGCGCCCGGCGCAACTGCACGGCCACCTCGTTGCCGGCCAGGGCAGCCAGTTCGGGGGCCAGCGACACGATCACCGGCACGTCGCCGACATAGGCGGACGGCTGGGCGTGCGGCTCGGTGCAGCACCACGCCATCGTGGCGCCGCCTTCGTCCCAGTCGGCCCGGGCCCACCGGTTGACGGTCACCACGTCCTCACCGTCGGGGCCGGCTCCCACCTCGGTGGTGGTGCGCAGGGGAAGTTGCCAGCAGACCGACGGCTTCCAGTCGATCGGTGACTCGCCGGCCTCGAGGGCAGCCAGGTGCAGGGCACACCCGGCGCCGCCCGGGAAGCCGGGCCGGTTGAGGAAGATGCAGGCGTCGTCGGCCAGCGCCGTGTGGGTGTGGTTGCCGTCGCGGAAGATGCCGTCGGCGAGGTGGCCGGCCGCGTGGGCGAGGGTGTGGAACTGCCAGCCATCGGGTGTGAGGAACTCGGCGTAGGCGGCGAGGGTCATGGCCTCTTCGGCGTCGGCCATCGCCGTGCCGACCGAGCAGCACCCCTGCTGGAGGTGCTCGGCCGGCTCGTCGAGGATGCCCTGGCACCCCCGCCCCCACGTGCAGGTCCAGTTCGACTGCAGGAAGGCCTGCTCGAACCGCCAGATGGTGCCGGCGTGGTGGACCTCCACGTGGGCGCCGTCGGGCGCCGGTGGGGGCGGGGTGCTCATGGACGTGTCAGTGCCCGTGGCTCAGAGCACGGAGGGCGTGGTGCGCGCCGCCTCGAAGCGGGCGGCGACGTTCTGCCAGTTGGCGATGTTCCAGAACGCCTTCACCCAGTCGGCCTTGACGTTCTTGTACTGCAGGTAGAAGGCGTGCTCCCACGAGTCGATCACCAGCAGCGGCACGGTGGTGGTGCCGGCGTTGCCCTGGTGGTCGTAGATCTGCTCCACCACGAGGCGCTGGCCGACGGGCTCCCAGGCCAGGGCGCCCCAGCCGATGCCCTGCACGCTGGTGGTGGCCGCGGTGACCTGGGCCTGCATGGCGTCGAAGCTGCCGAAGAACTCGTCCACCGCGGCGGCCAGCTCGCCCTCCGGGCGGCCGCCACCGTCGGGGCTCATGTTGGTCCAGAAGATGCTGTGCAGCACATGGCCGCTGAGGTGGAACGCAAAGCTCTTGCTGAGCGCGTTGATGGCCCCGAAGTCGCCCTTCTCACGGGCCGCGGCCAGTGCCTCGAGGGTGTCGTTGGCGCCCTTCACGTAGGCGGCATGGTGCTTGCCGTGGTGCAGTTCCACGATCTCGCCGCTGTAGTGCGGCTCCAGCGCACCTGGGGAATAGGGCAGTTCGGGCAGCGTGTACACGGTCATCTCGTCTCCTCTCGCGTTGGACTTCCACCGTACCGGCCCTTCGCGCCGAGTGCCTCGCGGGGCTCGGAACACCCTCGTTCACCACGCGCAGAAGGGGCGCCCCTCCCGTTGGGGCGCCCCTTCTGGCGGGGGGATCTACGCCGCCCGGCGGCGGCGGGTCATGCTCATGGCGGTGAAACCGAGGCCGGCGCCGAGCACCACGAGGGCGGTGCCGACCACCACCACGGTGGCGTCGCTGCCGGTGTGGGGCAGGTCGGGGGTGTCGGGCACCTCGGGCACCTCGGGGGTCTCGGGGGTCTCGGGGACGTCCGGAACTTCCGGCACCTCGGGCACGTCGGGGATCTCCGGCACCTCGGGGATCTCGGGGATCTCCGGGACTTCCGGGAGGTCCTGGATCACGCAGTCCGGGGTGTTGCGGGTCTGGCCGAAGTAGCCGGCCCATGGGTGCTCGTAGCCCTCGATGTCCAGCCAGGTGTCGTAGGCGCAGGCCGTCTCGAACGTGATCACATAGTCCTTGTCCAGTGCGTTGGCGGCCACCACGTCGCTCAGCCAGGCCATCTCCGTCTGGGAGGGGCCGCCGACGGGCTGCAGCGCGGCCTGGATCTGGCGCTCGCACAGGTTGGAGACGTCGCCGTGGAGGAAGATCCGCCACTGCCAGTCGTAGGGCGAGGTCTGTGCGGCGCGCACGTCGATCTGGTCGGGGGTGAGGTAGTCGCACTCGTCGCCGCCGCCGTCGCCGCCGTCGTCACCGGGCGGGATGATCGGGAAGACGGGGAGTTGGCTGAGGATGCCCGGGTCGATCGTCATCGTCGGCGGGTCCAGCGGGGTCAGCGGGTCGAGCCCGCAGTCGCCGAGCCAGATCATGTGGCCGGTGCCGTCGCCGTTGTCGACCCACATCGGGCCGCAACCCTCGGCGTCGGCGCCGTCTTCGGCATGAGCGGTCGGTGCCAGCGAGGTGGCGAAGGTGGCGGCGGCGATGAACGAGCCGGCGAGCAGGGTGCGGGCCAGGCGGGTGTAGGTCCGGCGGGCGGTGGTGAGGGTGGTGCGCATCGGAGTTCCTTTCTCCTGGGCGCCCGGTCGGCGCCGTCACCCGTCCAGAGGCGCGCCCTGACCGTTGCTCGCGCTTTTCTTGGAGAAATCCAGAGAGGCGTAGTTTCTTGTCATGGAGTTCGCTTACACCGACCGCTGCAACGACTACCGGGAGCGCCTGCTGGCGTTCATGGACGAGTGCATCTACCCCAACGAGGCGGTGTACGAGGAGCAGCTGAAAGCCAGCGGCGACCCGCACCACCAGCCGGCCATCATGGAGGAGTTGAAGGTGGAGGCCCGCCAGCGTGGCCTGTGGAACCTGTTCCACCCCCACCAGGAGTGGGGCCCGGGTCTCACCAACGCCGAGTACGCACCGCTGGCCGAGATCATGGGTCGCAGCTGGATCGCCAGCGAGGCGTGCAACTGCTCGGCCCCGGACACCGGCAACATGGAGGTGCTGACGATGTTCGGCACGCCCGAACAGCAGGACCTGTGGTTGCGGCCCCTGCTGGCAGGCGAGATCCGTTCCTCCTTCGCGATGACCGAGCCCGACGTGGCCTCCAGCGACGCCACCAACATCGCCCTGCGGATCGAACGCGACGGCGACCACTATGTGCTGAACGGCAGCAAGTGGTGGATCACCGGCGCCAACCATCCGCACAACCGGATCTTCATCGTGATGGGCCAGACCGACCCCGACGGCCCACCGCATCGCCGCCAGAGCCAGATCCTGGTGCCGCGGGACACGCCAGGCCTCACGATCGTGCGCGACCTGCCGGTGTTCGGGTACTGGCACCAGGACGGCCACTGCGAGCTGCGCTTCGAGAACTGCCGGGTGCCGGCCAGCAACCTGCTGGCCGACGAGGGTGACGGGTTCGCCATCAGCCAGGCTCGCCTCGGCCCTGGCCGTATCCACCACTGCATGCGCTCCATCGGCGCCGCGGAACGGGCGCTGGACCTGATGTGCCAGCGGGCGCTGCAGCGCACGACGTTCGGCAAGCGCCTGGCCGAGCGGGCCAACATCATGGACTGGATCGCCGAGAGCCGGATCGAACTGGAGATGGTGCGGCTGCTGACGCTGAAGACGGCGTGGTTGATGGACACCGTGGGCAACAAGGCTGCGGCCGTGGAGATCAGCGCGATCAAGGTGGCCGGGCCCAATGTGGCGGCGAAGATCATCGACCGGGCCATCCAGGTGCACGGCGCCGGTGGGATCAGCGACGACTACCCGCTGGCGGCCAGCTGGGCGTGGCAGCGGGCGCTGCGCTTCGCCGACGGCCCGGACGAGGTGCACAAGATGACCATCGCCCGCCGCGAGCTGCGCAAGCACGACCCCACGTTCCGCTCCTGACGAGACGGGTGACCCGGGTCAGCCGGCCAGGCCGGCCTGCACCCGCACCGCACGATCCGTGCCGGTGAGGGCCAGGCGGTGACGCAGGCGTTCGCCTGCGCAGACCACCACCAGGTCGCCGCCGCGCTCGCGCGCTCGGCCGGCGGCGCCCAGCAGCATGCCCAGGCCGGCGTCGTCCATCGCATGCACGCCGTCGAGATCCACGTACAGATCCACGCCGGGGTGCTGGTCGATGGCGCGGGTCAACTGGTCGCGCAGGTGCGGCACGGTGGACAAGTCGATCTCGCCGCTGAGCTGCAGCACCGGGATGGTGCCGAGCAGTGAGAGGCGGCAGATCAGGTCCATGGCCGGGCCACCCTACCGGGGCGGTGTGGCCGCCTATGGGGGCTCCACCCCCATGGTGGCGGAGGCCGTGAGCGTGAGGTCCGGCAGCAGCCATCCGATCAGCGGGGCATCGGTGCGATCCACGTAGCGAACCGTGACGGTGACGGTGCCGCCGGCCCCTGGTGCGGCCGTGACCACCAGCGGGGCAATGCCAACGGCCGCGGCCGCCGCCTGTTGTGCCGCTGCCGCCGGCGCCGCGGCGACGGCCGCGGCCCGTGCCCCGCGTCGGGCGGCCTCCTGCACCGCCAGCTGGTGGCGGGCCACCAGTGCCACCTGCAGCAGCCCGGCAGCCAGCAGGCACAGCAGCGGCAGCGCGAGCGCGAGCTCTACTGCGGCCTGACCGCGATCGCGGGATCGGCTCACAGCTTGTCGATGACCGCGTCGATGACCTTGTCGAAGAGGCGGCCGACCTTGCCGGCACCGCCGCCGCCGGTGGCCCAGGCCACCACCAGCAGCGCCACCAGCGCGGCCCCGAGCAGAACGAGTGCGTACTCCGTGGTTGCCTGGCCTTCGTCGTCGTCGAGGCCGAGCAGGAACAGATGGAGCCGGACGAGGATTGCGTGCATGACGCCCCCTTCGGAACATGAGTGGTTCGCGTGGCCCGTGGTGGGCGAGGAGGCTGCCTGCTGCAGCGATGTGGCGGACCATATCGACACCGGTGGCCGTCGCCAACCAGGCGGTGTGGGTACGGATAGGGTCGGGCCGTGAGCGTCGAGGTCACCCGCCCGCAGCCCGCCGTCGCCGTGGTCACGCTGGCGCGTCCGGAGAAGCGCAACGCCCTGTCCATCGCCGTGCGCGACGCCGTCAGCGACGCGCTGGATGCGCTGGCGGCGGACGAGGACGTCAAGGTCGTCGTCATCACCGGGAAGGGCACCCACTTCAGCGCCGGCTTCGACCTCAAGGAGTTCGCCGACACCGACGCAGAGCACCAGCGTCGGCTGTGGGCCTCCAGCGACCGTTTCCACCACACCATCCTCAGCTTCCCGCTGCCCACGATCGCCGCCGTCAACGGCCCGGCGCTGGCCGGTGGCTGCGACCTGGCGTGCATGACGGACATCCGCATCGCCGTGCCCACCGCCCACTTCGGGCATCCCGAGCACGCGTGGTCCCCCGTGGTGTACCGGCCGCTGCGCGACCTGATCGGTGGCGCCGCTGCCCGCGAGTTCCTGCTGACCGGGCGCGACATGCACATGGACGAGGCGGTGCGGAACGGCCTGGTGGCGGCCGTGGTGCCGGAGGGCGAACTGATGGAAGGGGCGCTGGCCGAGGCGGCGTTGGTCGCCCGGGCGCCGCGGTCGGCGCTGGTGTCGCTGCGGGCGCGCATCCAACGAGCCGCGGGCATCCACGCGGACACGGCGACGCTGGAGCTCTGAACGCGCTGCCGGGGTTCACCGGGCCAGCGACGACAGCGCCGCCAGCAGCAGCGGGGCCACCGCCAGCAGCACGAACGACGGCAGGGTGCACAGCACCAGCGGGGCGGCCATCCGCACCGGCAGTTGGCGGGCCAGCATCTCGCCGCGCCGGCGGCGCTGGTGGCGGGCCTCGGCGGCCAGGCGTTCCACCACCGGTGCCAGCGGCAGCCCGTATCGCTCGGCGGCGGCGAACGAGTCCACCAGCGGTGACGCCATCGGGCCGAGCGAGTGGCGCAGCACGGCCAGCGCATCGGCGAACCGTGCCCCGCCGTCCACCCGGTGGACCACCTCGGCGAAGGCGCCGGCCACCTCCGCCGGGAGGTGCGGCACCACGGCCCGCAACGCCGCCGCGGGGAGGTGCCCGGCGCGCACCGCCAGCACCACCAGGTCCAGCGCGTCGGGGTACGCCGCGGCCATGGCGCGTCTGCGGGCGCGCCGCCGGCGGCCGAGCGGGTCGGTGGGAAGCGGCCACGGCGGTCGCCGCCGACCCGCCCAACCAGCGCGGGGGCGGACTCGCCCTCGGGGCGAGGGGGCCAGGCGGGCGGCGATCACCAGCACCAGTGCCGCAGCGGCCGGGGCAGCCGTGGGGCTCATCCGCCACCGCGCGCCGCGATGCGAACCAGGCGGCGCATCCATGCCCAGCCGGTGAGGTTCAGCAGCCCGCCGCCGAGGGCGCACGCGGCGCCGGCCGGGCTGAGCAGCGCGGCGCGGAACGACCCGCTGGTGAGCGCGCTCCACCCGGCGAACACCAACGGCACGGCGGTGAGCACCCGGGCGCTGAGGCGGGCCTGTGCAGCATGGGCCAGGGCCTCGGCCCGGGCAGTCAGGCGCTCGCGCAGCAGTGCCGCAGCAGCGTCCAACGTGGCCGCCACCGGGCCACCCAGTTCGGTGGCCACACGCACCGCGTGCACCACCACCGTCTCATCGGCCGAGCGGGGCGAGTGCTGCAGCGGCGCGGCGTCTGCAGGAAACGCATCCCGGTGCAACGCCGCCGCACCTGCCGGCCAGGCGGCACTGGTGGCCCACGCGGCGCGGAGTGATGCGCCGGCCCGCACGTCGGCGGCCAGCGCATCGAGCAGCGCCACCCACGCCTCCGTGGGCGGCGGAGCCTGCCGGCGGGACCACCCTGCCCGCCACCGCCGCTGCCTGCGGGCCGGCCCGCCGCCCGGCATCCGGCCGGCGACCTGCGGTCGGGCCGCGGCGGCGAGCGCGGCCACGAGCAGCCCGGCCGCCACGGCCGCGATCGCGGCGGGGCTCATCGCCGACTCCGGTCGGGCAGTGCCACCACCTGCCCTCGCTCCACCAGCGGCCGGGCCTGCAGGCGGCCGTCGGCCAGCGTCACCTCGGCGATCTCCGCCACCGTCCTCCGCCCGTCCGGTAGTCGAGCCACGTGCACCACCGCGTCGATGCCCCGGGCCACCTCGTCGTGCACCGCCGCGAGCGGCCAGTTGGGGGTGGACTGCAGCACCAGCGAGGCCAGCCGGGCCAGCGCGTCCGCGGCACCGTTGGCGTGCAGGGTGGCGAGCGACCCGTCGTGCCCGGTGTTGAGCGCGTGCAACAGGTGCACGGCCTCGGCCCCACGGATCTCGCCCACCACCAGGCGGTCCGGGCGCAGGCGGAGTGCGGCGCGCAGCAGGTCGGCCAGCGTCACCTCGCCGACCCCGTCGGGCGTGGCCGTGCGAGTCTCCAGCCGCACGACGTGTGGATGGGCGAGGCGCAGTTCGGCGGTGTCCTCCAGCACGACGATCCGCTCGCCGGGCGCCGCGGCCGCGGCGAGCGCGCCCAGCAGGGTGGTCTTCCCCGAGGACGTCGCCCCGCTGACCACCACATTGGCCCGGGCCGTCACCAGGCGGCGCAGCAGCGCCACCCCGTCGCCGCTGGTGAACCGCTCCAGCCCGAGCGGGGTGACCGCGAAGCGGCGGATGGCCAGACACGGCCCGTCCACCGCGACCGGCGGGATGACGGCGCAGAGGCGGCTGCCGTCGGGCAGGCGGGCGTCCACCACCGGCTGCGAGCGGTCCAGCCGGCGCCCGGTGGGTGCCAGCAAGTGCTCGATCGCCGCCTCCAGCGTCGCGGCCCGCATGTGGCCCACGCGCTCCAGCGCGCCGGCGCAGTCCACCCACACCTCGCAGCCCCCATTCACCAGCACCTCGCCGACGTCGGGGTCGTGCAGCCAGCGCTCCAGCCCACCGAGCGGCGAGGTCTCGGCGACGAGGTCCACCTCCAGCCGGCGGCTCACGCGGCAGCCCTCAGCGGGCGGCTGATGCTGGTCGGCAGGCGGGACGCAAGGATGCCGGCGTCCACCATGCGGGCCACCGCAGGGTCCCACGGCACCTCGGCCACGACGGGCGTGCCCAGCGCGTGCTCCACGTCCGCCCGGCGCAACGCTCGACCGGGCTCCTGCACGAGGACGGCGCCGGAGGGGGCGAAGCCAAGGCGGGCGACACGGCGCAGCGACAGGTAGCACGACCGGGTGACCAGCAGGGTCCGTTCGGCTCGCGGCAGCAGCGCGGGGTGCGGGCCGCCGGTGCCGGCATCCACCACGACCATGGCGTGGGCGGTGGAGAGCACCATGCCGAGGGTGTCCCACCGTTCGGCGGGCACCCGCTGTGCGTCGGCCGAGGCGGGCACGGACCCACAGGGGATCAGGCGCAGACCGTCGGTGACCTCCACGGCGAGGCGGAGGAGGGACGCGGCATCGGCGACGGACGACGACAACCAGTCGTGCACGCCGGGCCCGGGTGGCTCGGCGATCCCGAGCGCGGCCGGCAAGTCGCCGGCAAGATCGACCAGCAGGCACGGGCCGCGCTGAGCGTGAAGAAGGGCGAGCGACGCAGCGACGACAGTGGTGCCGCTGCCGCCCTTGGCGGAACAGAGGATGAGCATGACCGACCCCCAGGACATGGGACGGGAATCAACTGGGGGAAGTCGAAGCGGAACCTATCGACGGCGGCGGCGGGAGCCAACCTCGCGCCAGTAGCGGGGTGCATCGGCCGCGGCAGCGAGCGGCTCCACGCATGCCGATGCCGCGGCCGGCATCTGGGCAGCGGCCCACCCGGCGGCGAACCAGGCCTCCGGCACGCCCTCGGCCGCCAGCGCAGCGCAGGTGTCGCGGGCGACGATCAGGTCGTTCAGCGACCCCAGCGCGTCCTGCGCCGGTGCCAGTGCCTTGATGTACCGGGCCGCCTGCTTCGGAGGGAAGAGCGTGGCCGTCAGCTCGGCCAGGTAGCGCAGGCGCTTCAGTCGTTTGCGCACCAGGTGCTGTTCTTCCTCCGGCAGGGTGGGGAAGTGCGCGTGGTCGCGCAGGGCCTGGCGGCGTAGCCGCCGCAGTTCGCCGGTGATGGCCGCAGGCAGCGTGGGGGCGCCGTCGTCCGCTGCCAGCGCTGGGCCGTGGGCGTAGGCCAGCAGGTCCAGCAGCAGCAGCGTGAACGCGGGGTCGCGGGCCACTTCGCCGGCGTCCTCGCACTCCAACGGGGGGAGCGTGAACGATGGCCCGCCGATGGCCGCGAGGTTGGGGATGAGCGCGGCGATCACGTCGCGGTCGCGGGTGGTGCCGAGCCGCAGGAACACCTCGCCCAGCCGGTCCGCCCATGCCGGTTCCACGGCCGCACTGAGCGGGCCGAGTTCGCGCAGCACGGTGCGCAGCTTGCGGAGGTTGACCCGTGCGAGGTGCACATGGTCCGCACCGCCCAGGCCGTTGGCGAGCGCGCTGGTGTTGCGCAGAACGGGGGCCAGGCAGGCCTCCACCATCGCCCGCAACGCGGCGTCCACGCTCATGTCCCCGCCCAGCGCCGGCCGAGCACCGCGGGCCACGGGTGCGGGCGGCGTGCCCTGGGCCAGGAGCGCGCCGCGCATCGCCTTGTTGACGGTGTCCAGCCACAGGCCGTGCCGTTCCGCCCAGTGGCGGGCGGTGGTGATGACGGTGAGCGGGGTGCCGCTGACCAGTTCGACCTCCAGCTCGCTGAGGTCGGTGGACGCGCCGTCCGGCGTGGTGATGGTGCCGCGGTCGAGTGCGAAGGTGACCGTGCCGCCGGTGCGCAGGCGCTGGGTTCGTTCCATGCGGTGCACGTCGGTGCGGAACCGGGTGGTGGGCAGTGGGCTGCCGCTGGCAGTCAACTCGCCGAGCACCTTGTGCAGCCGATCGCCTGCTGCGGTGCCGGCGAACGCAGTGGCGTCACCCTCCGGCCAGGCGGCCCGGCGGCCGGCGGGTCCGGGCACCGGCCGGTTGTGTTCCTCGCGCTGGAACCCGTGGCCCTTGCGCGGCGACCACTTCAGCGTCTGCACCCACTGCTGACCTTCACGGCGCACCCGCCATGCCAGACCGGCGGCGCCCAGATGCCCCTCGGGCGTGTCGAAGTAGGCGGCCCTCAGGTGGACGGTGTGGGAACGGGTGCGGTCGTGCAGCGCACGCTCGACCTCCGCAAACCGGTCCGCGGGCACATGGAGCTTCAGTTCCACCTCGCTGGCCGCCTGCGCCGCCCGCGCACTCGGAGTCTGCGCGCCCATAGCGATGTGGACTGTACCCAGGGCCACCGGACGTCCGGTCCGTGTTCACCGAGTGTTCACCACGCACGATGGGCGTCAGGGCACCTCGGTGGGCATCGGTTCGCCCCGCACGAACGCGGCCAGATTGCGGGTGAACATGTCCGCGGCTCGGTCCGCGCCGAGCGGCGTGCCTGCGGCGGCGTGGGGGGTCACGATGACGTTCGGCAGGTCCCACAACGGGCTCTCGGCGGGGAGCGGTTCGGTGACGAACACGTCCAGCGCCGCGCCGCCGAGGTGCCCCGCGCTCAGCGCGGCGATCATGGCGTCCTCGTCGATCAGTTCGCCACGGCCCACGTTCACCACGTGGGCACCCGGCCGCAGCAGCGCCAGTTCGTCCGCCCCGATGATGCCCCTGGTGTCGTCGGTGAGCGGTGCGGTGAGCACGAGATCGTCCACGAGCGGCAGCAGTTCGTGAAGGCGCGTCACGGGCCACGTCT
>JAWKHX010000021.1:0-48486 GCA_041394605.1 Ilumatobacteraceae bacterium
GCGGCCACGTCGCCCACGCCCGACGTACCGCCCTCGGCAGCGATCGGCGCCGTGCCGGCGACCACCACGACGGGCCCGGTGCGCACCGCCCGGGAGAAGCCGATGATCGGTTCGAGGGGGGAGCCGGAGGCTGCGTGCTGTCGCATCCCCTCAGGTTGGAACGGCGATGGCGTCACCGCGCCCGGAGTTCCACCAGTACCCGCTCGTAGCGGTCCATCCGGCGAGGATCGTGGCGGATCTCCCCGGGCGCATCCACCAGGCGCAGGCCGGGGAACCGCTCGGCCAGGCGGCGGATCGCCGTGGACGTCATCAGCCGGGCCAGCGGGGCGCCGATGCAGTAGTGGATGCCCTGCCCGAACGCGAGCGACACCAGTTCCGGGCGGGTGATGTCGAACGCCTCGGGGTCCTGCCACCGGGCGGGGTCGCGGTTTGCCGCGCCCAGCGCCACCCGCACCGTGCTGCCGGCCGGAATGGTGACACCGCGGATCTCCACGTCCTCCGCGGCCAGCCGGTTGGTGGTGGTCTGCTGGTTGGGGTGGTGGTACCGGAGGATCTCCGTGATCGCGCCGCCGAGCCGGGTTGCCGGATCGGCGTACAACGATGCCCACTGCGCGGGATGTTGCAACAGCAACAACATGCCGCTGGAGATCATCCGCTCCGTGGTGGTGCCGGCGGCGGTGTAGAGGGTGATGAGCGCGGCGAGGATTTCGTCGTCCGTCAGCGTCTCACCGGCCTCCACCGCCTGGACCAGCGCCGTCACCAGGTCGTCTCGAGGGTCGTCGCGGCGGGCGGCCACGACGTCGGCGATGACGCCGAGTTGCCACACCATCGCGTCCTGCCCTGCCTGCCGCTGCGCCGGAGTGGCCGTCGGGTCGCCGAGGCGTTCGGTGTCCTCGAACGAGGCGCGGAAGCGGGCGCGCTCCTCCACTGGCAGGCCGATCATCTCCGAGGCGATCGTGATGGTCAGCGGGAAGGCCAGTTCCGTCACCAGGTCCAGCCGTCGGTCTGGGCGGGCCTCGCCGGCATCGAGCAGTTCGTCGACCAGCGCGGCGATGCGGTCGCGCTGCTCGTCCACCGCGGCCCGGCTGAACGCCTGCTGCACCAGCGCCCGGATGCGCGTGTGGGTGGGCGGGTCCTGCATGTTGAAGGAGTGGAACACCACCTGCAGGCTTGCAGGAAGGGTCCTCCGCCGGCAGGCGGCCGGCGTGCTTGCGCCCCCAGTGGCTGGACAGTCGAGGGTCGCGCAAGGCCGCGGCCACGTCGTCGTAGCGGGTCAGCAGCCAGTAGCCATACGGGCTCTGGTGCACCGGGTCGTGCTCGCGCAGCCACGCCAGCGTGGGCGCGGGGTCTTCTTGGAACTCCCGGCTGTGCAGGTCGAGTGGCAGCGTCGCGTCGATGGCGGGAGGGTAGTGCGTGCTGTGCGCAGGGGTTGGCAGCGGCACGGTTACTGTCCGCCCATGATCACGCTCCACGAGAAGCGTTCGGACCGCGATGTGCTCGCAGGCTTCCTGGTCATCGTGTTCGCCCTGGCCGCATGGCGCGGCTGGGCGAACGCAAGGGTGATGGCCGTCGTCATGGCGGTCCTCGGCGCCGTGACTCTGGTGCTCTGGCTGCTCTGGCGGAGCAGGCCTGCCAGCCGGGTGGAGATCGACGGCGGCTCGATCGCCTGGCACTGCGAGGGCAAGGAGAGCATCCGCTTCGGCCGGGAGGTCTCCGGCCACGTAGCGCTGCGCCGCCGTGTCACCGGGCAGGGCGCCGCGCCGTGGCGGCTGGTGCAGCCGGACGTCCCGGGCAGCCCGTCCATGGACCTCTTCGGCTACAACGTCTTCCAGTTGCGCGACACGTGCACCCAGTTCGGATGGCAGGTGTCGATGTAGCGGCGACCCGGCCGCTAGGAGGAGCTGGCGATCTGGGCGGCGACGTCCGGCGGCGTGACGGGCACGTGCGTCGGCGCGTGGAGCGTCCGGTCGCGCATCCAGCCGTAGGTGGCGGCACCCAGGCACGCCAACCCACCGACGACGATGCCCGCACGAGCGCCGCCGAACTCGGAGATCACCCCGATGACCGGCCCGCCGATGGGCGTTGAACCGAGGAAGACCATGGCCTGCAGGGCCAGCACCCGGCCGCGCATCTCCGGCCGGCAGCGCAGCTGGACGATGGTGGTCGAGGTGGTCATGAACATGATGCTGCCGAGCCCGATCAGCACGACGACGGGCAGGGTCAAGGGGAACCACGGCGTGGCCGCGAGGGCGAGGAGGGCCAGGCCGAAGCTGACCGAGGCTCGGACCAGGTCGCGCACCGCCACCTCGCGGCGGCGGGCGGTGATCAGCGCACCGACGACCGAGCCGATGCTCATCGCCGACATCAGCACCGTGTACCAGACCACCGGACGGCCGAAGGTCTTGTCGACCAGCACCGGCATGAACACGCTGAAGTTGAACGCCAGCGTCCCGATGATGGTCATCATCACCAGCGGCACCCACAGCTCGTGCTCGCTGCGTGCATACCGGAAGCCGGACAGCACCTGGCCCTTCTGCCGCGGCGTGCGCTCCGGCCGCCGGAGCTCGGTGGTGTTCATCCGCCACAGGCCCCACAGCACGGCGAGGTAGGAGACACCGTCGAGCAGGAAGGTCGCCGAGAACCCGACGCCCCAGACCATCAGGCCGGCCAGCGCCGGCCCGACGACGCGGGAGCCGGTCATCATGGCGCTGTTCAGGCTGACGGCGTTCTGCACCTCGTGCTCGGGCACCATCTCGGTGACGAACGCCCGCCGCGCCGGGTTGTCGAACGCGGTGCAGACGCCGTTGAGGAGCGCCAGGCCGAAGATGGCGGCGATCGGTGGCCGGTCCATCAGCGCCACGCCGGCGAGCGCGAAGGACTCGGCCATGGCGATGGTCTGCACTCGCATCATCAGCTTGCGCTTGTCGCTGCGGTCGGCCACCAGGCCGGCCCAGGCGCCGAGCAGCAGGACCGGCAGGAACTGGAACGCGGTGAGCACGCCGAGGGCGACGCCGTTGGGCGAGAGCTCGTAGACGAGCAGCGACTGAGCCACCATCGTCAGCCAGTTGCCGATCTGGGAGATCGACTGGCCGGCGAAGAACAGCCGGAAGTTGCGGTACTGCAGCGAACGGAACGTGTCCTTCGCCGCGCCGCGGACGCGCTGCATCATGACTCGCCCGCTTCCTCGTGCCGGGCCAGCGCCTCCAGGGCGGGGATAGCGGCGGCCAGCGCGGCCAGATCCTCGGGGCTCAGGGCGGCCAGGCGCTCCCACAGCCATTCGTTGCGCCGCTGCCGCAGCGCAGCCATGTGCCGCCGGCCGCGGGCGGTCAGCTCGATGCGGCTGACCCGGCCGTCGTGGAGGTCGGCGAGGCGGCGGACGAACTCCTGCTCCTCCAGCTTGCCGACGACCGCAGTGACGGTGGGCTTGGCCAGCTTCTCGATGGCGGCCAGCTCGCCGAGGGACAGCGGCCCGTGCTTCTCGACCGTGACCAGCATGGCCATCTGCGACGGCGACAGCGAGACCCCGTCCGACGCGAGCTGTCGCAGCTGGCGCGCCAACCGGAAGGTGGCGTCACGGAGCTGCCCGGCAAGCTCGTGGTCGATCATCTGCTGTGGCACGTGGGCAGGCTAGCCCCCTTCAGTTAGTTTGCCGAACTATCTTCCTGCGCCATCGGTCACATTTCGTTCACCGATCGGCGGTCTTTCGTGCGAGGCTCCGGGAATGGTCGCTCGCCTCGTTGCACTCGGAATGGACGCACTCGACCCGCCAGGTCTCGCCGTCTTCTGGGCGGCCGCGCTTCGATGGGAAGTTCGTAGGGGCGGCGACGGATCGGCGGTGGTCGTCGAGCCGACCGACGGCACGCCCTTCCCGCTCGTGCTCAGTCGTGTGGCCCAGGCGAAGGTCGGCCAGAACCGCAACCACCTCGATCTCACCACGGTCTCGTTGCAGGATCAGTCGCGGCACGGTGGCGGAGTTGCTGGCGCTCGGTGGTCGCCACGCCGACGTCGGCCAGGGCCCTGACGAGACGCATGTGGTGCTGGCCGATCCGGAGGGCAACGAGTTGTGCATCATCGAGCCGACCAACAGCTTCCTGTCGAGCTGTGGGCGGCTGGGGGCGATCAACTGCGACGGCACGAGAGCAGTCGGCGTCTTCTGGAGCGAGGTGTTCGGCTGGCCCCTCGTGTGGGACCAGGACGAGGAGACCGCCATCCGGGTCCCCGGCCCCACCGGCCCGATGGTCACGTGGAGCGGTCCACCGCTGATGCCCAAGCACGGGAAGAACCGCCTGTGCCTGCACCTCGCACCCGAGGACGGCCAGACTCGTGAGGAGTTGGTGGAGTGGCTGGTGGCTCGAGGAGCGTCACGGCTGCTGGACGTTGGCCAGGCGGGTGCGACGCCCATCCTCATGGCCGACCCCGACGGCAACGAGTTCCTCCTGGTCGAACACGTGACATGACGACACGCCGCGTGCTGGCGGAACGGGAGGGATTCGAACCCCCGGGGCTTGCACCCTCACGCTTTCAAGGCGCGCGCATTTGTCCGCTCTGCCACCGTTCCGGGTCCCACGCTAGCGACCGGCGCCGCCCCCACGAACCCGGGTTCCGCGCTCAGGTCCCCTGATGGATGTACTCGGCGAGGGCTTGGTTCTCGATGTGCAACTGGTTGACCCGGGCCTTCACCACGTCGCCGATGGAGATGATGCCGGCCAGCTTGCCGGCGTCGTCGGCCACCGGAAGGTGCCGGATGCGATGCTCGGTCATCAGCTCCATCAGGCGCTCGACGGAGTCGCCGGGACTGCACGTGCGGACGTTGCTGGTCATCACCGACGTGATCTCGCGGCCCAGCGCCGAGGCGCCGTGCGAGGCCACCGCCCGCACGACGTCCCGTTCGGAGACGATGCCGGCGATGGTGGATCGGTCGGGTGTCACCACGAGCGCTCCGATGCGGCGGTCGCGCAGCAGTGCCGCGGCATCGGCGAGCGAGGCGTCGACGCCGATCGTGGCGACGTCGGCGCCCTTGCGCTCGAGGATGGATCGGACGTTCATCGCGTTCCTCCTGTCGCTCCCCCTGGGGGCGACCCTACCCGCGATCAACCATGCGGTCGGACGAGGTACTTCTGGCCGGTGGCCTGGCGAGCCCACGAGCGCACGGTGTCGGGCGCCAGCATGCCGGCCAGCGACACCTCGTCGGTGTAGTGGCTGGCGAAGGTGGTGGTGATCTCGCTGGTGACCCGCTGGCCCAGGCGGGCCATGCCCTCGGCGCCGATCCGCCCGAGGAACGGGGTGAGCAACCAGCCGCTGACGCTCCACGAGAACCCGAACGTGCGGTTCAGCACCGTGGGCGAACGGTCCAGCCCGCCGTAGATGTAGACCTGCTTGAACACGTCGCTGCCGTACCGGCTGTAGGCGCCGCCGGCCGAACGCTGCACCGCTGCCGCCTCCATGCACGTGAGGATCTGCCCGGCCAGCGTGCCGCCGCCCGTGGCGTCGAACGCCAGCGTCGCCCCGGTCTCCACCAGTGCGGCGGTGAGGTCCTCGGCGAACGTCGGCGCGCTGGAGTCGCACACATGCACCGCTCCCTGGGCGCGGAGCAGGTCCGCCTGCTCGGGCCGGCGGACGATGTTGACCAGCGGCACGTCCTCCGCCAGGCAGATGCGGTTCAGCATCTGGCCGAGGTTGGAGGCGGCCGCCGTGTGCACCAAGCCGGTGAAGCCGTCCAGGCGCATGTTCTCCACCATCGACAGGGCGGTGAACGGGTTCACCACACACGACGCCGCCTGCGCCGCCGTCACGCCGTCCGGCATGGGCAGGCACATCGCCGCGGGGACTGCCCGGTACTCGGCGTACGACTCGCCACCGAAGAACCCGACCACCCGGCCGACCAGCGCGGCGTCCACGCCCTCGCCGGCGGCCACCACGGTGCCCGAGCCCTCGTTGCCGGCGGCCATCGACTGGCCGAGCCGGGCCTTCGTGGCGGCGATGGCACCCGGCCCGAGCGGGATGGTGATGGTGGGCGACTCGGGGGTGCCCCCGGCCACCAGTTCCCCGGCGTCGCCCATGGCCAGCAGCAGGCCCATGTCGCTGGGGTTGATCGGCGCGGCCTCCACCCGGATCAGCACCTGGCCCGGTCCGGGTGGCGGCGTCGGCACGGTCTCGATGGACAGCACCACGGTGCCATCCGGGGTGACCAGGGTGCGCAACTGCTGCATCGTGGAAGGGATCTCGGTCATTGGCGGCCTCCTCGGGGTGGGGCGGTGGGTGTTCGGGTTCAAAGACCGGCGATGAAGTCCTCGATGATCTGCACCACTTCGGCGGCATGGCTGGTCTCGTGCATCGAGTGTTCCCCACCCTCCACCGCGACGAACGTGCAGTGCGGCATCTTGCGCTCCAGCACCTGGCCGGAGAGCGTGTAGTCGGGCCGGTCGGCGGTGCCCGCCATCACCAGCGTGGGCGTCTGGATGTCGGCCAGGCGGTCCATCACCACGGAGTCCTCCTGCAGGTTCAGGTTTGCCGCCTGCAGCGGCACGCCGAACCGGTGGGCGTTGCGGCGGGACATCGCGTTCCAGCCCTCCCGCTTCTCCGGGTCGCGGAAGCCGGGGCCGGTGTTGAGCACCACGACGCCGCGGGCCACACCGGGCCGGGTGGCGGCGTGGGCCAGCGACAGGTAGCCGCCCAGCGAATGCCCCACCAGCACGGCCGGCCGGCCGAGCTCGGCGAGCACGTCGTCGATGTCGGCCAGCGCCTTGTCGCGGGTGTACTCCGCAGGGTCCTCCGGCACCGGCGACTGCCCGTGGCCCAGCAGGTCCACGGCGACCACATGGTGCCGGGGCGCCAGCAGGCGCATGCATTCCTCCCACGTGGCCGACGACGACCCCATGCCGTGGATGAACAGGATCGGCGAGCCGCGGCCCGCCTCGACGACGTGCAGGCGACTGCTCACGGGGTCCACACCTGCTGGAACGACACGATCACACCATCCTCCACGGTCATCATGTAGGCGAACGGTACATAGTCGTAGCCCGCCGGGGCCCCGGCGCTCGGGCTGGACGCCCGGATCTGCACCAGTTCCGCAGGCGTGATCCAGTAGCTCTGCATCGTGGACGGGTCGGCGACGGTGAGGTACACGTCGGCGGCGAACGGCATGTCGTCGACGTCCCGGTACGGGTCGCCCTGCACGAAGATGTCGTTGAGGCACTCGTCGCCCGTCGCCGCCGCCTGGCTGACGCACTCCGGCCCGAAGAACGCCTGGTACACGGTCACCGACGGCAGCATCTCGTCACCGCCGTTGTAGAGGGTCCAGTAGGTGCCGTCCGGCAAGGTGCCGCTGGGGGTCGGCGCAGCCGTGTGGGTGGAGGGCACGGTGGGCGGGGTGACCTCGTCGTACAACCCGTAGACGGGGCCGACCGGCGGCGCGGTGGTGGCGGCCGTCGGGGCCGGCGTGGTGGGCGGCTCGGTCGGCGCCGGTGTGCTGGGTGGTTCGGTGGCCGGCACCGTGTCGGCGGCCGAAGTGGTGGACTCGGCGATGGTGGTGGTGTCCGCGATGCTGGTGGTGGACTCGGCGGTGGACGTGGTCTCGCTGCTGCACGCGGCAAGCGTGGCGGCAACCAGCGTGCCGGCCAGCACGAGGTGGAGGGTGCGCCGGGTGGTCATGGTGGGGGTTCCTTTCGAGCTCGCTCACCTGACGAGAGCTCGCCCGTGTCCCATCCCATCACATTTCGGGCACGTTTTCCGCGCCGGTCAGCGGATGCGGCGGCGCAGGCTCTGGACCCAGTCGTCGGCCTCGCGCCAGCGGGCGTCCGCGTGCTCCCGGGCACTGCCGGCGTGTTCGCCTGCCGCCGGGTAGCTGCCCAGGAACTTCACCCGGCCTTGCTTGGAGTGCAGGGCGCGCATCGCGTCGGCTACCAACTCGTCGGCGATGTGGCCGTCGGCGTAGACGACGAAGCAGTAGTCGCCGAGGCCGCCGTCCTTCGTCGGCCGGGAGATCAGGTTGGACAGGTTGATCCGCCGGGCGGCGAACTCCTGGAGGATGCTGATGAGGCTGCCGGGGGCATCGGCCCGCTGGTAGATCACCAGCGCGGTGCGGTCGTGCCCGGTGGGGGCCGGGATGCCGTCCTTGGCCACCAGCACGAAGCGGGTCTGGTCGCCCGGGTGGTCGGCGATGTTCGCGGCCAGGATCTCCAGCCCGTACAGCTCGGCGCTGGCCCGCGGGGCCACGGCTGCGGCGCCGGGGCCGAGCTCCTCGGCCACGATGCGGGCGGCCTCTGCCGTGCTGTTGGTGGCCCGCAGCTCCGCACCTCCCACATGGTTGCGCAGGTAGGCGTGGCACTGGGCGCTGGCCACCGGGATGCTGAGCACCACCTTGACCTCATCGATGCTCGTACCCGGCTGGGCCATCAGGCAGTGCTCGATGTCCAGCACCACTTCGCGCTGGATGAGGAGGGAGTGGTTGAAGGCCAGTTCGTCCTGGGTCAGGTTGACCGCGCCTTCGATCGAGTTCTCGATGGCGACGAAGCCGAGGTCCACCTCGCCGTGCTCCACGGCATCCAGCACGTCGGGCATCGTGCGGTACAGCACGTGCTCGGCGTCGGCAAGGTCGGCCTGACCGGTGAGCGCCTGCTCGGTGAACGTGCCCCGCGGCCCGAGGAAGCCCACCCGCACAGGGCGGGCGGAGGCATCGGTGGCGGCAGCGCTGGCAGTCATGTCCCTCAGGCTATTGCCCGCCACCCTCCCCCGCCCTCCCCATTCCCCCACCGAACTTGTCGCGGGTCTGACCGACGATTCCCGTTGTCGGGCCGCGACAAGTTCGGTGGGGTGGGCGGTGGGGCGGGGCACAATGGCGGAATGGATGAGGCGGCGCTGCGGGCGCTGATCGACGAGGTGCGCGCTGGCACGACCAGCCCGGACGACGCAGTGGCCCGGCTGCGGCGGCTGCCGTTCGCCGACATCGGTGACGCACTGGTGGACCACCACCGCGCCCTGCGCCAAGGCATGCCCGAAGCGGTCTACGGCCAGGGCAAGACCGTGGCGCAGTGCATCGCCATCGTCGGCGAACTGTTGACCCACGGCAGCGGCCCGGTGCTGCTCACCCGAGTCACCCCTGAGATGGCCGCGGCGGTCCTGGCCGAGCACCCCGGCGGCGACGCCCACGCCGGCTGCGTGCTGTGGCGGGCACCGCTGCCGCACCGCCAGTCCAAGGTGCTGGTGCTCAGTGCAGGCACCAGCGACCTGCCGGTGGTGGAGGAGTGTGCACTCACGTTGCGTGCCCACGGTTTCGCCGCTCACCGGATCACCGACGTGGGGGTCGCCGGGCTGCACCGCCTGCTCGCCCACCACGACGAGGTGGTTTCCGCCGACGCCCTCGTGGTGGTCGCCGGCATGGAGGGCGCCCTGGCCAGCGTGGTGGCCGGGCTCAGTGCGGCGCCGGTGGTGGCCGTGCCCACCAGCGTCGGCTACGGCGCCGGCCTGGAAGGGGTCACCGCCCTTCTGGCCATGCACGCCTCGTGCGCCAGCGGCGTCACCGTGGTGGGCATCGACAACGGTTTCGGCGCGGCCTGCGCGGTGGCCAGGATGTGCGGATGAGCGCCGCCGGCCGCACCGCCTGGTTCCACTGCTTCGCCGGCACCGCAGGCGACATGACGATGGCTGCGCTGGTGCACGCCGGGGCCGACCCGGTGCAGGTGATGCAGATCGTCGGTGCCCTGCCGGTGGACGGCTACGCCCTCACGTTCGAGCCCGTGCTGCGCTGCGGGATCGCTGCCACCCAGGCGCACGTGGCGCTGCACGACGATGGCGACCATGGTGACGAGCATCCTCACCACGATCATGGTCCCGACGATCACCGTCACCATCACGACCACGACGATCACGACCACGACGATCACGGTCACGACCACGATCACTCGCACGCGCCGCACCGGCCGTACCGCGACATCCGAGCCATGCTGGATGCCGCCGACCTGCCGCCCCGGGTGCGCGACCGCGCCCAGCGCACGTTCCGCCTGCTGGCCGAGGTGGAGGGCGCGATGCACCGGCAGGACCCCGACGACGTGGAGTTCCACGAGGTCGGCAGCCTCGACGCCATCGTGGACATCGTGGGCGCGTGTGCTGCGCTCGAGGTGCTGGGCGTGGATCGCATCGTCTGCAGCCCGATCACCGTCGGGCAGGGCACGGTGCGTGCCGCGCACGGCCTGCTGCCCACACCGGCACCGGCGGTGATGGAACTGCTGGCCCGCCGGGGTGCGCCCGTCCGCGGCATCGAGGACCACCGCGAACTCGCCACGCCCACCGGCATCGCCCTCATGACCGCACTCGCCGACGAGTTCGCGCCGCTGCCCGCAATGGCGGTCGCCTCGGTCGGTTACGGCGCGGGGCGGGCCGACATCCCCGGCCGGCCGAACGTGGTGCAGGTGGTGATCGGCAGCGAGCCCGCCGCCAGCCTGCTGCCCGCGCCGGGCCAGCCCGTGCAACTGCTGGAGGTGAACGTGGACGACGCGACCGGGGAGGTGCTGGCCCATGCCATCACCGCCTTGCTGGCCGCAGGGGCGCACGACGCCTGGGCGTCCCCGATCGTGATGAAGAAGGGTCGCCCGGCGCACACCGTGCACGCCCTGTGCGACCCGGCGCTGGCCGCGGCGGTGGGTGCGGTGCTGGTGCGCGAGACCGGCTCGCTGGGCCTGCGCGGCACCACACTGACCCGCTGGCCGCAGCAGCGTGAGGAGCAGGTGGTGCACGTGGAGGGTCACCCGATCCGGGTGAAGGTGTCGGCGGGCCGGGTGAAGCCGGAGCACGACGATGCCGCCGCCGCGGCAGCCGCACTGGGGCGGCCGCTACGAGCGGTGCTGGCGGCGGCCGAAGCCGCCGCCGATCTCACGAGTTGAGCGCGTCGGTGACCAGCCGGTTGATCTCGTCGATCGACTTCTCGCCGGACACCCGCACCTTCACCTTGCCGTCGGCACCGATGATGATGATGTACGGCCAGGCGCTGGCGCCCATCGCCGTGGCGGCGACACCGGCGGTGCCGTCGCCCTGCGACTCGTCCACCAGCACCGGCCACGACCAACCCTTGTTGGAGAACCAGTCGGCCGGCGGGTAGTTCACCGACGACGGCGAGTTGGCGGTGGCGACGCCGATGACGTTCAACTCGTCGGGCACGTCACCGAGGGTCTTCCAGTCCAGCAGGCGGGGAATCTCTGCGTTGCAGTGCGGGCACCAGTGGGCCAGGAAGACCAGCATCGTGGGCCCGTTGGTGGCGGCGTCCACCGTGATGGTGTCGCCCTGGAAGTTCTTGCCCACCAGGATCGGCGCGGTCATTCCCACGGCCTCGTCGAGCGGGGCGTCGGGGTTGTAGGTGAGCAGCGGGTCGCCGTCCACCTCCACTGGCTGGCTGTCCGGGAAGTTGCTGGACGGGTTGGTGGCCACCGTGGAGTCGCCGGCCGCGGGGTCATCGTCGCCACCGGTGACCACCACGACCACCACGATGACGGCCACCACTGCCGCGAGTGCGACGCCGATCCACAGCCACGGCACGGAGCCGCCCCCGCCGCCGCCTCGGGCTGCCTTCGCTGCTGCCTTGCGCCGGGCCTCAGCCCGCTGCCGGTTGGCCATCGTGGTCCTCCAGTTGATCGAGGGAATCGGGGGTGTCGAGTGCGTCGTCGAGCGGTTCGGGCAGGAACAGCACGACGAGGATGAAGACGAACGCGGCGAACGCCATGACCGCGAGGGTGATCCCGTACCAGTCCGCCGGCCCAAGGGTAGTGGGGTCGCGATGGTCGCCGAACGAGATGTAGTAGGGCGTGGCGCAGGGGATGGTGAGTGCGCACTCCGAGCTTTCGCTGACCACGCCACGCTCCAGCAGCATGTGCCAGATGCTGATGAGCATGCCGATGAGCGCCAGCGCGCCGGCGTACCAGCGGATCGACCGGTCGCGCCGCACCGCGGCGACCACCAGCACGACGGCCAGCGAGTACATGAAGATCCGCTGGAACCAGCAGAACCGGCAGGGTGCCCACAGGTTGCCGGACTCGCTGAAGTAGAGGCTGCCCCGGTGGCGACGGCGGCCACCAGCGCGGCGAGCGGCAACTGCACCTTGTGCGCCAGCCCGAGGAACGTGAAGGTCGGGGCGTTGGGTGCGGCGAACGACACGACCTTCGCCACCACCAGCGCCAGCGTGCCGGCGAGCGCGGCAATGGCCAGGACGGCGAAGAAGTCGTGCAGGCCATTGACGGACATCGCCCCATTCTGCCGCGCAAGAGCCGGAATCTGCTGGCAGGATGGTCACTCGTGATCGAACCCGTCGTGAGCACCCCGCCGCCCGACGCCGTGGTCGTGGACGTCCGCTGGTACCTCGACGGCACGGACGGGCGGGCCGCCTACCAGGCCGGCCACCTTCCAGGAGCCGTCTGGGCAGACCTGGACACCCAACTCGCCGCCCACGGCCGGCCGGCCACCGAGGGCCGCCATCCCTTCCCCACCCCGGAGGCATTCGCCGCGGCGATGGGCAGCCTGGGCATCGGCGACGACACCGCGGTGGTGGCCTACGACGACTCCGGCGGGCTCACCGCCGGCCGCCTGGTGGTGATGCTGCGGATGATCGGCCACGACGCCGCCCTGCTGGACGGAGGTCTGCCCGCCTGGACCGCCGCCGGCCGCCCGGTGGAGACCGGCCCGGGCCGCACACCGGCACCTGCCACCTTCACCCCCGTGCCGTGGCCTGTCACCCGGCTGGCCGGGGCGGACGACGCACTCGCCCACGCCGCAGCCGGTGGGGCCGTGTTGGATGCGCGGGCGCCCGAACGGTTCACCGGTGAGGTGACCCTGGTGGACCCGCGGCCCGGCCATGTACCTGGCGCCCGCAACGCGCCCTGGGCCGCGGTGCTCGGCGCCGACGGCAGGCTGCGCTCGCCCGCCGAACTGCGCGCCCACTTCGCCGCCCTCGGTGTCACTGCCGAGACCAGCCCCGAGGCCATCGCCTACTGCGGTTCGGGCGTCAGCGCCTGCGCCAACCTGGTGGCGATGGAGCACGCCGGCCTCGCCCCGGCTCGCCTGTACGTGGCCAGTTGGTCCGGCTGGTCGGCCGACCCCGAACGCCCCGCCGAGACCGGCCCGGGGGCCACCGCCACATGAGGCGGGCCGGATGACCGCCGCCGACCTGGCCGTCCCCGACGGTTCGCTGGCCGCCCTCCGCCAGCTCCGCCGTACCCGCCAGCTGCATCGCCTCGGCAGCCTGGACTGGTTCGAGGTGGCCTATCGCGTCTACATCTTCGGCATCCTCGGCGGGGGTGCCATCCTGCTGATCAGCGACTCGGTGAAGGACGCCACCGTCACCGGCGACGCCCTCCTCAACGTCGCCGACCACGGCCCGGCCGCGCTCGGCCTGGTCGCCGCCCTCGCCGTGCTGCTGGGCCTGCGCGGCGGCGTCAACGGCGGCCCGCTGGCGCTGGAGGCAGCCGACGTCGCCCACGTGATGCTGGCCCCCATCGACCGCCGCCAAGCGCTGGCCCGGCCCGCCGTCCAGCGGTTGCGTGCCGTCGTGTTCGCCGGCGCCGGCGCCGGCGCGATCGCCGGCCAACTCGCCGGCCGCCGCCTGCCGGGCAGCATCCTCGCCTGGCTCGCCAGCGGCGCCCTGTACGGCGCCGCGGTGGCGCTGTGGTGGCTGGCCGCGGCCCTCCTCGCCCACACCATGCGCGTGCCGCGCTGGGCGGCCACGGTGGTGGGCCTGGCGCTGGTGGCCTGGCAGACCGGCGCGCTCGTCCGTGGCGTCCCCGGCCCTGCCACCACGCTCGGTGACCTGGCGTTCTGGGGCTGGCGGCAGGACCCGGTGGACCTCGTGGGCCTGCTGCTGGCGGCTGCCCTCGTGACCGTGGGCATGACCCTGCTGCGCCGCATCTCGCTGGAGGCACTTGCCCGGCGCAGCTCGCTGGTGGCCCAGCTGCGCTTCGCCGTCACCATGCAGGACCTCCGCACCGTCATCCTCCTGCGCCGCCAGCTGAACCAGGAGCGCACCCGCAGCACCCCGTGGCGGCGCCTACGCCCCTCCGCCCGCCGCTCGCCGTTGCACACCGTGTGGCGGCGCGGCTGGCACGGCCTGCTCCGCTTCCCCACCGGCCGCCTCCTGCGCATGGCGGCGTTGGCGGCGGCGCTCGGCTACGCCGAAGCGGCGGTGGTGAAGGGCACCACCACTGCGGTGCTGGTGGCTGCGCTCGTGGCCTTCGTGCTCGGTCTCGAGGTGATGGAGCCCCTGTCCCAGGAGGTCGACCAGGCGGACCTGGCCGATGGCCTGCCGGTGGACCGCGGCGCGCTGATGGCCCGCCACCTCGTCGCCCCGGCCGTCGCACTGGTGCCCTTCGCGGCGATCGCCGGCGCCGTGGCCGTGCTCACGCTCGGCACGGACGCGCTGGTGCCCGTGGCGATCCTGGCCCTGCCCACGGTGGTGGCCGGCACCGCCGGGTCGGTGGTCAGCGTGGTGCGCGACGCGCCGGACCCCACGTCGCAACCGTCGCAGGAAGTGTTCATGCCGCCGGAGATGGCCGGTTTCACCACCACCCTGCGCACCATCTGGCCGCTGCTGGTCAGCCTGCTGGGCGTCAGCGTGGTGCTGCTGCCCCGCGCCGCCTGGCGAGCGGGCGACTCGGTGGATGCCGCTGCGGTGCGGGCCGCCGTCGGTGCCGTCCTCTTCGTCGCACTCGTCCGCTACTGGGTGAAGGTCCGCGACCATGTGCGCCGTCGCATCCGGGCCTTCATGAACGAAGGGCGCGAGTACACCGCGGCCCAGCGCAGTTCCCGATCGGAGACGTCATGAGCCGCACTCCCAACACCGCCGTCCCCGCGCTCGCCACCGTGGGTCTCACCAAGGACTACGGCGACCGCCCCGCCCTGCAGCCGCTGGACCTGCAGGTGCCCCAGGGTCAGCACGTGGCGCTGGTGGGCCACAACGGCAGCGGCAAGACCACCCTGCTGCGCATGGCCGCCGGGCTGCTGGACCCCTCCGGCGGCCATGTGATCGTGATGGGCCACACGTCCGGCACCGTCGGCGCCCGGCGCTCGCTGAGTTGGCTGAGCGACAACCCCACGTTCTACGACGACCTCTCGCTGTGGGAGCACCTCGAGTACGTCGCCCGCCTCCACGGGGTCACGGAGTGGCAGCCGAAGGCCGAGGAACTGCTGGACCGCCTGCACCTCGGCGATCGGCGCGACGACATCCCCACCACGTTCAGCCGCGGCCTGCGCCAGAAGGCGTCGATCGCGCTGGGCATGATCCGCCCGTTCGACCTGCTGCTGGTGGACGAGCCGTTCGTCGGCCTGGACGCCACTGGCAAGGAGGCGCTGCTGTCCCTCCTGGACGATGCCGCAGCGGCAGGGGCCACGCTGGTGGTGGCCACCCACGAGCTGCAGTTCGTCAACCGGGTGCAGCGGTTGATCGCCCTGCGCGACGGTGAACTGGTGCACGACGGCCCGCCGGACGGCACCGACGTGCACGCGCTGGTGCTGCCGGCCTGACGCGGCCCACGCCGCTCGGGACGGCCCGGCAGACCCTGCCCCTGACAATCCGGCTTGACGGCCGCGCTAAGTTCGCGGCCATGCAGGAATTCTCGTCCGTCAGCGCCTCCTCCTACGACCCCGCGGCGCTTGCCGCCACCCTCACCGAGAAGTCCGCCGAGGGCTGGTCCGTGGTGGCCATCGTGCCCACCGGCGGCGACGTCACCGCCTTCCTCTCCCGTGAGGCCGGTGCCTCGAGCGCCGCTGCCGAGGCCGCCCCTGCGGCGGAGGCCGCTCCCTCCGCAGTGGTGGAGCCCGCCCCCCTGGTGGAAGCCGCGCCGATCGTCGAGCCCACACCCATCGTGGTCCCCGAGCCCGTGGCACCGGCTCCGGTGGCAGAGCCTGCCGGCTGGGCCGTCAGCCCCGAGCCCGCCGCCCCCGCCCCCGTGGCCCCCATGGAACCCGCCCCGGTCTACGAGCCGGCCCCCGCCTACCAGCCCGCGCCGGCCGCCGCCCCCGCTGCGGCTGCGCCCGCTGTGCCCGCCGGCTGGTACGCCGACCCGGCCGGCCGCTTCGAGCTGCGCTACTGGGACGGCAGCACCTGGACCGAGCACGTGTCGCGCGCCGGCCAGCAGTTCACCGACCCGCCCGTCGCCTGACGCCGCCCACGCCGCGGCCGCCCCAAGGGACCTGAGTCCCTGGGCAGTGTGAGGCAGCGCTCTGTAACCTCACCGTCATGCGTGCCACCTCGATCGGCCATGCCGGCATCCTCGTCGACACCGTCGACGGTTCGATCGCCTGCGACCCGTGGTTCCTCCCCCAGTTCTTCGGCTCCTGGTTCGTGTTCCCGCGCAACGACCAGCTGTCCGACGAGCTGATGGAGCGGATCTGCAATCCGACGTACCTGTACATCTCGCACATCCACGCCGACCATCTGGACGAGACGTTCCTCACGGAGCGGATGAACAAGGACACCACCGTCCTCATCCCCGGCTACCCCACCCACGAGCTGGAGCGCATCATGCGCGGTCTGGGGTTCCACAACATCGTGCGCACGGTGGACGGTGAGGAGATGTCGCTCGGGCCGCGCCTCACCATCGCCATCCACTGCGAGACCAGCATCACCGACGGCCCCGGCGGCGACTCGGCCATCGTCATCAGCGACGGCACCGGCCGGCTGGTGAACCAGAACGACTGCCGCACCAGCGACCTGGACGCCCTGCGCAACCATGGCCCGGTGGACCTCCACTGGCTGCAGTACAGCGGCGCCATCTGGTACCCGATGGTCTATGTGGAGACGCCGGAGCGCATGCGCGAGTTGGTGGACGCCAAGGTGGACAGCCAGTTCGCCCGGGCCATGCGCTATGTGGAGACCATCCACGGTCGGGCCGTGGTGCCCAGTGCCGGCCCGCCCGCCTTCCTGGACCCCGACCTGTGGGGCCTCAACATCATCAAGGGCGACGAGCTGAGCATCTTCCCCGACCAGCGCAGCTTCATGAGCCGGCTGGCCGCCGCCGACCACCAGTCGATCCTGGCCATCCCCGGCACCGAGATCGAGTTCGGCGCCAGCGGTGAGTTCACCGTCACCCACCCCCTGCCGCAGGCGGAGGTGGACGCCATCTTCTCCGACAAGGAGGCCTACCTGCGCCGCTACCAGGCGGACTGGCTGCCCTGGCTGGAGCAGATGAAGGCCGGCCTGCACCCCGCCACGGACGACCTGCTGGAGACGCTCAAGGCCTGGTGGGAGCCGCTGATGGCGATGGCACCCACCGTGTGCGACGCCATCGGCGACGTGGTGGTGCTGCACGCCGGCGACCTGCCGATCGCGCTGGACTTCCCCCAGCGGGAAGTCCGCCGGTGGGCCGGCGAGGACCACGGCTTCTGGTTCAAGGTGCAGCGTGAACTGGTAGAGACCGTGGTCGCCCAGCGGGCCAACGACTGGAGCAACGCCCTGTTTCTGAGCGCCCGCTTCCAGGCCTGGCGCCGTGGCCCGTACAACGAGTACGTCTACAACTTCTTCAAGTCGCTGGACGTGGAGCGCATGCGCCGCACCGAGGCCGAGGCACTGCGCAAGCTGGACCCCGACCGCGGCGGCATCGCCGACGAGGAGGTTCGGATCGGCGATTGGGTGATGCAGCGAACCTGCCCGCACCGCAAGGCCGACCTGGCGGTGTTCGGCGAACTGGACGGCGACGAACTGGTCTGCACCCTGCACGGCTGGCGGTTCGATCTGCACAGCGGCAAGTGCCGCAACGCCGACGACCGGCCGCTGCGGGTCCGCCGAGCCACCCCCGACGACCCGGCCGGCTGACCGGCCCGTCCCGCCGTCCGGACGTCCGGCCGTCCCGCCGGATCCCACGGTTCGGCGTCATCGCCACGCTGCGCGCACGTCCCCATCCTGTGCGTACCCGTGGCACTGCGCTCACCCTGGAGGACTGGCAGCGGCGCGCCCCTGCCGCGCGGGACCCGTGGGCGCACGAGGCGGCCAGCGACGTGATCGACACGCTGTTCGGCCGGCCGAGCGGGCTGGAGGAGCGATGCGGCGCTTCGGCGCCACGCTCGGCGCCGACGGCCGCCCGGCGCACGAGGTGGTGGGCGTGGTGCGCGCTCGGGGCGAACTACGCCGGCGTCAGCGCCGTCAGGTGCTGAGCACCGAGGCCATCGCCGCGCTGATGGAGGGCTGGGCGGACGGGTTCGTGCGCGGCGCCCATGCGGGCGTCTGCGTGGATCCGCTGACCGGTGCGGTGACACCCGACGTGCTGCGACTGCGGCTGCAGGAGGTGACTGCCCAGTGTGCGGTGCTCGGTGTGTCACCGGCGGCGGCGTACCAACTGGTGCTGGTGGACGTGGGGACCGGGCACCTCTCGCCGTTCGACGCCGACTTCGTGCTGGTTCGGGTGGTGGAGGAGATCCGCCGGCTGTTCGACGGGGGCGAGACCATCGCCCGCCGCGGCGACCGGATGATCGTGCTCGCATCGCGCACCGCGGCCACGGAGCATCGGGCCGCCCTGCTGCAGGACCGCCTGTTGCTCGATGGCGCCGCCAGGTGGGCTGACCCGTGCGTGGTGTGTGACGAGCTGCCGGATGGCGAGCTGAGTGAGCGTTACGTGGCGGAACTGACCGCCTAGCGCCGGCGGCCGCGACTTACTCGTGCACCCACACCGGCGTGCCGATGGGCACCAGGTTGGTGGCCCAGATGAAATCCATCGCCGGCACGCTGACCCGCACACAACCGTGCGACGCCGGGTAGTTGGGCACGTTGGTCATCCCGTGGATGGCGACGCCGCCGTGGAAGTACTTCGGCCGGTAGATCTTGCCGAGGTCGCCCTCCCACCAGCCTTCCTCGCGCTGGCGAGTGACTTCCCACAGGCCGTTGGGGGTGACGGCATCGCCGGTTTCGATCTTGGTGGGGTCGTTCTGGTTGACCGCGGTGTACGGGATGCCGCTGCCGGTGGAGGTGTTGAACGTCCACACCGTACGGCCGTCCACGATGATGAACAGGAGCTGCTTGGTCTTGTCCACTTCCACCAGCGTGCCGCTGTCGGCGGTGCCGTGGGCTCGCTCGGTGAAGGACTGCAGGTACGCCGCGGTGGACTGATCCACCCGGCCGCTGGCGGGCAGGCCGAGGTACTTCTGGAAGGCCATGACCGCCTGCATGGTGGCTTGGCCGTACAGGCCGTCGGCGATGTTGCCCGACCAGAAGCCGAGCTGGGTGAGCCGCATCTGGATCTTGGCGGTCTCGTCGCCGTTCTGCGTGCCCACCGCGACCAGCGCCGTGGCCGACGGGCCGACGATCTCGACGTTCTTCGGCAGGGTGGTGCCAGGGTCGACGACCGTGGTGGGTGCCTCGGTGGCGGGCACGGTGGTGGGTGCCTCGGTGGTGGGCGGCAGCGTGGTGGGGGCTGCGGTGGTGGGCGGCGCGGTGGTGGCCACCGTGGTGGGCGCCTCGGCGCTGGTGGACTGGGCGCAGGCGGACAACCCCGACAGGCCGGCGAGGCCGAGCGGAAGACACAGCGCTGCGAGACGGCGACGGGCGAGGGTCATGGTTGGGGGTGCCTCACGAGGTGGACGACGGAGAAGACGACGATCAGGTCGGAGTCTATCCCGCGGCCTGGCGGCGGGGGCGTCGCGGCCTCGTTGCAGTTAGGAGAAGTTGGGCAGTTCGCACCAGATGGTGAGGCCGTACTTCACGCCACTGCGCAGCGGGGTGGCCTGATGAGGGTGGGTGACCAGCGACGGCCACACGATGGCCTCGCCGACCGCCAGGGACGAGTTGTCGACACCCTGTCGGGGGAAGTCCAGCACGGCTCCCTCGTAGCCGTCGTTGAGCTTCACGGAGGCCGACACCTGGGCCACGTCGTGATGCATCCGCAGGTGCTGCTGGCCACCCATCTCGTACTTGATGACGAACGCATCGCGTAGCCCGTGGTAGTCGATGTACGGCCAGACGGTGCGCAGCAGCGGCCAGACCCGCATGCCGATGTCCTGCTCCACCGCCTCGAACAGGCGAGGGCTGATGACCGCCAGCGACACCTCGTGGCCCGGCACCGGGTCGTCCGGCTGGGGTTCGAAGGCCCCCACGGCCTCCGCGGCGCGGATGATGGTGGCGCAGAAGTCGGGGGTCCAGAACGGGACGGCGTAGACCTCGGCGGCCAGTTCGCGGATGTCGTCGCGGTCGTCGATCGCGTCGTGGTACCCGAGGATGCGGTGCAGGTCGTCGGCCATCACCCGTGATCGTGCCAGATCCAGGGCTGGCGCGGCACGGTGCGCACGTCGAAGCCGGGGACCAGTTCGGCGAACGTCACCTGTTCGGCGCCGGAGGCCAGCCCGAGGGAGTGCGCCAGGAGGGCCAGCACGGCGGGGGCGCCCAGCCCGTGCTCGGCCAGTTCCGGCAAGGTGACGGCGCCGTGCCGCTTGGCCAGCCGGGCGCCGTCGGGCGCGAGCACCAGCGGGATGTGGGCGTAGGAGGGCGTGGGCAGGCCGAGCAGGTGCTGGAGCAGCATCTGGCGGGGCGTGCTGGACAGCAGATCGTCGCCGCGGACCACTCGCTCCATGCCCTGGGCGGCGTCGTCCACCACGACGGCCAGGTTGTAGGCGGGCACGCCATCGTTGCGCTGGAGCACCACGTCGTCCACCACGCCCTCGTACCGGCCGGCCACCGCGTCGTCCACCGCGAACCGCTCGCCGTCGGTGCGCAGCCGCAAGGCCGGGCGCCGCCCCTCGCGCTCCAGTGCAGACCGGCGGCCGGCGGACAGCGTGCGGCAGGTGCCCGGGTATGCCCCGTCGGGCAGGTCGCCGTGCGGTGCCTGGGTGGCCTCGCGGATCTCGCGGCGGGTGCAGAAGCAGGGGTAGACCCTGCCCTGCCGCTGCAGTTCGGCAATTGCATCGTGGTACCGGTCGAACCGGTCGCTCTGACGAACCACCGGCCCATCGGGGGTCATGCCGAGCGCGGCCAACGCTGCCAGTTGCGTGGCCTCGTGGATGGGAGAACTGGTGACGCGGTCCAGATCCTCCATTCGGACCAGCCATTCGCTGCCGGCAGCCCGGGCGTCGAGCGCGCTGACCAGGGCCGTTCGCAGGTTGCCGATGTGGAGCGGGCCGGTGGGGGAAGGGGCGAAGCGTCCGCGCACTGGCCCATTGTCGCCGGTGCCTGTGCCCGATGCTCCCTCAAGAAACCGTGCCGCGATGCCGAAGGATGTGCACAGCGAGTGAGTTCGAGGAGAGCACCTTTGGCCGACCCGATGGGTCCTACCGACGAGGCGAGTACCGCCTACGTCCGTGAACGCGCCTTCACGATGGTGGTCGGCAACCTCGCGCCCGCACCCTTCCTCCTGGTGCCGTTCACCCTGTTGGTGAGTTCGCTGATGCGGTCGGAGATGCCCACCACCCGGTTCGGCTGGTGGGTGATCAGCGCGGTAGCCGCCACCGTCGTAACCCTGGCCACGCTCTACCGGTACTACACCCGCACCGAGACGGGCGGCATCTCGCCCGTCACCCGAGTCATGGTGACGGCCTCGTTCGTCGCTGTCGGCGCCTTGTTCGGCATGTGCCCATGGGTGGCGGGCGACGGACCGGTGGAGATGGTGCTGCTGTTCACCCTGTTCCCCGCCACGGCGAGCGCGGTCGGGTGCATCGTCACTGCCGGCCGGCGCGACCTGTACCTCGCCTTCGTCACACCCCTGGTGGGCCTGCCTGCCTACTCACTGCTGTCGTCGGACGACGAGCGCCTCCACGGCCTCGGCCTGCTGGCCGGGCTGTTCGGTGTGGCCCTGCTGGTGCTGCACCAGGTGCTCTCCCGCTCCACCACCGAGGCCATCCGGGTGCAATGGCGCAGCGAGCGCCTGCTGCGCGACCTGGCCCACGAGCGCAGCGAGCTGACCGGGGTGAACGAGCAGTTGGCGGCGATCAACCGACGCCTCGGCCACCAGGCCACCCATGACCCGTTGACCGGCCTGTACAACCGGCGCGGCACGCTGGAACTGCTGGAGCAGGTGATGACGACGGTGCAGCAGCAGCCGGTGGGCCTCCTGTTCTGCGACCTCGACCGCTTCAAGGCGGTCAACGACGCGCTCGGCCACCGCGGCGGCGACCGGTTCATCAGCATCATCGCCGACCGGCTGGCTCGCAGCCTCGAGCCGGGTTCGGTGGCCGGCCGCATGGGTGGTGACGAGTTCGTCGTGGTGATGCCCGGGATGGCGATGGAGGAGGCCTCCGCCGTGGCCCACCGCCTGGTGGCGGTGCTGGCCCAGCCGGTGTACGCGGAAGGGCGGGAGGTGCCGTCGTCGGTCAGCATCGGGGTGGCCGCGGCCCCCGAGCACGGCGTGGCTGCCAGCGAGTTGCTGCGCCACGCCAACGCCGCGCTCTACAAGGCGAAGGCCGGCGGCCGCAACCGGGTGGAGTTGTTCGACCGGGAGATGCAGCGCGATCTGGTGAACCGGCTGGAAGGCGAACAGACGCTGCGCCGGGCGATCGAGGACGGCGAGATCGTCGCCTTCTTCCAGCCGGAGGTGGACGCCGTCAGCGGTGAGATCGTCGGTGCCGAACTGCTGGCCCGCTGGGTGCGGCGTGACGGCGTGGTGGTGCCCGCGGCGGAGTTCTACGCCGTTGCCGCGTCTGCCGGCCTGCTGGAGCGGGTGACCGAGCGGGTGCTCACCAGCGCCCGGCCGCACCTGCGGCGGCTGGCGCTGCTGGGCCTTCCGGAGGGCTTCCGCTTCCGGGTGAACATGGCGCCCGAGGCCACCGAGCGAAGCTGGAGCGACGACCCGATCGGCAGGATGCTGCTGGGGGTCGACCCGGCACTGGTGACGATCGACGTCAGGGAGAGCGCCGTCAGCGTGGACCTCGTGGCGGCTGCGTCCAACCTTGCCGCCTTCCGTGCCCAGGGTGGTCGGGTGTGCCTGGACGACTTCGCTCGTGGGGTGTCGTCGCTGAGCCTGCTGCGCCGCCTGCCGCTCGACGAGGTGCGCATCGACCGCCTCTCCATCGAGCCGATCACGTCGCACCCGCACGATCGCGCCATCGTCCGCTCGATCATCGCCCTCGTGCGCGAGATCGACCTGGAGGTGACGGCCGACGGCGTGGAGAACGGGGCTCAGGCGGACGCGCTGATCGCCCTCGGGTGCGTGCGCCAGCAGGGCCACCTGTACAGCGAGGCGCTCCCCGCGGGCATGTTCGAGGACTTCGTGCTGGCCCGGATGGCGGAGCGTTACGCCCGCGCCCGCACGCCGGAACACATCTGGGAGACCCGCGAGCTGGAATAGGCTCGCCCCAAGCGAGGCGAGGGGAGCTCCCATGTTCTGTCCGCAGTGTGGCGCTGCAGCATTGCAGGGTCAGCGGTTCTGCACGGAGTGCGGTGTTGCGTTGGGTTCGGGTGCGACGGCAGCGGCCGGTACGGCGGCGGCTGCCGAGGACGAGGTGACCCTGCCCCCCACGGCTGCGATGCCGGCCGCACCACCGCCCCCCGCGCCGACGGCTGCCCCGGTGCCGGAGCCCATGCCCGCCCCGGCACCCGCCCCGATGAGCGAGGCCGCCATGCCCACCGAGGCCATCACGGTGGTGGAGCAGACCGCGCACATGCCGTCGATGGGCTACGAGGACGCGGTGTGGCCGGTGGACACCAACGAGCAGCCGATGGTGGCGCAGCCGTTCCGCATCACCCCGCTGCTCGCCGTGTCGGCACTGGCCGGGATACTGGCCGTCGCCGCGGCCGTCACCACGCTGGTCAGCTACACGGTCACCGGCGTGTTGGAGGGTTCCACCTCGTTCGTGATGAACGACGTGGGCACCAGCCACCTGGTCGGGGCGATCATCGGGGCCGTGGTGCTGATCGCCGGTGCCGCGCTGGGCGCCACCGGTCGCCGCGTGGGCACGGGCCTGGCGGGCGGCGCCGGCCTGGCGCTCGCCGGCATGCTGGCCAACGCCTGCGGGATGGGCGTCGCCGTGCTGGACCAGGCGCAGATCAACCTGCTGGCTCCGGGTACCACCGTCACCGTCACCTACGAGTTGGGCTTCTTCCTGGCCATCGCCGCTGCCGCGCTGGGTGGCGTGGCGTTCGTGCTGTCCCTGCGGGAGATGGGGCCGGACGGCATGGCCCCCGTGCCGGTGGCCATCGGCGTGCTCGGCGCCCTCGGCACACTGGCCGTGGTGATCGGCACGCTGATCCCCGGCGACTTCGCCTCGTTCGCCGACAACTTCGGTACGGACTTCATCCCGCCGGCCACGTCGTGGATGCGGATCCTCGTGCTGGCGCTCATCGCCGTGGGCGGCCTGCTCGGTTTCCTCGTCAACCGCCGCTGGGGCCTGGGCATGGCACTGGGGTCGATCAGCGTCGGCGTGTGGATGTGGGCCACGGCGATCACCGAGTCGGGCGACATACCGTTCGGGATCGCCGGCGGCAACGTGGGTGCCCTGGACACCAAGCCGCACGTGGTCACCACGGTCGGCGTGATCGTGATGGTGGTGGCCGGGGTGGTCGGCCTGGTGGCGGCCATGCAGCAGCGGAACAGCGGGTGAGCGCCCCCTGCCCGTCGTGCGGTCACGCCGACCAGCGGGCGACGCGCTTCTGCACGCGCTGCGGCGCGGCATTGCCGGTGCCGGGCGCTGCACCGGTGCCGGCGCAGCAACTGCCCCCACTGCGCCCGCCCCGCCGCGCCGGCGGCCTGACGTCGCTGGTGGCGATGTTCACCGGGCTCGCCGTAGTCAGTGGCCTGCTCACCTACTGGGTGATGGCCGGGTCATGACCCAGCGGCCCGGGTAGCGGCAGACACCCGGCGCACCGTGGCGGCGGCCACCCGATGGCCTTCCGTTGTCGCTGCGACCGCCCCGGCCCCGCCCGCCAGCGAGGTCAGGAACCCGGCGGCGAACGCGTCCCCCGCGCCGGTGGTGTCGCGCACCTCGGCCACCTGCTCGGCGGGTACCGCCACCGGTGCCGCCCCGGGCTGATGCACCATGGCCGGACCGGCCCCGTGCTTCACCACGACCACGGCATCCAGCGCCAGCAGGCCGTCGCCCAGGACCTCGGCCTCCAACTCGTTTGCCAGCACCACCCGCGGGCGCAGCGCGGCGATCCGCGCCAGCGCCGGCCCCGACCCGGCGGCCTGCAGCAGGGCAGCCGACGAGGTGTCCACCGCCACGGTGATCCCGCGGGCGTTGGCCCACTGGGCAAGCGTCGCTGATGTGCCGGCCAGCGGCTCGCCGACCAGGGAGTAGTAGGGGATGTGCAGGGTGTGCAGCCCATCCAGCCAGGCGGGGTCGGGCTCGGCCAGGTGGGTGCAGGCGCCGCGGTCGCACAGCATCGTCCGCTCGCCGTCGTGGTCCACCAGCACCACGATCGTGCCGCTGCGGCCGGCCCGCCGCACGGCGCACTCCGCGCCGAAGGCCTCCAGCACGCCGGTGAGCCAGCGGCCCGTGGGGTCGTCGCCCACCTGGCCGATGAAGCGGGCTGCCGCACCGTCGCGGGCCGCGGCCTCCACCACGTTGGCGGCGCTGCCGCCTCGCCGGCGGGTGACCTCGGCGTCGGTGTCCGAGGCCAGGTTGATGGCTCCGTGCAGACGCACCACCACGTCTTCCACCAGGTCACCGATCGCGCCGAGCACGGCGGCGACGCTATCCGCTGGAGGCACCGGCAGGCACGGCCGTACCCTGGGGTCCATGAGCACCGTGAAGGACCAACTGCAGCAGGCGCTGACCGTGGCGATGAAGGCCCGCGACGAGGTGGCCCTGTCCGCCCTGCGGCAGGCGCTGGCGGCCATCGCCGTGGCCGAGACGGCCGGCAAGGAGCAGGTGGTGCTCGGCGACGATCAGGTGGTGGCGGTGCTGGTCACCGAGGCCCGCAAACACCACGAGACCGCCGACGCGTTCGTCACCGCCGGTCGGCCGGAGAAGGTGGAGCGCGAGCGGGCGGAAGCTGCGGTGCTGGAGGCCTACCTGCCGGCCACCCTCAGCGACGACGACCTGAAGGCCGTGGTGGCCGAGGAAGTCGCCGCACATGCGGGCGACGGCATGAAGGCCATGGGCAAGGTGATCGCCGCCGTGCGGGCCAAGGCCGGCCCCACGGCCGACGGCGCGCAGATCGCCGCGCTGGTGAAGGCGGCGCTGGCCGGCTGACCGCGCCAGGCGATTCAGCGCAGCGCCTCCACCATCATCCGGTGGTGCTCGCGCAGCCCGTCCAACTGCTGGAAGCGGTGCGCGGGTTCCAGAGCGGTCACGATGCGGGCGTAACTCACCAGGTGGTATGCCTGCACGGCGGCTCTGCCGGCGCCGGTGTCGGCCACGCCCCAGGTGCCCGCCAGTTGGCGCCAGGCCGTGCCGTCGTCGAGCCAGCGGTCCCACACTGCAGCGTCCACCAGCGGGTTGCTGACCGCAGCGTCGGACCAGTCGAGGATCACGGGACCGTCGATCACATTGCCCGGATGGAAGTCGCCGTGCACCAGCACGTCGGGCAGGTCGGCCAGACCGGCAGCCGCTGCGGCGATCCGCTCCGCAAGCCGGTCCGCGTCCGCGGGCGTGCACCGCAGGACCTCGGCCACCACAGGGTGCACCAGCGCGGCGTGCAGGTCGGCGGCGAGGCTGGTGAAGCGCCGGTCGGGAACGCCGGCGGCCAGCGCCTCCTCCACGGACACCACCGCCTGCAGGTCGTGCAGCGCGGCGTAGGGCACGGCGGTGTCCTCCGGGTGCGCGGCGTACAGCCCGCCCTCGACCTCGGCCATCATCAACCGGGTGCCCTCGGCAGCCAGCACCGCCGGTGCGGTGCGGGGGACGCGGTGGGCGACGAGCGCGGTGATCGCCGGTTCGTAGGCGAACACCGGGAAGACCTCCTTCACCCAGACCGGGCCGCCGTCGGTGGGCACCCGGAGGACTGCGGAGATGCCCCAGTGGCGCACCTGCTCCACCGGGCCGGTGGCGTGCCGCCCGGCCGTGGCGAGTTGCCGGTGGATCCATGCGGTCATGTCCGCCCACCACGCCGGCCGCGCCCAGGCCGCCCGGGCGGCCGGCACCTCCTCGGCGCCGGCCCACTCCGCAGCCCACTGCTGCAGCGAGGCCAGCCAGGTCGGCGGGCCGGTCACCGGATCGGCCGAACCCCCGCCCATCGCCTCCTCCGCCCGGCGCCAGCGCCAGCCGGCCGGCGGTGCCCATCCGGCGGGTGCCGGCCCCAGCAGGGCGAGGGCGCGCAGGGGGCGACCATCGTCGTTCAGGTCGAACTCGCGCTCGTCGAACAGCAGGTCGAGAATGGCCACGTCGGGCAGGTCGGCGTCGGCCATCAGGTCGCGGCGCACCGCCTGTGCCGTGGACTCGCCCGCGGCCAGTTGCACCCGACGCCGGGGAAGCGCGCCGCCGTCGGTGACCACCACCTGCTCATGCGCCGCGTCGGGCAGCACCAGGTGGACGTCGCGGTGGCGGGGTGACGTGGTCATCGCCAGAGCAGAGCACGCCCTGGTTGCACTCGGCAACCGGGTTGGCCCTCCTACACTCCGGCCCGGGGAAGGTGGACGGATGGGGTTGTTCTCGAAGCAGCGCGGGGCCGGCGGCTCCGGCGACGAACTCACGCTCGCGGGCGCATGGCAGTTGCTCGCGCCGCAACTGGGTGCCCAACTCGAGGTGCGCGGCGAGCGGTCGATCCTGGCCACTGGGGTGGTGCGTGGCCGCGGCTGGTCGCTGCAGATCGAGGGCCGGCCGCTGGGCAATGCCTTCCTTCGCGAGCTGCGCAGCGGCCCGAACCGCAACAAGGCCTACGACGAGTGGACCAGCGAACTGGCGGTGGCCTGCGCCAACCCCCGCGGCCTGGTGGGCCTGCTGCGGTCCTACCAGGACCCCAACGACCCGAACTGGCGGCCTGGCGAGTACGACCCGCGTCGCGGCCGGAAGGTGGTCAGCAACCCACCTGAGCTTGCCGCCGCTGCCTTGACGCCGGAACTGCACCAGGTGTTGCTGGACCTGTGGCGCGATGTGGACATCGCCATCGAGCCCGCCGCCGTGCGGCTCGGTGAGGTGAGCAAGGCGCGGGCCAGCCGTGGCGGGTTCATGGGTGGCTCGGTGCTGCACCATGCGCCGAACATGGTGCGCCCGATGCCCGAGCGGGCCATCGCCGGCCCGCCGTGGTGGATCGACCTCGTGTGCCGGATCGCCGACGCCGTGGACGGTGCGGCCGTCTGACCTGCGTCAGTTGCCGAAGTCCCAGCCTTCGCCCTTGGCGTAGCGGCCGAGGATGTTCTTGGCGATGAGGATCTTGTGCACCTCGTCGGGGCCGTCGGCGATGCGCAGCGTGCGGGCACCCTGGTACATGCCCCACAGCGGCAGGTCGTTGGACACGCCGGCCGCGCCCCAGATCTGGATGGCCCGGTCCACCACCCGCGTGTAGGCGGCCGGCACGTAGATCTTGATGGCCGAGATGTCGGTGCGGGCGCCGTGCAGCCCCTGGTCGATCTTCTCCGCGGCGTGGATGGTGAACAGCCGGGCGGTCTGGATGTCCACATAGCTGTCGGCGATGGCGCCCTGGGTGAACTGCTTGTCGGCCAGCACCCCGCCGTGCACCTCACGCTTGGCGGCACGCTCGACCATCAGGTCGAAGGCCCGCCACATCTGGCCCACGCAGTTCATGCAGTGGTAGATGCGGCCGGCGCCCAGGCGGTCCTGCGCGGCCTGGTGGCCCTCGCCCACCCGGCCCAGCGCGTTGGCCACCGGCACCCGCACGTCCTCGTACTTCACCTCGCAGTGGTCGCTCTCGCCGCGGCCCCACACCCCGATGCCGCGGACGATGTTGACGCCCTTGGTGGCGGTGGGGACGATGATCTGCACCATCGGGCCATTGCGCAGGTCGCCGCCGTTCTCCACGACCTCCTTGTCCACCACGCGGCACATGACGATGAAGAAGTCCGCGTCGATGCCGTTGGACGTGAACCACTTGTGGCCGTTGATCACGAAGTGATCGCCGTCGATGACCGCCGTGGTGGTGAGCGACCGCGGGTCGCTGCCGGGGTTGTGCGGCTCGGTCATGGAGAAGCCGCTCTCGAGCGTTCCGTCGATGAGCGGCAGCAGCCACTTCTGCTTCTGCTCTTCGGTGCCGTACTTCACGAGGATGCTCTGGTTGCCGGAGTTCGGGGCCACCACGCCGAACAGCGACGCCGCGCCGATGGCGTAGGCCAACACTTCGTTCATGTAGGCGTGGGCCAGGAAGTCCAGCCCCATGCCGCCGTACTCCTTGGGGAGGTGCGGTGCCCACAGGCCGGCCTTCTTCACCTTCTCCTTGATGTCGGCGCGCAGTTCGAGGACCTCGGTGCGCTCGGCGAAGCTCTCGCCCTCGCGGCGGGCGCGCCACAACCGGTTCTCGTTCGGGATGATGTCCGTGTTGACGATCTCGGCGGTGCGCATGCGGATGTCGTTGATCCGCTCGTCGAGCGTGGGGATGGGCTTGACGTTCATGACCATGGCAGGAACCGTAGGTCCCCACGGCCGGCGTGGCGAGGGTCGGAGTGCCCCGTCGTCGTTCAGCGCAAGCGGCGCGGTAGGGCGATGGTCCGCTGGCGGCGGGCGGCATGGGGGCTGATCAACCCGGCCACCTCCGTCGGTGGCGGCACCGGGTGGCCGAACAGGAAGCCCTGGAAGTGCCGGCAGTGATCCTCCACCAGGCGGGTCCACTGCTGCTCGGTCTCCACGCCCTCGGCAACCACCCTCAGGTCGAGCGCCTCGCACAGGGTGATGACGGTACGCACGATGGCCGCATCGTCGGCGTCATCGAGCATCCGGCGGACGTAGCTGCGGTCGATCTTCACCTCGTCGACCGGCAGGCGGCGCAGGTAGGTGAGCGACGAGTAGCCGGTGCCGAAGTCGTCGAGCGCGAATTCGATCCCGTGCGCGCGCAGTTGGTTCATCCGCTCGGCGGCGAACGCCAGGTCGGTGAGGACGGTGGCTTCGGTGATCTCCAGGCGAAGACCGTTGCCGCGTGCGTCGTGGCGTTCGAGGGTGGACAGGATCCGCGCCGGGAAGTCCGGGTGGAGGAACTCCGCGGCGCTGAGGTTGACGGCGATGCGAAAGCCGGGCGGCACATGGTGCTGCCAGGCGGCGAGTTGGGAGCACACGGTGTCCAGCACCCACTGCCCGAGCTGGTGGATCATGCCGGACTCCTCGGCCACGGGGATGAACTCCGCCGGGCTGACCGGGTCGCGGTCGGCGGGGAACCAGCGCACGAGCGCCTCAGCGCCGGAGAGATCGCCGTTGACGTCCACCTGCGCCTGGTACACCACGGCGAACTCGTCGCGGGCCAGACCGTCGCGCAGGCGGGCTTCCAGCGCGCTGCGCGTGTCCACGGCGACCTGCATGGAGGGGTGGAAGAACCGCACGCTGTTCCGGCCGTCCGCCTTCGCCTGGTACAGCGCCACGTCGGCCTGCTGCAGCAGGCGTTCCACCGACACGTGCGGTTCGTCGGCCACGGTGACGCCGATGCTGGCGCTGTGATGCAGGGTGCCGACGTCGATCACATACGGCTCGTTCAGCGCCGCCAGCACATGGTTGGCAACGAGCGCGACGGACTCGTGGGCAAGAGGTGCGTCGGCGCCCAGGTTCTCCAGCAACACCACGAACTCGTCGCCGCTCAACCGGGCCACCGTGTCGCCGTGATGCACCAGCGAGGTGAGGCGCCGGCCGACGGCGCGCAACAGCTGGTCGCCCGCGGCGTGACCGTGCGTGTCGTTCAGCGTCTTGAACCGGTCCAGGTCGAGCATGAGGATGGCGGTGATCTGCCCGGTGGCCTCGCGGTGAGAGAGCGCCTGCTGGAGACGCTCGCCGAGCAGGCGGCGGTTGGGCAGGTCCGTGAGCGGGTCGTAGAAGGCGAGCCGATGGATGTCCGCCTCATGGCGCTTGCGCTCGGTGAGGTCGAGGATCGACCCGGCGAAGCGGAGCGGCCGCCCGTCCACGTCGCGGGAGATCGTGCCCCGGGCCAGCACCGCGAGGTGCGACCCGTCGTCGCAGCGCAGTCGCAGCTCGATCTCCAGGCTGTCGGCACCGGTGGAGAGGGCTGTGTGCAGGCGGCGCTCGAAGTCCGGCCGGTCGTCGGGATGCACGAGGTCGGCCCAGAAGCCGGTCCGCACCATCGCCTGCAACCCCTGGTGGCCGAGCATCTGCAGCCACCGGGCCGACAGGCGGCACGTGCCGGACACGAGGTCCCAGTCCCACCAGCCGTCGTTGGTGCCGCGCAGCACCAGCTCCAGCCGCTCCTCGGACTCGCGCAGCCGCTCCAGTTGGCCCTCGATGACCCGCCGGTCCGCTCGGGAGTCCAGGTGGGCGGCGCACTTCTCGGCCAGTGCCGCCAGCATCTCCCGCGTGTCCTCGGTGACCGGTTCGCCCATGCCCGCCGTGGTGGGGGAGTTCGCCGCCAGCAGCACCGCGGTGGTGGAACCGTGGCGGCCGATGCACGGGCACACGAGCGCGTCGATAAGTGCGGTGCCGGGCAGCGGGTCGAGCCCCAGCGAGAACAGCGACACCGTGCCGCCGGTGCTGCGCTCGTCGAGCCTGCGGCTGAGTTCTTCGACCAGCTCGTCGGCGAGGTCTTCCCCTCCGGCCGGCAGCACCGCGCCGCAGAGGCCGAAGCGGTCGTCGACGGGGTGGTGGTCGTCGAGGATCCACACCGCACCGACGGCGACGTCCAGCACGTCCACGATGGCCTCGGCGAACATCTGGGCCACGGCACGCTCGCCCTGCCAGCTGATCAGCTGGTTGGAGAGCCGGTTGAGCCGCATCAACTGGGACACCTGCCGGTCCAGCTGGGCCCGCAGACCGATCAGTTGCTGCTGCAGGAGGTTGAACGCGATGTTGCCGCGCGCTTCGCTCCGCACGTCACCACGCACCCCGCCGCCGGTGGCCTTTGCGCTCACGGCGCGGCGGGCTCCGTCCGCCGGTACAGCGCCGCCAGCGACGTCGTGTAGTTGTGGTAGGCGTTGCGACCGCCGAGGCGGGCGTACTCGCCGAAGCCGTACATCCCGAACCACGGCGGCACGTCCCCGTGATCGGCCAGGGGCTGCTGCATGCGGTGCACCAGTTCTTCCTTCATCACCCGGTTGAACAGGCGCCGGCCGCGGGCCAGGCAGTCCGCCTGGAACACGGCGATCGGGCTGCGGCCGCCGCTGCGGGCACCCATGGCCGCCATCATCCGGTCCATGTCGGCGAAGATCCGTTCCTCGTCGCGCACGGTGAGCCACAACGGCGTGCCGGGTGCGCACTCCGTGGCGTAGATGATCTCGCCGGCGTCGGAGTGATGGGTGACCACGCGCAGGATGTGATCGTTGCCGTACTCGGCGGCGAGGTCGGCCGGCAGTGCCTCGGCCAGCGCCCCGATGGGGATGGTGTCCGCCTCGGTGGCCGCCTCCGGCAGGCCCATCCGCCGTAGGTACTCCGGCCAGGCGGGCCGGCCGTCGATCTCGATGATGCGGTTGCCCTTGGCGGCGGTGACCACCAGCGGGTCGCCGGTGGCGATGAAGCCGTGGGTGGCCTGGGTGTCCACCTGCAGCGTCGGGTCCCAGATGCCGATGGCGAACGCTGCGTGCTGGTGGAGATCGCCGTCCACCGCCTGGAACGTGGCGATCCCCTGCATCTGATCCGACGACGTAGCGCCGAAGATCACGACGTCCGGGCCGAGGACGGACTCGATGCCGGCGATGACGCGGTCGTTGGCGATGTCGATGCCTGAGGCCAGCAGGTAGACCATCGTCACCGGCTGCGGTGCGGCGGCAAGGGCCCGGCCGAGCGCCGCGCCCTTCTCGAAGGACGTGGCCCCGTACAGCCCGTCCACATGCGCAACGCTGGCGCCCTCACCGCGGAGCACCATCACGGCGATGTCGTGGAGTGACTCGCCGGGGCCGTCGCGGCCCACCACGCCGGCGCACGAGGCAGCGAGCACGCGGGCCTCCGGGCAGTGGGCACGGATGTGGGTGGACAGCGCCGAGAGGTCATGGCCGACGGCGGCATTCACCAGGACCAGATCACAGCCCGGGCGTGCCGATCCGTAGGCGCGCTCCAAGGCCTCGAGCACCGCTCGTTCTGCGTTGACCGCCCGCGTGTTCGCGGAGAGAAACTCGAGCATCGACGTACCGCCTCGTCCGTTGTGTTACCAACGGTAACACTGCGAGTGTGGGAGTGACCACGGGCCGTTGTGCCCTTTCGCGCCCCGCCGAGTGGCCCCTCCGCGCAGCCGGTCGGCTGGGTACGGTTGCCGGTGTGGAGCGGCGGTCGCTGCGAGTGCACGGGGTGGTGCAGGGCGTGGGGTTCCGCCCGTTCGTCCACCGCCTGGCCACCTCGCTGTGCCTCGGCGGTTCGGTCGGCAACGACGCCGCGGGCGTGCTGATCGATGCCGTTGGCCCGCCCGACGTGCTGGACGAGCTCCAGCGCCGTGTGGTGGCCGAGGCACCCCGCTTGGCCGTGGTCACCGGCGTGGATGTGGTGAAGGTCGGCTCGGCTGAGGGCGCGCCCGCCGCCTTCCGCATCGTGGGATCCGAACGGGCCGGCGACTCGGTTGCCCGCACGGCGTTGCCGGCCGACGTGGCCACCTGCGATGCCTGCCTGGCCGAACTGCGCGACCCGGCCGACCGGCGCCACCGCTACCCGTTCATCAACTGCACCGACTGCGGGCCACGGCTGACCATCATCCGCGACCTGCCCTACGACCGTCCGGCCACCACGATGGCCGGGTTCCCGCTGTGCCCCGCTTGCCGGGCCGAGTACGACGACCCCGCCAACCGCCGCTACCACGCCGAACCGGTGGCCTGCCCTGCCTGTGGCCCGCACCTGACCCTCCTGGCCCCGGACGGCGCGGTGCTCGCCGAGGGCACCGATTCCTGCCTGACCCGCGTGCACGAGGCGCTGGCCGCCGGCGCCGTGGTGGCCATCAAAGGGGTCGGTGGCTTCCACCTGGCGTGCACGGCCGGCGACGAGGCTGCAGTGGCCCGCCTTCGCGAGCGCAAGGGCCGGGCGGACAAGCCGTTCGCCGTGATGGTCGCCGGCATGCCCGTGGCCAGGGCGGTGGCGCGGGTGAGCGACGTGGAGGCATCTGCGCTGCAGTCGCCCGCGGCACCGATCGTGCTCCTCGCCCGCGGCGGGGCGGGCGGCGACGCCGGCGAGTCACTGGTGGCGCCGGCGGTGGCGCCGGGCAACCCACTGCTCGGCGTGATGCTGCCGTACTCGCCGCTGCACCACCTGCTGTTCGAACCCGTGCCCGGAGTGCCGTCGGCAGCGCCGGTCGCGCTGGTGATGACGTCGGCCAACCTCACCGACGAGCCGATCTGCCACCGCGACGAGGACCTGCCCCGGCTGGCGATGCTGGCCGACCTGGTGCTCACCCACGACCGGCCGATCGAGGTGCCGGTGGACGACTCGGTGGTGCGCGTGGTGGCCGGCGACGTGCACCCGGTACGGCGGTCGCGCGGCTACGCCCCACTGCCCGTGCGTCTGCCCGTGGAGGTGGCCCCGGTGCTGGCGGTGGGCGGCGAGTTGAAGAACACCTGCGCCGTGGCCGTGGGGCGGGTGGCGTGGGTGGGCCAGCACGTGGGCGACATGGAGCACCTGGCCACGCTGGAGGCGTTCCAGCGGACGGCGGTGAACCTGCAGCGGATGTACCGCGTGGCGCCGCAGGTGGTGGCCGTGGACGGCCACCCGAAGTACCTCACCCGGCGCTGGGCGCTGGAGCACCATCGCGACCTTTCGGTGGAGGTGCAGCATCACCACGCCCATGTCGCCGCACTGATGGCAGAGCACGGGGTGACGCGGGCGATCGGCGTGGCGTTCGACGGCACCGGCTACGGCCTGGGCGACGACGGCGCGCCGGAGCTGTGGGGCGGGGAGGTGCTGGTGGCCGGCTTCGACGGGTTCGAACGGGCTGCCCACCTGTGCCCGTTCCCGCTGCCCGGTGGCGACGCCGGAGTGCGCAACCCGTGCCGGGCGGCGGTGGCCGCGCTGCTGGCGGCCGGTGCGCAGCCGGTGGGCCTGCCGTGCGCCGAGGCCTGCGAGGACGTGGAACTGGCGGTGGTCAGCCGCCAGGTGGAGCGCGACGTGGGCTGCGTGCCGACCACCAGCATGGGGCGCCTGTTCGACGTCGTGTCGTCCATCCTCGGGGTGCGGCACCGGATCACCTACGAGGCCCAGGCGGCCATCGAGTTGGAGGCGTTGGCAGCGGCGGCGGTGCCCGACGGACCGACGGTGTTGTTCGCGGTGGAGGACGGGGTCATCGACCAGACCCCGCTGCTGCTGGCGCTGGCCGAGGCTGTGAGGGGCGGCACGCCGGCGGGACCGCTGGCGCTGGCCTTCCACCGGGCCGTGGCGCAGGCGATCCGCGACGCCGTGGCGATGGTCGTGGCCCGCGACCCCGGTGTGGCCGCGCTGCCCGTGGGCCTCACCGGTGGGGTGTTCCAGAATGCGCTGCTCACCGGGCTGGCCCGCGACGCCCTGGAGGCCGACGGTCGTACGGTGCTGACCCACCGGGTGGTGCCCGCGAACGACGGCGGCATCGCGCTGGGGCAAGCTGTGGTCGCCGGCGTCGCTCGCCGGTCATACGACACCGCGATCGAAGGGAGCCGCTGACATGTGCCTGGGTGTGCCCGGCAAGGTGCTGGAGTTGACGGACGACCGCGGTACGCCGATGGCGCTGGTGGACTTCGGTGGCGTCACCCGTGAGATCTGCCTGGCGTACGTGCCGGAGGCCCAGCTGGGGGAGTACGTCATCGTCCACGCCGGCATGGCCATCCAGGTGCTCGATGAGCAGGCCGCGGCCGAGACCCTGCGGCTGTTCGAGGAGTTGGGCGAGGCCCCGTGACCATCCGGTGAAGTGGCTCGACGAGTTCTCCGACCCGGCCGCCGCGCAGGGGCTCCTCGCCCGCATCGCCGCCATCGTCACCCGGCCCTGGGCGATCATGGAGGTCTGCGGAGGGCAGACCCACAGCATCGTCCGCAGCGGCATCGACCAGTTGCTGCCCGACGGGCTGGAACTCATCCACGGGCCCGGCTGCCCGGTGTGTGTCACCCCGCTGGCCACGCTCGATCGGGCGATGGCGATCGCCGCGGTCCCCGGCGTGACGCTGTGCTCGTTCGGCGACATGCTGCGGGTGCCCGGCAGCCACGGTGACCTGTTCGGGGTCCGTGCCGCGGGCGGCGACGTGCGGGTGCTCTACTCGCCGCTGGACGCGGTGCGGCTGGCAGAGGAGCACCCCGAGCGTGAGGTGGTGTGGCTGGCGGTGGGCTTCGAGACCACCGCACCCGCCAACGCGATGGCGGTTGACCTGGCCCGGCGGCGGGGCCTCACCAACTTCTCCGTGCTCGTCAGCCAGGTGCTGGTGCCGCCGGCGATGGAGGCCGTGATGGCATCGGGGCGGGTGCAGGGGTTCCTCGCTGCCGGTCATGTGTGCACGGTGATGGGCACCGAGGAGTACGGCCCGCTGGCGGCCCGCCACCATGTGCCGGTGGTGGTCACCGGGTTCGAGCCGCTGGACGTGATCGACGGCATCCGCCGCTGTGTCGAGCAGTTGGAGGCCGGCCGCGCCGAGGTGGAGAACGCCTACCCGCGGGCGGTGCGGCCGGAGGGCAACCCGGTAGCGAGGCAGATGCTGGCCGAGGTGTTCGAGGTGTGCGACCGTCAGTGGCGCGGCATCGGCATGATCCCCCGCAGCGGCTGGCGCCTCCGCGACGCCTACGCTGCGTTCGACGCCGAGCGCCGGTTCGAGGTGGGCGTGCTGGACCCGATGGAGCCCACCGAGTGTCGAGCCGGCGAGGTGCTGCAAGGCCTGCTCACCCCTGACCGCTGCGAGTGGTTCGGCACCCGCTGCACGCCGCGCACCCCGATGGGGGCCACGATGGTGTCGTCGGAAGGTGCCTGCGCCGCCTACTACCGGTACCGGCGGGTGGGCGCATGAGCGGCCCCCTCGGCGACGCGCCGGTGGATGGCGCCGCCACGGCCGACGACGTGCTGGCATGGTCCTGCCCGGTGCCCGCCCGTCACGATCGGGTGGTCATGGGCCATGGTGGCGGCGGCGTGCTGTCGGGCGAACTGGTGGAGCAGATCATCCTGCCGGCGTTGGGCCCGGCAGGGGTCGGTGGTGCGCCGCTCACCGACGCCGCACTGCTGGACCTCCCGGCGGGGGGCCGCCTGGCCTTCAGCACCGACACGTTCGTGGTGCGGCCGCTGGAGTTCCCCGGGGGCACCATCGGCGACCTCGCCGTCCACGGCACGGTCAACGACCTGGCGATGGTGGGCGCCCGCCCGCTGGCGCTGTCCGCCGGGTTCGTGCTCGAGGAGGGGCTGGCGCGGGATGTGCTGGCCCGTCTGGTCCATGCCATGGGAAGGGCCGCGCACGCAGCCGGGGTGCGGCTGGTCACCGGCGACACCAAGGTCGTGGAGCGTGGCCACGGCGACGGGCTGTACGTGAACACGGCCGGCATCGGCGTGGTGGCCGACGGGGTGGACATCGGCCCGCACCGCGCCCGGCCGGGCGATGCGGTGGTGGTGTCCGGCCCGGTGGGCAGCCACGGGATCGCCGTGCTGTCCTGCCGCGAGGGGCTGGAGTTCGGCACCGAGGTGCGCTCGGACACCGCACCGCTGCACGGGCTGGTGGCGGCGATGGTGGCGGCCGGCGGCGACGGGGTGCACACCCTGCGCGACCCCACGCGCGGCGGCCTCGCCGCGGCCCTCTGCGAGTTGGCCACGGCCGGTGGCACCCGCGTCGGGGTGGAAGTGGAGGAGGCCGCCGTGCCGGTGGACGGCGCCGTTCGGGCCGCGTGCGGCTTCCTCGGGCTGGACCCGTGGGAGATCGCCAACGAGGGCTGCCTGGTCGCGTTCGTGGACCCACCGGTGGCCGACGCCGTGGTGGCAGCAATGCGGGAGCAGGCGCAAGGTCGGGCGGCGACGGTGGTGGGGCGGCTCGTCGCCGACCATCCAGGTTTGGTGGTGGCCCGCACCCTGCTGGGCGCCAGCCGGCTGGTGGACCGCCCGTTGGGCGAACAGTTGCCGCGCATCTGCTGATGCACGCGGGCGGCGCCGTCGGCCGCCTGTCAGGTCATCGGTACGCAGGGGTGGCCGCGGGCGGCCAATTCGCGTTCCACGCGCACCGCCGAGTCGAGGATCTCGGCCTCGCTGAGCAGGCCGGCCAGCACGGCGGCACCGATGGCGTCGATGACGGCGGCGGTCTGGCCGGTGTCGGTGAAGATCACCACGTCCACCCCGGCCAGCAGTGCGGCCACTGCGGCGTCGGGCACCGGCATGCCCACACCGCCCATCCCGAGCGCGTCGGTCATCACCAGCGCGTCGCTCCAGCCGAGCTCCTTGCGGAGCAGGGCGATCGCCGCCGCGCTGCGCGAGGCCGGCTCGCCGTCGGTCAGGCCGGGCACGTCCAGGTGGCCCACCATCACCGCGGCCCCGCTGCCGGCCAACTGGCGGTACGGCACGAGGTCCCAGGTGCGCAGGTCGTCCACCGGCGGGGTCTGGGCCAGACCCTCATGGGTGTCCAGCGTGGCGCTGCCGTGACCGGGGAAGTGCTTCAGTGTGGGCAGCAGGCCGGCGGACTGCCAGGCCGCCACGTACACCGCTGCCTGGTCGGCGACCGACTGGGCGTCGCCCACGAACAAGCGACCCTGGCCGAGGGGGTCGTCGCTGCCGTCGGCCGGGCGGACGTCCACCACCGGCCCGAGCACCACGTCCACGCCGGCGGCGGCGATCACCGCGGCGTGGTCGGTGATCTGTTGCTGCACATCGGCAGGGTCCATCGCCGAGGTGGCCTCCTGCGAGGGCAGGTCACCCAATGCCGCCAGCCGCTGCACCTGGCCGCCTTCCTCGTCGGTGGCCACCAGCACGCCGTGCGGGCTGGCGTCGTCCAGTTCGGTGAGGTGGGTGGCCAACTCGCCGGCGAACGCGGCGTTTGGCTTCATGAGGATCACACCGCCCACGCCGTAGTCGCCCACCACCTGCACGGCCTCCGCCCAGTCTGCGGCGTAGACGCTGGGCCACACCAGCAGGGCGATGCGGTCGCGCAGCGGCCACGTGGACAGGCAGGCCGCGGCTTCGGCGGCGGGGCTGAGCGAGGTGGAGGACGCCTGGTTGACGAGCGTCGTGGTGGTGGGCGCCTCAGTGGACGGCACCGGGATGGACCCGGGCAGCGACCCGATGGGCACGGCGGTGGGGGCACTGGAGGTGGTGCCGCCGTCCGCCCCGCAGGCGGTGAGTGCGAGCGCGGCGCACAGGGCGGTGACGGTGCGGCGGCGCATCAGGCGAGCGGCTGGAACGTGCGGCCGAAGCAGTCGTTGCTGCCCAGGCCGTGATCGGTGCACCACTGGTTGGCGGCGTCGCGGGTGGGGAACGTCTGGGGGACGATGGTGAGGAACCAGCCCGTCATCGGCTGGCCCTGGTTGCTGAACTGGTAGCGGCCGGCGTCCACCAGGATCGCCCCGTAGGCGTCGCGGCGGGTCATGTGGTCGGCGAGGATCTCGACCGGCCCGTAGGTGACCCCGTCCACCACCAGTCCGATCTTCTTGGCGCTGAGTTGCACGACGAAGGAGTTCTGCAGGCTGTCGGCGGTCGGCTGATCGTTCTGCACGAGCGTGCTGAGTTGCGTCAGCGCGGCGGCGACGGGGTCGGTGGTGGTGGGCGGGAGCGTGGTGGTGGCGATGGTGGTGCCGCTGGACATGCCGCCGGGGCTGCCGGTGCCGTCCGGCCCGGTCGCCGGGGTGGAGCCGTCCGCAGACGTGTCGGTGACGAGCGTGGTGTTGCTCCCCGACGATGCCGAGTCGTCGCCGTCCCTCGTCACCAGCACGACCACGCCGGCCACGATCGCCGCCACGGCCAGGATGGCGAGTACGAACATCGTGCCCGAACGGCGGCTGCCTGGGGGGTCCACCATCGGGGCGTGGCCGGATGGCGCCACCGAGAACGCGGTCTCGGTGGGTGCGTACGCGGGCGTCGGTGGCTCGGGCGGCGCCGGGGCAGGTGGCGGTGGCAGCGGTGCTTGGCCGCCCGGTGCCGGAGCAGGCGGGGGTGTCGGCGGGGGCGGCGGAGTGGCCTGCGGGCCGGCCTGCAGCGCGGCGCCGCACGACCCGCAGAACACGTCGGCGGCGTGCAGTGCCGCCCCGCACGACCCGCAGAACTTCATGGCCGGCATCGTAGGCCAGGCCCGGTGGCGGGGGTGGGCGAACGGCCGTCGCCGGACCGTCGACCGCTGCTCGTGGTCGCCACGCGGTCGCGCTGCAGGGGTTGGTCGACGCAAGGTGAACCCGGCCGAAACGGGGCACGAATTTTCCCCTTGACGTTGGAGAACTCGGGCGTAGATTCGCTCTGTGACCTCGTTCGTCGCGTCCCCCCGCGAGGACTCCAAACTCCTCGAATTCCTCACCGGTGTCGCCCTGCTGTTCTGCATCCTGTCGGCATCCCGGGCGGCGGTTGCCTCCGCCGTGTCGTTCGGCGTCGCCACCGCAGTCCTCTTCGCCGCCACCGAGTGGCGTCGCCGTCGCCCGCCCCTGCGGCTCACCGTCGACGGGGCCGAAGTGGTGCTCCGTTCCGGCCGCCGCGAGGTGGCGGCGCTGCGCCGTACCGAAGGGTCCGCAGGCCGCGTGCACGTGGAGAAGGTGGAGCGTCACGGCCACCCGGTGCCGTTCCTGGCGGACGCGGATTCCGGCGATCGCGTGTGCCTGGCGGGCTTCCCTGCCGACGCAGTGATGGCCGCCTGCACCACCCATGGGTGGTGCACCGCCGTGCCGGCCTGACCAGCGCGTCCGGGTACGGTGCGGGCGGCGTACGAGGCCGGCGCCTCGGCCACCGAAGGAGGGTGAGATGGTCGCTGATCGAGGTGTGGGCCCGCGCCTGGTGGGGCGCTGCGCCGTGGTGGTGGGCGCGGGGCAAACCCCCGGGGCGACCATCGGCAACGGGCGGGCCACGGCGGTGCAGTTCGCCCGGCACGGGGCACGCGTCGCGCTGGTGGACCGCTCGGCCGAGCAGTTGGCCGGCACCGTGGCGATGATCCGGGCGGAAGTGCCCGATGCGGAGTTCGTGGAGGTTGTGGCCGACATCGCCACCGATGACGGCCCGGCGGAGGTGGTGGCTGCGGCCGTGACGGCGTTCGGCGGGTTCGACATCCTGCACAACAACGTCGGCATCGGTGCCGGCGACGCCCCGCCGCACCTGCTCACCGACGAGGCCTACGACCGGATCATGGACGTCAACCTGCGGGCGATGTGGCGGATGTGCCGGGCGGCGGTGCCGGAACTGCGGCGCAGCGGGCGCAGCGCGATCGTGAACGTGTCGTCGTTGGCCGCGGTGGCCAGCGCCGGTGCGCTCACCGCCTACCGCCTGTCCAAGGCGGGGGTGAACACGCTCACCACCAGCCTGGCGTTCACCAACGCCAAGTACGGGCTGCGGGTGAACGCGATCATGCCCGGCTTCGTGGACACGCCGATGGGGGTGGACGCGGCGGCGCGGGCGATGGGCATCGACCGCGACGAGTACGCGGCGCGGCGGGCGGCGCAGGTGCCGCTGGGCCGCCAGGGCTCGGCGTGGGACATTGCCGCCGCGGCGGTGTTCCTGGCCTCCGACGACGCCGAGTGGATCACCGGCGTGATCCTGCCGGTGGACGGCGGACAGTCCATCCGGGTGGGCTGACCGCCGCTTCCAGCGGGTGTCCAGCGGTCTCCAAGCGAACGCCCGCACGCTGTTGCCGTTCATCACGAGAGAACGGAAACCACCCATGATCCCCCGCATCCCCACCCGTCCTGTCCGCCCGGCGTTGGCCGTGGCCCTCGCCATCGCCGTGAGCGCACCGTTGCTGGCGGCGTGCGGCGGCGACTCGTCGTCCACCACCAGTGGCGCCGACACCGGAGCGCCGACGACGGCGCTGGCCGACACCCTGCTGCCCACCACCGGCATCCCGACGACGGCGCCGGCCGACGGCAACGTGTTCGGGTTCGTCACCCTGGACAGTTCGCCCGGTGAGCCCCACGTGCTGCTGCTGGTGGACGTGGCCGACCTGCTGAACGGCAGCGAGGCCCACCAGGCCGCCGTGGCCGCCGGCGTGATCACCGAGGATGAGGAACTGCCCAACGACGTGTTCGTGGTGGACAGTGGCGCCACCGTGTCGCTACCGATGTTCGACGACGCCACCATCACGGTGCAGGCCGCCGGCGCCGACGGCACGCTGGAACCGTTGGTGCTCGGCCCGGCCGACCTGTACGAGGCGGTGGACGGCATGGTCGGCGGCGTCGCCCTGTACGGGGTGATCCCCGGCGAGCCGCTGCCGATGACGCTCACCGTGCACGACGGCGCCGTGGTCGCCGCGGTGATGGAGTACCTGCCCTGACGGCAGCGCGGACCGGTGCCCGGTCACGGGCGCCCGTCGGCGCCACTACGGTTGGTGCACGCGCAGCCCGAAACTGTGCGTAGACGGGACAATCCAATGGGCATCTTCGGGCGGTCCAACGCCAGGGATGTCATGACCAAGGGCGACCGCACGGCCGGTCGCATCGTGGCCATCGACATCGGCCAGACCAAGGACGATCCACCCAAGCGGGTCGACACGTACGTGGTGCAACTGGGCCCCGAGCGGGGCAGCGCCCGGGTCGCCGTGCGCCAGTACCTCTCGCCCGACGCCTATGTCCGCCTGGGCATGGACGTGGCGTTGTGGGCGAAGGGTGACGACGTGGTCATCGACTGGGCACAGACGCTGGCTGCGGTCGGTGTCGGCGGTGACGTGCTGGTGGACAGTTGGAAGATGGCCAAGGACCCCGGCTTCACCGGCGTCCTGGACACCACGCTCGGCCTGGAGCGGGAGCAGCGCAAGGGCGTGCCCGCGGCCGTCACCATCCGGTCGGCCGAGCAGCGCAGCGCGGCCTTCGGGCTGGCCAACCAGGTGGTGCTGGACTGCGTGGTGGAGATGGCCGGTCAGCCGCCGTACGCGGTGGAACTGACGAAGGTGGAGATCCCCCACTACGCCACCCACCTGCTGCAGTCGGGTGTGGTGCTGCCCGGGCTCGTCCGTCAGGGCCGGCCGGACAAGGTGGCGATCGACTGGCCCTCAGCCGTCACGGCCAACCCGGGGACGGGCGTGCCCCCGTCGGCACTGTTCCTGCAGGTCGGCCGGGCCGGGGTCAACGCGATGTCGGTGGGCGGCTGGGCCGGCGCGGACGACGACGATGACGACGATTCGGACTTCCACGCCGCCGTGGCTGGGGCCGGTGGGATGGGCATGCCGCCGCCCCCGCCCGGCACGCCACCCCCGCCCCCGCCCGGCATGACAATCGGCGGGTGGACGGTGGGCGCCCCGGGGAACACGGACCCGGAGCCGATCAACGGGGTGTCGTTCGAGCTCTACCTGGCGGTGGAGTCGGCGATCATGAAGCAGGGCATCAAGCCGAAGGACTGGGACGGCTTCGCTCAGACGTTCGGCGTGCCACCGGGAACGTGGCCGAAGACGGCCCAGCAGTGGGGCAAGCAGGTGGCCCGCAACCCTGGGCTGGCCCAGCGCTATGCGGCGGCCATGCAATGAGTACGCCGCCGCCCTTCACACCGCCGCCGTCCGGCCCCGCGCCGCTCGGGTCGGCGCCGCTCGGGTCGGTGCCGCAGTTGCGGGTACGCAAGGAGCTGCGCTGGCGCCCCCTCAAGGCGGGCATCGCGCTCGCCGTCGTCGGCCTCGGGTTGCTGGTGACCGGCGGGGTGCTGCTGAACGTCGCTCAGGGCGCGGCCGTGATCGAAGGCCTGAAGGCGCAGGTGGGCAACTCGATCGAGTTTCAGGCCGAGGACGTGACGTACACCCTGGTCCTCGTCCGGGCCGACGTCCTCAACGACGAGGCGATGGACCGCGCCGTCGCCAGCATCACGTGCACCGTGCAGTTCGCCGACGGCACGACCGCCACGGTCGACGGCTCCAGCCAGTTCAGCGCCTCCAGCACGGAGGCGGGCAGCAGCATCGGCACGTTCGACGCCGTGGCCGGCCCAGCGACCGTGCTGTGCTCGGCCTCACGCCCGTCAGAGTTGATCGCCGACGTCTACGCGCTGGCCGAGGAGCGGACGGTGCTGCTGTACACGTCCTACGGCCTGATGGCCGCCGGCCTGCTGGTGGCCGGCGCTGCCGTGTGGCTGATCATCATCGGCGCCCGCGGCCGCACCGTGTTCCAGACCTGAGGCCAAACGCGACGAAGCCCCTGCAGGAGCAGGGGCTTTCGGTGGGCGAGGGTGGGGTCGGAGCACCGCTCCCGGGCTTGTGGCCGGCATCCGACCGCTTGCCCACTCCTCCTCGGCCCTCCACGTGGTTGGCCATACGTCGAACAGAGCGCGACTTCGGACCGCTTCGATCGGGACGCGTGCTCACTCAGGGCGAACCGAAGTTGTCCACAGGCCCATCCGCGGGTGGTGACACGCGCGCTGGGTGCGACGGACAGAACGTGACACCCTCAACGATGATCGCTCAATGAAGCGATCGCAGGCCGAGGCCGGCAATCCACTCGAGCTGAGTCGACGGGTCCGGTACGTGATCGGGGTCCTTGGGCCAGATGAAGTGGGCGGAGCGACGAGGAGCGCTGCCGAGGTCGTTGGGCGATGGGCGGAGGGCGCTCAGCAACCGACGCCTCCGCAGACAAGTGTCATCAGCGAACTCGACTTCGCATCAGTCGGCGATCCTCCCGCCGGATGAAGCCGGCCATGCCGGGGACGGTGAAGGCGATCTGGCCGTGCTCGGGCGGATAGACGAGGCCCTTGTTGATGAGGTTGGCTCGGGTCGGCCCGAGGGAGGTCGGCTTCTTCCCGAGGCGGGCGGCAATCGTGCCCGTGAGGCTCGGCCCATCGCCGTCGATCGCCATGGCGGCGAGGTAGGCGCGCTCGGCCGGGGTGGCCCGTTCCCAGCGGGCACGGAAGAAGCCGCGATCGAGCTTCTCCCTGCCCACCCGGATGCCTTCGGTGGCGTCGGCACCCGAGATCGGCGATGTGATCGCCGCGTCCCAGGTCGTCTGGCCGTACTGCTGGATGAAGAAGGGGTAGCCGCCCGCCGCCCGCAGCACCGTCGCCATTGCGTCGTCCGACCACTCGACGCCCTCGAGCTCCGCCGGCCGTTCCAACGCGACACGAGCGTCGCCGTCGTCGAGGCGGTCGAGGCGGATGTAGTGGAAGAGCCGTTCGGAGTACGACTTGGCGATCGACAGCAGGCCGGGCAGGTTGGGGAGCCCGGCACCGACGACGAAGAACGGCAGGTTGCGCTGTGCCGTCTCGTGGCACGCCTGGCAGATCGCTCCCAACTCCTCGGAGTCGAGGTGCTGGAGCTCGTCGACGAACAGCACCGCGCCTGCACCGAGGTCGATGGCGGCTTCGCCGAGGTCGATCGCCAGGTCCGTGAGGTCGGCGAGGATCGACCCCGTGTCGCCTCGGCCGCGTTGCGGATCGACGTCGAGGCCGATGGACAGTGCGCCGTCCGGCGAGGCGGTCAGCGAGAAGGCCGTGAAGGTCCGCAGCGCGGCGCGGAAGCGGTCGCCGAGATGCGGGCGGCCGTAGGCCTGACGGAGGGAGGTGCTGAGGGCACTGGCGACCTGGGTCCGGAACGGTGTGCGCTCGCTCCCCGTGTCCGCTTCGACCTTGGCAGCGATCCAGCCCGCCGCCCGGGCGGAGCCGAGGAGCTCGCTGAGCAGGACCGTCTTGCCGACCCCGCGCAACCCGTAGAACATGATGCTCTGCGCGGGGCGGCCGGCGAGCGCCCTGGCCACCATGATCTCGAACGCCTCGACCTCTGCATCGCGGCCCGCAAGCTCCACCGGCCGCACGCCGGCCCCCGGCGAGTACGGGTTGATGCGTGGATCCATGTGTGAACTCTACCGATCTCTACAAGATTATGTGAGATTCACAATATCGATGTAGATAACCCTCGACAGGGCAGGGCTCAGCAAGACGTCCACCGGCCCGGATTGACGTACAGACGGGCGGTTCGGTCGGTTGTTTCCTTTCATTGACGGCAAGTCCATTAAAGGTTGGATTGCTATCCTTGGATGGATACGGCTCATGTGAAAGGAAACCTCGGATGGCCGCTTGGGAGCCCGCCCACTGGGAATCCGATCTCGCCTCAGGTATCCCTCGGGCCGAGCAACGCTCGGGCACATACCAACGATATGTCCCGGACCGGGTTGACGGCACCGGACTTGCCGTCGGCGCGGGGGTGTCCCGCAAGGTCGCTGCCGTCGAGCGCGGCATCCGCGCCCTGAACGGCGTCGGCGCCGAAGGCCTCGCCGGGATCGCTCGGTTCCTCTTGCGGTCGGAGGCCATTGCCAGTTCGCGGATCGAAGGCATCGCACCGTCGGCGCAGCAGGTGGCGCTGGCCGAACTCGGCCAGTCCGAGTCCGTACGCGGCATCAGCGAACAGGCCAAGCTCGTCGCCAACAACATGACGATCGTCCGCGAGGCAACGACCGAACTCGTCATGGCATCGTCGCTGACGGTGGACGACATCGTCGACCTCCACCGATCGTTGCTTCCCGACGAGGCTCGACATCATGGGTTGCGCACGGTTCAGAACTGGATCGGATCCTCGAACTGGACGCCGATCGGAGCCGAGTACGTGCCGCCCAGCCCCGACCGGGTGCCCGAGCTCATGGCTGATCTCGTCGGCTATCTCAACGGGGCCGCACACTCGCCGCTGATCCAGGCCGCCGTGGTGCATGCCCAGTTCGAAACGATCCATCCGTTCACCGATGGCAACGGACGCGTCGGTCGCGCACTGATCCATACTGTGCTGGCGCGACGAGGGCTGACAGACCGCGCCGTGCTGCCCATCAGCTTGGTGCTCGCCACGCTGCGCGACGGATACGTCGCCGGGTTGACTTCATACCGGCACACCTCACCACCTGGAAGCAACGGCGCCAGCGCATCGGCGAACGCCTGGCTGGCAACGTTTGTGGATGCTGCAGCGATCGCCGTCGAGCAGTCTGAGAAGCTCGTGCGCACGATTGCCGAACTGCGCAGTGACTGGACCAATCGACTCGCAGCACACCGGACAGCCGCTCAACTCCGGCCAACGCCGCGCGCTGATTCTGCAGTTGCGCGCCTGCTCGCTCAACTCCCCGAAGCCCCTGTCGTGACAGCGAACGCACTCGCGCGGATCCTCGCCGTCTCCTACCCCGCGGCGAGCGCAGCCCTCGACGAGCTTCGCCTGGCAGGCATCCTCAACACGAGGTCGATCGAGCGAGGCGCCACCGCATACATCGCACGCGAGGTGCTCGACCTGATCACCCTGTCCGAACGCGCACTGGCGAGCACCCAGTTCGACACACGAACCTCGCCGCCCCAACCGGGGAGTGCCTGCGCGTCCTCAGACGTGAGCCCAGGGTCGAGAAGCTGAGAGACTTTCTCCGTGCTGGTGCTGCGAGGAACCAAGAAGCTGCGCGACCGGGTCAAGGGCCCCGCTGCCATCGACGGTGACGAGTCCACAACCGTGCTCGGCGACTGGTTCGCGACGGCGCTGTTCTGGAAGCCACAAGTGGCGCTGCTGGTGAACCAGCGGACGCTGCTGCCCGTGTTTGTGCCACTTGCTCCGGCTGCCACGCTCATCAAGCGAATCCCCGGCGCCATCGCCGCAGCGCTGCGCCGACAGGGCGCGCCCGAGGACTTCATCGCGGCCGAACTGGCGGCCATGGGCGAGGTACGGATCGCGCCGACCAACGATCGCAGCACGGTCGGCGTGATGAACGAGTTCGCCTTCCACGGCGAGTGGGTGTATCGCGAACGGCTCCCCGACCTCGACGACCTGGGCTACCAGATGTCGGAGTTGCTCCTCGGGCCGCTTCGCAACGGTGAGGGATCCCCCGATCGCGAGCTCGCCGCGCTCCTCAACAGCGGCCCGTCGAACGTCGTCCCACTGCATCGCACTTCGGCACCGCCGGCTGCTCGCAGTGGCGCAACGCCCGACGTGTTCCAGCTGAAGGTCACGTTGCTCAACACCAAGCCACCGATTTGGCGGCGCATCCTCGTCGACCCGACGACGTCGCTCGACACGCTGCACGAGTACATCCAGGCCGCCTTCGGCTGGTGGAACTGCCACCTCTACGAGTTCGAGATCGGTCGCACCTCCTACGGCGTGCCCGACCTGGATTGGGACCTTGGCCCACCCGTCAAACACGCTCGCCGATTCACACTCAACAGGGTCGCCAAGGTCGGTGACTCCTTCCGCTACTCGTACGACTTCGGCGACGGATGGGAACACAAGGTCACGATCGAGCGGAGCATCCAGCGCGAGCCGGGCATGATCGTGCCAGCGTGTGTCGACGGGCGGCGCGCATGCCCGCCCGAGGATTGCGGCGGGCCCTGGGGCTACGAAGAACTCTTGAAGATCGTGGCCGACCCATCGCACCCCGAGCACGTCGAGCGCATGCAGTGGCTGGAGGAGTGGGGCGGAGGGCGACGGGACCCGAACGCCTTCGACAGGACCGACTTCACCTTCAATCTCACCGCCATCCGCGCCACCGCGTTGGAGTAACGAATCTCTGCAGGGCGTCGTCAGGGCCGAGACATCCCGCCGGCATGCCACGTGGCATTCA
>JAWKHX010000022.1:0-31130 GCA_041394605.1 Ilumatobacteraceae bacterium
CGCAGCCGACGGCGCCGACCGCAGCCACCATCGCTCCACAGCCCGTCAGGGCGCGCTGGTTGCGGTGAAGGCACTCACGAAGGTGCTGCGCCGGCTCGACCGCTGACCGGCTGCATGGCCGGTGCCCTCAATCGCGCGGCGGGAGGACCGGGTGGTCAGCGGGGTACAGCCCGGCGACGAAGGCCCAGGTCTCGTCGCCGCCACGGGGGATCCGGGAGAACTCGGCGGCCACCTCCAGCACGCGTTCCCAGAACTCCTCGGCGCGATCGCGGGGCACACGGGCGTGGCGGTGGACGGCCCGCAGATCGTCGGCAGCATGCGCCACCGCAGACTCGGCTGCCGCGTCCACCAGGTAGTTGTTGATCAGCGGCAACTGGTCGGGCGTGATCTGGCCCACCTGGTACGTGCGAGCGGTGCGGCCGTACCAGCGCTCCTCGATGGCCCGAACCTTGCGAGTGCGCACCACCTGCACCAGGCCGGCGTCGAGCAGCACCTTCACATGGTGCGCCACCGTGCTCTTCGGGCGGCGCACGGCCGTGGCCAACTCCGCCACGGTGGCGGCGCGCTCCATCAGCAGGTCCAGCAGAGTGCTGCGCAGGGCGTGGAAGCCAGCGCGGATCTCCTCCGTGGTGGTGATGATCTGCAGGTCGGCCAGTTCGTAGTCGGGTGCGTTCGACGCGTCCATCGGCAATGATCCAGATAGTTCGATTGATCGGCTATGGTGGTCCGATCACGGTGAGCGTACCGCAGCCAGGCTCACCCCCCGCTCTCGGAGGACACCCACATGGACATCGTGCTGGTTCCCGGCCTGTGGCTCGACGGCCCCAGTTGGGGCGAGGTCACCATCCGCCTGGAGGCGGCCGGCCACCGGGTCCGAGCCCTCACCCTGCCGGGTCTGCAGCAGGCGGGCACGGAGGACGCCCGAACCCTCGGCGACGTGACGTTGCCGGAGCAGGTGGATGCCGTCACCCGCGCCATCGACTGGTGCGCCGACCCGGTGCTGCTCGTCGGCCATTCGGCCGGCGCCGGTGTCGCCTGGGCGGCGGCCGACGCCCGGCCCGACTGGGTGGCCCGCCTCGTGCTGATCGGCGGCTTCCCCACCCCGCACGGCGAGCCGTTGGTGGAAGGGCTCGCGGTGGTGGACGGGGCCGTCCCCTTCCCCGGGTTCGACGCGTTCGACACCAGCGAGACCGGCGACCTCGATGAGGCCACCCGTGCCGCCATGGCCGCACGGGCGCGGTCCTCCCCCGCGTGCGCCGTCACCGGCACCCAGCGGTTGCACGACGAGCGCCGCTACGACGTCCCCGTCACCGTCCTGTGCCCGGAGTTCACCCCCGAACAGCTGCGCAGCTGGGTCGACACCGGTGCACCGCCGGTGCAGGAGTTCACTCGCATCCGCCACCTCGATCTGGTGGACATCCCCACCGGGCACTGGCCGCAGTTCAGCGCCCCTGGCCTGCTGGCCGACGCCCTGCTCGCCTGCATCCCGGACCTGCCCGACCCGCTGGAGCACGTGCGCCTGCGCGGCCGGGCGTTGCGCTCCCGCGACCTGCGCGGGGCATCGATCGCCAACTCGTGGATCGACGGCATGCGCATCGATGGCGAGTTCGAGCACCTGTGGGTCAACGACGTCGACGTCGCCGCCTTCGTCCAGGGCGTGCTGGACGAGCGCCAGCCGGAACTGGTGATCGTTCGCGACATGCAGACCGCCGACGAGTACCGCGCCGCGTGGGAGCGCCTCGAGGCGATGTGGGCCGCCACGGTCGAGCGGGTGCAGGCGATGCCCGACGGCACGGCCGATCGCCGCGTGCGTGGTGAGTGGTCGTTCACCGAGACGCTCCGCCACCTCGTGTTCGCCACCGACTGCTGGCTCCGCGCCGCGATGCAGGGCCGCAGCGATGCATTCCACCCCTGGGGCATCAACCACACCGAGATGGGCGACACCTTCGCCGACCAGATCGGCCTGCGCCGCCACGAGCACCCGACGCTGGACGAGGTGCTGGCAGTACGGGCCGACCGGATGGGCCAGGTGCGTGCCGTGCTGGCGGCACTCACCGACGCCGACATGGCCACGATGAGCCTGCAGTCCCCTGCGCCGGACGCCCCGGAGGAGCGCTTCCCGTGGCACGAGTGCCTGCGCGTCGTGATGCACGAGGAGGTGGAGCACCACCGCTACCTGATGCGCGACCTGGCGCTGCTGGAGGGTGCGCTCAGCGGCGGTTGAGCACCTGGCCGTGCAGGCAGCGGAGGATGCCCAGCGCCGAGGCGTCCCACGTGAGCGTGCGGGCCCGGGCCAATGCCGCGGCAGCCATCTGCGCCCGCCACTCGTGGTGGGTCAGCACGTCGGCCAGGGCGTCGCCCAGCCGGTCCAGCGGCGCCAGCACCCCGGTCACCCCGTCCACCACGCTGCTGCGGTGGCCGCTGATGTCCGTGGCCACCGCCGGCGTGCCGCACGCCGCGGCCTCCGTCATCGTCAGGCCCCAGCCCTCCGCCAGGGACGCGCTGGCGACCACCCATGCCTGCTGGTAGAGCGCCACCAGTTCCTCCCTGGTGCGGTGCCCGGCCAAGGTCACCCATCCGGCGGCGTCGTGCTGGCGCACCCATGCCTCCAGCGCGGGCCGTAGCGGGCCGTCGCCCACCAGCACCACCTGCAGGTCGGGCACCCGCTGCCGGGCGACCGCCGCCGCGGTGAGCAGTTCGTCCTGGCGCTTCACCGGTGCCAGGCGGCCGACGGACACGATGGTGGGCACCTCGGCCTTCACCCCGCCGGGCACGAACGACGCCTCCACCCCATTGTTCACCGCGACCACCCGCTCGGCACGGAACTTCAACCCCAGCAGTTCCTGGCGGGTGGCCTCGCTGGGCGTGACCATCAGCGTGCGCCGATAGAACGGCGGCGCCAGCCGGGCCTCGAGCAGCCGGCCGGCATGGGCAAAGGGGCCGGGCAGCAACTGATCCCACATCGGCCCGTGCACATGGTGGAGGAAGGTGATGCGCGGCTTGCGGCACCACAGCGGGCTGAACCACGGCACCCCGTTCCACACTTCCACCAGCGCGTCGTAGTCGCGCGCCTCCACGATCTGGCGGGCGACGGCACGCGGGAACACCGTGTAGCGGCTGCCCCGCCGCTCCACCAGGTAGCCGTTGCGCGCGGCCGGCGGCAGGCCGCAGCCGCCGAGGTGCGCTGCACGATCTCCAGCCCTGTGGCCGCCCAGCGGCGCATGAAGTGGTCGGCGTGGAGCTCGGAGCCGCCGGCGTCCACGTCTTCGAGGTCTCGCCAGGCCAGCACCCGGATGCGCCGGCATCCGGCCTCGATCATCTCACCGGCAAGCTGCTGGATGGTCGGCTGGGCGGTGGCCGCGTGGGGCAGTGCCGGGGTGCCCTCGTCAGCCGTCATCGGCGTGGCACCCTACCGCCCGCCGGGAGCACGGCCGCGAACCGCATCCGTCGCTAGAGTCGCCGCGATGCCGCCTGCCGACCTCCCGTTCGTTCTGGGTGGGCGCGTGGGTAGGCGTCCGCGGCGGGCCACCGTGCTCACGATCGCCACCGTGCTGGCCGTCGTCGCCGTGCCGCTGCGCGGCCTGTTCCTCTCCACCGGTTCGTCGATGGAAGAGGGCTTCATGATCGTGTTCCCCATGCGGGTCCTCGCCGGCGACGTGCCGAATGTGGACTTCCTGCACCTCTACGGCCCGTTCTCGCTGCATGTGCTGGCCGGCTGGTACTGGCTGCTCGGCGACACGCTGGAGGTGGAGCGGGTCTTCGGCCTCCTGCAGCACCTGGCGTTGATCTTCGGCCTCTTCGCCCTTGCCAGGGCATGGGGTCGCAAGGTGGCCGTGGTGGCCGCGGTCACCGCCACCCTGCTGGTCCTCACCCCGATCGGCCTGTCCGCCCTTGCGTGGGAAGGCGGCGTGGCGTTCGCGCTCTGGAGCGTGGTGGCCGGCCTCCGGGCGATGCACACCGAGGGGCGGGTGCGCACCAGGGCGCTGGTTGCCGCCGGCGTGCTGGCTGGGTTCGCGCTGGGCTACCGGCCGGACCTGGCCCTGGCCCTGGGCCTGGTGCACGGCTGGCTGCTGTGGCGGGCAAGGGGCAGTGCGGCATGGCGCACGGCCTCCATCGGCGTGCTCGTCGGCCTGCTGCCGATGTTCGTACATCTCGCCGTGGCCGGCATCGGCCCCTCGATGCGGGGCATGTTCCTGGAGCCGGTGTTCGACCTGCGCCCGGGTCGTGAGCTGCCCAGCCCACCCAGCTTCGGCCGCATCGACGGCGCGCTGCAGGCCGTGGCCGAAGGGCCGCTGGACGCCCCGTGGTGGCAGGTGCCACACCTGTCCGCCAACCACCAGCTGTTCCTCTGGTTCTTCGTCGTGGTCGGCGTGGCCATCGCCCTGCCGATCGTCGCCCACCGCCGCTGGCGCCAGGCCGGTCGGCCCATGGGCCGCCGTTTCGTGCTGGCGCGGCGTCGCTGCTCGGCCTCGGCATGCTCCCGCAGGCGTTGCAGCGACCGGACAGCACCCACCTGGCTTGGGGTTCGTGCGTGTCGTTCTCGCTCCTCGCCTGCCTGGTGGCGGACATCGCTGCGGACCGCGAGGTGCGCTTCCGGCTGCGGCCATGGAGCGTGGCCGCGGCCACCCTCGCCGCCACGATGCTGGTGGTCAACCCGTTCTTCACCTACCGCTACTACCTGCTGCAGACCCGCATCGCCGTGGGCAACAAGCCGGGCGGGTTCGAGGTCAGCCGCGGCGACCGGCGCTTCTACTTCGGCAACCAGGCGCTGCAGACCGCCAGCCAGGCGATGATCGACGACCTCGCAGCGATGTCCACACCGGGTGAACGCCTGCTGGTGGGTCCGGCCGACCTCAGCCGCACGATCTACAGCGACGTCGCCTTCTACTACCTGTTCCCCGAACTGGACCCGGCGACCTACTTCATCGAGATGGACCCTGGCCTGGCCGACAAGCCCGGGTCACGCCTGGCCGACGACGTGGCCTCGGCGGATTGGCTGATCCTCACCAACTTCTGGACCGGCTGGTACGAGCCCAACGCGTCCGCGGAGTTCGGCAGCACCGAGCCCAACGAGGTGGTGGCAGCGAAGTTCTGCCTGGTGGGCAACTACGAGGACGCGCTGGTGCTGCTGTACCGCAAGTGCGAGCAGGGCGACGGGGTCGACCCGTCCACCATCGGGATCGGCGCCCAGCGGCGGATCGACTTCGAGGCCGAGAAGGCCAAACGAGAGTCGGAGTGACGGTTCGGTCAACCGGTGAGCAACTGGATCAACCAGGGGCCAACGAACACCTCGGCCAATTGCTCGGCACTCTCCTCGGTGAGATGGGTGCCATCCGGCCGCCAGCCCGCCACGAGGTCGCCGCTGGCGGTGAACCAGGCATCCAGTTCGTTGACCGCCACCTGCGGACCTGCGGCCGCCGCGACCTCGCGCATCACGGCGTGCTGGGCCTCGTAGCGAGCGCGCTCGCGCAGTTCGGGAACCTCGGACCCGGTCGGCACCGGTGGCACCACCCACACCACACGGTCCACGCCGCCCGCCAGCAGCGACTCGGTGACGTCGCCGTACTGCTGACGAAGTCTCGCGGCGAACGCCGGGTCGACCGGTGACAGCGGGCCCTCCTCCGCCGTCCACTGGCGCTGCAGCACGTCGTCGATGGTCGACATCAGCACGACCACGTCGGGCTGCAGACGCTGCACCGCATCGGGCAACAGGTCCAGCACCACCTCACGCGAGCGGGCCACGAACGCCGATGCGTCGTACGAGGTGACCACACCGTCGAGCAGGAACCCGCACCCCTGGCACCACATCACGTCCACCTGCGCGTAGCCGGGGTGGGCGACGGCCCAGGCGGCCAGCCCCTGGCCCAGGTACAGCGCAGTGGAGTCGCCCACCACCAGGATGCGCACCGGTCGGGAGGGCAGCGGCGGCAGTGTGAGCGGAACCGCGGCGCTCGGTGCCGTGGTGCTGGTCGTCGAGGCAGCAAGGATGGTCGTCGTCGTCGCCGACTCGACGACGGTGGTCGACGGGTGCAGGTCTGCCAGCGAGTCCACGGTGTCGATGGCCGCGGCATCCAGCACGTCCTGGTCGACCTCCAGGAACCCTCGGCCCAACGGCACCACCAGCATCACCGACGCCAGCGTGCCCATGGTCAGCGACGCAGCCACGAGCGTGCGCCCCGCCGGCCACCGCAGTCGGCGGATGGGTTGCTCGACGACCACGAGCGACACGGTGGCGACCGCCAGCGTCAGCGCGCACCCGGCTGCGAATCCGCCCACCGTGGACAACGACCACCCGTGGGTCCGCAACAGCACGAAGATCGGCCAGTGGTACAGGTAGACCCCGTAGCTGATCCTGCCCATCAGCACCAGCGGCCGCACCGACAGCAACGAGACCATCCGACCGGGAACCTGCAGCGACCACAACAGCACCGCCGACACCACTGCAACCAGCGGCATCCAACCCGTGAATGCCGGGCCGCCTGCGCTCGGGAGGATCACCGCCACCGACGCGACCGCGACCAGGGCAACCGGCGCGACGTTCCTGGCCGTGCCCGGTACTGCCCGCCCGGTCCGCAGCCAGGCGGCCAGCGTCCCACCCACCAGCAACTCGCCCAGCCGTGTCGGCGTGGACCAGTAGGCGACGTCCGGCCCGAATGCACTGGCGACGAGCGGCGATGCCACCGCCATCGCAACCGTCAGACCGACCAGCAGCCGCAGCAGCCGCTGCGAGGTGCGACCGGCGAGGCGCCACAGCCCGACCAGAACGAGCGGCCAGAGGAGATAGAACTGCTCCTCGATCGCCAGCGACCAGTAATGCTCGATGGGTGACGTGAGCGCGGGCGAGCGTCGGAACAGGTTGCCGTAGCTGGACGAGCCGGCAATCTGCACCCAGTTGAACACCTGGGTCACCGCGCCCACCAACTGCTGGCGAAATCGCGGCACCTGCCCGAACTCGCCGCTGACGCGGGCGATCAGTACGGCGGCAAGGCACAGTGAACTGGCCGGCAGCAGGCGGCGGAGGCGGCGGGCGTAGAACTCGCGCATCGGCACGTGCCCTCGGCTGCCCAACTGGCCGAGCAGCAGCGACGTGATGAGGAAGCCCGACAGCGTGAAGAACACCGAGACGCCGAAGTAGCCGCCGCCCATCCACGAGAAGCCGGCATGGAAGCACAGCACCATCGCCACGGCCACGGCTCGCAGCCCGTCGAGTGCCGGCTGGTAGCCCCACTCCCCCGCGGGTGCGCCGGCGGGCGTCGTGTGGGACATCGGCGGGGATCAGCCCAGCGGCAAGCGGCGCCAGATCGGACCGGGCGTGTGGCGCAACGCCATGAAGACGAATCGCAGCAGACCCGGCACCCACACGATGCGGCGGCGACTGCGCAAGCCCTTCGCCGTGGCGGCGGCCACGGCCTCGGGGGTGGTGGCGAACGGGGCAGCCTGCAGCCCTTCCGTCATCGCCGAGCGCACGAACCCTGGCCGGACCACCAGGACGTGCACGCCGTCCTCCGCCAGTTCATCACCCAGGCCCTGGGCGAAGCCGTCCAGGCCGGCCTTGGTCGCGCCGTAGACGGCGTTGGCCTTGCGCACCCGCTCGCCAGCGACGCTGCTGAGCACCACGATGCTGCCGTGCCCCTGGGCGCGCAGCACGTTGCCGGCGGCCACCAGCGACGCCACCGATCCGGTGAAGTTCACCGACGCCACCTGGATCGCCTCGTCCCCGTCGCGGGACGTCGCCTGGCCGCTGCCGAGCAGGGCGTAGGCGAGGATCACCACGTCCAGATCGCCGTGGCGTTCGGCGGCGCCCGCCAGGACGGCGGCGTGGGTGTCCGGGTGGTCGCCGTGGAAGGCCACCACGTCCACCGTCAACCCGTCGCGGCGAAGGCCGGCCGCTGCCTGCTCGCCCTTGCCGGTGTCGCGGCATGCCAGCACCACGGCGCGCGTGGCCGGGCTGAGCAGTTCGCGCACGATCGCCAGCCCGATGTCGCTGGTGCCGCCGAGCAGCACGATCGTCTGCGGTTCGTGGAGTGCGTTGTCCATCTCGATCTCCGTGTCCGTTCCCGGTTCAGTCGGTGAGGCCCAGGCGGCGGGACTGGTCGCTCTGCCACACGCCGGCGGGGTCCACGGCGCGGCGTACCGCCTTCCATTCCTCCAACCGCGGGTAGCCCTGAGCGATGGCCTCGGGCGTGGTGTGCCCGTCCTTGGTGAGGTAGTGCCGCCCGCCGGCGTCCAGCACCAGCCGGTCCAGCCCGTGCAGCAGTTCGGCGATGCCGTGGATGGCCACCGGCAGGTCCACCGCCAGCGTCCACCCTTCGGTGGGGAACGACAGCGGCGCCGGGTTGCCCGGGCCGAAGCGCTTCAGCACCGAGAGGAAGCTGGAGGCGCCGCCCTCGGTCAGCCGTTCCAGCACGGCGCGGATGGTGTCCTCCTGCCCGAACGGCACGACGAACTGGTACTGCACCATGCCCTTCGCCCCGTACAGCCGGTTCCAGCCACCCACCATGTCCAGCGGGTGCCAGAACGTGGCGATGGTCTGCACCTCACCGGCCCGGTGGCGCGGCGCCTTGCGGAACCACACCTCGTTGAACGCGTTGATGGTGGTGCGGTTGATCAGGCCCACCGGCAACTCCAGCGGCGGCAGGCTGGCCAGCACCTTCGGCCCGTAGGCCAGGGGGTCCTTGCGCTCGCGCGGACTCAGTTGGTCCAGCGTGGCGTGGTCGCCGCGCCCGAGCACGCTGCGGCCGAGGTGCCGCCCACGCCCCACCGGGTCGATCCAGGCGACGCTGTAGCGGTAGTCCGCATCGCCTTCCTCCATGGCAGCGAAGACGGCATCGAGGTCCGGCAGGCGGGTGGTGTCCACGGTCATCCGGCTGGTTTCGATCGGCAGCAGTGCGAACGTCACGTCCAGGATGACCCCGGTGAGGCCCATGCCGCCGATGGTGGCCCAGAACAGGTCGGCCCGGCGGTGAGGCGCCACGTCGGCCACTGTCCCGTCGGCCAGCAGCAGGCGCAGGGATCGCACATGGTTGCCGAACGACCCGGTGAGGTGGTGCCCCTTGCCGTGCACGTCGCTGGCGATCGCCCCGCCCATGGTGACGAAGCGCGTGCCGGGGGTGACCGGCACGAACCAGCCGCGCGGCACGATGCGGCGCAGCAGGTCGTCCAGCGACACCCCGGCGGGAACGGTGATGGTGCCGGCGGCCTCGTCCAGCACCGCTTCGTGGGCGGAGCCCTCGAGTTGCAGGACCAAGCCACCCGAGTTCTGCGCCGAGTCGCCGTAGCTGCGGCCGAGCCCGCGCACCAGCACGCCGCGGCCGCCGGCAGCGCCCAGCGCGGCAGCCACCTCATGGTTCGCCACGGCCACCACGTCGGCGTTGGTGGCGTTGGTGCGCCCCCAGCCGGTGAGCGTGCGCCGGGCCATCTGGCTCAGTACGGCCATTCCGGCTCCCGTCCCGTGAGCCGCCGCAGGACCGGCCCGAGACGCAGCGACAGCAGGACCTTCAGCAGCACGTTCTTCGCGAACCACGGTAGCTGCGCCATCTGCCGCAGCGCGTTCACGGCCCGGCTGCGCGGGGTGCCGTCGAGGTCGGCGCGGTACTCGGTGAGGCTGCGGGCGCGGCCGACGTAACGGAACCGGCGGCCGGTCAGCAGTTCGCGCAGGATCGCCAGGGTCACACCGACCGAGGAGAACGAGTCGTGGATCAGCATCGTGCCGCCCGGGGCCACCCTCGCACCCCAGTCGCGGATGTCCGTCCGGGCCGGGCGGTAGCGGTGGGCGCCGTCGATGTACAGCACGTCCACCTCGCCGTCGACGAGGGGATGGGCATCGTCGCTGAACGCCCGCACGTGACGCACGCGATCGGCCACTCCTGCGGCGGCCAGGTTGGCGTTGAACACCTCGTGGTCGGTGGCGGCCTCGGTGGCGAAGCCGTCCAGTTCCTGCGGCCCGCGGTCGTTGCCGGCGTGCGGGTCGATGGCCACGACCTGCACCCCCTCGGGGGCGGCGCTGGCCAGCACGATGGTGCTGCGACCGCGGAACGACCCGATCTCCACGATCCGGTCACCCGGGCGGGTGCCCGCGGCGGCATCGAACAGGCGCCGAGCCTGGTCCGGGCTCATCCAGCCCTCCACCCCGGCCACCGTGGCCAGCACGTCCTCGAACGTCGTCATCGCCGTCACCCTACGTACACCCCCAGCCCGAACACCACCACCCACACCAGGCCGAGCACCTGCAGGGTGCGGTCGGCGGCGAACACTTCCTCCGGCGCAGCGCCGTGGCCTTGCTCCAGCACCAGCGTGTACCGCAGCAGCGCGGTGGCCATGGGGATGATCGACAGCTCGTAGAACGGCCAGTCCGAGCCGCTGACCTCCTTGGTCTCGAACGCCCAGATGCAGTAGGCCACCAGCGTGGCACCGACGGCGACGGTCAGCACGGTCTGCAGGAAGCCCAGCGTGTAGTGGTGCATCGTGGCACGCACGCTGCGCGCGCCCTCGCCCAGGTCGCGCAGTTCGGCGTAGCGCTTGCCGGTGACGATGAACAGCGACCCGAACGATGTGCACAGCACGAACCACATGCTCATCCGCACGTCGGTGACGACCGCCCCACCGACCGCACGCAGCACAAACCCGCCGGCCACGGCCACCAGGTCGACGACGGCGACGTGCTTCAACCAGATGCTGTACGCCGTGGTCAGCGCCACGTAGCCGGCCACCACCCCACCCGGCTTCCAACCGAGCGCGAAGGCCCCGCCGATCCCACCCGCCAGCAGCAGCGTGCCCACCACCGATGCCACTGGCACGGGCAGGACGCCGGACGCGATGGGTCGCCGGCACTTCGTGGGGTGCTGACGGTCGGCTTCGCGGTCGTGCAGGTCGTTCCAGTAGTAGGTGCCGCTGCTTGCGGCGCAGAACGCCACGAACGCCAGCACAGTACGCACCAGCGACTGCGCGTTGTCCAGCACGCCGGCGGCGCCGGGCGCGGCGAACACCAGCACGTTCTTGGCCCACTGCTTGGGCCGGGCCTCGCGGACGAGGTGTCGGATCATGCCGCCTGCCCGGCAGGCTGCTCGGCGATCGGTGCCTTGGCCACCAGCAGGGGGTGATCGGCTCGTGCCAGGAGTTCGCGGTCGCCGGCGGAATCGCCGTACGCCCACACGGTGGCACCGTCGATGGCCTCCAGCTTCAGCCATTCGTCGAGGCGCCGCACCTTCTCCGCGGCGCGGCAATTCTGGCCCTCCAGCCCGTGGCCGTACCGGTCGCCACTGCGCCGCGGCTCGGCGCACAGCACCCCGTCCACGCCCAGCCGCTGGCCGAGCGGCCGCAGGTAGGGGCCGAGCGACGCGGACACCAGCACGATGCGGTGGCCCATGCGCTGGTGCCATCGCAGGCGGGCAACGGTGTCCGGCCGCAGCCAGCCGCCGTGCACCTCGGCGGCGAACTCCTCGCCGATGCGCTCCACCGTGGCGACCTCCCGGCCGCCGAGCACCCCGCCGACCAACAACTCCTTGAAGCGATCGCGGTCACGCCGTGCCGCCGCCGCCAGTGTGGCCCGCGGGCTGCGGGCCAGCGCCCACGCGAGCGAACGCCAGCCGCCGACGCGCAGCAGGAACGGGCGCACGCAGTCGCGCACCGTCAGGGTGCCGTCCACGTCGAACGCCGCCACGTCGGGCGTGGTGGTCACCGCAGCCCCTCGATCATCTCCCAGAAGCCGGGCCAACTCTTCGACACCACGTCCGGGTCCTCCACGATGATGCCGCTGGCACCCAGGCCGACGAGCGCGAACGACATGGCCAGCCGGTGGTCGTGATGGGTGGAGAGGGTCGCCGTGTGCGGGACGCTGGGCTCCACGATCAGGCCGTCGGGGTTGTCCACCGCCCACCCCGGCCTTGCGCAGCTCGGCACACAGGTCGGTGAGGCGGTCGCTCTCCTTGCCGCGGATGAACCCGACCCCGTGGATGTCCGTGCGGGAGGACGCGAACGGGGCCACCGCGGCCAGCGTGGGCACCAGGTCGGAGAGGTCCACCATGTTGATCTCGATGCCGCGCAGTTCACCATGGCGGCTGACCATGGTGCCGAAGCCGTCCTGCACCACCTCACAGCCCATCCGTTCCAGCACGCGGCAGAACGCAGCATCGCCCTGCAGCGCCCGGTCGGTGAGCCCCGGCACCCGCACCGTCCCGCCACAGATGGCCGCAGCAGCCAGTGGGTAGCCGGCCGAACTGGCATCCGGCTCGATGGCGTAGTCACGGGCCGTGTAACGACCGGGCGGCACGGTGATGATCCGGTCGCCGAGCTCCACACCGGGCACACCGAACGCCTCCATCACCGCAGCCGTGATGCGCACGTACGGGCGGGACACGAGGGGTGTGGTGAGCATGAACCGCATGCCGTTGGGCAGGTAGGGCGCCACCAGCATGAGCGCCGTGAGGTACTGGCTGCTGATGTCGCCACGCAGTGGCACTTCGTCCACAGTGACGTCGAAGGGCCCCTCCACGCTGACCGGCAGGTGCCCCGGCTCCTCGCCGTGGCGGATGGTGACGCCCATCGCCGTCAGCGCCTCGTGCAGCGGGCGCATGGCCGGCGGCGCAGGGCGGGCAGGCCGTCCACCACGTACGGCCCCGGGCCGAGCGCGGCGACGGCGGTGATGAAGCGGGACGTGGTGCCCGCCAGCCGGGCCGGCAGGGTGATGGGGCCACGGCGGAACTGGCCGACGCCGCCGCCGATGGTGACCGTGGTGCCGTCGCGCTCCACCTCCAGGCCGAGCGCCCGCAGGCAGTCGATCATCGCCTCGGTGTCGTCGCCGTCGGGCACCTCGGTGAGCACGCTCTGGCCCTCCGCCAGCGCGGCGCAGACCAGCGCGGTTGGCGATGCTCTTCGAGCCAGGTACCTCGACCACGGCATCGAGCGGGGCACCCAGCGGGGCGACGCGGTAGACCTCCATCAGCTCAACCGCTGGACCGCCGGCCGGTACCCGCGGGCCATCAGCCCGCCGCGGTACAACTCCACCACCTGCGCATCCACCAGCACCACGGCGACACCGCGATTGCCTTCCACGCTGTGGACCACCTCGAAGCTGGCGATGTTGACGCCCAGTTCGGCCGCCAGTGTGAACACCTCGGCGGCGGCACCGGGCCGGTCCGGGATGGGGATGCGGACCTCGGCCAGCTCGCCGGGGTGGGTGCCGCGCACCGGAAGGTTGGCGCGGGCGTCGCGGAGCTCGGCTGAGGCGGCGGAACAGCTCGCCGCGGTCGTCGTGGTCCACCACGTCGCGCATCGCCGACAGCCCGGCGATCAGGCCGTCCAGCGCCGAGAGGATGGCGGGGCGGTTCTCGGCACAGATGTCCAGCCAGATGTTCGGCTGGCCGCTGGCGATGCGGGTCATGTCACGGAAGCCGCCGGCGGCCAGGCGTAGCAGGGCGGCGTGCTCCTCCGCCCGCTCGCTGGCCAGGCCCATCAACGTGGCCGCCGTGAGATGGGGAACGTGGCTGATGACGGCGACGGTCTGGTCGTGGCGGTCCGCGGGCAGGGCCACCACATCGGCACCCAGTTCGGCCACCACCGCCGCCACGGTGCTGAAGGTCTCGTCCGCCGTCGCGGCACTGGGCGTCAGCACCCAGACGGCACCGTGGAACATCGTCGGGTCGGCGCCCTCCAGGCCCTCGAGCTCGCTGCCTGCCATCGGGTGACCGCCGACGAAGCGCGGGTCGTCGATCGCCGCCACCACGGCCGCCTTCACGCTGCCGACGTCGGTGACCAGGCCGGATGTCTCCTCGAGCGCCCGCTTCACCTGGTCGGCCAGGGTGAGCACGGGCGTGGCGACGAACGTGATCTCGGCCTCGTGGTCCAGCCCGGTGGCCGCCACGAACCCGCGCTCCAGCGCCAACGCGCTGCGGGCCGCGTCGTGGTCCTCGCCGCTGACGTGCCAGCCCCTCTCGGTGAGGGCGCGGGCGATGGAACCCCCGATGAGGCCGAGGCCCAGTACGTTCGCCCGTCGACTCCCCGACACGAGTGGTCAGCGTACCGGCCGGGGCGCGCCCGCCACCGCTTCCGCCAGCGCCTTGAGCTCCGCCTGGGTGAGCTCGCGCCACTCCCCCGGGGCCAGTGCGGCGTCCCGGAGCGGGCCGATCCGCACCCGGATCAGCCGCTCCACGGGGTGGCCGACGGCCTCGCACATCCGCCGCACCTGCCGGTTGCGCCCTTCGTGGATGGTGATCCGCAGCACGCCCGGCTCTGGTTGGGTGACCCTGGCCGGCGCCGTGCGGCCGTCGTCCAGCTCCACCCCTTCACGCAGGCGGCGCAGCGCCCCGCCCGTGAGCTGCCCCTTCACGACGGCCAGGTACTCCTTGTCCACCCCGTGGCGGGGATGGGCGATCCGGTTGGCCAGCTCGCCGTCGTTGGTCAGCAGCAGCAAACCCTCGGTGTCGGCGTCCAGCCGGCCCACGGGGAACACCCGCGGCTCGGCGGGCACCAGATCCACCACGGTGGGCCGACCGTGGGTGTCCTTCGCCGTGGTCACCACCCCCGCGGGCTTGTTGAGCAGGTAGTGCACCAGGCCGGGCTTCACCCCCACCGGGGCACCGTCCACCTGCACCACGTCCACCTCGGGGTCCACGCGGCGGCCGAGGCGGGCCACCTCGCCATTCACCGTCACCCGGCCGGCCTCGATCAGCTCCTCGCAGACCCGGCGGCTGCCCCAGCCGCGGGTGGCCAGCACCTTCTGCAGGCGCTCCCCCTGCGGCAGGGTGGCCGACTGGTCGGCCCATTGCTCCCACAGCGGCTTCTCCGGCCGCCGGCCGTCAGGCACGGGCGTCGGCCGGCGGATCGATGCGCAGGCCGTGCTCCAGCGCCTCCACCACGTCCGCGCCGGGCACGAATTCGGCGATCGGCGGCAGGTCGGCGAGCGCCGCCAGGCCCAGCTTCTCCAGGAACGCCGGCGTGGTGCCGTAGAGGATCGCCTGGCCAGGGCCGGTGTCGCGGCCGACCTCGCCGATGTAGCCGCGGGCGTGAAGGGTACGAAGGACGCCGTCGGGGTCCACCCCGCGGATGCTGGCGATCTGGGCGCGGGACAGGGGCTGCTTGTAGGCGATGATCGCCAGCGTCTCCAGCGCCGCGCTGCTCATCCGCGCCCGCTGGCCGTCCAGCAGGAAGCGCTCCACGTACGGCGACAGGTCGGGGTGGCTCTGGAACCGCCAGCCACCGGCCACCTTGGCCAGTTCGAAGCCGTGCCCGGCCTCGGCGTAGGCGTCGGCCAACTCGCCGCACAGCCCTTCGATGACGGCCACGGGCAGCTCCAGCAGCTGGGCCAGCTGGTCGGAGGGCACGGGGTCCACCGCCACCATCACGATCGCCTCGATGGCGCGCACGCTCTCGGCGCCGACCTGGGGGGTGGCGGGGGGAATGGAGGCGTCGCTCACGTCGCAGTCATCCTTCGTAGTCGTCGATGGGCAGGGCGCCCACGTTCACGTCCTGGCCGCCCGTCCACACCACGTCGATGTCGCCGAACCGCTCCGCCTGGTCCAGCTCACCATGCCCTGCTTGAACAGGCTCGGCAGGGCGAGGAACCGGACGATCACCTCCAGGCGCTCCACCAGGCCGTCGGTGAGGCGGCGGAAGGAGATCCGCCCGGCGCGGGGCAGTTCGTCGACCAGTTCGGCCAGGGCATCGGCCACGCTGACCCGCACCGGGCTGACGTGGAACAGGTCCACTCTGGGCACCGGCTTGGGGGTGATGGCCTTCAGGTAGGCCTTGCGGATCCGTTGCGGGCTCACCCCTTCCAGCAGGTCGGGCAGCAGGCCGGCGAAGCGGTCGTCGGCGCCGGCGAGGCGGGGGAAGGAGCGGTCGGCGTCGTCGGCCAGGCGGCTGAACACCGCCGCCACGTCCTTGAAGGTCTTGCACTCCAGCAGGCGGGCCAGCAGGAGGTCGCGTTCCTCCCACAGGGCCAGTTCCTCGTCGAGGTCCACGTCCTCCCTGCCGGGCAGCAGGCGGCGGGCCTTCAGCTCCACCAGCGTGGCGGCGATGAGCAGGAACTCGGTGGCCATGTCCAGGTCCAGCGCCTGCATGCGCTCCACCTCGGCCAGGTAGGCATCCACGATCCGGCTCAGCGACACCTCGTAGATGTCCACCTGCTCTTTGAGAATCAGGTGCAGGAGCAGGTCGAACGGGCCCTCGTAGACCGGGGTGGTGACGTCGACAGCCATCAAACCAATCGTATCGGCTCCCGGGTCGTCGGTAGCCTGGCTGCCCGTGACACGAGTGCTCTCCTGCATCCAACCCACCGGCGACGTCCACCTCGGCAACTTCCTCGGGGCGCTGCGGCCGTGGGTGGAGGGCCAGCACGAGAAGGACGCCTTCCACGGCATCGTCGATCTCCACGCGCTCACCATCACCGAGCAGCCCGACATCGTCGGCCAGGCCACCCTGCGCCTCGCCGCCGTGCTGTTCGCCGTGGGCCTGGATCCCGACGTGGCCACGGTCTTCGTCCAAAGCCATGTCACCGAGCACAGCCAGCTCGGCTGGATCATGGAATGCCAGGTCAGCTTCGGCGAGCTCAGCCGGATGACCCAGTTCAAGGACAAGGCGTCCAAGCGCGAGCACGAGTTCATCAGCGCCGGCCTGTTCACCTACCCGGCGCTCCAGGCGGCGGACATCCTGCTGTACGACACCGACGAGGTGCCCGTGGGCGAGGACCAGCGCCAGCACGTGGAGATCACCCGCGACATCGCCATCCGTTTCAACCACCGCTTCGGCGACACCTTCGTGCTGCCCAAGGCGGTGATGCCGAAGGCCGGCGCCCGGGTGATGGACCTCCAGGACCCGTCCTCGAAGATGAGCAAGTCGGCCGGCAGCGACACCGGGCTGATCTCGCTGATGGAGGACCCCGCGGACATCATGAAGAAGTTCAAGCGGGCCGTCACAGACAGCGAGACCGAGGTGCGTTACGACCGCGAGGCCAAGCCCGGGGTCAGCAACCTGCTGGAGATCCTGTCCGCCTGCACCGGTGAGGCGCCGCAGGATCTCGCCACCCGCTACACCCAGTACGGTCCGTTGAAGACCGACACGGGTGAGGCGGTCGTGGAACTGCTGCGGCCCATCCAGGCCCGCTACACCGAGCTGATGGGCGACCGTGGCGAATTGCAGGCGCTCCTGCGCAAGGGTGCAGGCAAGGCCCGCGAGGTGGCCGCCGCCACGCTGGAGCGCGCCCAGACCCACCTCGGCCTGCTGCCCGCCTGATCCGGCGCGCCACATCGTCATCACACGTCGTCGGCGGCCCGCAACACCTCGGCCGCCCGGCCGTGCCCGGTCACCAGCGACACCGTCACCGTGTCCGAGCCCGCATCCGCCAGCAGGCCGGCACCGATGGCTTCGTGGTCGTGGTAGGCGCGGAAGCGCCGGCCTCGGGGGCCAACCACGGTGGCCGCCACCCGGGCGAAGGTTCCCAGCCCGGCCTCCAGCTTGCCGACGTCGTGCAGCAGCGCAGCAGCCACCTCAGGCCGGGTTGCATCGGGCAGCCGCTCGACGAAACGGCGGGCGACCAAGATCGAATGCCGGCGGTCCTGTGCCGTCATTCGATCCCACAGCGCTGCCTCGGACGGCAGGAGCATGGCGTGTGCCCAGGCCAGGTCGTCGGCCGCCGGTGGCCGGCGCGACAGCGAGGTCGCGAACCGGCGGGCCAGATGCCCCACGGTGCCGAACACGCTCACCGTTCCGCCCTCGGGTGGGCCTGGCGGTAGACGGCCCACAGGCGCTCCTGGCTGACCTTGGTGTACACCTGAGTGGTGCTGATGGAGGCATGACCCAGCATCTCCTGCACGATCCGCAGGTCGGCCCCATGGTCCAGCAGGTGGGTGGCGCAGGAATGTCGCAGCACATGGGGCGACAGCCGGTCGGCCAGGCCGGTCCGCTCGCCGTACTTGCGCACCACGGCCCAGGCGGCCTGGCGCGTCAGCCGCCCACCGCGGGTGTTGAGGAACACGGCTTCCTGATCGCCACGGCGGGCCCAGCGCGCCGGCTCCCACCGCGGGCGGCCGCCGGTGAGCCATTCGTCCATCGCCGCCGCAGCCGTACGCCCGAACGGCACCACCCGCTCCTTGGCCCCCTTGCCGAACAGCCGCACCACCCGGTGGTCGCGATCCACATCCGCCAGCGACAGCCCGCAGGCCTCGCTGATCCTGGCGCCGGTGGCGTAGAGGAATTCCAGCAGCGCCCGGTCGCGTAGGGCGGCCGGGTCGGTGCCGGTCACCGAGTCCAGCAGGCGGCCCACCTCGTCCTCGGTCAGGGGGTGGGGAATGCCGGCAGGCACGCGCACGCCTTCCACATCCGCCGTCGGGTCGTCGCCGCGCAGGCCTTCCTCCGTCATGAACCGGTGGAACATCCGCACGGCGGCCAACTGCCGGGCGACGCTCGACGGGGCCGCCCCCGTGGCTCGGCGGGCCTGCACGAACCGGTCCACGGTGGCCCGGTCGACCGTGGCGGCGGTGACGCCGGCGGCCGTCAGCCATGCGGCATACCCGGTGAGGTCACGGCGATAGGCGGCAACGGTGTTGGCCGACCGGCCCCGCTCGCTCGCCATCCACGCCAGGAAGTCGTCCACCTCGCGGGGAACCGCAGCGGCGTCCACCGGGGTCACCGGGGCGGGTCCTCCCGCAGGCGGCGCTCCACCAGCAGCAGGCCGATCACCGTCTTGGCGTCGTGGATCTCGCCGCTCAGCACCTTGCCCACGGCATCGGCCAGCGGCATCTCCAGCACGTGCATGTGCGCTTCCTCGGGCCCGTGCGTCTGCTGCTCCACGCGGGCGAGCTCGGTGGCCAGGTACAGGGTGAGCACGGAGTCGGTCATCCCGGCCGACGGGTACATGTCCAGCAGGTGGTCCAGGCGCCCGGCTTCCAGGCCGACCTCCTCCACCAACTCACGGGCTGCGGTGACCTCGGTGGGCTCGTCGGCGATGTCGCGCATGCCGGCGGGGATCTCGATGACGTAGTCGTCGAACGGCGGCCGGTACTGGTCCACCATGGTCACCATCGGCGTGCCGTCGTCGGCGAACCACAGGGGCACCGCCGCCACCGCGCCCGGCGAGCGGACGATGTCGCGGCGGAACTGCTCGCCGCTGGGCGCCTGGTAGTCGGCGACGGCCACGTGCCACACGTGGCCCTGGTGGACGAGCCGATCGCCCAGGTGGCGGAACCCGCTCATCAGTGGTGGCTCAGGCGACGGACTCGTCCACCACGCGCAGGCTCGGCGTGCGGGCCTCGTGGCGGGCGAGCGCGTGGGCGACGAGTTCGCGGAACAGCGGGTGCGGCCGGTCGGGGCGGCTCTTGAACTCCGGGTGGGCCTGGGTGGCCACCCAGTACGGGTGGTCGTCGAGTTCGATGAACTCCACCAGGCGGCGGTCCGGCGACAGGCCGGTGCAGCGCAGGCCGGCGGCTTCCAGGCGGGGCTTCCACTGGGCGTTCAGTTCCCAACGGTGGCGGTGGCGCTCGCTGACCACCGGCTCGCCGTACGCCTCGTGCACCCTCGAACCGGGCTCGAGGATGGCGTAGTAGGCACCGAGGCGCTGGGTGCCGCCCTTGTCGCTGACGTCGCGCTGGTCGTGCATCAGGTCGATCACCGGGTGCGGGGTGTCCGGGGCCATCTCGGTGCTGTTCGCCCCGGCCAGGCCCATCACGTTGCGGGCGAACTCGATGGTCATCGCCTGCAGGCCGAGGCACAGCCCGAGGCACGGGATGTCGTGCTCGCGGGCGTAGCCGGCCGCGGCGATCTTGCCTTCGAAGCCGCGGTCGCCGAACCCGCCGGGGATGACCACGCCATCGAGGTCGGCGAGGCGGGCGGTGGCCAGCAGCCCCTCCACGTCCTCGGCCTGGATCCAGTCGATCTCCACCTTGGCACCGTGGGCGAACCCGGCGTGCTTCAGGCTCTCCACCACGCTGAGGTAGGCGTCCTGATAGTCCACGTACTTGCCGATCAGGCCGATCTTCACCGGCTTGTCGGCGGCCTCCACCTTGTTCACGAACGTCTCCCACGAGGTGAGGTCGATCGGGTGGTCCAGCCGCAGCGTGTCGCACACCACCGTGTCCAGCCCTTCCTCGTGGAGGATCAGCGGCAGGGCGTAGATGTTGCGGGCGTCGGCAGCGTTGATGACGGCGCGGTCCTCCACGTTGCAGAGGTTGCTGATCTTGCGCTTCAACGCCTCCGGCACGGGGTCCTTGCTGCGGCAGACGATGATGTCCGGCTGGATGCCTCGGCTGGTGAGCTCGGCCACGGAGTGCTGGGTGGGCTTGGTCTTCGGTTCGGCCATCGGGCCGATCGAGGGCACCAGCGTCACGTGGATGTAGCAGACGTTGCCCTTGCCGGCCTCGCGACCGTACTGGCGGATGGCTTCCAGGAAGGGGAGGATCTCGATGTCGCCGACCGTGCCGCCGACCTCGGTGATCACCACGTCCACCTCGTCGGTGGCGACGCGGTGGATGCGCTTCTTGATCTCGTCGGTGATGTGCGGGATGACCTGCACCGTCTTGCCGAGGTAGTCGCCCCGGCGCTCGGCGGCGAGCACCGCCATGTAGATGCTGCCGGTGGTGGCGTTGGAGTTGCGGGTGAGGTTCTCGTCGATGAATCGCTCGTAGTGGCCGAGGTCCAGGTCGGTCTCGCCGCCGTCGTCGGTGACGAACACCTCACCGTGCTCGAACGGGTTCATCGTGCCCGGGTCGACGTTGATGTACGGATCCAGCTTCTGCATCGTGACCCGCAGACCACGCTGCTTCAGCAGGCGACCGAGGGACGACGCGGTGAGGCCTTTCCCGAGAGAGCTGGCAACGCCTCCGGTCACGAAAATGTGCTTCGGCATGGCGTTGGACCTCCGTCTCGTTGCGGTCGGGCGACCCGACCCGCGAACTGATAACGGGATTGCAGCATACCGCGCCGCGAGCGACGCGCGCGGATGCTCCGCGCGCGCGCCGTCAGCCGTTGGCGACCATGCGGGCGACGGCCCCCAGACCGTTGTCCGCGCCCACGGGAGCGCCCGGCAGCAGCAGGGTGCGCAGCCCGGCGCGCACGGCACCGGCGTCGGCCACCGGGTCGTCGCCGACCATCAAGGTGGTCTCCGGCAGCGCCCCCAGTGCGTCGCATGCCCGGCGGAAGATGGCCACAGCGGGCTTCACCTCCCCCACTTCGTAGGACAGCAGCACCTCGTCGACCAGCACGTCCAGGTGGTGGTGGCGCAACACCCGGCGGATGTCCCAGCCGGTGTTGGACACCACGCCGACGCGCACGCCGGCCCGACGCAGCGCAGCGAGCGTGGTGGCGACGGCCGGGTAGGGCACCCACTCCGCCGGGTCGTGCATCCGCCGGTAGACCTCGGCGCCCAGCCCAGGGATGCGGTGGTCCCAGCACCCGTACAGCACGTGCCAGCGTTCCCGCCACACGCTGGCATCGAGGTCCCGTGGGTAGCGCAACTCGTCCGCCGCGTGTGCGGCAGCCTCCACCTCAGCGGCGTAGGCAGCACCGTCCAGCCCGGTGGCGGCCGCCCCGTCGAGCACGGCAGCGGCGCGGCCGACCGTGGCAGCGAGCGGTTCGTGGGCGGCGAGAGTGTTGCCGAAGTCGAACAGGACGGCGACGACGGAGCGCGGCACGGCGCCAGTCTGCCAGGCGGCCCGGTGGCGGCACTAGCGTGCCCCGGGTGACCGACCGCTGCCGCCGCCGAGACCTCGCGCTCCTGGCCGCAGCGTCGTTCGTCCTGCGCCTCCCGGCCCTCCTGAGCAGTCGCTGGTACGACCCGGACGAGGCCGCGATCGCAGTGCAGGGTGCCACGCTCACCCGAGGTGGGCGCCTGTACGTGGACATGGCGGACCGCAAGCCGCCGATCCCGCCGTATCTCGTCGAGCTGTGGCACTGGATCTCCGGTGCGTTCGACCCGCGTGGCCCGCGGCTGATCGTCTCGGCGATGCTCGCCGTCGCTGCGGTCGCCGTGGCCGTGGAGGTCGCTCGCACCCACGGCCGCAGGGTGGCCCTCTGGACCGCCTGGCTGTACGTCACCGCATCGTTCGCGCTGGTGCCTGCCGACGGTGGCGCGGCGAACTACGCCCACGTCGCGTTGCCGCTGGCCACCCTGGCCCTGCTGGCCATCCGCCGCGGCGGCCCGGCCCAGGCCGGCGGCGGGCTGCTGCTCGGGCTCGCCATCCTCAGCCGCCAGAGTTGGGTGTTCGCCGTGCCCGCAGCGGTGGGTGGGGCCTGGCTGCAGTCCCGCTGGAGGGGGGCCGCCCGCGTCGCCGTCGGCGTGGCTGCCGGCGTGGCCGGCGCCGCGCTGCTGGCGCCGTGGAGCGACTACTGGTTCTGGAACTTCACCAGCAGCACTGGCTTCGTGTTCGCCGGCACATCGGTGGGCGGCGCCCTGCTCACCGCCATCGGGTCCACGGCCCTGTTCTGTGCCCTGCACTTGGTGGCTGTGGGCGCACTCGGCCGGCTGGTGGCCACCCGCGTCGCTGCCGGGGTGCGATCGTTCCGCGAGGACGCCGACCTGTGGGTCTGGCTGCTCACCGGCCTGGCTGCCACCGCCGCCGGCTTCCGCTTCTACGGTCACTACTGGCTGCAGGTGGTGCCGCCGCTCGTGCTGCTCACCGGCCCGGTGGTGGCTGGATGGGCGCCCCGCTGGCGCACCGTCGCCGCCGGGCTGCTCGGGGCCACCGCAGCGTTCGCCCTCGCCGCGCAGGTGGTGCCGGGAGTCTTTCGTGAGCGCCCGTCGCCCACTGCCGTGGCCCGCCGCATCGACGAGTGCACCACTGCCAGCGGGTCGGTGTTCATCTGGGGTTCGTACCCCGAACTGGCGATGGCGGTGGACCGGCCGATCGCCGGCACCCTGGTGCACAGCGACTTCGTCACCGGCCGTTCCGGCGGTCGCCAGGCGGCCACGGATGCCGCCACTCCCGGTGCCCGTGAGCGGATGATGGACGACCTGCTGGCCGACCCGCCGGCCGTGCTGGTGGACACCGCCGGCGTCACCGACCTCGGCTACGGCGCATTTCCCCTGCCCGACGATCCGGACCTGGGGCCGTACGCAGCGGCCGGCTACAAGCCGGAGCAGTTCGACGGGTTCGTGCTCTGGTGGGCCGCCGGCACCCCGTGTGCCGCCACTACCGGCCAGTAGCATCGGGCGCCATGCCCTCCCCCGCCGCGCCTCCCGGCCCGTGTGCCGTCGCGCCGGTCGTGGATGTGACGGTGCCCGTCTACAACGAGGAGCACGTGCTGCGCTCCAGCATCGAGCGGCTGCACGCCTACCTTTCCTCCGCCCTGCCCTGGGCCTGGCGGATCACCATCGCCGACAACGCCTCCACGGACTCCACCCGGCAGGTGGCCCACGCACTCGGCGCCGAGCTGCCCGCCGTCAGGGTGGTCGAGCTGGACCGCAAGGGCCGCGGCCGGGCACTGCGTGCCGCGTGGACGGCCACGGACGCAGAGGTCGTCGCCTACATGGATGTGGACCTGTCCACCGGGCTCGAGGCGCTGGCTCCGATGGTCGCTGCCATCCGCTCGGGCCACAGCGAGCTGGCCATCGGTTCACGCCTCGCGCCAGGGGCGGCGGTCGCCCGCGGGCCGCGGCGGGAATTCATCTCCCGCACCTACAACCGCATCCTGCGCGCCATCTTCCTCACCCGATTCCGCGACGCCCAGTGCGGCTTCAAGGCCGTGCGGGCGGACGTCGCCCAGGCGCTGCTGCCGCTGGTCGAGGACGAAGCATGGTTCTTCGACACGGAGCTCCTGCTGCTCGCCGAGCACAACGGGCTGCGGATCCTCGAGGTGCCGGTGGACTGGGTGGACGACCCGGACTCCCGGGTGCACGTGGTGGCCACCGCCCGCGACGACCTGCGTGGCGTGGTGCGGGTGTTCGCCAGCTTCCTTCGCGGTCGCGGCCGGGCCGATCTCGGCGCCGCCGCCCGTCCGGGCCTGGCCGACGACATGGGCCGCCAGTTGGTCACGTTCCTGAAGGTCGGCGTGCTCAGCACCCTCGCCTCCTTGGCGATCTATCTCCTCGCCCGGTCGGAATGGAGCGCCGGGGTGTCGGCAGCCGTGGCCTTCGGCCTGGTGGCCGCAGTGAACTCGTGGGCCAATCGCCGCTACACGTTCGGCCACCACGCCCGCGCCGACCGGATGGCTCAGGTCGCCCGCCTCACGGTCACGTTCCTGCTCGGCATTTCCGTGTCCGTCGCCGCCGCGATGCTGGCGGACGGCGACCGCCTCCGCGAGGCGGCCGCGCTGGTGGGCGTGTGGGTTCCGCTGGCAGTGGTGCGCTTCGCTCTGCTCCGGGCCTGGGTGTTCCGACGCCGCGGGGTGCCCAGCACCGTGCAGCGAACCCGCTGGTCGGGCGGCGGCGGCCAGGCCGGTGACGCCTGACCACCGAGTGAGCCGCCCGAGGCCGGCGTGCTGCCGGTCCGGTCCGCGCCGTCGGGGTACACTCATCCGCCGTGCCGATCCCCGCCGACCCCGACGAGCCCAGCGGCCCGGGCGGCACGGAGACGAGCACGGAGCCGGCACCTGCCGATGCCACCCAACGCGCTCGCGCCAGTCACGCGTGGCTGCGGGAGATCCTGCTGATCGCCGTCTTCTACTTCGTGTACCAGTTCATCCGCGGCCTCGCCGACCTCGGCGCCCGCAACCGCGCCTTCCGCCACGCCAACTGGGTGGTCAGCGCCGAGAAGACGCTGCACATCTTCGTGGAGCAGCCGATCCAGGAGGCTCTGCTGCCGCTCGGCTGGCTGATCACCATCGCCAACACGTACTACGGCTCGCTGCACTTCGTCGCCACCGGCGGCATCCTCGCCTGGCTGTTCTTCTTCCGTCACGAGCACTCCGCCGGGCGCGCACGATCCTCGCCGTCATGACGCTTACCGCGATGGTGTCCTTCATCGCCTTCCCGCTGGCCCCGCCGCCTGCTGAGCTGCAACGACGGCATTCCTGCGGCGTCTCCTGCCGGGCCGACGATCGGCAAGTGCTTCGAGGACACCCTGCACGAAGCCGGCGGGGCGTTCTCCTACCAGTCGCCCGTCGCCAAGGCAGTGGCCAACCCGTACGCAGCCATGCCCAGCCTGCACTTCGGGTGGTCGCTGTGGTGTGCCCTGATGCTGTGGTGGTACTCCCGCAACCGGCTGGCCAAGTGGCTGGGGGCGCCCACTCGGCGATGACCCTCTTCGTCATCGTGGTCACCGCCAACCACTACTTGCTGGGCACCGGTGGGTGGCTTGGCCGTGGCCTTGTTCGCCATCCAGGCCACCACTTGGTGGGAGAACCGGCGCTCAGCCCGCCGCGCGGCGAGCACGGAGCCAGCCGGCGACCTGGTCTCGGCGTAGCGCCCCCAGCACCGCACCGAACACCACCACGCCCACCGTCCCGCCGGCCACCAGTTCCACCACGGACCACCGCCGGGTGTCCGGGATCACCATGCCAACGCCCAGCATCGCCCCTGCGGCGGCAGTACCGCCCACCAGCGCCTCACCCACCAGGCGGCCGACCACCCGGTGGCCCATCGAGCCGCTGAGGTGGTGCACCCGACCCATCAGCAACACCGCGGCCACGGTCTGCGAGGCGCCGTAGCCGATGGCCAGTGCCGCGGCTCGCTCGTCGGTGGGCAGCAGCCAGGACATCAGCCCCATCGTGACCACCCCGGCGGCCGCCGCACCGACCATCAGCAGTGATGTGTGGCGCACATCGCCCACGGCGAACAGCACCCGGGTGAGCACGAACGCCACGCCGTAGCCGAGCAGGCCGGGGCCGAAGGCCATCATCGTGTGAGCGATCGGCGCCAGGCCCTGACTGGCGGTCTGCCCGAAGGCGAACGCCCGGGCCAGTGGCCAGGCCAGGCCCACCATGCCCGCGCCGCCGAGCACCAGCAGCGGGCCGGCCAGGCGGATCGAACTGTCGATGGCCTCCCGGGCGGACGGCACGTCGCCGGCCTGGAATCGATCCGCCACCCGCGGCGCGACCGTGGTGGCCGCGGGTACGGCGATGAGGGCGTGGGGCAGCACGAAGAAGGCGAACGCGTAGACGAACACGGCCACACCGCCCGGCGCGCCGTTGCCCAGCGCCAGCGCCGTGGCGGTGGGCACGAGCGTGCCGACGATGGAGAGCGTGGCCCAGCCGAACTTGCCGCGCATGGCCAACACCGCCGGATGACGGGGTTGCCAGGTGGGCAACCAGGACACGCCCACCCGGCGGAGCGCGAACGCGGGCGTGAGGCTGAAGGCGATGACCCCCAATGTGGTGCCGCCGGCGATGAGGGCGAACTGGGTGGGGGTGAGGTCCAGATCGGCGATGGCGCCGCCGCGGCTGGCGCGGAACAACACGCAGGCCACGATCACGATCACGTTGTTGACGGCGGGTGCCAGCGCCGCTGCCACGAACCGGCCGCGGGCGTTGAGGGCCGCGCTGGTGGCCATGGCCAGGCCGTAGAACAGCAACTGGGGCACGAACACCAGCACCATCGGGACCATCACGTCCAGCTTGTCGGCGGCCAGCAGGCGGTCCGGTTCGGAGATCACCATCGCCCTGCCGATCAGCGGTGACAGCGCCATGCCCAGCACCGTCACGGCTGCCAGCGCCGCGGCGATGACGCCGCCCGTGGCCCGCACGGCGTCGCCCAGTGCCCGGTCGCCACCCTCGCGACGGGCAGCGACGTATGCCGGCAGCAGGGCCGCCTGCAAGGCCCCGGCCGCGACGAACTCGAACAGCAGGTTCGGGATGTAGTTCGCCGTCTGGTAGACGTCGCCCAGCACACCGCCGCCGAGCACCGCGATGGTGGCCAGTACCCGGCCGAACCCGGTGATCCGCGACAGCAGGGTGCACACCGTCACCACAGCGGTCTCGCGCCGCAGGCCCGCCACCGCCGCCTGGGTGGCGTCCACCTCGGTCATCGTCGCGGCCGTTCCGCCGATGCCGCCAGCAGGTCGGCGGCGTGGGAGCGGGCGGCAGCACCGGCCATGTCGCCGGACAGCATCCGGGCCACTTCCGCCACCCTGGACTCACCCTCCACCACCGCGGCTTGGGCCACGGTGACGCCGCCCGCCACCTGCTTGGACACCACCACCTGGGTGTCCGCCAGCGCGGCGACCTGCGCCAGGTGGGTGACCACCAGCACCTGATGGCGGGCGCCGAGGTCGGCCAGGCTTTGCCCCACCGCAACCGCCGCGGACCCTCCGATGCCGGCATCCACCTCGTCGAACACCAGCGTGTCCGGGGCCTCCGTGAGCACCAGGCGCACGGCCAGCATGGTGCGGGCCAGTTCGCCACCGCTGGCCACGCGTGCCAGCGGCAGCAGCGGCGAACCCGGGTTGGCTGCCAGCAGGAACGCCACGTCGTCACCCGGATCGTCGGCCCCCACGTCCACGGCGACATTGGCGTGCGGCATCGCCAGCCGCCGCAGGTGGTGCTGCACCTCTTCGGCCAACTGGCCGGCGCCCTTCCGGCGGGTGGCACCCACCGTCGCTGCGGCCCGGTCCGCGGCTGCTACTGCGTCGGTGCGCTCGGTTTCCAGTTCGGCGACCCGCGCGTCGTAGCCCTCCAGTTCCGCCAGCCGGGCAGCAGCTTCGGCCTGGAAGGCCAGCACGTCGGCAAGCGTGTCGCCGTACTTGCGCCGCAGGTCGCGGAGCAGTTGCAGGCGCTCCCGCACCTCAGCCAGGCGTGCAGGATCCTCGTCGATGCGGTCCACCCGCGTGCGTAGTTCGCTGGCGATGTCCTCCAGGTCCGCGGCAGCGGCCAGCAGGCGCCCTTCGAGTTCGGCGAACGGCAGCCGCCCGGCCAGTGCCCGCAAGGCGGTACCGACGGCTTCCGTCGCCCCACCCTCGCCGCTCAGGGCCTCCGTCGCCGCGGCGCCGGCCGCCCGGTGCTCCACCGCGCCGGCGAGCAGGTCGTGCTCGGCATCGAGTTCCACGTCCTCCTCGGCGGAGGTGATCGCGGCAGCCGCCAACTCGTTCACCTGGAAGCGCAGCAGGTCCACCTCGCGGGCCCGTGCCCGCGAGTCGCCACCAAGTGCGGCGAGCGCGGCGTCGATCTCGGTGACCCTGGCCCGGGCGGCGCGCAGCGGACCGAGGTCCGTTCGGCAGTAGCGATCCAGCGCGTCACGCTGCTCCGCGGTGGACAGCAGGCGCTGGTGAGCGTGCTGCCCGTGCAGGTCCACGAAGCGCTCCCCCAGTTCGGCGAGGTTGGCGGCGGTGGCCAGGCGGCCGTTGACATACGCCCGTGAGCGCCCGTCCACCGGGATCACCCTGGCCAGCACGTACTCCTCGTCGCCGCTGACGAAGCGCCCCTCCACCCTGGCCTCCGTGGCGCCCGGGCGCACCATCGTGGCGTCGGCCCGGCCGCCCACCAGCAGGCTGATGGCTTCCACCAGCATGGTCTTGCCGGCGCCGGTCTCGCCCGTGAGCGCCGTGAGGCCGCGCCCCAGCACGAGGTCCAGTCGATCGATCACGCCGAGGGATTCGATGTGGAGTTCGTGCAGCATTCAGCGATCCGTCAACCCGAACTTCGCCTTGAGGATGTGATGGAACCGCCGCTCCCCGAAGCGGACGAACCGCGCCACCTGGGAGGACGGCGCGACGGTCACCCTATCCCCCTCCTCCAGCGTTGCTGCGGGCTGGCCGTCGATGGACAGCGTGGCGGCCCGGTGCCCCAGCACCTCCACCTCCACGGACTCGGCGGGGTCCAGCACCAGGGTCCGGTCGAACAGCATGTGCGGCGACACCGGGGTCAGCAGCACGGCGCGCAACCGTGGCGACACCACCGGCCCCCGGGCCGACATGGAGTACGCCGTGGAGCCGGTGGGCGTGGCCAGGATCAGCCCGTCGGCGGCGTAGGAGGTGAACGGGGTGCCGTCGATGGACACCAGCAGCCGTACCGTGTGACCGGACTCCTGCTTCTCCACCACGCCCTCGTTGAAGCGGTGAACACGGCAGCCGGGCGCTCGCCCGGGCCTCCACGGTGACGTCCAGCAGCATCCGCTCGTCGAGGCGCCACTCACCACGCTCCGAGCCGTCGAACCAGCGCTCCAGCGCCGGGCACAGGGCGTCGGGTTCCACCTCGGTGAGGTACCCGAGCAGGCCGACGTTGACACCGATGATCGGTGTGCCGCGGCCGCCCACCAGCTTCACCGTGCGGAGCATGGTGCCGTCGCCACCCAGGCTGACCGCCAGATCTGCGTCGTCCGGGGCCCTGCCGGTGGCCATGTCGGGCAGGTGCAACGCCGTGGCGTCGTCCTCGCACATGAAGGCGGTGTGGCCGTGAGCCGCCAGCCATTCGGTGGCCGTGCGGGCCAGGGCGGCCGCTTCGACGCGTTCGTGATGGGCCACCAGCAGGACAGTGCTCACGCGGGGAATCCTGACCGCTCGGACACGGCGTGCACAAGGAATTCGCGGTTGCCGTCGCCGCCGGTGATCGGCGAGTCCACCCACTGGCGCACGGTGCACCCTGCCGCCTCCAGCGCGGCCTCGACCTCGCGGCACACTCGCTGGTGGACGTCCGGGTCGGTGATCACCCCGTGCCCGCGGGACACTTCGGCCCGCCCGGCCTCGAACTGTGGCTTCACCAGCAGCACCAGCGAGCCGCCCGCCTCCAGCACGCCAACCATGGGGCGGATCACCCGGGTCAGGGAGATGAACGACAGGTCGGCGGTCACGAGGTCCACCAGGCCGCCGATGGCCGCCGGCGTCACGTCGCGGACGTGGAACCGCTCCAGCACGACCACCCGCCCGTCGGCACGGATCCTCGGGTGCAACTGGCCATGGCCCACGTCGAGGGCTACCACCTCACGGGCGCCACGCTGCAGCAGGCAGTCGGTGAAGCCGCCGGTGCTGGCGCCGGCATCGAGCACCCGCAGGCCGGTGACGTCGATGCCGCACTCGGCCAGCGCAGCGACCAGCTTCTCGCCGCCGCGGCTGACAAAGCGCGGGGGCTCGCCCTGCACCACGATGGCGTCGCCGGGGTGCACCTGGCGCGCCGCCTTGTCGGCGATGGCCCCGTTGACCAGCACCCGGTGCTCGGCGATCATCCGCTCGGCAGCGGTGCGACTCTCCACGAGTTGGCGGCGGACGAGCTCGGCGTCCAGCCGTTGGCGACGGGCCATCAGCCCTGCGCAGCCGCCTTCTTCGCCGGCGCCTTCTTGGCCGGCGCCTTCTTGGTCGGCGCAGCCTTCTTCGCGGGTGCCTTCTTGGCCGGCGCCTTCTTGGTCGGCGCAGCCTTCTTCGCGGGTGCCTCCTTCGCGGGCGCGGCCGCGGCCGGCGCAGCCTTCTTCACCGGCGCCTTCTTCACCGGGCTCGTCAGCCCGATGCGGGCGGCCAGCTCCTCGACGCGGGATTCCACCTCGTCCAGGCGGCCGGCGAAGCGATTGAGCTGCTTGCCGATCTCGGATTGGGCCGCCGAGACCCACTGTTCGGTGGCCGTACGGCCACGGTCCACGAGCTGTTGCACCAGCTCGGAGCTGTCCTTGCGGCGAGCCTGGCCGGCCTTCACGAACTCCTTGACGAGCTTCTCGGCCTGCTCCTGCGACATCTCCGTGAACTGCATGCCGGCGTCCAGCATGCGCTTGAGGAGTGAGGTTCCTGACATGGGGCGATCCTACCCCTCGGCGGACAGCAGCAGGGCCGCGATGCCCGCCAGGTCATCGGCCTCGAGGTCCGGCGCAGGCTCCACCGGCGCGCCGGGCGGGGTGACCCCGCTGCGGACATGGGCGTACCGACACCCCAGCAGCCGGGCGAACCGCCCGTCGGTGGACGGCCGGTCCCCCACCATCACCGCCTGGCGGGCGGCATCGTCGCCCACGGTTCGGCGCACCAGTGCGGCCATCGGCTCGTACGGCTTGCCGGCGATCAACGGGGCCACACCGCTCGCCGTGGCCACTGCTGCGAGGATCGCCCCGCCGCCAGGGATCGGCCCGTCCGGGGTCGGGTAGGTGGCGTCGTCGTTGGTACCCACCAGCGTGGCTCCGCCGAGCACGGCGGTCGTTGCCGACGTCAGCCGGCCGTAGTCGAACGTGCGGTGCCAACCCACCACCACGGCGTCGGAGCCGACGGACGCTGCATGATCGCTCGCATCCACCACCGTTGCGCCACGGCGCTCCAAGGCCTCGATCACCCCCTCACCCGCGCAGGCGATGGCCCGCTGGCCGG
>JAWKHX010000023.1:0-16994 GCA_041394605.1 Ilumatobacteraceae bacterium
GTGCTGGGCGTGCCGTTCGCCGATCTGGCCGACGAGATGCTGTTCGGTCCGCTGGGCATGACCCGGTCGAGCTTCCGCCAACCGTGCGAACCCCGGTTCCGCGACGACGCTGCGGCCGGCCACGGCGACGACGGTGCGCCACGCCCCGCGGGGTCGCTGGTGGCGGCGGAACTGGGCGCCGGCGGGTTGCACAGCACCGCGCGGGACTACGCCCGCTTCCTGCTGGCCGCCCGCGCCGCCTGGCTCGGCCAACCGGGGGCGGTGCTCGGCCGCGAACTGGCCCGCACGGCCATGACCCGGGTGGCGGCGAGCAGTTTCGGCCTCGGCTTCCGAGTACTGGGCGACGGCCCCACCGCCCGCCTCAACCACGGTGGCTCGAACGATGGCTACCAGAGCGAGACCAACGTCTTCCTCGAGTCCGGCGACGGCGGCGTGGTGCTCACCAACGCCACGAGCGGCCTGTTCCTGTACCGCGAGGTGTTCAACGCGCTCGCCGAAGTGGGCGGCTGGCCGGGTTTCATGCCGGCACCCAAGCACCTGGCCCGCCTGAGCGAGCAGGAGTTGCAGCGCTACGCCGGCATCTACCGCATCGCCAGCGGCATCGAAGTGCCGCTGATGCGCGTGTGGGTGCAGGACGGCCGCCTGTTCAACGAGATCCCCGGTTTGCGCTTCGGCGTCCAGGAGGTGTTCGTGGACATGGACGGCGTGCTCTTCAACCAGACCGGCCCGTTCGAGACCAGGGTGGAGTTCGACGACGACGGAAAGGCCGCGTCACTCCTGGTCAGCGAAGGTTCCGTACCGATCATCCGCGCCGAGCGCGTGCCCGACTAGGCACGGCTCCATCTTCCGTTCACCCGTTCTTGTACATCGTGCAATAATGTCGCCCAGGTCACTCACAGGGGGAGCAACCATGGTCCACCGTCCCATCCGGTCAGCCCGGTCTCGAGGTTCCGCACGGCGCCTGGCGCTCGCTGCGCTGATAGCCGTCACGGCCGCAGCATGCGGCGGCAACAGCCCGGACTCCGCGTCGTCCACCGCGCCGCCGGACAACAGCAGCGGAGATTCGGTGGCCACCACCGATGCACCGGTGCTCACCAACGCACCCACCACCACCAACCCGGAGGTGCTGCCGGTGGACGGTGGCACGCTCACCGTCGCCATCGAGGCCGACGCCACGGGCTACAACCCCACGGTGGACGCTTGGGCCCGCGGCGGTCACGAGGTGGCCCGGGCCATCTTCGACCCGCTGGCCACGTACGACGCCGACGGCAAGGTGGTGCCCTACCTGGCCGAGGCCATCACGGCCAACGACGACTCCACGGTGTGGACCATCACGCTCCGCCCCGGCATCTCCTTCCACAACGGCGAGCCGCTGAACGCCGATGCGGTGAAGGCCAACTTCGACGCGGTGCTGGCCAGCCCGCAGTACAAGGCCCAGTTGGCGCTCGTCAGCGGGATGACCGTGGTGGACGACCTCAACCTCGAGGTGCAGATGAGTTCGCCGTGGGGCGCGTTCCCCCAGGCGCTCGTGGGTGAGATCGGCACCCAAATCGGCTACATCGCCGCGCCGGCCATGCTGGCCGACCCCGAGGGTGGCCGCCACCCCATCGGCACCGGCCCGTTCCGCTTCGTGGAGTGGGTGCCCGACGATCACCTCACCGTGGAGCGCAACGCGGACTACTGGCAGGCCCCGGCCCACCTGGACGAGGTGGTGTTCAAGCCCATCCCGGACTCCACCAGCCGCAAGGCTGCGCTGGACGCCGGCGACGTGGACCTGTACTACACCGGTTCGTCCAAGGAGATCTCGGACTACCAGGCGGGCAGCGACATGAGCGTGTTCATCGGCACGCCGATCGAGCCCGACATGCTGATGTTCAACGTCACCGCCCCGCCGCTGGACGACGTGCGCGTCCGCCGGGCCTTGGTGATGGCGCTGGACATCCCTCGCCTGTTCGACTTCCTCGACGCCACCGGCGTGAAGCAGCCGCTGGACGGGCCGTACGCCCGCACGTCGTTCTGGCACGTGGACTCCGACTACCCGTCCTACGACCCGCAGGGCGCGGCGGATCTGATCGCCGAGTACGAGGCCGAGGTCGGCCCCGTGGTGTTCGACTTCGCCGGCAACCAGGACCCGTTCATCGTCTCGTACCAGGAACTGTTCCAGTCCATGTGGGCCGAGATCGGCGCTGAGGCCAACATCGTGTCCAAGGCCCAGAGCGAGAACATCTCCGACGTGCTCGGCGGCAGCTTCCAGGTGATCATGTGGGGCGGCCAGGGCGGCGGCGACCCGGACAAGGACTACAACTACTTCCACTCCGGCGGCCTCAACTTCTCCCGCTACAACTCTCCCGAGATCGACGCGGCGATGGATGCCGGCCGGGCGCTCTCGGACCCCGAGGCTCGCAAGGCCCAGTACGCGATCCTGCAGGAGGCCTACGGCCGTGACGTTCCGTACGTCTGGATCGGCACCAACGTGATGGCCGTGGTGACCCCGCAGAAGGTGATGGGCATCGCCGACTTCACCCTGCCGGACGGCAGCCCCGGCACCCCGGTCGCCGGTGGTCTGTTCTTCCTGAAGGACGTGTGGATCGCGCAATGATCGGGGGCGTGCGCGCAGCAGCCGGGAGACCATCGTGAACGTCTGGATCTCACGGCTGCTGCGCCTGCTCGCCGTCCTGCTCGCGGTGTCGTTCATCGCGTTCACGTTCGTCAGCCTGCTGCCCGGCGACACGGTGGACGCGATGCTCGGCGCCAACGCGTCGCAGGAGGACCGCGACGCCGTCCGCGCCGACCTCGGCCTGGACGACCCCCTGCTCATCCGGTACGTGGACTGGCTGGGTGATGCGGTGCGCGGCGACCTCGGCGTCTCCTACCGCACCAACCAGCCGGTGGCGGAGGCCATCCGCGAGCGGCTGCCGGTGACGCTGGAACTGGTGGCGCTGTCGCAGCTGATCGCATTCCTCCTCGCCGTTCCCATCGCCATCTTCGGGGCCATGCGACCAGGGTCCTGGCTGGACAAGCTGCTCAGCGCCGGCCAGCTGACGCTCCTCGCCATCCCCAGCTTCCTCATGGCGCTGCTGTTCATGGCCGCGTTCGCCGTGAACCTCGGATGGTTCCCCACCACCGGCTACACCCCGCTCGGTGACGGCATCCTCGACAACCTCAGATCGCTGTTGCTGCCGGCCGCGGCCATGGGGCTGGAGACCGTGCCGATGTACGCCAGGGTCCTGCGGACGGACCTCGTGAACGCGCTCGACCAGGAGTTCATCTGGTACGCGAGGGCGAAGGGCAACTCCACGTCGCGCATCATGATCCACCACGCGTTGCGCCCGGCCTCGATCGGCACGGTGACACTGGGCGGCATCACCATCGGCCGGATGATCGGCGGCGCGGTGCTGGTGGAGACGATCTTCGCCCTGCCCGGCCTCGGCCGGTTCACGATCGACGCGGTCAACAACCGCGACTTCATGGCACTCCAAGGTGCGGTGGTCGTGGCCACGGTCGGCTTCGTCACGGTGAACTTCCTGGTGGACATCCTCCACGGCATCATCGACCCGCGCATCCGGACCGCGGAGGCCGTGCGGTGACCACGCTGGCCGAGGACACCCACCCCGAGGTCGTCGCGCCGCCACGCCAGCCGTGGGGCGCCACTGTGTGGTGCTCCGTCGCCTGGCTGGCGGTGCTCGTGCTGGCCGCCGTGTTCGCCGACCTGCTGCCGCTGTTCGACCCCACCGACACCCGCGCCGGCATCCCCAACTCCGTGCCCACGTCGCACAACTGGCTGGGCACGGACGCGCTCGGCCGCGACCTGCTGTCACGCACCATCTACGGCGCCCGGGTGTCGCTCGTGGTCGGCGTGGCCGCCGTGCTGCTGTCCGCCATCGTCGGCGGCTTCTTCGGCCTGCTCGCGGGGTACTTCAAGCGGCACGTCGAGTCCACCACCCTGTTCGCCGCCGACGTGCTGATGGCCTTCCCCACCCTGCTGCTCGCCGCGTCCATCGTCGCCTTCACGAACTCGCGGGGCGTCACCGTGGTGGTTCTGGCGATCGCCCTCATCTACCTCGGACCCACCATCCGTGTGGTGCGCGCCCTCACACTCACCACGGTGAACCGCGACTTCGTGATGGCCGCACGATCGCTGGGCGCCCGTCACGGGCGCATCCTCCGCAAGGAGGTCTTCCCCAACGTACTGCCGACGCTGCTGTCGATGATGGTGGTGGCCATCGCCGGCGCCATCGTCGCCGAAGGCGGGCTGGCCTACCTCAACCTGTCGGTGGCTCCACCGCGGCCCACCTGGGGGGCGATGATCGCCGCCGGGAAGCCGAAGATGGACGAGAGCCTGTACCCGATCCTCGCTCCCGGCGGGGCGCTCTTCCTGACCGTGCTGTCGCTCACGCTGATCGGCGACGCGGTGCAGAAGCGCCAGGGACGGAACCTCGGCACGATCTAGCGGCCCCAACGGGCGCGCGCCGCGCCGCAACGCGCCGTGCCCGTCCTCAGGCGTGGACGGCGGGCACCCGGTCGTGGGCGAACAGCGCCTCCAGCGCGGCCATCGCCCGCAGCACCGCCAGGTCGTGGAGCGACGGGCCCACCACCTGCAGCCCGACGGGCATGCCGTCGGCGGTGAACCCGCACGGCACCGAGCCCGCAGGGTGCCTGGTGAGGTTGAAGATCTGGGTGAAGGGGGCGGCGAAGAGGGTCGGCTCACCGTCGACCGTGCCGAACTCGCCGCAGCGCCCGGCCTGACCCGCCACCGTGGGGCACAGCAGCAGCGGCGCCTGCTCGCTGAACAGACGGGCCAGGTCGTGGTGGTGCAGGTGCGCGGCATCCTGCGCCCTGGCGAAGTCCGCCGCGGTCACGCGGGTGTCGGCGTGGTCGATCTGGCTGCGGATCCCCGGGTCGAGCAGGTCCCATTCGTCCGTGCCACGGCGGTGCCCATGCAGGCGCTGCATGTACACCGTGGCCAGCGTGTAGTAGTCCCCGAGGGGCACGCCGCGAACGAGGCGGTCGACCTCCACCACGTCCACCCCCTGCGCGGCGATGCGGTCGACCGCGGCGCGCAGCACGGCGGCCACCTCCCCGTCCACCGGCCAGCCGGGCGCGGGCGCCCACACCACGCGGGTCGGCAGGGCGCCGTCGAGCACCGTCGGCCAGGCGGGCACCGGGTCGGGCAGGGAGATCAGGTCGGTCGGGTCGTGGCCGACGATCGTCGTCAGCGCGTACACGGTGTCGGCGACGGTCCGGGCCATGATCGACCGCACCCCGAGCCAGCCGTTGCCGGGCGGCGTCGGCCCACCCACCGGCACCCGGCCGTTGCTCGGCTTGAAGGCGGGCAGCCCGCTGATCGCCGCGGGGATGCGGATCGACCCGCCGGAGGCCAGCGACCGCATGCTGAACCCTTCGGGGCCACGCTCGTCGATCATGCGGAACGCCGCATCGACGATGGCCTCCCTGGTGATCGGCACCTCGGCGCGGACGCCCCGCCCGCGGGCCGGTCTCGCTGCACTCATGAAACCACCATGCTACCGAGGTCGGACAGCACGTCCGGATCCACGTCCACCCCGAGGCCCGGACCGCCCGGCACCTCGATGGTGGAGCCGCGCAGCACGAACGGCTGGGTGATGTCCCGCCGCCAGTAGCGATCACTCGCCGAGATGTCCGCCGGGTACAGGAACCCGGGCAGCGCGGCCAGCGCGACGTTGGTGGCGCGACCGACTCCGGTCTCCAGCATTCCGCCGCACCACACGGGCACCCCGCGCTCGCGGCAGGCGTCGTGGATGCGGGCCGCCTCCAGCACGCCGCCGACGCGCCCGACCTTGATGTTGACGATCCGGCAGGCGCCCAGGTCCAGCGCCGTCATCGCATGTGCGACGGACAGGATCGACTCGTCGAGGCACAGCGGCGTGGTGATCCGCGCGGCCAGCGCGGCGTGAGCCTGAAGTTCGTCCGGAGCGAACGGTTGCTCGATCATGAGCAGCTCGAAGGGGTCCAGCGCCGTGAGCACCGCGGCGTCCTCCGGCGCGTAGCCGGCGTTCGCGTCCACCTGCAGTGCGAGGTCGGGGAAGGCGCCACGGACAGCGCCCACCGGCGCCACGTCGAAGCCGGGCATGATCTTCAACTTCACCCGCCGGTAGCCGTCGTCCACGTAACCGGCCACCTGCTCGACGAGTGCGTCGATGGAGCCGGGGATGCCGACCGACACCCCCACGTCGATCGCCGTGCGGGTGGCGCCGAGGTGGGCGGCCAGCGACACGCCCGTGGCGCGCAGTTCGGCGTCGAGCACCGCCATCTCCAGCCCGGCCTTGGCCGCCCGGTACCCCTTCACCTGGCGACAGGCGTGGGCGACCGCGGCACCCGTGACCTCCGGCAGCGCCATCACGGCGGGGATCAGCCAGCGCTGCAGCACCAGCACGGCGGACTCGGTGAACTCCTCGTTGTAGAACGGTTCGGCGTGCGCGGCGCACTCGCCCCACCCCTCGCCCACGTCGGTGAACACGTGCACCAGCAGCACGTCGCGCGTCTCCTGAATGCCGAACGAGGTGCGGAACGGCCGAACCAGCGGCATCGCCACGCGCACCAACTCCACCTTCTGCAGCTTCACCGGACACCTCGCAGCACGTAGCCGTCGCGGGTCATGCCCCGCACCGAGCCACCGTCGGCGAACAGCCCGCGCAGCGCGTTCCCGACGCGCCGGCGGGCCTCGTCGGCGGCAGCCGGGTCGGAGCGTCGCAGGCCGAGGTAGTCGGGCGGCAGCGCCAGCAGGTGATCGCCATCCCTCAACTCCACTTCGCTCGCGCCCACCGGCCGGTCGAGCCGCCAGCGGACCTCCAGCCGATCGGTGGTGTCGCCGGTGTTGAACGCGTCCTGCCGGTCGCCGTAGCAGTGGGGCAGGAACGCCACCGGCTCGGCGCCGAGGCGCACCAGGTTGAACCGGGCATTGGCGGCGAGCAGCGGGTCGAACGTCCAGCGCATCTCGGTGATGCCATGCCGCAGGCACAACACCCGCTGGGCCAACTTCAGCGCCAAGCCCACACCGGCGCCACGGGCCCGAGCGTTCACCCCGACCTGGTGCGAATGGAGGTGGACGCCGCCCTCCCAGCCCAGCCATCCGAGTGCGAAACCCACCGGCCCGTCGCCGTCGGCGGCCAGCAGCAGGCACCCGCCGCCCAGTGCCATGCCGCGCAGCAGGTTGCGCGGTGGCACCACGTTGGCGCCCCAGATGCCATCCATCACGCCGCGGAGCACGTCGAGGTCGGCGGGCTCCTCCACCGAAGTGATCTGCACCCCCGCCGCCTCGGCAGCATCCTGCGCGGTGCGCTCGGCCTCGCCGATCACGCGCCGGCCTCCGCGTGGGCCCGCAGCACGTCGGCCACGGTGGCCGTGACCCGGCGCACAGTGGGCAGGTGCAGGAACTCGTCGGGGCCGTGGGCGTTGGACTCCGGCCCGAGCACGCCGACCAGCAAGAACTGGGCGTCAGGCATGGATTCGCCGAGCATCCCCATGAACGGGATGGTGCCACCCACGCCACACGCCGCCGCCGGGGCTCCCCAGTGACGGCGGCTGGCCTCGTCGGCGGCGCGGGCCAGCCAGGGCGCCAAGGCCGGCGATGCCCAGCCCGGGCCGCGGGCCCCGTCGTCGCTGATGCTCACTCGGGCACCGAACGGTGCGTCGGCGCGCAGCACGCGCAGCAACTCGTCGCCGACCCGGTGAGGGTCCGCCGTCGGCGGCAGGCGCAGCGACAGCTTGGCGGAGAGGCGGGAGCGGAACACGTTGCCGGCGTCGGCCACCGCCGGAATCCCGTCGAGCCCGATCACCTCCAGCGCCGGACGCCAGGTGCCGTTGAGCAGTTCCTCCGTCGGGTCGTCCGCCATCGGGCGCACGCCCGGCACCGCGCGGAACGACGTGGATAGGGGCGCGAACGCCGCAGCCGCGACCTCGGCTTCCTCCCGCCGGTGCAGCGGGATGTCCACGTGCGCGCTGTCCAGCAACACCCGACCGGTGGGGAGGTCTTCGATGCGGTCCAGGAGGGTCCGCAGCACCCGCCACGACGACGGCAGCACGCCGCTGGCGCGGCCGCTGTGCGGGTCGTCGGCACAGACCTCGATGTCCACCACCGTCCCGCACACGCCGCGTGTGCTGGTGGTGGTCCACAGGCGGTCGTACGTCTCGCAGAACGAGTCCAGCGTGATCACCAGGTCGGCCTGCCCGATACGCGGCAGCAGGCGCTCCAGGTGTGCGGCCAGGTGCACGCTGGAACTCTCCTCGCTGGCTTCGATGAGGGCGACACAACGGGCGTGACGGCCACCGGCGGCGTGCACAGCGCCCAGCGCGATCAGCGTCGCGAACACCGAGTAGCCGTCGTCAGCGCCACCGCGGCCGTACAGGCGGTCGCCGCGCAGCACCGGGTTCCACGGGCCGAGCCCCGGCGACCACGGCTCCATCTCCGGCTGCTTGTCCAGGTGCCCGTAGAGCAGCACGGTGCGGTCGGCGAGGGCCGCGTCCGTGGCGGGCACCTCCACCAGCAGCACCGGCGTGAGGCCCGGCACCTCCACGAGTTCCACGGTCATGCCGGGGATCTGCTGGGCCACCGCCCAGTCGCGCAGCAGCGTGGCGGCACGGCGGATGTGGCCGTTCGCCTCCCACGCAGTGTCGAACATGGGCGACCTGGCGGGCACGGCGATGTACTCCATCAGTGTGGGCAGCGCGCTGTCCCAAGCAGCGTCGATGTAGGTGCTCATTCGTCGTCTCCGGATTCCTCGATCGGCTCGAACGCCATCAACTCGCTGCCCTCCACGAGTACGGCGATGCGGCGGACGGGGCCGCCGTCATCGTGGCGCTCCACCTCCAGCGTCGCCCCGGTCTCCTCGTCGAGGAAGGTGGTCTCGCCGAGGGGCAGCATCCGCCGGCGGCCGTACGGCGCCGGGCTGTACAACTCGCCGTCGTCGAAGCGCAGCCGCATGGGTCGGCCGAACGGGCCGGCATAGCGGCCGGCGTAGGAGCGCAGCACGTCGTGCGGCACGGCGGCGAGGCGGATCGGGGCGCGCCCAGGTCACCCCAGCCGTACTCGGCGGCCACCGCGCGGCGGATCTCGGCGCACAGTGTGCTGCCGCCGTCGCCATTGGCGAGGATGGCGGCGCCGACCGGCACGTCCACCAGACCGTCCACCTGGCTCTTGAAACCCTCGTTGCCGCCGCTGTGCCCGAACCGGCGCAGCGGGCCCTCGCCGCCGAGTTCCGGGCCAAGACCGAACGGCCCAGCGCCGACGGTGGTGACCATCTGCCGCGCCATCGCCGCCGAGATCGGGCCTGACCGGTCGCCGCGCAGGATCGCCTGCACGCCGATCACCCAGCGGGCGAGATCCACGGCCGTGGTCCAGAGACCGGCGGCCTGGAGTTCCGGATACACGTGATGGCCGCCCGGCACCGGCGCACCTGACGTGTCATGCCCCCAGGCAGCGCGACCACGACGGTCGGCGCCGATCGGCTGGTCGTAGGCGCTGTCCACCATGCCGAACGGCCGCAGCACCAGGTCGGCGATCAGCGCCGGAAAGTCCCGGCCGCTGACGTCGATCAGCAACTGCTGCACGATCGAGGTGCCGCCACCCGAATACTGGGTGACCGTGCCCGGCGGGGCGAACGACTCGACGGCCGGAGTGTTCGCGCCGCCCGAGCCGCGCAACACGTCCGCGAGGGCGGGCATCGGGCTGCCCTGCGGGTAGCCGGGGAACCCGGGCACGGTGGTGCCCGCGGTGTGGCTGAGCAGGTGCCGCAGCGTGACCGGCCGATCCGCCGTGTGCGGGCTGTCGGGCAACCGCCACGTGCGCAGGCGCCGGTTGACCGGCTCGTCGAGATCGAGGTCGCCGTGCTCCACCAGCGCGAGCACCCCGACGGCGGCAACCGCCTTGCTGATCGAGGCGGCCTGGAACAGCGTGGTGGCATGCACGGGCGCGCCGCCCGGGGTGGCCACGCCGTACCCGCCGGCCCACGACACCTCACCGTCGTCCACGACGGCGAGGGCCACGCCCGGCACGGCGAAGCGGGCCATCCGGGAGGCGATCGGATGCGTCTCCAGCGGGCGACCCTCCACCTGGAGCGCGGGCACCAGCCCGGCCTCCACCCGGGCACGGCGGGCGGCAGCGTTCACTGCGCACCCCCGGGCACCAGCCCGCAGCGGCGCACCTCGGCCGTGACGCCCTGCACCACAGCATCGGGCCGACGGTCGGCCTGGTTGATCGTGCCGGTGATGGTCATCCCGCTGACGGGATCCACGTGCATCCAGGCGCCCCAGTGGCCGCGGTGGCCGCGGAGCACGAAGCCGTCCTGCTCGCGTGCCTCCAGCCCGAACCCGTAGCCGCGGAACCCGGGCGAGTGGCGCTCGGGGTCCAGCGTGCCGGAACTGCCAGTGCATCATCTCGTCCAGCCATGGGCGAGCCACCACGCGCCCGGCGGCCAGCGCTGCCGCGAACACAGCCAGGTCGCGGGTGTCCGATACCAGGCCGCCACCGGCCCAGTCCGCCGAGCCGTGGATCGGTGCCGCGTCGAACTCGCCCTGGTACGGGTGCGTCATCGGGCTACCGCGGTGGGCCTCGAACCCCTCGAGGTAGGTGTTGCCCAGACCCAGCGGGTCGAGGATCCTGGTTCGGTAGCTCTCGTGCAGCGGCCGGGCGTCGAGGTGCTCGATGATGACGCCGAGGAGCACATAGCCGGTGTCGCTGTAGGCGTAGCCGTAACCCTGACCGGGCAGGAAGTGCGGGCGACCCCACGATCGACCCCTCCAGCATCTGCCGTGGTGTCCACACATGACCCGGGTCGAGGATGATCTGCTCGAAGAACCCGTCCGACATCGCGTAGTCGAACAGGCCGCTGGCGTGGGTGAGCAACTGGCGGATGGTGATCGATGCACCGGACGACACCCCGTCGAGCACGTGGATGCGGTCCACCAGGTCCTGGTGGTCGGCCGGCAGGTGAGCGGCCATCGGATCGTCCAACCCCAGGCGGCCCTCGGCGGCGAGTTGGGTGACGACCGCAGCCGTGAACGTCTTGGTGATGCTGGCGATGCGGAACGGCGAGGTCGGCGCTGCCGGTTCACCACCGCGTTCGATGCCGCCGGCGGCGTGCTCCCAGACACCGACGCCGGGGATCTCCACGCAGCAGGCAACCCTCGCCGGCGATCGCCGCCTCGGCGTCCGCGAGGCGCTGGAAGGCGTGAGTGGGGTCGGACGAAGTGGTCATGCGGAGGTCCCCGGTCGGCGGTGTCGTGGACGAGTGCGTATTGGTGCAGGAAGGCGACGGCTGCCTCGCGGTCCGCCTCGGTGCCGAGCGCGGCCATCACCGCCAGGCGTGCCTTCTGGGCGGTCAGACCCCCGGCGCCGACGGCCCCCAGCAGCGCCAACCCGTCGTTGGTGGTGGTGGGTGTGAATGGGCGGGATGCGAGCACGACGAGCGCGCCGCGCTGCCATGCGGTGTGGATGGGCAGCCACAACTGCTGTGGCACGTTGAGGTCGCCGAAGCCTTCCACCACCGCACCCGCGGCGCCGTCCAACCGAGCGGCCACCTCGTCGGCGTCGATGCCCGGGTAGCCGGTGACCAGCGGGACGGAGTCGGCAAAGGCCGTCGCCGGTGTGCGCGGCGGGCTCGCTGCGGTGATCTCGACGGCGCCGGCCGACACGCGGCCCACCGCCGACAGCGGCGCCGAGTGAAAGGCATCCACGGACGCGGCGTGGTGCTTCACCACACGATCGGCCGCGTGCAGCACGCCCTCCATACAGACCAGTACGTCGCGCCCCACGGCGGCCTCGCTGGACGCCGCAGCGATGGCGTCGCGCAGGTTGGCCGGGCCGTCCGGCTGGGGGTGCGAGTGCACCCGCATCGACCCGGTGAACACCACGGGACGGCGGTCGGCGCTGGTGCCGAGCAGGAGTTGGGCGGTGAGCGCAGTGAGGTCCATGGTGTCGGTGCCATGGATGACCACCACGCCGTCGGCCCCCTCGGCCAGCGCCAGGCGCACCTGCTGTGCGATGGCGATCATGTCCGCTGTCGTGAGGTTGCTGCTGGGCCCGGTGGCGACGTCCTCCACCGTCACATCGGCCTGCTCGACCCCCGGCACGATGGGGTCACCGAGCTCGTCGATCAACGCCCGGCCGCTCAGGTTCGTCCAGTCATGTCCGTCGAAGTGGGACGAGATGGTGCCGCCGGTGGCGATCACATGCACGTTCATCCTCGGCCTCCCCAACGCTGCACGACGGGTTGCCACGCGTCCATGGTGTCCAGCGGGAACACGGGGCGGGGCAGATGTTGCCACTCCACCGCAGCAAGGTCGGGCGTCGCCACGCCGGGGGCGCCGACCTCCACGATCTGTTCCGGCGTGAACAGGTGGTCGAACCCGGCCCGGAAGTGGCCGCGGGACTTCACCACCACCACGCGGGCTGCGGCTGGGTCCAGCCCCACATGGCGCAGGGTGTCGTCGTCGGCGCACTGCACCTTCCGCTCACTGACACCGATGCGGATGCCGCCGATCTCCAGCGCGCACGCACGCCCCGGCCAGCGGGTGGCGCCGCGGTACACGCCTCTGGTAGGCACGATCACATCGTCCACCAGGCGCAGGACCGTGGCCTCGGCGGCGAACGGCGTGGCCAGTGGCGCGGTGCTGCCGGCATTGAACTCCACATGGGCGCGGGCGCCCTCACCGGCCGCCCAGGCGGCAGCGACCACACCGGGTCGCACTGCAACCCCATCACCACCCCATCGACACCAGCGCCGTGCAGCGCCGCCAGCAGGAACGTGGTGTTGCCCGGCGCGCCACCGCCAGGGTTGTCCGCCGTGTCGGCGAGGATCACCGACGGCTCCTCGCCGGCCGCGGCGCGCCGGGCCCGCTGCACTGCGGCATCCACCGGAGTGGCCGCGACCCGGTAGCGGTCGCGCAGCCGCCAGGCCAGCCCGGCGAGCTGGGCGGCCAGCGCCGCGGCTTCATCGCCGTGCCCCGCGTCGGCCGTGACGCAGACCGACACGCCGGCATCGGGCACGTCGCCGAGTGAGAACCCGCCGAAGACGCTGACGTTGCGGATCGGAGCGCGGCATCCGGCCTGCCCCGCTGCCACCACCATGCCGAGCGGCTCGTCGGCCGCGGTGAGCTGGGCGATCTGGGGCAGCACCATCGGCGGCTTGCAGAGCGCCCGCACCGTGCCCGGTGCCCCCAGCAGAGCGGTGCAACTGCTCGGCCGCTTCCTCCAGCCGTTCACGGATGTCCACGTGCGGGTTCGTGCGGTAGGCGACCGGCACGTCGATCAACTCGCACATGGCCGGCGACACGTTGGCGTGGAAGTCCAGCACGGCGACGACGGGCGCAGGGCCGGCGTGACGGCGGACCAGCCGCAGGAACGTCGCGTCCGGGTCGGTGTCGGCGAGCGTCCGGCCGGCGCCATGGCCGAGCACGAGCACCCCGTCCAGCGGCCCAGCGGCAGCGAGGCTGCGGGTCCACCCGTCGAGCAGCGCGGCGAACGCGTCGTCGCGCAACGGGCCGCTGGCACCGAACTCCCAGACCGGCAATTCGACGATCTCCACCGGCCGCAGGGCGCGCAGCCGCTCGATCGCCGGGCCGGCCTCCCACGCTGCCACCAGCCCGCCCGGCGCAGCCGACGCTTCCCAGCCCTCCTCCAGCGTCACCGGCTCGGCGAGCGCGTTGACCTCGTGCATGAAGCCGATGACACCCACCCGTGGCAGGGCGGTCATGCCGCGCTCATCCTTCGCTCACCCCTCGCGCATCCCGGCCAGCATCTCCATCCCACCGCGCACCGCGGCCAGCATCTCGTCGATGTCGTCCTCGGTCATCGCGGTGGAGAGCAGCATCATCCCGTGGGGGATGATCGTGACGCCGTGGTTCAGCAGGTAGCGGTGCAGCGCGTAGATCATCTCCGCTTCCTGACGGCGCAACGGCAGTTCCCGGTAGCTGGCGAACGGGGTGTCGTTGAAGATCAGCGCCACCATCGACGCGCAGCCGTGCACGGCCCCGGTCAGGCCTGTGTCGCGAAGCGCGGCGCGCAAGCCCTCGCGGGTGCGCTCGCCGAGCGCGTCCAGATGGGCATAGGCCTCCGGTGTCATCTGCCGCATGCAGGCCAGCCCGGCGGCCATGGTCATCGGGTTGGCGTTGTAGGTGCCGCCATGCTCCACCCGCAGCGGCTTCTTCGTCTGGTCGAACACGGCCATCACGTCGGCCCGCCCGCCGGTGGCGCCCACAGGAAGGCCGCCGCCGATGATCTTGCCGAGCGCGGTGAGGTCTGGCGTGACCCCTACTTCGCCCTGAGCACCGTGGTAGCCCATGCGGAACGAGAAGACCTCGTCGAAGATCAGCAGGATGCCGTGCTGCGCAGTGACGTCGCGGACCATCCGCAGATACTCCGGTGTCGCTTGCACGAAGCCCATGCGCGACACCACAGGGTCCAGCACCACGGCAGCCAGCTCGTGGGCGTGGGCCTCGATGATCTGCCGGGTGGACGCAACATCGTTGAACGGCAGGACGATGCTGTCCTGCAGCACACCTGCGGTGATGCCCTCCGTCGCGGCGACCGTGGACGGCTGGTCGGCAGCACCCCACTGCTTCGGCGACGGCGCCACGCTGACCTCGATGGCGTCGGCGTTGCCGTGATAGGCGCCCTCGGCCTTGGCGATCTTCGGGCGGCCGGTGAACGCCTTCGCCGCCCGCAATGCCATCAGCACGCCCTCCGAACCGGAGTTGGAGAAGCGGATCTGCTCGACGCCCGGCACCCGCGCCGTAAGCAGTTCGGCCAGTTCGATCTCCACCTCGGTGGGCATGCCCACGGCGAGCAGGCGCTGCGCCTGGGCGGCCAGCGCGGCGAGCACCGCCGGGTTGCCGTGGCCGTGGATCAGCGATGACCAGTTGTTGACGAAGTCGATGCGCTCCACCCCGTCCACATCGGTGACTCGGCAACCCTGCCCGTGCGCGGCGTAGATGGGGTACGGCTCGAACATCACGCCGACACGGCTGTTGCCGCCGGGCATCACCCGCCGGCCGCGCTCGAACAGGGCGGCGGTCGTGGAGCTGGAGTCCGGGTAATTCATGGCTTCCTCCCTGCCTCGGCGAGGCGTTGACGCAAGGCCTTCTTGTCGATCTTCTCCAGGGTGACCCGCGGCAGTTCGTCGACGATGAACACCTCGCGGGGCACCTTGAACGGCGCCAACCGCTCCGCACAGGTGGCGATGACCTGCTCGGCCAGATCGGCGGCGGGGGCACCGAACGGCAGCACGAACGCCACCGGCACCTCGTCCAGCATGCGATCCGGGCGGCCGACCACGGCAACCTCCTTCACGCCCGGCACGCTGCCGGCGACGCGCTCCACCTCGGCGGCCGACACGTTCTCCGCGCCAACGCGCAACATGTCCTTGCCACGGTTGTCGAAGCGGATGTGGCCGTCCTCGAACGGGGTGACCAGGTCGCCGGTGTCGAACCAGCCGTCGTCGTCGAACGCCGCGGCGGTGGCCTCCGGGTTGTCCAGGTACTCGAGGAACAGGGAGATGCCCGGGATGCCGCGCAGCCTCAGCCACCCGGACTCGCCGGCGGGCACCTCCGCGCCGTCGTCGTCGACCACCTTCACCTCGTACCCGGCCACCGGCACACCATGGCCATCGGCCGGTTCGGCTTGTCCAGTTCGCTGATCATGGTGAGCGTGACGGTCTCGGTCATGCCGAACCAGCCGAGCGTGGTGAGACCCCACAGGTTCTTCACGATGCCGACCTCCGACGCTCCGAGCCCGAGGAACCGCATGCGGTTGGGCGGCGGCGCCGGCTGCTCCATCAACGCATAGAGCATGAACGGGATGCTGGACGTCCAGGTGCAGCCGTTGCGGGCCACGGCGTCCCAGTACCGGCTGGCGGAGAACTTCGGCTGCAGCACGATCGTGCCGCCCGCCCACAGCATGGTGAGCATGGAGTACGACAGCGCGTTGGTGTGGAACAGGGGCAGGAAGATCAGCGTGCAGTCGTCCGGCCCGAGGCCCAGCAGGTGCGCGCCGGTGCGGCCGGCCCACAGGGCGTTGGCGTGGGTCCACACCACACCCTTCGGCCGAGCCGTGGTGCCCGAGGTGTACTGCACGCTGTTCGGGGCCAGCGCGTCCGATCGCACCGCCGGCACCGTCGGCTCGGCGGCGAGAAGCGCAGTGAACGGCACGGTGCCGTCCATCGCCGCTGCCGCCGGCGCACCCAGGTCGGTCCCGGTGCAGGCGATGAACCGGAAGCCGGGGTCGGCGGACCGCACGATGTCCAGCAGCGCCGGCTGGGTGATGGCCGCCACGGCGCGGGAGTGGGAAGCGAAGTACGCCACCTCGTCGGCGGTGGAGCGCGTGTTCGTGGTGACGACGACGGCGCCCAGATGGCTGCAGGCGAACCACGCGGCGAGGAACTCGGGGCAGTTGCCGAGGTGCACCAGCACACGGTCCCCGGCGGTGACGCCATGGTCGGCCAACCCGGCGGCGACCCGGGCCACGGCCTCGGCGAACTCGCGGTACGTCCACGTGTACCCGTCGCCGTCGAACGGTTCCCAGACGAGGAACGGGTGCTCGGCACGAGCCGCTGCCTGGGTGGCCAGCAGCCACGGCACGTCGCGCCCGGTGAACGGGTGCGTGGCGGTGGGCTTGACTGCGGTGGGTGCGACCATCGTTCCCTCCCCTGTTCCGATGCGATGCCTTGTACAGCGTACAATAGCCGTATGCCCCTGCTCGCCTCCGCCGTCGGCTCGTCGCTGGGCGGCCTCGATGTCCATGTCGATCACCGCTGGTTGATGGCGTACGCCGCCGGGATCCCCGACGAGCGGCCCGAGTTGTACGACACCGCCGCCGGCGTGGTGGCGCACCCGCTCTTCCCGGTGGGGCCGGAGTGGGCGCTGATCACCTCCCAGCGGGCCGAGGCCACCGGCCTCACGGCAGACGAACTGCGGCGCGGCATCCACATCGCACACGACCTGCAGATCGAGCGGCCGTTGCGCCC
>JAWKHX010000024.1:0-16937 GCA_041394605.1 Ilumatobacteraceae bacterium
TCGCCTGCCGACCGGACGTGGCAGCATGCGGCGATGGCTGCGCCCGACGTCACCCTGCACCCGCAGAACACGTCGTTCGAGTGGGCCAGCAGGCCCGGGCCGTACCACGTGCTCGACGATGCCCAGGTGGCCGAGTTCGACACCTACGGCTTCCTCGTGCTGCGCGACGTGCTGGACCTCGACCTCGTCGCCGCGGTGCGGGCGGAAATCGACGAGATCGACCGGGCGACGGAGCAGTGGCTGCGTACCCAGCAGTACGAGCGCATGTTCATCGCCGAAGCCGGCGCGATCACGTTCTCCGTCCACCTCGTGCTGCGTTCGCCGGTGCTGCGCGAGTTCGCCGCCCACCCCCTGTTCGCCGGGCTGTGCCACGACCTGGTGGGCGACGACGTGCGGCTCTACTGGGACCAGGCCGTCTACAAGAGCCCGGAGAAGCCTCGCCGGTTCCCGTGGCACCAGGACAACGGCTACGCCTTCGTCGAACCGCAGCAGTACCTCACCTGCTGGGTGCCGCTGGTGGACGCCACCGCGCAGAACGGCTGCCCGCAGGTGGCGCCCGGCCTGCACCGGCTGGGCACGCTGGCCCACCACTTCGTGGACCCACTTGGGTGGGAGTGCTGCACCGACCCGGACGACGTGGTGGTGGCAGAGGTGCCGGCCGGGGGAGTGGTGGTGTTCTCCTCGCTCACCCCGCACCTCACCGGCCCCAACCTGACGGACCACGTCCGCAAGGCCTACATCCTCCAGTACGCACCCGATGGGGCGTGTGTGATGGGCGACCCGCCGGCACCGTGCGACCACCCGGAACGCCAGTTCCCGGTGCTCCGCGGCGGCCGGCGAGTGGCGCCTGACGGCACCTGACCCGGCCCCGCGGCGGGCTGCCGCTGACCCGGGAACACCCCTGGTCAGAGGGCAGTTCTGCATCGGCTATCTTCCTGCCGCACTGAACACCCAGGGGAGGAAACGGTGAGGAAGTCAGCGGTACGGAATCGGGCGCTGGTGGCGGCTGCGGCTGTCGCCAGTTGTGCCGTGGTGATCGTGCCCGGGGCGAGCCCGGCGGAGGCAGCACCGGTCACGGTGACGCTGCTCAACATCAACGATTTCCACGGTCGGATCGACACCACGAACAACCTCACCACGAGGTGGGCGACCACCATCGAGCAGGAGCGCCTGGTGGACTCCGAGGCGCTGCTGTTCGGCGCCGGCGACCTGATCGGCGCCACCCTCTTCACCTCCGCCGTGGCGCAGGACCAGCCGACGATCGACGTGATGAACGAGATGTGCCTGAACGCCTCGGCGGTCGGCAACCACGAGTTCGACCAGGGCTTCAGCGACCTCACCACCCGCGTCATCGGCGGCGCCGCCGGCCAGGCCACCGACGCCTGCCCCAGCTTCGCCGGCGACCAGACCCCGGGCACCAACGCGCTGTGGTCCTACCTCGGCGCGAACATCTACCAGAAGGGCACCCAGACCCCGGCCCTGCCCGAGTACGCGACGTTCGTCGCCCACGGTGTGACGGTCGGCGTGGTCGGCGTGGTCACCAGCGAGACCCCGGCGCTGGTGTCGCCCGGCGGCATCACCACCATCGACGTCGGCGACCCGATCGAAGCATTGAACCGCGTGGCCGACCAACTGACCGACGGCAACCCGGCCAACGGTGAGGCCGACGTGCTGATCGCCGAGGTCCACGAGGGCGCCCCCAGCTCCCTCCTGACCCTCGACGGCAACGTGGCCGCCTCGCCGGCGTTCGCGTCGATCGTGCAGGACACCAGCCCGAAGTACTCCGTCATCTTCACCGGCCACACCCACCAGACGTACGTCTACATGGCGCCCGTGAACGGCGGCGCGACGGGAGAGTTCCGGCCGATCCTGCAGAGCGGCAACTACGCCGACCATGTCAGCAAGGTGGTCCTCAGCTTCGACGAGACGGCCACGCCGCAGGTCTCGGTGGTCACCGCCGTCAACCTCCTTCCGGCTGCGTCGCCCGACCTCAACCTGCCCCGCGTCAACAAGGTCAACTCGATGGTGATCGCGGCGAAGGCCTTCGCCGACACGATCGGCCTCCAGCCCATCGGCAGCCAGACCTCGAGCATCACCACCGCGTACACCGGTGGCACCTACACAGGGACCGGCGACACGTACGTCATCCCCGGCGGCCCGATCAGCAAGACCGGCCGCGACGACCGTGCCAGCGAGTCGACCCTCGGTGACGAGGTGGCCAACATGCTGCGCGACACCCTGGCCGCGCCGGAGCGTGGCGGCGCCGAGATCGGCATCGTCAACCCCGGTGGCCTGCGCGACGAGCTGTTCTACAACCAGGTCGGCGTGGAGGGCGACGGTGTCATCACCTACGCCGAGGCCAACAACGTCCTGCCGTTCGTGAACAACCTCTGGACCACCACGCTCACCGGCGCCCAGCTGAAGCTGGTGCTGGAGCAGCAGTGGCAGCGCGACGCCAGCAACAACGTGCCCAGCCGGCCGTACCTGCAGCTCGGGCTGAGCGACAACGTCACCTACACCTGGGACGACTCGCTGCCGGAAGGCTCGCGGATCACCTCGATCACCATCGACGGCCAGCCGGTCGACCCGACCGCCGACTACCGCATCGCCACCTTCTCCTTCCTCATCACCGGCGGCGACAACTTCCGTGCCTTCCTCCAGGGCACCGATGCCCGCGACTCCGGTCTGGTCGACCGCGAGGGCTGGATCGCCTACCTGCAGAACCATCCGAACGTGGCGCCGGACTTCGCCCGCCAGGCGCTGAAGGTCACCAACCTGCCGACCGCGGTCACGCCGGGCACGACCATGGCGTTCACGGTCAGCAAGCTCGACCTCACCAGCCTCGGGTCACCGGCCAACACGTCCGTGGAGGTCACGCTCGGCGGCGTCTCGCTGGGCACCGTGCCCGTCACCAACGGCACGGCGGCCATCTCGCTCGGCGTGCCGCTGAACACGCCACCCGGCACCCGCACGCTCACCGTCGTCGCCACCCCGTCGGGCACCACGATGCAGGTCAACGTCGCGGTCGGTGTGGCGGCCGACGCCGGCGGTCCGTACACCGTGGCCGAGGGTGACGGCCTGACGCTGGACGCCTCGGGCTCCACCCCCGGCGCCACCTACGAGTGGGACCTCAACGGGGACGACGACTTCACCGACGCCACCGGCGTTGCGCCGACCCTGACCTGGGCACAGCTCGACGCGTTCGGCATCGACGACGGCCCGGCCACCTACACGATCACCGTGCGGGTGACGGCGAACAGCGTCTCGCAGACCGCCGACGCCGTGGTCAACGTCACCAACACCGCGCCGTCGGTGGTGCTCACCGGGCCGCTCACGCCCACCGCGGGCGTGCCGTACACCATCAAGGTCGGCGCCGACGACCCGTCCTCGGCGGACATGGCCGGCATGTTCCACTACACCGTCGACTGGGGTGACGGCTCGCCGATCGAATCGGCCGACGGCCCGTCCGATCCGCCGTTCACGCACACCTACGCCAGGTCGGGCGTGTTCTCGCCGACCTTCACGGTCACCGACAAGGACGGCGGCGGCACCACCCAGTCCAGCGTCACGTTGCAGGTGGCACCGCGCCGGCAACTGCCGGCCACGGGCGACCAGCAGGGCAACCTGCTGCTCATCGTCATGCTCCTGCTGGTGGCCGGCCTGGGCATGATGGCCATCACACGTGTGCACCGGCCGGCCATCCGGGGGCGGGACCAGCAGGGCCACTGAGACGCGCGCGATTCGGACCTGCCGAGTGCCGGCAGGTCCGAATCGCTCACCTGGTTCACGCCCGCTCGAGCGTCACGGTGGCGACGTCGTCGGCACCCGGGCCGGCCGGAATGACCACGGTCGGGCCGCTGCACGAGTAGCCCATCGCATCCATCGGCCGGGCGGGGAACACCCCGGCGAACAGGTCGCCGAGGTCGCTGTCGACCGGCTGGCCGTTCTGGGTGAACGTTGCTTGGCGGTCGTCCGTGCCGGCGTTGCCGGTGAGGGTGCCGTCGTCTTCCGTGTACGTGCCGGCGACGCTGCCGGTCTGGGTCACGACGAATGTGTCGGCGCCCATCACGGCGGTGACCTCGTAGTCGTTCGTCCACGCGAAACCCGTGGGCGTGAACGACATCGTGATCGTGCCGCTGCCGTCCACCGAGTCGAAGCCGGTGTTGGCGGCGACCACGGCGAAGTAGCCGCCCAACTCGGCGTCACTCACGACCCAGTCGCCGTAGAGGCACTCCGGGCCGTTCGCCGCGGGCGGCAGGTCGGTGACGGCGGTGGTGGGCTCGGGAACGCCGGTGCCGCCGTTCGCGGTGGATGCCTCGTCGCCGCATGCGGCGAAGGCGCCGACCGCCGCGGCGCAGGCGCCCAGCACGGCAAGGTGCCGGAACGCCCGCGCCGCACGACCGGCCGGGGGAGTGGTGGGGCGGCGGGTCACTTGGTGCTCCTCGCTCGCTCGAAACCGGGGGTGGGGGCCGACGGTTGCGGCGGGTAGGTGCGGCGCGTTCGGTGCCGCACCCGCTCGGAGTGGTGCCGGTGCCTGGTGGCTTCGGTCAGCAAGCGCTGGTACCGATCCCTGGCCACGTCGGCGGTGATGTACGGGTGCATGTTGTGCTCCTGTCGTTGAAGTGGACAGGTGCCACGATCCACGAATCGGCGCCGCCGCACATCGGATCGCAGGCGCTTCGTGATCCACCCCCGGTCGTACGACTCGGGGCGGACCGTCACGATCCCGGCTGGACGACGCCGGCCTCGTAGGCCGCCACCACCAGCTGCGCCCGGTCGCGGGCGTCGAGCTTCATCAGCAGGCGCCCGATGTGCGTCTTCACCGTCGCCTGGCTGACGTACAGCTCAGCGGCGATCTCGGTGTTGGACAGCCCGCGGGCGATGAGCTCCAGCACCTCCCGCTCGCGGTCGGTGAGCTGCTTGATCGTCTCCTCGTCCACAGCCCGTGGCCCGTTCAGCCGGGAGAACTCCTCGATCAGGCGTCTGGTGATCCGTGGCGAGATCAGCGCCTCGCCCTCGGCGATCACCCGCACGGCGTGGATCAGCTCCTCCGGCATGGTGTCCTTCAGCAGGAACCCGCTGGCCCCCGCGCACAACGCCTCGTGCACGTACTCGTCGAGATCGAACGTGGTGAGGATCAGGATGCGCACACCGCCCAGCGCCGGGTCGGACGTGATCCGGCGCGTCGCCTCCAGGCCGTCCATGTGCGGCATGCGCACGTCCATCAGCACCACGTCGGGTCGCTCGCGCACGGCGATCGCCACTGCCTCGGCACCGTGGTCGGCCTCGCCCACCACGGTGATGCCGTCCGTGGCGTCGAGGATGGACGCGAAGCCGCGTCGAACCAGCGCCTGGTCGTCGGCGACCACGACGCGGATCACGACCCACCGTCCAGCGGGAACTCCGCCACGACGGCGTACCCGCCGCCCGCACGGGGCCCGGCGGTCATGGTGCCGCCCCACACGTCAACCCGCTCGCGGATGCCGATCAGGCCATGTCGCCCGGACGGCAGCGAGGGCGTGGAGCTGGCGCCGGCGCCGCGGCCGTCGTCGGTGATCTCCACCCGCAGCGCGTCGGGGCGGTTGGTGATGCGGATGTCCACCGCCGTGGTGACCCCGGCGTGCTTGATCACGTTGGTCAGTGCCTCCTGCACCACGCGGTACGCGGACATCTCGACGGCCCGCCGGTCGTCGGACGACTCGCCTTCCACCTCCACGGTGATCGGCAGGCCGAGCTCCTTCATCTGGGCCACCAGAACGGGCAGGTCGCTGAGCGTCGGTGCCGGGGCGTGCGACCGCACACCGTCGTCGCCGCGCAGGACGCCCAGCAGGCGGCGCAGCTCGTTGAGCGTGTTGCGCGAGGTGCGGTTGATGGCGTCCAGCGCCGCCCGCGTCTCTGCCGTGTTCGTCTCCAGGAAGTGCGCACCCACACCCGCCTGCACGGCGATGACCGAGATCGAGTGGGCCACGACGTCGTGCAGCTCCTGGGCGATGCGCAGACGCTCCTCGGCGATGGCGGTGGCGGCCCGCTGGGCCTCCGCCTCCGCCAGCTCCGTGGCGCGCTGCACCCGTGCGTTGTCCGCCGAGCGGCGAGCGCGGAGCGCCACCCCGCTGGACCACAGGATGCCGAACGTGCCGATGGAGAAGCCGGCGTCGGTGAAGTCGAGGGCGCCATCGCTGAACAACGCCATGCACACCAGCGCCGCGGCCACCACGGTCATCCCGGCCAGGGCACGCGGGAACGGACTCCATGCGGCGACCGAGTACACCAGCACGGCGATTGCGATCGGCGTGGCGCCCTCGGGCGCGTGGGAGATGATCAGCGTCGCCTCCGCAGCGCTGGCGACGGACAGCGCCGCCAGCGGGATGCGGCGGCGGAACGCGACCAGCACGGTGATCAGCACGACCAGCAGGTAGTCGCCGGCATGGGCTCGGTGGAGCCTGCCCGTGATGTCCTGGGTGGAGACGCTGATGATGCACAGCGGCACGAAGAAGGCCGCCAGCCCCACGTCCACCAACGCCGGCCGGGCCGCGCGCGCGGCGAAGGCCTCCAGCCGGTCGAACGTCCTCATTCGGCAACGGTACGCCGCAGCGCCGGGGGCGCGCATCAGACCCAGGTCTGATCCCGCGGTCCGACCCCGGTCGTACGCCTGCGCGTGATGGCGAACCCGGCCACGGTCCGACGACGCAGCGGCCTGTTCCTGCGCACCGTTGCACATCCCCTTCCCCGCCCGGGGCAGGGCCGCCACTCAAGGAGCACACCATGTCCACCACCACCGCCTCGCCGCCCGGTCACGTCGTGCCGGGCGCCCAACCCGCCGGTGCCGTCGCCGCCGACGTCGTCGACGTCGTGAAGACCTACGGGTCCGGCCTCAACGCCGTGCACGCCCTCGCCGGCGTGAACGTGCAGTTCACCGCCGGTCGCTTCACCGCCATCATGGGGCCGTCCGGCTCCGGCAAGTCCACGCTGATGCACTGCATCGCCGGGCTCGACACGGTCACCTCTGGGTCGGTCCACATCGGCGACACCGACATCGCCTCGCTCGACGACCGCCGCCTCACCGAGATGCGCCGCGACCGGATCGGGTTCATCTTCCAAGCGTTCAACCTGGTGCCGACCCTCACTGCCGAGGAGAACATCGTGCTACCCGCCCGGCTGGCCGGCCGCAAGGTCGACCGTGCCTGGTTCGACCACGTCATCCAGACGGTCGGTCTGGCACCGCGCCTGCGGCACCGCCCCGCCGAGCTGTCCGGTGGGCAGCAGCAGCGGGTGGCCGTCGCCCGTGCGCTGGTGGGCCGGCCGCAGATCGTCTTCGCCGACGAGCCGACCGGCAACCTCGACTCGCACAGCGGCAGCGAGGTGCTGTCGTTCATGCGGCTCGCCGTCCGCGAGTTCGGCCAGACGATCGTCATGGTGACCCACGACCCCGTCGCCGCCTCCTACGCCGACCGGGCCGTCTTCCTCGCCGACGGTCGCATCGTGGCCGACGTCGACCACCCGACCCCGGACTCCGTCCTCGACCAGATGCGCACGATCGGAGCGTAAGGCCATGTTCGAACTGACCTTCAAGGAACTCGTCGCCCGCAAGCGACGACTGCTCAGCACCGTGTTCGCGGTGCTCCTCGGTGTCGGGCTGATGGCCGGCACCCTCGTCTTCAACGACACGATGGTTGCCGCCGGCGACAGTGTGCTCGAGGAAGCCCGCGCCGGCATGGATGCCATGGTGCGGGCCCGCTCCGACGTCGACGTCGCCTACGGCCAGGTCGGCGAACGGATGGACGCCACCGTCATCGACGCCGTCCGCAACGTGCCCGGTGTCGACCACGCCGCGCTGCAGATCACCGGCTACGCCCAGCTCGTCGACAGGGACGGCGAGGCGATCGGTGACCTCAGCCAGTCGCCGATGTTCGGCTTCAACTGGATCGACGTGGCCACGCTGAACCCGTTCCGCGTCGCCGAAGGTCGCCCGCCGACGGCCGACGACGAGATCGTGATCGACCGGGCCAGTGCCGACACCGGTGAGTTCCACGTGGGTGACCGCGTGACCGTGCTCACCCAGTTGGCACCGACCGAGTTCACCATCGCCGGCATCGCCACGTTCGGCACCGCCGACAACCTCGCCGGCGCGAGTGCGGTGCTGTTCACCGACACCGCGGCCCAGCAGTACCTGTCCGCCCCCGGGCAGGTCGACGGCATCGCCGTCGACGCCGCTGACGGGATCAGCCAGCAGGAGATCGTCGATCGCCTGTCGGCCATCGGCTCCGACCTCGAGGTCGTCACCGGCGCCACGCTGGTGGCCGAGGACAAGGCCGCGTTCCACGAGTCGCTCGGCATGTTCAAGACCTTCCTGCTGGTCTTCGCCTTCGTCGCCGTGTTCGTCGGTGCGTTCATGATCAACAACACCTTCTCCATCACCGTCGCCCAGCGCACTCAGCAGCTGGCGATGGTCCGGGCCCTCGGCGCCAGCCGGCGGCAGGTGCTGCGTTCGGTCATGACCGAGGCCGTCCTCATCGGTGTCACCGGTGCGGCCTCGGGCGTCGCTGCCGGGATCGGCCTGGCGGCCGGCCTCAAGGCGTTGTTCACCGGCCTGGGTGTCGAGCTGCCCGAGGGGCCGCTGACCATCACGCTGGGCTCGGTGGCCATCAGTGCCACCGTCGGCATCGTCATCACGCTGGTGTCGGCATGGCTGCCGGCCCGCCGTGCCGGCAAGGTGCCGCCGATCGCGGCCCTTCGTGAGCTGGCCGTCGATCGCACCGGTGCATCGAAGCGGCGTGCGCTCACCGGGACCCTGATCACCCTCGCCGGTGGAGCGGCCCTGCTGGGCGGCCTGGCCGGCGGTGGGATCGAGCTCGTCGGCCTCGGTGCGTTCGTGACGCTCCTCGGAGTGGCCGTGCTCGGCCCGGTGCTGGCCCGCCCGGTGATGGCGGCGTTCGGCCTGCTCGTCGGCCGCCGCGGCGTCACCGGTGACATGGCCGTGCGCAACGCCCGTCGCAACCCGAAGCGCTCCGCCCGCACCGCTTCGTCGCTGATGATCGGCGTCGCCCTGGTCGGCTTCATCGCCGTGCTCGCCTCGTCGTTGAAGGAGTCGTTCAGCAGCTCGCTGGAGGACACCTTCACCGGAACTCACATCGTGGACTCCGGCGCCTACGACGGCCTCGGCGGGTTCAGCCCGGAGCTGGCCGACCGGATGCGCGCCGATGCCGGCGTGTCGGTGGTCGCCGAGAGCCGGGTCGCCCAGGCGAACGTCGACGGGTCGGACACGACACTGTTCGGCTTCACCGCCGAGACGATCGGCAGCGTGTTCGACCTCGGGCACGTGGAGGGTGACCTCACCTCGCTCGGGACGGACGGCATCGCCGTGGACGTCGACTACGCCGACGAGCACGACTGGACGGTCGGCACGCCGGTGGCGATCACCCTGGCCTCCGGCACGTACCAGTTCGTGGTGAAGGCCACGTTCGACAACGCCGGTGAGTGGCTCGACCAGTACTTCGTCGACATCGCCGCCTTCGACCGGTACGCGCCGGCGCAGATGGACTTCCGCATCTACGCCGTCGCCGATGACGCCGTCGTACGGAGCCTGGCCGACCGCTACGCCAGCGCAGAGGTGATGGACAAGGCCGAGTACATGGCCGAAGCCAACGGCAGCCTCGACACCATGCTGGGCGTGGTCTACGCCCTGCTGGCACTGGCCGTGTTGATCGCCCTGCTCGGCATCGCCAACACGCTGACGCTGTCGATCCACGAACGCACCCGGGAGCTCGGCCTCCTGCGGGCGGTCGGCATGGTGCGGTCGCAGGTCCGTTCCATCGTCCGCTGGGAGTCGATCATGATCGCCCTGTTCGGCACGGTGCTCGGCATCGGCATCGGCACCTTCTTCGGCTGGGCCGTCGTGCGTGCCCTGGAGGACGAGGGCGTCGACCACTTCGTGGTCCCCGCCCAGAGCCTGCTGGTCATCACCACCATCGCCTGCCTGGCCGGCGCCGCTGCGGCCATCGGCCCGGCCCGCCGAGCTGCCCGACTCGACGTGCTGCACGCCCTGGTCACCACCTGACCGCCCGGGCCGTCGCGGGAAGCCCCCTGCCCGCGACGGCCCCTTCACCCCCGAAACCCCTTCACCCCCGAACCCACTGATTCCCGAAAGGACCATTCCCATGAACCCAACCACACCCCCGTACCGCTACCCCCGCTGGCTGCGCAATGTGCTGCTGGCCGTCGGCTTCGTCTCGCTCGCCGGGCTGACCGCCGTCGTCGCCGACGTGGTCGCCAACGACAGCGAGGCCACCACTCTCACGTTCACCGACCCGGTCGACCGGCTCATGATCGACGTGGCCAATGGCGACGTGAACATCGTCGGCTCCGACGAGCCGGCCGTGACCATCGAGATCGTCACCTATGGTGGGCTGCGTTCACCGGACCACCACGAGACGGTGCGCGACGGCACGCTGACCATCGGTGCCGGCTGCGGCGACACCCCCTTCACCCCGACGTGTTCGATCGACTACATCGTGCACGTGCCGCGTGGTGTCGACATCGTCGCCCGTGGGGACGGCACCGACTACGACATGTCGGGCATCTCCGGCGACGTCGACGTCTCGCTCGACGGCGGTGACGCCGGCATGCGCTTCGCCACCACGCCCTCGATGGTGCACGCTCGCACCGACGGTGGTGACATCTCGATCGTCGTGCCGCCCCGGGTGGGCCATCACGTGGTCGCCAGCTCCGACGGTGGCTCCACGCACGTGGGCATCGCCACCGACCCGGACAGCCCGTACGTGATCGACGCCCACAGCAACGGCGGCGACGTCACCATCGAACGGGCCGAGTAGTTGGCAGTGGGCGAGGATTGCTCAGCGGCGGGCGATACTGGCGGCATGGGCGAGTCCGGTCCGAGCCTTCCACCCGCCGGCGAGTGGCAGCGTCTCGGCGTGCAGGTCGAGAGTGAACTGCACGCCGGGATGCAGTCACGCGTGTTCGCCGCCACCGTCGGCGGGCAGCGGGTGGCGCTGAAGCTCACCGACGCCCGGCTTGCCGACGCCGCGCTCGTCGCCGAGCGGCTGCGGATGACGGGGGCGCTGGCCGCCCTGACGCCGGTGGTGGCGGCGCCGGTGCGGCTGGGTGGTGCGCTGCTCCAACAGGTCGGAGCCTGGCTGGCGTCGGCAACCTCGTTCGTGGACGGCCGCGGCATCGACCTCACCTCGGCGGGGGACGCCCGCCTGATGGGGGAGACGCTCGCTGGTCTGCACGATGCCCTCGGCCGCCTGCCCGCCTTCGCGATCCCGCCGGTCGCCGCGCTCGCCGCCGGCACCGGGTCCGGCCCAGCGGCCGCCGCGGCCGCCGGCCGGCAACTGCTGCACGGCGACTTCAACGCGTTGAACGTGATCGTCACTCCTGCCGGCCCACGGCTGATCGACTTCGACGACTGCGGCTACGGCCCCGTCGCCTTCGACGTGGCAAACGCGCTCTACATGGTGCTGTTCGACGCGTCGGTGGGCGACCGCCCGAAGCTGTATGCAACCTTCCGGCCGGGGTTCCTCGCTGGTTACCGCCAGGCTGCCGGCCGGCCGCTGGACGACGGTGAAGTGGACGGGTTCATCGACGCTCGCGTCGCGGCCCTCGGCCGCTGGCTCGACGACCTGCCGAACGCGCCCATCGGCATCCGCACCTCCTCGCCCGAATGGCTGCAGACCCTGCGGGCGTTCGTGGCCGGGTACCGCTCGGGTCACTGGTAGCGGTCAGCGGCCGTCCTCTGGCCGCAACCGCCGGTCCATCAGTGCCGCCATCGCGTCGGTGCGGTCGCTGAGGAGCGCGAGGTGCTCCACCAGTGTCCGGTAAGCCGGCCCGCCCAGCTCGGCCGTCAGCCGGTCGGCGATGGCGGCCCTGGCCTGGCGGCCGGCCTCCACCACTCGCCGGCCGCGCGCGCTCAGCGACACCAGCGAACTGCGGGCGTCGGCCGGGTCGCGGCGCTTCACCACCAGCCGGCGCTGCACGAGGTCGGCGACCTGCTTCGATGCGGCCTGCTGGGTGACGCCGAGCAGCCGGGCCAGGTCACTGACCGACCGTGGCCCTTCCACCAGGTGCTGGAACACGTACCCGTCACGGAACCGCACATCGTCGCCAGCTCGAGCGCGCACCCGGTCCAGCACCTCACCATCCAGACGGGCGGTGCAGGCCTCCAGCAGCAGCACGATGTCGGGAAGGGCAGCGGTCGCAATGGGACTGATCACGGGCGAATGATACACAACCACGGTTGTGGAGATGGACGAACACAACTAGGGTTGTGTAGATGGTGACTCCTGCTGTCCTCTCCGACGCCATCGCCGCCGCCCGCCCCATTGTCGAGCGGGTGGTGTGGGCGACCGTTGCCTCGGTTGGCCCGGACGGTCGTCCGCGCACCCGCCTCATGCATCCGGTGTGGTTCTGGGACGGCGACGTGCCCACCGCGCTCGTGTCGGCGCGCCCCACCCGCCTGAAGCTCGCACACCTGGCCGCACAATCGGCGGTGAGCTGCCATTACTGGGACCCTGCTCACGACACCGTGGCGATCGACGCTGTCGCCGCCTGGGTGCCTGCCGGTGACCGCGCGGCGGCATGGGCCGCCGTGGCATCGGTGCCCGAGCCGGTGGGCTTCGACCCGGCGATCGTCTGGCCCGGTGGTCCCGGCGCCGACGACTGCGCGTTCCTCCATCTCGCCGCCCACCGCATCCTCGCCCGCCCGGTGGGGCGGCCCGCCGTCACCTGGCGGGCGGCGGCGGCCTAGCCGTCCACCTCGCTCGAGTCGTCGGCGAAGAAGCCATCGGGGCCGACGGGCCGACCCAGGCGGAGGGCGTAGATGCCGAAGAACACATCGGCGATCAACTCACGCCGGCTGTTCACGCCGGCCTTGTCGAACACGGCCTTCAGGTGGTCCTGCACCGTGTAGGCGGACAGATGCAGGGCACCGGCAATCTCCTTCGTGGACGCGCCGCGGAGCACCTCCACCACCACGGCAGCCTCCCGCTCGGTCAGCCCCAGCGCGGCACCGAGGATGGCCACCACGTCCGGCGGGCCCGCCTCGTCGATGGTCACGATGCCGCGCGTGCCACCCAGCGGTGCGCCGCGCACCACCAGCCAGGTGCCGTCGGCAGCCCGTGCCCGCTGGGCGACGGTGCGCCCGTTGGTGGCGGCCACGGCCACCGCAGCCAGCACCGACGGCACCGGCCCATGCCCGCGGTCCACTGCGCCGAGGTGGTCCAGCCAGCGCCGGGCCGCCGGCGTGGCCTCCACCACGTCCACTCCGTCCACCACCACGACGGCAGGGCCTTGGCGCTCCGAGTCGATGGCGCTCGGCCCGATCACGGCCCGCACCAGTGACGCCCGGATGGCGCCGGTGATGGCAGGGGCGACATGGCGGAGGAACTGCTGCTCGGTGTCGCTGAACTCCGCGGCGCCGGCGCGGCGCATCAGCCCAGCGCCGCCCCAGCCGGTGCGTTGGTGGCGCAGCAACATGCGCAGCTCCTGACCGACGCCCATCGCAGCGAGGTGCTCACCAACCGGTGCATGGTCGGCGGTGGTGGTGCGAGCCCCCGCGCCCGCCTGCACCACCAGCGGGTCGCCGCGGTGCAGCAGACTGCGGTAGTGCCCGGGGGCCTGGGCCACGTACTCCAGTTCCATGAAGCGCACGGCGTCGTCGCCACCCTCGTCCAGGTTCCGCCCCACCGCCGACGTGAGCATGGTGGTGGCCGGGTCGAAGGTGCTCCAGCACGACGCGTCCGCGGGCACCACCTGGTCCACCAGCGAGTCCACGGTGACCAGCAGCTCGGCCGTGGCCAGAGACTGCCCGGCCAGGCCGGCAAGCTCCCGGGCCACCCGCTCGGCACGCAGGTCACTCCACACTCTGCTCACTCCACACGCGGGTTGCTCCTCACCCGGCCATCCTCCCAGCCGCCCGCACGAGGCACAATCCCTCACTTCTGGGGGGTCCGGTGTTCCCAGACCTGTGGGATTTCAAGCCGACGCACCGTGGGCGCATCCTGCTGCTGCACGCCGAACGTCGGCGATGCGTCGAAAGGACACCACATGATTCCCGTCACCCTGAACCACGTCGCCCTCGACGTCGCCGACCGTCGGCGCTCCATCGAGTTCTACTCGCAGCTGCTGAGCACCGAGGTGGTGGCCGAGGACGTGGACCACCACATCACGTTCCTGCGCCTGCCCGGTTCGGACCGCTACAGCGATCTGGCTCTGCACGAGCACGCCGACGTGGCCGCCGCCTACCCGCCCGAGCAGATGCGCATGGCGCACATCGGCTGGGAGGTCGAGGAGCCGGCCCACCTGGTGGCAGCGTTCGACTTCCTCAACGCCACCACCCGCGTGGTGCTGGCCGCCGACTTCGGCGTCGCCCGCTCGGTGATGGGCCTCGACCCCGATGGCCACGTGATCGAGTTCGAGATGTTCACCGAGGGTGCTACCGGAGAGCCCGGCTTCGCCCCGCTGGACATCGACGCCCTCCGCCAGCCCGCCGGCGCCACCGCCGGCAAGTGACCCCTCGGCGGGCGCTGCGCGAGCCACGGCCCACCGGGCCACTCGCGCAGCGCACCGCCGCGGCGGTCCGTCACGGGGGCCGCCGGCGCCGCGTTATGGTGCCGCCATGACGACCGCACTCAACGTGGTCAGTGCCTTCGGCGAGCGTTGGGCCGCGCACGACCTGGATGGCACACTCGCGCTGATCACCGACGACTGCGTCTTCGACGCCACGGGGCCCGCACCCGACGGCACCCGCTGCGTGGGCCCGGTTGCCATCCGTGCCGCATGGCTGCCGATCTTCGAGAACACCGACAGCGTGTTCACCGTGGAGCGGACCATCGAGGCCGGCGACGAGATCGTCCAGCTGTGGACCTACAGCTGGGGCGACGGTCACGTCCGCGGCATCGACGTGTTCCGTGTCCGCGATGGCAAGGTGGCCGAGAAGCTCTCCTACGTGAAGGGCTGAGCCTCCGGCGGGCACGGGCGCCCGGCCGGAAGGTCTCCGACGATCACCCGTACTTCGTCGAGGTTCTTCCGTCGCAGGTCGGGCACCAACGAGCCCGGCAGCGGGTACCCCACCGGGAACAGCACGAACGGGCGCTCGTTGTCGGGCCGACCGAGCTCGCGGCTCAGGAACGCCATCGGACTCGGGGTGTGGGTGAGCGTCGCCAGACCGGCGCGGTGCAGCGCGGCGATGAAGAACCCGGCGGCGATGCCGCAGCTCTCCTTCACGTAGTAGTGATGGCGGGTCGTGCCGTCCTCGCGGACCCCGTACCGCTGCTCGAAGAGCACCACGATCCACGGTGCGATCTCGAGGAACTCCTTGTGATGGTCCGTGCCGAGCGGGGCGAGCGCGGCCTGCCACTCCTCGTTCATCCGCTGGTCGAGGTAATTGCGTCGCTCCTCTTCCTCGGCTGCCTCGCGGATGCGGCGCTTGACCTTGGGGTCGCCGGTGACCACCCAGGTCCATGGCTGCATGTGCGCCCCCGACGGCGCCGTCGAGGCCGCGGCGATCGCGCCGTCGATGAGGCTGAGCGGCACCGGGTCGCTGGACAGCATGCGTACCGAGCGGCGACGCTCGAGGTCGGAACGGAACTCGGCGAGCGCAGCGCGCATGTCGGCCTCGCTGCGTCGTTCGAACGGCAAGGGGACGAACGGATGCTCAGCGGCGAGCGCGGCGTTCGGGTAGGGGTGCCGGTACGGGCTCGCAGCCGAGGTCGGCGAGCCGTCGGTGGGAGGGCGCGGGTTCATGTGCGGGTTGGCCTGGTGCGGCCTCCCGGATGGTAGCCCCGCGGCCGCTGCGCGCCGTTCGAGGCGGGCAAGGCCTGCAAGGTGTGCGAACCGGCCGTCGCCCATGATGGGAGACTTGCCGGCGTGAAGCGGCAGAAGGTGGAGGCGTGGCTGGTCGGGGTGGCCCCGGGGGACTCGCTGGTGGAGTACCTGACGGGTGGCCCGGCCAACGGTGGGTCGATGGACGGCTCCGACTGGGTGGTCTCCCGCCACCCGGCGGACCTGCAGGTGCAGATCGGGCTCCGGGGTCTCGACCCCGACCGGCGCATCGCCCCGTACTCCAACCTGTGTGCCGTGCTCACACCGAGGCGGCTGCTGATCGCAACCCTGGGCGGGGCATGGGGTGCCCGGCCGAAGGACCTGCTGCACGACGCACCCCGTGGCGGGTTCGGGTGCGAGTGGTGGATCAACGACGCGTCCGAAGCGCCCGCGGCGGCCTACTTCAACGCCGTGTTCCGGTTCCACGATGGAGCCTGGGCCGCCTTCGGCTGCGGGATCAAGCTGCTGGGGCGAACCGTGGCCGCCGCTGCCGATGCAGAGCGCTTCGTTGCCGCGCTCGGCGGCGACGGCATGCAGATCGACTGGCGCCCCACGGCCACGTGAGTGCCGGTGCGCGGGGAACCCGGGCGGTTGGCTCGTTCGGCCTGGGGGCACCATATGGCGCTGGCCACCAAAGGGACCTAGCCGTCACGCCTGCAGAAGTGCGCATGGCCTGCGGCCCGGACCTCGACCCTGGCGACTTCCTGCGGACCGTGGCACAGCGCCAGGCGACCTCTTCGCCCATACGACTCGAACCCGTCTGTTGCGTCTCGACGGCGTGAACGTCACCTCGGTCGCGTTCGGGCTGAGCCTGATCACCGTGCTCGACGCCTCAGCCTGCCATCAATCGTCGTCAACGCCACACCGGCAGCCAACAGCAAGAGTGCGAGACGCCACGTCAGCGACGCGTCGTTGCCGGTCGCCGGCAACTGACGTGGGCCGGCGACCACTTCGATCATGAACGACGCAGTCGCCACGTTGCCGGACGGGTCGGTGGCGGTACATGTCACCTCGGTCAATCCAGCCGACAGGGTTGCCCCCGACGCAGGCGTGCACACGAGGTCGACCTCGCCGGAGTTGTCGGATGCCAATGGCAGCGCATA
>JAWKHX010000025.1:0-13548 GCA_041394605.1 Ilumatobacteraceae bacterium
GTCGTTGGTGATGCCGGCGTTGGAGACCAGCACCTCGACGGGGCCGAACTGGGCTTCCACCGCCTTGAACGCGGCGTCCACCGACTCGCCCGAGGTGACGTCGCACTGCACGCCGAACAGCCCGTCCGGCGGAGGTGACGAGTTGTACGTCACCGCCACATGGTCGCCGAGGGCGGCGAAACGACGGGCGCATGCCAGGCCGATGCCGCGGGACCCTCCGGTGACGAGAACGACCCGCGGGGTCGTGCCGCCGTCGCTCATGCCAGGGCCTCGGCATCGTCGCCGCCCCAGCGGAGGATGGCGCTGGCGGCGGTCATGCCGGCGCCGAAGCCGACGAGGAGTACGAGGTCGCCCTTCTTCACCCGGCCGGCGTCCAGCGCGTCGGCGAGTGCGAGCGGGATGGAGGCGGAGGAGGTGTTGCCGGTGCGGTCCAGCACCACCGCGGCCCGTTCGATCGGCACGCCGAGGCGGTCGCAGGCGGCCTGGATGATGCGGATGTTGGCCTGGTGGGGCACCACCAGCGCGATGTCGTCGGCGCTCACGCCGGCGTGAGCCAGCGACTTCTGGCCGGAGTCCACCATGATGCGCACGGCGCGGCGGAAGACCTCCTTGCCGTCCATCTGGATGTACCCACCGATGTCGCTGTACAGGAAGCGTTCGGCATTGCCGTCGGCGTCGAGGTCCCAGCCGAGCAGTTGGCCCTGGCCTTCCACGGCCTCCAGCACCACGGCACCGCTGCCGTCGGCGAAGAGGATGGCCGTGTTGCGGTCGTCCCAGTCGGTGATCCGGGCCAGGGTGTCCGTGCCGATCACCAGGATCTTGCGAGCGCCCATGGCGATCATGCCGTGCGCCTGCACCAGCGCATACACGAACCCGCTGCACGCCGCGTTCACGTCGTACGCGCCGCAGCGCAGGCCCAACTCGCGTTGGACCGCGGCGGAGCTTGCGGGCACGCACCGGTCCGGGGTGGTGGTGGCGAGGACCAGTGCGTCGATCTCCGACGGGTCCACACCGGCCATCTCCATCGCCGCCCGGCCGCTTTCCACGGACAGGCCGACGGTGGTGCCGCCCACGTGGCGCTCGCGGATGCCGGTGCGCTCGACGATCCACTGGTCCGAGGTGTCCAGGGTTTGTTCGAGGTCGTGATTGGTCAGCACCTTGGGCGGCAGCGAGGTGCCCCACCCGGTGATGACCGCTCCACGGACCCCTGCGGGGATGGTGGGCATGTCAGGCCGTCCTCAACCAGGCGATGGGCTGGCGCAGCGTGACCCGCTCGCCCTCCACTGCGATGTAACTCTGCACGATGCCGGCGAATGGTGAACGCACCTCGGTGTCGCCCACATGGCCGAGCACCGTGCCGACGTCGATGACCGTGCCTTCGGCGATCCCGCCGACCGGGGTGAACAGGCCGGCGGCCGGGCTTACCACCAGGCGCTCGGAGGCGAAGAGGTGCTCGCCCTCCAGCTGCGCTGCGCCACGCGGCGAGCCGGCGTTCACCCACTCCAGCAGCTTGTCCAGGTCCTCCGGGGTGGCGACGGAGATGGTGCGAGCGCCTTCGACGCTGCGCTTGGCCATCCCTGTGAGCACCCCGCCGGGCCCGAGCTCGGCGAAGTCCGTGACCCCGGCCTCGGCGAGGGTGAGCAGGCAGTGTTTCCAGCGCACGGGGCTGGACAGCTGGGCCGAGAGCAGGCTGCTCCACTCCGCGCCGTTGGCGTGGGGCAGGGAGTCCACATTGCTGACCACCGGCACTTCGGTGTCGCGTGGCGAGGCTTCGGCGATGGCCTTGCGCAGACGGTCCCGCGCCGGGGTCATGAACGGGGTGTGGAACGCGCCGGACACCTGCAACGGCATGACCTTCTTGGCGCCGAGTTCCTTGGCCACGGCGCTGGCCGCGGCGACACCCTCCGGCGAGCCGGCGATGACCACCTGGCCGGGGGCGTTGAAGTTGGCCACCCAGACGTCGCTGTCCGCCCGGCGGCAGGCGACCTCCACCTGGTCGTCGTCCAGCCCGAGGACGGCGGCCATGGTGCCCGGGTTGTCCTGCCCGGCATGGTGCATGGCGTCGGCCCGCTCGCAGACCAGGCGCACACCGTCGTCGAAGCTGAGGGCGCCGGTGGCGGTGAGGGCGGTGTACTCGCCGAGGCTGTGGCCGGCGCAGAAGCTGGGCTCGATGCCGAGACGTTCCACCGCGTCGAGGACCATCAGGCTGCTGACAAACGTGGTGAGCTGAGCGTTGCGAGTGTCCTTCAGCTCGTCGGCATCGGCGTCGAGCAGAAGGCGGGCGACGTCGCGCTCGGCCACCTCGGACGCTTCCTCGACGAGCTCCCAACTGTCGTGGTCCGCCCAGGGGCGGCCCATGCCGGGGCGCTGGGAGCCCTGGCCCGGGAACGTGAAGGCAAGCATGATCTCCGCAGCGTAGACGGTTACCCGCTGGTACCGTTCGCTACCCGCCGGTAACGTCCTGGCAACGTCCCGCCGGGGCGGCAGGCGCCGCCGCTACCATGCGGAGCGTCACTTGCCCGAGTGGCGGAATGGCAGACGCAGCGGACTCAAAATCCGCCGATTGAAAGATCGTGTGGGTTCGAGTCCCACCTCGGGCACCCGACCCCCCACGCTGGCCGCTGGCGTCAGAGCGAGCTCTCGGAGGTGGAGTCGCTGATCATCGAGCAGCTGCCGGCGGCGCTGGCGGGCTCGATGAAGCTGGTGTCCATCGAGCTGTAGCCCTCGGCGGCCTGCATGGCGGTGTAGCCCTCGGCGTTCACCGGGCCTTCCCAGACTTCCCACGAGTAGTCGTAGGCCTCCTGCGACAGGTCTTCCACGGTGTACATGGCCTGCAGGGCCTCGTGCATGGCCTCGTAGTCGGATGCGGCCCAGGCCTCGTCGGCCAGTTCCTGGAAGGGCGTCTGCATCGCCCACAGGTCGTCGCTGGCGTGCTGCCAGTCGTAGCTCTCGGCGGCGTACTCGCTGGTGTATTCGAACATCGATCTCTCCCGTCTTCGTCCCCGGCGGTGTTGCCGGTGGTGACCTCCGTACCGATGCGGGCGCGGCGGCGGAAGTTCCGCGGCGTTCGAGGAATTCTCAGGAGGGCCGGAACGCGGCGATGTCGGCCTCGATCGTGGCCGTCGCTTCCGCCGGCACATCGGCGTCGGCAGCGAAGGAAGGCCAGTCGTCCACTGCGGCACGGACCTCACGGACCACCCGGCGGTAGCCGGGCACGCCGTGCCGTTCGCCCACGGCGTACAGGTCCGCAAGGCTGGTCCCGTCGAAGCGGCCGTTCACCGACATCAGGTGCCGCTCGGTCCACACGCTGCCCGGCCGGTACGCATGGGTGATGTCGTAGGCGGGGGCCAGCTCCCAACCGGCCCCTTCGCGGCGGAGGAAGGCAACGTTCTTCGTGTGGTCGTCGTGGTTCACGGCCATCACGTTGAACACCATGCGCCGGTACGCCTGCTGCAGCGCGTCGCCGGCGAGGCCGAGTGCCCGCACCGTCTGCAGGTACTGGTCGTAGCTGTGGGCGCCGACCATGTTGAAGTCCAGATGGGCCATGCCGCACAGGGTGAGCAGGTGGTGCTTGGCGCCGCCCGGCCCGCGGTCGAAGCGGCGGGTCATGAAGTGCCGGCGGGGGCCCTCGGCCAGCAGCCGGCACTCGGCCATCGCCACGCCCGCTGCCGCGGCCATCTGCGAGTAGGCGTACTCCACCCGGCAGTAGGGCGCGCTGTCGCCGAGGCGGTCGGTGCGCCCGTCCAGCCCGCGGGCGCCCACCCCGTCCAGCTTGATCAGCCAGTGCTCGAAGCCCTCGGGCGCGGGGCCGTAGGGGAGCGCACCTGCGAGGTGGCCGGGTTGTACGCCACCACCGCCTTGGCCCTTGCCCCGCCGGCGCTGGTGCCCACCTGGATCAACTGCTCCAGCGCGCCGAGGGCGAGGGCGTCGTCGCCGAGATCGCCGCGCACGGTCTGGCGGGCGGCGAGCACGAGGTCGGCGAGCTGCACGGCCGTGGGAGGCCCGGCATCGGCCGCGCGGCCGGGGGCGGAACTCCAGCGCGCCCATGCCCCGATCGGCCGCGTAGGCGAGGCGATCGAGCGGTGTGATGTGCGCCGGCTCGATGCCCTGCTCGGCCATCCACCGGTCCACCAGGGCGTTGCCGAACGCATCGGGCAGGGCGTCGGCCAGCAGGGGAGGGAGGCGGTGGTACGTCGCGTCGGCCAGCCCGGGGAACTCGTAGACCGTGCGCGCAAGCGGCATGTGCAGCGGGGCCAGCTCCACCCCACTGCGAATCCAGTCCGGGGTGTACTCGAAGGCGTACTGACCGGTGGCCGGGTTTCGCGCGACGGCACCCACCTGGTGGCCCCACACGAACACCTCGATGACGTCCACCGGCTGGTAGCTCACGTGACCGGCCCCTTCCGGCGTACGCGCCGCGCCGGCGCCTCGCGTTGCTGGCGCCGCTGTTCGGCCAGCTGCAGCGGGCTGAACGAGGGGGTGGGTGCGAGCTGCTGGAACCATGCCTCGGCACCCAGCGCATGCACCACCTTCACCAGCGTGGTGACGTTCGCTCCGGCGCCGGACTCCAGGTGCTGCAGCGCGCCGACCGAGACGTTGGCCAGGTCGGCCAGCTCGGCCTGCGACTGCCGGGCGGCCAGCCGCCGGGCGCGCAGATGTTCACCAATCTGCTTCTCAATCGTGTCGGCGGTCTTTTTCATGCGGCAGCTCCACACATGAATGTATATGTACAGCTCGATGAGCGCAATAATGATGAGAATGATGTGTGCAAACTGTGAGGGCGATGTCGTCCCTACACTCGCCCAATGGCGAACTGGCTGATCACGCGGCGGCTCACCAAGGTGGGCGCGCGGCTGGCATCGTTGCGTGCCGAACTGACGGTCATCGACGAGCAGGCCATGTATCTCGACGACGACGCCGCGGACGCCGAACTGCGGGCCATCGTCAGCGAATCCGACCGCGACGGCTACCACGCGCGGAGCGAGGGCGGGCACGCCGCTGCCATGCAACGCCACCGCGCGAAGGTGGTGGAGGAGATCGGCCGGCTGGAACGCCGCCAGGACGACCTGCTCGACCGGATGGCTCGCTGAGCCACGCCGAGGCGTATGGTCGGAACGGCGGTCGCGCCTGCCAGACTGGGGGCGACCTGCCCGAAAGGACGCCATCGATGACCATCCGTGTGGTGATTGCTGAGGACGAAGCCATCATCCGCCTCGATCTGCGCGAGACGCTGGAGGAGGAGGGCTATGAGGTGGTCGGCGAGACCGGCCGCGGCGACCATGCGGTGGACCTGGTCCGCGAGCTGAAGCCCGACCTGGCCATCCTGGACATCAAGATGCCGCACATGGATGGCCTGGAGGCCGCCCGCATCATCAGCGCCGAGCGGATCTGCGGTGTGCTCATGCTCACGGCCTTCAGCCAGCGTGAGGTGGTGGAGGATGCCCGCGATGCCGGTGCCCTCGCCTACCTGGTGAAGCCGTACCAGAAGAGCGACCTGATCCCGGCGATCGAGGTGGCCATCGGCCGCTTCCGCGAACTGCAGCAGCTCACCGGCGAGGTGGACGCGCTGGGCGAGCAGCTCGAGGCCCGCAAGATCATCGACCGGGCCAAGGGCGTGCTCATCGACCAGCACGGGATGAAGGAAGGCGATGCGTTCACCTTCATCCAGCGCACCGCGATGAGCGAGCGGTCGCGCATGCGCGACGTGGCCGAGCGCATCCTCAGCGGCGACCTGCACCCGTGACCCGTGCCGTAGAGTCGGCCCGGTGAAGCTGCTCCTCCTCGACGGCAACTCGCTCACCTACCGGGCGTTCTTCGCCCTGCCGACGGACATGGCCACGGCGTCCGGCCAGGTCACCAACGCAGTGTTCGGCTTCACCAGCATGTTCATCTACATGGTGAAGGAGCACCAGCCCGACGGCCTGATGGTCGCCTTCGATCGGCCCGAGCCCACGTTCCGTCATGAGGCCAACCCGCTCTACAAGGCCCAACGCGAGGCTGCACCGGACATCCTCCGCCAGCAGATGGGGCTGGTGCGCGAGGTGCTCGCCGCGTTGAACGTCACCGTGGTGGACATGGCCGGCTGGGAGGCCGACGACATCCTCGCCACGCTCGCCGAGCGGGCCAAGGCCGAGGGCCACGACGTCATCATCGTCACCGGCGACCGCGACAGCTACCAGTTGGTGGAGGACCCCCACGTGCGGGTGCTCTACAACAAGCGTGGCGTCAGCGACTACGCGCTCTACGACGAGGCCGGCATCCAGGAGAAGACGGGCGTCACCCCGGCCCTCTACCCCCAGTACGCGGCCATGCGCGGCGACCCCAGCGACAACCTGGAAGGGATCCCCGGGGTGGGGGAGAAGACCGCGGCCAAGCTGCTCAACCAGTACGGCAGCCTGGACGGCATCTTCGCCCACGCCGGCGAGCAGACCCCCAAGCTGCAGGCCAACCTGCGCGAGTTCGAGCAGCGTGCCCGCGACAACCTGGCGCTCATGGTGCTGCGCCGCGACGCGCCCGTGGAGGTGGACTTCGCCTCACTCGTCGTGCGCCCCGACGACGCCGAGGTGAAGCGGTTGTTCGAGTTCCTCGAATTCCGCTCGCTGCTGCCCCGCCTGTACGACGCGCTCGGTTCCATCGGTGTGGCGGCCACCGCCCCGCTGGGCGTGTCCACCGAGGTGCTCGAGGCCGAGGTCACCGATGTGGACGGCCCGGCAGCGGCGGCGTCGCTGATCGCCGGCCTGCCGACGCTGGACGTCATCGCCACCTGGGAGGGCGAGCCCGGCCGCAGCGACGTCACCGGCCTGGCCGTGGTCACCGACCCCGCGGTGGCCGACGTTGCCTGGCTGCCCACTGCGGTGGCGCACGACACGGAAGTCGTCGCCGCGCTGTCGGCCCACCGCGGCCTGCGCAGCCACAACGCCAAGGCGCTGATGCGCTGGCTGCTGGGCCAGGGTGGTGATGTGCCCGGCCTGCGGCTGGACACCCAGATCGCCGCCTACCTCATCGACCCGGCGGACACCCGCTACGCGCTGCGCGACCTGCTGGCCCGCTACACCGACTTCCAACTGCCCGACGAGGGCGGCGCCGGCAGCGGCCAGCTCGACTTCGGCGAGGGGCCGGGGGAGCGCCAGGTGGCAGCCCGCGAGGCGCTCGCCGTCGCTCACCTGTCCGCCGCGCTGGAGGCGTCGCTGGACAAGCAGGGCATGGCCGACCTCTACCGGACCATCGAGAACCCGCTCGTGCAGGTGTTGGCGAAGATGGAGCACGTCGGCATCGCCGTGGACGTCGCCGAGCTCACCGCCCTCAACCAGAAGCTCACCGCCGAGGTGGAGCGTCTCGGCGCCGAACTGGTGCGGGTGGCGGGCCGGCCGTTCAACCTCAACTCGCCCGTCCAGCTCCGCGAGATCCTCTACACCGAGCACGGTCTGGCCCCCGGCAAGAAGACCAAGACCGGCTACAGCACCGACGCAGCCACGCTGGAGAAGCTGCGCGACGAATGGCCGGAGTTCATCGACCCGCTGCTGGCCTACCGGGAGGTGGAGAAGCTCCGCGGCACGTACGGCACCGGCCTGCTGGCCGAGGTGGCACCAGACGGCCGGATCCATGCCACGTTCAATCAGACCGTCGCCCGCACCGGCCGCCTCTCCAGCGACCAGCCGAACCTGCACAACATTCCGGTGCGCAGTGAGGAGGGCCGGCTGTTCCGCCGGGCCTTCATCCCCGCCCCGGGCTGCCGACTGCTGGTGGCCGACTACAACCAGATCGAGCTGCGCTGCATCGCCCACCTTGCGCAGGACCCCGGCCTCATCGACGCCTTCACCAGCGGCCGCGACATCCACAACGCCACCGCATCACGGGTGTTCGGCGTGGAGCCCGGCGACGTCACCATCGAGCAGCGGTCCAAGGCGAAGATGGTTTCCTACGGCCTGGCGTACGGCATGGAGGCCTACGGGCTGGGCCAGCGCCTGGGCATCCCCACCGCGGAGGCCGCCGAGATCCTCGAGGCCTACTTCACCGCCTTCCCCAACGTGAAGGACTACATGGAGCGCACGGTGGTGGAGGCCCGGATGCGTGGGTACACCGAGACCCTGTTCGGCCGTCGTCGCCCGATCCCCGAGCTGTCGAACTCCAACTTCCGCATCCGTCAGGCGGGCGAGCGCCAGGCGATGAACGCCGGCATCCAGGGTCTGGCCGCCGACATCTTCAAGGTCGCTCTCGTGCGCATCGACCAGGCGCTCGACGACGCCGGTGTCGCCAGCCGACTGGTCCTCCAGGTGCACGACGAGGTGCTGGTGGAAGTGCCCGACGGCGAGCACGACGCAGTGGGCCCTCTCGTGCTGGATCTGATGCGTGGCGCCGCCGACCTGGACGTGCCCCTCGAGGTCAACGCTGCCTGGGGCCACACCTGGGCCGACGCCAAGTCCTGAGCCTTGCCCCCGGCTCCGTCCCGGCACGCCCCCGCCCCGGCCCAGCCCGGCCTGCTCCGCCCCGCCCCGCCCCGCCACCCAGTGATGTCTGTGTCACGGCACAGACATCACTGTCACGACACAGAAGTTCGTACGTCTGTGCCGTGGCAGTGAACGCTGTGCCGTGACACAGAGCGTTGGGGGAGTTGGGGGAGGTGGCAGTCTTGGCGGCGATGGAGTCCACCAGCAGCCCTGACCACTGGTTCGAGCCGGTTGCCGATCACCTCGGCGCCGCCTACCTTCGGTACTCGTTCACCAAGGGGACGCGCCAGGAGGTGGACCACATCGTCGCTGCGCTCGGGCTGCGGCCCGGCATGCGGGTGCTGGACGTCGGGTGCGGGCCGGGTCGTCACGCCTACGAACTGGCCCGCCGGGGCATCGCCACCCACGGCATCGACATCAGCCAGACCTTCGTCGACCTCGCCAACCGGGACGCGCCCGCGGGCGCGACGTTCGAGCGGCTCGACGCCCGCCACCTGGCGTTCGACGCCGCGGTAGACGCGGTGATCTGCCTGTGCCAGGGGGCGTTCGGCCTGATGACGGCGAACGGCGAGGACGAAGTGGTGCTGGCCGGCATGGCCAGGGCACTGCGCCCCGGTGGCCGGCTGGCGCTCAGCGCGTTCAGCGCCTACTTCGCCGTGAAGTACTTCGCCACGCCGGAGAACGGTGCGGAGTTCGACGCCGACAGCGGGGTGAACCACGAGCACACCGAAGTGCGCAACGAGCAGGGCGAACCGCGCACGGTGGACCTGTGGACCGGCTGCTACACCCCCCGCGAACTGCGGATGCTGTGCCGGGCGGCCGGCCTGGACGTGGATCGCATCAGTGGGGTGGAACCGGGCAGCTATGGCGACGCCAGTCCCACTACCGAGACGGCCGAGTTCCTCGTGCTGGCAACCCGACGTTGACAATTCGTTCACCTCGCGCCTGATGACGTCGGCGCAGGTCGCTGGTATCGTTGCCGGGTCCGGAATCCGCCGGGCCTCTTTTCCATACCCATTCGAAAGCAGCAATCCCTTGTCCGACACCGCTACTCCCTCCGCCGCAGATGCCATGGGCACCTTCGACGAAGAGGGCAACTACACCCCTCGCCAGATCGTCGCCGACGACCTCGGCATGTCCTTCGCCGACGCCATCGCCGGCACCATGGTCGACGTGGAGGACGGTCAGCTCGTCCACGGCACCGTCGTCAAGGTCGACAAGGACGAAGTGCTGCTCGACATCGGCTACAAGAGCGAGGGCGTCATCCCCGCCCGCGAGCTGAGCATCCGCAACGACGTGGACCCCGGCGAGATCGTCTCGCTCGGTGAGCAGGTCGAAGCCCTCGTCCTCACCAAGGAGGACAAGGAAGGTCGCCTGGTCCTCAGCAAGAAGCGCGCCCAGTACGAGCGTGCGTGGGGCACCATCGAGAAGATCAAGGAAGCCGACGGCATGGTCGAAGGCCCGGTCATCGAGGTGGTCAAGGGCGGTCTCATCGTGGACATCGGTCTGCGTGGCTTCCTTCCCGCCTCGCTGGTCGAGCTGCGCCGGGTGCGCGACCTGGCCCCCTATGTGGGCAAGACCGTGCAGGCGAAGATCATCGAGCTGGACAAGAACCGCAACAACGTGGTCCTCAGCCGCCGCGCCTTCCTGGAAGAGACCCAGAAGGAGAGCCGCGACAGCTTCCTCACCAACCTCAAGCCGGGCGAGGTCCGCGAGGGTGTGGTCAGCAGCGTCGTGTCGTTCGGTGCGTTCGTCGACCTCGGCGGCATGGACGGCCTCATCCACGTCAGCGAGCTGTCGTGGAAGCACGTGGATCACCCGGGCGCGGTCGTCACCGTGGGCGACAAGGTCACCGTCCAAGTGCTCGACGTGGACTTCGACCGGGAGCGCATCAGCCTGTCGCTGAAGGCCACCCAGCAGGACCCGTGGCAGGAGTTCGCCAGCACCCACGAGGTCGGCCAGCTCGTCTACGGCCGGGTCACCAAGCTGGTGCCGTTCGGTGCGTTCGTCCAGGTGGGTGACGGCATCGAGGGCCTGGTGCACATCAGCGAGATGAGCGCCCACCATGTGGACGCCCCGGAGCAGGTGGTCACCCCCGGCGAGGAGCTGTGGGTGAAGATCATCGACCTGGACCTGGCCCGTCGCCGGATCAGCCTGTCGATCAAGCAGGCCGCCGAAGGTGGCGAGCTGGCCGAGGAGTACCGCCAGCACTTCGAGATCGACGAGCACGGCAACTGGACCGCCGGGCAGGACGACGCCGAGCGTGAGGCCGCCTGGGCGGAGTACTACCAGGAGAACCCGGACGAAGCCCCTGACGCCGCTGCGGCAGAGGCTCCGGCCGAGGAGGCTGCAGCCGAGGAGGCCTGAGCCTTCGAGGCGGTTCGCCGCACGACAGTCAGCAGGAAGGGGCGCTGCGGCGCCCCTTCCGCCGTTGTGGCGTCAGGTCAGCTTGACGATGCCCATCTTCACGGCCATCAGCACGGCCTGGGTGCGATCACGGGCGTTGAGCTTCTCGTAGATCGACGCCAAGTGGTTCTTCACCGTCTTCTGGCTGATGTAGAGCCGCTCGGCGATCTCCGAGGTGCCAAGGCCGTCGGCCACGAGTTGCAGCACTTCTTCCTCGCGGGTGGAGATGACCGACTCGTCCTCGTTGCGCGCTTCGTGCAGCATGGCCGAGGCCAGCGTGGGTGACATCGGCCGGTCGCCGTTGGCGGCGAGGCGGATGGCCTCCACCACGTCCGTGACCGAGGAGTCCTTGGTGAGGTAGCCCACCGCGCCGGCCTTGATGGCCCGGTCGATGATGTCGCGGTCGATGTGCATGGTGAGCATCACCACCCTCATCCGGTTGTCCGCGGCGGTGAGCTGGCGGGTGGCGTCGATGCCGTCGGTGCCGGGCATCGACACGTCCATCAGCACCACGTCGGGCTTGGTGGCGAGGGCCACGTGCACGCCGGCCGCGCCATCGGCGGCCTCGCCGACCACGGTGACCCCTTCGCTCTCCAGCGCCCGGCGCAGGCTCTGACGCAACATCGTGTGATCATCGACGAGCACGACGGTCAGGCTCATGTGGGCGGGGATCCTTCCGTGGAGAGTTCCAGGCGCACCTCGGTACCGCCCGTGACCAGCGAGTGGATGGAGAGGTCGGCGTCGATGCGGTGGGCGCGCTCGCGCATGCCGACCAGACCGTAGCTGTCGGCACGCGGGTTGGTGGCGTCCACGCCGAGGCCGTCGTCGCGCACGGTGACCACCAGCGACTGGGGTGTCTGGCGGGCGCTGACCATGAGGTGGGTTGCCTGGGCATGCCGCTCGGCGTTGACGATCGCCTCGCGCACGATCTGCCACAGTTCGCGCTCGACGATCAGCGGCAGCCGCTCGGGCAGGCGGATGTCGCAGTTGGTCTTGATGCCGCTGCGTTGCGCCACCCGCTCGAGGAACTCGCTGGTGGTCGCCGTGAGGTCCCGTGTGTCGCTGACCTCGGTGCGCAGGTCGTACAGGGTGTCCCGTACCTCGGTGACCAGGGCCGACACCTGCGTGCGGAGTTCGCGCAGCACCGGCTTCACCTCGCTCTCGTCGGCGGCGACGGAGAGCGCCCGGTCGATCTCGAAGCCCACCAGGGCCAGTGACGAACCGACATGATCGTGGAGGTCGCGGGCGATGCGTGACCGTTCCTCATCGGCGGCCAGTGTGCGGATGCGCAGGAACATGCGGGCGTTGTCGATGGCGATGCCGAACGGCTCGCTGAGGCCGTGCACCACCTCGGCCTGCTGCTGACCGAAGCAGCCGGGGGAGCGGCACTCCACGGCCAGCACACCAACCAGCGCACCTCTCGCGCGCAGTGCGGCGTACAGGCCGCACCGTGCCGTGGGGTCCACCCCGCCACCAGCGGGCAGATCGTCGATGCGCACCGTCTTCGGGGAGGCGATGGCGTTCTGCAGCCCAGCGGGCAGGCGGTCCAGGGGGAATGCCCGCGCTTGGGTGATGCCTTCGGTACGTGCCGGCACCACCCGCCGGGTGGCGGGCTCCACCAGGTACACCGCAAGCGCGTCGTGGCGCATCATGGTGCGCAACCGGCCCACTGTGGAGTCCAGCACGTCGTCGTAGTCCAACGATGCCGGCAGGGTCTGGGCCACGCGCTGCAGGGCGAAGAGCAGTGAGTTGGCTTCGGCCAGGCGGCTCACTCGGTCCAGCGCCACCTGCTGCTGGCGGGCAGCGTCCAGCGCGGCGCGGTGGGCAAGTCCGCTGGTGAAGGCGACCAACGTGAGCAGGCCGGCCCACAGCGCACCGTCCTGCAGGCCGTTCTTGGTGCCGATGTCGGCCACGTGCTGTGCCGTCACCACGGCCACCCCAGCGGCGGACACGGACACGCTGAACATGCCACCAGCGGCCAGGCCGGCGAGCATGCCGGTGGGCACGAAGTAGAGGACGAACGGCGATGCCCACGCGCCGGTGAGTGCGACGACACCGATGTTGAAGCCCTGCTCCACCACGACGCGGAGGCGGCCGGTCGGGTCGTCGCGGTAGGGGATGGGGCGCAGCCAGGCGTACAGCGTGTAGATGACCACGCCGATGGTGACGCCGATCAGCGTCCAGTCGCCGTCGGCCAGGTCTGGCGCGGCGCGGAACAGCGCACCCGCCAGAGCCGCCAGGCGGAACGGCCACAGCGGCGCGGCGGCCAGCGTGGGCACGACCGTGGGCGGCGCCGGGCGTGGCGCGCGACGGTCGATGCCGCCCGGCGGAGTGCGGTTGGAGCGCCGCCGCTCCACCAGGGGCCAGGACAGCGGGGGAGGCCCGTCGGCCCGGCGCACGTTGTCGGTGACCGCAGTCCCGCCGGCAGCGCCGCCGTCGGAGATCTCGTCGATGTCGTCGGCCACGCCGCGATGCTAACGAGCGAACCGGCAGCGCCGGAGTGTCCCCCGCTACGGTGGCGCGATGATCCTCGTCGGCCTCACCGGAGGCATCGGTTCCGGCAAGTCCACCGTCAGCGCCGCGCTGGCCGAGCGTGGTGCGGTCATCGTGGACGCGGACGCGGTGGTCCGCGACGTGCAGATGCCCGGCTCGCCCGTGCTGGCGACGATGGCCGAGCGGTTCGGGGCGGACATCC
>JAWKHX010000026.1:0-11696 GCA_041394605.1 Ilumatobacteraceae bacterium
GGAGCAGGGCTCGGTGCGCAGCCAGTTCTGCCATGCGGTGGACCTGGCGGCCACCGTGCTGGACCTCACCGGCGCGCCCGTGCCCGCCGAGTTCAACGGCCGTTCCCAGATGCCGCTGCACGGCGCGTCGATCCTGCCCACGTTCGCCGACGGCGCGGCCGCCGCGCCCCGTGGCGTGCAGTACTTCGAGCAGATGGGCCACCGCGGCATCTACGTGGACGGCTGGAAGGCCACCACCTACCACGAGCCGGGCGTGCCGTTCGACGACGACGTGTGGGGCCTGTACGACCTCACCTCCGACTTCAGCGAGTGCCACGACCTCGGCCCGACGAACCCGGAGAAGCTGGCGGAGATGGTGGCCGCCTGGTGGGCGGAGGCGGACACCCACGGCGTGCTGCCGCTGGACGAGCGCACCATCGAGCTGTTCGGCGGCGCGCCCCGGCCCGGCACGCCGCACCACTTCGCCCCCGGCCAGCCGGCCGAGTACGTGTACCGCCCGCCGATGGCCCACCTGCCGAGCGACGTGTCGCCGACGCTCGGCGGCCGCAACTGGGAGGTCGTCGCCGAGGTCACCGTGCCGGCGGGCGCCGCCGGCGCCGAGGGCGTGCTGTACTCCCGCGGCACCCACAGCGTGGGCCACTGCTGGTGGGTGCAGGACGGGCAGATGCACTTCCACTACAACGCGCTCGGCCGCCCCACCCGGGCCACCGGGCCGGTCACCCTGCCGCCCGGGCGGCACACCCTGACGGCCCGCTTCCTGCGCGAAGGGTCCGGCGGCACGATCAGCCTGTGGTGCGACGGGGTGGAGGTGGGTTCGGCCCTCGTCCCGAAGGTCGTGCGGATGCTCGGCTCCATCGGCACGGACATCGCCCGCGGCCCGGTGAACGCCGTGGTGGGCGACTTCCAGGGCGCCTTCCCGTTCACCGCCGAGGTCCACACGGTGACGTTCCGCACGCTCGGGCGCCAGCCGGCGGCCGACGCGGCGAAGGACCTCGACGCCACCGCCCGCACCGAGCTCAGCCGCGAGTGACTGTCGGGGGACCTTCAAGTCCCGGTCAAGAACCCTTTCGCGGGTGCCGATAGCACCGTCGTGATCGAAGGTGGCGTTGCCGGAAGCAACGCGCTCCAACTGGCGTCCCAGCGCAGGTCAACGGCCGAGCGGCTGGCAACGGAGGCTGCCTGGCTGGAGCGCGTCGCCGCGGACCTGCGGCTGATGGCCACCCAACTCGATGACCTGCCGCCGGCCTACGCCGTCCTCCACGACCTCACCCTGCCGGGTTCGAAGGGCACGGTGGACCACATGGTGGTGGGGCCTGGCGGGGCCTTCCTGGTGGTGACCAGGCGCTACGCCGACGCCATCTCCTTCCGTGACGGCCATCTGTAGGCCAGGCAGCACCAACTGCACGGCGACCTGGACACTGCCAGGGTCAGAGCCACCCTGATGACCCCAACTCCTCGGGTCGCCCGTGGTGCCGGTGCTCGCCTTCCTGGGCGCGGTGCTGCCGGCCGCGGCCACAGGCGATCGATGGTGTACTGGTCTGCAGCGGCGCCGCCTTTCGTCCGCGGAGTCATCTGCGCGTCGCACACCCTGCTCACGTCACCGCAGGTAGCCGACGTGGTGGAACGTGCGCTGCCGCTGCTGCGCTCCCCGGGCACCGTGGTGCGCGCCGTCTCGGCGAGGAAGTCAGCGCCGACCAGCGCCGACAGCGTGCGGCCCGGTGATGCCGCACGAGGACCGCGCATCGCCATGCAGGCGTCCGCAGGCGAGCGCCTGCCCAACCTCCGCCGGACGAAGACGACGAGGAGGTCCGGCGAGACCGCCGCCTGCCTGGCTTTCTGGGACGCCGTCGCCAGCTGGAACCCCGAGCGGATGCTGTGGATGCCGTGGATGGTGCTGGTGGTGCTGGTGGTGGTGCGGTTGCCGCCGTCAGGCAGCCGACAGCTGCCGCTGCGAGTGCCGTTGCTGCGCCCGCTGCAGCGCCGGTGCCGCAACCTGCAACAATGCCGGCCGCGGCGCCGCCCGGCCGCCGACCCTGGCGTCCGTGCTGCCGGCCACGAGGGCAGCGGGGGACCGGCCGCACCGGCCGTGGATGCGGTGTCGCTGCGCACGGTGGCGGTGGTGCCGTCCTCGGCGTGGTCGGCCTCGCCGTCGGCACGCTCAGCCACGTGGTGTGGAGCAACTGGATCGACGGCCCCGCCGACACGGCGGCCACGGAGCCACCGACCCGCCCGGAGTCCGCCGTCGACGGCGCCGCTGTCGCCACCATTCCGCTCGGCGGCGTGGATGGCAGGGAGCGCTGCAGGGCCAGGTGCCGGAGCCGCACTTCACGCCGATCTGCCCAATGTGGCGGCGCCGGCTGGACGCTGGGCCCGATGTGGCGGGCAACCTGCCGGGCGTGGTAGTGACTGCGACGTGGAGTTGGGGCAGGTGGACGGCGGCTGGACCTGGATGGGCACGCTCACCGGCCCGCCGACCCGGCCGACCCCACGCCGCAGGCGGCCTCGCTGCAGGGCTTGCCGGCGTCCACCGTGTGGACGGTGCGGCTGGTGGCCGTCGACTCCGGAGGGTGGCCGCACCGTGGGCCGCCGGCCGCTGATGTGCGCCGCCACAGGGCTGCTGAACCGGGGTGCGATCCGTCGCATTGACGGGCGTCGGCCGTGGCATCGTCCCTTGTGCCTCGGGCCGGTTCAGCCCGCCTTGCCCAGCGGCACATCGCCAGCGCGAGTGCTGGCGGACGACGAAGAGAGATCCAGATGGCCAACGAATTCCCCCTCGAGCGCACCCGCAACATCGGCATCATGGCCCACATCGACAGGCAGACGACCACATTGGAGCGCATCCTCTACTACACCGGCAAGAGCTACAAGATCGGTGAGGTGCACGACGGCGGCGACCAATGGACATGGCCCAGGAGCAGGAGCGTGGCATCTGCATCACCTCCCCGCCGCCACCACCTGCATCTGGAACAACCACCAGATCAACATCATCGACACGCCCGGCCACGTGGACTTCACCATCGAGGTGGAGCGCTCGCTGCGCGTGCTCGACGGCGCCGTCACCGTGTTCGACTCGGTCGCCCGTTGTGGAGCCGCAGACGGAGACCGTGTGGCGTCAGGCCAACAAGTACAAGGTCCCGCGCATGTGCTTCGTCAACAGAATGGACCGCATCGGTGCGGACTTCTACCGCACCGTCGACATGGTGAAGAACCGCCTGGAGGCCGCGGCCGTCACTGCGCCTGCCGGTCAGCCAGCGGCCGAGCAACAAGCCCTTCGCCGGCCTGGTGGACCTGGTGAAGATGAAGGCCTCATCTGGCGACGAGGAACTCGAGGGCGAAGTGGGACGAAGTCGACATCCCCGACGACATGGCCGACCAGGCCGCCCAGTACGAGGAACTGCTGGAGACCATCGCCACCAGCGACGACGAGCTGATGGAGAAAGTACCTCGGTGGCGGGGAGAACCACCGAGGCCGAATCAAGGGCCATCCGCAAGGGCACCCTGGCGTTCGACTTCGTCGATCCTGTGCGGCTCGACGGCTTCAAGAACAGGGTGTCCGGCCGATGCTGGACGCCGTCGTGGACTACCTGCCCAGCCCGCTGGACATCCCGCCGGCCCAGGGCACCAAGCCCCCACCACGAGGACGAGATCGTCGAGCGTTCGGCCGACGAGAACGCCCCGTTCGCCGCGCTCGCCTTCAAGATCGTGGCCGACCCGTTCGGCGAAGCTCACCCTACTTCCGCGTCTACTCGGAGTCGGAGTCAACAAGGGCGACGAGGTCTACAACTCCACCAAGGAGAAGCGCAGGCGTCTCGGCCGCATCCTCCTCATGCGCGCCAACCAGCGTGAGGACCTCGACGTGGCGATGGCCGGCGACATCGTGGCCGGCCTCGAAGCTTCAGGAAGTCACCACCGGCGACACCCTGTGCGACTGCGCCAACCCGGTGATCCTGGAGCGCATGGAGTTCCCGGACCCCGTCATCCGCACGTGGCCATCAAACGAAGACCAAGGACGACCAGGACGAAGCTGGGCAAGGCCCTCAAGTCCTTGTCGGACGAGGACCCGACGTTCCGTGTCCGCACCGACGAGGAGACCGGCCAGACCGGCGTCATCTCCGGCATGGGCGAGCTGCACCTGTTCAGTCCTGGTGGACCGCATGCAGCGAGTTCAACGTGGTCGCCCGGTGGCAAGCCGCAGGTGGCCTACCGCGAGACCATCGCAAGAAGGGTCGAGTCCGTCACGAGTACCGCCATCCAAGCAGACCGGTGGTTCCGGCCAGTTCGCCGTGGTGAAGATCGACCTCGAAGCCCCAACCCCACCGGCGGCGGCTACGAGTTCGTGGACAAGATCTCCGGCGGCCGCGTCGCGGAAGTACATCCAGCCGACCAGCCAGGGCGTGGGCGCCTGGACGGCGGCGTGCTCGCCGGCTTTACCGACGGTGGACGTGAAGGCCACCCTGGTGGTTGACCAGTACCGACGTGGACTCCTCGGAAATGGCGTTCAAGATCACGCCGGTCAGATGGCCTTCAAGAAGGCGGCCGAGATGGCCAAGCCGGTCATCCTGGAGCCGATCATGCAGGTCGAGGTGGTCACCCCGGAGAATACATGAAGAACCGTGTTGAGCGACCTCAACAGCCACCATGACCATATCGAGGAGCATGGAGGCCCGGAGCCTTACCAGGTCGTCAAGGCCAGGTGCCGCTCAGCGAGATGTTCGGCTTCTCCACGGACCTGCGCTCGGCCACCCGGGCCGCGCCACCTACACCATGCAGTTCGCAGTCTACCAGAAGTCCCCGGCAACATCGCCAACGACATCGTCAAGCGCGTCCCGCGGCGAATGGCCCCAGCCACCCCACCCCGAAGTGACGTGATATATCCACGTCGCTTCCCTGGTGGGAGTGGGTAGGATACCGTCACTTCAGGGATGGACCAGGGGCAGGACCGGGAGTTCCCCGGTGACATGCGGCGTGGCGGCAGGCAGGATGTGCCGCATGGCCCCATCGCCCCACGACGATTCGCCACGGGGAACAGGCCCGGCGCCACCTGGACGGCGGCACAGCCGGCGGAAGCCGTCACAGCCTGTTGCGCCATGGTCGATGCCCGGCGACGCGCACTCGCATCACGGTCGTTCACGATCTCATTCGCACGCTCATCTGGCTGCAGGGACCAGCCCGCTGGCGTTGACCCTGATGCAGCGCCTGGCCACGGCCGTTCCCGATCGGGCGGACATCCGAGCAATTCGCCGGTTTACTGCACCACGACAGTCGCGTCGACGGCGCGCTCGCCGTCTGCGTCGCAGCCGCCGCCGATGCCCCGGACGAGCGCGCGTGGACGTGTGGCGCAGCATCGACCGGCCGGGCATCCCAGACAGGGCGTCACCGGATGGCGTTCGACGCCACTGCCGGCGCGTCACCGCGCTGGCCCCTCGCGAGTCGCCTCGTGGCGGCGGCTGGGCATCACCGCCACCGGAAGCAGGAAGCACGGTGGCCGACGAGGCGATCGACCGCTGGTACGAACTGGACCCCACCGACCCGACGGCCGCCCACCTGCACGCAGCGCACCACGGGGGTCGCCCCGACCGCGCCGATCCGAGGTACGTCGCCGCGCTCTTCGATTCCTACGCCGACGGGTTCGATGAGCACCTCGGCAAGCTCGGATACCGCACTCCGGAGGCAGTGGCGGCGTTGGTGGCGCGCCTCCTCGACGGCGCCGACGGCGCCGGCGCCGGCGCCGGTGCGGTGATCGCCGCGGACCTCGGCTGCGGCACGGGCCAGGTGGGCGTGCACCTGCGCGCCCTCGTGGGCCATCTGGTGGGTGTGGACCTCTCCGCCGGCATGTTGGCGAAAGCGCACCAGCGAGGGTGCTACGACCGCCTGGAGCAGGCGGAGCTCACGGAGTTCCTGGTGCAGCACCCGGCGACGTTCCGCCTCCTCACCTCGGCCGACACGCTGAACTACATCGGCGACCTGCACCCGGTGTTCGTCGCAGCGGCCACCGCCCTTCTGCCGGGTGGGCATCTGGTCTTCTCGCTGGAGGCCGGCGAGCGCGAGCCGGATGACGGGTACCGGCTGGAGCCGTCAGGTCGCTACGCACACTCACCGGAGTGGACTCGGCGGGCCCTGGCCACGGCAGGCTTCGCCGAGGTGTCGGTGGAGGGCAGCGTGCTGCGCCGCGAGGGCGACGTGGACGTCGCCGGCCTGCTGTTCGTGGCTCGCCTGCCCGGAACCGGGAACTCTCCCGGCTGACATTTGGCACCCCATCCCGCACACTTCGCACACACCGCCGAGGAGGAACACCATGAGCGACCGTCAGCGCCCTGCCAAGCCCGTCCACCCCAAGGAGCAGATTGCAGCCGAGGATTCGAACGAGGTCGTCGAGGGCGTCTTCAAGTTCGTCGTGCCGCAGGACCGGTTCACCGCACCTGGCGATGTCGCCGGTGTGACGGGGCGGGCCGCCGCTCCTGAGGAGATCGAGAAGCTCGGTCTGCTCGACGAGCCGGTGAAGGATGCCGTGTGGCCGAAGGAGCACCTCCTCGGGGGGCGCGAGGAAGCCGGCACGTTGAAGGAGGCCCTGCTCGACCGACTGGACGACGCGGACGACCAGAAGCTGGACGGTCTGGATCTGCACGGGATCGTGTCGCCCCGCGACCCTGCGTCGGGCCTCCCCACCGGGAAGCTGGACGAGATGGACGACTCGGACGGTCTGGCCGTCGAGCCGAAGTGGATCGCCCCGGGGCACGACCACGTCCTCTTCGGCGAGGACCTCACGATGGACGTGGATGGCCAGAAGCTGGACGGTCTGGATCTCGACGACAGGTCCGAGGTGGTCGAAGGCGTCTTCAAGTTCGCCGTCCCCGTGGCCCAGCCGGGCGACGCCCATGTCGCACACCCCGGCGATGCCGACTCGGGCCTCAACTGGAACTTCGAGAACGGGTGGCCCGCCAAGGTCGAGGCGGACGATGCCGACGGTGGGTTCGCTGCCACGGCGAGCGACCCCGACAACGGCGACGCCGTGTTCAAGGACGTCCTCCTCGACCAGGTGGATCAGTTCACGAACGGGAAGCTCAAGTGGGAGCTCGCTGACGCCGTGCACGCCGACGTGGAGGGCATGTCCGACGCCGACACCGACGCCGACCTTCCGGACATGCCCGACGAGGGCTACGAGGAGATCGTGTTCACCGTGGTGGACGTTGATGCCGATGCCGCAGACGGCTATCAGGCGATGCCCGAGCTGGACGCCAACGCGCTCGACACAGTCTCCGCCATCGACGACGTCGACGACCTCGAGGACTTCGACGGCTAGTAGTTGACCCGCTTCAGGAAGCCACCGTCAACGGTGACGTTGGCGCCGCTGATGTGCTTGGCCCGTGGGCTGACCAGGAACGTCACCAGGTCGGCGACATCCGCCACCTCGCCGATGTGCCCGCCGGGGTGCACCTTGGCGGTGGCCTCGAAGAACTCGGGCATCGCGCCCTTGATGCGGTCCCAGTCGCCGCCGGGCACCATGATCGGCCCGGGCGACACCACGTTGCAGCGGATGCCCTGGGCGCCCAGCACCTGGGCCTGGCCGAGCGTCCAGTTGGTGGCGGCGGCCTTGAAGGCGCTGTAGCTGCTGGCGCTGCGGGCGGTGCCCGCAGCGGCGGTGGTGCCGAGCAGACCACGGCAGGCCGGCACCGCCGGCGGCGAGGAACGGGGTGGCTCTCCTCCACACCGTGCACCAGCGCCATCAGGTCGATGTAGTTGTTCTCCCACGCCTCCAGCGTCTTGGCCGGCTTCGCCCGAGGTGTTGTGCACGTAGATGTCGATGCCGCCGAGCTGCTCGGCGCTGTCGCCACCCAGGCGCGGCAGGGCGTCGGGGTTGCCGGCGTCCACCGCCCTCGCCGACCACGGTGCCCTTCGTGCCCAGCTCGGCGACGGCGGCCGCCACCATCGGCGTTGCGGGCGCAGATGGTTACCGGCGGCGCCCTCGGCCAGCAGGGTCTCGGCTATGCCGCGGCCAATGCCTCGGTGGAACCGGTGACGAGTGCTCTCTTGCCGGCGAGGCCGAGGTCCATGGTGTGCCTCGAGAAGCTGGACGTGCGCTCGCAACCAGCCGCTTCCAAGAATCTCTGTCGTGGCCTACGCTGGCGGCGATGAGCGCGACGGGTGGAGTTCAACCCGTCTGACCCGGCCACCATGCAGTGCCCCTTCCCGCACTACGCGCAGATGCGTGCCGGCGCGCCGGTGGCCTTCGTGCCGCAGATGGGGATGTGGTTCGTCACCCGTCACGACCTCGTGCTGCAGGTGCTGCGCGACACGGCCACCTTCTCCTCCCGGTTCGGTGGGCCGTCGATCGCCTCCGCCGCCGGCCCCGCCGACCAGCGGTTGAAGGACGTCGTGGCCGAGGGCTACCCCCGCGTCAGCACCATGCTGACGGAGGACCCGCCGGAGCACACCCGCTTCCGCGGGCTGGTCAGCAAGGCGTTCACGCCCAAGGCCGTGGCCGCGCTGGAGCCGTTCGTCCGCCGCATCGTCACCGACCTGCTCGACGCCTGGGGCGACCGCACGGAGATCGAGTTCGTGCAGGACTTTGCCGTGCCGCTGCCGGTGAAGGCCATCGCCACCATGCTCGGCGTGCCGGAGGACCGCTACCCGGACGTCAAGCGGTGGAGCGACGCGTTCATCGCCGGCATCGGGACCCAGCTGGATCTCGACGGCCGCATCGCCGCCGAACGCCAGGTCAACGAGTTCCAGCACTACTTCGCCGATGAACTGGACCGTCGGCGCGCCGAGCCGCAGGCCGATCTGCTGAGCGACCTGCTGGCTGCCCGCATCGACGAGCCCGGCGTGGACGCCCGCCCCCTGGACACCGCCGAGATCCTCAGCATCCTGAGCCAGCTGATGACCGCCGGCAATGAGACCACCACCAAACTGCTCGCCGAGGCGATGCTGCTGCTCTGGCAGCACCCGGGGGAGTGGGCCGCCCTGCGCGCCGACCCCGACCGTGCCGACGCGGTGGTGGAGGAGGCCCTGCGTCTGTCCACCCCGACCCAGGGCATGTTCCGCAAGGTCACCACGGACACCGAGCTCGGCGGCCAGCAGATCCCCAAGGGGTCGATGGTCGTCGCCGTCTACGCCGCCGCCAACCGCGACACGGAGGTCTTCGGCCCGGACGCCGAGGCGTTCTGCCCCGGACGAGCAAAGGCCGCGCAGCACCTGGCGTTCGGCAAGGGCATCCACTTCTGCCTCGGTGCGCCCCTGTCGCGGCTGGAGGCTCGGGTGGCGCTGGAGGAGATCGCCCGCCGGGTGGAGGGCTTCGACGTGGTCGGGGCGGACGAGCTGCGCTACTTCCCCAGCTTCATCCTCCGCGGCCTGGAGCGCCTGCCCCTCCAGCTCACCGGCCCCACGGCCCCCTCCCCCGCCGAAGTGACGTGATATATCACGTCACTTCCCGGGTGGGGCGGGGTGGCACCGCGTCACTTCTCCGTGGGGGACGGTCGGCGGTGGCGGGCGGTGGGACCTACGCTCGGGGCGTGGCCGGATCATCACCTCTGCACCGCCGGGACGACACGACCGCGGCCGTCACCCGCGAGATCGTCGACTACGTCGTCGACCGGATGGCGATGTCGCCACCGCCGCTGGACGCCCCCCGCTCGCCGGCCGAACTGGCCGCCGCGACGGGGACGATGATCACCCCGGACGGCCTGGGGTACGAGCAGGCGTTCGCCCTGTTCCGCGACGTGCTGGCGCCGGCCTGCATCTCCAGTGACCACCCCCGCTACCTGGCGTTCGTGCCCACGGCGCCGAGCGAAGCGGCCACCCTGTTCGACCTGGTGGTGTCGGCCTCGTCGATCTACGGCGACTGGTGGGTGGAGGGTGCCGGGGCGATCTTCGCCGAGAACGCCACCCTGCGCTGGCTGGCCGACCTGGCCGGCTTCCCGGAGGGCGCCGGCGGCGTCTTCGTGTCCGGCGGCACCGCCGGCAACCTGGCCGCGCTCACGACCGCGAGGGAGACCTGGCGGCGGCGGCACGGGCGCGGCCAGCGGCTGGCGGTGGCTTGCGCGCCCTCGGCGCACTCCTCCATCCGTCTGGCGGCGATGGTGACGGACGTGGAGATGGTCACCGTGCCCGGCGACAACCGGGGCCGCCTCACCGGGCCCGCGCTGCGGAACGCCTGCGCCGCGGCGGCCGCGGACGGGATCACCGTGTTCGCCGTGGTTGCCACCGGTGGCGCCACCAACACCGGCATCGTCGACGACCTGGCGGGCGCGGCCGAGGTGGCCGGCGAGATGGGCGCGTGGCTGCACGTGGACGCCGCCTACGGCGGGGCGGCGATGGCGTCCACCATGGGCCGCCCGCTGTTCGACGGCGTGGAGCGCGCCGACTCCTTCGTGGTCGACCCCCACAAGTGGCTGTTCTCGCCGTTCGACTGCGCGGCCATCGTCTACCGGGAGCCGAAGCTGGCCGGCGCCGCACTCACCCAGCACGCCGAGTACCTGGAGACGCTGGACGCCACGGGCGAGTGGAACCCGAGCGACTTCGCCATCCACATGACCCGCCGCGTCCGCGGGCTACCGCTGTGGTTCAGCGTCGCCGCCCACGGCACCCGCGCCTACGACCAGGCGGTCACCCGCGGGCTGGAACTGGCACGGGCCGCGGCGCGGATGATCGCCGACGCGCCCCACCTCGACCTGGTGATGGAGCCGGAGCTGAGCGTGGTGCTGTTCCGCCGCACCGGTTGGTCCGCCGACCGCTACCAGGAGTGGAGCGACGCCGCGCTGGCCGCGGGTACGGCCTTCGTGGTGCCCACCGTGCACGACGGCGAGACGGTGTTCCGCTTCTGCTTCGTGAACCCGACGACCACCGAGGACGACATCGCCGCCATCATCGCCGCGATGGGCTGACCGGCACCTCCACCAGGGACTGGGATTCGTCGAGCAGGCGCCGCAGCTCGCCCATCCGCACCGCGCCGAGGATCTGCTCCACCCGGACCTTCAGGCGCAGCGACAGGTCGGCATCACCCACCGCGTGGCGACACGCATAGGCGCGGCCCGTCGCCGCGGCAGCCAGCGCCAGCGTCGTCACCACTTCCTCCTCGCCCCCTGGCTCGGCATCGGCGACCATGGCCTCCACCCGCCTCGCGTCCAGCCGGTTCAGGCGACGCTGCCAGGCTTCCGCAGTGGCGGCGGCGTCCCGACCTGCCGAGGTCAGCCAGCGTTGCGTCCACACATGGGTGACCGCCACCACGGCCGCGGGGATTGCCACCATGATCGCCGCGCCGACGATGTGGTCGTTCGACCATCCGGTCCACACTGCCCACGCGATGGCTGCCGCGAGAACGCCGACCGACACGGACAGAACGCCGACTTGGCGCCCGGTGGGGCCCGCCCACCAGCCGTCGCGCACACCCTTCGCCAGCAACACCCGCTCCATCCGCTTCCACGGGCTCCTCAACTCGTCGATGCCCGCGGGCCGGGACGGCTCGACGGCGGCGCACGCCACCCCCCATTCGTCCGGCGAAAAGTCGAGAAGACGCGCGCCCGCGGACAGCGTGGGCGTGCTGCGGTGGGCGCGAAGCACACCATCGGCCACCGCCTGCGCGGCCCACGCGTCCACCACCTCATCATCCACCCGACCCCGGAGCCCGGCCGCCATCACCCACGCAGGGACGTCGCCGTCTGCTGCACCGGGTGCGGGGGCGCTGGCCCAGCGGCGACGGC
>JAWKHX010000027.1:0-7735 GCA_041394605.1 Ilumatobacteraceae bacterium
GGGGCTGGGGCACGTGCGCCACCACCGGCACGATCCAGCTCTTGCTGACCCAGGTGCTCAGCGGGTGCAGCCGGCCCACCAACGTGACGTCGGCGGGGTCAAGGCCGACTTCCTCGTGGGCCTCGCGCAGGGCCGCCTGCTCGTAGGTCTCTCCGGGGTCCAACCGGCCGCCGGGGAAGCTCACCTCACCGCGATGGTTCGTCATGTCCATCGACCGCCGTGTCAGCAGCACCTCGGCCCCGTGCGGGCCGTCGGCCAGCACGGCGAGCACGGCGGAGTGCTTGGCGCCGTCGAAGTCCGGCTCGTCGTGGGACACGTCCAGCCCGGCCACCGACGACGTGACGGCCGCCGTGCTCAGCGACGGGGCCGGTTCCGGCCAGGGTGCGGGCGCGCCGTGCCGCCAGCCGTCGGGACGCGGGATGAGCTGAGCGCCCCCGGGCCGGCGAGGGTGCTCAGGTCGTGGGGCTCCAGCCACTGTCCTTCAACTGGCGCAGCACGGTGAGGAGGCCGGCGGTCTTCATCGACGCCAGCACCTTGCCCGGCGACTGCTCGCCGCGCTCGAACTCCTCCCAGGCGGCGAGGAGCTTGTCGAGATCGGGGGCCGGTGCTTCGAACGCCATGGGGCGAGGCTACCGGCGCGGCGTCACTCCGCCTTCGACTCGCGGGTCCGGCGCACCGCATTGACCCCGTTGCCGACGAGCCGGCCGGCGGCCCGGCCGAGGTCGGTGGCCCGGTCGCCGCTGCTCGCCGACTTCGACCCGGCGGGCTTCTTCTTCCGCTCGTCGTAGCGGCTCTGGAACCAGACGAACAGATGGACCACCGCGATCGCCGCCGTCAGCATCCGGGCCGACGACTCCACCGACCACCACGGCTGGAACGCTGCGACGAGCAACAGCCCGTCCAGCACCGGGTCGCCGACCTTGTGCGCGGCGCGGGGCACGATGCGGAAGGCGCCCAGCGCCCCCGAGGTGAGCGCCGCCCACAGCACGATGACCCCACCGGCGATCGACGGCACGACGGGCGTCGGGTTGCGCATCGCGCTGGCCACCAGCGCCAGGCCGAGCAGATATTCGACCGCCTGGTGCATCCAGAAGGGCCGCTTGCCGGGACGGTCAGCCATGGGCCGAGCCTAGGCCGAAAACGCAGAACGACCCCGGGGCCGTGAGGCCACCGGGGTCGTTCGCAGGGCGAACCCTTACATCATCCCCATGCCGGGCATGCCGCCGCCCATGCCGCCACCGGCGGGCATGGCCGGAGCCTTCTCCGGCTTGTCGGCGACCAGGCACTCGGTGGTGAGCACCAGGGCGGCGATGGATGCCGCGTTCTGGAGCGCCGCCCGTGTGACCTTGGCGGGGTCGATGATCCCGGCCTTCACCAGGTCCACCATCTCGCCGCTGGCCGCGTTGAGGCCCATCGAGCCGCTGGCGCTCTCCACCTGCTGGACGGTGATGGCACCCTCCAGGCCGGCGTTGTCGGCGATCAGGCGGGCCGGGGCCGTGAGGCTGTCGTACACCGTGCGGGCGCCGGTGGCCTCGTCGCCCTCGAGCGACTCCACCACGGACTTCACGGCGCTGCGGGCCCGGACGAGGGCGGTGCCGCCACCGGCGACCACACCCTCCTCGATGGCCGCGCGGGTGGCCGAGACGGCGTCCTCGATGCGGTGCTTCTTCTCCTTCAGCTCCACCTCGGTGGCGGCGCCGACCTTGATGACGGCAACACCGCCGGCCAGCTTGGCCAGGCGCTCCTGCAGCTTCTCGCGGTCCCAGTCGCTGTCGGTGTTGTCGATCTCGGCCTTGATCTGGTTGATCCGGCCGGCGACATCCTCGGCGTCACCCGCACCATCGACGATGGTGGTGTTGTCCTTGGTGATGATGACCCGCTTGGCGCGGCCGAGCAGGTCGAGGGTGACGTTCTCCAGCTTGAGACCGACCTCCTCGCTGACGACCTGGCCACCGGTGAGGACGGCCATGTCCTGCAGCATCGCCTTGCGGCGGTCACCGAAGCCGGGGGCCTTCACGGCCGAGCTGTTGAACGTGCCGCGGATCTTGTTGACCACCAGGGTGGCCAGGGCTTCGCCCTCGATGTCCTCGGCGATGATGAGCAGCGGCTTGCCGGTCTTCATCACGGCCTCCAGCGCCGGCAGCAGCGACTGCACCGTGCTGATCTTGGCCGAGTGCAGCAGGATGTACACGTCGTCGAGCACGGCCTCCTGGCGGTCCGGGTCCGTCACGAAGTACGGCGACAGGTAGCCCTTGTCGAACTGCATGCCCTCGGTGAACTCGAGCTCGGTGCCGAAGGTGTTGCTCTCCTCGACCGTGACCACACCGTCCTTGCCGACCTTGTCGATCGCCTCGGCGATGACCGAGCCGATGCCGGCGTCGGCGGCCGAGATGGTGGCGACCGCGGCGATCTGGTCCTTGTCGTCCACCGTCACGGCCTGGCCCTTGATGCTGTCCACCGCTGCGGCGACGGCCTTCTCGATGCCCTTCTTCAGGCCCATCGGGTTGGCGCCGGCGGTGACATTGCGCAGGCCGTGGCCCACCAGGGCCTGAGCCAGCACGGTGGCGGTGGTCGTGCCGTCACCGGCGACGTCGTTGGTCTTGGTGGCGACTTCCTTCACCAGCTGGGCGCCCATGTTCTCGAAGGGGTCGTCGATCTCGACTTCCTTGGCGATGGACACGCCGTCGTTGGTGATGGTGGGCGCACCGAACTTCTTGTCCAGGACGACGTTGCGGCCCTTCGGCCCCAGCGTGACCTTGACGGTGTCGGCCAGCTTGTTGACGCCGGCCTCCAGGGCGCGGCGCGCCTCGTCGTGGAACTTCAGCTGCTTGGCCATCACTTCTCCACGATGGCGAGCACGTCACGGCTGGTGAGGATCAGCAGATCCTTGCCGTCGACCGTGACCTCGGTGCCGCCGTACTTGCTGTACAGCACGGTGTCGCCGACCTTCACGTCCAGCGCCGTGTGGGCGCCCTTGTCGTCGCTCCAGCGGCCGGGGCCGACAGCGAGGACTTCGCCCTGCTGCGGCTTCTCCTTGGCGGTGTCCGGGATCACCAGGCCCGACGCAGTGGTCTGCTCGGCCTCGTTGGGCTTGACGACGATGCGGTCATCGAGGGGCTTCAGGTTCATGGGTGCAGGCCTCCGTTGGCAAGAGCACTCGGTTGGGTGGGATGGGCCGGTTAGCACTCGGCCCGGTTGAGTGCCAAGGTTAGGCGCTCCGGCGGCTCGTTAGCAACCGCTACCCGCGAGTGCTAACGGTGCGGATCTGGGAGACTGTCGCCCGTGGCCCGTGCGGACGAGTTCGACGTCATCGAACTGATCGATGCCGACGACAGCGCATTCGCCCCCGCGGGCGGGCGGGAGCGGCCGGAGAAGGATCGGCAGGCCGGGGCCGGCGATCAGTGGCTGCTGCTGCCGACGGCATGGGTGGTCATCGGCATCCTGCTGATGGGTGCCCTGGCGTGGGTCTGGCAGCCATGGCGGGAGCGCCCCGAATTCACCGTCGGCCCGGTGACGTCGGTGGAGACGACGCTCACGGAACGACTGGTGCTCGACCGGCCGATCTTCGAGGGGCGCATGGCCGACGTGCGGGTCACGCTGGATGTCCCCACGGACGGGTACGTACTGGCCGATCCCACCGCTGCGCCGTGGACCACCGGCGGCTGGGCCGACGCCCGCGCCGCCATCGTCGCCGTCGCCGCGGAGGACCCCCGCTACGTCAACGACTCGGTCTCGACGGACTGGTCCCCGATCACTGCCATCCAGGGTGCCCCGGCCGAGTACCGCGACGGCGGCCAGAGCGGCATCCAGGTGGTCTTCGGCCCGGTCGGGGAACAGTGGTACGAGGTGCAGTCGATCGGCCTCGGGCTGGATGCCACCGTCGCACTCGCGGCCGTCATCCGCTGGACCCCCCACGGCCTGATCGTGATGGACCGCGCCCGCCTCCTGGGGCTGGAGCCGCTGTATCCGTTCAGCAGCTTCTGGACGGCCATCGGGCTGGTGGAGGCGGTGGACCCGGGGGCCCGCTTCCTGTGCCGCTGCACCAGCGTGGTCTACCCCGGCCGGTTCACCGTGTCCGTCAGCAGCGCGCCCGCTCCCGACGGCGGCGAACTGGAGGCGCTGGACGACCTGCTGGGCGACACCGAGGCTGCGACGGTGCACGGCCTTCGAGCCGTGCTGGCCCGTGGCACGGACGGCACGATCCTCGACGGCTGGGACCTCGTGGCGTGGGTGGAGGGCGGCAGGATGATCAGCGTCGCCGTGGATCGCGGCCACGGTGCCGACGTGCTGAAGCTCGCCGAGTCGGTGCGGGCGGCGACCGACGAGGAGTGGGCCGAACTCACCGCCCCGACGCCACCGGTGGAACTGACCCCGGTGCCGTTCGAGACGCTGCCAGACCCGCCCACGTCCTCCACTGCGGTCGTCGTCGCCGACAACGGCGCCACCATCAGCATCGAGGCCGACGGCGGCGGCGCGACCCTGTGCGTCACCACTGGTGCCGGGCGGTGGACCTGCACCGCCGCCGAGTTCGCCGGCACCGCATCGATCGTGCTCGTCGGCGAGGGCGTCAACACGTTCGCCGTCGCCCTCACGAACCTGGCTGCCGGCGAGAACCCGCCCCTCCTGCAGGTCACCCATCCCGCCGGCGACGCGATCGGCGTGCAACTGGCCTGGGTCGACGACGGCTCGCTGCCGGGCCCTGTCGCCGCGCTTGCCGTCGACCCCGGCGACCATGTGCAGATCGTCGACGCCACCGGCGGCGTCCTCGCCGAACTGGACGTGTGACGCTCAGCCCAGCAGGCGGGTGCCCAGCCGGGCCGCCATGGTCACCACGGCGTGCAGGGGCAGGCCGACGACATTGCTGACGCTGCCGTTCACCCGCTCCACGAACACGCCACCCGTGCCCTGGAGGGCGTAGGCGCCGGCCTTGTCCAGCGGCTCGCCCGTGCCCACGTACCACTCGATGTCGGCGTCGGCGAGGGGCACGAACGTGACCTCGGTGGTGACGACCTCCACCTCCGTGCGGTCGCCGAGGCGCACCGCCACCCCGGTGTGGGTGGTGTGGGTGCGGCCGGACAGGCGGCGCAGCATCGCCGCCGCGGTGGCCGGCGGGTCGGCGGTCTCGGCCGGCTTGCCGAGGATCTCGTCGTCCACGTCCACCGTGGTGTCGGCGGCGATGACCAGTTCGTCGGGCTCGGCTGCCACGGCGTGGGCCTTCTCCGCCGCCAGGCGACGCACATAAGCGACGGCGCCCTCTCCGGGGTGCGGCGTCTCGTCGATGTCCGGGCTGGCGGTGCGGAACGTCACGCCGATCCGCTCCAGCAACTCCCGGCGGCGCGGCGAACTGGATGCGAGCACCACCCTCATCCGCCGGACACCGCCATCTCGGCAGCGTCGTCGGGAATGGTCATGTCGTCCAGCCGGTCGAGGTAGCCGTCGGGCAGCGCCACCCGGATCGGGCCGTTGGTGTGGCCACGGCGGATGCGCGCCCCACCGGGCACGACGGTGAGGGCGGGGTCCAACCCCGCCAGCAGGTCGTCCAGTTCGGCCAGGGAACCGACCTGGGCGAAGCGGCCGCGCACCTCGCCACCCACGGGGTAGCCGGTGAGGTACCAGCCGGTGTGCTTGCGGAAGTCGCGCATGGCCACACGTTCGTCGCCCATGTGCGGCACCAGCAGCGCAGCGTGGCGGCGCATCACGCCGGCCACGTCGCCGAGCGGGGGCGGCGACGCGACGGGGCGCCCGGCCATCGCGTCCATCAGGTCGCGGAACAGCCACGGCCGGCCGAGGCAGCCGCGGCCGATCACCACCCCGTCGCAGCCGGTCTCGGCCATCATCCGCACCGCGTCCTCGGCCTCCCAGATGTCGCCGTTGCCGAGGACCGGGATCTCCGGCACGGCCGCCTTGAGCTCCCCGATCGCCGCCCAGCGGGCGTCACCGGCGTAGTGCTGCTCAGCGGTGCGGGCGTGCAGGGCAATGGCCGACACGCCCTCCTCGGCGGCGATCCGGCCGGTGGCGACGTGGGTGAGCAGGTGGTCGAACAGGCCCATGCGGAACTTGATGGTGACCGGCACCCCGTACGGTTCCGCGGCCTGCACGGCAGCCCGCACGATGGCCCGCAGCAGGTTCGGCTTGGCCGGCACCGCCGCCCCACCGCCCTTGCGGGTGACCTTCGCCGCCGGGCACCCGAAGTTCATGTCCAGGTGGTCGATGTGACCCTCCCCGCACAGCCGGCGCACGGCCTGGCCCACCAGCACCGGGTCGCTGCCGTACAACTGCAGGCTGCGCGGCTGCTCGTCCGGGGTGAAGGCCATCATCCGCTGGGTCTTCGGGTTCTTGTGGACCACGGCCGCGGCCATGACCATCTCGTTCACGTAGACCAACCCGGGGGCGAACGACCGGCACATCGTGCGGAAGGGCGCGTTGGTGACGCCTGCCATCGGCGCCAGCACCACAGGGGCCGCCGGCGTGAACGACCCGAGTCGCACCTCCACGACCCGCCACGGTACCGCCCCGCTCCCCCATACCTCCCTGACCTGCTTTCGCGCCCGCGGGTGCGATTGCACGTCGAATCTGTCCTGGAAGCGCGCCCGTGGGCGCGGGATCACGTCATCAGGACGACCCGACGCGTCGGGCGCGATTTGCGAGGAGGGCGGATATGGTCGGCCGCACGGCTTCCCCCGCACTGCTCACCCTTCACGCGCGGGAGGACCCATGCCGACCTGGCAGCACGCACTCGACGAGTGGTTCCGCACTCATCACGGGATCGCCACCAACGGCGAACTCCTCGACCTCGGTCTGTCGCAAAGGACCATCGGCCGGATGGTCGCCGACGGACGGCTGATCACCATGCAGCCGGGAGTGTTCCGGTCCGCTCAGTGGCCGGCCTCCACGCTCGCCACCATGCGGGCGGCCTGCGCCCGCAACCCCCATGCGCTGGTGGGCATCACGTCGGCGTGCGCCGAATGGGGCCTGCGCCGAGTGCCCGACCTCGGCGTGCACCTGCTCGTACCCCACGGTTCCTCGCCCGAGTTGCGCGGCGTCACCGTCCACCGCTGCCGAACCATCGACGAGGTGGACCGGGTCGAGCGACCCGACGGCATCCGCCTCACCAGCCCTCCCCGGTCCCTCTTCGACAGCGCCGACCTGCTGGGTCTGTCGGCGGCCAGGTCCGTCACCGAGCAACTCATCCACGAGGGCATGTCCACCATCGGCACGATCGCCGACACCTACACCCGCTTGCGGCACCCGGGTCGTCCTGGCTCGCGCACGATGCTGCTCGTGCTGGCATCCCGCCCGAAGTGGAGCAAGGCACTCCACTCGAACCTGGAATCGCTGGTGCTGGAGGAGATCGAGCGCCAGGGTCTGCCGGCGCCGGTGCGCCAGTGCCCGATCACCTTCGCCGACGGCACCGTGGTCCACGCCGACTTCGGCTGGCCGCAGTGGAAGGTGGGGTTGGAGGTGGACGACCCGGCCTGGCACGCCGGCTCGCAGGAACGGCACCGCGACGTCGGCCGCGACCGCCGCGCCGCGGCGGTGGGGTGGGTCGTGGTGCGGATCACCGAAGCAGACATCGGCGCAGGCCTCCGCGTCCCGATCGGCGACCTCGCCGCCACCATTGCGCTCCGTCGCGCCGCGGCCTGATATCGCGCCCATGGGCGCGGATCCACGCCACGTACGGCCTGATATCGCGCCCATGGGCGCGGAAACAGGTCATCGGAGACGGGCGGGAGCG
>JAWKHX010000028.1:0-7438 GCA_041394605.1 Ilumatobacteraceae bacterium
CTGGTTCGGCACCACCCCCATGGGCGCCGTGCTGATGGGCTGGGTGATCGACGCGGTGTCGCCCCGGGCACCGTTCGCCATCGGCGGTGTCGCCGCAGCGGCCTGCGCCGTGGGTCTGGTGCGCCGGCGGGCGGCCTCCGAGGCCGGCCCCGAGGCCGGGGAGTCGCCGGCCCCGTCCAAGGAACCTGCGCTCAGGTGATGATCCCCTGCTGGCGTGCCCGGCGCACCGCGTCGCGGCGGTTGTCGGCGGCCAGCTTCATTCGGCGCTCGGAGGTCCCGTCGCACCTTCGCCGCCCCGGCGTCCGCATCGCGGGCCGGGTCCTCCCGTGATGGCGGGAACTTTCGTAGCGTCGTGAGCATCGGTCGGTGAGACCACCACGAGGAGCACCACCATGAACGACGACGCACGCCGCCCCCAGAGCACGCCGATCGATGCCATCGGCGACGACCCGGAGGTCCGCCGCCACCGACACGAGGCGAAGGTCGCCCGGGCGATCGCCTGGGTCGCCCTCATCCTGGGGGTCCTCCTGCTCGTGCTGGCCAACCTCACCGCGGATGAACGGACCCGGGGCAGCAGCGGCCTGGTGTCCATGGGGCTCGTGGCCCTCTTCGGCACCAGTGTCGTCGGGTTCGCCAAGGCGCGGGCCAAGAAGCTCACGGCCCGGGTTCTGGACGTCGCCACCTGGAGCAGGTCCACCTTCTCGATCGTGGAGGAGGTCCGCGGTCGGCACCGCCGCAACCACCTGAAGCTCGACGCCACCGGAGTCACCTACGTCTGTGGCACCCCGTTCGTCAACCCGACGCTGGCAACCTACGGGCACGATGTGGAGTGGGGCCAGGGCCAGGACGGCTGGATCGCCGTTCGCCGGCGGTACTCGGACGTCGTGCACGTGTACCGCCCCGAGACCGAGGACGAGGCCATGCTGACCCGGCCGTGGCGGCTCCGCTCCAAGGAGTCCTGACCGCTGGAATCAGCGCCTCCTCACGTTCGAGCGTGTGGCCCGAACCCCGGCCGGGGAGGCCGGTCAGGGCCCGGGCGCACGCCTCACATGGGGAAGCTGTCCGGGTCGACGTCAGTCGTGGGCGCCGACTCTCCGCTGCTGGCACCGAAGGTCAGCGTCAGCACCGTGTACTGGTTGCTCGGCGGGTCGAAGACCGTCACCCGGTCGAACATGCCGTACCGGGCGAACCCGGTGAACCGCTGGTAGAAGGTGCACCAGTCCGTGCCCTGCACGAAGTACTTCACGTACGTGCCGTCGATGATGTGCCGGACCGTGGTGGACTCGTGCGCCCTCACGTAGACGCCGAGCAGCGCCGGCTGATTCTCACCAGGCGCAGCGAGCACGACATACACGTCGAGCTCCGAGTCGTTCACGATCTTCAACTGGTTCACGCCGCCACCGAGCTGATTGACGATCACCGTGCCGGTGGCCGGTCGCGCCAGCTGGTACACGTCGAACCCGGCCTCCACACCGTTGACGGTGATGGAGTTCATGCCCGGGTGCGCAACAGTCACCGCGAACTGCTCACTGGCGGTCTCACCGCCGGGGATGGTGACATCCCTGGTCGCGACGACTGCGCCGTCGAGCGTCACCTCGAGCGGGAACGTTCCGTCGAGGTCACCGATGTTCGTCAGGCGGGCGGTCACCGTGACGTCGGTCGACGCATTCAAGTCCAGCGGATCGGGCGAGACCGTCACGGCGTCCACCGACAGCTCGGCGGGCGCCAGCGCCGTCACCGTCACCGACGCATCGCCGACCTCGAGCACATGCTCGCCGCGAGCGTCCATGGTCAGCGAGAACACGACCGTTCCGGAGTCGCCACCGGCCACGCTGATCGCGCGCTCGTCCATCGAGCGACCGTCCATCAGCAGCACCAGCGTCTCGTCACCGTCGGCCTCACCGGTGTTGGTGAACCTGACGGTGACCGTCACCGTCGCGCCCTGCGAGAGGTCGACCACATCCGGGGACGCGGTCAGCTCGTCGATCACGATGAGCGCCGGGGTGAGGGCCACCACTGTGGCGGACAACCCATCGACGCCCTCGATGGTGAACTCGTGGGTGCCGGACGTCAGCCCGTTCACACGGAACGTCAACGTCACCTCCTCGCCGGCATCCGCCTGCACGGTGCGGCTGTCCAGCACCACGCCGTCGCGCAGCACGGTCAGGTCCATCTCACCGCCGGCATCGCCGCTGTTGCGGACGACGACCGTCACGTCGAACGGCTGGTCCGCCACGACGGTCGCCGGAGCCTGCACGGATATCGGCGCAACGTCGGCCGCGTGGTGAGTGACGATCACGAACACCGTGACCGCACCTCCAACCAGCACGAGGAGGGCACCGATGAGGGCGACGAGCCTCCAGGGCGGGCGCCGGCATCGGCGTGGCGAATACCGGCCCGGTCGGCGGCGGGAGACTGGCACTGTGCTCCAGCACCGGGGTGTGCTGCACGTCCCCCACCGGCACATCCAGGACATCGTGGTCCCGGTCAAGGGTGCTGCCTGCGAAGCGCATGACGCACCTCCTTTCGCGGTCGACAACGCGGCCAACCGCTCCGGGTCCATTGTCAACCCGCCCGCCCCCGAAGGGACGCAGATCTTCGGGCCCAGGGCCGCCGGCCGCCCGGAATAAGGTGGCCGGGTTCGTCGGGGGACGACCACCGACAGTCCACTGGGGGGTCCAGATGTATCCAGGCCGCTACGCCACGCTGCACCCGGATCGCCCGGCCTTCGTGATGGCATCCACCGGCGAGTCCGTCTCCTACCGCGAGTTCGAGGCGCGGGCCAACTGCCTGGCCCACCTGCTGCGCTCCTGGGGCCTGCAGCGGCTGGACCACATCTCGATCTTCATGGAGAACAACGACCGCTACCTGGAGGCCTGCGGAGCGGGGGCCCGGACCGGGCTCTACTACACGCCCGTCAACTCCTACCTGACGGCCGAAGAAGTCGCCTACATCGTCGACAACAGCGGGTCGAAGGTGCTGATCGCCTCGCGGGCGAAGCGTGACGTCGCCCTCGCCGCGGCCGCCGAGTGCCCGCGGCTGGAGCACATCCTGCTGATCGACGACGACGGCTCGTCCACCGACCCGCGGGTGCTCGACTACGTCACGGCCACCGCCGACCAGCCCGACACCCCGGTGCCGGACGAGCGGACCGGCACGCCGATGATGTACTCGTCCGGCACCACCGGCCGCCCGAAGGGCATCGTCCGCCCGATCGCCGACGTGGCGCCCGACGCGACGAACCCGCTCTCCAGCTTCCTCGCCCAGCTCTGGCACTACCGCGAGGACATGGTGTACCTGTCGCCCGCGCCGCTCTACCACTCCGCCCCGCAGGCGGCCGTGGCCGGCACCATCGCACTCGGCGGCACCGTGATCATCATGGAGCGCTTCGACCCGGTCGACTACCTGCGCCTGGTGGAGCAGTACCAGGTCACCCACTCCCAACTCGTCCCCACGATGTTCAGCCGGATGCTCAAGCTGCCCGACGAGGAACGCACACGTCACGACATGTCGTCGCTGGAGTTCGTGGTGCACGCCGCAGCCCCGTGCCCCGTGCCGGTGAAGGAGGCGATGATCGACTGGTGGGGGCCGATCATCCACGAGTACTACGGCGCCACCGAAGGCCTCGGCTTCACCACCTGCGGCAGCGAGGAGTGGCTGGCCCACAAGGGCACGGTCGGCAAGGTCATCCTCGGGACGATGCACATCCTCGACGACGAGATGAACGAGGTGCCGACGGGCGAGCCGGGCACGATCTGGTTCGAGACGGCGACGCCGTTCGAGTACTACAACGACCCGGCCAAGACCGCGGAGGCGACGTCGGGCGACGGCACGATGACCACGGTCAACGACGTCGGCTACGTGGACGAGGACGGCTACCTGTACCTCACCGACCGGCGCACGTTCATGATCATCTCCGGCGGGGTCAACATCTATCCGCAGGAGACCGAGAACCTGCTGGTGACCCACCCGAAGGTGGCCGACGCCGCCGTGTTCGGCGTGCCCAACCCGGACCTCGGTGAGGAGGTCAAGGCGGTCATCCAGGTCATGCCCGGCATCGCGGCCGACGACGCACTCACCGCCGAACTGATCGAGTTCTGCCGCGCCCACCTCTCCCGCCAGAAGGTGCCGCGCTCCATCGACTACCTCGACGAGCTGCCCCGCCTGCCCACCGGCAAGCTCTACAAGCGCCTGCTGCGCGACAAGTACTGGGCCGAGTCCGGCAGCAAGATCGTCTGACGGCCGGCGCTACAGGAGCCGGCGGGTGGACGCCCACTCGGACAGCTCGCGGCGGTTGGACAGTTGCAGCTTGCGCAGGACCGCCGATACGTGTGTCTCGATGGTCTTCACGGACAGGTGGAGGTGCGTGGCCGCCTCCCGGTACGTGTAGCCGCGGGCGATGAGCCGCATCACCTCCTGCTCCCTGGTTGTCAGCAGGTCCAGCTCCGCATCCGTCGGCGCGGGGAGGTGACCGCTGAAGGCGTCGAGCACGAACCCGGCGAGGCGCGGCGAGAACACGGCGTCGCCGTCGCGCACGCGCTGCACCGCGTCGACCAGCGCGGCGGCATCGATCGTCTTGGTGACATAGCCGCGCGCGCCGGCGCGGATGATCGCCACCACGTCCTCCGCGGCGTCACTGACCGACAGGGCCAGGAAGACCGCCTCGGGCCACTCCCTCGCGACTCCCTCGATCACCGCCCTGCCACCCCCGTCGGGGAGATGCACATCCAGCAGCACGACGTCCGGCCGGGTGTCGAGGATGCCCTGCACGGCTTCGGCCACGGTGCCGGCCTCGCCCACGATCTCCACCGCGTCGCCGAGCTCGGCGCGAACACCGGAGCGGAACAGCGCATGGTCGTCGACCAGGAACACGCTGGGCCGGTTCACGTGCCCACCTCGTGGGCGACATGGGCGCGGCGCGGCAGGGTGAACCGCACCTCGGTGCCCTCGCCGACCACCGACTCGACGACGGCCTCACCGCCCACGCGCTCGAGGCGCCCCTCGATCGAGTTGGCGATGCCCTGCCGATCGGCGGCCGCCGCCGCACGGTTGAACCCGCAGCCCCGGTCGCGCACGTACACCTCCACCTGTTCCGCACCCACCTCCGCATAGACCGCGAACCGGTCGACGCCGCTGTGCTTGGCCGCGTTGACGCACGCCTCGCGCACACCCGCACACAGCGCCCGAAGGTCGTCGTCGAGCGGGAGGTCGCCGACCGTCACGACCTCGATTCGCACGTCGTACTTCTGCTCCACCTCGCGGGCCACGGCCTGCACGTCGGCGGCGAACGAGCTACCCGTCGGCGGGTCGTCGCCGTACAGCCAGGCCCGCAGCTCGTGTTCCTGCTGACGCGCCAGCGCCGCGGTGCGTCGCGGGTCGTCGGCGGTGCGCTGGATCAGCGCCAGCGTCTGCAGCACGGAGTCGTGCAGGTGGGCGGCCATCGCTTCGCGCTCCTGGCTGCGGATGCGTTGGCGCCGTTCGTCGGCGGCGGTCTGGGCCACGTTGGCGATCCACGGCCCGATGGCCACGGCGATGCCCACCAGGCTGAGCGCTGTGGCGAACGCACCCACCCGAACGGTGTTCGAGATCCGGTCGACGAAGCCGACCAGCACCAAGCCGAGCGCCACCAGGGAGGCGCCGATGGTGATCCTCGCCCTCGAGTGCCGTCCGCTGGTGAAGTCGGCCAGTGGGCCGGACGCCCCAGGGGTCCGCAGATCGCTGCGCACCACCCCCAGCACGACGGCCCCGGCCGTGACGGCTACCAGGGGCACCATCACCGAGTCGCCGAGCCAGACCCCGGTGGACCGGACCAGCAGTAGCGCTCCGAGGGTGATGCTGCCCAGCGCCAGGTCGCGACGGGTGTCCGGCGGGTGCGGCTCGCCGAGGTCGCTGCCGGGCGGACCGGCGACCACGGAGCCCAGCGCGTAGAGCAGCACCCCGAGGCCGGCGGCGAACGTCAGCGCCACGAGTGCGCCGCGCACCACCAGCGGGTCCACCCCGTGGCGGCGGGCGAACCCGGCGGCCACACCCGCGAGGACGCGCCCGTCCTCGCTGCGGGTGAAGTTCAGCGGTTCGATGCGCACGCAGCGATTGTCGCACGGCACCACCGCCCCGTCATCAGGGCCTGCTCCTGAGCGAGCCCCCAGACCCTCGGGGGAAGTTCAGGGTCGGTTCAGGGCTGTGCCCCGATGTGCGCACGGGCGTGATGGCGGAGCATGAACTCGTACCGATGTCATCACGGAGACGACAATGACCTTCACCGATCCCGACCCCACCGAACCAGTGACCGCCGAACCAGTGACCGCCGAGCAGCCCCCGAACCCGCCGCCGCCCCCGCGCACCGGCTGGACGAACACCCCGGTCTCGCGGATTCCGCGCGACGACCCGGATCGTGAACACCGCGGCCGGGTCGGCGGCGTGGTCGCCGGCCTCAGCCACGCCTACGGCTTCGACCTGCGCACCACACGGATCGCCACCGTCATCGCGATGATCGTCCTGCCGGTGCTCGTCCTCGTGTACGTCGCCGCCTGGGTGCTGTTGCCCCCCGACCGTTCGCAGGCGGCACCGATCGGCGCCGTGCTCAGCGACCGCCGGCGCCTCCCGCTGCTGGTGACCATCGGCCTGGTGCTGCTCGTCGGCAGCCTCGGCTCGTTCGGTGCGTGGTTCCTGTTCCGCGGCGCCCCCTGGGGCCTCGCACTCATCGGGCTGGGCGTGCTGCTGTGGGTCAGCACCGGCTCGAGGAACGGCTCGCCGGCCGCCGCGCCGGGTGCGCAGGGCACTCCCACCGAGCCCTGGCACGTCCGCGGTGCATCCCCCACCGCCGACACCCCGACCGCCGATGCGCTCACCACCGAACACCTCACCGACGGCACCCTCACCGCCGGCACCCCCGTTGCCGCGGCCCCCCGGCGGCGGCGGTGGCCGATCGCCAGCGCCGGCGTGGTCCTGGCCCTGCTGTGGGCCGGCACGGCCGCCGTGGTGGAGGCTGCGGGCGGCTGGAACGCCCCTGCCCTCTGGGTGATCGTCAGCGCGTTCGGCATCGTCGCCGCCGGCCTGGCAGTGAGTGCCCTTGTCAACCTGCGGTGGTGGCCGATCCTCCCGCTGCTGCCGGTGGCCGGGCTGATCGTGATGCTGGCGGTCGCCCAACCCCGCCTGGACGGCCCGAGCGGCGAGCGCACCATCGTGCCGCTCACGCTGGCGGATGCGGAGAAGGTCCAGCATGTCGCCGCCGGAGAGCTGGAGATCGACCTGCGGCTGCTGCCCGCCGGCAGCGGCGACCTCACCATCACGGCCGAGGTGGGCATCGGCCGCCTGCACCTGATCGTGCCGGCAGACGCGAACCTGCAACTCGACACCTCTGTCGGCGCCGGGGTGCTGCAGGTCGACGACATCGACCTGGTGTCCGGCATGCGCAACGAAGACGACCGGCTGGTGCCCG
>JAWKHX010000029.1:0-5937 GCA_041394605.1 Ilumatobacteraceae bacterium
CCCGCCCGTCGAGTTCCCGGGTTCTCGAAAATCTTCTAGCGCCCCAGCATGCTGTCGTACATCGCCCGCACGGTGGCGGTCACGTGGGCCGGCGCGCAGCGGGGATGGCCGCTCTGGAACGGCGGGGCTGGGTCGTACTCCATGTCCAGCTGTGCTGCCTGTGCGTACTCGGTGGTGCTCAGCCGCTCCAGCAGGCGCAGGCCCATATCGATCCCCGCGGACACCCCGGCAGCCGTCATCACCTTGCCGTGTTCGACCACCCGCTCCTGGGTGGGGATGGCGCCGTAGCGGACCAAGTCGTCCATGCAGTACCAGTGGGTGGTCGCCCTCACGCCCTCCAGCACCCCGGCAGCGCCGAGGAGCAACGACCCTGTGCACACTGAGGTGGTCCATGTGGTTGTGCGATGTATCGCCCGGATCCAGTCCACCAGCGGTCCACCCTCCTCGGCCATCGTGATGGCCGCCAAGCCGCCGGGCACCAGCAGCACGTCCAGCGCGTCGATCTCGTCGATGCTGCGCGTCGCCATCATCGTGAACGAACCGCCGTTGCCCACTGGGCCGGCCTGCTCGGCGACGAACGCGAAGTCCGCTCCCGGCACGCCGGCCACCGAGTGGTACGGCCCGATGGCATCGAGCGCGGTGAAGCCGGGATACAGGAGGATGGCGATCTTCATGTGGGTTCCTTCCGTGTGGTGGAGAGCGGGGCGAACGTCAGGTGCAACGCACCGGTGAGCGGGTGTGTGCCGACATGGACACGCACCCGGAACACGTCCTCGATGAGCGCGGGTGTCAGGACGTCCGCCGGTGCACCAGTCACCACTGCGTGCCCACCTCGCATGACGGTGACGCGGTCGCAAACGGCCGCGGCGTGGTCCAGGTCGTGGAGCGCCACCACAGTGGTGAGACCGGCGTCGCGGACCAGTCCCAGGAGCTCGAGTTGGGCGTGGACGTCGAGGTGGTTCGTCGGCTCGTCAAGGAGCAGCACGGGCGCCTGCTGAGCGACGGCGCGGGCCAGGTACACACGTTGGCGTTCGCCGCCGGACAAGGTGGCTACCATCCGCCTGGCAGCCCACGTCATGCCGACCTCGGCTATGGCCGCGTCGACGAGCCGGTCGTCCTCTTGCGCGTAGTGGCCGAACAGCCCGCCGTGCGCCGTGCGGCCCATCGCCACCGTGTCGCGGACGGTGAAATCCAGGTCTGCCGTGGCGTCTTGGGTGACGACCGCCCGCCGATGGGCCGCAACGCGGGCCGACAGGTCGCGCCAGAGATCGGCACCTCCGAGGAGGACGGTTCCAGCAGCGGGGCGCAGCGCCCGGTACAGGCAGCGCAGCAGTGTGCTCTTGCCCGAGCCGTTGGGCCCGACGAGTCCGTGCACCTCGCCCGGCGCGACCACCATGGTCGCGTCGTGGACGATCACGACATCGTCGATGGCGAGCCGGACCCCGCGCACCTCGACGTTCATGCCGTTCCCTTCGATGCACGACGCATGAGCGCGAGGAAGAACGGGGCGCCGAGCACGGCGGTGAAGATGCCCACCGGATACTCGTTGGGGCGGTCGAAGACGCGGCTCAGCAGGTCGACGAGAACCATGAAGGACGCCCCGCCGAGCGCGGCCACCGGCAGGACTCGTCGGTGGTCCGGGCCGACTACCAGGCGGGTCATGTGCGGCACGAGCAGTCCGACGAAGCCGATCCCGCCGGCCACCGCGACGGCCGTCGCCGTCAGCAACGAGGCGGCGACCAGCAGTTCGATGCGGAACCGGTTGGTGTCCACGCCCAGGCCGCTGGCGGTGTCGTCGCCGGTGGTCATGACGTTCATCCATCGCCCGCGGACCACCAGCCACGCCGTGGTGAGGACCATCACGACCGTGGGGATTCGCAGGTCGTCCCATCCGGCCCCGGCGAAGCTGCCGAGCATCCAGAACATGGTGCCGCGCAGCTCCAGCGGGTTGACCTGCAGCTGGACCAGTGAGGTGAGCGCAGTGGTCAGGTAGCTCACCGCCACCCCGGCAAGGACCAGGCGGGCGGGGCCGATCCGCCCTGCCCGCTGGGCGAGTGTGAAGACCAGGATGAGCGTGATCGTCGCCCCGGCGAAGGCGGCCCCGCTGATGCCGAGCCCTCCGAGCGCCGACGAGCCGAGCAGTACGGCGAGCACTGCGCCGAACGAGGCGCCGGAGGACACGCCGAGGACGTACGGATCGGCGAGCGGGTTCCGGGCCAGCACCTGCAGCGCAGTGCCGGCGACTGCCAGCCCGCCGCCGACGACGGCGGCCAGCAGCACTCGAGGTGTACGGAACTGCCAGATGATCTGGTCGTCGCCGCCCTTGACCACGTCGCCGATCCCGAGATGGGACAGGACGACCCGCCACACGGTCCCGAGCGGCAACGTGACCGTCCCGAACGAGATGCCGACCAGAACGCTGAGCGCGAGCACGATGGCCAGTGCGGCGACGAGCACCGACAGGCCCTTGCCCATGACGAGGAAGGGCCGCCGGTCGGGAGTCGGACGGACGGGATTTCAGCCAAGCGTGGCGATGGCGTCGGCGATCCGCTGGATGGCAATCGCGTTATGCGGCCCGAGGTAGGCGCTCTCCGCCACGGTCGTGTACGTGCCGGACTTGGCGGCGTCCCATTGGGGGTACATCGCGAAGATCTGGGCAGCGTACGCGGCGGCATCCTCGCCATCCATGAACAGGCCGATCACCAGCACGTCGACGTCTGTGGCAGCCAGTGCCTCGGCGCTGATGTTCGATGAGTCGTTGAAGGTGGCGAAGTCGGGGAACGCGTTCACGCCGCCGGCAGCCTCGATGATCGAGTCGGTGAAGGGCCCGGCGAACACGCCTGGGACACCCGTCTGGTCCATCATCGACATGCCGGGATAGGCGAGCAGCACGTGGACGTCGCCGCCGGTTGCCGGCGGCTGGATGGCGGCGATGGCCTCGCGGGCGTGCTCGATGACGTGGCCGGCTTCGTGCTGCACGTCGAAGATCAGCCCGAGCTCCTCGAGCAGCTCGAAGGACGCCTCATACGTCTGGTTCTCGTTCTTCGCCACGTCCTCGGGGCGCGGGTCGGTCACGCCGAACGCGCAGTTCACCGGTGTGACATAGCTGTTGATGCCGGCCTCGGCCAGTTCGTCGCGTGTGGCCAGACCCATCTCCGAGGAGAATCCGCCGGACCAGGTGCTGACCACCAGGTCGGGCTGGAGCGCCAACACCTGCTCACGCGGCACCTCGTAGTTCTCGTTGAGCGTCATGCCACCGTTGGGGATGGCCATGATCTGCTCCAGCATCCCGTCCACGTCCGAGACGCCGTACATCTGGCTGTTGGCCAGGATGCGGTCCTCGATGCCGAGCGCAATGAAGCTCTCCACCTCGGCGACCGATGTGCCGTTGAGAATCACGACCCGCTCCGGTGCCTTCTCGAAGGTGACTTGGCGCCCGCAGTTGTCGATGGTCAGTGGATACTGGGTGCGCTCGCCCCCGTGCTCCACCGTGTCCGGCACCGTGGTGTCGAGGCCCGTGGTGGCGGGCGTGGTCGTGTCAGGCGCGGCGGCCGTGGCGGCGACCGTCGTGGGCGTTGCGGTGGTGGACGCGTCGTTGGTGTCGTCGCCACAGGCAGTGACGGCGACGAGGAGCGCGGCGCAGAGAAGTGATGATCTGGAGAGGTTCACGGCGTCCTAGTCGCCGCAGTCGCCGGTTTGGTTCCGCAGATTCTGAGCAGGTCACCGTCGCCCGGCGTGCTCCAGTTCGACCAGCACGGTGCGGCCGCGTTGGTAGACGGCGTCGTCGTCCTGCCACGACGGCGAGAAGGCGCTGCGGTCCAGTTCGTCGGCCAGCCAGCGGGCGTCCTCGCCGGTCAGCACCTCGGCCAGGTCCCGGTTCGGTTCCGTCCCGGTGGCACCGGCGCGGGTGGCCGCGGCGGTGAAGCGGTCCTGCAACACACCCCAGCGGCCGCGTCGCCGGCGACGCAGGGCAGCACGCAGCGACCTGCCGCCGACTGCGGCCACCACCACCCCGCCGCCCGCCAGCACCAGGTGGGGGGCGTGGTCCGTCACGAAGCCGGTGATCGCGTCGAACAACTCAGCTCCCACGCTCACGTCCTCGGCCTCGCCGGGCAGGGGTACCGACGCCGTTGGGTCGAACGGCACCCAGCCGTCGTCGGGGAAGCGGACCTCCACCCAGGCGTGAGCGTCGTGGGCCCGGCTGATCCAGACGCCGGCGATGTGATCGCGCTCGCTGGGGACGTAGCCGGTGGCGATGCGCGCCGGCACACCGAGGGAGCGCAGCAGCACGGCCATCGCCGAGGCGATCTGCTCGCAGAACCCCTGGTGCGACTCGAACAGGAACCAGTCCACCGCATCGCCACCCTCCGGCGGCAGCGACGCATCGAGGTCGTAGGTGACGTGGGTGCTCAGCCAGTCCTCGATCCGCTGGATGACCTCGTAGGTCGACGTCGCGCCGTCGGCCAGGTCCGCCGCCAGTTGGCGGGTCCGGTCGGTGGTGGAGGCGGGGAGCTGGATGAACTGCAACGGCGCACCCAGGCGGGCGAGGTCCCCCTGGGTGACGAGTGTCTCCGGCGTGGCCCACGAGCGGACGGACAGCACGGTGTAGGCGCTCCCGGCGGGCAGGACCACGCCGGCCCGCAGCGCGCCGTCCTGGCGTTGCCACAGCGGGGCGTCGAGGATCACCCGGTACGGGCGGGGCGCGGCAAACACGATGTTGGGCAGGTCGACCTGGGGGTAGAACGTCTGCACCAGGGTCTCCCCGCGCCCGGCGATGAGCGTTTCGCCGGCTGCGGGGCCGATGAGATGGTCAGGGCCCTCGGTCCGCTGCCCGGTGTCGTCCTCCACGTACCACGCCGTGCCGTCGAAGTAGGAGAAGGTCTGACCCCGCCAGAAGTCCGGCTGCGGGCTGCGCACCCGCAGCACGACTTCCTCGCCGAGGTCGCCGCGCAGCGAGGTGTCCATCCGGTCGCTGAAGCCGGCGTAGCTGGCCGCCGTGCCGCCGGTGCGCTTGCCCGGGCCCTGCACCGCGCCGCCGAGCAGGGGCGAGCCGCCGGCGGTGGCCAGCGAGCCGTCGTCCGCGACCTCCCGCCGGTCGCTGAGGAAGCTCGGCAGGGTCAGCTGTGCCGGCCCCTCCGGCACCGGCACCACCACCAGCCCGGCGACGATGGTGGCGACGGCCAAGGCGGCGCCGGCGACGGGAGCCACGCTCTGTCGCCACCGAGGGCCGCGTGCACCGGTGACGTGCGGTGGCACGCGGCGATCCGGCCGGGAGACGAGTTGGGTCGCCATCGCCACCAGCAGGCTGGAGACCAGCAGCCAGATGCCCAGCCGGTCGTCCACGCGGATGCCGCCGGCATAGGCGACCAGCACCGCGGCGATCGCCAGCGTGACCCGTGCGGACCGCCGGTCGGTGCACTCGAGGCCCTGCATCACGAACAGCGCCAGCAGCACCTGCGGCATCACGAAGCGCAGCACCGACGCCGGCGAGTCCACCGCGCTGACGTCGATGAGCGCCGCGCCAACACCCAGGCCGCACGCCAGGCCGAGGCCTTGCCGCAGACCCTTGGCGACAGGCCGGCGGGCCGCGGTCAGCCATGCTCCGGCAGCCAGCCCTGCGGCCACGACAGCGATGTGGAACGCGCCGTACCCGAGCGGCTGCAGCACCATCACGGCGGGGGCCAGGCAGGCCGCGGCGATCGCCCAACGGGCGGCGTGCGGCACGGTGGTGTCGGGTTCGGCGTGGGCGATGCCGACCGGCCGCTTCCACCACGGCAGGCGTCGCGGCGTCGGGTCCGGCCCGTCGAAGCCGGCCGCCCAGCGGAGCAGTTCGGTGGGGTCGGCCACCGGCCAGGGCTCGCCCACCGCCGCGCCATCCACCTCGATGATCGACGCCCCGGCGCCGGCTGCCCACGCCGCCTCCACCGCAGCGCGCAC
>JAWKHX010000030.1:0-2023 GCA_041394605.1 Ilumatobacteraceae bacterium
AGCGGCGAACGTGCCCGCCCGTCGATGGTGTTCGACGAGGACCTGATGGTCGGCACCGACACCGAGGCCGAGGCGGCCCTGCACAGGCTGGGCGACGCGGTGCGCGCCCACCAGATCGGTGTGGCGTTGGAGGCCGGCGACCTGCTGGTGGTGGACAACCATGTGGCCGTCCACGGCCGCACCGCCTACACGCCCCGCTTCGACGGCACCGACCGCTGGCTGCAGCGGGCGATGGTGGTGCCGGATCTGGCGCCCAGCGCCGGCGAGCGCATAGGCCGGGTCATCACCACTGTCTTCGGCCAGTGAGCCGGCCAGTGAGCAGGCCACTGGGCACAATGGGCGCATGACTGCGCCCACCTCCATGCCGCCCGCGCCCGCCCGGGCCTTCGCCAGCGACAACGCCGCGGGTGCCCACCCGGCCGTGGTCGAGGCCGTGCTGGCCGCCAACGAGGGGCATGCGCTCGCCTACGGCGCGGACCGCTGGACGGCCGAGGCCGAGGCCCACTTCCGCGACCTGTTCGGCAGTGCGGCCGTGCCCTTCCTGGTGTGGAACGGCACCGGCGCCAACGTCATGGCGCTGGGCACGATGGTGCGCCCGGGGGATGCCGTCGTGTGCAGCGAGTGGGCGCACATCGCGGTGGACGAGACCGGCGCACCGGAGCGCAGCCTGGGCGTGAAGCTGCTGCCCCAGCCCACGGCCACCGCCAAGGTCGAGCCCGCACAGGTGGAAGCGCTGGCCCACCTGCAGGGCGTGCAGCATCACGCCCAGCCGGGCGTGCTGAGCATCACCCAGAGCACCGAGCTGGGCACCCTCTACACCCCCGACGAGGTGGCTGCCCTGTGCGACACGGCGCACCGCATGGGCATGCGGGTGCACCTCGACGGCGCCCGAATCGCCAACGCCACGGCGGCGCTGGGCGGCACCCGCGCGGCGCTGCGCAGCTTCACCGTGGATGCCGGGGTGGACGTGGTGAGCTTCGGTGGCACGAAGCCGGGGTCGTTCGGTGCCGAAGCCGTGGTCTATCTGAACCCGGACCTGGCCGAGCGGGCGATGTACGTGCGCAAGCAGGTGAACCAACTGCCGTCGAAGATGCGCTTCGTGGCCGCCCAGTTCAACGCCCTGCTGGCCGACGACCTGTGGATCCGCCTCGGCGAGCACGCCAACGGGATGGCCCAGCGCCTCTACCAGGCCACGGCGCAGATCCCCGGGGTGCGTTACGACTCCGTGCCGCAGGTGAACAGTGTGTTCCCGATGCTGCCGCCCGATGCCATCGAGCCGCTGCGCGCCTGGTGCTTCTTCTGGGACTGGGATGTGAGCCGTCACCAGGTGCGTTGGATGACCGCGTGGGACACCACAGAGGCCGATGTGGACGCCTTCGCAGCCGGGGTCCGCGCCCTGCTCGTGTAATTTCGCACAAGCTCTCGACACGGCGTTCACAGTGTCGTAAGATCTCCAACTACTTGCTCACAGCAAGTAAATCCTTCTCGCTTCTTGCTTCGGACTATGGGGGTTCCATGGCAGCGGTCGATGTGGTGGTGCACCGGATCTACACCGACGATCGGTGGATGATGGCTGCGGAATGCAAAGGCCTCACCCACCTGTTCTTCCCGCCTCCGGCCGAGCGGCCGCAGGCCCGTGATCGCCGCGAAGCATCGGCCAAGGCGGTGTGCCAGTCGTGCCACGTCAACGGCCAGTGCCGCGAGTACGCCCGCACCCATCATGAGTACGGGTTCTGGGGTGGCGAGAGCGAGGACGAGCGCCACGCCGCCGGCTTCCGCCTCATTGCCCCCATCGGCGTGCGCGCCCGCAACGCCAGCTGAGCCTCCCGCACCGGCCGGCCACCACCCGCTCGGGTGCGAGGTCGCCTACCATCGGCTCGTGGCCGAATCGCTGACCCATCGAGCCGCGGTCAACGCCGCGTGGGCCGCCTACGGCGACCGCCGCACCATCATCCGTGTGGACGAGGTCAGCGCCAACGTCAGCACCAACCGGGTCTACCGGCTGCACCTCGACGACGCCGCC
>JAWKHX010000031.1:0-1868 GCA_041394605.1 Ilumatobacteraceae bacterium
CCTCGGGCTGCACGCCCTTCACGGCCAGTGCTGCCAACCGAACGCCGGCCGGGATGGCGAACACCATCGTGGACAGCATCGCCGGCACGAACCCGACGGTGAACAGCATCACGAACGGGATGGCGTACACGAAGCTGGGCAGGGTCTGCATGATGTCCAGGAAGGGCTCCACCACGGCCTCCAGCCGCGGCCGGCGGCCGATGAACACGCCCACGGGAAGGGCGATGCAGGCGCCGACCACCACCGCGATGACGATCTGCGACAGCGTCAGCAGGGCCGGCTGCCACATGCCCATGAGCCCGATCAGCACCAGCCCGCCGAACGTGAACACCGCGAACAACTTGCCGCGCAGGTACCACGCTGCGGCCGTGACGGCGCCGATCAGCACCGGCCAGGCGACGGTGACCTGCAGGAAGTTGCGCAGGCGGAGCACCAGGTTGATGGTGACCCAGTCGCTGAACGAGCTGAGGTTGCGACCGAACTCGTCGCGGATCCACTTCACCAGGTCGTCGATCGGGTTGGCCACGTCGCGGGCGAACGTCCACGGCACCTGGCCGTGGTCGATGCCCCGCCCGACGAAGTACGCCACCAGCAGCACGGCCGCCGCACCCAGCCAGTAGTCCCTGCTGCGCAACCGCGATGCCACGGCGCGTGCGCCGATCAGCGAGCGGCCCAGGCGGTCGAACGCGAAGGCGATGCCGAAGATGGCCACCCCCACCACCACGCCGCGGCCAGGACTGCGCAACTTCAACGTCTGCAAGAGTTCGCCGCCAAGACCACCGGCTCCGATGAGGGCACCGATGACCACCATGCTCAGGCACATCATCACCGTCTGGTTGACGGCGGTGAGGAACGACCGGGTGGCCTGCGGGAACTGCACCTTCCACAGCAGCTGCCAGCGGCTGGACCCGAAGATCCGCCCGGCCTCCACCGAGGCGGGTGGCACGTCGCGGATGCCGGCGGCCACGATGCGGATCATCGGCGGTACCCCGAACGCGATGGTTGCGACGGCCGCCGGGGTCTGGCGGATGCCGAACAGCAGCAGGCCGAACAGCAGGTACAGCGTGGTGGGCAGGCTCTGCAGGGCGTCGAGGATCGGCCGCAGGATCCGTTCGGCCCGCGGCGAGAGGCCGGCGAGGATGCCGAGCGGCGTGCCGATGATGATGCACAGCCCCACGCAGATGAGCATCAGCGACATGGTCTCCATGCCGATCTGATGGAACCCGGCCAGCTCGATGAGGGCCAGCGCCACCGCCGCGGCGACGGCATTGACGTACTTGCCGGAGCGGGCGATCACCAGCGCGAAGGCCAGCGGCAGGAAGAACCACGGCAGGTCCAGCAGCACGTCGAGCACGTGCTCGTAGAGCCACAGCACCGCGTCGCCGATGGGGCGCAGCACGTGGGCGATGACGAAGTTGGAGTTGCGGTTGCGCTGGATCCACGACCGGAAGTCACGCATCCGATCGCCGAGGGTCATGTACCAGTTGGCGGGGAACACGGTGGTGCCGCGCAGCACCACCTGCGCCACCACCAGCGCCAGGCCCACGCCGCCGGCCGTCTGCACGCCGCGCCGCCGGTACCAGACAGGGGCGGCCGGCACGGGCTGCTCCGCCGCCGGTTCGGCGACCATCGGCTCCAGCGTGTCGGTCACGACCCGTCCGCGCTGAGCATCGCAGCCACCTGCCCGCGGTCGAGGCTGCCGACCGCTCGCCCGTCGGCGCCGATGACGTCGATCGGGGCGTCCGTGGCCAGCAGCATCGGCACGATCTCCGCCACGGTCATGTCCGCGTCCACCGTCAGGCCGGTGCCGGCGGGGGCCCCGGAAGCCACCGTGGCGGCCGTCAGCACACGTTCCCGCGGGATGTCCT
>JAWKHX010000032.1:0-1865 GCA_041394605.1 Ilumatobacteraceae bacterium
GCCCCCGGGCGTCATCGAGCGCGGCCTGCTGCTGAAGATGCGCTTCGACCTGGACCTCTACGTCAACCAGCGGCCGTTCGTCGGCACCGCCCCCGGCGGCACGGTGCCGCACGACTTCGTGGTCATCCGGGAGAACACCGAGGGCCCGTACGTGGGGGAGGGCGGCGTGCTGCGCAAGGGCACCCCGCACGAGGTGGCCACCCAGGGCTCGGTCAACACGTGGATGGGCGCCGAGCGGGCCTGCCGCTACGCGTTCGAGCTGGCCATGCAGCGCCGCAAGCACGTGACGCTGGTGCACAAGACCAACGTGCTGACGTTCGCCGGCAACCTGTGGGAGCGTGCCTTCCACGCCGTGGCCGCCGAGTACCCCGAGGTGTCCACCGCCTACAACCATGTCGACGCGGCGTGCATCTACTTCGTGCAGGACCCGCAGCGCTACGACGTCATCGTCACGGACAACCTGTTCGGCGACATCCTCACCGACCTCGGCGGCGCGGTCAGCGGCGGCATCGGGCTGGCGTCGTCCGCCAACCTCAACCCGGCCCGCACCGGCCCCTCGATGTTCGAGCCGGTGCACGGCTCCGCGCCGGACATCGTCGGCACCGGCAAGGCCAACCCGACCGCGGCCATCCTGTCGGCGGCGCTGATGCTGGACTTCCTCGGCGAGGGTGCCGCGGCGGACCGCATCCGGGCTGCGTGTGACGAACCTGTCAGTGGCAGCACCACCGAGATCGGTTCCCTGATCGCAGCGCGCGTGGCAGGCTGAGACCATGCCCATCACGCCCACTCCGAAGATCTGGATGAACGGCTCGCTCGTCGACTGGGACGACGCCAAGATCCACGTGCTCACCCACACCCTCCACTACGGCACCGGCGTGTTCGAGGGCATCCGCGCCTACGAGACCGCCGACGGCCCGGCCGTGTTCCGCCTCACCGACCACATCGTGCGCCTGTTCAACTCGGCGAAGATCGTCGGGATGGAGATCCCCTACACGGTGGAGGAGCTCGTCCAGGCCACCAAGGACACCGTGGCGTCCACCGGCCTGCCCAGCTGCTACATCCGCCCGATCGCCTTCTACGGCTACGGCGAGATGGGGCTGAACACCCTGCCCTGCCGCACCGAGGTGGCCATCGCCTGCTGGCCGTGGGGCGCCTACCTGGGCGACGACGCGGTGGAGAAGGGCGTGCGGATGAAGATCAGCTCCTGGACCCGCCACGACCACAACACCATGCCGCCCGCGTCGAAGACCACCGGCAACTACGTCAACTCGTCGCTGGCCAAGGTGGAGGCGTTGAAGGCCGGCTACGACGAGGCCATCATGCTGGCCCCCAACGGCCTCGTGGCCGAGTGCACGGGCGAGAACCTGTTCTGCGTGCGCAACGGTGTCATCCTCACCCCGCCCACGTCGGCCGGCGCGCTGGAAGGCATCACCCAGAACTCGGTCAGCCGCATCGCCGGCGACCTCGGGTTCGACGTGCGGGTGGACAACCTGGCCCGCAGCGACCTGTACATCGCCGAGGAGATCTTCGTGTGCGGCACCGCCGCCGAGGTCAGCTCGGTGAACTCGGTGGACGACCGTGCCGTCCCGTGCCCCGGCCCGAAGACCAAGGCCATCGCCGAGGTCTACGCCGCCGCGGTGCGCGGGCAGGACGCCCGCTACGCCGACTGGTGCGAACTGGCCGTCTGAGGCCCACGGTCCCTCGTCCGCGCAGCGACCCTGGAGTACGGTTCGCGCATGGAAGCAGTCGAATTCTTCGTCGCCGGCGACGCCAACCGGGCCAAGGCCACGGTGGTGGAGGCCCTGCAGAACCGCAAGTTCCGCCTCACCTGGAACGGTGATTGGGACGCTGTCGCCGAGCGGGGC
>JAWKHX010000033.1:0-1844 GCA_041394605.1 Ilumatobacteraceae bacterium
AGCGCGGCGGGGTCCGTCGAGGGGTGGACCACGCAGATCCGCAGGCAGGGGAGGCCCTGCCAGGAGGTCGGGATGACCAGCCAGCGGCCCTCGGTGGCCCGGCGCTTGCTCCACTCCAGGTACTGCTCCCTCGTCCAGCCGTCGACGGTGAACAGCACCACCGAGAGGTGCGGGTCGAGCAGCAGGGTGAACCCGGGGCGCTCCGCCACCGCGTCGGCGAACGCCCGGGCGGTGGCGATGGTGGTGTCGATGGCCGCGGCGTAGGCGTCCGTGCCGTAGGTGGCCAGGGAGAACCACAGCGGGAGGCCGCGGGCGCGGCGGGAGAGGTGGTAGGCGTAGTCGGCCGGGTTCCACTCGCCACGGTCCACCGCGTCCAGGTAGTCGCCGTGCTGGGCGTGTGCGGCGGCCGCGGGAACCGGGTCGCGGTACACCAGCGCGGCGCTGTCGTAGGGCGCGAACAGCCACTTGTGGGGGTCCACCCCGAAGCTGTCCACCCGCTCGATGCCGGCGAACGCCTTCCGCGCGGTGGGCGACGCCAGCGCCGCCAGCCCGTAGGCGCCGTCCACGTGCAGCCACAGGCCGCGGCCGGCGCACACGTCGGCCACGGAGTCCAGTTCGTCGATGGTGCCCGAGTTGGTGGTGCCGCCGGTGGCCACCACGGCGAACACATCGCTGCCGGTGCGGTCGGCGTCGTGGCCGTCCAGCGCAGCCCGCAGCGCGGCCCCGGTCATCCTGCCGTCGGCGTCGATGTCCACCGGCAGCACGTTGCAGTCCATCACCCGGGCCGCGGCGCGCACCGACGCGTGCACCTCGCGGGTGGCGGCGATGGTGCCCCGCCGCTCGTCGCCCGTGCGCTCCCGGTACACATGGCGGGCGGTGACCAGCGCGCTGAGGTTGGCGGCCGAACCACCGCTGACGAACACGCCGCCGGCACTGGGGGGAAGGCCCGCCAGGTCGGCCAGCCAGCGCAGCGCCCGGTTCTCGGCGGCGATGGCGCCCGCCCCGCCCTCCCACGCACCGGCGAAGATGCTGGACGCGCTGAGCACCAGGTCGAACATGGTGGCCGCGTTCGAGGGCGCCGTGGGCACGTAGGCCAGGTTCATCGGGTCGTCCATCGGGCGGCACGCGGGCAGCAACACCTCGCGGAACAGCCGGAGCGCGGCGTGGCCACCGATGCCCTCGGCCGTGATCGTGTCCGCCACGGCATCCACGACCCCGTCGGCGTTGCCGGGCCCCCAGGTGGTGTCCTTCGGCAGCTTCAGGCGCTCCACCGCGTACCCGATCAGCGAGTGGGCCAGCAGGTCGGTGCGGGGTGACCACACGTGGAGGACGTCAGCGGTGTCGGGGATGCTCACCCGCCTAGTCTGGCCCGCATGACGAAGGCGGTACAGCGGTTCGGTGGGTTCGGTGTGGCGGCGGCGGCGGTGCTGCTGGCGGCATGCGGTGGCGGCGGCTCGTCGGCGCCAGCGTCCACCGCCGTGGCCACGGCAGTGGCGGACGGGTCGGCGACGACGGCTGCCCCGCAGACCTCGGTCGCCACCACGCAGGCCCCCACCACGTTGGCGCCCACCACCACGGTGGCGCACGACCCGTGGAGCGCCACGGCGGCCGACGACCTGGCCGCCCTGCTGGCCGCCCGCGAAGGCACCGGCACCACCGATGTGTTCCACGCCCTGTTCGACGTGCCGGTGGAGATCGTCTGGCCTGCCGATGCCGCCGCCACCAACACCTCGCTGGACCTGCAACTCACCGACGACGGCATCTGGTCCATGCGGCAGGTACTGGCCGCCGCCACGATGGAGACGCCGGAGGCACTGGAGGCCGCGCTCGGTGGGTTCGCCGAC
>JAWKHX010000034.1:0-1648 GCA_041394605.1 Ilumatobacteraceae bacterium
TGTCTTCTCGCCGCTCACCGGCGCACCGCTGCCCCCGTTCGACACCCCCACCGCCGACGACCACCGTGGCGTGGAGCCGTACTGCAGCCGCACGCCGGACCCGTGCCCGTTCCACCAGGTCACCCTCACCGACGCGCTGGCCAGCGGGAAGCCGGTGCTGTACATGGTGGGCACGCCCGCCCACTGCCAGACCGGCACGTGCGCGCCGGGCCTGGAATTCCTCATCGAGCAGTACCAACGTGTGGGTGACCAGATCGTGGTGGTGCACGCCGACGTCTACGCCGACGATGCGGGCACGCTGATCGCCCCGGCCGTCGAGGCGCTGGGCGTGGAGTACGAGCCGATCATCTACTTCACCGACGCCGCGGGCGTGGTGGTGGACCGGCTGGACGGGGTGTGGGATCGCAGCGAGCTGGCGGCCCGGCTGGACCTGCTGCTCAGCTGAACGAGTTGCCGCACCCGCACGTGCGGGTGGCGTTGGGGTTGGTGATGGCGAAGCCGGCCTGGTTCAGGCCGTCCTTGTAGTCCAGTGTGGCACCCTCGAGCAGCTGGGCGGACGCCTGGTCCACCACCACCTGCACCTGGCCGAACGTGGCCGTCTGATCGTCGCCGGCGATGTCGCCGTCGAAGAACATCTCGTAGGAGAACCCGCTGCACCCGCCCGGACGGACGGCAACGCGCAGCGCCAGCTCGGCTGCACCCTCGGCGTCGAGCAGTTCCTTCACCTTGGTGGCGGCGGAGTCGGTGAGCGTGATCACAGTGGACCTCCCTGAGGCGATCGGCGGTGGTGGTTGCGCACCGGAAGGTGGCGCAGGACAGGAGTGTACCCGCGAATTACCGTAGCATTGACTTCGTGATTCCCCCGCCGATGCAGGGCCCGCCGAGCCGGGACGACGTGGTCGAACTGCTGCGCGCCGTGGTGGACCCGGAACTGGGGGCGGACATCGTCAGCCTCGGCATGGTGCCGTCCGTGGAGATCACCGCCGACGGCGACGTCACCATCGAGATCAAGCTGACCATCGGCGGCTGCCCGCTGCGCGGCCAGATCCAGAAGGACGTGAAGAGCCGGGTGGCCGTGCACCCCGGGGTGCGCGACGTGCGCATCCAGTGGGGCGAGATGACCCCCGAGGAGCGCAGCGAGGTGATGACCAAGGCCCGCTGGAACGCCCGCGAGCAGGCCGCCGACACCGCCGTGCCCGCCACGTGCCGCGTGATCGCCGTCGCCAGCGGCAAGGGCGGCGTGGGCAAGAGTTCCGTCACCGTCAACCTGGCCGCCGCGGTGGCCGCCCGCGGGTTCACCGTCGGCGTGCTCGACGCGGACATCTGGGGCTTCTCCGTGCCCCGCCTGCTGGGCATCGACGATCCGCTGGAGGCCCGCCGCATGGACGGGTTCGACAAGCCGCGGATCATCCCCAACGAACTCACGGTCGGCCGCGGCCTCACCCGCGGCACGCTCAAGGTGGTCAGCACCGGCTTCTTGGTGGAGGAGGGCACGGCGCTGATGTGGCGTGGCCTGATGCTCACCAAGGCGGTGGAGCAGTTCCTCCACGACGTGCACTGGGACGACCTGGACTACCTGTTCATCGACATGCCGCCGGGCACCGGCGACGTGCAGATGGGGCTGGCCCGGATGCTGCCGCGCACCGAC